>DASYEB010000051.1:0-62155 GCA_036499285.1 Puia sp. | reverse complement strand
ACGGGCAGCCCGAGCTTTCTGAGGTTCTGGAATGATCAGCGGTCGTTGCCCACCCCGGCTTTATTGAATAGTCCGGACGGATCGAGCTTTGTGAATTTGAGTAACGGTCAGTATGAGTACCGGCGCAGGACCGTGACGGGTGAGGATGGGAGACCGTTGGTGGCTATGGCTCTTATCCCTATCCGCTGGCAGTATTATATCGCCACTACCAATCTGATCCCTGAATTTGTCGACAATTCTTCGGCTGAGGTGCGGGTGGAGATAGTGTCTAACGCCACGGAATTCCCGGTGGTCAATTCAGAGGGGAGCACCTTATTTTATCTCCACAAGAAGCCCAATTATCACGCGTCTGCGCATAACTGGCAGATCCCGCTGACCATCCTGCTTGGTTTGCTGCTGATCCTGATCATCATCCACAATATCGCGCATACGATCCGGGAAAGATGGGGCGCTTTCTGGGGGGTCGGTTTCCTGATCACGATCATCTTTTTGTTAAGGATGGCGGTGTATGGTTCGCCGGGTATGCTGAATCTGCGACAGTTCGAGCTATTTGACCCGACCATTTACAGCAGCAGCATTGTGCTGAGCTCGCTGGGGGATCTTGTGATCAATGCCTTTCTGTTTTTCTGGATCATTCTTTTTATCCGGCGGGAGCTGAGTGAATATACCATTCCCGAGTCTATCCGTCCGTGGAAGAACTGGGTCTGGATCATTTTAGGGCTGGCCCTGATGGTCATAACGACCTTCGAGTTCGCCAATATCGTTCAGTCGCTGGTGACGGATGCGAAGATATCCTTTAACGTCACGAACTTCTTCAGTCTGCTGACCAATTATAGTTTTATCGGCTTTTTGGCGCTGGCGGCGCTGGCGCTGGGTTATTTCTTTCTTTCCCAGGTATTGTTCCAGCTGATCGGCTACCTGATCCGGTCCCTGTCGATCGTGCTGTATATCATCATCGCTACGATGGGTCTGGGGCTGCTGACCTTTATCCATAATACGGACACGGTAGAGCTGGATATTTTTGTATTGCTGTGGCTGCTGGCCTATGTGTGGCTGATGCAGCGAAGGATCTTCTTCGATCTCCGGTTCAGGCTGAATGTATCGGAGGTGCTTTTCTGGCTGTTTATCTTTTCCACCTCCATCTCCGCCATCATCCTTTTTGAGAACCGGAAGATAGAGGAGGAGACCCGGCGTACCATGGCGGAGAAACTGGCGGAGCAGGCCGACCCGATGAGCGAGAAGATGGTGAGTATCGGGTTTGGGTATATCGATAATGATTTCCTGTCATTGAATTTTGCGCGTTTTAAGGATTCGGTTCCCAATCTTTCCGTGAAGGACAGCATGATCAACCGGAATTTCAGCGCTTATCAGAATACGTTCGATACCTATATCTACACTTTCGACGGGGAGGAGAAGCCTCTTTTTAACCAGCGGCCCATCTCGTACGATACTCTGAATACGATATTTACGCAGCAGGGTAAGAATACGAGCATTCCCGATCTGAAGTATTTTGAGCAGTCCTTCGACAAGTATACCTATATCTACCGCAAGTTCCTGCGTAACGATACGACGGGGAAGATGGCGGGGTATATGTTCATTTTATCGGAGCCGAAGAGCTATAAGGGGAATGATGCCCTTGTGCCCGAGCTTTTCCGTCAGAAGAGCGAGAGTCTGCCGGAGTATTATGCCATTTATAACAAGCGGGAACTGACTACGGACAACAGCGATTATCCTTTTTCGACGCATCTGACGGATGAGCAGGTCCCCCGGACCGACTTTGTACATGTGCGGAAGGACGCCTATGACGAGCTTTGGCACCGGATCTCGGATGATAGTTATGTGGTGGTCGTGAAGCGGGATAATTCGTATATAGAGGACATCACGTTGTTTGCCTATCTGTTCAGCGCCTTCCTGATCCTGGTGGCTTTGTTCCGGGGGGCGGCGCTGCTTATCTGGTCGCGACTGCACTGGAGTCAGCTGAAGACGTACTGGCAGATGAATATCCGGTCGCAGATCCATACGACGATAATCTTTATCAGTCTTTTTTCCTTTGTGGTCATCGGGGTAGCGACGATCTGGTTCTTTATCAACCGGTATAACCGCAATAACCAGGATCGGCTTGGCCGGGCTATGCAGGTGATGGTGAGCGAGGTGCAGAACAAGCTGTCCGAGTCGGGTGGATATGGGGAGGCGGGGAAATTATACTATCGGGGATCGCGGGGTGATCTGCAGGCCCTGATCGAGCAGATAGCCGAGGTACATAGTACGGATGTCAATATTTATGACCTGGATGGGAATCTGCAGGTGTCGTCTCATTTATTCGTTTATGCCAAGGGGATACTCAGCAAGAAGATGCATCCGCTGGCCTATTATAGTCTGCACCAGCTGAATACGATCCAGTTTAACCAGATAGAGCAGATCGGGGGGGTGCCGTATGTCAGTGTCTATCGGCCTCTGCGGGACGACAACGGGAACGTGTATGCTTATCTGAACATCCCTTCCTTTACGACGCAGGATGAGCTGAAGGAGGAAATCTCGAACTTTTTGGTGACGATCATCAACCTGAATGCCTTTATCTTCCTGATAGCGGGGACTATTGCATTGGTTCTTACGAACCGGATCACTTCTTCCTTCTTACTGATCTCGAAGAAGATGCAGGAGATCAACCTGGGCAAGACCAATGAGGAGATCGACTGGAAGCGGAGTGATGAGATCGGCGGTCTTGTAAAGGAGTACAATAAGATGGTGAAGAAGCTGGAGGAGAGTGCGGCGGCCCTGGCGAAGAGTGAGAGGGAGGGGGCCTGGCGGGAGATGGCGCGGCAGGTGGCGCATGAGATCAAGAATCCGTTGACGCCGATGAAGCTGAGCATTCAGTATCTGCAAAAGGCGATCGATAATAATTCAGCGAATGTAAAGGAGATGGCTTCGAGTGTGGCCAAGACGCTGGTAGAGCAGATCGATCACCTGTCGAAGATAGCCTCGGATTTCTCGCAGTTTGCGAATATCGGGAACCCGAAGAAAGAGGTGTTTGATCTGCATGAGATGTTGTATTCGCTGGTCTCTTTGTACGAGACGACGGAGAATTTATTGTTCAAGTGGGTGCCGGTGCGGCAGCGTATCATGGTCTATGCGGATAAGACGCAGCTGAACCGGCTTTTTACGAATCTGCTGCAGAATGCGCTGGAGGCGTGTGTGGCGAAGAGCAGCAGGGTTATCAGTGTGAGTGAGGAAATCAAAGCCGAGTCCATTGTCATAAAGGTTACGGATAATGGGGAGGGGATCCCGATGGAGATGCGGACGAAGATCTTTATCCCGAATTTTACTACGAAGAGTTCGGGGACGGGGTTGGGGTTGGCGATGAGTAAGACGATTGTGGAGCAGGCGAAGGGGAAGATATGGTTTGAGACCGTCGAGAACGAAGGGACGACCTTCTTCGTGGAACTGCCTATTTTGCGAGCTACCTAGGTCGGCCCTTCGGTCTCGACGAAATCGTTGGCCCTGTTAGATGGCGCAGCCATCGGTACGGGGCAGCGAGATATTAATAGTAATCAAAGTTGATTCTAAAACCTCCTAGCGAATAAACTTTCTTTCACATGAGACTGCGGGATGAGAACAAGACTCGCGCTGAATATCAATTAGTTATTTATTTTGTTCGCCGTTTACTCGCCGGGTTTTTCGATGGGAACAATTTGAGCGGATTGTTAAAGCCTGCAAAAACAAAGATAAGAATTGCTACAAAATGGTACGCATTTGCTCCAGAAAAACGGCTAGTGCGGTACTGCTGCCCAAAGTAAACAATCGGGATAATTTTAATTGTATCTGGTTGCGCTCGAAAACATAGCTTTTCTCGTATTCCGGCAAGACTTCAATTTTATATATTAAGAATGGATTCAATTGTTGGTGGTTTGGTCGTATTGAGAGCAGGTGTTTGCTATCCAGTGGAATACACCTAACATGGCCGCCATTTTGAACACCGCTATCATCCCGGCTCCATTGAGTAGTAACAGGGTTGTCGCTGGTAATGAATTCTGCTTCGGTGGTCAGTGTCAACATAGAAACAATGCTGTTGGCCGCTCTTAATTCAGCCGTTTCCGCAATGCCTTGGAACAGTAATCCATTAACGTAGGGTTTGTTCCATGGAATAACCGCTGCCTTCAATTCGGGAAGTGATTTGCCATTGATAGGTATAGTATGGCGACGGTAGGTAAAACTTTCGTCTCCATTGTCCACGGCTTGGTGATACTTTTCTACAAAGTGATTTTCAAAATTCTGCAATATAAAATTGTTAGTCTGCTGGTTTCTTAAAAACATCGAAGTTATCCATGCGATAATACTATACAAATCTGTGTAGGTAACGGAGGTCAATTTATCATGCACAAGCGCATCATAAATGGTGGAATATTCCTTGTCGAATATATTTGTGAATAAATGTTCAATTGCAGGGTCATTTATTTCACCTGGCCTTGCCATCGAATAGATCTCATTTTCCACGCAGATATTCGATAAACCTACGGTTTTGATGGGGCCAAAAAACTCTTTTTTGGGTACCATGTGGATTTTATCCGTTCCACGTTCGGAAAAACCAAACCTTTTCATATAGGTCTTTGGCACAAAATGCATCCTTTCGAAATCGCCCATACTATATTTACATTAAATATTCTTTAGTAAAAATACTAATCAGAAATATTAGCTGAATGGGTATGTCATTGTTAGTTAGGAAAGTGGCGAAATGGCTCAATATTCTAGTACCCTATCAGCGTTTCTAACTTATCCTTACAAGATTTGAACTATCGACTGCGGTAACCTATTGAAGATAGAGTTAGATCCCACAACAGCTACCTTTGGTCTTTAATACCCTTCTAAGTGTCTTGCCCACAAAGGTGATTTTGGCATTCATATCAGCGCCTTTTATTGCATATTGGGGAACTTCGTCATCATAACCAGACGGCTTATAATTTTGGCTAATTTCTATCCTCATTGGCTCAATCTCAAATAACCTCCAGTTGATGTAGTCACCAGCTTCTTCGATTGACAACTGTTCCCAATCGGCGTCAATAAAGTAATACAAATCTTCCATTATAGATCGATCTATGACGACTGAACATCGTAAAAATGTGTCATAATCGATTTCCTCTAGCAAAAAGCTTTTGAATAAGCGGCCGATTAGCTGAGACTTCTCATGGTCGTCGGCTTTGTCCAATATATACATTAGCTTTTCACCGAGCTTCAATCTATATTTTTCGGACATGTCAATCTCTCGAACAATTTTTTCTCGCTGTTCCGGAGGAACATCCTTCACTTCATTGATAAAATAAACAACCTTCTTTATAAATAATGCCTCCTTAATCTTACCAACCGTTTTGCTTAGTCCTACCAAGGTTCCAAGAATTGGAACTTCCTTCAGAATGCCATCATTCATTGTGGAATCTATGATACTCTCGGCGATACTAGTTGTTACTTCCCGCAAGTCCGAATTTGCTAACGTCTTGGTTAAGGACGCCGGAACATCATTTACATTTGACATACTTAGACAAAGGTTAATCACCAAAAGTACATAATTTTTGGACTGCCCTGCGTTTTCCCATTTCGACAAAAAAGGTGTTAAATAGTTTTTGAATGTCAAAAGTGGGCCGGATTGTATGAATGCTGGCATTGTGAATAGTAAAAAATAGTTCAGGCAGCAGTGGACAATGATACATCTGGTTAAAACACAAACGGCCCGGGTTTCCCGGGCCGCTTGTGTATGCGGAAGATGATGCAGACTATATGCCTTAATGCATAATGCTCGTTATACTTTTATAAGGTAATTCCTTTTGGTATTATATGCCAATAAATACGCCCTCTTGGTGGGTTCATTTAGGAACGATCTCTCAACCAGTAGCTCCACCTTTTCCTGTTTTTCCAAGAAGGGAGCCAGCAATTTATCCGCCCGGCTGCTCCCGACGCCAATTCTTCTGGCAAACTCTAAAAAATCCTCTTTACTTGGGTGATTTGTTTTTTTAAATGCTTCCGATTCAAATTCATCTGCAAACAACCCTTTATCAAGGGCAAAATCACTATCGTCCACATGAATGCGAGTATTAATCAGGTCGTAGGCGGGGCTTAGGAAATAGTCTCCGCTTCCCGTTTCCAACAACCCGAAATTTTTCAAATGAGCATCCCCATTTGAAAACAGGTAATTGAACACAATTATGGAGAAGAATTTCTCCATTTCCACCCGCCAGGCGGGGACAAATTTCCGGATCAGAGCCGCCGCCTCTTCGTACGAATAATCATATTTGAAATTAACCCCCGCAGTGTCTTTTGTCCTTCCCGCAAGCGTGGCAAAATCCTCTTTGCCCCATTTGCCTCCACCAGCTTTTACATCGAACCGCCTTGTTAGATAGGCCGGTGATCCGTCCCGGAAGAAGATCATACCATTTTCGGCCGTATGTATTCCATATACCTGGCTAGCCAGTTGCATCGTCAGATGCTCATTCGCTGGAACCTGGTCCACCTTTTTAAGATCCCTTGGTATCGGCTTCAACAAATAAGTACCTTGCTCCCCCGCTTTAGTCAGCCTAAGCTGATTTTTTTGCAACAGCAATGACAACTTCTCCTGCACCCCGGAGATGGAAATAAGTTTGCGGTTCTCCAGGAACAGTTCCGCCTCCGCCTCATTCCGCTGCGGCGCCTCATAGGGCAAAATATGACTCACCTTTCTCCCATCAAACATCCTTCGTAAAAAGGCTGGACTATAGGTATCGTAAGCCTCCGCTAATGTACCCGGGCAATATTTTATATCCTGTAAATTCATGAGTTAACCGGTTTAACTGTGACGGCGCCGATGGTATCTACCTGTGCCGTGGCAGACAAAAGTCCAAAATCATCGTTCTCGTCGATCTTAAAGACACGGCATTGCAACTTTCTGTTCACACCTTCCGAGAGCATATTGTAAAAGAAGGGGAACAAATGAGCGGCATGATATTCTTCATGGGTCTTAGGTAGGGTCAGGCTTACCGCCGGTTGCTGAGTATCCGCCAGGTATCGGTCATCATACCGGAACATATAGCTGCCGGCATTTTCTTCTGTTAGCCGGCCTGCCAATATTCCGTTTCTATACACTTCCACACTTCGCATTCTCCGGGTTTTATAGGTTTATCTTTTTTGCTTCGAGCTTAATTTCAAAGCCGATGACTTCCACAATTTTTTCGAGGATGTCGATGGTCGGATTCGCCTCACCCCGTTCAATTTTATACAGGGTATTGACGCTAATCTTTGCAAGGTCAGCGAGGTCCGGTTGGGTTATTTTCAAGGCCTTCCTTCGTGCTTTTATCGTTTTTCCAAGCTCCTTCAATAACATTATAATGTGATTTTATGTTAAATTTATGAAATTTTATTGATTTAAACTTGAATAATCACAGTATAATATGATATGTTAGTTGAGGATCGTCGAGTCTTAAAAAATTTACTCGAAATCACAGTATGGTGTGATATGAGCAGTTGGATGCATAATGACTGCTCGCCATTTGTCCGCCCAAAAAAGTAGTAGCAATATATGTAAAACGCTGAAAATTAAAGAGGTATGCTTTCGAGTAAAAAAAATAACACTTTGTAATTTATTAATTTACAAAGTGTTACGTAAATCTGTGCGCGTGATGAGAACACGACTCGCGCTGAATATCAATTAGTTATTTATTCTGTTCGCCATTTGCTCGCCGCCATTTGGATGGGGAACATTTGAGCGGTTAGGTAAAGGCTGTCGGACAAAAGTAATAATATTTGACGTTTTCTGCCCTCATTGCTTTTGGAATTTGTTCCGCGGTGCAATTTAAGCCCTTCATGGAAACTCTCGTCGGAATCGGAAGTCCCTGTAGTAGCCCTAAGCATATTACTTTTCCAAGCCCAGGCCTCTTGCATAAGGCTCCGGCCGGTCTTTTGGAGTTGCGCTTTGTCTTGGACCGCCTTGTCGAATGCTTTGCATACTTCAAAAACGGAGTGCGTGTATTTCTCATGTTGGAAGGAGCCTTTCGCGTGTTTGTATACTTCTGAATGAAGATTTTCTCGGTCAAGTATGGCCAATTGTTCCTTAAATAGAATGTAGGGCGGCGATTCCTCCTGACTCTAAAATTCCGATTAAGTCTGAGCGATTTTTGTCATCAGCCAGGGAAAGGCAAAATTCGGTAATTCTTTTGCATCTTTCATCGGCCAACAGCGAAGTACTACCCATAGAACACAGCCAATCATAGATCGCCTGCTGCCGGATTGCCGTGATAGCATTATTCTGAAACTGCTCCTTATTGACTTTTAAAATAGCTTGCCCAAACCGATCGATCTCATTGGCCGAACGGGTCCATTTAATAATATCGCCTAATTCGATGGCTATGCGCTGTACATTTATTTGCGGGTTCATAAGTCAATAATGCTAATTTAATTTAGACAAATATAGAATTGGAACTATGCAGCCTGTTTGCGCAGATCCAGTCCCATCTTTCCCATTCTTAATATACTGATTATCAAATAACTGAAGAGAAGCAAGCGATCCCTGTTGAAGGCCCCTTCCTGGCCGTTCGTGTGACGACCTTTGAATGCTTCGTTATCATTGATATGGCAGTTTAGTTTGTTACTGACTTTGACCCGGTAATCTTTTGATGATTTTTGCCGGTAAGGCTGTCCCTCCTATCTACCTAAACCAAATTAGTTCATTATCAACTATTGTCTCCCCGTTAAAACACCCATTTTTGCTTAAATCAACGACATTAGTGCTTTAACGGTTGTTTCTATTGCCAATTTTGGCTACGTTTAAAGATCCTAACTACCTACACCTAAATTTCGATAAACATGTACGACGCAGCAATATCTTTCGCCGGGGAACAACGTTATATCGCGCGATCAATAACCCGCCAACTCACTCCCCTTGGGTACTCCATTTTTTACGACGGATATGAAACCAGCGAGACCTTTTGGGATTAAAAAAGACTGAAGCAGTTGAATACCAAACCAACAAACCAACAAACCAATTTACGTAATAGACCTAGAAAACGCGGACGAAGTCAAGCATTCACATAAATCGATCCGAGGATTAGTAGATCTTTATAAAACACGTACCTCTTACGTTTAATATCTGAGTTTAAATTTGCCATCCTCGTGTATCCAACGCTTAACATGCATACACAAAAAAATCACTCAAGTTGAAAAGACGTGCACTCATCGTTTATTGTGATCAGACGCCAAGCGGCGAGTTACCAGGGCCGACACCCGACTATGAAAATTATAGCAATTATTTGCAGAGTATGGTAGGAGGCGAATGATATTCCAGTGAAATCTTGGGGCTCAACAATCCCCATATTGAAGAAGTAAAATACGCAGTTAGAACATATATGAGAACCGCAGACTACACACTGACCATCTTTACCGGACACGGGTACATCAATCAGGAAAAGAAAACTTGTCTTGAGGTCATGGATGGAGACATTATGGTCAAAGACCTGAAACCACCTGATGTAACTTGCCAAGCAATTATTATCGATGCTTGCCGAGAAAAATATATTGAAAGCCCTATTGTTGCCGAAAACCGCACGTTTAGCAAAATGGTGGAAAGTACTTTGGGAATCGGGTCAAAAAGGTACATTTTTGATATCCTGACATTAAGTGCCCCAGAGGGCGTTTCGATTTTGTATGCAGCAAGTGAAAACCAATCTTCTTTAGATACAGATGAGGGAGGAGCCTACTTACTATCATTACTTAAAATAACTGAGCATTGGAGAGATACAAATGACTGCGATCTTGCCTTGTCACTTAAGGAGGCTCATTTGTTGGCAGCGGAATACCTAGAGGAAAATTTTGAAGACACTATACAAACACCAAAGATGCTTCCACAAAAAAGAACTATATATTTCCCGTTTGCAGTTAAGAATGTTCCCTTGTATGGATAACCTGTTACTGACATTGCGAAATATGCAATATGACTTATTCTGTGAAGGCCGGAATCTACGGAGATAATCTATTAGACAAAGACCAACCTTGGCACTAATACCAAGACGAACTGGGGATATTTCAATCACCGTTAGAAGGAGATGGATTAAGGTGCTCGACAAATACAATATTTCTTATTAAATCTTGAGAAAAATGCTCCCCAAAACCGTCCACGAAGTGGCTGTCAAAGATCTTGACAGGCTCAACCACCACCTAACTGAGATCAAAGACACAGTAGCCACACTGAAATCCCAAAAGAAACCAGATCTGACAGCCATTGCGGCCTTGATCGTAAGCGTTATAGCGCTCGTTGCGACGCTGGTGTCCGATGCAAGAAATACGGATCAGCAAAGAGTAACCCAAGCCTATTCCAATTGGCGAGACTATCTTTCTGTAGCGGTAAGCAATCCTCAGCTGGCAAATGGATACGATACTATTTGTGAAAGGCCTGTTGCCTGGTATTCAGATCCAAACAACAAAATGGCACGTAAACTTGACAAAAAAGCGGACACTCTGTATACGAGATACGCCTGGTTTGTAACGTACGCACTGACGTCCGCGGAAAATGTATATACCTTGGAATCAGCCGACAAAGCCTGGAAAAATGCCGTGATAGAAGCACTCAAACCGCACAAAACTTTTATTATTGCAAAGGAGTTTGATCGTACAGGTTACGACAGTAGTTTTATTCACACACTTGTGGACTCGCTTAAATAACCCTGACCTGCAATCTCCTGCGAGCCATTCAACTGGCTCCGCCCTAATGGGCGAAAGAGCGGCTTACAATAAATAGGCACGGGTATGCCTCATCTTGTTCAGTGATGGTGTGCTGTGCAAAAGTCAGGCGTCGGCTACGTGATTCGCCGATGCTCACCCCAGCTTAAAAAAAATTTACCTGAATATTATGCTTTCTTAAAATTAACATATAGCTTTGTATCCGCATTCCTTATTTATCACTTTTAAATGCAAGGAATCATGACTGAACAATTCTCCATATCATCTCTTGCAATCGCTGCCTAACGGGTAGGGTCGTTTATTTTCATTCTTTTTATCGACGTCTTTTTTTGATGGCCTTCGCCTGCCCGGGACTTTAGCGCAGCAATTACCCACGTTTTGAATACAATTTTATGTGCAGGAACGAAGGGGCGGTCTATACCCTGTCGTGCAGGCTGAAGACTGCCCGGCAAAAACGAAGAGCTCAAAAGACCGATCGTAAAAAACAATTGATCCGGTTGGAGAAACTGCGGACCAAACTCTGGCGCGACAAGCAGCAGTTGCCGTGGATTCCGCTCGAAGAACCCTATCAAAAAGGCTGGAAACGCTTCTTCGTGTTGCGGGAAGACGTCAAGCGAAGCGATACGGCCGATTTTTATCAAACCTTGCTGAACAAAATCAACACGGTTCAATACAGCAAGGATAAAACTTTCAGCAGCAGGAAGCGACGCCTCCGAAAGTATGAGTATACGGTCAGAACACAGGCGCTGCGCGAGCTGTCGGTACCAGAATGGAACAGCCCAAAACTCGAATTGACCGAAAAAGAGAAGCTGCTTTTTTATCGGTACGAGCGCTGGTGCTACCAAAGCGGGTTCTGGAAAGTCGGCTACATGTTTGCAGAGCCCTGGCGTTTTGTCCTGCGGGTAAGACCGCATATCATCACGGAGCAGCGAATGATCGATGCTGAACTGGAGGCGGAGTTTCAGCGCCTGGAAAATTATATCGAACGCAACAACCTGCATGGTAAGATCTATAAACTTACACGTAGCAAGCGGGGGCCACGGAACTGGTATAAGAAAAAAGGTATTCCCAATCATCCATTTAAGAACAAACCCTTACACGTGGTGCTGGCCGAGTGTAAGGAAACAATAATAACATGAGCATTATAAAAGCAAAAGAGCTGAGTAAGATCGGCTATACGAATGACCAGGCCAGAAGCCTCGTCATCAATATCATCTCGAAACATTTTAAACACCACTCCAGGGAGGATCTGGTCACTATGCTGATAGATATCAAAGCCCGACCCCAAGCCTACCTGACCGATGAAGTAACGGGCAAGATCGCGGCGACCTTTTTGGATATCGACGTCGAGAAGCCGTTTGAAGTTTATGGCTTGTCGCCAGAGCCGGCGCCACTGGTCATCGTCGGGGGGAAGGAGATCGAGGGAACGGCGAAGCGGCAAATGGATAACGCCATGTCGCTGCCCATCACGGTACAAGGGGCACTCATGCCCGACGCGCACACCGGATACGGGCTTCCGATCGGAAGTGTACTGGCCGTTTCCGGCTCCGTGATTCCCTTTGGCGTCGGGGTAGACATCGGCTGCAGGATGGCGCTGTCCATCGTCGATGAAAGCGACAGTTTCTTGCGGCGGTATTCGCACCAATTGAAAGTTGCCCTGAAAGAACACACGCATTTTGGGATGGAAGGAGGGTTGGATCTTCCGCAGGAACATGCCATATTGGACCATCCGGACTTTCAGTCGACGGAACTGCTCCGAAAATTGCAGGGCAAAGCGGCCCGCCAGCTCGGTTCTTCGGGCAGCGGCAACCATTTTGTGGAATTCGGGGAGATAGAATTGTTTGCCGGAAATCCGCTGAACCTTCTTCCTGGAAAATACCTGGCGCTGTTGTCTCATTCAGGAAGCCGAGGACTGGGGGCGAACATAGCACAGCACTATACGAAGATCGCCATGGATACCTGCAAACTGCCATCCGAAGTACAGCAACTGGCCTGGCTGAACCTGGACAGCGAGGCAGGGCAGGAATATTGGCTCAGTATGAACCTGGCAGGAGACTATGCCAAAGCCTGTCACGACCGGATACACGCCAATTTATTAAAAGCGCTAGGACTGGAGGCGTTGGCGATCGTAGAGAACCACCACAACTTCGCCTGGAAGGAGCGGCTGACGGATGGCCGGGAGGTCGTTGTCCATCGCAAGGGCGCTACCCCGGCCCATGCCGGCGAGTTGGGGATCATTCCCGGCAGCATGACAACGCCGGCCTACCTGGTGGAAGGAAAAGGCGGTGACCGAACGCTGCATTCGGCATCGCACGGTGCCGGAAGGGCCATGAGCCGGAAGCGGGCAAAGGAGAGTATGACAGTTTCGGGGCTTAGGAAAATGTTGTCGGACGCGGGCGTGACCCTGATCGGAGGCAGCGTGGAAGAGAACCCCCTGGCGTACAAAGACATCGAACGAGTGATGGACGCCCAGGATGACCTGGTAACGGTTTGGGGCAGATTTTTGCCGAAGATCGTGCGAATGAATAAAGAATAAATCAAGCAACATGGAAAAGATTATTATACAAATCACCGCGGGAAGAGGTCCCATCGAATGCTGCCGGGTGGTGGCCAGGGTGCAGGAAAAGATGCTGCTGCAGGCCAGAAAAAATGGCCTTGCCATCGAGGTGCTGGACAATAAAAAATCGGATCTAAACGGCACGCTGTTGTCAGCGACACTGTTAGTCAAGGGTCCGGCGCTGGAGTCCTTTGTAAAGGAATGGCAGGGGACGGTGCAATGGATCGGGCAGAGCCCCTATCGGAAATTCCATAGACGCAAAAATTGGTTTGTGGGCGTGGAGATGTTCGATGTAAAGGAGGTCTTGCAGTGGGATGTACGGGACGTCGTATTGGAGACCTGCCGAGCGTCGGGGCCGGGCGGTCAAAACGTCAACAAAGTCGAGACGGCTGTCCGGGGGACGCACAGGCCTTCGGGGATCCAGGTCCTGGCCATGGACAGCCGTTCCCAACTACAAAACAAAAAGCTCTGCCTGAAACGACTGGAGGAAAAGGTCATCGCCTGGCAGACCAGCCAGTTGATTGGGCAGCAGCAGGCGCGGTGGCAGGAGCATAACGTGTTGGAGCGGGGCAATGCCGTGAAAACGATCACCGAGGAACTGTAACAGTCGCCTGTGATGACTCGAACCAATCACATCCAATTTTTTAGTTCGGCATGCTAATTTAATCATTACAGAATCAAATATTATCCCCCCGTTAAAACACCCTTTTTTGCTTAAGTCAGCGACATTAATGTTTTCACGGTATTTCTTGTGATAGTTTGATTACTAAGGCGCCAATGTATCTGTTACTTTTTCATGACTGAGGGTTAAATTATATGGCTCATCCTTCCTCAATTCGTTAGAATGGAAATCTGCCGTATGCATTACAGGAGTTCCAAATTTATTGGCAAACTCTATATCTATAAATGGGGGGGATATCCAGCATTCTTGTTTTTGTCTGTCCATCGTAAAACCACCTATCTCGCCTATTTGAAGGCAAAAAGAGCTGAAAAGTATAGTTGTTGAACATCGTACAGAATACATGGCTTGGCATTGCATCCCGAGCGTTTTTCTTTTCAAATAATATGAATATTGGAGTTGGATAAGGTGGGCCTGGGTGGAGATAATAGTCTAATTTAAACATTGAATGAACCGCTGGCTTCGTTTGTCCTGTTGACCGCAGCCACCTTAAGACAGGCTCGTAATCCGGAAGATATTCGTCTGGAAGAATGGAGAGCGCCATTTTTTAAAAGGCTTTATATACATTTTTGGGCGTATATGGGATTTTAAATGTATTTATGATCAATGTTTTATTTTCTTCATCCACGGTAAAAGGCATCTTTGTTGCATCTTCGAAGATCAGCTTTATTTTGTGTTCATCGTGATCTACTTGCGAGCTTTTTCGCATCTCAAAGCTACATATAATTGAAAATATTGCGCTTAACCGGAGCTTTTCAAGTTTGTAAGGAGAGTCTTGCGATGCGGACTTTGTTGTTAAGGTTCGGCTTGTCCTGGGTCGCGCAGCCGCTAACCTGTAACGGCGTCCAGGTGGGACCCGCCAGACACTCGTGGGCTTATTGGGCTGCATTGTATAATAACCCTTCATCCGTAAAGCTTAAATAACTATTATCCTAGACAATGATATGGTCGGGTAATTTGAAGAAAAGGGAAGATGCAACTGAAAGTCCAATTTTGTACTTTCTCTCGCCACTATTGGCCTGGCAGCAAATACCTTTTATTTTCGTCCTAAACCTTTCTGTTAATATTAAACCTATCATTATGCGCCGTCTAATTGCTCTTATCAAAAGAATAATCCCATTGACTCCAGAAGCCGAAAATGCCCTGAGCTCCATCCTTAAGAAAAAGATCCTCCAACAGCGGGAACGACTTGGAGAGGGTATCCCACCCGGATCCTGGATATTTATCGAAGAGGGCTTTCTGTTATTACTGCAAAGGGAGAAAACCCGGTGGGCTTGTAAAAACTTTTATTATGAGGGGGTAAGTACGGTTCTTTATAATGTTGGATCAGCTGAACTCACTGAACAGAGCTTTAATGTCCAGGCAGTGGAAGAGTCGATAATTTATTACCTGACGCCAGAGGATGAAGATACAATGGGTGATGCGTTTGCTCATTTCTTTTATGCCCGGAGGCTTCTGAATGCAAGATCATATAGGCAACATAATAGACGGGCCAGATTATTTACATTAGACCACGAATTAGATCGTATAATTTACGTTACAAAAATATTTACTATTCTTTTTCGTGCGCCGGAAGAGCACCTGGCTGATTTTTTATGTGTGAAAAAGAGGATGGGTCGAACGATACTTTCTAATATATACAAAAAGGAACGCGCGATCAAAATTATGAATAAAACGGATCCAGACTAGCGGTGTTTTGGTGGAGCTTTGTCAAATGCCCTCTTTTTCAGGGGGCATTTTTATTACTGCGCATTAGCGGCAGTAGGATTGATCTTGTACATAAAAACCCCTAAAATGTAAAAAGACGATTTGTTTTCTGTAAAAAATATACGATGTTTAATATAGCGGTTGTGTCTTAACGGTATATAATTAGACCCGAATGTTTTTAAACCTTATTGTCACATGGAAGAACTGATCTTTTATTTGCATAGCATTGCACCCCTGTCGGAGAAACTGGAAAAATGGTTGCGGACCATTATTAAGAAGTATGAATTTAAAGCCGGAGATAAAATATTGGAGCCGGGGCATAAGTGTGACAAGATATTCTTTGTCAAGACAGGACTTATCCGGATCTATCATATGCTTGATGGCCAGGAAGTGTCGGACTGGTTTATAAAAGAGGGCGATGTGTGTATATCTGTAGGCAGTTTCTTTGATCAAAGCGATTCGGAGGAGTTTCTTGTCGCGTTGGAAGATTGTGAGTGCTGGGGTATCAAGTTTGAGGAATTGGAAAAAACATTTGTTAAGTTCATCGAATTTAATATTCACGGCCGGAAAATCTCCAATCGATACTATGCAGAGCTTTACAGAAGAAGCAGTGCATTAAAACGTCAGACGCCGGATCGAAAATATCAAATGCTTATTGACAAGAATGAAAGCTTTTTGACCCGGATCAGCCCGGACCATATGGCGTCATACCTTGACGTAGGGAGAAGTACGTATTTCAGTATTAAGAAGGATTACCTGAAAAGCAAGAAGCGCGAGTCACAGAGGAGTAAACGACTCGGAAATACTAACGGCATCTAACGGCCTTTTTAAGTCCAATTTTGTACTTTCTGTTTAAACTGTTGTTTTGAATGTATGGGTTCTCTAACTTTATTCCATCAATCATTAGCAAGGTAGTAAGTCGAAGCTGATGCCGAATAAATTAGTTAAACCTATCCAAATGCATCAATTTGTTCAAGAAATTAGGCAGGAGGTATCCGATCTGCTTGAGGAGATCTCTTCAGACCCGATTAAACTTTCCCGATCCAGCCGATCTCTGGATGTAGTTAGACATTCTTTGTTTCGGCTTAGGGAGTATATCAATGGACAGCCGTTCGCAAACAAGGAAGAAGAAATACATTATTTTAAAGACCTGGCGCCTTCATTTTATGCCGGACTTTTTTACCACTTGAAAGAATATAATATCGAGTTTGAAAAACAACATGGAAGCCCGGAACGGGTGGAATCCCTGTTGGTTCATGAACTTGAAGCTACGGCTAAATTCTATGAATATCATCAGGAATTCTATAAGTATCACTATGAAGGGGACACCCGTATGGACGAACAGATCTTTGTCCGGGACCGTTCGGAAAACGGCATGCTTGACGAAGTGGAGGTGATCATGGGGCCGGACTTCTGTGTAGGCTGTTACTGGACCGCCCGGCTCCTCGCCAATGAGCAACTGAAAGTGTACTTAAAAAAGGAGCTTGATCTGCTTAACCAGCCGCAGTCTGTGATGCCGTCTGTTGTTGGGTACGGAGAGATCATATGGACAGATAGCCCGACCGATCTTACGGAACTGCTTTATGGGCTCCACCTGAAGGGCAGCTTCAACAATGGCAATGCCGATCTCAAAACCATCTTCGCCTTTTTTGGGAAGTACCTCGGGATCAATGTCAAAAATCATCAAATACTATGGCAGGAAATCAAGAGGAGGAAGAAGAGCGTGACGAAGTTCTTCGATGAGGTGGTCGACAGGGTCGTTCAAAAATCGCAGGTTTAGAGAACACTATATCTTCAGCACAGTAAAAACCTTATCACAATATGAAAAAGTTAATTTACTCAATTGCAGCAGTTCTTCTGTTATTTTCCTGCAAAAAAGAAGATGCACCGGTTGGAGCAGCAGAAACCCCTTATCTACACACCGTGTTTACTCAATTAAAAGACAGCCTTTCGCCGGACGACTATCGGGATCTGGATACTATGGCTGTTTACCTGACGAACTCAGGGAAAAATGGCAATTATTCGCTTCGGATCGGTTTTCGCGGTAAGCCCATAGCTGAAGACTTTTTACTGGCCCGGACAGACGAGGCAGGGACATTAAGGATTGCTACGATCGTCCACATGGATAACACGACGCCGTCCTTTTCTTACCAGTTTTCGGGCGCGGTGCGGATGCGGTCGTTATCCGGGAAGATCACGGTTCAATCGGATATAGTGGACGGGCGGATTGTGCAGTTGCATTCTGGGCGAAGGCTGGTTTTACCTTCCGGGACAAAGACGGTGACGGTATTGCCGGCACCGGATGCCGATTGGTTGCCGGAAGTGATCGTTGTAGGGTATAGCGGAGGGGGAACACCCACTCCCTATATATCTTTGGATGTGTTGCTGGGTGGCGTCGGAAATGGAGATCTTGGGATCAATAGTGGTGGTTCGCCAGGGGATGCAGGGAGTGGCGGGAATGAAGGTGGGGGAAGTTCGGGGAGCGGGTCAACGCCTCCAGCCAGCTCCGAGCCTTCTGCTCCTCCGGAGCCATATAGTCCGTTGGACCCAGGCAGTGTGTTTCAACATAATCTTGGGGGTGGACTTACGACGGTTGAGCCGCTTAGTTTTGAGCAGGAGTATATCTATCAGATGCCTATTGTCAATGTCACCAACTACTTTAAGTGTTTTGATCTGGTGCCATCTGAGGGAGCCTCCTATACTATTCAATTATGTGCGGATGTTCCTTCGAATAATGATCCCAATCGCTCGATGACGTTTTCGGCTGGTATATCGGCCGGGCATACTTTCCTTGTGGTTACAAAATCCGGGGGCGGCGTTAGTATCAGTCAGGCGTTTGGATTTTATCCGGCGAGTACGCTTTCCGCCTGGAATCCTATGTCGGCCGTCGGTTCAGTAATCAGGGACAATAGCAATGCTGAGATCAATGCAAGCATTACAATGACCATGAATCCAGATCAATTTAATACGATCCGGGCTGCGGCCATTGCTCTCAGCCAAAAGCCATATCAACTGGATAAATCCAATTGTTCTGACTATGCGCTGGGAGTATTTAATGCAGCACGCACTAATCCTTTAACCGTAGACCCCTATATGCTAACGCAGGCCGGCATATTCATGGGTAATGGATTGTCTTCCCCCCCGGTAACAGTACCCATAACCAACTCGCCACAGATGATCTATGAAAAACTATCAGCGATAAAGGCTAATGGAGCGGCCGAGGCATCAAATATTCAATTAAATTTGACCAATGGCTTACTATCTCCGTACAGCCATGGTGAATGCAACTAAAATCTATGAAAAAGCTATTTTTTGCCCTTGTTACTGTTTTCGTTATCATAGTTGTATGTAATCTGCCTCCATTTCGAATCCTCTTTGGTGGATATGATTGCCAGTTTAGTAACGGCGACGGATCTTTTACCTATGCTGAAATGATTTTTAAAATGTCTGATTTCTCACGGTGTGAGAGGATGTTTGCCGATTTTAAGAGCGAGAAATTGGGTGACACGGTATTGTACAGGCTTTGCCCAATGAGTGTTTTACATTTCTGGGATTATGGATTTTACCTGTTTTCGAAAAAGTACAGAGTGCCTTATAAGGATTGGGGAGAGATCGAGGCAAGGAGGAAGCCGGGGGGGAAGAGAACAATTTTTCAGGATTTTTGAAGATTAATATCCCTATTAAACAATTAAATAAAGGCTTAAGCCTCTTATTTGGTCAGATTGCCCCAATTCCGGGCGAACATTCAACTGGGCTATATGAACATGGCAAAATATCCTGTTTTCGCAATGGATGACTACGCATATGTATTCATCAGCGAAGGGCCACACGGAAAAATTGAAAAGAACGTTGTTTATACATATATCGAGGAAAATGTCTTCAATCTCGCTTTTGGCGACTGGAATAAGAAAACAAAAATGTTGGACGACTTAACCCGGTCCAATAATAATGACATGAACAAAATACTGGCAACAGTGGCCCTGACTACCCTTGATTTCACTGAACGGTTTCCTGAAGCACGGATATTTTTTGAAGGGAGTACCCCTGCCAGGACGAGGCTGTACCAAATAGGCATTTTGCATAATATATTGGAAATTAATGAAAACTTCACCGTCATGGGACTTTTGGATGATCAGTAGCAGTTATTTGAGTCAGGTCGTAACTATCAATCCTTCCTTATAAGTAGAAAATAATTTGTATCTTCATAACTCAAACGTATGGCTTCACCACTAAATAAAAAAGAAACCTCCGACCTCATTGTTCGTCACGAACCGAGGGACTATGCCAAATCTTCTTTCATAAAGAAAAAGGTAGAGCGAGCCCGTGAAGTCATTGCAAAAAATGGCCTGCCCAAAGCCGGCAAACTACCAAAGAAAAAGTAGGAAGGTAAAAGAACTGTGCAATGGTCGTACCTTTCCTATGTAGGTGTAACTCCTCAATAATATTCAAAACATAATTCTGTAAGGCAAATTATCGGTCAGCTTCGCTGAGCTGTCCGTTTTTCGATCATCTCCATGTTTATGGTCGATCTGGGTTTAATTTAGAAAAGAAAAGTGAAGAGTGATGAGTCATACCGGGAGTGATGAGCAGCCTTTAAACCGCATCCTGGATTGGGTGCGAGTGACAAGCGTACTGATTTTGTTGATACATGTCTATTACTATTGTCAACAGAGCTTTGTCGAATGGCGGCTTACGTCGCCTGTTACCGATCGTATACTGGACAGTCTGATAAAGGCCGGTCTGTTTATCAGCTTTCACCGGTCGAAGTGGCTGGCGCTGTTGTTATTGACTGTTTCCTGTATGGGCGGGAAAGGGAGGAAAATGGAACGGCTCCAGTTGAAAACGCCGCTTGTGTTGCTGGCTGCCGGTCTGCTGGTCTATTTTGCTTCCTGTGGCATTCTTTATCTATCTTTTTCAGCGGCCTTCACGACTGTCGTATATGGCCTGCTGACATTTGGAGGATTTATACTGATCCTTACCGGGGAGAGTTATTTATCCCGCATCCTTCGGCACCGGCTGCGAGGGGATATCTTTAATTGCCGGAACGAATCCTTTCCCCAGGAAGAAAGGCGGTTGAACAATGAAGAGAGCGTTAACCTGCCTTACAGCTACGAGCTGGATGGCGTGCAGCGAAGAGGCTGGATCAATATAAGAACCATGCGCCATCTGTTGTTGATTGGTTCCCCCGGCAGTGGGAAGTCCTGGTACATAATACAGAATGTGATCAGACAGCAGATAGAAAAGGGGTATGCGATGTTCGTCTTTGACTTCAAGTATAATGACCTGACGAAAATTGCCTACAACGCTTTCCTCCGCCACCGCAGGGCATATCCCTCCACTGCGGGCTTTTATGTGATCAGCTTTGACGATCTTGACCATTCCCACCGGTGTAATCCCCTGCACATATCGGGCATGACGGATATTGCAGATGCGGGCGAAGCCGCGCGGTCATTCCTATTAGGTTTGAATATGTCATGGATCGACAAGCAGGGAGATTTCTGGTCAGAGTCAGCTATTACCTTTAAGACAGCCCTGATATGGTATCTCAGGCGATATAAGGATGGATTGTACTGTACCATGCCACATGTTATGCAGCTCCTCCAGGTAGAGTATGGAAAGCTTTTTTCCATATTGCAGACAGAGCCACAGATAAAGAACTATATCAGCAGTTTTGTTTCCGCATATAAGGATGATGCGATGGATACCCTGAATAGTCAATTGTCCACACTGAAGATAAGTGTTGCCCGGCTTTCATCGCCGACGCTATATTATATCATGTCGGGAAACGATTTTACACTCGATCTCAACAATCCTAAAGCCCCCAAGATCTGCTGTATCGGCAGTTCGCCCCAGCGATCAGGAATATATGGAGCTGTTATATCTCTTTATGCCGCGACCATAAATAGACTGGTCAATAAGAAGGGAGGGGTAAAATGCAGCGAAGTGATAGACGAATTTTCTTCTTTTTATGCCCACCGAATAAATGAGACGATGGCAACATCGCGATCGAACAAAGTTGGGGTCACTATTGCGATACAAGATGTCAATCAGGTTCAGGTGAACTATGGGAAGTCGCAGGCAGATGTGATCCTCAATATTCCCGCCAATATCATATGCGGACAGGTGGGTGGAGAGTCAGCCCGGTTTGTTTCGGAAAAGATAGGGAAGAATGTTCAGTCCCGGACGAGTATCCAGACCAATCAGCATGATGTGTCTTTCTCCCAGTCCGAGCACCTGGATGCCGCTATGCCTGCTTCGCGGATCGCGAAGCTCAGTGCCGGTGAATTTGTGGGGGTCGTAGCAGACGATCCGGAGACTCCAATCGAATACAAGGCCTTTCATGGAAAGATCATACAGGATAATAACCTGCTGAATAAACAGCAGGCGGCAGAAACGGAGCTGCCGGTTATAAGGAAGGTCTCTCAAAAGGACGTGGATGATAATTATTTAAGGATCTGCGCGGAGGTAGATAAACTTGTGGAGGATGAGCTGACAAGAATGTTAAATACCCCGGAATTAGTCAGTCTGGTAATCGTAAAAAATTAATAACTTTATGTATCAATGTCAGAAGAATTCAATCCCATACCAATGTCACAGCCCGTAAAGAAAATTCCAGCGCTTCCTAAAAGACTTTTTTGGGATATGCGGTTTGATGAAATCGATTGGATGGCCAGCTATAGGACGATAATCGCGCGGGTTGTGGAAAGAGGCAATGATGATGAATTCCTGGAATTGATACGTTTTTACGGGCATGACTATGTCCTGAATACATTAAAGAATGACCTCACCTACCTCCCGAAATTCGCCATACCCCGGGTATGCGATTATTTCAAATTGAAAGAGGAGGAGTTGAAATGTTACACAAAGAAACGGTTGAAGAAGGGACTTTGGAGCTGATCAGGAAATTATCAGCAGACAAAATATTCAACGATTTTAGACTGGCGGGAGGAACAGCCCTGTCACTGCAAATAGGTCATCGAAAATCCATCGACATAGATATGTTTATTAATAAAACATTTAATGCAAGTCGATTAGGTGAACATTTACAAAAGAAGTATAATGCTGAAGAAATAAGAATAAGGGAAAGTGCGATTTTCTCTTATATAAATGACATCAAGATTGACATGGTGACTGAAGAAGGTAATTGGTTGCGTCCGCCATTAAATATAGAAGGCGTAAGAATGGCGTCCCTGCACGATATAGCAGCAATGAAATTGATTGTGATTAACTATGACGGCCAACGGCTGAAGGATTTTATAGATATTCATTTTCTTCTGGAACATATCTCCTTGGATGAAATGCGCCAGGCATATGGAAAAAAGTATCCTCAGCAATATGAAGAGGACGCCTTAGATGGATTGATGCAACCTGAACGCATAGATCATACTGCAAAGATCGATTATATCCGTCCGAAGCCTGAATGGACAGACGTCGTTAAGCGGCTTGATGAGGCTTTTAAAAATCCAAAAAGGATTTACAAAGAACATCAAATCGACAAATCCGTAACCGATGAACGGAAGCAAACCCAAAACAGGAAGCGTGGCCGTACCCTTTAGTAAAAACCAATAATCTTTTAAAGGTACAGAAGACTTATGTGCGTGTGCTGATCTTTTTCATAACCGTTTCCATTACCAAATAAAATTTTCCACGCTCATTTGAATTTATTTCTCCATAGTTAAGCTTAACTATAGAAAACACCTCCCGAAGATCGAGGACCTTTATAGTGTCAACCAAAACGCGGTATCGCGGATGGCCAGACAAACAAAACGAAGTTTATGTTGCTATCAATTTATTGGGGAGGTTATATAACGATGCTGCTCGTCATTTTAATCCCTTATTATGTCTTTGTATTGTTGAAGTACTATAGGAAGGAACTGTCGGGACTAGTGAGATGGGCATCGGCGCAGCAGAAGACAGGAACTAATGCTATGGACGAGGAGACGGATGAAGATGTTCCAGGGCTGAGAGTGGCGTTTCAGGCTGGTAATATGGAAAGCAACGAAGCTGACACTGGCAAGAAGGATAAGGTTTTGCAGGAAGAAAAGGTAATTGCAGCGGAGGGAACAAGGATTACTGCGGAGGATAGGAAGGGCTCTGCTGAGGAACCGGAGGAATGGCGACCTCCGGCGAAAGAAATACGGAGCCTTTTCCCGCTAGCACATGAACTGACGACGGAGTTGAAGGACCTCATTGCAAAGGCCGGAAAGGCTGGGATAGTACGGGAGGAACTGATCTGGAGTATCAAGGGTTTGCTGAATAAGGAGCGTTACAGGGCGTTGAAGGAGCCGCCGTTCAGGGTGGCTATAAATATGGGGATGGTACTGGATGTCGAATATCATTGCTCCATCCGACTGGATGCCGGTGAGTTGGAGCGGGTGTGGGGCGGATAGGCACCAGGGGATGGAGCTGGTTGGTTCATGGTTGAGCGCTGTTGTCCCGGGAAGGTGAGGAGGTGACTGGGCCGGGGACAGCGCTTTTTAAAGAATTTTTTATTCATCATAAAACAAGCGGGTATGAAAAGGGGAGGAGTGAGAATTGTTTTAGTTGTGCTGACCGTGTCAGCGCTTGTAACAGGATTGAGCGTGTGGGCGCAGGATGGGAATGCGGGGATCAACCAGGCCAACACGATGGTTCGAAGTTATTTTGATACCGGGGTCAACCTGCTCTATGCCGTAGGAGCGATTGTGGGGCTGATCGGTGCGGTGAAAGTCTACCGGGCCTGGTCAAACGGCGATCATGAGACCAGCAAGCTGGCGGCGAGCTGGTTTGGCGCCTGTATCTTTCTGGTTGTAGTGGCAACCGTCATCCGATCATTCTTCGGCTTATGAGCCATACCGTCTATCCTCTAAACAGAGGGATCAATAAAGCAATAGAGTTTCATGGGTTGAAAGCGCAGTATATCCGGTATATCGCGGCTGCGTTTGCGGGATTGCTGCTGTTGTCGGCAGGGCTATATCTGGCTGGCTTTCCCCCTTACCCCTGTATGGGTCTGATACTGTTGACGGGAGCGGGAACCTTTCACCGGGCGTGTAAGCTCAGCCGGTCTTGTGGGCAATACGGGGTGATGAAGATCAGAGCGGCGGGGAGAATGCCAAAGGTGCTGGTATCGAGGTCGAGGCGAGTGTTTATGCTGAGTTGATGGTAAAAGGTGTGTTGAAGCGATTTGTGAGTGTGAACCTTTAATGGATTGATCATGGAGTGGAACTGGGAGACGGGATTACCCGTCTATGGGGTCGAAGGAGACTGTATCTTATCGAGACAGGGAGACTATACGGTGGCATTCAAAGTAAACAAGCCGGAGCTGTTTACGCTGTCGGAACAGGAGTATGACATTTTACACCAGGCGCTGGTGAAGGCTGTCCGGGTGTTGCCGGCCGACACCGTGGTACATCTGCAGGATTGGTATATACAGGACCGTTACCGGGCCGATCGGGGCGGAACCGAAAAAACCTGGCTGGCAGAAGCGAGCGAGAGATACTTTGACGGGCGGCAGTTCGCCGATCACCAAGCTTTTCTTTTTCTGACAAAAAAGCCGGCAGGTCGCCGGCCTTCGAGTTCGGCGCTGTCGGGTCTGCTGCGATCGCACCTGGTGCCTGCCGGGTCTATGGATAAAGAAGCAGTTACAGTCTTCCTGGGCTGTTGCGGTCAATTTCAGCGAATACTGGAGGACTCTCATTTCTTTAAGTTGGAGCAGCTTGGCAGGGACGAGATCTGGAGTCACCGTCATAAAGCCGGACTGATCGAGCGGTATTGTTCCCTGGGGACAGGAGAGACACCGATTTTGAAGGACGTCCGGATGGGAAATGGTTTGGAGATCGGCGAGCAGCTTTGTCAGCTTTTCACACTGGGGGACGCGGAGGACCTGCCCCCAGGCTGTAGTCCATCTATAGTTTATGATCCATACTCCACGGATCGCACGCGATACCCTGTCGGTTTTGCCAGCGGGCTTGGACTATTGCTTCCCTGTAACCATATCGTCAATCAATACATCTTCATAGAAGATGCGGCCGCCATGCTGAAGAAAATGGAAAGAAGGCGATTGCGCCTGCAGTCGCTGTCTGCTCATTCCCGGGAGAATGCGATCAGTCATGCCGCTACGGACAGGTTTCTAAATGAGGCGGTGGAAGAACAACGTTTGCCCGTGAAGGTCCATATGAACATATTGACCTGGACGGATGATAAAAGGAAGCTGGCGGAAATACGGAACATGGTAAGCGCTGCCATGGCAAAAATGGAGATAAGTCCAAGGATGGAGGTAGTGGGGGCGCCGCAGATCTGGTGGGCTGGCATTCCGGGGAATGCGGGGGATTTCCCGATGAACGAATGCTTTGATACGTTTGTCGAGCAGGCGGTCTGTTTCTTCCAGCTGGAAACGAATTACAGGCCTTATGGGAGTGCGTTTGGTTTCCGGTTGGGAGACAGGATCACTGGCCGACCAGTACATACCGACATAGATGATGAGCCGCGGTCGGCCGGCATCACGGCCAACGGTAATATGGTGGTGTTATCGGGCTCTGGCGGAGGAAAGAGTTTTTTTATCAATCACCTGGTCCGGGAATATTATGAACGCGGAACGCATGTGCTGATCGTCGACATGGGGCACTCCTATGAGATGCAGTGTAAGCTGCACGGCGGGTATTATTTTGCCTATGAGGAGTCTAAGCCGATCAGCTTTAATCCGTTCTATTTAGGGGTTGGAGATGTGATGGATACTGAAAAGAAAGAGAGCATCAAGACGCTGCTGCTGGCTTTGTGGAAGAAGTGGAACGAAGAATTCAACCGGGTGGAATACGTCGCCCTGTCTGTAGCCCTGAAGCAGTATTTCGACAAACTGCATACCGCTAAGAGCATCTTTCCCTGTTTTGATTCATTTTACGAGTTCCTGCGGGATGAATTCTGTCTTGTACTACAGGCTGACGGTGTGAAAGATAGGGACTTCGATCTGGCTAATTTTCTATATGTTCTGAGGCCTTATTACAGGGGCGGGGAATATGACTACCTGCTGAATGCCCGGGAAAACCTCGACCTGCTGGAGGAACGATTTATCGTCTTCGATCTGGATAATATTAAGGATCATTCCGTTCTCTTTCCTGTAGTAACGCTGATCATCATGGAACTGTTCGTTTCTAAAATGCGGAAGTTGAAGGGGATCCGAAAAATGATAGTGATCGAAGAGGCATGGAAAGCGATTGCCCGGCAAGGGATGGCCGAGTATGTAAAGTACTTGTTCAAGACCGTTCGGAAGTTCTTTGCCAAAGCGGTAGTGGTAACACAGGAAGTGGAGGATGTGATCTCATCGGAGGTTGTGAAACAGGCGATCATCAATAATGCGGATATCAAAGTGCTGCTGGATCAGAGTAAGTTCCAGAATAAGTTTGATCAGCTTCAGGAACTGCTGGGCATTACCGATAAGCAAAAGGCTGAGATCCTGAGCATCAACAAGGGACATGAGCCGGGCAGTTTTTATAAAGACCTCTGGATCGGCCTGGGGCCTGTGTGGTCAAAGG
The DNA here is from genome assembly GCA_036499285.1 of Puia sp. Classification (GTDB taxonomy): domain Bacteria; phylum Bacteroidota; class Bacteroidia; order Chitinophagales; family Chitinophagaceae; genus Puia. Next base: position 35,016 of record DASYEB010000051.1, on the reverse strand, counting down.
TCTACAGGCTGGAGGTATCTCCGGAGGAATATTATATCTATACTTCGGATCACCGTGAGAAGCAGCGGTTAAGAGAATTCATCAACAAGACAGGTTCTGTAAAAGACGGCGTGCGGCTATTGCTGGCCTCGCTGAAGACTGTGATGCCCGTACTCTTTTTCCTGTTGCTGGCTCCAACGACGAAAGCGCAGGACATACCAATCATCGGGACGGTGATCTCCAAAGTCGTCAAGGCGCTGGACCTGCAGGTGCAACGCATCCAGACGCAGACTATCTGGCTGGAAGAGGCGCAGAAGGTACTGGAAAACACCATGAGCCAGCTTGACCTGGATGAGATCAGGGGTTGGGTACAGGCGCAAAAGGATCTGTATGACGATTATTTCCAGGAATTGCGGCAGGTAAAGCCGGCGGTCGCCGACTATCATCGGGTAACAGAGATCATCCGGGAGCAGGAGCAGATAGTGGCTGTTTATAACCAGGTCTGGAACCAGCTGAAGAGTGACCCCCATTTTACTCCGCAGGAGCTGGCCTACATGCAGGCGGTATACGGGGGTATTTTACAGGAGAGCGCTAAAGACCTGGACCTGCTCGTGCTGATGACCGATAGCACGTCTCTGCAGATGAGTGATGAACAACGGCTGGCAGCCATTGACAAAGCAGGGACCGGCATGGACAGAATACTGAGCGACCTGATCCGGTTCAATAACCAGAATCTGCTGCTGAGCCGGCAGAGGGTCAGGGAGGCAGGTGAGATCGATCTACTAAAAAAATTATACGGACTATGATCAGGGTAATACTACTGTTAATGTTGGCGCCGGTGGGTATGGGCGTGCGGGCGCAAACTTTTGACGAATGGTTCCGGCAGAAAGATACGCAGCTCGAATATCTGAGACAGCAGATCGCGGCGCTGCAGACCTACGTAACCGTAACGGAGGACGGGTACAGGACCGTGGAGCAGGGAACCGGATCGATCACGGTAGTAAAAAAGGAGGAAGACTCTTTGCATCAGGACTACTTTGCCGGTTTGGTTAAGGTGCGTCTGGAAATAGGCCGGGATCCCGTCATCGGTGCGACGAAGGCGCTGCAGAGACAGCTGGTCAATCTGGCGGTGGAAACCAATATGCTGGCAAAGGTTTTACCGGACTGGCCGGAAACGTTGGCGACTTTCTTTCAAGGCATGCTGACGGATTGTTCAAATGACCTGGAGCTATTGCAAAAGCTGACTACAGACGGGCAGGTGCAGCTAACGGATGCAGAGCGGCTGGAGGGGATAAACGTTCTCTACCGGCGGATGCAGACCCGGTATAGGGCCGGGATGAGAGTCAGGGAAACGGTGGTCTTTTTACGGAACAATTTAATGTTATGAGAAGGATACAAAAGTTCTGCTGGCTTACCGGAGTATGCTGCGGTTGTTTGGCCTTTCATGCGGGTGCACAGTCCTTTGAAGTGCAGCAGCTGCTGTTGGATATACAAAAGCTGGCGCAGGAAAAACAACTGCTGAGCGACCTGTACAACGGTTACCAGGTATTGTCGTCGGGATATGGGGCCATCCGGGATGTGAGCAAAGGAAGTTTCGATCTGCACAAAGCCTTTCTGGCCGGACTGTTGGCGGTGAGCCCGACGGTAAGGAATTACAAACGGGTGGCGGAGATCATTGCCACGCAGGAAAAGATCCTGTCGTCCTATCAATCGGCCTGGGCAAGGGTTAGACAGGACCCGCATTTTAGGCCGGAGGAGGTGGTATTGACCGGGAACGTCTATTCTGCGCTGCTGGATCAGACCGTAAAAAACCTTGAGACGCTGACGACAATACTGACCGATGGGGTGCTGCGGGCCAGTGATGGGGAGCGGCTTCGACGGATCGATCTACTCGACCGGAGCATGCAGGAGCATTGGATCTTTCTCCAGTCCCTCAATAACCAGGCGGCTGTACTCTCCTTACAGAGAGCCACTGACCAGAAAGACTATGAGCAGGTGAAACGTTGGTATGGCTTAACTAATTAAAAAAGAGGAAATGGGTATAAATAGTTTGCATGCGGTGCTGAATCAACTGTACAACAGCATGCTTCCCCAGTGCAGCGCGCTGATCAGCGTGGGGCAGGCGATTGCAGGATTTGCTGCATTGTGGTATATCGGGGTGCGGGTGTGGCGATCGATCGCGAATGCGGCTCCGGTGGATGAATTCTCTTTGCTAAGGCCGTTCTGTATCGGTGGGGTCATCCTTCTCTTTCCATTTTTGATCGGGTTGCTGAACGGCGTGTTGGAGCCGGTAGTAACCGGTACGGCGGAGATGGAGGGGAAGGCGAGTGCGGATATTGCCGCGCTGATGGAGCAAAAGCAGCAGGCTTTGGATGATCCGGCCGGTTTCCCGCTGTCTGGCGGAGGTGTGCAGTCTGAGGATATATCGCTCTGGGAAATGTATGCGCAGAACAATGCCTCCGGGAGCTCTTCGGGGCTGACAAGCGGTTCGGTGTTTTCGATGATGAAGAATTTTTTCAACTTCCGCAGTACGTTGAAGGAGTGGCTGTCGGGGATACTGGAGGTTGTCTATGAAGCGGCGGCGTTGTGTATTAATACGCTGCGGACGTTTCAGCTGATCGTGCTGGCTATCCTGGGTCCGCTGGTCTTGGGTCTTTCGGTCTTTGATGGATTTCAGCCATCGCTGCGGAACTGGCTGGCGCGGTATATCAGTGTCTATCTCTGGTTGCCGGTGGCCAATATATTCGGGGCGATCATTGCGAATATCCAGGCGGCCATGCTGCAGCTGGATATCCAGCAGATCCAGAACTATGGCGGGACTTATTTCAGCAGTACGGATATAGGATACCTGATCTTCCTGATCATTGGGATCGTGGGCTATTTCACGGTTCCATCCGTAGCGGGGTATATCGTCAGCACGGGGAATAGTGAAGCGATGGTCTCCAGGATGAACAGGCTGACGAGCAAGGCGGGTAAGGTCATTGTAAAGGGAGTGAGGATTGCGGCAGGCGCCGGCGTCTGATAGTGGAGACTAACATTTTAAATAGTAAAATCATGTTCAACACATTTAAAAATATGGATGGGGCCTTTCGACAGATGCGGATGGTTTCGATAGGGCTGATCCTGGCCTGCGTGCTGATCAGCTGCCTGACGGTGTATTTTAGTCTGCGGCAGATGTATAAGGCGGGGGATCGTATTTATATCCTGGCCAATGGCAAGGTGATGGAAGCGGCGGCGGCTAACCGGAAAGACAATATTCCTGTCGAGGCGCGGGATCATGTCCGGGTATTTCACGAGCTCTTCTTTTCGCTGGAACCGGATGAGAAGGCGATAGAGACCAATATGAGCAGGGCTTTTAACCTGGCGGACCTGTCGGCCAAACGACTTTACGACAATATCAGGGAAGCAGGATATTTCGCGGGGATCATCTCGGGCAATATCAGCCAGCGAACGGAGGTGGACAGCATCCAGCTGGATGTGAAGGGCTATCCTTTCCGGTTCCGGTGTTTTGCAACGGAAAAGATCATCCGTGCCAGTACGCTGACCACGCGGAGGCTGATAACCGAAGGATGGCTGAGGCATACGGACCGTTCGGATAATAATCCGCATGGGTTCCTGATCGAGCAATTGCAGGTAGTGGATAACCGGGAGATCCGGGTAGAGGATCGAAAATTAAAAATTTAAATTAAAAACGATGGATGCGTATCAGAGTCGGGCTGAACGGCAGCGGCGATTGCTGCTGATCGTGCCGCTGGTGGTAGTGCCGGTGGTTACATTATATGTTTGGGTTTTATTGGCAGGAGGGCGGATGGGTGTAAGCGGGGGGCCTATTGCCGGGGGATTTGACCTGACCCTGCCGGGGGTACATTTAATAGAAGAAAAGGGCCTGGATAAGATGGCTTATTATAAGAAGGCCGAAGCCGATTCCATCCGGCGGGAGAAGAAGCAGCCAAACGGGAAGATGGAGATGCCGGGGATGGATAGTATACATGCAGAAGGAGCGGGACCGGGCGTAGAACGAATAAAGCTGAAGCTGGCGGAGCTGAAAGCGCTGGTGAATCGGGGCGGGACGGAAAACGGCAGACCGGGTGAAGCAGGGAGCAGACAGGTAGCGGAAGCGCCCTTGCCGCCTGTTGTTGCGCCAACATATAAAAGAGAACCCACTATTACTGGTTTGGAGATTGACCGGTTGGAGAGATTGATCAGAGAAACCCAGGCCGTTCCTGATCAGGGTATGCAGGAGCTGAATAAAACGTTGGAAAAGCTGGCAGCGGTGCAGCAACCGAAGGTCCTGGGCGATTCTTTCGTACGAAAGCCCGAAGCGGCGGAGGCTTTGCCGGTGAGTGCGGCTTCGTTGGGGGAAGTCATCAATAGCTGGAAAGCTCCCTCTCCGAATGGCAACCGGTTCTATGACCTGGAGACAAGTGGGGGAAAAGAGGAATCGGGATCCGGATCGATGATAGAAGCGATGATCCCCGAGACACAGACCATCATGAACGGGTCTTTGCTCCGGCTGGAACTAAGAACGGAGCTTGTGATCAATGGGGATCGTATACCTCCGGGTACGGCTTTGTTTGGAGTTACGCAACTGAACAATGAAAGGCTTTTTGTGAATGTCAGCGTGATCCGTTATCGCGAAAAGCTGTATCCTGTTGCTTTGCAGGTCGTGGACCAGGATGGGTTGGCGGGTATTTATGAGCCGGGGTCGACGACCCGCGACGCAGCAAGAGAATCCACGGGCCAGAGCATTGGATCGATCGGTCCGGGCAGTTTTGATCCATCGGTTGGCGGGCAGGCGGCGAATGCCGGTATTCAGCTGGCGCGTTCGCTCGCCGGCAGAAAGGTGCGGCAGGTACAGGTGGCGGTGAAAACGGGTTATCGCGTCTTCCTGGAAGATGTTAGTCATAAACATTGATCATTTTATAAAACAAAAGGGTATGAGAAGTCTGAATTTGTGGGTGTGGTTGCCTATCGTTTTATTGGGTTGCGGGTTTCAGGTGCAGGCGGCGCGACTGGTATTGCCGGTAAGTCCTGACAGCATCGGTTGGTATCCGCTTGAGCTGGCGGAGCGGTTTACGACCAACCTGATCTTTCCTTTTGCCATTTCCAATGTGGATCTTGGATCGGGAGATATCATCGCAAAAAAGCTGGCGAAGACGGAGAATGTGCTGCTATTGAAAGCGGGTAAGGCGCATTTTGCACCGACCAATGTGAGCGTCTACCTGGAGAATGGCAGGTTGTATTCGTTCCGTGTGAGCTATGCCGATAGCCTGGCTGTGTTTAATTATTCCTTCCAGGCGGATAGTATTGAGGCGACGATGGGAATACGTCATGCGCCGGTGAGTGGTGCTCAAACACCGGTCACTTTGCCTGCTGCTGTAAAATTTACCGCGTGGCCGGTAGATAAAGGCCGTATGGCAGAAGACGCAAAACTGGTCATTACGGCTAAGCCTTTTTTGCGTGCCCGGGTCATGACAGGCGGTTTGCAGCTGGCTTTGCGGGGTATATATCTGAGGAATGGACTGTTGTGGCTGAGTTTCAGGACCCGCAACCAGTCGTTGATCGACTTTGACCCAGACCTGCTGCGGTGCGATATTGAAGACCGAACACGGGTGAGACGGACCGCCGTGCAGTCCATCGGGCTGGAGCCAATGTATGTCCCGGCAAAAGAAATTGTTACAGGAGGGCGCCGAAACAGGTGGGCGATGGGGCTGACTCCCCTGACTATCGGTTCAGGGAAGAAACTGGTGGTCGAATGGGGCGGAGGCAAGGACGGGCGGCGGCTGCGGCTGGTGATACCGGGGAAATATATTTTAAGAGCAAGGAATTTAAATAAGTTGTGATGGCGGAGCTGACAGTTGAAAACTTGCAGGAGATCAGGACAAGGATTGAAAAGCTGGGACTTCCCGATAGCTTCTTTGAGGCGGCAAAACAGGAAGCGGAGAAAGCAATACAAGCTCATTTTTACGTGGGCCGGACGATAATGCTTGACCAAGAGCCTGTAAAGATATTCCTGGGATTTCAGGAATACAGGCCATGGCGTTTTGTTCAGGATCTATTGGGTTTGTCTTTACGGCCGGGTCGCGATAATGTCCTGGATCGGAATACATTTTTCCTTCTTCCGGATAATCCTTTTAGTGTAAGAGAAGCTTATAATATGATGAAGGGACGGGCGGTCCATCGGCATTCCAGGCTTTTTGGGGACGAAGATTACTGGATGAAATTAAATACTAAAAAATTATATAGTGGAGCGGCCATGCCGGAGATGGTGAATAGCAATCTGAATATACGGCGCTGGATGGAAAAATCGCCACTCGAACCGCTATTGAATCCTGTTCAGAAAGTGATGATCGCCTGGGATCTTCAAGGTGGTAATCGGGTTGACCTTGGAGGATATTTAGGTAAACATGCTCGCGGGATGTATTTGCAGACCGATCCGGAGAGAAACCAGGTAGAGGTGAGGGATGAAAATCGAAAGGTATTGGATATCAGGGAAGTCATCGGGCAGCAGTTGCCTGGTCAATCGCATCAGCGGAGGATTTAAGAATGGAAGAGTTGTTGCAATTTATGGCATGAGCGAGGGCGGATCATTGGATAGGGCCTGCACATGTCAGCTTGTATGTGGCTTTGGTTTGTTTGAAGTAAACCAGCAGTTATATTACTTATCCATGGATCAGAACAGACTCCGACGGCTCAACCTCCGCCTTACCCAGCAGGAATGGGATAAGGTGCACCGGCTCGCCGCCAATTCCACCTGCCGCAGCATCAGCGAGTACGCCCGAAAAGTCCTTGTCCAAAAACCGGTCAGGGTGTACTATCGCAACCAGTCCTTCGATGACTTTGAAGAACAAATGGTTCGTCTCCTGCCCCAACTCGATACCTATGGTAATAATTTTGCCACTGCTATACAAAAACTGGAAGGGCGGATGCCAACAATCGAAATAGTGACAGCTCTCCATGATCTCCATTCCTACGGAATGCACCTTTTGGAGACTGTAAAAGAAATAAAAGAGCACGTCGTAAAATTATCTGACAATGAGACCAAAAATAGCTAGTTCCAGAAGTATAGCCAGATCATTGATCTACAATGAGCAAAAGGTCACACAGGGCAAAGCCGAATGCCTCACCGCCGGCAACTTCCTGAAAGCCGCCGGCCAGCTTACCTATGCCGACAAGCTCCACCGCTTCCAGCATCGCATGGAGCTCAACGAAGCCGTCAAAACCACCCAGCACATCACCCTCAATTTCGACCCCTCCGACGACCTCCCCAATGAAAAAATGAAACGCATCGCCGATGTCTATATGAAAGAAATAGGCTTCGAACACCAACCCTACCTCGTCTACCGCCACCACGACGCAGGCCACCCCCACTGCCACATCGTGACCACTCACGTCCAAAGCAACGGCGACCCGATAGAAATGTACAACATCGGAAAGATCCAATCCGAACAAGCCAGGCTACGCATCGAAAAAGAATTCCAGCTGACAACAGCCGAAATGAAACAACAACACCGACAGCAACAGCGACAGATAAACGGAGTGCAAAAGATCACCTACGGCGAGTCATCCACGACCCAATCCATCTCCAGAGTCCTGGAACATGTCACACAGAACTACAAATACACCACCCTGAAAGAGCTCAACGCCGTCCTGAAATTATATAATGTAGAAGCCTACCGGGGCGGAGAAGATTCAAAACTATACCAAAATCGCGGGCTGCTCTACCGCGTCCTCGACGAAAACGGCAGATATCTCGGCGTTCCCCTCAAGGCCAGCTTCTTTGACTCGAAACCCACCCTCGACAACCTCGAAAAGAAAATGATCCAAAACCAAAAGCTGAAATTGGTACATGAGGAGCATGTTACCCTTTCTGTCCAATGGAACATCCTCAAAAACCCTGACACCATACAAAAATTTAAACAAAGAATGACCGAAGACAAAATTCAAATGGTCCTTCATCAGGACAAACAAGGTATTTGTAAGGACGTCTTCTACATTGACCTTAAAAGCAAATGCATCTACAAGGGCAGCGAACTCCGGGTACAATGTAACCATATTGCTATCCAACGACTTATCGATCGCGAAACAGTGCGGAAATTCGAACAAGCCCAAAATCAAAGGAGAAGGCATAATTCCCGGCACAGACATTACTGAGGTATTGCTTATATTCGGAAGTGAGAAGAGAAAAGAAACAAATGAACAGCATAAAAGCCTTTTGAGCCTTATGCAGGGGTAAAGCTTAACGCTGGTTGCTGCGTAACCGCTAAATATCAGTCATCATACCGGGACGAATAGCTACCAGGATTTTCTCTCCTAGCATGCCTGCCAAGACTTCGTTTACGTTTTTTCTACCTGGCAACCCGATATTAGTAGTAATCAAATTTACCCTGTGACTTCCTGCAGAATAGAATTTCTTTTACTTAATCCGACTTTTTTGCCTGCAATCATCGTTTGCAAAGAAGGTCATTACGTTGATCATGTGGCAGTTTCGCAAAATGATGCCTGCTAAAGTGATGCCTGTGCGAAAAATTATGGAATTTTGTAGCTGTCATCAAAAAGATGTAATGAAACACACACTATTCGCTATCGCGCTTGGAGCCCTATCTTGCATTTGGTCATCCTGGTCGGCGCCTACAACTGATAGAATTGCGGAAGGACAACAACCGCAAATTGCCGTCGATAATAATGGGATCATACGAGTAGCCTTTGGCCGCAAAGACAAAATATTCTGTGTCACCTCGGTGGACCAGGGTGTTACGTTTTCAGAGCCGGTGCTGGTAGCGGATGTACCGGAGATGCACCTGGGGATGTCCCGGGGCCCGCAATTAGCCAGCTCCGACCATTATTCCGTCATCACCGCCATGGACAAAGCGGGAAATATTCATTGGTTTAGGCTAAATCATGGCGCGAAAGGTTGGAGCAACATGGGCATGATAAACGACGTGAAGGGGTCCAGCCCGGAAGGGTTGATGAGTATAGCGGCGGACAAAAGTGACCATTTTTATGCTGTTTGGCTGGATATACGGACGGGTCATCGGAATCAGGTCTATTTTTCCAGCGTTTCCGGTACCGATGGGCATTGGGCAAAAAATCGTTTGCTGTATCAGTCTCCTGACGGGCATGTTTGCGAATGCTGCAAACCAAACATCGCTGCCGAGGGTTCGAGGGTTGCAGTTATGTTCAGAAATTGGCTAAGCGGATCGCGCGACCTGTATTTGCTGCAATCTTCAGATGGAGGCAACACTTTTCGGAATGCTGAAAAACTAGGGAAGGGTACGTGGAAGTTGAATGGTTGTCCGATGGACGGAGGTGGGGTTTTTATTGATGCCGCCGGGCACATCCATACGACCTGGCAGCGGGAGGGAACAGTCTACTATTGTACGCCGGGCGAGGTGGAAACCGCGATAGGCAAAGGGCGCATAAGCAGCATTTCGGGAGCATCGGCTAGTCCGGTAATCTCCATGCAGCATTCCGACACGGTGGAGCTGGTACGCCTTTTACAAAAAAAGGATATCGAGATCGGCACGGGCAGCTTCCTGCGATCAGTAGGTTTGCCTGACAGTGGGGTCCTTTGTGTATGGGAACAGGATAATGTGATCCGGTTTAGGAAAGTGTAGGGATCAGTTGGTCTTGCCTCACCGTTCCACGATCGCTTGCATGATGGGCTCAATAATTAATTGTGAAACAAGGCTTATGAAGCGTTTGTCATCGGAGTGGCTGAATTCTATAAACCTTAAACTAAATTTACAATCACTCTGCGCATAACCTTCATAGCTTTGTCAGGTAATCCATGAAAAAGTTCGTCACGGCCATACTAGCGATTCTTTACCTTGGCACCTATACTTCATATAAACAGACCAATGTTAACCAGATGCTGGAGCTATTGGGGCAACAGTTAATCGGCTCCAATAAAGCATATCTTGACATTGCCCCGGCGGCACAGTTTATTTTCAATAGCCAGACCCGAGTGGATATTGGTTATAAATTCCAATTATACAGCAATATGACGCGAACAACTCCTAATGCGATTATGGTGAGGATCGAGCACCTGCTTTTTAATGTTTTTTAGGCGACTAACAATTAAAACGGGAAAGTTATGGATCATAGCAAACCAAATGAGCATCACCATCACGCAGGTGAGCACATTCCGCCGGAGACTAGTCATCCGGCCGGCGATAAGTCGACGGAAGGTACAGGTTACAATCATAATAGTATGCCGATGGGGATGGCCGGTCATGACCATCACGCCATGATGATCGCGGACTTTCGGAAGCGGTTTTTTGTGACGCTGGTGGTGACGGTGCCGTTTATGCTGTTGAGCGGACAGATACAGCACCGGTTGGGTATTCGTTGGGAATTCCCAGGATCGGCGTACGTGTTGCTGGCGCTGTCGTCTTTTATCTTTTTTCATGGCGGTCGGCCTTTTCTGAAAGGGTGGTACGATGAAATGAAACCCTGGAATCCGGGGATGATGACGCTCATCGGGTTTGCGATCACGGTGGCATACGTGTACAGCGTGGCGACAATCCTGGGGTTGAAAGGCATGGATTTCTTTTGGGAGCTTGCGACCTTGATCGCCATTATGTTGCTGGGGCAACTGGGGCCATTTTGAATAATAGTCTTTGTTCAGGGACGTATTTGCTGTCCTGGTGTAATGTTTACTAGGAGTACAGGAAAATTTTGGAACAACTTCTATCCGGGGCTGGGGATTCCGAGGTGGGTGATGTATATGAATGGAACTGTACGATGCTGATGCTTCCGAGACAATAAAGGCATTTTCAATACTTAAGGTTAGTACCGTCAATGGCAATCCGGCAAATGTCAAACAACTAAATGAATTCTTTAGGCTTCATTTGCGACGGCATATCAAATATCTATGACCGCATGAGGATCAATGAAAAGCGGAAGAAAGAAAGGAACCCGTTCCTGCGAAGTTTGATCGATGAGTTTCGGGGTGCTGTGCAAGAGGGGAAGGTCAAGGATAGGAGGCTGGGGGGCTAGTTGTGATAAGCATTTGACGTCTGAGCGTTTTGGTTAGAAACTTTTTGTTCCCAGCGATTTAATATTAACCACTTACATAAGTGGTAAAAAAACATTTAACTTTTTTTTAGGTGGAATCGTTTACTTTCTTTTATTTCGTTTTGTAATCCCGTCCCGCCTTAACCATATATACCCAACTCTTAAACCTGACATTTTCATGAGCTCACACTCTATCCGGATGTGCGGTCCTTTGCACACCAAAAGGGGCGGACGATTAATTTTGTATTCGCCTTTTCATTCCAACAATTTCGGTTTGCTATCGATGCCTCAGCGGTAAGCTGTTATCCATCGAGGGACCTTCCGTTTTAACCCCGGGGCGGGCATTTCTTTGCCCGGATGGGCGCCTGTTGTCATAACTGTAACGTACATCCAGCAGTAAGGCGCTGAAACATATGATTTATGAAAAAAATTCCATGGATTTTTGCAGCGCTGTTGTGTATCCATTCCGCTAAATTGCACGCGCAGGCAACCAGCAGTTTTAACTTTTCGGCCGCAGCGCAGACTGTTTCCGGCGGCTGGATCAATGTTTCCGGCGACCCATCCGTAGCGGTGCGCACTGCAACGGATGCATCTACCGGTATAACTATCAGTTCTGTTGCTACCGCCAACTGGGTCCCGAATAACAGCGTAGCTGCATTTAATGGCGGCGGTCAGCCAAACGGCACTTTTTTCCCGGCAGCTGTCATGAATAACCACTGGTTCCAGGACAATCCCTTCCTGTCTTCATACAATGCCGCCGTGCCGCAACTGGAGATCTCCGGTCTGAATGTGAATAGCGTTTATTCCATCAAGATGACCGGCAGCTATTCTTCGCTTTCATACGACTTCAACCCAACCCGATATACCGTCGCTGGGGCTACTGTATACGGCTACCAGGACCTGAATTCGAACTTAAATGTGGCAAATGGGGTGACGTTTCACAATATAGCTCCGGACGCCACTGGCGTGATCAAGGTGTATGTGAATCCCACCTTCGATTCTCAGGCCGGGGATATTTGCGGTCTGGTGATAACCAGCGGCAGCACGGTCGCTCCTGTCCCGGTTGTAAGCATTATACATCCGGCAAACAATGACGTTATACCGGAAGACGGGAATATCGGAATATCCGTGAACGCCGTGGAAACGGGTGGGACCATTGTAAAAGTGGAATTCTATGCCGGATCGACAAAGATCGGGGAAGCAACGACAAGTCCTTACAACTTCACATGGTCCAGTCCGGATGCCGGGGACTATACGATCACTGCACGGGCTATCGACGGCGTTGGCAATATCGGAACCGCATCGGTCAATGTCAGTGTGGAATCACTCTCTTCTTTCTGGTCTACTACTGGCAACATAGCTACTGGTGGAGACACAAATTTTATCGGCACTGTCGATACGAACCGGCTTGCCTTTCGTACGAATAATGTCGAAAGGATGAGTATCCTTGGAGATGGAAGCATAGGCATCGGTACAAAAAATACTTATGGGTATAAATTGGCTGTAAATGGTAATGCTATTTTCACGAAGGTTCGGATAAAGACGGCAGGAACCTGGCCGGACTATGTATTTAAAAAAGGATATGTATTGCTGGATTTGAGAGTAGTGGAACAGTATATTTTAGAAAACAAGCATCTTCCAGGCATTGTTTCGGAAAGGGAAGTAAGCCGGGAAGGCTTTGATATCGGGGAGCACCAGGCAGCTTTGCTGAAAAAAGTTGAAGAACTGACGCTTTACCTCATTGAAGAGAACAAGCGATTGAAAGAGCAGAACAATGCAATTGCGGAGCAACACAGGCATATAATGGAGCAGGACAGACATATCGCGGACCAGGATGCCAGGTTGGAGCAGCAGCAGCGGGAGATCGACGAACTTAGGCAGCTGCTAAAAGGAAAAGTAAATGATTATCAACATCACTGACCATACAATATCAAATGTCAAGTATATGAAAAGATCTTTGTGGTTATTATCTGCAATTTTGATTGCTTGTGCCGGGAAACTGCAGGCGCAAACAGCCAAGTTTAATTTTTCGCTTGCGGCGCAGTCGGTCGGAAGCGGGTGGGTCAATGTCCCGGGTGATCCTTCAACGGGTGTGCGTTCTGGCACGTCCAATGGCATCTCAGTGAGTTCAGTTGCAACAGCCAACTGGGCACCGCTAGCCGGTACGGGGGCAGCTTTTGACAATATCGGCTCTGCAGGCGGTACATTTTTTTCGCCCTCCACGGTGACGCTGAACCATTGGTTTCAGTATAGTTCTCCGGCCGGCTACAATGAGCTTGTTCCGCAATTGCAGGTCAGCGGTCTGATCAAGGACAGCGTGTATACATTGGCGATGACGGCCAGCAGCACTTCGACGCGTAATACCAATCCAACGCGATATACCGTTGTCGGCAGGACTGTGTTTGGGTACATCGATGTCAATACGCACAACAATACCGCATTGGGCGCCACTTTTAATAATGTCCTGCCGGATGAGAACGGTATGATCAAGATCTATGTCAATACGCTGCCTACCACCCAGGTGGCTGATATCAGCGGACTTCAGGTCACGATGGGGCGCACAAATCCGCCGCCGGTAGTCCAGATCACCAGCCCGGATGACAATGATGTGCTGGATGATGAACATCCCCTCGTGATCAATGCCACGGCCTCTGAAACAAGCGGCACTATTTCCAAGGTCATGTTCTATATCGGGGATACGACCAAGATCGGAGAATCCACTACCGCACCCTACACGGCGACCTGGTCCAATCCGGATCCCGGTCAGTACAAGCTGACCGCGGTCGCGGTGGATGCGCAGGGTGTGTCCAATTCCTATTCCATTACGGTGAATATAGAGGCAAAAAGTTCGTCCTGGTCGACTACCGGCAACATTGCTACGGGTGGGGATACGAGTTTTATCGGCACGGTCGATACGAACCGGCTTGCCTTCCGTACAAATAATATCGAACGCATGAGTATCCTTGGCGACGGAACGATTGGCATTGGTACAAAGAACACCTATGGCTACAAGCTCGCCGTCAATGGCAATGCCATCTTCGGGAAAGTCCGGATAAAGACGGTTGGCAGCTGGCCTGATTATGTATTTAAAAAAGGATACCCATTAAAGAGCCTGGAAGACCTGGAATCCTACGTCGACAGGTACCAACATTTACCTGGGATCATTCCGGAGTCTATCGCAAATGGGGAAGGAGTTGACCTGGGAACACACCAAGCCGCTCTTTTGAAAAAAGTAGAGGAGTTAACGCTATATCTTATCCGGGAAAACAAGGCTTTGAAAGAGCAAAATCAGAGAATAGCCGGACAGAACATCAAGCTGGAAGATCAGCAGCGGCAAATAGATCAGCAGCAGCGGCAGATTGACGAAATGAAGCGGATGATCAAGGAAAAATAATGGGGCTGGCCTGAACGAAGAACTCAATAATATCGCAGGACAAATTGAACCCTTCTGTTCCTGGCCCTTCCTTTAACAGTAATGTTATCATCAATGGATTGACTGCTGCCATAACCCGTCGCCGACAAACGCCTTTGATCGATATGACCCTGAGAAACCAGATAATCCAGTACCGCTTTTGCTCTTCGCTGGCTTAACTGCTGGTTTTTTTCGGGAGAACCGGAGTTGTCTGTATGGCCGCTGATGTCGAGGAGAAGCAGCGTATCCTGTCGAAGGATTGAAACAACATCGTTCAGTGCCTTATACGAATCAGGAAGCAAAGTGGCGCTGTCTGTCTCGAAGAACACAAGCTGTGCGGCTCTGTCGATCTTTTTGCGAAGGTCGTCGCTGACGGTATGAGTAATTCTCGCAGGACGGGCAGGGTTCGCCGGAGCGGGACAACCCTGAAAGCCGGCGAGACCGGAAACGGTTGGGCATTTGTCAAGATTGTCCGGAATACCATCGCCATCACTGTCCTTTGAATTTGGATGGACAATGGATAAAGAAGGTTCTGGAAGAGGTGCAGACAGGTGGGTGGTCTTTCGGTGGGTTCTGGAAATTTTCTTTCTACCGATAATGCCCGCAATGCCTATGCTGAAATAGAAATGCCCCGATTGCGATGAAGACACAGGTATACGATATTGTGCATGGAGGAGTAAAAAGGTTTCGCCCTTAAGATTGATCTGTGTGCCGATGCCGGCGGGAAGGAACACGCCATAGGAGTTCAGAAAGCGGGAAAGACCGATACCGCCCTGTATGAATGGATTGAACTGCCGCGCAGCCGGGAAAAGTTTTTCTCTAAGCGCGAGGTCTGCTTCTGCGAGGAGATGTTTGTCGTTCGTCGCCCCGCCTTTGCCGGGGTAGTCAAGGAAGGAGCCGCTTATAGTGGCATTGAGGTCAGTGTGAGGGGTCAGACCCTGCAGATAATCGATGGCAATCCCTAACCTGCTTCGCCCCTGGTTACGGAAAGCCTGACTTGTGTCGTGGTAGGTGAAGCTGTTCAGGACAAAATGAAGACCCAGGGATGGTTGCTGAATATAGTTTGGGTCCTGGGCAAGCAGCCTTGAAAAAGGTAAAATAAAAAGTAAAAATGAAATCGATTTTTTCAACATAGCCTTGGTTTATTCTACTATGATACGACCGTTCCTGATAGGTGTTTTGTTGTTCTGCGGACTATGGTCCAGGGGGCAGGTTCGTATTCTCCGGAAAGATACGGTGTTACTCGGTATTCCCGTACCGATGTTCCTTGCCCGTGATAGTTCGAAACAGCAGAAAGATACATTTTCAGTAAAGGCTATGCTAAAGCAGGAGAAGAAGGGATTGCAGAAAAAACTTGTGGTAAAAGGGAAAGACAGTACGTCTGTCATACCACACAGACCAACGCCTTCGCTGAAGTTCACGGGTGGGTATGTCGGCTATAATTTTAATTACCGCTCTGACCTGGACACTCCGTATACGGAAAAGAATATAACCCAGCACCAGGTAGCGTCAACCCTGAATTTTGTCGTGGCCGATCTGATCCCCATCCGGGTCAATACGCTGGTTCGGCGCAGCAACTCTCTGATCTTTCAGAATATCACGGATGTACAGGTCGCCTTTGATGCGGCTGCCTATCGTAGCCAGCTATCTTCCAGGCTAAGAGACCGGCTGTTAAGGCAGGCGCCTGCAGAGGATTCCATGGCGGGTAAACTATATCGCCGGCGGCTGGATCAGGCGGCCAATCTCCAGGCCTGGCTAAAGGATCCACTAACAGCCCAGAAACTCATCGAAGCTAACGAGATCGTCAAGGTCCCCCATATAACGTACAATGTAGCTCTGCCGGACAGCACGAACAAAAAACGGGAAGATTCTTTGCGAAAGGAAGCCGCGCTGCTGCTGGCTTTGTATGACAAGGCCAATAAATTGGTAAGCAAATATTATGGGCAGGCGGACAGCCTGAAGCAGACCTATGACAAGTCTGTCGAAAAAGCCGATAAATACCGGCAGCTGGCTAATATGCCGGTAAACTCCCCGGCCGCTTACGCACAGAATACGGCCAAGCTTCAACAATATGTTCCCGATGTTGGCGGATTATCCAAATCCGAACAATTCCTGCTGGGGGTCAGGAATTTTGGAGTGGGTAGAAATAGCGTCAATTATTCAGACCTGACGGCTAAGAATATCAGCATGAACGGCGTGAATTTCGAATACAACTCCTGGTATTATCTTGCTTTCTCGGCTGGGGTCGTGGACTATCGCTTCAGGGATTTTGTGATCCACCGGTTAAGCCAGACGCCTCAATATTTATACCTGGCACGGGTAGGGTTTGGCAGGCTGGAAAACAACTATTTTATCGTCTCGGGTTTTGGAGGTCAGAAGCAGCTGTTGACTTCAATTAACACTGACGGTATCCCTTCGAATGTAAAATTCACAGGACTCAGCACGGAAGCAAAATGGCGGATAGACAAGAACGTTTTTGTGCAGGGGGAGGTTGCACAGTCCTTTTCCCCGGATCTGCAAAGCGGTCCGCCGCCGGTGAAACCCAGCTGGAGCCTGTCTGACAGAAGCAATAAGGCGATGTCCCTCCGGTTTTATTCCTTCTTTCCCGCTACCAATTCCCGGCTGGAGGCGCAGTATAAGTTTACCGGCGCCAATTATCAGTCTTTTACTACTTTTCAGACAAATGCCGAGCAAAAGGTCTGGTATATAAAAGGGGAGCAGAATTTTTTTAACCGGCAGCTAAAGCTGGTGGGTTCCATCCGTAGCAATGAGTTTACGAATCCTTATATCGTTCAGAACTATAGTTCGAACACGATTTTTAAAAGCCTTAGCCTCACTTTCCACCGGAAGAAGCTTCCGATCATTTCTGTTTCCTATATGCCGATGAGCCAGCTGACAAAGGTCGACAGCATCCTGGAACAAAGCCAGTTTCAAACGCTGAATGTCAGTATCAGCCACTTCTATAAGCTGGGAAATAAGACTGCATCTACCAATATCGTCTATACGAAATTCTTTAATGGCGGCGCGGATACAGGTTTTATCTACTACAATTCGGTCAACCTTTATATGGCAGAGTCGATCTTTTTCCGGGATTTTACGTCTACACTGGCCTTATCCCATAGCCAGAATACGGGTTACCAATACAATGTCCTCGAAGGTAATGTTACCGTTCCGTTGGGAAAGAGGGCTAGTGCCGGGGGAGGAGCAAAGCTGAATAACCTGAACGAGACTTTTACGGGTGTGGGAGGTTTTATCGATGGCAATATTTCGTTGGGAGCTATGGATAGGCTTTCTTTTCATCTCGAAAAAGGGTATTTGCCCGGTAGCGGGACCGCCGCTAAGCTGGTGCCCAATGTGCTTGGAACGATCAGTTTTATAAAATCATTTAAATAACCGATGATCAAAAAACGTATGAAAAAATATATCCTGCTGATCTTTCTTCTCTTTCATCTTTTGCAGCTGTCCGCACAGGTGGTGCTGAACCTGCAGATCCCTCCCGCCGGGCTCACGGTCAAAAGCCAGCTCTGGAATATGACGGTGATCAATACGGTGAACCAGCCGTTTCAGGCACAGATAGAAATGTCAATGATCAATACTGCCAACAACCAGCCGGTGCTGACAGCTACCACTGGTGTGTTAACCTTTCCAAAGGGGTTGAAGCAGATCCATCCCGGGGATGTTGCGCCTGTGATCTACAACGTCCAGGATCCCTCCTTTCATGTTGATGGCAGCGCAGAAGGCTTTTTACCTGTGGGTACCTTTCAGCTTTGTTATTCCATTATTCGGGTGGACCTGGAAGTATCGGAGCGGATAGCCGAAGAATGCGAGGCGGTAGTGATCGAGCCGGTCAGTCCTCCGCAGCTGATAGATCCGGAAGACAGCGGGGTAGTGGATCTGGCCAGACCCCTGTTCAGCTGGCTGCCTCCCGCGCCGGTACAGCTTTTCAATAATCTTGTTTACGACTTTAGGCTGGTCCGGGTGGAAGTACTGCAAACCGGTCCCGACGCTATTCAGCAGAATATCCCGCTGGAAACACAAAGTAATCTGACCGTGACGAATCTGCAATATCCCCTTTCTCTGCCGGAACTGGATACTGCACATCTCTATGCCTGGCAGATCGTTGCCAGAAGCGGCGGATCGGAAGTGGCCCGCAGCGACGTATGGACCTTTCGGGTAAGAAAGAATGTTCCTGGTTCGCCTGCAACAGCCCTTGTCTATTATTCCCGGTTACGCCTGGAAGACGATGCTGCTTATGGAGTGTGCAGGGGTTCTCTTTATTATGAATATCTCAATGAGACCAACGACAGGACGATCCCTTTCAGGATCTATGATCTCAGCAATCCCAGGTCCAGGGAGATGATGCTGGACTCTGCCCTGATCGACCTGCATTACGGACAGAACCTGCGGATGCTGGATCTGTCAGGAAGCGGCATCCTTGTGGACAGGCATCTGTACCTGTTCGAGCTGATCAATTCAAGGAAGGAACACTGGTACCTTAAATTTCAATATCGCAAAAAGAATTAACACCCGGAACCCAAAATAGTCTGAACATGATCATCAACACCCTGAACCGTTATGCCCGAACAATTGGCTGGGTATTTTATTTCCTTTTCTGTTCCAATTGTGTGCTGGCTGCCGGCGGAAGCCGCGCGACAGCGGCTGCAAGCCGGGACTTCATTTATGACAGCCCAGATCCCGGATACAGGAGACCAGATAGCATAAGGGATCTTTTCCCGGCAAAGACCGGCGCCAATCCAGCTTCTGTGCTTGTAACACATCATACCGGAGACAAACCCGAAGAAGTATCCGGAGGCGGTCCGGGTCAGCCAGAGATGCAGGCCTTCCAGTCCGTCAACGCCAACAATATGGTAGACCTTTTTTCGGGAGACTTTTCATACAATATTCCTCTTATGGATGTCGGGGGGTACCCGGTCAATATTTCCTACCGCAGCGGTATTTCGATGGACCAGGAAGCCAGCTGGGTAGGGCTTGGCTGGAATATCAACCCCGGGACGATCACCCGGAATATGAGGGGGCTGCCGGATGACTTCAACGGGAAAGATTCCATCAAGAAAGTGGCGGGCATCAAGGAGAACAAGACCATTGGCGTGACCGGTGGCGGCGGCGGTGACGTTGAAGTCGCCGGGTTTCCCATCAATATGGACTCTCTCAATCTCGGCTTTGGCGCGAGTTTGGGTATATTATACAATAGCTACAAGGGATGGGGGCTTGAGAACGGGATCAATGCCAGCATCAATGCCGGGGGTGGCGCCAAGGGGCCGCTGACAGGCGGGCTGGGGCTTCAGGCGGACAACAGTTCGCAGGATGGGCTTACCCTGACCCCATCGCTGTCGCTGGAATTTAGTCAGAACAATGCCGACGAAACCGCGGGCACGACGGGCTCGTTCTCCACTTCGCTGCCCTATAATTCGAGGTATGGTCTGAAGGGGCTTCAATTGTCGACGGGGGAAAGGCAATACCAGACCGATGACAAGAACCAGAAATTTAGTACGGGGGGCAGTGTCGGCGGTGTTATTTCTTTTGCATCCCATGCGTATACTCCCACGATCACGCTGCCTGTCTCCAGTCACCAGTATACGTTCACGGCAAAACTGGGTCTGGCGGAGACGGTCTTCCATCCCAGCTTTTATATCAGCGGATATGTGTCCAGCCAGACCATTGCACCGGCCGATACGCTGCTGGCCTTGCCGGCTTATGGTTACCTGCATTACCAGGACGGGGTGGCGAATGCCAATGCCCTGCTTGACATGAATCGGGAAAAGGAGCTGCCCTATCATGATAAACCGGCGGTGCCGCATATTGCGGTTCCTTTCTATACCTATGATGCTTTTTCCATTACGGGCGAAGGCACGGGAGGAATGTTCAGGGCCTATCGCGGCGATATAGGCTATATACATGATCATTTTATCCGCACGCGGGATGCGTCGGACCGGCTTAGTGTGGACGTGGGCGTGTCTTCGCTGGTTCATGCCGGCGCAGACCTGAATCTCACCAGGGCGTTTACGCAGACGGGACCGTGGCTGGATCAGAACGCCATGCAGAAGGTGATCGATTTTAAAAAGGATTCCGGGTTGTTTGAAGCGGCCTATTTCCGCAATCCGGGGGAGAAGTCGATCAACCAGAAATCTTTTTATGATGCGATAGGCGGCGATGACGTGGTGGCGGTGAAATTGTTCCAGCCCGGCAACAGCAGCTCGGTGACGCAGGCCACGAACTATCTGACCCATTACAGGAACAAGGCTGTTGTTGGGGAAAGTCTGCTAACGCCTCAGAATGCTTTCCGGAGTGAAAGGGACAAGCGGACCCAGGTGATCTCCTATCTCGATGCAGAAGAGGCGGATGCAGCAGGTCTTTCAAAATATATAGAGAACTATACGCTGAACCAGTTCAGTCTTACGGCCTGCGCACCCGCGACCGAGAGCGAAGCGGGGCTGGTCAACGGACTGATCGGAGAATATTTCCCCAATTCTTCTTTATCCGGAACGCCTTATGTATTGCGTGGTGATTCCCTTAAACATGACTGGGGAGATGGCGCCCCCCCTATTGCGGTGAATCCACCGTTGACCCGTTTTCCGGGCGATCAGTTTTCCATCCGCTGGACGGGAAGACTCCAGGCTCCTGTTACAGGAACGTATAATATCGAGATGACGAGAGATGACAGCGTCCGGCTTTGGCTTAATGACTCCCTTATCACGAGGGGCTGGACCTCACACCACGACCCTACGTTTAATACTACGGTCAACCTGGTGGCCGGAGAATTCTATACTTTTAAGCTCGAGTTTCACGAACACGGCGGGAAGGCCAATCTGAACTTACTATGGAAATACCCAGGGCTGTCCGATTTTGAAACAATCCCCAAACAATACTTTTTCCCCCCTGCGGTAGATTCTTTCGCCGATGCCGGTGTGGTAAGGGAGAAAAGAGTAAACAATTTCCGGAGGGCGAATCACATTTCGGAGATCGATGTACTGAACAGCGACGGACGGAAATACGTGTACGGGATCCCGGTTTACAACCTGCGTCAGAAAGAGGCCACGTTCTCAGTCGATGGTCAACATCGCGGGAATGTGACGACCGGACTGGTTGGCTTTAATTCAGGTGTTGACAATACGGTTGCAGGAAATCACCAGGGAAAGGATAATTATTTCAACAGCGAAGAGATACCGGCATATGCACATTCCTTTTTACTCACCGGGATCCTTTCTCCTGACTATGTGGATAGAACCGGAAATGGAATTTCGGACGACGACCAGGGGGATGCGGTAAAGTTCAATTATTCGAAGGTATGCGGGATCGGCAATCCCTATCGCTGGCGCGCACCCTATATAGACAGCGCTACGTTCAGTGAAGGCCTCAAGACCGATAGCAGGGATGACAAGGGTAATTATGTTTATGGGGAAAAGGAGCTGTGGTATCTTCATACGATCGAGTCGCGGACGATGATCGCTACTTTCGTGGTGGAGAACCGGGCAGATCTCTGGACGATCAATGAGACCGGTCAGAAACAATCCGACAGTACGGCCAAACGGCTAAAAGAGATCGACCTTTATAGCAAGGCCGACTTCCTGAAAAATGGGATAAATGCTATTCCGGTCAAGACCGTTCATTTCGAATATGGCTATGAGCTGTGCCCGGGTGTCAACGGACTTCTGAATAACCAGGGCAAACTGACGTTGAAAAAGATCTGGTTCACCTACAATGGGAATGACAAGGGGAAACAGAATCCCTATATATTCAACTATAATGCGCTGAACCCTGCTTATACTATCCGGTCCTATGATCGTTGGGGAAATTATAAGGACGCTCTTCAGAATCCGGGGTCCACTCCGGGCAACCTTATTAACAATGCAGAATATCCCTATGCGCTGCAGGATAGCGTCGCTGCAGCGAAAAATGCCGCCGCCTGGACACTGGATTCCATCTACCTGCCGTCGGGCGGAGGCATCAAAGTTGCCTATGAGAGCGATGACTATGCATATGTTCAAAATCTCCGTTCGGCAAACCTGTTCAAGCTTGCAGGTTTTAGCCCCGACAGCCTTGCCGCGCATGTCAGCTCAAGGCTTTATAACCCCGGCGGTGGAGACAATTTATACGCCTTTGTCAATGTTCCGTTGTCGGTCAGCAGTAAGGCAGACCTATATCAACGATATCTTGCAGGCAACACGAAACTGTATTTCAAGGTATTTGTCCGCATGCCCGATGATCAGTACGGCAGCGGCTGGGAATATGTGTCCTGTTATGCCGACCTGGATGCAGGTAACAGCTATGGTATAGCAGGGCCGGGCAAGATATGGATCAGGATCAGCGGGATCTCTTTGGCAGGAGATGCCTCCGGGGCGTACAGTCCGTTGGCAAAGGCCGCTGTTCAATTCCTGCGGCTTAACCTTCCTTCAAAGGCTTATCCCGGCAGCGAACCGGGAGATAATCTGGATATCGCTACAGCCGTTAAGATGATCTTTTCGCTGGCAAATAATATCCATACGGCGTTCTCTTCCTTTGACAGAACGGCGAGGGACTACAACTGGTGCTCCACCATCGACGTGAACAGGAGTTATATCCGTCTTGACAACCCTTTCTATAAGAAATATGGCGGTGGGCACCGTGTCAGACAGGTCACCGTTTATGACAACTGGAATAAAATGGTTCCGGGCTCAAGGGCGGCTGTCTATGGCCAGACTTATACCTATACGACTCAGCAGGTAATAAATGGCGATACTACCACGATAAGTAGCGGAGTGGCCAGCTATGAACCCGGCATCGGCGGAGAGGAGAATCCTTTTCACCAGCCGATAGAATACGTCGAGCAGCTGGCGCCCTTGGGACCGGTGACGCTGGGTTATTCCGAAGAGCCGCTGGGAGAGTCCGTATTCCCGTCCGCGGGCGTCGGGTATAGTAAAGTAAGGGTAAGGACGATCAATTATAAGAACAAGAAGTCTGCCAACGGATATGAAGAATCAACTTTTTACACGGCGTATGACTTTCCGACCTATACCGACCGGTCTCTGCTGGACAATGACACGAAGAAAAGGTATAAGCCTGCTTTATCCAACCTGCTCAGGATCGATGCGCGTAATTTTCTGACGATGTCACAGGGCTTCAAGGTGGAGCTGAATGACATGCACGGGAAGCTGAGGTCCCAGGCTTATTATCCGGAAACCGACCCCGGCCACTATACTTCCTATACAGAGAATTTCTACAAGGTGGACGATCCGATGGCGGATGCCAAAAGACTGTCCAATACAGTCCGGGTGATGAAGCCTGACGGGACGATCGACACGGCGGCCTTTATTGGGAAGGATGCGGAGCTGATGGTAGATATGCGGGAGCAGCTGTCTGTCACCAACGGCTATAACCTGAGCCCCAACACCGATATGTTCGCCGTACCCTTTATTCCACCGTTGTTCATCCTGCCGGACCTGATCAACCTGGCCCAGCGGGAGCAGGACCAGTTCCGGTCGGTAGCCACGCTGAAAGTGATCCAGCGTTATGGCATTCTCGACAGCGTGATACATATCGATAAGGGCAGCAAAGTCTCCACGCATGACCTTTTGTACGACAGCGAGACGGGGGATGTTCTATTGACCCGTACGCAAAACGAATTTAACGACCCGGTTTACAATTTCAGCTACCCGTCCCACTGGTCCTATGATGGCATGGGGCTGGCTTATAAGAATATCGGTCTGCTGCTGAAGAATGTGTATATCAAGTCGGGTCGATTATTAGGTGACTCGCTCTCTTTATTATTCAGCGGCGGCGATGAGGTCCTGGTTGCCGGACGGCAGCAGACAGGCGGTGCGGGCTGCAGTCCTTCGTTTGCGACTTTCCCGGATTACACAAAGATCTGGGCTATAGACAGCAGTGCGATTCGTGGCGGACCCAAAGCCATTTATTTTGTCGACCAGTACGGGGTGCCTTACAATGACAGCGCGGTCAGTATGAAGGTGGTGCGTTCGGGCAGGCGGAATATGAACAATATGGTTGGGTCGGTGACGACCCTGCAGGATCCGCAGGTCTGGAATGAAAGCGCAAAGCGGTATGAACTGACGCTGAACTCTTCTACTGGTGTGGTGAATGCTGCGAGTTCGGAGTTTGGACAGTTCTGGAAGGTGGAGAATATGCGGAATCAGCGGACCGATACGCAGATAGTCTGTTCCAGCAGCAGCTGCAATGATACGATTCCGGCTGTGCGGCAGGAGACTCAATTCCGGGCTTGTTATGGACAGAATAAATTTCCGACATACAGTGACCATGGAGCCTGGATATTTCCTTCGGAGAATTATCAATCGGGCGGGGTGAATTTTACAGGAGGGGACATTGAATTCTGGGAAAGCAATGGTAACGATGGTCTCGACGGCCGGCTGAACCGATGTGGTATTTGGGCCTGTACGAGTTGTGGTACCAATTGTCTGCCTTTAGAGACGTGGACCGGCTTTTCCGCGACCGTGAACATTCCATCCTCCGACACTGTTTTTATCGGAATGGCCGGTGACAACCAGGTCAAAGTGGTCATCGATGAGTCGGATTCCATTGTAATAACAGAGGCCTCCACTGCGGATAGCCTGCCGTTTATCAAATGGTATGTTCTTCCAAAATATCTCAGCGCTGGTTATCATAATTTCCGGATCGAGGGCTGGAACGAGGCGGGGCCGGCGGCATTTGGCATGGAACTCTACAACCTGCCCCGCTCTATCCTTATGACTGCGGACAGCAATACCATTAAGAACAATACGCTATTCACAACACGTGACATCGGTACGGGAGAGGCTTCTTTTTCGGTAGGCTATTCCTGCCCGATAGCAGGCTATACACTGGATTCGGCTGGCGGCGTCTACAGGTGTATACACCATCAGACCTGTACTACTTGTGACACGCTGCGCTCATTCAGCTGTCGAAGTCTTGTGACGGATACTGTAATGAACCCCTATGTAGCCGGTACATTGGGGAACTGGCGGGGTTACAGGAACTACACCTATTTCGGGTTGCGGGCAGAGACCAATCCTTCTTCCGGCACTGATATCAGGCACAATGGGACTTTTCAGGCATTTAACCCTTTCTGGAGCTTTAGCGGCAGGCTTACTGCGCAATATGATACCACGCGCTGGGTATGGAACAGTGAGCTGACGATGTTCAACAGGAAGGGGATGGAGATAGAGAACAAGGACCCGCTCGGAAGGTACAATGCGATACAGTATGGATATAACCTGACCTTACCGGTGGCAGTGACCCAGAACGGGCATTACCGGGAGTCTGTATTCGAAGGGTTCGAGGATTACGGCTTCCTGACACAGGTATGCGATACGGCCTGTCCGGCAGACCGCTTCGTGGACTTCTCCGCTTATCAGTCCAAACTGACGACGACACAGAAACACAGCGGTAAGAGCAGCTTGCAGCTGAACGCGGGCGACAACGCGGGGATTGGATTTGATCTGGTGGCTGCTGAACCTGCTGCTCTCCCGTTGACTTTTACGACGGCAATTGACGGTTGTTCGGGTATCGGGACGACGCTAAAAAAGATCAATGCATCGAATACGGTGATCCTGCCTGCCTTTTCTCCTTTTAAAGGGAAACAAATGGTCCTTAGCGCCTGGGCGAAGGAACAGCAGGCCTGCACCTGCAGCACTTATGTCAACAATGATATCAAGATAGTATTCACGGTCGGCGGGAATACGCAAGCGCTGACATTCAGGCCGACCGGCAGTATCATTGAAGGCTGGCAGCGGTATGAGGCCATTTTTACGATTCCTGTAACCGCCACAAACATGAGCGTCAACATGGAAGCTACCGGCAGTACGACCGTGTATTTCGATGACCTGCGCATCCATCCCTTTAATGCCAATATGAAATCCTTTGTATACAACCCGGTCAACCTGCGACTGATGGCTGAGCAGGATGAGAACAATTATTCTACTTTTTATGAGTATGATGACGATGGAACGCTGATCCGGGTGAAGAAAGAAACGGAGCGAGGTATTCAAACGATCAAAGAGACGCGCAGCGCCTTACTTAAACAATAATCCATGACAAAGAGAAATATAATCCCTGTTCTTCTTACCTGGTGTATCGGCTGTCAGCTGCCGGTCTTCGCCCAGTCTTCCGGCAAGCAGCCGGTGATGGCCGCTATGCAATCCCTGGCGGGGCGGTACGCCGCTAAAAAAAACCTGTCCTTTTCTGTGGTTTACCGGTACTCGACGGAGACCCGGCCGGGCGTCTACCTCGATTCGCTGAAAGGCCGCTGTGAGATCAGCGGTGACCGCTACAAGTACCGGATCGACAGTACGGAATTCCTGAGTACAAAGGACATTTCGGTCATATTGTTCAGGACCGACAAGCTGATCTATCTCGCAAAACCTTCGGCTGCCATGAGGTCGAACAATCCGCTTGCACTGCTGGATAGCCTGTTGTGGAAAAAGGATAGTGTGGATGGCGAAGTGGTGGAACTGGGGGAGCTGGAAAAGATCGTACTGAGATTCAAAGCCGGCGGACCGGTTAAACGGATAGAATATGTTGTCGACAGAAGTTCGGGGCTGCTCATAAAGGCGACAAACACGATCGATTCCCGGCAACTGTATGATGTATCTGTCCGGTCAAAGATCCAGGGGCCTGTCTCTTATATCAATGTAGAAGCGGATTTCGTGGATTATCGGGAAGGGGCTTTCCCCGGGATCGAGCTGGACCCGACGCTGTATGTCAAAAAGGTCGATGGTCAATTTATCACACAAGCGCCTTATCAATCCTATAAAATATTCCTCGCAAACCCTGACCTATAATTTTTTTATATGCAACAACGGTTTACGTTATACAAGCCTGCTATTTTCCGGATACTGGTCCTTATGGCCGCGATCTGCTGTATGACCCCGGCATTGCTGGCAGGTCCGGGGCAGTCGCCTGTCATACAGGTGCTGGACGGCAGCCAGGGACAGCTGGCCAAGGATTCGTTCAATATCGTTTCGGATACGATGTTCTTTGACCCTGCTTTTAATGCCGCATTGGTCAAGCCTTATCTTGTACGCAATACCATTACGTTCCGTATAGACCCCTATTCAAAGTACGCGTTACAGGGAAATTTCACAGCCACAGTAAAGCTGGAGCTGACACGCACCGCGGCTGATGGCAGCACATCCGTGCTGGATACGGCGCTGACGGTCCGGTATACTACGGACAGTCTTGTGACGGATGGGGACCGATATTTGTTCAGTAACAGCTATAGTGTGAAGGTTAAAGTACTGGACAGGTCCTCCAATGTATCCTGGGATGTATGGAAATGTCTGAAGCTGGAGAATGAATTGCAGCCCTTTCCGGTGTTTGCCTTTCATTATGACACTGACACGATACTCTCTCTTGCGCATACTGCGCTGGACTCGGCAACCCGGGCGGATGAACTGCCTGTCACCTGGTCGGCCGTTATGGGAGCAGATCAGTATGACCTGGAATGGACCTATATCGATTCCAGTGCCCTGAAGAACCCGCTTCACCTTTTTGGCAATCCCGGTCCTGACCCGGCCCGGGTCTTCGACAATAACTCGAGCCGGGTGACCATCACCGGAACCGCATACAATATTCCGATCTTTTATGATGGGACCGGTACGTTATTTTTTCGGGTAAGACCGGTACAGCTACAGGCGGGCGGCGGCAGGACCGAAGGCCATTGGAGCTCGGATCATGCTCCGGCCGGGAGTTTCTATTTCAAAGGGCACCAGCGGAATCTCAATTGGCAGGCTACATCGAGCTATGCCGAAGAAGGCAAACGAAAGGTCGTATTACAGTATTATGACGGCAGCTTAAGGGGAAGGCAGACGGTGACGAAAGACAATTCGACCAACACGACCATTGTTGCGGAAAGCTACTATGACTATCAGGGCAGGCCGACTGTCCAGGTGCTGCCAGCGCCTACCTTTAGCAATGTCATCCAGTATTCCAGGAATTTTAACCTGGGGATGAACGGTGCGTATGACAAGAATGACTTCGACAGCCTGAGTGACGCCAGCGACTATTGCAGTTCAGGGGCTTCACCTATGCCCACGGACAGTGGCGCCTCTCTTTATTACTCTCCATCCAATCCCGAAAAGGACAGCGGTTTCAATAAATATATTCCCGATGCAAAGGGATTTCCCTTTACCCAGGTGGAATATGTCCAGGACAATACCGGTCGTATCAGCCGGCAGAGCGGAGTAGGGCCTGACCACCGGCTTGGCAGCGGACATGAGACAAAATACTACTACGGAACACCTGATCAGCGGGAGCTGGATGCCCTGTTTGGAACGGAGGTAGGGGACCATTCGCATTATTTCAAGACCATGGTAAGAGATGCCAACGGACAATATAGTGTAAGCTATACCGATATGCACGGCCGGACGATAGCGACGGCTCTTGCGGGCGCACCACCAGACAGCATCCGGCTGGACACCCTGGGGTCTTACAGGGCGCAGAATGTTACCGAGACATTGTCAGATGCGGGATCGAACACCGTCCATGACCTGGTGATGGAAAGTAAAAAAGGACTGCTGGTGTCTGTCGGCGGAGAGAACCTGTTCCAGTACAAGTTGGATCCGGCTTCCTTGCAGTTGCCGGATTGTAACAACAGGACCGTGTGTTATGACTGCCTGTATGACCTGGAGATCACCATGACCGATGACTGCAACAACCAAAAGCTTGGCGGGCATGCTTTTGACACAGTCTTTCATAACTTCTCCCTATCGGGGCCGATCGATACATCCTGTAGTAACAACGCGGGAAGCTTTGCGGTCAGCTTTTCTAAATATCTTGAGGAGGGGAGTTATGAGATTACCAAACGGTTGTCGGTGAGCCAGTATGGGGAAAGTTATTACCGGGACAGTGTGTATATGAAAAGGAATATGTGCCGGACGATGAACGCCTTTTTGCAGGATCAGCGGGATATTCAGGCGTCCATCACGCAGTGTCAGCCGACCTGTCAAAGCTGTACGGATAGCCTGGGGACGTTTGCGGCCTATTACCAGCGTTTTGTTACCCGGGCGGGTATTGCAACAGGGGATACGTCCTATGATGCCATGATCCGGACGGCTTACCAGCAGGCGCAGGATGATTGCAGGGCATTGTGTGATTTAGCGAACCAGCAGGATGATATCCTGCATGCGATGCTGCTGGATCTGACTCCTCCATCGGGGCAGTATGCCAATGCGACCAATCCAGAGGATGTTAATTCTATTTTTTATTTGAAGCCATTGGGGTCCGACGGAGATAGCATTGCAAATTACCAGCGTGCCACCAATTACGTGGACGACAATGGTCAACCGGATCTCGTATATGATGAAGCTTCCGGAACAAGTCTTACGCCACAAAATCTTACTCCACAGGTCTTTTCAGATAAATTCAAGCTCTCCTGGGCTCAGTCGCTGCTGCAATATCATCCTGAATATCAGAAATTGGTCGCTTACCAGGCGCTGGCTCAAAGTCCTGCCTGGGACAAGCGGTTCGAGGCGGTAAGTGCCTATTCCGAAGCGCTGGCAAAAGGGTATCTAAATCCTACGCATAATGTCACCAGTCCGTTCAGTCGTTATGCGGCTATGGGTTCGGCCGACTACGATCCGTTGGCGATCACCTATAGCAACTCTACCAACAAGTATACCGATTCGCTCGAATATCATCTTACGCATTTTATGCAGAAAGTTGCGCATCCTGCCACTGCAAGCGATTGGCTTACGCTTTGGGAATATGCTACAGCATCGATCAAATGCGCGGGGAAGGATAAGACTTGTTTCAGTGGTTATGTCACTGATGACAGTGCCTTTGCCACCAGCGCCTGTACGGGCGATCTGGATATGGCGTGGAGGACTTTCCGCCAGGCATACCTCGATATAAAACAGGGCGTCATCAATTCAAAATTAAAAACGATCACGCCGACTGCCGCCACCTTGCTGGCTGCGGGGCACCAGCCTCATTTTACAGACGCGGGGGAGGTTGTGGAAGCCTCAAATCTTAATCCACCTTCGGATACAGCAGCTGCGAGAGCACAGGCTCAAGCTGCACTGAACGGCTATTACGATTCTACCTGCAGGGCATATGTAACCATGTGGTGGCAGGATCTCAAGCTCTGTAACTACAACTCGACAGATTCTGCGGCTATCATTCCACTCCTGATCCAGGTCTGCAAAGAAGGCTCGGATGGCAATCACCCTTATGGTGCAAGCTCTGTCGCGCCGACCAGCGGCAACCAGTATCATAGTTTCGAGGACGTCATCAATGCCTACAATCAAAGCAAGGGAATTTCCTCTTCCGCGAATTGCAATGCTTATGGCATCACTGCTCCGGCGCCCTATGATCAGCAGGTTATCTACAGCAACAAGCCGCTGTGGACCAGACCCAGCGACTGTGAGTGTACACAGATCCAGTCGCTTTATGCCAACTACCAGGCGACAATCGGACATTACAGTTCCTTTTCAGATTATTTGCACAAGGCATACCAGACCGATATCAGCGATGCCGATTTGACCACGCTGATGAACCTTTGCCGCACCGATCCGGCTGTCGCGGGTTGCAGCTATCTCGCTGCCCCGATCCAGCTGCCGCCCGCGCTGCAGTGTGATGCCGGTGATATTTGTGTGGGAAGTACCAAGTTCAAGTCGCTGGATTCGATGTTCCGATCGGAGTTCCCCGGAGTGCTCCCCGTTGCTAATCCCAATCCAGAGGATTCGGTGCAGGTTTCGGCTGATAAGCTGTACGAGAACTTTATGAATGCTCATCTAGGTTTTGGAAAAACCTCGACGGAGTACCTGACCTTTCTGGCGCAGGCCAATGGGGGAGGAGGGGCATCTCCGGTTACTTATGATACGACTACCATCAGCTGTGCGAGGCTGGATTCGCTGCTCAGTGAATACAAACGCAGCTATGTACAGCCTGCGACCGGTTATGTGGATCTCGACATGCGGACGTTTGCCGGTAATATCACTCCGCAGGAGGGGCCGAAAGGAGTATTTGATGTAACCGGGCAATTTATCGCCAATACGGTCGATGGCACGCCGGACCAGATCAATGCTTCCTATGCGCAGATATGGAATAATGATTTTATCAACGCTCATGTGGGGACGCTGACGGCTTTATCCAATGGTAAATTTCATTTACAGCTGCGGCCCGGTGCGACTGTGCCGAAGGACGGGATCATAGGGATGCGGTATTATCAGTTCAATGCAAAGGTAAAGGACACTTTGTCGGGTTATCCCCATTTTTTCTGGGTTGGCGTCGGTAGCTATGTCTCATTTGGAGATGGAACTTTTGTAAGGGCTGACTCCTCTTACGATAATCATATATCTACCGTTTTTGAGGGTGACAGCATGACGTACAGCTATGAAGAGAAGCCTATTTTGGGCGTGGACTATCATCCTGTTAAACGGATGTTCATCGGTCATATTTACGCGCACAATGATGTACCAACCAGCCATACGATCACCGTATACCATACGGATATTGAAGGATGTGTTGCCTTTTTAGATTTTGGTCAACAATCCGATACGAATGTCTTTTCGGAAATGAAAGGATACTGGCCACAGCAAACTTATGACCTGAAATTTCTTGGAACGAGGGATTCGACGATCAACCGCACCGATAGTATCCGAAACTTCAGTCAGATCAATTCCATCGAGGATATGGAATTTTATTCGGAAGGAGCGGCACTGACCCATGCAAATTTTGGTAATTTTTCGGCGAATCACAACATGCGCCGAATACTTTGGATACCTTCCTATAATTTTCTGCCAGGGTACGATACGACCAACATTGTTGACTCTCTTGTCGGGAAGCATTTTTATGAAATGTTCCCTAATCTGCCACAAAGTTTCCCGGAACTGCGTTATTTAATGGTGGACGCACTGGCTCGCCGTGAGCAGGATCTTTTACATCTGAATCTATCGTTACCAAAATTAAAGTATGTTGAATTCGGATGGCAGGACCCTGCCGCTGGTTTTATCGACACCGTTTATAATCAGCTGGCAAGGGTTACAACGGTCAATGGTGGAGGCATGCTTTATTTTGGATGGCCCAATCCTGCCATATTACCTGGCGCGGCAAGTACAACTGCACGCAATTATCTGTTATCCCGGGGCTGGCATCTGTCAGACGGAATATCCAGTGATCTCCTGGCAGATAGCCCGTCGGATCTTGGCAATACCGACGCTTTCCCTTCTACTAATAATTTCGCCGACTTTGTCAATTCTAAGTTCGGCACCTCGATGAGCTGGGAGCAGGTCAGTCAGCTGTATGTCGGGAAATGTGGTTCGGCACCGGTTTACTGGACGCCTGATTCATTAGCGGCAGGAGTGACGCCTGCAAATTGCAGCGGTGCAGGATATGTACAGACCTTTACTGCAAACGGCAGCGAAAAAATCGACGACTTAACGCAGATGTCTGATGCAGGGCATCTCTCTGCTGGCCATTTCAATCCCGGCGGCGCGTCGAACCAGGATGCATTCATTGCAAAAACAGATAAGAATGGCAATGTTCAATGGTATAAGGCTTACGGAGGTACCGGAACTGATGATCTGGTAAAGATCCGCAGTACTGCCGATGGCGGATTTGTGAGTGTCGGAAATTCCAGCTCCTTCGGGACTGGCAAAAGCCTGATCTGGGTGATCAAGGGAGATGCTTCCGGTAATGTACAATGGTCGAGAACATTGGACGCGGGTTCGACGAACGGAGAGGTTGCGGTAGATATAATACAGACCGCCGATGGTCATTATGCGATAGCTGCAAATTATGACAATACGCCGTCGACAGTATATTGGGAAGTCATCTTCCTGTACAGCGACGGAACCACGCTATGGACGAAAAAGCTTGGCACTTACCCGGCTGAGAATTCGGGCGGCCTCGCAGAGGACTCGGGTTCCCTTCTCTTCTCCGGGCTTTTTACAAGGAGCAGTGAATATGATGGAATGATCATCAAGCTTAACGAGGATTTTGGAACCGTTGCCTGGAACAAAGGGTATGATATCGATAACCGATCCAACTGGTTCAGGGGTATTTATAACATTCCGGAAGGCTACCTGATCAATAGCCTGACCACCAACAGCTTTACACAGTCATCCGGCTCATACGGTGACATGCAACAGACAATACTGCAAACGGATAAGAACGGGCACACAACAAGTGTGCGGATCTTTGATCACCCGGGTAGTGATGCAGGTCAGATCGGGCTTACTCCCAATCCTGCCGGTGGTTATACGACGATACAGGGTGAATCGGCAGGGAATGCGGATTTGTATATAACGCGTACAAATAGTAACGGCAGTGTAACATCGACTAATCGTATCGTATTGAACGGAGATCAAAGGACCAATGGTTTTGTGCGCAACGCCGACGGCAGCGTCGAGGTGGGCGGATATAGCGATAATAGTGCTCTATTGGCCAGGATGGACAGCCTTGGCAAGTCAGGTTGTCATGATTCCACCGTGACGATATCCAGTGAAGTTCCTTTCATCCGAGAATACGATACTACATTGATGGAATCTGCCCTGGCAATAGATAATAACCAGGTCACGCTGACTCCGACTGTAAAGACGACTACTAATAGTTTCTTATGTGTCAACACACCCTGTTCTGCGGCTAGCGGGCCGGTGAAGGACAGTCTTTTCCTCTGTGGCCGGGCGGCCCCTGTTTTTACGCCAGTTTCTTTAAATACGGTGACCAATTGCAGCGATTCCTCCTTCTTCGAGGTAAGCAAGAGCACGGAGCTGTTCAATGCGTATTCCGATTCGTTACATGGCAAATTCGACAGCCTCTACCGGGCAAAGTGTATGCAGGCCTACCTGTACGAGAGCTTCACGGTGACGCATATTCAAAGCGAGTACCATTATACACTATACTACTACGATCAGGCGGGCAACCTGCTGAAGACTGTTCCACCTGCTGGCGTCAATGCCAACTACGACTCGCTGTGGCTGAACAGCGTGGCGGCAGCGCGGCTGGCTGGTGGTTCTCTTGTACCTACCCATGGTCTTTTGACGCAGTACCGCTACAATACGCTGAACCAGGTGATGGCGCAGCAGACGACGGATGCAGGCCGGAGCTATTTCTGGTATGATAGGCTGGGCCGGCTGGCCATCTCGCAGAATGCGCGGCAGCGATCGGTGGTTTCGGGTGAGCAGGGGCGGCAGTACAGCTATACATTGTACGACTATATCGGCCGGATCACGGAGGTGGGGCAGATCAACAATGCGGGGACGGTGGCGATGACGGACTCCATCAGCCGAAGTGAGTCTTTGCTGACGGCATGGATCACCGCTTCGGCGGCGGGGAAGGAACAGATCACGCAGACCGTCTATGATTTGGGATATCCAGGATTTACGGGAGTGCCTTTCGTGCCGGTGGTACAACGAAATTTAAGGAACCGGGTATCGTATACGTCTTATACCAGCGGCGGCAACCCGGCGCAATATGACCAGGGAACCTTCTACACTTACGACATCGAAGGCAATGTAGACACGCTCTTGCAGGACTATGGCAGCAGCTCGACGGGGGTGGCCAATATCATGAACAAGAACGGGAACCGGTTCAAGCGGCTGGTCTATCAATATGATCTGGTGAGCGGGAAGGTGAACAGTGTGGCCTATCAGCCACAC
>DASYEB010000050.1:0-148485 GCA_036499285.1 Puia sp. | reverse complement strand
TTGGTCTCGAACGCCTTTATAGCATATTCATCATAAGCGGTACAGAAAATAATGGGACAATCGACTTTTACCGATTCAAAGATCTGGAAGCAGACCGCATCCGACAGCTGGATATCGCTGAAGATAAGATCGGGCATCTTGTTTTCTATCAGCCAGTCCACTGCCTCGCTGACGGAGGGGATGATATCGACAAGGTCCCAGCCGGGCCGCAGGTTCAGTACCAGGGACTTTAATTCGGTGGCTGCTTTTCTTTCGTCTTCTATGATCAATACTCTCATGTCAAAAAAGGGATTTCAACTTTAAATTTAGAGCTATCCCGGGTGATCAGGATCTTTTTATCGGAAACCAATTGGTAGCGTCGGGCAAGATTGTGGAGCCCGGTCCCCGAATGGCTGTCGAGGGTGAGTCTTGGTCTGAAATCGTTCTCGACGATCAGCACGCCATCCAGGTCATAGATGTCAATGGTCAACGGCTTTTTGTAGGAGACGGCATTGTGCTTGATGGCATTCTCGACCAGCAACTGCAAAGAGAACGGCAAGATACTTCGGTTGAGATTGCCAGGGTCGACCCGTATGCTGATCTCCAATCCTTCTTCAAATCTCGATTCAAGGATATAGGTATAGGCTCTGATGAAGGCCAGTTCCTCGTGTACCGGCACTTCGTTCTGCTCCTGGTAATGAAGCACATACCGGTATACTTCGCTCATTTTAAGAATGTATTCTTTTACCTTTTCTTCCTTTGAGAGAGTGGATAAAGTGTTGAGGGAATTGAACAGGAAATGAGGACTGATCTGCTGCTTCAGGGACGCCAGCTGAGCCTGGAGATTTTCCTGTTTGAGCGTTTCATTCTCCCGCCAGGACTGCCGCAGCATCACCTGGATCGTGAAATAATAGACCGCGAACCAGGTAATGGCACTGATGATAAAACCACGGAATAACCGGATAAAAAAGATCCGGACCGGTCTTATTTCAATACCCGGGTCTTTGCTGAACGGGATCACCGTGGTCATGTTAAGTGAGTGGGTCACCACCGCGATCAGCACGATACTGCAAAAAATGCTGATCGCCGCCCTGGGGACCTTGCGGGAGAATGGACCGGACCGGATAGTCAGCAAAAAGAAATGATGTGTCATCCAACAAAAGAAAAAGCAGGTGGACAGATAGATGAAATTGATAAGGACACCACGCGCCTGTTCGACATCAAAGCGGATGAGCTTTGGCAATATTGTCGCTATCATGGAGATAGAGAGCGAGAAGATCAATCCTGCCCTGACATTATACCGTAGAACCATGCCTGCAAAATTCCTTCTTTTTTTCATTTGTTACAGAAATTACCGCCGAAGCGGTAAAAAGGGGCAATGAAGCGGGCGGCTGTCCGCTTCATTTTTGAATTTGCCTGTTTCACCACGATCCTGCCGGCTTTTGCCTATTTCCCGAATCATATTTACAGTCAATTATACACTATCAACAAAAAAAGTTACTATGTTACGTTTACGCTCAAGATCTAAAGTGCAGCTGTTTCTGCTGTTGCTGCCGTTGTTCGCCTTAAGTTGCCAGAAAGGCGACACGGACGATTCCGATAAAGTTTACCGCATCGGTGGTAAGATGAATGTCGATGGAAGGACAAGGACCTATATATTGGACCTTCCTCCGGATTATTATGATACCTCCGGCATTCCGCTGGTCATTGCCCTGCATGGGTTTGGCGGCAACGCCAGTCAATGCGAAGCGGATTATGGGATAACGGATAAGGCGAACGCGGCGAATTTTATTGTCGTATATCCCGACGGCACCTTTGGGCCCGCCGGTCTGGGCAGCTGGAATACGGGTACCTGCTGCCCGGTAGCTCAGACACAGAATGTGGATGATGTACATTTTATCAGCGCTCTCATCGATGAGCTGGTCGCTGATTACAAGGTCGATCCCAAAAGAGTTTATGTCGCGGGCATGTCCAACGGCGCCATGATGGCCTATACACTGGCCTGTGATCTTTCGGACAAGATAGCGGCGATAACTTCCGTCAGCGGCACCCTGATGAGGACGGCGCCCTGTAATCCCTCGAGGGAAGTGCCGATCCTGCATATCCATTCTGCACTGGATGCCAAAGTGCCCTATGACGGCGGCATCGGGATGGCCAATCATTATTTCACGCCTGTAGACTCGGCGATCGGTGTATGGACTTCCCTCGACTCCTGCGATACGCCCCCTGTAGTTACCGAAAATACAGGGTATACGCTGACGGAATGGAAGGACCATAACGGGAAAGTGGCTATCGATCTTTATCTGACCCAGGACGGGGGGCATTCCTGGCCCGGCGGTCTGAAGCCCAGACTTCAGGCAGATGCCCCTTCCGCTTACCTGAATGCAACAGATCTGTTGTGGAACTTCTTTCAGAATTATAAGCTGCCGTAAGCAGTCGAAACTTACTGTGTCATACCTCTGATCATTTCCCTCACCACCGGCTGGCTTTCCAGCCGGTTTTTTATCCTCTCCCTCGTCATCTTCGACATAAACCAGTTCATCGAATAAGCCGGCTCCTGCGTAGCTATGTGATTCACAAACAACGAATCCTTCATCCATTCCGCCGAGTCCTTGTAAAGCGAGATCTGCGTATACGTCGACGGCAGCACCGACCTGTTCAGATCGGCAATATAATTCTTCAGCCTCCCGTCATTTACCGTCGTCTGCATACCGTAAGCCCCGACAATAGTCTCGAGCGGTGCAAAAAGATCGTTCTTTATCGGAGCCACCGGTTTCTGGGCAGCAGCGTCTTCTATTATAGGACTATTCAGCACATGCAGCACTTTAAAATTCAGCCGCTGTATCTGACCGGCCAGCTCCTTGTTATCCCTGCCGAGATTAAGAATAGCACGGATCAGTTCCTGTACCGCACCCGCACCGGAATTATCAAAATACCCGCCATCGACAAAATAATTCGTTCCGATCCTTCCCGCAGGACTGAGATAGGGGAACCGCGCCCCCAGGATAGCACCGGATGCCATGCTGATATCGCTTGTTGAATCCAGCAGACCAAGCACATCGGTCCGTTGATTGAAATTGGAGTCCAGCTTTAAATTGGTGACAAGTCCGGGATTGCCATCCTGCATCCGGGTCGTATTGACAAAGAGGATCGGCAGCGCAGCTGTACCGTCGGGAGCCAGGGTACTGAAAGAGGAGAAATTATTGCCAAAATGTGGCTTATAAAGGCCTTGTCTCCCGCCGTCATATTCTTCAAAGGACTCTTCCAGCGCAGCCCCCCTGTCTTTAGACAGTATATGAAAGATATAATTGAAATAATCCGGTCCCAGCATCCTGGCGGCCGTATACGAAAAATAATCCTGCTGGAGAAAATGCGCCGCACTCTCCTGGTATAACCTGTCCTGACTTGAGCGCCTGTCATTCAGCAGGGCAAAAAACGTCGCGACCCCAACCCCGCCGCCGGATGTTCCCGACAAACAAAAGACATGATCGGAAAATTTACCAGAGGGATTGTCAATGGAAGAGTCCTCCAGTCTGCCCAGCACGGAAGCCGTCCAGTATCCCGACCGGGAAGCCCCGCCATTGGCCAGCACAAAATACATGTCATATCTTTTTGTCGTATCGGAAGGCAGCCGGCGCAGCCAGGCCCTGAGATAGGTATCCAGCGATGGACGATGCGTATAACCGTTGGTGACCTGCTTCAGATCTCTTGTTCTTACTTTATGCGTCTCCTTCAGTCCCGACACAAAGGCTATCACAAACAGGATCACATGAAAATTCACCGAATAACGCGCGGAAAACGCCGTCACCACGTTGCCAAACGCCAGCAGTATCGCAAAAGCGAGTATCAGCAACGGAAAAGGACCGATATCCCGCGCAAAGGACAGCCACCAGATGGCCAGTACATCGACAATGATCGCGACAATACTGGTCACGATAAGCCATCGGAAATACCCGCGTTCGTACAGCGGGATACAGAAATACTCCATGACCCGTTCGAAACGGTTCCGGGGTTGGATAACGATCCCTCTTTTAGCATCCGTATCGACATGATGCAGGTTGATATAAAAAAGATAGACCAGGTGAAAGATGACCAGGAATACAAACAACGCAAACCAGTTGCGGGCAAACGGCGTCAGCCCGACAATCACCAGCAAAGCCAGAAAAACCGCGAAGACTATCCAGAACCTTTTCGCCATGATCTCCGTAGCAATATTTATCCGGGTCCTGATCCATTTATCGACGAAATGGAAACCCAGCAACAACAGTATAAAGAGTATCCAGGCAAGACCCGAAGACATTGGATGCGGCGACAACGGTGATTGCAGCACCGCCAGCTCCAGTACCAAAAAACAGGCGTTGCCCGCCAGCCTTGGATATTGATCGAAGACTCCTTCCTGTATCAGATTGCCCCTGCTTTTTGCCTTGATATATGCCACCACCCGGGAGGTATACCAGCTGACATAGACCCAGAACCCTATCGCCAGAAAAAAGATGATCAGCTTGCCATTGAACCGGCTGGTCCCTTCGGTAAACCCGATCATGATATCCTTTCCCTGCCCCTGGATCCAGAAGCAAAAGATGACCAGGAAAATAAAAAGAATAGAAGGGAAAAAGGTCCAGATCGTCTTCAGAAAAGAAGACAGCCAGGAAAGCACCGCTTTCGTTTTTGACATGTGGGGGGCATTTTGTGTAAAATATGAGTAATTTTAATCATACGCAAATGGATACTTTAAAATCACCAGATACAGCAAGGGCGAAAATTGCCGCACAGGCGCGAACCCAGAAAAGAAACGCCGTCATCATCAAAATAATGGTGCGGACTTTTATGGTCCTGTCGATCCTGGGGTCCGTCATCGGTGGGTTTATCCTGTTACTGACCACAGGCGCCGGTATGTTCTATGAAAGCCCCTGGTATACTCCCTGGATCGTACTTATCGTCGTCTACGGTAGTTTTTTTATCGTACCCTGTCTGCTGAGCCTGCCCGTCGTTGTCCCACTTGCAATGGGAAATAAAAGGGTCGACCGCATCGTCATTTTCCGGAAATTCAACAGCCGGAATTCCAGCATAGCCATACGACGGATCATCCGGACCTCCGTCAGTAATTACGGGCATGTCTTCACGCTATCGGACAGTAATTTCCGGATCAAATGGTATATCCGGCTGCCTCTTCTGATCGGACAGGCCAGCTTCTTTCACTTCCGCCCGCGTTTTATAAAAGATGATCCCAGCCTTGCAGACCTGGACAAAAAATTATCCGACCGGGGTTGGCTCAATATCAACTGGCTGCTTTCCTCCGGCAAGATCTTCTCCGTAAAATCGACCGATGAATACTGGCAGGCTGCCGCCCAGCTTCTGCTGAAAGAATGCCGCCTGGTCCTCATGGACATCACCCTGCTGACCGGACCGCTGGAATGGGAGACAAAAGTAACAAAGCAACAGGGCCTCGAAGAAAGCATCATCCTCATCGCCAGTGAAAAAAATTCGCAGGTCGTACAGGACTGGAAGAGATTGTATGATACGCCTGATATTTATGATATCCCCCTCTATTA
Organism: Puia sp.; assembly: GCA_036499285.1. GTDB lineage: Bacteria > Bacteroidota > Bacteroidia > Chitinophagales > Chitinophagaceae > Puia. The sequence goes on along the minus strand of DASYEB010000050.1, from coordinate 142,954 downwards.
CTATGACGAAAAGGGCAGCCTGCTCGATAAAGCAGGATTCGAACAGACGGCTGCCGGCATCCTGGCAAAAAATACCATCGTCAGCAACCGGGACTATGGCAGACTGGCTTTAAAAAAAGTGCTGCTCACCATCGGTACCGTCTGCGGGACCTTTCTCGTGATCTTGTTCTTTCTGAGTCCCTATCTTTTTCCAACCATCACCGCAAAACATTCCCCCTTTATGCGACAGGCGGTGCGCGCATATGTGGAGGCCCGGCTTGGAGCCAGTGACGATGAGAAACTGGCGCCGGTGAGTAAGCGGATCAGGACTAAATGGCCCGTCCAATCTGCGGCACTATCCATAGAGTATGCGTATCACCACAATTCTGCCGAATCGGATGCCGTCATACGGACCCTCACAGACCTCGCGGACCCTGCCCTTAGGAAGGAGTATATAAAACTGGTAGAAACCGGCAAGCCTGCTATGGCCGAAGCGGCGTACAGCATCATCAGGCGATGGCCGGCGCCGGATTCCGGTCAGCTGGTTTTGCGCTGGCTAAGGAATGACCGCATCGACAACAAGGAGATGGCGCTGCAATGGATAGGCGATGGACCGGTGGATTCGGGTTATGTTGTACAATTGCTCGATGCTTTATGTGATCAGCATGTCGCCGACACCAGTCTGAGAAGCCGGCAATATTATTGGTGGTGGTACAGACTGCTCAGCAGAAATTTGATACCTATCGATAGGGAGGTAAAAGATAAGGACGTCCGTTTGCTGCTGACACTGCTGTCGCTGAAAAACGGTAATGGAAAGGGTGTCGCCAATCTTTTCGATTCTTATTTTTTGGAAACCTGGTATCCGGTGCAGCTGAAAGACAGCAATAAGATCTATCTTTTTTCTCCTGTTCCCAGGCCTTTTGAAAAAATAACCGATTCTATATTTACAGCGCGGCGAGCACTGGCCTATCTTCCGTCATACGACTCTTTGTTACATAGCAGCCGGTTATCCCCGGGCACAGAATTGCCCGGATCGTATATCTCCTTCCTATTATCCAGTTATCCCAATGCGAACCTGAACGATTTCAATGACCGTATGCACACCGACGCACTACCCCTCGCTTTGTATCAATACCTGCGAGAGGATACCGTCAGATCTATTGGACGCTATCTCCGCCTGATCGGTGATCACCAGCAAAAATTTGACTCTTTGATGATAGCCGATTCCATCTTCACAAAAGAGCAGCTATCCATCGCCTGGTTACTGGCGAATATAGGAGACCCGGGGGTGCTGGCCGTCGCCAACGACGCTGCCCAAAAGGAGGAGACAGAATTCCTCTTTGTTCGTACCCATCCCTATGCCGATTGGGCTGGGGAGATTATCCGGATCTATCATAGGTCTAAAACACCACGATCCCCCCCGCATTCTCCGTAGGCGAAAACAGCACCCGCACATTTACAAGATATTTCCTGTCCTTGACCAGCGGCAAACCGATCTTTGTATTCTTCTCCGCCCCGCTATCGTCATCGCCGGACAAATAGTGATTTTCCTTGTCCCCTTTCTCCGAGACGACCATTACCGTATCCATTTCGCCAAACGTCTGGAATGTATATTTCCGGGTAACCGGCGGCGTAAACGTAAAATTGGCCTGCTCTCCCGACTTTGCCATTATAGGAGTGGATTGCATCACCTTCAGGTCCACGATGGAGGCGGCGGTCATGTCGGGGTAAAAGGATTTGACACCGGTTATATCAAAACCGGATAAAGTACCCGGCGGGAATATGCCTTTCATAAATTCCGCGGGTTCCTTCACCAGACCGGGACCAAATTCATATTCCATAATAGAGGTAGGATCCCATTTTGAACCCGTCACCTGGTTGGGCGGGATCTTGTTGATGATATTGGAATCGATCTGGTCTTTTGGCCAGCTGTTGGGCGGACCGGAAAACTCTTTGTACACCGCATCCGTGTCCCAGACAATACCGGCAAAAGGACTTTGATGTTCATGCTGAAAGCCGATGGTATGGCCGATCTCGTGAAGGGCCGTGGTCAATCCATAGGCGTCGGCGGTAAGATCCCAGCCGAAGTTCATGGTCCGTTCGGGTTTTGGAATGGTCAGGATATCACGTCCGACATAGGACCAGGAGCCATCTGTCTGGTCAAACCCGATCCTCACCATCGATTCATCCACCTGTGTCGTTTCTGAAAAGGATAATCCGATCCCCAGATCCTTCCACTGCTGAAAGGCTTTCCGGACGACATCCTGTTGCGGCTTTGGCCCTTCGATAAACATATATTTGATCAGCGTCCCATTTACCCATTTTTTGTTATTGGATAAAATATAGAAGGCCCTGTTCTGGCCGATGTCCGGAGGCAGCGGCTGAATGATTGGTTTGGGTTGACTGCAAAGTCTTTTTGTCACATAATTGTTAGCCATGATCTTTAATTTTTTGAAATGAATAATTTCAATTCCTCCATCAGTGCCCTCATCTTAAGCACCATAAAATGTTCCTGCTGCCGGTCAGGTGCTGCCGTAAGACCCGTCAGGGCATCGATCAGCAGCTGCAGATGCTGGATATCGGAAAGGTGGTCTTCTCTGGAACCGACTTTTTTCCAGACGGATGTATAGCTTTCTATTACGAGCGGCGACAGCGGATCCGCAGCCTCCGCTCCTGCTGCGGTAGCCTTTATCAGCCAGTCGACTAATTTAAGATTCGACGGTGCTATCCAGTCTTCAAAGACCCTGGTCACCGGTCCTTGTGCACAGGCCTGTTCGAGATCGGTCAGCATTTTGTTAAGGACCGTAAGTTCGGGCAGGTCGGGCAGGCCACCCCATTGCTGTAAACCCGCTGCGACCAGCAGGTTCTCCAATGCGATCCAGTTGGAGAAAGGGTAGGCCCTCGCCCTGATCTGGTTGGCCTGCCGGTAGTAACCGGCGGCCTTGCGGATGGAAAGAGCCAGTTGGTCACGGTTATCGGGGTAGAGAGCCGTCCTTCTTTTCCAGCAGCTGCCCAGGATGTCGTATCGTTCGGCCGTAGGGCTTAGCAGGATCAGCGCCTCCATATAGGCATGTACCTGGTCAAACTCTTTTTCCAGCTGGGATGCCGGCTCCTTCTTTTCTATCCTTTCTTTTAGCAGCTTCGACCGGAGATTGCAATACAGTTCCACCGCGCCAAAAGAATATCCCCCTTCCTCGGATAGGATCAGGTCCTCATATTTCTTCAGCGCGAGGTCATATTTGTTCAGGCTCTTGTAAATCCTTGCTTCCAGCTCGGTGATGATTGGCTTCCGCAGTCCGCATTTGTCCGTCTCGTCGGAGATGGATTTTAGGCGACAAAGCAGGTCCTCCGTCAGACAGTCGCCGGTTCGCATGTCGCTCTCCAGGTTCATCAGATCGATCTCCGCCTGTTCGGTAATGACATATTGTTTTTTCTCCGGCGCCCGGCCTTCCGCCTTTAGCCGGTAGAAGGGATTGCCATAACATTGATAGGCCCCCCAGGTGTTGACATTGCTGTTGTTGTTGTAGACATCCTCCCTCGCGATACGCACCGCCTCGCCAAAGGCCTTACCCGCAAACATATTTCGGTAAAAGGTATTGGCAAACCGGTTGGCCGCCTTGTCATCCACGGCCCATCCTGCTACTACGACGGCCTTTACGCCGTTCTCGATCAGCTGTGTGCCGATACTCGCCGCCAGCTTGAAACGCGACTGATAGTATTTCTCCGCGGCCGCATCGGTCTTGCCGAGGAAACAGCAGTTGACAAAAACCAGATCAGGCGTATCGCTCATCTGCGCCAGCTGTCGTGTCGTGAGGAAATTGTCTTTCCCGATCACCATACCCGATGGCTTCCTGGGATCGGGATCAAAGAGACCATGACCCGCGAGATGGATTATCTTAAAGCTGCCGCTCATCAGGGTGGGGATGATCGTATCCTGCACCTCTCTCAGCAGGGGCGTGGTGGTAAAGCCATGGGAGGTAAGGACCTCCGCTACGGTCTTTGCTTCTTCCAGCGCCCCGGGCAGCTGGGGAAGGAATCCATTCAGCTGGGGATCCCCGATGACCAGCGCCGTATCGGCCGTCACCAGCTCGATATTCACCCGGGAATTGCCCGTCGCCAATTGCCGGATCATGCCGGCGCTGACACACATCGGCTTTACCTCTTCTCCCTTATGCTGTAATAGTTCCCAGGGGAAGCCGGCGGTATATTTGTCCAGCACCCAGGTGATATTCCCCTGTCGCTTCAGCCGGCTTTTAAAGTCATTGGGCATCAGCAGCTCAAAGACCGCCGCCGACTTTTCCTTTGTCCAGTTGTTGTCGACAGAAATGCTTTCTATAAGACTTTGGACGACGCCGCCGCTGGTATACAGGTCCCTCAGTTCCTCCCGGGCAGCCCCGGTCGAGATAGAAAACTTCATCCCGTCTATGATCCCGTTGTCATCCTCATTCTGTGTGATCGTGATGCGGTTCCACCAGTCCTTTCCCTGGTCGATGTTGACCTTCTGACGGGCGCCATGCCGCTCGCGGATGGAGTCTTCGGCAGGGACAATGTTGAGGGCGCTACCCAGTTCCTTCCCCATCCGGTTGATCGCATAAAAACAGCCCAGGGCCCGGTCCTGGTATTGTTCGATAAACTCTACCTCTTCCACCAGCTTGGCCTTTTCTCCATAAAGGGTCGCGATCTTCGCGTTGGCATTGACGATACCCTGTAATATGCCATGTACCGAACTCTCGATGCTGAGGCCGCCATAACCGCAGCCTATCACGAGCGTAGAGAGGCCGATCGGCTCTTTGAACTGACCGGTATTCAGCTTCTTCCGGCCATTGACGATCAGCAGGTATTTTGCGGCGGCCTGCTCAATCGTCTTGGACAGATCAAACGCCGTCAGCTTGTCCTGGTCCCCGATGCCGGCTATAATGGCCCCCTGGAACCCGTCTTCCGCATAGGTCAGCACTACCTCGCAGGTGCCGATCTCCCCGGGATAGATACCCAGCCTGCTTCTTTCTTCGAGCTGGCCTACCAGCAGCTGGTTGATCCGTTTCTCGGCATACAGGACGCTGTCGTGCTCAAAGTGGCCGGCCAGCACCGGATACGCGGCGTATTTCAGATCGCCGTTGGCAACGCTGACCCTTAGTGGCAGCTGGCTGCTTTTTACGGTCTTGTCACCGGACAGACCCAAAAGGGTACGCTCCACAGCCTCCGGGGAGAGATCGAAGTCGGTAGTCATCGGTTTGCGGAAGGTCTTTTGATCACCCCGCACGGTAGGACGGATGCTGCTAAAAAGATTTGTCTTTCCTTTTTCAAGGAGTTCTTTTATACCGCTAAACATATCCGCCGAGTTGGAGAGGTCCCCATGACTGTGGTTGACATAATACACGCTGTTGCTGCTGATCATGACGGCAGGGATACCGAGATCCCAGGTGACGCTCTGATCCCCTTCGGCCGTGCTGAGCAGGACCAGCTCCTTTTTGTTGTTGCTATCGGTATCTATCCGGTATCCGCAGGGAGTCTGCGGAAACTGACCGGCTATATAGACGGCATTGGAAAGATCGAGACGGGGTATGGCCGTGATGACGGCATCGCGATAAGCGCCAAAATCGTTCAGACCATTGTTGGCCTGGGGTATGGGCCATGAGGGGTCACCAAACGCCACGGCCATGTCGGACCAGGTGGCGGCATCGGCAAAATTGTTGCTGGCGCCGGCGGCATTGTTCCCGCCCTCTTTTGTGAGGGGTAACAGTCCGAGGATCCCCGGGAATTTGGCGAACATCGCCAGCAATGTCTTTTTTGTATGCAGCAGGTCGAGCTTGCTGAGCTTACTAATGATATCGTCTTCGCCGAAAAGGACGTTGATGATCCGGAAAGAACCCATCAGCGGCGAGCCAAGGAAGATAAGCCGGAAACCTTCCGAGGCGTTTAGCAATTTCCAGGTCTCGGGGTAAAAGACCATCAGGTCTCTTGCTACGACACCGCCGAGGGAATGCGCTACCAGCCGGATGGGTTGTTTGAAGGTCAGCAATTGTCGTATCCTTACCTCCAGCAGACCCGCCGCGTCTTTGGACGAGAGCCGCCAGTCGAAGGGGAAGGTCACGACATCATAGTCCGCGCTGAGAGAATTACCCAGCTGCTGATAGGATGTCTTTATGATCGCCGGCGACCGGATACCCACTGTGCTGGTGTCTAGTTGAAGAAGCGCCCCTTTTAGCATCCGCCAGTAATCCAGCCAGATGGCATCAAAATCTTTTGAAAGACAGGAACCCATGATGCCGGGCAGAAGGATGACTATCGGTTTTTTGCCCGTAGGGTCGCCCGTGGAATATTCGCCGCCCTGAAGATCCAGCAGGGCGTTTCGTTGCCCTTCCGTGAGCGGGCCGCCGCGGTTGAACTCCGTAAAGCCGCTGATCAGCACCGTATTTGCCAGGCCGCTGATCAGGGTTGTGTCTGATGGTTGCGTCGCCTGCGTGGATGGCGCCGCCTGTTGGAATTGCGGGGCTTGCAGCGCCAGCTGGATGGCCGTATTGGTTTTCTTGTTCCTGAAATAATGGAAGTGATCGACATCCGTCCCTTCGTCAAAAAAATACTGCAGTTTGGAAAGTCTTTTTGAACCGGCATACATCGACTTGGTATTTACCACCAGGTCGTTGTCTTCGAAGAAGAATAATTTCTCCGCAAGGATCAGCAGGGCTTTAAAATTGACTTTTGCTTTACAGTTTCCTGAAATGGCAACCACCGGTCTGTTGACGATGGTGTCCTGGTTGTTGAGTACGACAATAAAAGGGGAGTCGGGTTTCATGGCCTCCAGCCCGGGTAGGACGTGCTGGTCGTTCTTCTGGTCGATGACAGCGGTGAGGAGGTTCTTTGTCGCGATGTATACGGGGTTTAACGACAGACCGGTGCTCGCGCCGATGAGGTTTAGGGTGATATTAAAGAAATGGTCCAGTCGTTTGGACAGGATGGTAGTTCCGCCTGAAGGACAGGCCACACGGATAAACCGGCCGGTCCTGAAACGTTTTTGCCGGTAGAGGTCCTGCAGCTGACGGATGGATTTTACATCCGCATCGCGGCCTTCTTTTGCGAGGTATTCCACCTCTTTTTCCGAAAAGCCGATGTCGCTCTGGCTGGTATCGCTGCACCTCGCCAGGATCTCGCCAACCAGTCCGCCCCTTGAATGGGTAATGAAATGCAACTCGATGTCTGCGGGGAGCTGGCTGATCAGCTCCACGGCGTTTTGTAGCGGGCTCTTCGTCAGCGTCTCATGCTGAAAGGCAAGAATATTATTCTTATTATACGTTTGAGTGGCATAGGTCCACAGATCGGTGCCTACCAGTTCACCAAAGGAGCCGGTGGATGAGGAATTGGTACCATGGATAAAGAGGAGGGCGGTGCCCTGCAATTCTCCTGCGTTGAACGGCACCAGCTCAAATGTATTGGTGACCCGTACAAGGCCCCGCACCTTTCCGAGCTGTTTTTCTTCCAGGTCTTCGGCCAGCAACCCCATGCCTTTTGCAGCAGCCTTTTTTGTAAAGAGGTTGACGACTTTCAACGCTATCTGTTGCAAAAGCCCGCGGTCGGATCGGGTATCGCTGATAGTCAGCGGTAGGGCAAAGGAATCGTCCCCGCCACGCTGTTGCGTCAGCTGGCCGGGATACAGTTCCTCTAACGTATCGGGCGTACAAAGCCAGGTCGTCTCATCTTCGAAGACCAGTTCGACCAGGTGGTCGTCGGTCAGGTTGAGCTGGATCTTGTTGTCTATGCCGCGGACGGCAGGGGACACGAGGATGCTTTGTTCCAGCTGCAGTGTGGGATAATCGGGGTTAGCCGCGGCTACGGGCGTTTGGTCGTTACCGTTAAGCGTTAGTTTGCTGATACGCATGTAGGAGGTGTTTTGCTCAAGTTAAGGGGTTTGCCATATAATATGACCATTTCTTGCTGTAAAATAACAGCACCGTCAGCGGCAGTAGAAAATAAGACAGGGCCAGACCCGCCACCAGTCTCGACTCCAAACTATCCAGCAGCTCCCAGCCCGAGCCTACCACCATCGCCGTCAGCGCCACCATCGACAGCTCATAACGCTGCCGCTCGTGATCGGTAATGGTAAGGGCGATGGCAAACAGGAAGATGCCGCCCATTTGCACATAACGGGCGGGTGTGAGGACGATCCCCAGACCGGGATCCAGGGCGAGGATAACGATGGTCGTGATCAGCACGACGCTGAGGGCTGTCATCGTCTGGCTGTTGACCAGCTTCAGGTCTTTCCTGCTGACATCTCTTCGGTAGTTTTTTATGGCCGCCAGGATATAGATGGGGTCGGCGGCCAGATAATGCCATCCTCCGTGTATCAGACCGGTATAGACCTTTACCGACAGGAATATCAGCATGCTGACGATCTGGTAATAGGCGCCCTCCCGGTAGTCGCCCCGGAGATACGCCGTCAGCATCATCATGATAAAGATATCGGCCACAAAGTGCAGGGAAGGGATCAGGGCTACCGAGGCCAGGTGCGGCGCGCCCGAAAAGAAGACGGCCCCCAGCAGCAGGACGTAAGCGATATACACCCACCAGTTGGCCTTTGAGAAATTGGATAGTTCGGCAAGAAACTTATCGGTTAGCATATGGACTTATTTTATAAGGACAAGATGCAGCATCTTGCCCAGTTCGAAAAGAACATTGCGGGAGACTGCATTATTTAGTATTTCTTTCCCTGGTTCGGATGAGGCATCAAAATCGACAGTACCGACGACCTCGCCGTTAGGCGCGGTGATGGGTGCAGCGAGGACATAACAAAGGTCTCTTTCTATCTCTCCCTCCATATCCTTTAGCTGCGCGGGGTCAAAGCTGATGGACATGCCGACGGACTCCTTGTTGATAGCGGCCCGGACGACCGCTACCTGTTTCTGTGTCTCGTCATTCAGCTTGAACCGCAGCTCTCCGATGACCTCTTTTGCCGGGAATGGCGCCCAGAAATGAGAGCAGATGAGCTCGTCGTCCCTCCGGATGAAAACAAAGGCCCGCAGTTTTACGTCCTCCGGCGTCTTGGGGCTGGACAGCGCGCGGCAGACGACCTGTAACCCGCCGTGCATCAGACGTCTTATCTGTTCCTGTTTTATAAAATCCTCCCCCGTTTGCCGCGCGAGCTCCTGTTCGACGGCGCCCCTGATCTTACTGGAGGCGGGGCCAAGGGCGGCATCATAACTCTTGCTATCGAAATACGAGGCGCAGGTGACGCCATTGATATCGCTGGGCAGCTTTAGCCGTTCGTGATTCTGATGGACGATAAAGGTTCTGGAGCGCCCCAGCCGGCCCAGGAAAAAGCCATACTCGAGGAGTACGTTGTCGCGTGGCATGAACCAGCATTCTTTTTCCACGGTGATCTCATCGTCGGGTGTAAATACAAGGATCGCAAAATCATAATAATGACCTGCTTTTACCAGCGCCTCCACCGTCACTTCGGTGAGGCCAAAGGCGCCCTGGTTCCATAGCTCGGCATCCATTGTTTTATACAGATTACGCTGCAGTGCTTCTGCAACCGACAGTCCTTTTGTAGAGGAGCCTATAAATACAGTTGCCCGCTTCATAAAAACGATTAAGATGATAAAAACAATCGTTACTTCGAAGGATAGGATCCGGCAGGAGGATGCGGAAGATTAGTCGGGGTTGTTGGGGGAGAGGGAATCAGATTTTCGATGATATTATAAATATACGTCGGTTTGCGACGGGATGCAAGGGTGTTTTCCCCGTTTTTGGCAAATCACCTACCTTCAGGAGACGGCCTGATCAGCCAACTTCCTATGGCATTTAATAAAGTCATCATCAGCAGTGGTCATTTGACAGACAAGCCCGGCCGGCCGGCTTCCCGGTTTCCCGAGAGTAAACTGGGTGTTGTCTCGGGCTTTATGAGCCGGCAGCTGGCTGCCTGGTCTGTCGGACCCGGCGACCTGGCCATTTGCGGTGGTGCGAGGGGGAGCGATATCCTTTTTGCGGAGTTGTGCGCGGATCGGGGTGCGGAGGTATGGCTTTTTATCTCTTTGGAGGAGGAAGATTTTTTGGAGCAGTCGGTTAGGGTGCCAGGGACGGATTGGGAGCAGCGGTTTGCCGCGCTGCGGAAACGGGTGGGGGTGAAGATGGTGATGCAGGCGCAGGCATCGCAGTCGGGTGCGTCGCGGTCGGCCGCATCGTCGGGTGCGGCTTCCTTGTCGCCCTTTGAGCGCGCCAATACCTGGATGATCTCAATGGGAATAGCGCAGGCGCCTTCTCCCGGTCAGCTATATGCCCTGCTGGTGTGGGATGAAAAGCCTTCCGGCGATGGGCCGGGCGGAACGGCGGATTTTGCGGAGCAGGTGAGGAAGGCCGGGGGGCAGGTGGCGGTGATCAATCCGACGAAATTGTGACCGGGCATGAAATTTTCTGTATCATAGGAAAAGACAGTTATGAAACAGGCCAAACTCACCATTTCCAGCCCCGAATTTATCGACGAAGGGCTGATCCCCATAAAATTCACCTGTAAAGGGGAGGGCTTCAACCCCGCCCTGGTTATCGACGACATCCCCGACGGCACACAAAGCATGGTGCTGATCATGGAAGACACGGATACGGCCCAGGGGACGTTTACACACTGGGTCTGTTTTGACATCCAGCCGGCCAACAGCATTAGTGAAAATAGCGGTCAGGGTGTCCCCGGTCTCAACGGCCGGGGAGAGATGGGATATACTCCGCCCTGCCCGCCATCGGGTGTGCATCGGTATTACTTTCATGTGTTTGCGCTGGACCGCGGGCTCGATCTACGGCCGGGGTCTGAAAGGGCTGCGGTGGAGGAGGCGATGGGGCCTCATATCCTGGCAAGTGGCACTCTGATGGGCATGTTTGGAGACGTGGCAGCTGTCCGGTCGACAGCATTGACGGATGCCTCCGGCTCAACTCCGGGAGGGTATCACGAGGCCAGGACGACCGTAGACGAAAGCGGGGCCGGAGCCTGGACGACGGACAAAAAGGTACAACACTAGAAGACCCTTCGTCACTTTTATCACCCGCTTCATCACATTTGTCACGCCCATTCACGACATAGCCTTAAAACATTAAAAGGCTAGTCGTTTTGATGCACATTTTTTTGGTGTCTCATCGATGATCAAACAAATGAGCGAAGACGGCGGAGGGCTTTTGTTCCCGGAGATGATCGTCGTTGCGATACCCAATACCGACCGCAATCGGGACCTCACGCCTACGCGTGATACCACAGAGGCCCGGATGGGCCAGGGTTCAGGCAACCACAGCGGGGGAGGGGAGAAGTTTCTGTCTTTTTTGTCGGATGACCTGATCCCGCATATCGACTCCCTCTACCCGACGACACCCTACCGGGTTTTTATAGGCCATTCTCTTGGCGGTCTGATGGTCGTACACGCCCTCATCCATCATCCTCAGCTCTTTAATGGATACCTGGCGATCGATCCGAGCATATGGTGGAATAAGGCGCTGCTGCTTCGTCAGTCGCGGGAGGCCCTGCCCGCCGAAGACCTTCGGGGCCGCAGTCTTTTTATCGCCGGCGCCAACAGCCTGCAGAACGGGCTGGACACGACCACGGTCATGAATGATTCGAGCTCCATCTTTAATAAGCACATGCGGGCGATCTTTCAACTACGCAACGCGCTGACAGCGGCATCCGCCGCCGATCATCTCGCCTTTGGCTGGAAATACTATCCGGAATACAATCATAACTCGGTACCCCTTGTCGCTGAATATGACGGATTGCGATCGCTCTTCGATTTCTACCGGCTGGACTTTCAGCATGAGACGTTTGAGGATCCCGGATTTAAAGCCGACACGCTGCTGCCCAATCACTATGCGGCGATCAGCCGGCGGATGGGCTATACCGTGAGCCCGCCCGAAGTATTTGTCAATAATGTGGCCTATAGCCTGATGCAGCATCACCAGCTGGACCGGGCGGCGTTTTATTTTTCGATGAATATTCAGAATTACCCCAATAGCTTTAATGTCTATGACTCCATGGGCGACCTTTATCTTGCAAAGGGCGATAAGACGAAAGCGATGGAAAGTTTTACAAAGTCGCTGAGTTTTCGCGAGAACCGCGTGACGCGGCAGAAGCTGGAAAAGTTGCAGAAAGAGAAATAAGCCTCCGGCAATAGCGCGCCCACGGCGGCGGTCTCACGCTGCAATTGTCGCGCGGAAACGTCTTCTAGGAAAAATTTCCTATAAATTATTTGTACACTAGGAAAACTTTCCTACATTAGACTTATGAAAGCAAAAGAACCTTCACCGGAGCCTACCCGGTCGGAGCTGGAGATCTTACAGGTGCTCTGGCAGCATGGTCCCAATACGGTCCGTTTCGTCAATGACCAGCTCAATGCGGAGAAAAGGGAAGTGCAATATGCTTCCACATTGAAGCTGATGCAGATAATGGTTGAAAAAGGGCTGTTGCTCCGGGATGACAGCCAGGTGCGGCACGTGTACAGCGCGGCCGGCGAAGAGCAAAAGACCAAACGCTTTTTACTGAGCCGCTTTGTCGATTCCACATTTAATGGCTCGGTCAGCAGCCTGATGATGCACCTGCTGGACAACGACAAGGCTTCCGAAGAAGAGTTGGAGGCCATCCGCAAGTTGTTGAACAAAACGAAAAAAACGAAGTAACATGTTACCATCCTATATCAGGCAGGAAGTGATGTATGCGATCTGCTGGACGCTGATCCATTCCCTGTGGCTGGGCATCCTGGCCGCCATGCTGGCCGGTATCGTCATCCTGTGCACCCGTAAGCTGGCCGCGGTCATACGATATAGACTGCTGGCGGCGGACCTGGTGCTTTTTGTGGCGGGAGCAGCAGTTATGTTTTATTACCTGTTGAGGCAGGGTATCGAGGAAAGCAGGATTGCAGCGATCGGTACGCCTACCGGATCCGCGAACCTTGTGCAGGGGCTGGGAGACAACGGATCATCGGGAAACCATGGCTTATTGGACGCCTCCCGCACCCTGGTGGACTACCGGCCGGTAGTAGACTATCTGAACCAACATGCTTTTATTATCGTCGATATATGGCTGATCTGTCTTTTTTTACAGCTGAGCCGGCTGATGACCGGTCTCTACGGGATCGGGCGGCTTCGTCGCACGGGGACAAAACCTTTTGATAAGTGGAACGACACCCTGCTTCTTTTATCCGGTCAGCTGGGGCTAAAAAAAAGGGTGCGCCTCCTGGAGTCGGCGTCCATAAAGGTTCCGGCGGCGATAGGGTTCCTTAAGCCGGTGATCCTTGTACCGCTGGGGATGCTGTCCAATCTGCCTGCAGAACAGGTAGAGACCGTTCTCCTGCATGAGCTGGCGCATATCAAACGAGGCGACTATCTTACCAACCTACTCTTGTATATCACGGAAGCGGTCTTCTTTTTCAACCCTGGCCTTCGCTGGCTGAATGCGCTGATCCGGCGCGAGCGGGAGGCCTGCTGTGATGATATGGTACTGTCGGTTACGGTTGACCGCACCGTTTATCTCGACGCCCTGGTCAGCTTCAGGGAATACCTGACGGGTAAGACGGGTCCCCCTTATGCCGTCGCGCTGGGCAAAGGGCGCAATAGCCTGTTGTGGCGGGTGCGGCGGATGTTAACACACGAAAACAAAACTTTAGATACTATGGAAAAGACGATCTTATCTTGCGGTCTGGCGGCTGTCATCGCGATTGGGCTTACCGCTTCTACGCCGGTTACGGCGGGTACCCCCGCCAGGGACACTATTCCGGTCACCGCCAAATCGCCGGTCACTGCTACTTCACCTGTCACTGCCACTACTCCGGCTACCACCGTTACTGCGAAAGTCGATGCGCCTCCGCCGGTACCTCCTGCTCCGGTACCAACCGCCACAGCACCCACGCCTTACCCCTCCATCACGATCAGAAAAGATACCATACCCGGTCAGTTCCGCAGGGATAGCCTTCAAAAAATAAAGGCCGAAAAGGAGAGGCAGGATGGATACGATTTAATCCTGGATGCGATGAAACTTGACGCGGAAAGACGGGACCTTCGGAACAAAGCGCTGATTGACAGCTTATCCCAACTCCACTCAAAGACGATGGACCTGGTCGGCGCCGATGCCGCAAAAATGGCAAATGAACATCCAGAACTAACCTTGGATAATCTCCGGCTGGCCTATGACGAACCATACGGCAACTCCGACCGGCGTATCCAGCGGATCACCAATAGCCTGAAAGAGGCCGGACTGATCCCAGATGAGAACAGTTTTTCGTTTAACCTTGACAGCGAGCGGCTGCTTGTCAACGGCAAACCTGCTCCTGATCCTGTATTCCGGAGGCTAAAAGAGAGATATCTTCATTCTTCAAATGATCATTTCAATTATATGCAACATGGCGGAAGCACGCAGACGGATATCCGCGTGGACTAGGAACAGGCCGGTAAATCATAATTTTCTGATATATCTGCACACCAATTTTTAATTTGGTGACGTTATAGAAATTATGACCGAATTCCTGAACCGGGGACTAAAGATCCTGACCCTGATCCTGTTTTTATCCAGCCATTCCTGTTATGCCAATACCATTCGCTATGTCAATATCAACAATGCGACACCCGGAGACGGAACTACCTGGGCGAAAGCCTTCAACAATCTTCAGGCGGCGCTGAGTACAGCAACCATTTTTGAGGATATCTGGGTCGCCAAGGGAACATATTTCCCTTCGGCGCCTGCGGGACGTTCGGCCACCTTTTCACTTCCATCTTATACAAATATCTATGGCGGATTTGATGGAACGGAATCGACCGTTACACAGCGTAACGTTGCCCTTAATCCAACCATTCTCAGCGGGGATATCGGCGTGGTGGGTGACGCTTCCGATAATTGTTATCATGTAGTAACTGCTAAGAGTAACGGGTGGCCATTTCTTTATGACCTGACTGTCGCCGACGGACGGGCCGATGCAGCCTACCCTGGCAGCACTGTCCAGCAGGCTGACAATACAGGCGGGGGAGTGTTGGTACTTTCCGGCAGCAGTGTGGCTGCTGCCGTTGAAATGCATAATTGTATTTTGAGGGATAATTTCGCCGTCTATGGCGGCGGAGTAGGGGCTTATGGATATGGCGGGGCGATTGAGGCCAAGCAGCTGGCATACGACTGTATGTTTTATAATAACCAGGCCGTTTATGGCGGGGCGATGTCTGCTTCCGCTGATGGCTGTTCAGGCTTACTCGTGTATGAAAGCTGTATTTTTAATAATAACACGGCTTTTTCGGGGGACGCAACGGTGTTTGCCAGTTCGATGGCCAATACGGCAACAACCGTCCAGCTTTGCCAGATAAAGAATTGTCTTTTTTACAACGAAGGGGTCCCCCTGTTCTCTGTACAGACGGCTAATGTACCGAGCTATTCCTATTCATTACAGTATAGCATAATATGGACATCGGGTACGCCTTATACAGGTGGGTATACTTCCGGTAACGGCGACATCCCGATAAGTTCGAGCGATATCGACGGTACGCTTCCGGCAGGCGGCAATATAGATATCGATCCCTTGTTTGTGGATGCTCCCGGAGGTGATTTTCACGTTTCCCCCTGCAGCCCGGTCATCGATAAAGGATACCCCACTACCTACTCTTCGTGGGCAAACGACTACGGCGGTAGTGCAAGGGTCCAGGGCGTGGGCATCGATCTTGGACCTTATGAAACTCCTTTAGGCACCACTACAACAAAGCCTGTGGCGACTGCTCCGGCGCCCTATTGTCAAAACGTATCGGCAGCTGCACTGAGCGCTACCGGCGTCAACGTGCTTTGGTATACGGCTGCCACCGGTGGAACGGGCAGTTCGACGGCTCCGACGCCACTCACAACAAGCACCGGAACAACCGCTTATTATGTTACGCAAACGCCGGCGGGTAGCTGCGAAAGCGGGCGTCTCGAGATCGACGTGACCGTAAAGCCTGGTGCCAGCGTCCCGACGGTGGTGTCGCCAACCTATTGCCAGAATGCGACGGCTACTGCGCTGACGGCTACTGGCGCGAACCTGCTTTGGTATAATGCTGCGATAGGCGGGTCGGGTTCCGCCACGGCGCCGACACCTGCCACTACGGGATCCGGCTCGAGTTATTGGGTGAGTCAAACGCCTGCGGGCAGCTGCGAAAGCATACGTACGCCTGTCACCGTTACGATAACCCCCAAACCAACCGCAGACTTTACCTGGACGGACGCGTGTCTGGGAAAACCTGCCCTGATCAATGTAGTCGCAACGGCGGCTCCGCAGGATCAATATGTCTGGGATTTCGGCAATGCTGCTTCCTCCACTGGAACCGGGACAGGACCCTACGAAGTCACTTACAACAAGGCCGGAAATTATACCGTCACGCTGACTGCGACCAGGGGCACCTGCCAGAACCAGGTCCAACATTTGGTGGCCATCAATGCCTTGCCTGTCGTTGACATCAGCCCGGTCACAACTACCTGCGCAGGCAGCAGCGTCGCCCTTGCAGCATCCGGCGCGTCGGCCTGGCAATGGAGCCCGGCGACCGGTCTATCCGACCCGTCGATCAGCAACCCGACTGCCCTTCTTCAAAATGACATGCTCTATACCGTTACGGGTACAGATGCCAACGGCTGCTCTGCCACTGCGTCTGTCACGTTAAAGGTAAGCCCCGACTGTCTCGGCTATTATATGCCCACCGCCTTCTCGCCTAACGGAGACGGGGCAAATGACGTGTTTCGGGTGAAGACTGCTGATGACCCGAAGTCGTTTAGCCTGCTTGTATTCAATCGCTTTGGCCAGAAGGTATTTGAAAGCGCGAATGTCGGCGTTGGATGGAATGGCACCATCGCCGGAAACCCGGCTCCGACCGGGGCCTATATTTTTGTGGTCGTGGTTACGACTTCGTCGGGGACGGTGATAAAGAGACAGGGGACGGTGATGCTGGTGAGGTAAGGTAATATTGGCATCAGCCGGGCAATAATACCCTGCCTGCTTACGTTATACCATATACCCTAAAACCCTCCTAAATTGAAAACGCTAATCCGGTTTACCCTTGCCCTCCTTCCTTTTGCCAGTTTTGCTCAAAAATCCGGTTTGGATGCCGCCAACGCCAACACCTATACTACGTATGCCGTTGAAGTACACGTACCCGACAGTATACTCCAAAGCATTCCGCAGGCCACCATTGAGAGCGCGATTTCCATCCGGAGCCTCAAAAAAGTCACCACATCTCCTTCCCTAACGGTTTCTTTTACCGCGCAGGATCTTGCGATCCTTGAAGAAAGCGTAAAAGAATATGTTGTTGCAAAAAAAGACAGCAATGGGAATACGATCGGCAATGACAGCTCTTACTATGTACAGGTCCTCTACTCCCTGAAATGCGAAGGCAAATGTTACAATGCACAGAAGCAGGTGGTGTATTCGGCTGTCTGGGGTAATGGGCAGAGTAAGTTTACTTCCTATCATATGACTACCCGGCAGCAGGCGGAAGATTACTGGAAGAACAACAGGGAAAGCCTTAAAGGTAATTTTATCGCCAGTGTCATCAACCCGTCTATTGTCGCGATGGGGAATAAGCTAAGCGCAAACTACGGCCCTAAGCCGTGAAATAATAAATAATTCCTGTGTATAAAAGCGGGCTAACCGTGCCGGTTTGGATAATGATCGTGTCAAATTTGACTATAATCGTGTCAGTGAAAAGATAACGGCCTTCCATATTTGTTAAAATATTTTTAGAAAAAAAGGGAAAATCCAAATAGTTTTCCTTTTTTTGTTTTCAGATATCCCTGCCCCACATACTTCCCGTCCCCAACCATTAGCAACCTTAAACCAGTAAACAAAATGAGAAAATGTCTTAACGTGGTACGCATACCGCGTGTCATACCTCCTTCTTTATACATTCCCAGTTCGTTTGTAAAACTTTAGTGGATCATAGATCCTGACTATTGTCGTGCCTGCAACTTCGGGCAGGGCCTGCGCATGCGTATGCCGATAAAAAAACCGCTTATACTCCTTTCGTTTATGAATAAGATCATCTTTAGCTCGATCCTGCTTTTTTTAGGTTTGTCTGCAGGTTTGTCTGCACAGACTGTCAGCTTTAATTTTTCCCGCATTGCTCAACCGGTAACCAACTGGGTCAACGTACATGGCGATCCTTCCGTTGCCGTCTGTACCGGCACTTCTTCCGGTATAACCGTCAGCTCCGTTGCTATCGGCAACTGGCTGCAGTATTCCAGCTCCTGTTCGTTTGATGGAGGCGGGGCAGCCAACGGGACTTTTTTCCCGGCTGCCGTCATGTTAAACCACTGGTATTCATTTGGCGGCGCTTTTAATGCGGCGACGCCTCAGTTACTCCTGTCAGGATTGAACAAGGATAGTGTGTATACGATAAAAATGACGGGAAGCTTTTCGCAGAGTATCGGTTTTTTTGAACTGAATCCTATCCGCTTCATGGTTGCCGGAGCTACTACTTATCCTTCTGTCGATGTCAACGGTGACTTCAATACAAGCAGCGGCGCGGTATTTCAGAATGTGTCGCCTGATGCAAGCGGAAATATCAAGGTCTATCTGAATCCTTTTGGAAGCTCCAACCTCGCAAGCATCTGTGGCATCCAGATCACAACCGGGCATACCGGAGTACTTGCTTCGTCCTGGTCAACAGCCGGCAACGTAGCTACCGGAGATGCCAGTTTTGTAGGTACGATAGATACCAACAGGCTCAACTTCCGTACGAATAATATAGAGAGGATGACCATTTCGAAAGACGGGAATGTCACTATCGGAGGAAAAGATACGTCGGGCCATCCGGCAATGAGGATCTATAGGAACGGGGATCTGACACTGGGTACGACGATGGACAAGTCCGTGAATACATCTGCCCAGTCCGGGTTACGTTATAATGCCAAAAACGGGGTACTGCAGGTCGGTGCTTCCGACCGGCTCGATACTTCCATAGTGACGAACGGAGGGTTATCCGGCATTATTATCAACACCGACGCGGCCAATTCGCTGAAAGGTAGGATGATGAACACGCTATTTGTAGGTGATGACAATACACAGGATACCCTCAACTTTATTTGGAACAATCTTATTGCGACGGAGTCGACTCACTTTGGGGGAATTGTGGGTCTGACTATTCTTGGCGGATATGGAACGAATATTACTGCTGCTGTTTCCAATTCAATAATCAGTGGCAACGCCAACCAGATAACGAAGCCGCTGGACATATCGATTATCAATGGATTTGTGAATACAACGATGGATACGGCAACCGGTTCGTTGGTCGCCGGTGCATTGAACCAGTTTGGTGGAGCTTCACAGCTGGTCTCGGGCCAGTACCTGGTCAACCGGACGCCTCTTGGAACGACTCTCGGCAATAGTAATGTGGACTTTGCCACCCTTCCTTATACCGGAAAACGGCAGGTTAATGTACCCAATCTCGGTCAGTATCCTTTGCTGGCGCTTGGCAATGGCGCAAATGCAACCGGAACTGTCCGCTCCAATGCGCTGACGGTCCTGTTCAACGGCCGGACACAGATAAATACCACCGGGCACACTACTACCCTGACCCAGGCGAATGCTACGCCGGCGGCGGCGCTGGACGTGGTCAGCACGAATACCGGGGTGTTGCTGCCAAGACTGACCAATGCACAGCGAAATGCGATAGTTGCAGGCGACCTGAAGAACGGTCTCCTGTTATACAACACCGACAGCAGCCTGTTCCAGTATTACAATGGCAGCAGTTGGAACTCTGTCGGTGCTGGCGGCAGTGGCAGCAGCGGCCGCTGGCTGTTTTCAACCGGTACTAACGGCACGGTCTACGATAATGACGACAACATTGCCATCGGGACCAATGATGCCAAAGGGTACAGGCTGGCGGTGAAGGGATCGGCTCTTTTCACGAAGGTCCAGGTAGTGGCGGCAAGCAACTGGCCGGACTATGTCTTCAAAAAGGACTACCGGCTGAAGAAGCTGGAAGACCTGGCAAGCTACATTGACAAATACCATCATCTTCCGGAGATCGTATCGGCGGCAAAGGTCGGGAAAGAGGGGATTGATTTGGGAGCCAACCAGGCGGCGATCCTGAAGAAGGTGGAAGAGCTGACGCTTTACCTGATCGGGGAGAATAGGCGGCTGAGTGCGCAGAATGGCCAGCTTGAAGGGCAGGGTAAAAAGATTACGGAGTTGGAAACGCAGCTTGCAGAACAAAACGCTCTATTCCGGCAGCAGCAGCGCCAGATCGACGAGCTCAAAGCTCTCATACAGAAGAAATAAGAAAACCAGATATGCACTTAAAACTGATGTTCTGCGGGCTGGTAGTGCTGTGCCTTTTCCAAACCACCGCCCATGCACAAACAGCCGACTCTGCTGTTGACAAGGCGCTGAGCTTTCCCTCGCGTCTCCTTGGGAAGCTGCAGTCGCGGACAGCCAATCTCAATCAGCAACTGGCACAACAGACGACGAAGTATTTACAGAAGATGCAGCAGCGGGAGGAGAAGATGCAAAAAAAGCTGTCCGGCGTCGACAGCAATGCGGCGAAACAGCTTTTCGCGGGCTCTGCGCAAAAGTATGCGGCGCTGATGCAGAAGATAAAGACGGACACCGGCAGTAAGAATATGCCGCTTAGCGGCACTTATATGCCATACCTCGACTCGCTGCAGGGGGCGATGAAGTTTCTTGGAGCGCCGGGGCAGTTGCAGGTCTTTCAGGGGAAGCTGACGGCTGCCACCCAGGCACAGGCCTTTATCCAGCAGCGCAAACAGGTGATCAGCCAGTACATCAGCCAGCACGCCAACCTGCAGGGGCTGCTGGACAAACAATATGCCAGCCTCAACCAGGGTGTGTATTACTACTCGCAGCAATTGCGGCAATACCGGGAAATGTGGAATAATCCCGACCAGCTGGAGCAAAAGGCGCTGGCGCTGCTGAACAAGCTCCCGAGCTTTCAAACTTTTATGAAGAACAATTCCCAATTGTCTGCCTTGTTTCACCTGCCGGGCAATTATGCCTCTCCGGACGCCTTGACGGGATTACAGACAAAGGATGTCGTGGCGCAACAGATCCAGGGTCAGGTAGCAGCGGCGGGGCCGAATGGCGCATCGGCATTGCAATCGAACATGCAGTCGGCAGAGTCACAGCTCGACGGCTATAAGGATAAGCTGAGCAAGCTGGGGCAGGGGAACGGGAATGTGGACATGCCGGATTTTAAGCCGAATGATCAGAAGACAAAGACGTTCTGGAAAAGGATCGAATATGGCGCCAATTTTCAGACTACACATAACAGCTACTATTTCCCGACGGTGACCGATCTGGGTCTTTCGATAGGTTATAAGCTGGGGCATTCAAATATTGTCGGAGTGGGCGCCAGCTATAAACTGGGGTGGGGGAATGGGATCCAGCATGTGGCGCTGTCGAGCCAGGGCGTAGGACTTCGCAGCTTCCTTGAGATAAAGATCAAAAGCAGCTTCTCGGCTACGGGTGGATTTGAATACAACTATACAACACCTTTTACCTCTTTCCAGGATATACGGCAGATCCAGCGATGGACGCAGAGCGGGCTTATCGGCATCAGCAAGACGGTGTCGATGAAGAGTAGGTTTTTCAAGCAGACGAAGCTGCAGCTGTTGTGGGATTTTCTCAGCTATCAGCAGGTACCGAAGACGCAGCCGGTATTATTTAGGATAGGATATAATTTTTAAAGCGATTGTCTATGAAATTAAAAGGCTTGTTCCTTGTCATTGATTTCGTCATATTCTTTTTTCTGACAGGGTATTCTCAAAGCTCTCCCGGACTGCAGATGCTGATCCCTGCCTCACCAAATGCGGCTGCATTGGGCAAATATGGCGAAATACCAGTAGGGGAATATACGGGGATACCCAACATCACCGTCCCTGTTTATACATTAAAAAGCCGGGAACTGGAAGTGCCAATAGCCCTAAACTATCATGCCGGCGGCATCCGTGTGGAAGAGGTCGCTTCCTGGGTAGGTGCAGGATGGAGCCTGAACGCGGGAGGAGTAATTACCCGGAGTATAAGAGGTATGCCGGACGATATTCTTGGAGGGTATTTTTACAGCCATGCCGGCGCAACGACAATTGCAAAAGAATATTTTTACCAGAGAAGTGCCGGTACTTCGGTTCAGTTAGGGAATGGTAATGTTAGTAATGCGGACCTGATAACCCTGGATCTCTACAGGAACAGTTTGCAGGATGCTGCGCCGGACATTTTTTCTTTCAACTTTGGTAAGTACTCCGGTCAATTCTTTATGAATGAAGAAGGACAGATCGTAGTCTCTCCCTTATCGGCGCTGAAGGTAGAATATACGGTGGGTTCGTTAAATAGTAATGGCATTCAACAGTGGGTGCTGACCACTCCGGATGGCGTTAAATATGTTTTTGGCAGTTCCAGCGATGGTTTGCGGATTGGGCTGGAACACAATAGCACGAATACTCCCTGGCCGGTGACTACGACGGGTTGGTACCTGGTGGAAATAGACAGCCCCAACGGGGACGCCATAGCTTTAAACTATACAACAGTGAACTATAGCTACTTCAGCCGCAGCGGCCAGGTATTGAATGCGATAATTGGCGAGCAGGAAAATGGCGCTCCGAGTGCATTGCCGGCTAAGGAAGACAACATCGTTCTAAATCATATGGAGGCTCCGAGACTAACTTCTATCGATTGTTCTACCGGCACACTGTTCTTTGACCCGGGTTCGGACCGTACCGATCTGCCAGGGGAAAAACCACTTTCAGGTATTGATATCTATGGGGCTGCCGACAAGGTTAATCCAATAAAAAAGTGGATTTTTTCTTATGATTACAGTATTAACCGGCTTACATTAAAAACCCTGGCTGAATTTTCTGCAGGGGGTCAGGCATCTGGTCAGGCCTATCAGTTCAGCTACAACGGTCCACTCCCCAACCCTGATCCAAGCCACACGGATCTCAACTCACAGGACTTGTGGGGGTATTATAATGGGGTGCCCAACACGGTGTTTCCACAAGGTATTTCTGTTCTGTCACCCCAGTTTGGCACTATTACAGTCGTAGGTGCAGACCGGCATTCTGATGAAAATTCGATGAAGGCGGGCTCACTCAGCAAGATCGTTTATCCTACAGGTGGATATACGACATTCGACTATGAGGCTAACAAACTGTATACTTCAGCAGATAATACTTCGATCCCTCAACAGGGAGTCGGATATTCGGTGGGTTTTGCATTCGGAGAAAATGAATCAAAGAGTCAGACATTCACGATAACTTATCCAAACCCCGCCACCGGTAAAGTAGACTTCAGCGGCTCGGTCGTGGCAATGAATAAAACATGTCCATTTGACAATGCCGGTTTTAACCAATGTTACTATGCCCAGATCAAGGGAGTCAACGGTACTCAGTTTGGTCCTTTTGATCTTAAAGAAGGGTCTTTTGACTATCAACTTCTCCCGGGAACATACGAAATGACAGGACAAGGGGCGGGTCTAAGCGCACAAAGCGATAATATCATCCATTATTTTGGTAACTATACAGAATATCCTCCGCCACCGAATGGTAGTCCGATGACTCCGATCAATTTGACGGTAGGAGGACTACGGATCCAGCGGATAACCAACTATAATTATGACGGCAGCGTAGCGTCGGTAGACAAGTACCTGTATAATAAATTCTCCGATAATACAGTGTCCAGTGCGGTAATGGTCAATATGCCTTCCGCCTATGCCAATGTTTTCAGAATGTACAAGCTGACCTGTAATGAGGGTGGCCTTGCAGTCTTAGGGGGATTCAGAGATTATCTGCAGGTAAAAAGTTTCCCGCTGATCCCTCTGATGCCCACACAAAGCGCACCATTGGGCTACCAGAACGTGACAAAGCTGTCGGGAGAGAACGGGGAGAATGGCAAAGAAGAATATACGTTTACCACTGCGAATGACTTTCCGGATGAGTATCATGATTTTCGTCCCTACTCCCCTCCCTGTAACTTTGATTGGAGAAGGGGACTGCTCTTGAAACAGACAATCTATAAGAATAAGAGCGGCGTTTTTGTGCCTGTCGAAGACATATCCAACAATTATAGCAATGCCATTAAGCAGACCATTGCTTATGGTTTTAATGTCGACGTCGATATGACGGCAGATAACACTACCTGCAAGTTGGGGGTGGCTATAACGGGAGGCGACTATTATGTCGGCTCGTACCGAACCATCAGTGAACAGCAGTATCTGCAGTCTGAGACGATCAGGACTTACGACCAGGATAACCCATCCTTGTATAACCAGGTGACCAATGTATATACCTATGACACCACACTCGGGCACTACCAATTATTGAGTAAGAAGTTTACCAATAGTAAGAACCAGTTGGTGGAGTATGACTATCAGCATCCACAGGATGCCCCGTTGACGGGGTATATGGAAACAGCACGGCAGCAGATGATCTCCAAATTTATGCTGACCCCGGTACTGGATGAGAAAATTATCAGAAATGGCGCCCTGGTCAGGGATACAAAGAAGAACTATAAAGTATTTGGGAACAATCTGGCGTTGCCCGAGAGCATCGAGGTTCAGATTGGGAACAATGCATCTGAAAAAAGAGTCGAATTTCTCCAATACGACGGCTATGGCAACCTGCTACAACAGCATAAGGTAAATGATGTATTGAATACCTATATCTGGAACTATAATAAATCCTACCCGATAGCATCTGTACTTAATGCCGACGCGGGCAATATTGCCTACACCAGTTTTGAAGGCGACGGGGCGGGTAACTGGACTATACCCGATAATATCCGTAATGGGACCAGTTCGTTTACAGGTGCTCAATCCTATGATCTATCCAGTGGAAAGACGATCACTGCGACGGTGACAACCGGGTCTCCCTATGTTGTCTCCTACTGGTCACGTAACGGTGCTGTAACCGTCATGGCGAATGGGGTGCCGGCCGGGGTTAGCATTACGGGCGAAACCAAGAAGGGATGGACCTATTATCAGCATCTGCTGCCCAGCACAACGACATCTGTCAGCGTCTCTTCGTCCGGGGCTACGATAGATGAGCTAAGGCTTTATCCTTCGGCGGCGCAAATGACCACTTACACCTATAACCCTCTCGTTGGGATGACCAGTGGATGTGATATTAATAACAAGCCGGCCTACTATGAATACGATGCCTGGGGTCGATTGATGGACGTAAAGGACCAGGACGGGAATGTGATCAAAACGGTGGATTATCATTATAAAGCACAATAGCCTGTCCAAGAAAAAATTAACCTGTTCTTTATGAATAGAAAGATCTTTTTGCTGATCGCTCCTTGCCTGTACGCAATGCTGCTACTAAATCCCTGTTTTGCACAGAAGGACAGTACCGCTAAGCCAAAAGACACGATTCCGGCGCCAAAGACAAAGTCGGCGGTGATCCTCAAACCTAACGGCCTGCCAGGTGGGGGAGGTGGTGATGGGGGTGGAACCGGCGGTGGCAATTCCTGTACTATAACCGGTCCCGTCAGTGTGCCGGCCGGCAGCCAGCAGGATTATACGTTAAGCTGTGACAGCGATCCCGGCTCCCCTGTGGGGTGGACTATCACAGGCGGGACACAGGTGTTCGAAACGAATGTCACCAATGGCAGCGTGGTAACGGTTCAGTGGGCCAATGATGGAACTACTACTACAGGATCGGTATCAGCCATCGGGGTAACAAAGACCACACTCATTACCTACCCGACTTTTGATGCCGGGACTTTGAGTGTCAACCAGACGACGATCAACGCTAATACCTCACCCGTCCTTTCGATCAGTGGAACGACCGGAGGGGTTTGTAATCAATATACATATAACTGGCAGGTCAGTACGAATGGGGGCTCTACCTATACCACTATGGCCTCCACTACCCAGACCACGTATACCCCGGCTGCGCTGCCAGGCAATGCGACCTATTATTTCCGGGTCCAGTCGCTTTGCGGTACCAGCTCAACCAGTAATGTAGTGCAGGTGAATGTACTACCACAGCTAATGGCTGGTATTATCACTCCACCCAGTCAATTTATCAATTACAATACCGTCCCCCAGATGGGTGTCGGGATTGCCACCGGCGGAGACCAACTCTATGACTATCATTGGTTTTCCGATGCCTCGGGAACATGGGTGGAAATTGGTACGGGGCCAGCTTATGCTTTTGGTCCATTGACGGCAAACACGCACTTTAAGGTGGTTGTCTTTAGCAATGGGGCGCAGGCAGAAACGGTTCCGGCTACAGTCAACGTATATCCGCCGCTGGTAACAGGGACTATAGACCCCCCGGCTCAGTCCATCGCTTATGGCGCCGTGCCAGGTCAGATGTCGGTGGTCAATACGACCGGCGGCAGCCTTTCCTATTTATTCCAATGGTTCTCGGATGCTTCCGGCACATTCCAGCCCGTTGCAACGGGACCTGTTTATACGCCCGGGCCTTTGACGGCTACCACTCACTATTATGTCTCGACCACGAGCAATGGCAGTGATCCCGTCTTAACATCTACAGCCACTATTACTGTTGGGGATGGACTTACTGTCGGAAGGATCACGCCGGCAAATATTACGATTGCTCCGGGAACGAGTCCGGGCAATCTGAACTGCACGAAGGCATTTGGCGGGTCTTGCGACGGAGTCTATCGTTACAGGTGGCAGTCACTGAATAGCGATGGTACCTGGTCATACCTGGGTGATAATATGCTTCTGACCTATTCTCCCGGTATCCTCAATTCATCGATGTCTTACCGGCTGGAAGTTACCTGCGGCAGTATCGTGGCTTATAGTGATCCTTGCAGGGTGACAGTAGGGACGGTAAGTACGGATTTAAATTATATCAGGACAAGGCTGATCAGTAAAGCCGGTGTTGTGGACAAGGGGAGTGCCGATGTACTTGCGGATCCTGCCGATGTACAACAGACAACCGTATATTTTGATGGATTGGGCCGGTCGGTTCAGACGGTCTCGAAACAGGTAACTCCATCAGGCAAAGACCTGGTGGTCCCGCAGGTTTATGACGCTTTTGGCAGGGAGGCCACACATTATTTACCTTATGCGGCGGGCACGGGTGACGGGAATTATAAACCCGGCGCGTTATCAGAGCAGAACGCATTCAATAGTTGTCAATTTCCTGAAGATCAATTTTTCTATGGGCAAATTAACTTTGAATCCTCTCCGCTGAACCGGCCGGCTACAGCCTATTCGCCCGGAAGCAACTGGGTCGGCGCCGGCAAGGGTGTGACTGCTGGATATTTTGTCAATACATTGGATGATAAGGTGCAAATGTGGAATATTGCTGTGACACCAGGCAGTCTCCCGGTCAGTGCAGGTGCATATCCCGCGGGTCAGCTATTAAGAAATGGAACTATAGATGAGCAGCAACATTCTACGATCATTTATAAAGATAATGAAGGACATGTCCTGCTGAAAAAAGTGCAGCTGGCAGAAAATCCGGGGGCCGATAATACCGGATGGTTATGTACCTACTATGTATATGACGATCTGGATAACCTGCGGTATGTCATTTCGCCAAAGGCTGTGGAATGGCTGGCCATCAACAACTGGAGTTTTGGGGCGTCTGGCGGAGACCAGGTAGCATCCGGACTATGTTTCCGGTACGAATATGACGGTCGCGGGAGAATGGTGGTAAAGCAGGTTCCGGGAGCGGGGGAAGTGGACATGGTCTATGATACAAGGGACCGGTTGGTATTTACCCAGGACGCAGTCCAACGTCCTAATGGACAATGGATCAGCATGCAATACGATCCTTTTAACCGGATGGTCATAGAGGCTTTGATGACCTATCCCTATACACGCGACGGTATGCAGCAGTCGGTTACCAGCCAGACGTCACCAGCCGGCTCCAGCTCCCTGCCCGGGGAACTGCATCTTGGTCCACAGGATGGCACAGGGGATCATGTAGCAACCAGCGAGATATTCCTGGAAGAAGGGTTTCTCACACCGGACGAAGCTTCATTTTCGGCAGCGATAGTGCCCCCGGGTTATACTGATCCGGGATATACATCCAATGGCAGGATGCTCGTGCTTAATCCGATACCCAGCGGAGCGACGATCTTACCCCTGGTCATAAATTATTACGACAACTATGACTGGGTTGCGGGAACAGGATCAGGACTGGGAAGTTCCATGGGAACGAGCCATACAAGGGATCCCAATTATTTTATTACTGCTGACAATGCTTCGCCGGCTTATGCAGTAGCCGTTAATGCAGACCCGACCTCGCAGGGACTTCTTACCGGGACCATGCACCTGGTGCTTGGTGAGAACCGCCCCTTATACGCCGTCAATTTCTATGATGACCGGGCTCGTCAGATCCAGTCGAATTCGGTCAACTATACCGGTGGAGTAGATAATATCACGACTCAATATGACTTCAGCGGCAAGCTTTTGCGTAATCTGCTAACTCACAACAAACTTGGTAACACACCGCAAAGTCATACGGTATTGACAAAATTGGATTATGATGCTGCCTTCCGGTTAAAGAATATTTGGAAGAATATCGATGGCGCAGCTACCGACCAGCTAGTCAGCAATATGCAATATAATGAGTTGGGACAGCTGCTTACCAAAAACCTCGGCACGGAACTGGAGAGTATAGAAAACGAGTATAATCTCCGCGGATGGTTAACGGGGATTAATAAGAGCTATTTAGCCGGCACTTCCAGCCATTATTTCGGGATGGAGCTGGCATATGATAAAAATACGTCTGCTACCGGCAGCACCAGTTTTACAAACACGATCTTTAATGGAAACATTGCGGGTATAGTATGGAAGAGTGCAGGTGACGGGGTTAACCGCAAATATGAATTCAGTTATGACAATGCCAACCGGCTGGCAGGCGCCAGTTTCACCCAGCAGTTTGACGGAGGATGGGGTACATCGGACCCCAACGGGTCAGGCGCTGCGATGGACTTTAGCGTCAGCAATCTTTCATATGACGCCAATGGCAATATAAAAGCCATGAAACAGAACGGGTGGAAGCTGGGTGCACCTACTAATCCTATAGACGATCTTTGCTATACTTACCAGACGAATAGCAATCAATTGCTGCAAGTGATCGATCATGCGAACGATCCGGATTCAAAATTGGGTGATTTCCATGTAAAAGGCACGCCGCAAACTGTAGGTTATACTTATGATGCCAACGGAAACATGATCTCCGATAATAATAAAGGGATCACCGGGATCAGCTATAATTATATGAACCTGCCCGAATTGCTGAATGTCAGCGGGAAAGGGACTATACGATACACCTATGATGCTGCGGGTAACAAATTGAAAAAACAGACGATCGACAACTTGTCGAACCAGGCGACGACAACCCTTTACCTGGGTAGTTTTCAATATCAGCGGCAGTCTCCATCGGCTACCCCCGATGCCGGCGATGACGTTCTGCAACAGGTAGGACATGAAGAGGGCCGGGCACGCTGGGCGTTTCATAAAGATGCAAATAACCAGCCGTACTATGGATGGGAATATGATTTCTTTGAAAAGGATCATTTGGGAAATACGAGGGTGATCCTGACACAGGAAAAAAGTACGACCTCCTATATGGCGACGATGGAAGATGCCTATCGAACTACAGAGAAGATGCTGTTTTTTGGGGTGGATACCTCGTTGGCTGACAGGGCAAGCGTAGGATTCCCCGACGACGTCTCAGTTACTAATCCCAATAATAAGGTCACCGTCCTGAATGGCAGCGGGATCAAACAGGGGCCTGCAATCATCCTGAAGGTGATGAGCGGTGATAAGGTAGCTTTGATGACTCAATATTATTACAACGATGCGGGAGGTGATCATTCCGGAACTATTCAACCTACCGGTGTACTGGGTAGCCTCGCAGGCGGGCTGTGGAATATTACCACCGGTACACATGGCGCCTATAGCGACCTGAGCAATAGCACGACGAGCCCGCTGCTGGGTGCACTGAGCAGTTTTTTGACCGATCCGTCGGTGCCGGATGACCAGAGCAAGCCGAAGGCTTATCTGAACTATGTATTGCTGGACAACCAGTTCAGATATGTCGGCAAGTGTAATCAAAGCGGCGCATTACAGGTACAAAATTCAGGGACGAATAACGGCCAATTGTGGACGCCGCTGGCGACATCAGTTGATATAAAAACCAGCGGATATTTGTATATTTACCTCAGTAATGCGACTGAGCATCAGGATGTGTTCTTTGATAATCTGAGTGTGGTTCATACTGCGGGGCCGATGTTGGAGGAAAATCACTATTATCCGTTCGGGTTGGCGATGGCTGGAATTAGCGATAAGGCGCTGAAGAGGAATTATGTGGAGAATAAGTATCGGTACAATGGTGGGAATGAACTTCAGAACAAAGAGTTCTCCGATGGAAGTGGGCTGGAGATGTATGATGCGGTTAATAGGATGTACGATCCGCAACTTGGTCGATTTGGACAAATTGACCCCCTAGCTGATTTAGGAACTGAACAGTGGAGTCCTTATGCTTTTGCTCTTGATAATCCAATTCTCTTAAATGATCCTATTGGTTTAAGTGCAGATTCGACATGCCAGGGTTGTATGGCACCGGCAGTTGTTACAGCGGTAAAGCCTGGTTGTAAAACGTGTAACGGGCCTTCTGTGGATGCGGGGCCGGCTCCATCAAATGTTGCCGCGCCAATTAACAAAACTAATGCATCATCAACTGCTGCGGCTGGACTAACAATAGGGGTATTGGGTGAGGAGACAGCTGGAGGTATTACTATTGTTGGTGGAGGTGCAGTAGCTGAAGCTTTTCCTCCACTGTTACTTGTAGGCGGGTTGCTATATTATGGTATGTCAATTCATTCGACCGCTCCACCTCCTGACTATCACACAGTGGGAGATATCGCGATTGGAATTCCTAAGGTTATAACGCCTAGTATTCCGCAGACCAAAACTGCCACTCTGCCAACATTTACACACAAAGTATATGAGATAGGGGGATGGGATTTGGCAAGAATGAAATGGCAGACTTTGAAATATGGTGTGGCAAGTATGGCTTATGATACCTATGGTGGAGCAGGGAATCGCAGGCCAGATAGTCAATTGGGGTATATGAGATCGAGATATCCGATGTTGATGATTAGACAACTCACACTTGCTTATTTTACAGACAAACCTTCTGCTCATCTTTTTGAAACAGGAATGGTTGGGTTATATCAAGCCCGAAATGGTGGAGCATCACCGCCTGAACAAATTTTACCTTATTAAGAAACATGATTATGCTGAACCAATTTTATATAGTTTTTGAGAAAAGAGAACTTGACTCTTTTAAGCTAAAGCATATTCAGTATAATATTCATAAGCGACTACGGGAGTTGAAATATGTCACTTACAGAAGGCTGGATTTTACTCTGATCGATGAGAACAAAGGGGGTGCAGAGATCGAATGGGACGATAAGAAAACCGCCAATATAAGATGTTATGTTGATCCGGTAATAATACCTTCCATTGAAGACAAAAATGGTATTGCCGCTGTTTACACTGTATTATTTGACGCTCTTAAGGCTTTATGGATAAAAAATAACTGGAATAGTGAAGACTTAAAAAATATATATAGTGAAATAGAAAGGGAAAATTTCTTTTCATCGAGATCTTATGGAAAAGTAGAAGTGTCAACGGATAAAAAATATAAAACCAAATTTTTTTGTGAATTGTACCCTGTTTATGCAGATTATTATCTGCGATTTTTGGGGAAAAAGGGAGAGGTTGTGCAAGAAGTAAAGTTTTTACATGGCCATCCGGATCCTTCCATTTTCTTCAATTTTTTTCCTAACCGAGTATGGCGGGACAACGAATATTTTTTACTGAGTGATGCCAATAAGGAGATTTTTTACATATTTAATGTGAATAGTGCAAATTTTTCCATTGAGTATAGACCTATTAATAATTCTCTGGAAGAGTGCAAGAATTATGTTGCAGCCTTTCAAGCGAAGATATCACAGGATGAAAGAATGCGATTATTGAGGCTGCCAGCCAGTTAAAGTGGAAGAAAAATAGGTAATAGCCTGTTAGACTTGATTCATTCATAGACGTCTCTTCGATGTCCGATGGTAATGACGGTAACGATGAGTTGTCCGTCATGGATCTCATAAATGGCGCGGTAATCGCCGATGCGGATGCGCCAGGCGTCGCGGCCTTTTAGTTTTTTACAACCAGGGGGCCGGGATCCTGTTCCAGTTCCATCAATTTATCTTCGATGCGGGTGGCAATGGCATTGGGCAGCTTGTTCAGTTGCTTACTACTTCGATGAAGCGGAGCTGGGGCACAAGCTGATCTTGATCGAGGACCTGGATGGTATCTGGTCGGCGCTGTATCCCTTGCGGGAATTGCAGAGCAAACAACGGATCAGTAAAACGGTCACGATCAAAGACCGCAACGGTACTACCCGGACCACCCACCTGAAAGTCCACGGGCCGGTGAGCATTGCCGGTTGTACGACGCAGGAAAGCCTGTATGAGGACAACGCCAACCGGAGTTTTTTGATCTACCTGGATGAATCAGGCCAGCAGGACGAACGGATCATGGACTACCAGCGGAAACTGAGTGCGGGCAGGGTCAACGTGCGCGCAGAAGGGCAGTCCCGGAAACTGCTGCAGGACGTGCAGCGGGTCTTGCAGCCGGTCAGCGTTCGCAACCCCTATGCCGAGCAACTGCATATCCCGAAGGAAGTGTTCAAGCAGCGGCGGAGCAATGCGCATTACCTGGCTTTTATTGAGGTGATCACGTTCTACAAGCAATACCAGCGGGAGCGGAAAGTAGATGCAATGACCAGGGAGATGTATATCGAGACCACGCTGAAAGATATCCGGGAAGCCAACGAACTGATGAAGGAGATCCTGCTGCGCAAAAGCGATGAGCTGAATGGGGCCACCCGCAACTACCTGAAAGAGCTAAAAGCCTGGTTGCACTGCAAAAACTCCGGGCCGCCGGAACCGAATGACCGCAACGGAAGGATTTTTTTCTTTCATCTGAGTTCAATTGAAAAGGTCAATTGAAAGGAAAAATCTGCTATCTTGGAGGGCTATGCAGTTCTTTGAATATACATTTATCCGAGCGCCAGCAAAACGGGGTTCGATTTAAAAAGGGGATGGTAGGTATTATCCGTTTGGGCTGCAAATGTGTGGGATATCGGATAAAGCGTTGAATCGAACTATGCTGAGAATAGCTACCGGTTCAATAAGGGTACGGAACTTCAGAATAAGGAATTTAGCGATGGATCGGGATTGGAAATGTATGAAACAGACTTTAGAGGATATGATCCTCAGCTTGGCAGGTTTTCTCAAATTGATCCTCTCGCGCCGATTTTTGACAGTTGGGGTCCATATCAATACGCATACGACAATCCAATTTCATTTTTAGATCCTTCTGGCGCTGATGGAGAGTCCTCGTTCCCGGCAAGACCATGCGTTGCGTGTCGTTTCCCTTCTATTGACCCTAATTCCAGTACAATACTTGCCGGGCCGGGTAATGGGCAAAATTCCAGCAACGACAATGGTGGAGGTCAATCTGACGATAATCAATCCTCAGGAAGTAATTCCCCGTATTTCCAGACGGTTAGTTTTAATTTCGGCCAAACAGGCCATAAGCCAGAACCTGTACACTTTACCCCTAACTCCGATGACGGCCCTAAAATTCTGCCAAGTTCATTTAGATTCAAGGAGCCTTTATCGGGGGATAAATCTTTTAGGTACGCAGGTGTGTGGGGTATTCCTGCGATGTATGTAACGCCGGACGTCCATTTCGTCATGGAGTTTGGAGAAGAAATATGGGCACCTATCGAAGTTAGAAACTGGGATTTTATTGAGCGGATGAACTCGCATATAATATATCCGCAGTTGTGGTCTGACGACGATATCGTCGAAACTAAAACAGGGTATCAGTTTTCCCGATATGCTCAGGCAAAAATCACCGCAGATGCTACAGATTATGCTTCCTATAAACTTTCTGTATGGGTGAAAACACAACAAATTATTTCGGCAACGTCATATAAGGCAGAGTTCGGCAATCAATTTAGGTGGTATATGCGTAAATTTATGCTCGGAACAACTATGAGCATTTTAAATACAAACATCCCCGGCACTAATACCGCGCAATTCGACAGTAATAGGCCCAATGGCTTGCCGTCTTCATGGCAACATTGATAAATTTTAATGAGATGATCGAAAATAAAGGCGAAGAAAAACGAATTTTTGATGCTATATCTATCTATTACCCAGTAAATATAGATAGGTACAGCCAGGAGTTCGACGTTTCAAAAGAGCACAAAACATTGCTTGATAAATTGAAAAAGGCGAGTGGGGATCGGCGTTGGGAAGAATTTATAGCCCTAGCTCGCTCCAATAAGTATTATGACATTATGGATTGTTCAACTTTTGGATTCCCAATTCCTTGCTTCAAAGCAAATATTTATCTGACGACAGGAAATGACAGATATGAGATTGTGTTCTATGTTTCAATAATACTGGATTATTACGCATTTAGGACCGAGCTATTGTTTAATGAACCTCAGGTGGATATCAACCTAAGTGCAGAAAATCGGAAGCAAATTTTAGAAGCGGTTAAGGAGCAATATTTAAAGCATAAGTCCGTCTTTAAGCCCATGCTAAATGAGTTCCCTGATCAAATTAGCCATTTAATGCTGCCACTGTTCCAGTATCAGGAAGCGGCTTTTGGTTACAAGTTACTTCCTGTTTCTTTGGCGAATAAAATTGTTCCAGGAGTGGCGACAAATAGCAAGACTGCAGGAACGGCCTCGGTTTTTGATTGTGTGTTCACCGACTTTGAATTATGATTCTAAAAGGAATAGATAACATGAAATCGATTTATTTAATAAATGCGCTGTTTGGAATGGCTATAGCTCTTTGTATCTGTTCCTTATTTGTTCTCCATGTAACTTTGTATACGCCAATGTTGTTTAGTTCTATTTTTTTGTCTCTGTCCGAATTGCTATGGGCATTTGCAATAATAAATTTTTGTCTTTGGGCGCTATACAAGTTAGTAAATCGACAGTTTCTTTCTGATAAAATTACCAGGCTTCAAATCGTGGCGACTTTTGTGGCAACGCTTTCGTTTTGTTCCATTGAATGGTGGGGGAGGTTTATTATTCACGGCAGCAGGTACGTTGAAATCTCAAAAAACAGCATGGCCAACAGTCTTGTTTTATTCAAAGGGATAACAACTGCAATAACTATCATTTTTTTAGGGAGTCTTTTCTTGCTCCTATTGAATGTGGCGATTGGATTTTACAAGAGGATTAGAGTATAGCAGCTTTGATAATGAGTGATAAATAACTAAAACTTCCCTAGCTTTACAGTGATTAGATGCTATTGCCGTGAACACTTCCCTGGAACATTTACCGGAGCATAAGCAACAGCAGTTGAAAGAGATCACCGGGATCATGGTGCAAGCGGTCGATCCGGAGAAGGTGATCCTGTTCGGAAGTCATGCGACGGGCCGGTGGGTGGAGGATAGGTATACAGAGGGTGGGATCACCTACGAATATATCAGCGACTACGACATCCTGGTGATTACGAAATCCGGCGAGATCCGCAAGGACTATGAGGTGCACCTGGTCTTCTTTTTTCAGAATTCTTTTTTTATGGTAAGTGGAATGGGAAGAATGAACTAATCATTGCCGGGAAGCTTAAGGAAATACAAATAAAGGTGCTTGTTGATGAATGTAAAGCTGAATTTGTAAACCTAACACACTACCCTACCCCTCTATTTTACCATGATGAGAGCGGATATATCAAAAGATGAGCAAGAAAAGGCACCCAAGGATTGGTTGCATCTTTACCACCGGCTGCTGCTTCAGTAACTAGGCGAGCAAATAATTAGATAAGGCGTTAAGGGCTACGGCAAACCGTGGTCTTTTCTTTATTATGAATCGGTATAAGATTTTTTAGTTTTTCCATCGCGCAGGAAAACATCGAGCAATTCCAAAATATGGACTTTGTCGTGTTCGTTGAGCAGTTGAACATCTGGACGCGCCGAAGTGTTTTGGCGTCGATCTCCACACCAGGCTTGCAGACGAAATAATTCAGCGATGCTTCCAGGAGGTCAGCGGTCATGCTGGCGACACTGCAAAACCTATTATAAGTATCACGGCAGCCAAGGAATTTTTAGCTAAGCAAGCATGGAAAGATTTTGTGACTGAAATTGGTGCAAAAATATCGAAAGGTAGCGCTTCTACGGAACAGGTAAATACCTTGAAGCAGACAGCTGAACGTCACCGAACTTAAGACCTACTGGATCGAAAGCAAAGAATCGAGACGAGGATATCCAGAGGTTTACAGACAATATTAAATATTAAATTTTATGACTGCTAAAGGTAAACGCGTTTGGTGTTATAGGCTTTTGATCGGAATGTTCTTTTTCATAATATGCTCCTATTCACCACTCAGACCAAGTCAAACCAGCCCCTACAAACAAATCCATATACCTTTGAATATTCAAACGGGTATCCCTTTTGTTAGAAATGCTAAAGAAGATCAATACATTGTCGAAGGTTTTGAGATTGATAGTAACGAAAAGTTTTATTTTTTAGCAGGAAAAGCAGCAACCGTGGCCTGCTTTTCAAAAGATGGTAAGAATTTATACAGAAGAGTCTTTCCGAATTTTGTTCCAGGTGAGATGCATATTTTGGGAAACAAGATATATTTTTTTGAAATTGGTCCAAAGAGTCTGAAAACTTTGGTAGAACTTGATAAAAGTAACGGTATGTTTGTTCAACAATATCCCAGGATGATAGCCAAAGTACTCACCTCATATGGGTGCCAGCAACTTGACGGCTACCAATTCGATGAATTCAGAGATTCCATATTGCACATTACCTATATAGATAGTGGAGGAATTGAGAAACCTAAGACAATATGTTTCAATTTGAAGACAGAACTTATACCCAATTGTACCGATCACCTTGGAAATAGCCCCGCAATCGACAGCGAAAGTCAATATGAGAAATTAGGCAAATGGGGCAATGATTATGTTTTGGGAAGGTTTGACGATGATAATAGTAATAAATATGATTTAAGCCTGAGAGATAGCGCAAATAATGAGATAGCACAGTCTTTTATTGACAGACGATATTTGGGAAAACCAATGTGTGGCGAGTATTGCATGCCAAAAGAGCATAGAAAAGTAAGAAATGGTAAATTATATATGCTGAACAGAGATAAAAGCATGGCTGAAATTACTGAGATTGATCTTGCAGCCATTTTTCACATTAAATAACATAAGGCTTCAACGGATACAAATGGTGATAAATTAAGCTGGATAGTTCAGTTTATAAAAAGCAGCAATTTGGGAATTGGGCATTCTTTACGGCAAAGTCCGGGGCATTGCCGTTGAAGACTTTCATAGAGAACGCGCAGTTAAGGATGGAGAGTGTCGCAACTGAAATTAAGCCTATGAAGCTGGAGGCCTCTTTTAAGATCGGGGCTGGGGTTCCTGTAAAGCCGATGAACACTAAATAGTCACGATCGGCCTGAGGTCAATGCGCAGTTGTGGCAATACAAAATGTATGATATACAACTCGTTTTTAGAGAATAATTTAATTGAAGAAGCGGATAATGCAACAAATGCCGGCTTTAATATCCTTCATTCCGGACTGGAAGATCTTTTTAAAGAATGCGGTGGTGTCAGTATAGAAGGAGGCTTGTACCGGGTACATTCAACGGATTCGTGCATGTTCTGGTCCCGAACTCATCTCAAACGCTTTAGCCGAAGGACGATCTGCTTCAGTCGCAGTATCGTCCTGCCGGAAAGTTGGCTTAAGCTTTACTTCTTGCGATAGCTGCCGTTGGCTGTCACGCTCTTGCCAAAGCATAGAGCAGGAAAGTAAATAACAGGATGTGACACCGGGGGCTGTCCCTACGCTCAAGAGGCGCCTTGCATGGCCAGCTTGGCTTTGCACAACTGCTGATTTCCGGCCGGCTGACCTGTGTTATATTGCCCGGCCACAGGAATGCACAGCGCCGTTGAGCTATAGGGCAGCCCCCTCAGTATGCCCTGATCGCCGCCTGGTTGCACTGCCGTAGAAGTGAGTGACACAACGATGTTAAATAGTAGTACTAAAGCTGGTTAAATAAGTAACGTAACTTTTCGGTGAAGGGTTAAAATATACCTTTGGGACGTCGTACAGGAATTATCCGGGACTAAAAATAAATAGTAGATTGTTATGAATGGTTTAAATGAGGAGAGTTCATTTAACAAAATGAAACCACTGTTGGTCTTTCTTTTGTTTGTTGTTGTTGCAATGATTTACCAGTTCCTTCTTAGGAAGAAAATAGCAGAGCAGGGTATCTATACAAAATGCACT
The DNA here is from genome assembly GCA_036499285.1 of Puia sp. Taxonomy (GTDB): domain Bacteria; phylum Bacteroidota; class Bacteroidia; order Chitinophagales; family Chitinophagaceae; genus Puia. The sequence goes on along the minus strand of DASYEB010000050.1, from coordinate 104,673 downwards.
TTGGTCAATACAGAGGGATACAAAGGGGGCTTGTTTCTTGTAATTAAGTATGCCTTTAAAGATAATACATATGAAGAGAGGGTTCACGGTACATTAAGCAAATTTGCAATTGGAAGGCAATATTTTATTAAATTGTTACCTGGCAAACCCGCAGCTCCTTTATTGCTTGAGGACAATCGCGTTCCGGAATGCCTTGAGGCATCTCCAGCACCCGCCGAAGGATGGAAAGAAATGCCGGTTTGCAAATAATTGGATTTCCGCGCCTTACCCTTCCGCAAAGAACTGATGAAAATAAGGTATCGTCTCGATCCCCTTATAAAAATTCACCAGCCCAAACTTCTCATTGGGCGAATGTAGGTTATCACTATCCAGCCCAAACCCCATAAAGACGATCTTGATCCCCAGTTCCTTTTCGAATAAGGCGCAGATCGGGATACTTCCCCCGCCACGCACAGGGATAGGCGCTTTGTGAAACACGGCTTCGATGGCTTTGGCCGCAGACTGATAGGCCTTGCTGTCGATAGGTGTCATATAGGGCTCGCCGCCATGATGTTCCTCCGCCTTGACGGTGACGCCGGGAGGGGCGATCTTTTTGAAATAATTCAGCAGCTTTTCGGTGATGACGCCTGCCTTTTGGTTGGGTACCAGGCGGGCCGAGATCTTCGCAAAAGCTTTGGAGGGGAGCACGGTTTTGGCGCCTTCGCCGGTATAACCACCCCAGATGCCATTGAGCTCGATCGTAGGACGGATGCCCGTGCGCTCGTTGGTCGTATATCCTTTCTCACCCCAGAGTTCGGTGACACCCAGGTCTTTTTTGTATTCGGCCTCACTGTACGGCGCGGCAGCCATCAGCTTACGTTCGGCCGGTGACGCCTCGACCACGTCGTCATAAAAACCAGGGATGGTGATATGATTGTTTTCGTCGTGACAGGAGGCGATCATCTTTGCCAGGATGGTGATAGGATTGGCAACCGCCCCGCCATACACGCCGCTGTGAAGGTCGCGATTGGGGCCCGTGACTTCGACTTCGATATAGGAAAGCCCGCGTACGCCGATGTCGATCGACGGTGTATCAAGACTCAGCATGGCCGTGTCGCTGATCAGGACGACGTCGGCCTTCAGGAGGTCCTTATGAGCGGTGACGAATTTGGCCAGGTTGGGACTGCCGATCTCTTCTTCTCCTTCAATGATGAATTTGACATTGGTGGGAAGGGTATTCGTCTGCACCATGGTCTCGAAGGCCTTTACATGCATATAGAACTGCCCTTTGTCGTCGGCACTGCCGCGGGCATAGATCTTCCCGTCCTTGATGACCGGATCGAACGGCCCGCTGTTCCAGAGCTCGAGAGGGTCGGCCGGCTGTACGTCATAATGGCCATAGACCAGGACAGTAGGTTTGGACGGATCGGTCATCTTCTCCCCATAGACTACCGGGTGACCGTCGGTAGGATAGATCTCCGCTTTGCTGACCCCTGCGTCGAGGAGGCGCTGCTTCACCGCTTCCGCGCATTTCTGCATGTCGGGCCTGTGCTCGCTGCGCGCGCTGATGGATGGGATGCGGAGCAACTCGAGGAGCTCATTGAGAAAACGGTCTTTATTTTTTTGCTGATAGTCCTGCCAAACTTGCATGTTGGTAATTTTTTAACCGCCCGATCTTAGGGAAGATCAACCCGGGCGGGAAGCAAATATAGGGAGTTATGCGATTTCTTAACCTACATTAAGACCACATCTTAACCTGGTTCATTTTCGATCCGCCCGGACCGTTCATACCTTCACACTATCAATCACAACGAAAAACACATTTTATGAGCACTTCCTCCACACTCCAAATTACGCCGGTCGACTACCTGGCCGACGAACACCTGACGCCCGGGGTCAGGGAATTCCTGAAAATAGTCAATGCCGGCGCTGCTGTAGAAAGTCTGCCGAAACTGGCGGCCCGCCAGGTGCTGATCGACGCTCAGAAAGCTTTTAATGTAGACTATTCCGGTATCGAAGAGTCGGAAAAAACGATCGAAGCCGACGGTTTCACGCTGAAGCTGAACATTGTCAAGCCCGAAGGCGCAACCGATGGCCTGCCTGTCTTTATCTTTATCCATGGCGGCGGCTGGATCCTGGGCGACTATCCTACCCACAGGCGGCTGGTCCGCGACCTGGTGGTAGCTTCCGGTTATGCCTCGGTCTTTGTCAACTATACTCCTTCGCCCGAGGCGCGGTATCCGCAGGCGATAAACGAGATCTATGCCGCTACCAAATGGGTAGCCGCTAATGGGGGAGAGATAGGCGTGGATGGGACCAACCTGGCCGTGGTCGGCAACAGCGTCGGCGGGAATATGACCGGCGTCACCGCGTTGATGGCAAAGGAAAAGAATGGCCCGAAGATCAAATTTCACATCATGATGTGGCCGGTGACGGACGCGTTTTTTGGACAGGAGTCCTATGCCCGTTTTGGCGCCCAGCGTTTCCTGACCGAGCCCCTGATGAAATGGATGTGGGATCAGTATACGACCGACCTGGAAGCCCGCAAGGAGATCCATTCTTCCCTGCTGAATGCCAGTGTCGAAGAGCTTAGAGGATTGCCGCCGGTCCTGATCCAGGTGGCGGAGAACGACATCCTCCGCGACGAAGGAGAAGCCTATGGCCGCAAGCTGGAACAGGCTGGCGTCACGGTGACTACCGTAAGATATAATGGGATGATCCATGACTGGGGTATGCTGAATGGGCTGGCTAATGAAAGCGGAACGAAGTCCCTGATCTTGCATGCTGCTGCCGAACTGAGGAAATATCTTGGCTAAAATGGCCTAAATTTGGCCAGACAAATATGGCCAAGGAAAAGATCCCGGTTTATAATATTGCAAATCTGACGGCCAGGCCGCTGGACCCTGGTGACTTTATGATCGAAAAGTTCGGCGCGTATCTTGGCCGTCAGTCTCCGCACTTACACAGTGCCCATCGGCACGTTTTTTATCACCTGGTCTGTTTTACGGGCGGGGATGGCAGTCATTCCATCGACTTTACGAACTTCCCTGTGCGGGAAGGCCAGATCTATTTCATGACGCCGGGCCAGGTACATCGCTGGAATTTTGACGTCCATCCCGATGGATATGTGATCAATTTTTCGGATAACTTCCTTCGGAACTTCCTGCTCAGCCCTACCTACCTGGACCGGTTCAGTTTCTTCAGCGGCAACAGCCACGACAGTGTGGTACAGATGAAGACACCCATTAAAGAAAAGGTCTATGGGATCCTTGAAAGTATGTTGGGGTTTTATCTTGAGCAGGCTGAGAAGGATCCCGATATGCTTCGGACTCAATTGCTGCAGCTGTTTCTGACTGTTCAGGCGGGTCTGGAAACGGAGAAGCCGCACTATCTTCCGGCCGTCAGCCAGAAACAGCAGCTGCTGGCCAGTTGGAAGAAGCTGATCGAACAGCATTATAAGACGCTGCGCCGGCCCAGTGAATATGCCGAACTGCTCTTTGTGACACCCAATCACCTGAATGCCCTTTGCCAGGAACTTTTGGGCCGCTCTGCGGGTGAAGTTATCCGCGACCGCGTTTTGCTGGAGGCGAAACGCTTATTGACCAATGCGGGGATGACGGCGACGGAGATCGCCTATGAGCTGAATTTTCAGGATAATTCTTATTTTAACCGGTTTTTTAAGAAATATGAGGGGGTGACGCCAGACGAGTTTCGGCGGGCAAACCGCCTCGGGTAGACACCCCCTCCATATAAATCTATTTCACCGCGTCCGCACCTGCCTGCGCTACGGCATGATCATTCTCGACCGTACTACCCGACACGCCGATGGCTCCGATGATATCTCCTTTTGCGTTCTTGATCAACACACCGCCGGGGAAACTGATCAGCCCGCCATTGGAGTGTTCGATATTATAAAGCGGTCCGCCGGGTTGTGATAACTTGCCTATTTCTCCTGTTGGCATATTGAAGTAACGCGCCGTTCTTGCCTTTTTTTGCGAGATGTCGATGGAACCGATCCAGGCTTCATCCATGTGAGCAAAAGCAATGAGGTTGGTGCCGGAGTCGACTATGGCAATGTTCATGAGGGTATTGAGTTGTTTTGCTTTTTCCTTAGCGGCTTTGATGGCTGTTTCGGCCTGGTCGAGTGTGATGTTCATTGTTGTTTTGTTTATGGGAGGATGCAGCACAAATCAGGCCGAATAAGCGGACATGACAAATTGTGATAGTAAGTTGTCACATCACGACTTCCTTCTCAAATTCCTCCAACCTCTTATTCAGATCCGTCTTTATCTTCTCTTTCAACCGGGCGTCCCTGATAAAACTATATTCGATACTGTTCAGCACAAACTGCCTGATATCCGCATACCTCAGCTGACGGTAACGCATAGCCAGTAATACGAACTGCTGCGTGAGATTGGTTCGCAGGACCCCGGGATCATCGGTGCTGATGACAATAGGCACTTTGTTTGCTGCATAAAGCAAAATTGGATGCGCGTCATCGCGAACGCCCAGGATAAACTCGTTGCTCGACAGGTTGATCTCTATCGCCGTTCGGTTACGGCTCATGTATTGCAGCAGGCTCCTGCTGTTTTGTTCGTAGGCCATGTCAACTCCATGCCCGATGCGATTGGCTCCGGCGACGTACACGGCGTCGTGGATATGCCAGGTCAGGTCCTCCGGTTTCACCAGTCCAAGCGTCAGCTCGCCCGCGTGCAGGGAAAAAGGTACCGCAGGAAATTTCCGGTGCATGAAATGAAATAGCAGCATGTGCAGATAATAGTCCTGCATCGACAGTTCGCCGTCTTCGCGGTTGACGAAGTTGATACCACCAATCAGAGGGTTCAGGTCCGCCGCCTTAAAAGAGGCCATCAGGGCTTTAAAAATACCCAGCGGTGAGTTTTCCCGGCGGAGAGCCAGCTGGTAGCGCATGGTAAAGGCGGCGTCGTCGAGACCCTGGTGGTGCATGGCGCTGAGCTCATCGGAAAACGTTTGGGCGTTTTTGGCGGCATCGGTCTGCATGGTATTGTACAGCTCCTGAAGTGTCTGATACAGGCTGTTGGTGTCTTTGGCGGCGGCTTCTGTTCTCAATACCGTATTATATTGTTCTGCCGGGGCAACCGGGAAATTGGAAGGGGCGCTCCCGATCATGACCTCCAGGTACTGGACGTTCTCTGCCAGTGCCCGCTGTTTTAGCTGCATGAGAGCGTGGTGGATATCGTCCCAGCTGGTCAGGCTGGGGAATTTGCCAAAGGCGTCGAAGAAGTGCTGGTCGGGTGCTGCGAGGCCGGGATAGAAATCTTTTGCTGACCAGTCCTGGATCAGTCGTTGTTTCAAGGCTGGGTAATCCGGCTTCGTGCAGAACGTGTCGATGCGGACATAGTCGGTGTTTGCGGGCCCGTTGCCGGAAGCGGTGGGAGACCCATTGTTCACGGCGGGTTCGCGTGCCGACAGTGCCAGCGTCTTCCGGTTGACCCATAATTTTTGAGCGATGGCGAGATCCAGAAAGGATTCCGCATAGATGGATCCTGTAAGATGGTTGTGGAGGTCGCCGCCTTTTGGCATCTGCGAGAAGAAGGCGGTGAGGGCGGCGCGGCTCGTGCGGATCTTTTCGAAGTATGCGTCGATCGTGTGTGGGGGAGTCGGTGCTGCGAACGCATGCGAATGGGCCGGTACTGCAACCTTTAGCGGCGGCGATGCCGGGGGGCGGGCCGACAGGAAAACAAAATAAATTACGGCTAATGTAGCGTTGAGGCACAAATGGAAGGGTGCCCGGGAAGTTTTGGTAGAATGACTCATACCGAAAGATAAGTTTTTTCGGTGGCGTTGCCGTCACACGGCCCGCCGGTACATCGAACTCCGCATCTTGCTCAAAAATTCCGGGCTCACACCGATATACTTGGCGATCTGCGTCTGGGTGACACGCTGGGCGATATGCGGATATTTATCGATAAATGAAATATAACGCTGTTCTGCCGTGTGCGATACACTCGCATGCCAGCGTCTTTGCAGGTTGGCGAGGTTGCGCTGCAGCAGCAGCCGGAAGAAGCGTTCGAATTTCGGGACCCTGTCCAGCAGTTCGTTCTTGCTGCGATAATCCAGCATCAGCAGTTCGCCGTCCTCCAATGCCTCGATAAACATGTCGGAGGGCGCCTGATCGCTAAAGCTCTGCAGATCGCTGACCCACCAGCCTTCGATGGAAAAGCTGAGGTTGGTCTCGCCGCCATCCTCGTTGATATAAAAACTACGCAGACAACCTTTCATGATAAAGGCGTCAAAATTGCAGACATCCCCTTCCTGTAAGAGCAGGGTCCTCTTTTTTATGCGTTTGAGACGCAGCAGCGAATGAAAGATCCGGAGTTCCTCGGTCGTGAGGGAGATGCAGCCAGCAACGATGTTGTCAATTTGTTGGAACATAGTGCGTATTTTAAAGCGTTAAGGGATCGATGGGGATCTTCGGCTTAAAAGTGCTCCGATCGCTTCACAAAGCTATCCGATGGACGGTGGAGAGGGTTATATATTCTCCCGAATTTATGGTACAGATTACTGATTTTTCGCGGCTGTCAGTCCTAGTTCTTGCTCTGCTGCGGCCCTGCTTTGCAGGGCCTAACCGGGGCTTCAAGTTTGCGCCTTTCAGGCGCGATGTCCCGTCCCGGGCCATCAGCCGGGGAACTCTATATGCAGCTGCTCCTTTGACCCGGGATCATAGGGGCTATAGTGTTTCCTGTTCACCACCACATTGTCGAGCTTCCATTCCACGCGTCCTTCAAAAGCATGTTTACGCACATGACATTCCTCTTTGGCGCAGATGCGGCAGGAGAAGTCCAGACAGGCGTCGGTATGCACAAAGAACTCCATGGATTCGCCAAAACGCGTCCTGATCAGCGCTGTCAGCGCATCGATTTCGGCATGGGCCTCCAGCACATTGAGATACCAGGGCACGGTGAGATGGCAGTCGACGTGTAAAAGCCCGCCGTATTTGATAACACGGAGATTGTGAACGTCTATCCAGTTAGGGCGGCGATGCGCATTGACGTAGGAGATCATGTCCTGTAACAGCTGCAGGTCTGCCTCGTCCATGATACCGGCGACCGACTTGCGCAGGATATGATACCCGGTATAGAGGATAATGCCCGCAAAAATAATCGAGACGACGCCGTCCAGCCAGGTCAGGTTTGTATACCAGATGATGACGAGCCCCGCGATAATGCCCAGCGTGCTGTAGGTGTCGGACTGCAGGTGGCGGCCTCCGGCCTGGAGGGCCATGGAATTGTTTTGTCTGCCTTTCCGGATACAGATGGCGCCGACGACAAAATTGATGACGGCGGTAAAGCCAACGATATAAATGCCTTTGTCGAGTTTGTGAAGAGGGTGGGGATGGATGAAGCCGACGACAGCTTCATAGATGATGATCAATCCGGCCATGGTGACGAGGGCGCCTTCTACGGCGGCAGAGAGAAATTCTGCCTTGCCATGGCCATAGGGGTGATCTTTATCGCGGGGTTTGGCAGCGACATACAGGCTGTACAGTGCAATAAAACCGGCGATGACGTTCACGGTGCTTTCGAGCGCGTCGGTGAGGACGGCCACCGACTGAGTGAGATAATAGGCTGTCAGCTTTAAAAAGAAAAGAATGACAGCCACCCCGGCTACCCATCGTTGGATACTGATATTTTGTCTGCTTTTTTCCATGAACGCATACGCGAAACTAAAGTTCTGATATTTCGGCTTATCCGGAAGTAAAATTCCTTATTAAACAATTGTGAATCGTTCAGCGCTTTGTAGGTCAGGAACAGTCCGATAGGAGTCAGGACATAGGTAGCCATCCACATCCCTGCAATCGGGGAGAGGACGGCCTGGCTGACGAATTTTTTACCGAAATTATTGAGCAGGAAAAAGATGACGAAGAAGACCACTGCAAAGACGAGGGGCAGGCCAATGCCGCCCTTACGGATAATGGACCCCAGCGGTGCGCCGATGAGGAACATAACGAGAACTGCCACGGCGAGGGTTAGCTTTTCATGCCAGGCGGATTCCTGCTGAAGGACGTTCTTGTGTTCGTTGCTGAATAACACCGCGGGCTGGTCAAGGGCCAGCTTGGTGCTGTTGACGATGGAGACCGACTTCTCCAGTACGCTGCTGTACACGCTATCCGGCAGCAGATCCGCAAAGACGGGGTCCGGCGGTGTTGCGGAAACGACGGAGTGCGGCGCCTCGTTCGGGGGTGGAATGACGGGTGTGACGGCTTTACCCGCCTTCTTTTGACTGGTTTTTTTTGCCAGTGCGGCAATTACTCTATCGATGGAGTCCATGGCTCTTTTGGCCGAGTCCTGGATCCTGCGGACTTTGGTCCAGATCTTACGGACCGAATCCCTGGCAACACCCTCCGGTTTGAGATAGGCGAACTTTGGTTCGGGGTTTTTTTCCACTGCTTCCCAGCCTGCCGTGTCAAGATAGCGTTTGACCTTTACATTCAGGTTTACTGAGTGAGCGGCTTTTTTTGAAAAATCGCGGTTCAGGGCCTTGATGGAGTCGATGCTTTTTCCAAGCTGGGCGATGGTCAGCATCTGGTAGTTGTGGCGGAAGGCGCTGTCATCCGTTTTGTTCATCTTGAAGGTGCTCAGGTCCATCACCTTCTTGTATTGTTTAAAGTTCATCCGCACCAGCTGCGTACCGGCCTGTGCGGCGCCGTTGTCGGACTTTTCCTGGTAGCGTGAGCCGTTCTTCAGCGTGAAGATGAGGGATTGCTTATCGGGTGAGACGACCATGGTGCCTTCATTGGCGACGATCATGTTGTCCTGCTGGTTGCCCGTATTATTCTGTTCGTAGATGACTACGTTGCGGATGGTCGAATCGTCTTTTTCTTTTTTGCCGATCTTGATCACGAAACCTTCAATACGTTCGTAGAACACTCCTTCCTTGATATCAAAGGCTGGTTTAGCCATGATGATATCGTATTTGAGGGTATTCATTTTAAGATTGGCGATAGGCAGGACATTGTTGTTGAAGAAGAAGGCGACCAGGGTCAGGAGGATGCTGACAAACAAAAGGGGCCGGAGGAAGCGAAGCAGCGAGATGCCGGCCGATTTTATCGCTACGAGCTCGAAGGTCTCGCCCAGGTTGCCAAGGGTCATGATAGAGGAAAGCAGGACGGCCAGTGGCAGGGCAAGGGGGACTACGGTGGCGGCGACATATACGAGCAGGCGAAGGACTGTGAAGGCGTCGAGTCCTTTACCGACGACGTCATCGATGTACAGCCACATGAACTGCAGCACCAGCACGAAGAGGGTGATGAAGAAGGTGGCGATAAAGGGACCGATAAAGGCCTTTACGATGAGGATATCAAGCTTTTTTAACAGGCGGCTACCCACAGGGGAAATGTTATCTTTAAGTTTTTAAAAGCGGGCCACGGCCCTACAACATGAAAGGTGCAAATCTACAACTTTCGCCAGAGGAAAAGAGGCTGGTAATGGAGCCGGGATGGATTTTAACGAAGAATTCCGTCATTAAAAAGGTGGTGGGCCTTTTTGCAGGATTAAGTGAGGATTATCGCGATGCGCTGGAAGGGCCGGCTGCTGGCTTTGCGGCGCCGGCTGCTGCTGCGGCTGCTGCGACGCCTGATACGGCAGCTGCTGCATTGCCCTTCGGTTCCCCCAAGATCTCAAAAGGGGAAAACTACCAGGGGCTGCCTTATGTAATGTTGGACTACCCCCGTCTTTTTGGCCGGGAGGATGTGCTGGCGATCCGCACTTTTTTCTGGTGGGGGCATTCCTTTAGCGTGACGGTACATTTAAAAGGCGCTTATCGGGATCGCTATCTGCCGGTCCTGCAACAGCGCTGGGCGGAGCTGGCGGCCGCGGGTTTCCATGTTGGTATCTCGGAGGACGAATGGCGGCATGAGCACGTACCGGAGACCTACCGGGCTATAGTAAGCGCGGAGGATATAGCGCGTCCTGCCGGAGCGGCGCCGGATGGATTGTCGCAAGAGCCAGCATCGCCGGATGGGTTGTCTGGCGGACCAGCGGCGCCTGTGGCTTCTTTCCTTAAATTATCGGCGGCATGCGGGTTGGACCGCTGGGAGGAAGCACATGAAGTCTTGTTGGGACTATTTCGGGTGTTGGTAGACGTGTTACACTAGTTGCCCAGCCGGTGAAAGAGGTCCTTCACCTGGTAGCTCCAAAGCTGGCTTTGATCTTTCACCTCGCCTTTACCTGCAAAATCCCTGATCACCAGGATAGTTTGGTTGGTCACTTCCGATTTCTCGATGCGGAACTCGAAGTACTCTTCGACAGGGGCCTCCATCCAGTGAAAGCGGATATATTTCTCCGGCTCACTTTCAGTGACTTCCGCCTTATCGGTGGTGCCATTCCAGGAAAAGCTGAACACATTGTCCCGTTCGTCTACTTTATCTGCAAACCACTCCTGCAAACCCGCAGGCGTGCTTAAAAATTCGTAAAGGATCGAGGGTGAACATCTGACCGGATACTCTAACGTAAATATTTGTTTCTTACTCATCTATTGCGGTTGAATCGTTTGGACCAAGCTGGCCCGGCCTTTTGCCGGCGGTTACATTTCAGCAAATGCCAAAATGTTTAGGCTGGCTGGATGCAATGATAGAAAAAAAATTCAACCATCAAAATTTTTTTTCAGCCATATTTTACTATGGGAACTGGGTAGATTTTAATATTATTTTAACGTATGGTAGTTGATTATCAATTAGTTGGTAAAAAAATTGGCTAAGCGATCGAATTTAGTTAAATTGTTATTTCATCTACAGGAACCAGTTGACGACTAATTGATGCACGAAAAGACTAATTTATTCGTTTTTACCAAAGCTAAATTGCGATAATCAATCCTTTAAAAAAAAGCCTTAAGAACCTAAAAACCCTTTAAAAGACCTCTGCCTATGAGCATGCGTCAACTGAAGATCACGAAGAGTATAACTAATCGTGAATCTCAGAGCCTGGAGAAGTACCTGCAGGAAATAGGAAAAGTCGAGTTGATCAGTCCCGAGGAAGAAGTCAAACTCGCTATTCGTATAAAGCAGGGAGATCAAAAAGCTCTCGATAAATTAACCAAAGCCAACTTGCGCTTTGTGGTATCCGTAGCCAAGCAGTACCAGAATCAGGGACTCTCCCTGCCGGATCTCATCAATGAGGGCAATCTTGGGCTTATCAAGGCCGCTCAGCGATTTGATGAAACCCGCGGTTTTAAGTTCATTTCTTATGCTGTATGGTGGATTCGCCAGAGTATCTTACAAGCGCTGGCTGAGCAATCCCGTATCGTTCGTCTTCCCCTCAACAAGGTAGGCCTCACCAATCGCATTCAGAAAGCGTACTCGCATCTGGAGCAGGAGTTTGAGCGCGAACCTTCCGCTGAGGAGCTGGCCGAACTGCTGGAGCTGGACATTGAGGAAGTGTCATCCACCCTGGGTATTTCCGCCCGTCACGTAAGCATGGATACGCCGCTGTCAGAGGGCGAGGACAATACGCTTATCGACGTGCTGATCAATCCCAATGCGGAGCTGGCTAACTCGAACATCGAGCACAAGGAATCCCTGAAACAGGAGATCGACCGCTCGCTGCGAACCCTCACCGAACGCCAGAAAGAAGTTATCTGCTTTTTCTTTGGCATCGGGGTGGACCATCCGATGAGCCTGGAAGACATCGGGGAGCGTTTTAACCTGACCCGGGAGCGTGTCCGGCAGATCAAAGACAAGGCTATTACCAAGCTGAGGAGCAATACGAGATCGAAAATGCTCCGCAGTTATTTAGGAGTTTAAACGGGAAAGATTTGAAGAAATAATACACTAAAAAAGCATAGAAAAAAGTCATAACTTCGCCGTCCTGAGTGAATATAACAATGTTATATTCACTTTTTATTTTATTGGCCCCGGGCCATAAACAATACAACCATGTTTGAGAATTTGTCGGAGCGGCTGGAGTCAGCGTTTAAGCAGATAAAAGGGGAGGGCCGCATTACCGAGCTGAATATTACGGCAACGGTAAAGGATATACGACGTGCGCTGATCGACGCGGACGTCAACTTCAAGATAGCAAAAGAATTCACCGATACTGTGCGGGAAAAGGCGCTGGGGCAAAAGGTCCTGACGGCGGTCAGCCCCGGTCAGCTGATGGTCAAGGTCGTCAAGGACGAACTGGTCGGGCTGATGGGCGGCTCCGAAAGCGAGCTTAACGCGAAGGGCAACCCCGCCGTCATCCTCATCGCAGGTCTCCAGGGTAGTGGTAAAACCACTTTTAGCGGCAAGCTCGCCAACTATCTGAAGAATCGGAAGGGCCTGTCTCCGCTGCTGGTTGCGGCCGACATCTACCGCCCTGCCGCCATCGAACAGCTGAAAGTACTCGGCGGCCAGATTGACGTCGATGTCTACAGCGAACCGGAGAACAAGGACGTGGTATCCATTGCCCAGAACGCCATCAAGGAGGCCCGCAGCAGGAACAAGAACGTTGTCATCGTGGATACGGCCGGCCGCCTGGCTGTCGACGAGGTGATGATGAAAGAGGTCGCAGCTATCAAGGCGGCTATCAATCCTGGAGAAATTCTGTTCGTTGTGGATTCCATGACCGGTCAGGATGCGGTGAACACTGCCAAAACCTTTAATGACCGGCTGGACTTTACCGGGGTGGTATTGACCAAGCTGGATGGGGATACCCGCGGCGGGGCTGCGTTGTCCATCAAATACACCGTCAATAAACCCATCAAATTCATCAGCAGCGGGGAAAAGCTGGACACTTTGGATGTGTTTTATCCGGAGCGTATGGCCCAGCGTATCCTGGGGATGGGGGATATCACGACACTGGTCGAAAAGGCGCAGGCACAGTTCGACGAGGTCGAGGCAAAGAAACTGGAGAAGAAGATCCGGAAGAACCAGTTCGACTTTGAGGATTTTAAGCAACAGTTGGAGCAGATAAAGAAAATGGGGAATATCAAGGATCTTCTGGGTATGATCCCTGGTGTGGGCAAGGCGATCAAGGATATCGACATCAGCGATGACGCTTTTAAGGGTATCGAGGCTATAATCAACTCCATGACTCCCTATGAGCGGAGCAATCCCGATTCCATCGATCTGAGCCGGCGGAAGCGGCTTGCAAAAGGTTCGGGGAAGGATGTTGGGGAGGTGAATGCTTTTTTGAAGCAATTCGAGCAGATGAAACAGATGATGAAGATGATGAATAAGATGCCAATGGGTAACCGAGCGCAGCGAAGGTTATGAGCTAGAAGGAGCGTGGCGAAGCAGCTCCGCCGAAGCTCCAATGGGAAGAAGGAGATAATTGCGTTGCTGTCCTGCTTAGTCGGGTATGACCCGCGTAGGGTGCTTTTTGCCGCGCTGGAGCCTAGTGCAAAATCCGGAAATAGATGCAAAAAGTTGCGGTGAAGACCAGAAAACCTAAGGGAAAACAGGGGAAGAACCGGGAATGGGATTTGCATAATTAAATTCGCGGAAATTCAGGCTGGACGGGGCAAAAATCGACTTAACGAGCGCTTAAGTTAAAGTTTTACACCATTCATAAAATTTTCCCTGCAAGATTCGCTCTTTAAATCCTGAAGTATTATTTTTGAAATGTGATACCGGATTGCTACAGAACCGGATCGTATCCGGTTCGCACACAAGGCAATAGCCAAAGTGTGCAGATAATAATGGGTAAGTAAGGCAAAAAAATTTTGACAGGTTTTTGCCGAAACTTACCTTTGCAATCCCAAAGAAAAATTGTAACCTTATTTATTCACGCATTTAAATTTCTATTTAAGATGCCAGTTAAAATCAGACTGCAACGCCACGGGTCTAAGAAAAGGCCGTTTTATTTCATCGTAGTAGCCGACGCCCGTGCGCCCCGGGATGGTAAATTCATCCAAAAGATTGGTACGTACAATCCCCTGACTGTTCCTGCTTCCGTTCAACTCGATCGCCAGAAGGCGCTTGACTGGCTGCACAAAGGTGCTCAGCCTACGGACACTGTACGTCGTATCCTTTCTTACAAAGGTGTTCTCTATCTGAAACACCTGTTGCGTGGTGTTAAATTAGGGTTATTCGATGACGCTGCTGCCATGGAGAAATTCCAGAAATGGCATGGCGAGCACGAAGCCCAGATGAAGAAACGCCAGGAAGACAATCGCAGAGCCCGTCCCGGAAGACGTGGTCCCGGCGGTCCTCCAATGAGAAGGGTGGAAAGGAAGAGTGAAGGTGGTCCTGCACAAGAGGCGTAGCTTCTTGGTGCGTCGCTTTTTGGAGGCGTAGACGACTTCAACTCTGTTCATCAATGTAATTTTCCCAGGAGGTCTCCGGACCTCCTGTTTTTTTTAGCCTGAGGCAGACCGCAACGGTCACAATTATGAGCAATAACTATCGCAATATTGGTAAGCTGGTGGCCGTCTTTGGCCTGCAGGGCGAACTGGTGCTCCTGCATCGTCTTGGCAAAAAAACCACGCTGAAGGGCCTGAAAACGATCTTTCTCGAAGAAAAGAAAGACGAGCTTTTGCCCTGGTTCATCGAAAGCACGCGTCCCAAAGGGGCCGATGAGCTGTATATCAAGCTTGAGGGCCTCGACACAAAAGAAACGGCGCGGCGGGTGGTCCAAAAAGAAGTTTGGCTCACCGAGGCAGACTTCACACAGTTTGCGGGCAGCTCGGCGCCGATCTCTCTGGTTGGCTTCCGGATGCTGGACGGGACGACTGATCTTGGCGAGATCCTCGAAGTCATCGAACAGCCGCACCAGGTGCTCTGCAAGATCGAGCTGGCGCCGGGCAAGGAAGCGCTGATCCCTGTGCATGAGGAGACGCTGAGGAAGGTGGATAAGAAGCGCCGCGAAGTGCATGTGGAGCTTCCCGACGGGTTGCTGGACGTTTACCGCTAAACGGGCCTCGCGTTTAGCGGTAAACAAGATATTGGCCCCGTTTAGGCTTCGCGGGGCGGAGCCGCAGCCGGGCTGAGACTCCGATTTACTGCACATGATAAGCCGGCGCCCAGCGCAACCGGTTTCGCCGGGGCGCAGCTTGCGATCTCCAGGATGGCAGTGGCTGCGCCGATATATTGAACGTTGATCTCCGCAGATAACATAACTATAAATTTAATTTTTCTCCGGAGCCGGTTGCTGCGGAGTTTGCGAAGTCCCTGTAGCGGCTGACTGCGCCTGTATGGCTTCTTTGATCAGATCCATCAGCCCTGTTTCGATCCCCACCTGTTTGTCCTGGGCATACCACTTGTGCAACTCTTCCGAATAGGTGTGCGCGGTGGCGGGGTTGGATTTCAACCGGAGGACCAGCTGATGCGCCTTGTCGGGACGCGGTCCCCAACTGCCGATGACATGGAAGCCGCTGTCCAGCTGTATGACCTTTGGGATAGACATGCTGGTCCCGGTGAGATGGGCATTCATCAGCTCCAGGTTTGCATCGCGGTAAATAAAACGCATTTCAATATGGTTATCGGCGGCCTCTACCATCTTCTCCATGAGAGGTGTAGATTGGGCCGAATCTCCGCACCAGTTCTCGGTAATAACCAACCAGCGGATGGGTTTGTTTAGTTGGCCCAGGAGTTCTGTTGCAACGGGAGAAAGGGTGTATGTTTTTTGAATGCGCTGCATCCGTTTCCAGTTGATGGGAACGTACTTATTGTTGCCTTCGGTCGGATTGGTTGCGGCTTCTGTTTCGACATTGGTAACGTACTGCCGGTAGGAGATGGCCTGATCCCAGTAGTTGGCGTAGTCGGCGGGAGTGAGTGTGATCATGGTACAAATATAAGGTTTGGCGCGCGGAGGTGGATTGTGCTGTTCAGAGGTGAAAAACTTCGTTTTTGGTGGATTGGGATTTTGGGTAAATTTGATTCTACCTTAAAATTTTACCTATGACACAAGCAGAAGCTGATGAAATGATAAAGGGAATGGAAGAATTTACTGCTGAACTGTTAAAGTCGAAAGATGCCTGTTGGAAGTTTCTTATCAGCGCAGGGATTAAAACAGAAGAAGATAGGAGAAAAAACGAAGAGAGACAGATCTACAAAGGCTCCAACTTCACCGACCGTCTTCATATCGAGTTGTGTGTCATAAACAAAGACATGATCAAGGGTTATTTTCTTCCGCGGCCGATCCATACTTTCAATCCCCATTTGAAGATCGCTGCCTGATGTTAATGGTGTACTATATACGATAACGGAATCTTCGTTTCGAAACAATGTAGAGTCGCCGAAGATTTCCTCCGCAAATATAAGTGTTCCGCAACTGTAGTATCTTCGTGGGGCATGTCGCAGCCCCAACGTTATATCGCCCATTTCGACCTGGACGCATTCTTTGTATCGGTGGAATGTATCAACGATCCCTCGCTAAAGGGGAAGCCCCTCCTGGTGGGCGGCCATAGCGAACGCGGGGTAGTGGCTGCGTGCAGTTATGAGGCCCGCAAGTATGGCATTCATTCGGCCATGCCGATGAAGACAGCGCTGAAGCTATGTCCGCATGCGACCGTAGTCGGCAATGCAAGAGGCGAATATAGCAAGTACTCGCGCTGGGTGACAGAGATCATCGCGGCAAAGGCCCCGCTTTTTGAGAAGGCGTCGATCGATGAGTTCTATCTTGACCTGACGGGGATGGATCGTTTCTTCGATCCCTATCAATGGACGATAGATCTGCGGGAAGAGATCACGGCTGCCACGACGCTGCCTATCTCATTTGCGCTGGCCTCCAACAAAATGATCTCGAAGATAGCCACACAGGAAGCAAAGCCTAACGGTTATATACAGGTACCGTCCGGCATGGAACAGGAATTCCTCGCTCCGCTGGGCGTCAACAAGATCCCCGGCGTAGGAGATCATACCTGGCAGTCACTGAAGGAGATGGGCATCTTTACCATCCGCGACCTGAGCCAGCGTCCGATAGCCGAGCTGGAACGACGTTTTGGCAAGTATGGCGCCGATCTTTACAATAAGTCAAGAGGCATCCATACCAGCGAAGTAGTGCCTTATCATGAAGCCAAGTCGATCTCGACCGAGAACACTTTCGAAGAGAACAAGACCGATCTTGATTTCCTGATGGCTGAGCTGGTACGAATGACCGAGAGAGTGGCTTACGAACTTCGGCAGGACGATAAGACGGCGGGTTGTGTGGCCGTGAAGATCCGTTATGGCAATTTTGAAACGACTTCAAGACAGGTCTCGATCCCATATACCTTTTATGATGATGAGCTGATCTCAAAGGCAAAGGAGCTGTTCCATAAATTATGGCGGCGCGGGCAGCCGATACGCCTGCTCGGGGTGCGGCTCAGCGAACTGACGTCTGAAGCCGTGCAGACAAACCTTTTCGAGGATACACAGAAGAAGAACCAGCTTTATAAGGCTATCGACGACGTAAAGAATAAATTTGGCAAATATGCGGTGGTGAAGGCGGGGGGCCTTGGGCCGGCGGATAACCAGGCACCGGCTGATCATCAGGCGCCCGCAGATGAGGAGACGAAGGAGTAGACCCATCATGGAACCCGCTACCGGAGCCAGCGCGAACCCGCTGCCGGCCGGTGACTGGACGGATGACCAGACCCTCACTGTCGAGATCCGGTATAACGGAAAAGTCAAAAAGATCGAGGATTATGGGGAACTGGGCACATTTGGACTGAAAAGACTGTATAGCTTTTTCTTTAGCTGGAAAAAGAGGGTAGAATGGGAAGAGGAAGGATTTAACTAAAAATTTCCAAGCAAGTCTACAATATTGATAGGGAATTGATATCTTCGCTGTCCGCACCGGGGCTCCGGGATGCCAGAACGGCCAGTTTGCCGGCCTGACGCCGAAGCTCCGCGGAGTTTTTTTAACTTCAAATAAAAGTATATGAGTTTACGTCTCGGGGACAAAGCCCCCAATTTCCAGGCCAAGACATCAATTGGCGACATCGACTTCTACGAATTCCTGGGTGATTCCTGGGGTATCCTGTTCTCCCACCCCGCTGACTATACTCCTGTCTGTACAACCGAACTGGGGAGAACAGCCGCTCTGAAGGACGAATTTGCCAAAAGAGGGACAAAAGTGCTGGCGCTGAGCGTGGACCCCGTCGACAAACACATCGGCTGGATCAAGGATATCAACGAAACACAAAACGTCAGCGTCGAATTCCCGATCATCGCCGACGAAGACCGGAAAGTCAGCTCGCTGTATGAATTCATCCACCCTAACGCCTCCGCAACCGCAACGGTACGGTCACTGGTGATCATAGGGCCCGACAAGCTCGTTAAATTAATCATCACCTACCCTGCATCCACAGGCCGTAACTTCCTCGAAGTATTGCGCGTACTGGATTCGCTGCAGCTGACCGTTAATCACAGCGTTGCTACGCCTGCCGACTGGAAAGAAGGCGAGGATGTAATCATCGTGCCATCGATCTCTACAGAAGATGCAAAGAAGAAATTCCCAAAAGGAGTGAAAGAGATCAAGCCTTACCTGAGATATACGCCGCAGCCTAACAAATAACCGAGCGAACGCGAATTTCTGTAATCGAATGGTTTTTATAAAGGGCCGGCCGACATTTGTCGGCTGGCCCTTTTTTTATAGTTTTACGCGTCTTTCAAGTCCCCGAACCATGAATAAAACGGCCTTATTCTTATCCGTACTGTTCTTCATATACCCCTTCCTGCTGCAGGCACAGGCTCCCGCCATCGACTGGCAAAAGTGTTATGGCAGCGGTAATTACGACAACGCGTCTTCATTAGCCGTCACATCGGACGGAGGATCTATATTCGTGGGTATCACCTACGGCGATGGCGGCGATGTTTCCGGTCATCAGGCAGCGTCAATACGGTAGGCGATTACCGGGTCGTCAAACTGGACAAGCTTGGATATATCCAATGGACACAATCCATCGGCTCAACTTCGTATGAAGAGGGTATGTCTATCCATCAGCTCAGCGACGGTTCCTATCTTGTGGCGGGCAGGACCAACGGCTCCGCAGGGGACGGTGACTTAACCGTTGCCGGTCAGGGTGGAATCGATTTCTGGGTAGTCAGGCTCAGCGCTGCAGGCAGCATCTACTGGCAGCAAAGGGTAGGCGGAGAATCCAGTGAATATCTCACCTGCATGCAGCCAACACCGGACGGGGGAATGATCCTGGGAGGATCGACAAATTCAGTTGGGGGAGAGGTATCGGGGAATCATGGCGGCGGCGCCGACGGATGGGTAGTCAAGCTGAACAGCGCCGGGACCATCGAATGGCAGCGATGCCTGGGCGGAAGCGGGTCGGATTATATCAATGCAATGCAGGTTCTGCCGAACGGATATATTGCCGTTGGGTATTCGACTTCCAATAATGGCGACGTCTCCGGCAATCACGGGCAGATGGATGCCTGGGCGTCGTGAAAGACATCGTGATCTTTGACCGGTGGGGACACCTTGTATTCCAGGTTCATGGTGTAGCACCGGACGACCCGGCTTTTGGCTGGGATGGGCGCATCTCCGGGCAGACCGCGCCGCCCGCGACCTACGTCTACGAGATTCGGATAGGTTTTGCCGATGGGACTCAGCAGGTGCTGAAAGGGACGGTCGTGCTGGTACGGTAACATAATATTTGTTATATTCAGTCATGAAAAATATCCCCCTCCTGACCGCGCTGCTGCTGCTGGCGCAGCTGTCCATTGCTCAGCGAACGCTGCTTTATTGCGGCCGGCTCATCGATCCCAAGTCGGGTCAGGTCTCAACCGAAATGTCGATCGTCATCTCCGGGAATACCATCGCCGCCGTGCAGAAGGGCTATATGACGGCGCAGCCCGGCGACAAGGTCATCGACCTGAAGACCCGGACGGTACTCCCCGGACTTATCGACGCGCACGTTCACCTGGAGAGCGAGACCAGCCGAAACACACAGCTGAAAGAGTTTACGATGAGCGACGCGGACGTCGCCTTCCAGTCCACCGTTTATGCAAAGACGACACTGATGGCCGGTTTCACGACGGTACGAGACCTCGGCGGCAGCGGTGTCAATATAGCCCTGCGTAACGCGATCAACAAGGGGCTCGTCGTTGGGCCGCGCGTCTATACCGCCGGCAAGATCATTTCTTCTACGGGCGGGCATGCTGATCCGACGCATGGCTATCGCCCGGGCCTTTATACAGAGCCTTCATACACCGAAACAGTAGCTGATGGAAAAGATGCCTGTATCAAGGCCGTAAGGCAGATGTATAAGGAAGGCGCCGACCTGATCAAGATCACTGCTTCGGGCGGGGTCCTTAGCCTGGAAAAAGACGGAACGGGAGCGCAATTCTCGGATGAGGAATTAAAAGCTATCGTTACTACCGCCAAAGACTATGGCATGGCCGTCGCAGCACATGCCCATGGTGCCGAAGCTATGAAACGTGCCATCAGGGCGGGTGTCACCTCCATCGAACACGGCACTTTCATGGACGTTGAAGCCATCGATCTCTTTAAGAAATATGGGGTATGGTTTGTTCCCACCATCATCGCCGGCAAGTCGGTCAGCGACTCGGCAAAGAAACCGGGATACTTTCCGCCGGTCATCGCGGCTAAGGCGCTGGCTATCGGACCTATTATCCAGGGGACGTTTGCAAAGGCTTACAAGGCCGGGGTCAAAATAGCATTTGGGACAGACGCCGGCGTATATGCGCATGGCAAGAACTGGATGGAATTCGTTTACATGACGGAGGTTGGCATGCCGGCGATGGAAGCCCTGAAATGCGCGACGCTCAATGCAGCCGAGCTCATCGGGATCAGCGACAAGGTGGGCAGTCTCGAAGCGGGTAAGCTTGCGGATGTCGTCGCCGTTGACGGTGATCCGATAAAAGATATTCATGTCATGGGGCAGGTGAAGTTTGTGATGAAAGACGGGGTCGTTTATAAAAATGAATAAGATGAGCCGTACAGACAAATAAGTTGAGCCGCAAAAGAAACCAATTAGGATTACAAATGCTGATCTTTGCCGCTGATCAATAAAATATCGGCAATGACAACAATAACAAAGATCCCTTTGGGGAAAAATGGGCCGCTCGTTTCTAAGCTCGGATTAGGCTGTATGCGCATGTCGCCCGTCTGGGGAGGACCGGGGAGTGACGAAAGCGAAAGCATCGCCACTATTCAGCTGGCCCTGGACAACGGTATCAATTTCCTGAATACCGGTGACTTTTACGCCAGCGGTCATAATGAGCTGCTTGTAGGCAAAGCCATCAAAGGTAGAAGGGACGATGCGTTCATCAGTGTAAAATTCGGCGCAGTCTTCTATGGCGGTAAAATGCTTGGGCTGGACCTGCGACCCATCGCCATCAAAAACTTTATCAATTATTCGTTGGTACGCCTGGGTATCGATACCATCGACCTTTATCAGCCTTGCAGGTTAGATGACAGCGTTCCGGTGGAAGATGTGATCGGAACTGTCGCCGATCTGATCAAAGATGGAAAGGTGCGTTACCTTGGCGTATCCGAGATCACTACAGATCAGCTAAGGAAGGCAAACAGCGTATACCCGGTAACGGCATTGGAAATAGGCTATTCACTGGCCGATCGCCAGATAGAAAATGATTTGCTTCCCGCGGCTAAGCAACTGGGTATAGGGGTTGTGGCCTTTGCCAACACGGCCGAGGGACTGCTCACCGGTGACATGACGGCACCTCTTGCGGCCAATGCCTACCAGAATCACTTTACGCGTTTTCAGGGAGAAAACCTGGTAAAGAACCTGGAGAAGGTCGAAGTATTAAAACAAATGGCAAAGGACAAAGGATACACGCCGACACAACTGGCCATCGCCTGGGTGAAGGCACAGGGTGATGATATCATGCCCCTGGTAAGCATGAGCCGGAGATCGAGGCTGCCGGAAAACATCCAGGCCATGGAGATCAGGTTCACGCCTGACGAGATGAATACCCTAAAAACCCATTTTTTACCGGGCACGATACTTGGTAGTACATATCTGCAGCGATGACAAATCCAACTGAAATAATTCCTGGAGTGCTATTTTATGCTTATCTCTCGGCCATGAAAAAGGAGAGGGTAGGCTTTTTTGAACACAATATGCTGGTAATGCAGGTTTCGGGAAGTTTTACGCTGGAAACCACTAACCAAAGGGTTTCAATGGGCCGGGGCGAAATGTTGCTGATCCGAAAAAACCAGCTGGGGGTAATTACCAAAATGCCGCTGGACGGTGAGAATTATGAGACCATTGTCATTCGCCTGGATGAAGACATGCTCAGGAAGTTTGCTCTCGAGGAGAAGATAGAACCAGCGCAGAAATATACAGGCCCGGCCAACATCCTTATTCCTAAAAACGATTTTTTGCAGGGCTTTTTCCAATCCGTGATACCCTATATCCGCCATTCGGAAGAAAAGATAACCAATGCGGTGGGTATGTTAAAAGTAAAAGAGGCTATACAACTATTGTTATATACCCTGCCCGGGCTTCGTGAATTCCTGTTCGACTTTTCCGAACCCCATAAGAACGATCTGGAAAAATTCATGCTCAGTAATTTTCATTTCAACGTCCCCGTGGAAAGATTTGCACAGCTTACGGGGAGAAGCCTTGCCGGGTTCAAGCGGGACTTCCAAAAAGTATTCGGTATGGCGCCCCGGCAGTGGTTGCAGGAAAGAAGGCTCACGGAAGCCTGGCATCTGATAGAAAATAAACATAAAAAACCATCTGCGATCTACCTTGACCTGGGCTTCGAAAGCCTTTCTCATTTCTCGCATTCTTTTAAGAAGAAGTTCGGTACGGCACCCATAAAGATTCATCAGGGAAAGTGATATTCCGTAGACCTGTCTTTTTTGGGGTTTATGACAGTCTCACTCCGACCTCAAACTTTTCACCGGATTCATCGTTGCCGCCTTCAGCGACTGATAGCTCACCGTCAGCAGCGTGATCAGCAAGATCCCGCTGCCGGCCAGGGCGAAGATCCACCAGGACAGTGCCGTTCGATAGGGATATGTTTGCAGCCACTTGTGCATGAACAGATAGCCCAGCGGCATCGAGATAAAGAAGGAGATGACGACGAGCTTGACGAACTCCTTTGACAGAAGTCCCCAGAGCGTAAAGAGGCTTGCCCCGAGAACTTTCCGGACGCCGATCTCTTTTGTGCGTTGTTCGGCGACAAACGAGGCGAGGCCAAAGAGGCCGAGACAGGAGATGAAGATGGCCAGCGTGGTAAAGACAGATGCCAGATGTGCGATTCGCACTTCGTCCGCGAATTTGCGGTTATAGTCATCATCTGTGAACTTATACATAAAGGGACTGCCGGGATTGTACTTCGCGAACACGGGCTTCAGCGCATCGAGGGCCGCATGGACGGGCTGATCCGGCCGAAGGCGCATAGTGATGGTCGATATATAGCCATCTCCCAGGAAGAGGGCCGGTTCGATCTTCTGGTACGGCGAATTGGTGACCATGTCGTTGACAACGCCGATGACGGTGTAATTTTTCCCAAAGAACTTCATGGTCTCGCCGACAGGATTGGCGATGCCGGTGGCTTTCGCGCCGGCTTCGTTGAGGATAGCCGAGCCTGCGAAGGCTACGGGCGAGGAGGAGCGTGGCGAAGCAGCTCCGATCGAAGCACTGGAACTGGAGTCTGTGGCAAAGTCGCGGCTGAAATCGCGGCCCTGCAGGACGGTCCAGCCGATGGTCCTGCCAAATTCGCGCGTCACGTTGACGTTGCGGAACCACACCGTTGCCTGATCAGGTCTTTTTCCTCTCCATTCCAGGTCGTTGTTGTTGTAAAACGCGGTGACGGCCATCGAAGAACCGCCAACATCGGCGACCAGACCTTTTTGCAGCAATTCTTCGCGCAGGGCCTCATAGTGTTTGGCCAGTTCCGGGGTATTGATATCGACGGTGAGTAGTCCGTCCCGTTTGTAACCGACGGGGCGGTCCTGCGCATATTCTATCTGCCGATAGACGATAAAGGTACCGATGATAAGGGTCAGCGATACGCTGAACTGGAGGACCACCAGGGCCTGACGGGGAAGACCGGCATATTTGCCGGCGCGAAACGTACCCTTCAGCACCCGTATCGGATCAAAGCTGGAAAGATAAAAAGCCGGGTAACTCCCTGCGAGGAGACCGGTGAACAAGGTAAATCCGATGGACAGGACCCAGAACAGGCTGTTATTCCAGGGGAGGGCCATATCTTTGGCCGCGAGGTTATTGAAAAAAGGGAGGCTCAGCTGTACGATGGCGATGGAGATAATAAAGGCCAGCAGAGCGACGATGACAGACTCCATGAGGAATTGCCCGACCAGCTGTCTTTTCAGCGAGCCGACGGTCTTGCGGATGCCGACCTCTTTCGCGCGACGTTCGCTTCTGGCGGTGGAGAGGTTCATAAAATTTATACAGGCAAGCAGCAGCACAAAACCGCCGATAAAGCCAAAGAGCCAGAGAAACTGAATGCGTCCGCCGGAAGGCTTACCGTTTTTGAAATCGCTATAGAGATAGGCCTTGTCGAGAGGATAGACCATCGCTTCTTCGCGCCAGTTTTTTATAAATGGGGTAGGCAACTTTTTGATGCGGGCGCTGGCCTGTTCTGCCGTGACGCCATCGGCCAGCTGGACATACAGGTTGCCGTTGTGATCGCTCCAATTCGTATTTTGATTATAGTATTGGTTCTCTTTGCTGCCCCAGGGAAGGATCATCTTCTGGTTGTAAAATTGGGTGTTGCGGGGCAGGTCTTCGAAGACGCCGCCGATGGTAAGATCGAGCTTGTCTTCGTATTTGAAGGTCTTGCCGGTCGGGTCGGCCTTGCCGAAAAGGGCCGTAGCCAGGGATTGGGAAATGAGGGCGGTGGACGGATCGCTCATGGAGCCAATGGAGCCTTTCAGGATCCTGAGCGTAAACATCTCTACGAAATCCCTGCCGGCCCAGATGCCGGAGGCGGTGAGCTTTTTGTCCCCGACGGCAACGAGGTGATCGCCGCCACCGCCGACAAAGGCGACCTTTGTGAACAGCTCGGGATATCTCTCGCGGAGGGCCTGGGCCATGGGCACGGAAACGGTGGTTCCGTTGTAAACCTCGTCCGGCGAATATTGAATGACCATGGCCTGGGCGATGCGGCTATGGTTGGTGTGATAATGGTTGAAGCTGATCTCGTCCGTGATCCAGAGGCCTATCAGCAGGGTAATGGCCATGCCGGTGGCAAGACCTGCGATGTTGATAAAGGTGTACCCTTTGTTCTTATGAAGGTGGCGCCAGGCGACGCGGAGATAGTTTTTTAGCATGATCCTGCCGTTGTTTGTATCTTTTGGGCGAAGATGATGCCGGAGTAGTAAGTAGTTGTTAACTAATTTATTATCTTAGTTTGACGCTCTGGTGATGTTCGATTTTGATACAAAGATTGTTCGATTTAAATTTGTATACATATGAAACGATTGCTTATTCTCCTCCTGGTGCCGATGTTTTCCCGCGCCCAATCGGAACTTCCGAAAGTCGATAACGATACGCTACTGACAACTTCCGGATTTAAAGCCATCGCCGGGACGGATATTAAACTCGGGGTCGGCACGCTCCCTTCCGGTGACTTCAAGTATATATCCGAGTCCAGCAGGTCGTTTGCGGCTCTCACGAGGGGCCCGCGTTACAAACCGGATCCGGTAGGCAGGAAGTGGAATGGCCACCTCTTTCACATAAAGAAGTTCAGAAAAGAAGGTACCGATGAGAGAGGATACACCTGGTACGTCATTCTGGGTGGCGGCGGTCCTGTCAACTATGAATGTGACATAGAGAACGCCATAGCCACCGGGGAGATCATCGTACCCGATGCGTTCAAGCCAAAGGTTGCCGGATCAGCTGCGCCGGCATATAGCCCGTCTGACGAACTAAAAAAGTTAAAAGACCTTTACGATTCCGGCGCCCTGACGAAAGGCGAGTATGATTCTGCAAAGAAGAAGATCCTGGCAAAGATGTAGGAGCAAGTCATCGAGCTTCTTGAAGGCAATCTCACCGTCCCCCCGGCGGGCAATACTGCCGCAAAAAGTTCGCCATCAGTGTCGTCTTATGCAAAATCGTTCCTTCTCCTTCAGTAATGCCATGGGTCCTGTTTGGATAAGGCATAAACTGGAACTGGCGGTTGTATTTTATCAGCTCGTTGAGCAACATTTCCTCTCCCTGGTAATTGACATTGTGGTCGCCGGTGCCGTGCATGATCAGCAGGTGCCCCTGCAGACCCTTGGCATAGGTGATGGGTGAGCATTTGATATAGGCATCGCGGTTCTCGGGTAATACTCCCATGAAACGCTCTTCGTAGATGGTGTTGTAGATCAGCTGGTTTGGCACACCCGCACTGGCGAGGCCTACCTTGTAGAGTTCGGGATAACGGAACAGGAGGTTTTGAGTGGTGCTGCCTCCGCCGCTGCTACCGAAGACGGCTACGCGCTCCTTGTCGATAAAGGGCCATTTGATTATCTCGCGGCAGGCGGCTGCCTGGTCGTTGACATTGATCCAGCCTACGCTTTTGTAGATCGACTTGCGCCAGGCGCGGCCTTTTGGAGTCTGTGCGCCGCGTCCTTCGACGGAGATAAAGATGTATCCGCTGTCGACGTTGAAAAAATTGGCCCGGGCCACATTGGCCACATCCGTCACGGTTGAGCCTACCGGCTCGGAGTAGGTGTAGAAAACGACGGGATACTTCTTTGTGCTGTCGAAGTTGGCGGGTTTGATCATCCAGGCATCCATCGTCACGCCGTCGGCCGTGGTGAGGTGGAAGAATGTAGTTTGTTTGCCGAGCGGAGTGGGGGTCAGATGTTTGGCGATGGCGTCGGCTTCGACCAATGGTTTATTTTCGGGAAGGGCGATCCATTCCGTTGCGGGAGCATACAGATGGCTGGAAAAACTATGTTGTGCCCAGCGGCCATTGGGGGAAAGGGAGTAATTGTGTGTTCCTGCGAGGTCGGGTGTGACGCGGACCGGGGCGTCGGCAGCGGTCGAACGTGCTGAGCCGCCGGTTGCATGAGCGGGATTCAATGACGCGCGGTAAAGATAACGCTGCGTCGCATTGTCCGGCGAAGCCCCGAAATACAGGTATCCTTTCTTTTCATCACAGCCATTGACACTCGTCACATCATAATTGCCTTTTGTCAGCAAGGTCTCCTGGCCATCCAGTGTGATACGGTAGATATGGCGCCATCCGTCTTTCTCGCTGACCCAGAGGAAGGCCTTCCCGTTGTCGATCCAGTCCCAGCCTATGCCGCCGCTATGGGACCAGAAGGCCTTGAGGTCGATCCACGCTTCATCGCTCTCATTATAAATAACCTTGCTGGCGCCGCTGGCGGGGTCGGAGAGGATCAGCTTGCTATTGTTCTGTGCGCGGTTGAACTGTTGCGTGATAAGATGGCTGCCATCGGGTGTCCACTCCATACGTGCCAGGTAATGGCTGGCGGGGTCACCTTCGATGGTCATCCATTTTGTAGCCTTTGTCGCGATGCTGACGACGCCGATGCGGGCTTTGGCAATAGGTTCGCCGACTTTGGAAAAGAGGATCGGGATTATTTTTGGATAGATGCTGTCGGTATTGTTGATCATATAAAAGGTGCCGACTTTTGACAGGTCGTTCTGCCAGTAGGCAATGCTCTTGCTGTCGGGGCTCCAGCGGAAGCCGTCGATGCAATAAAGCTCTTCGCTGTAGGCATAGTCAAACCAGCCGTTGAGCAGACGGTCGGTGCCGTCGGTGGTGAGGGCTGTCGCGGCAGCACCGGAGCCGGCAGCGCTTGAACCAGCAGCGCCTGAACCAGCGGCGCCGCTGGCTGGCAGGTCCACGCTATAAATATTATTGTTATACACATACGCGACCTTGGTGCCATCGGGGGAGATCTTGGCATTGAGGATATGTGTCTGGGCGATAGGGGTCAGCACACCGGACTTGCGGTCGAAAACCCAGGCGCTGTGAAACGTATTATGATATTCATGCACCGGCTTTGCAAGCAACAGCACTTTGGAATGATCTTCACTGAACTGGTAGCTCAGCTCGCCGCCTCCGCGGGGACCACGTGCACCGGTATTTCTCTCATGACTGCTGAGACCGAGGGGAGTCAGCTGCTCGGCGCTTACCAGGATGGTTTTAGTCATGGCAGGCAGGGTGACCTCCACGATGGAATTATTTTCTATAGTCGTATAGGTGTTGCCATCTTTGTTCCAGTTGGTCTGGGCAAACGCCAGGCCAGGGCTAAGAATAACTGCGCAAAGGGCGAAAGGAAGCAGGAAGGCGGAAAGGGGAAGACGCATAGTTCTTGTTTTGGTGCTACTAATGGGGTAAATATAGGGTAGGCAAGGACCTGCGTGATTCCTTGTTCTTGGCGGAAACTGTGCGGAATTTAACTTATTGATGAACGGGCGAAGAGGACAGTCGGTGTATCGATAGCGGACAATTGGCGACGGCAGTTGAAACGCAAGACATTGATCCATAATAGACTGAGGAAACGGCATTTTTTTCGTAGCGAAAAAGACATGCTAAAAGCTTATTTCAAGACGGCCTGGCGCAACATCCTCCGGAACAAGGTTTACAGTATATTAAACATTGCTGGTCTCGCCGCGGGTATGGCCGTGGCTCTGTTGATCGGTCTCTGGGTCTGTGACCAATCGTCCTTTGATAAATTTCTGCCCGGTTATCAGCAGGCTTACCAGGTACGTTTTCGCTATAGCGACAACGGGGTCATCCGTACCCAGCCGATGATGTGTATTCCGCTGGCGACGGCGCTGAAAACCGATATCCCGGAAATAGCGCATACAACGATGAGTTTTGGCTGGGGAGACAATGATTTCACCGTCGGGACCCGTCATGTGACCATAAATAACATGATCGCCGGAGAAGAATTTCTCGAGATCTTTCAATTCCCGATCGTAAAGGGGAATGCGAAGGATGCTCTGAAGGACGTTTATTCGATAGTGCTGACAGAGTCTGCAGCAAAGGCTTTGTTCGGGACCAGCGACGTACTGAACAGACAGGTACGCGGTCCTAATGGAGACAATTTGCGTGTTACGGCGGTGATAAAAGACCTGCCAAAGAATTCCACGATGCAGTTTAAAAGCATCACGTCGTTCAGCGCTTTTGCATCCGGCGGTTGGGTGAAGGCGGCTGTCAACAACTGGAACCATTGTTTCTTTACGATGTATGCTTCACTAAAGCCCGGCGTTACCTATGCCCAGGTCGAACCAAAGGTCCGGATGCTGATGCAGAAATATGCTCCTGCTGCCTATAAGACTTTTCAGCAACAGGTGGTGATGCAGCCGATGGCGGACTGGCATCTGTATACTGAATTTAAGAATGGATATCCATCGGGCGGTCTGATCGATTATATCCGCCTGTTTAGCATCATCGGGGTGCTGGTGTTGCTGATCGCCTGTATCAACTTTATGAATCTCTCTACTGCGCGCAGTGAGAAGCGGGCGAGGGAAGTGGGAGTACGCAAGGTTATGGGCTCCGGCAGGGGGGGGCTGATCATGCAGTTCCTGATCGAGTCGGTGACGATAACCTTTCTTAGTTTTGGGCTGTCCTTGTTGCTGGTGCAACTGGTTCTGCCGTCGTTCAATGCGCTGGTGAAAACACAAATTGCGATCCCTTATTCCAGCCTGGTCTTCTGGGTGCTGATGATCAGTTACGTGCTGGTGACGGGACTGCTCGCTGGCAGCCGGCCGGCGTTTTATCTCTCTTCCTTTCAGCCGGTGAAGGTGCTAAGAGGAGCAATGCGGGTGGGGCGCTCCGCAACCCTACCCAGAAAAATACTGGTGGTGCTGCAATTCACCTGTAGCATCGGTCTTATCATAAGCACGGTCATCATTTATCAGCAGATAGAATATGCGCGAAACCGGCCGACGGGTTATGATCCCAATCGTCTGCTGACCACATACCGGTGGTCGCATTATCCCGCTTTGAAACAAGAAGCGCTGGCGAGTGGTTGGATCAGTGGTATGACGCGCAGCCTGAGTCAGGCGACGGAAGTCGATTCACACAACGTCATCGACGACTGGCCGGGACGGGAGCCAAACGAAGCGCTGAATCTGGCCATGAACGCCCTCGCAGACAGTGATTATTTCAAAACGATGGGCACCCCTCTTGTCGCTGGTCGCAACTTTACGGGCAATGCTGCGGTAGACAGCACCGATGTCATCGTCAACGAATCGGCCGTGCGGCGTATGCGACTGAAACAGCCCTTAAATCAAATCATCACCTGGCATTTGTCCAACGCGCCAAACAGACTTCGTATCATTGGCGTAGCAAAAGATGCGTTGACCAGTAATCCTTTTGGCGAGGCGGAGCCAACGATCTTTGTCTTCCAGCCTGACTGGGCCTACAGTCTGACCTTTCGCCTGGCGCCGACGGTGAATACCCGGGCGGCACTCGCAGGTCTGCAGCCGATATTTCAGAAATATAGCCCCGGTTACTCCTTCGACTACAACTTTGTGGATGAGACATACGCGACGAAGTTTACCCTCGAGCTGCTGATCGGAAAGCTGGCAGCTATCTTTGCCATATTGGCCATCTTTATTTCCTGTCTTGGTTTGTTCGGACTGTCGGCGTATATGGCGGAGCAGCGCGGGAGGGAGATCGGCATCCGGAAAGTATTGGGTGCGACGGTCTCTCAGGTCCTGGTTTTGCTGTCGGGGGATTTTATCCTGCTGGTGGGCCTCAGCTGTATCATCGCGTCCCCGTTGGCCTGGTATTTTTCGCACCGGTGGCTGCAGGGGTATTACTACCGGATATCCATAGGTCCGGGTGTGTTCGTGTTTTCGGCGTTGGTCGCGATGGTGATTACGACCGGGACCATTGCCTTCCAGGCGGTGCGGGCTGCGATGATGAATCCGGTTCATAGTCTCCGGTGAGACTAGGGTGTTGCGGAGAGCGCGACTATTCATGATAGCCTACTTCCTTTGTATAACCAGTTTCTCCGTGCGTATCAAACGCCCATCTGCCAGCACCTGCACCAGGTAATTACCGGGAGGATACATCGAAACAGGCAGGGAGACAGATGCTCCGCCGACGGAACCGGGTTTTTTCTGAAGCAGGACTTTCCCTTCGATATTCAATAGTTGCAGCGTGATCATCCCGGAAATTCCGTTGAAGCGGATCGTTACCTGGTCGGTGGCCGGATTCGGGTAAATGAGAAGGGTATAGGTCCTCGCCGGATCTATCACCAGGATCCCGGAATAAGTAAGGTTGCCATCATTATCCACGATCTGCAGCCGGTAGTAATCCTTAACAGCAAAGGGTGCCGGGTCCGTAAAGGAATAGGAATTTTCCATTGAAGTGGAACCCCGGGCGTTCACGCTGCCGGCATCCTGCCAGGTCGTTCCGTCGGGGCTGCGCTGGATCGTAAAATAGCTGACATTCGACTCATCCATCGTGCTCCAGGTTAACCCGATAGACCCGTTAGACAGGGCGCGGGCTTTGAAGCCGGTGAGGAGGAGGGGAAGCGGGTTGAGTATATCGGTGGAGGCCAGGGCAAAAGGGCTAAACGTGCTGACGCCATTCCATGTGACGGACCCTGCGGTTGTATTTCCTGTGACGCCGCCTGTGTTGCCCCAGCTGTTCCAGTTGGTGTTGTTGAAATGTGCCAGGGCGACCGAGGGCAAAGAGTTCACATAGGCCCCGCCGCAAGGGCTGTTTGCATTCCAGTAGCCGGTGACATTCACAGTTGAGGTGCCCGACGTCTGATTCAGGATCCAGTAATCACAGCCGCTGACATGGTTGAGACCGAAGGCCGTGACAGTACCCAATGCGGCTGCGCTTGACCGTATATATTGCGCCTGGAAGGCGGCCGTCACCGAGGTGGGCGCCGAGATACCTATGGGAATATAGCCGGTACCGGCGGCGCCTACGGGGAAAATGAAAGCCTGTTTTCCTATCTTTTTTATCGGGCCGTTGACAAAACTGGCATCGGAGGCGCCGGTGACAGTTGCTGTATTATTAAGCGTGATCAGGTTGGTCGTGGTTGTATTGAGCAGGCCATCGGTCAGAGTCAGAGTGTTGCTGACGCTTTCCGCATGCGAGAGCGTAACGCCCTCCGGGTTGTTAATGGTAAGGTTGTTCAGGGTATATGCTGTTGGGGAGGTGGTAAAAATGCCTGCGTTCTGGGCGGCCGTACCGTTGTACGTGTAGTTGGCGGAGCTGGAAAAGGTCCTGTTCAGCGTTTGGATCGAACCGGAAGTGCCGGACGAAGCGATGCCGGCGGTATTGGCGGTCACGAGGGTTCCGCCGCTGCTGAGGACAAAGATGTTATTGTTTGCAGAAGTGTTGAGGCTATATCCAATTACGCTATATGTGCCGCAGTTGAGGGTTCCGCCGGAATTTACGGTAAAGATCCCCTGCCAGCTATTGTACCCGTCAAATGAAAAATCGCCGGTGAGGTTACAGGTGCTGCCGGATTGAACGTTATAGTTCACATAATCGCTGGACGCCTGCTGGATATTCTGGTTCGTACCGACAAAATTAATTATACCGTTCAGCTCCTGGTCTCCTGTACAATATATCTGACCGGCCCCCGACTGGAAAAGATCCCCCGAAAGATTGATCGTGGCGCCCATACCGGTATAACTATCAGCGGCTCCGAGGTCCAGCAATCCGGATGTGGTCACGTTCAGCGACTTGACGGAATAGGTATAAGGGGTAGTATAAACATCCAGCTGGAGAGTACCGCTGGTCACCGTCAGCGTGCCGGCGATGGTACATCCGCCTGATGCCATTTTACCGAGAGCCGCACCTGCATAAGTGAGGTTGCCATAAGTCACCGCCGGAATGGTTTGATTGGCAGTGCCGTTGAAGACGACGGTGCTGTTGGCGTTTAATGTTCCCAGTGTAGGGTTGGTTGTCCGGGCGATGGACAGTGTCGCATTGGAAGCGACGTCTATCTTGCCGGCACAGGTATAATTCGACGGGATCTGAAAGTTACAGGCAGCTGTGCCATCTCCTACAATGATCTTTGATCCGGTGCCTGACACGGTCCAGGCGGCGCTAAGGGTCGGAGTGGCATTATTGCGGACATTGAAGATCTGGTTGGCGGTGGTAAAACGGGTGGGGCTGGTGCCTGTCCCGTTGGTATTGGTGCCCCAGGTGGACAATACGTTCAGATAGCCGGTAGACCTGGAATAATAATTGGTTTGTGCCAGTCCCGGAACGGTAACAATAAGGGCACATGCAAGCATAGCAATGGCAAAGAAAAACGAAAGGCTTTTCATTCAACAGGTTTAGGGGATCTTAGGGTCTAAAGAAATAGGTAAACCGGTAAGGAGGGTGAGCCTCAACGGGTTACATTGCGGCGAGTATAACGGGGCCGCTTAAATCTTTATTATAGACTGCTTGAAAAACAAGTGAATATGATCCCCGGGGTCCTTTAGGTCTTCCACTTCTTCAGCTGCTGTAACAGTGCACGCATATCTTTTGGCAATGGCGCTTCGAGCGTATGATACTCGCCGTTGGCGTCTTTGAAGTGCAGCAGGTGTGAGTGAAGGGCGAGGCGTGACAGGATGGGGCGTTCCTCTTCTTCGTTTTTGGAGAGCTTGAAATTACGTTTGAAGCTGGACAGCTTGATGGGGCGGGCGTCGCCGTACAGATCATCGCAGGCGATGGGATGGCCGAGGGCCTGCATGTGGACGCGGATCTGGTGAGTGCGGCCGGTATGGATATTGAACTCCACCAGGGAATAAAGACCCATGTCTTCGATGACCTCATAGTCGGTCAGGGATGCCTTGCCGTGTTTATTGACGACCATGGTCCCTGGTTTGGCTGGATGTTCCATGATCGGGAGGTCGATGCTTCCTTTTGTTTCGGGGAGGCTGCCCTGGACGAGGCCCTGGTAGAATTTTTCGACATCGCGCTGTTCGAAGGCTACGGAGAGGAATTTATGTGTCTCTTCGTTTTTTGCAAAGACGATGACACCGCTGGTTTCGCGGTCAAGGCGGTGAACGGTGAAGATGTTGCCGTATTTTTCGCGCAGCCAGGATTTTAACGAGGGCTCTTTGCCTTCGCGATCGGGGATGCTGAGGAGACCTGCGGGTTTATTGATAGCGATAAAGGAATCGTTTTCGAAAAGTATCTCTGGTTTGTTCATGGTTCGGATCAATCTCCTTCGTTATTGAATTTTGTTGGCTTGCTGGAGCGGCGTGAATTGGGTTTTGCGGCATGTGCGCCGGCGCGGGGTTTTGCGGAATGTGCGCGGGGGCCGGATTTCGCTGTTGCGCGGGGTTTCCCTGCCGTGCGGGGTTTCGCCGCTGTGCGGGCGGGTTTGCGGCCTTTGGGGGCGATCGATGATGCTGTTGCGGGGCGTTTGCCGGCGCGCTTTGGACCATGTTCACCGGGTTTTGCTGCGTGTGCACCGGGCGTGGTGGATCGCGCTGCGGCGCCAGCGCTTTTTGCGGCGGGTTTGGCTGCGTGTGCGGCGGGTTTTGCCGTTGTGCCGCCGGCTCCGCCCTTCGTATAAGTATTACCGTCAGCATTGGCTGCGGCCCACTCTTTTGTTTTGGCGGGCGAGCCTTTGATGGAAGAATTGAGATATTTCAGGATCCGGATCTCCTTTTCAGAAAGAAGACGCCACATACCACGCTGTACGTTCTTTTTGGTGAGCCCGGCATACATCACGCGATCGAGGCCTCTCACATCATAACCTAATTGTTCGAAGATACGGCGGACGATACGGTTGCGGCCGCTGTGGATCTCCAGACCGATCTGGGTCTTGTCTTTTGGATCGGCATAGGCGAGCACGTCGACATGTGCGACGCCGTCTTCCAGTTTTACTTCACCGCCGATGATCTTGTCAAAATCTCCTTTTGTCAGCACCTTGTCGAGCGTGACGTGATAGATCTTTTTTATTTCATGGCTGGGGTGAGCAAGCTTTTGGGCGAGGTCGCCGTCATTGGTAAGCAGCAGTACACCGGAGGTATTGCGGTCGAGGCGTCCGACCGGGTAGACCCGTTCGGGCGTGGCCGCGCGGATCAGGTCCAGCACTGTCTTGCGTCCCTGCGGATCGTCGGTGGTAGTGATATAATCTTTTGGCTTATTAAGCAGGATATAAACGAAGTTGCGGGAGATCGTCACTTTTTTATCGTTGACCTTCACCGTGTCTGTGGGCAGGACCTTGGTGCCGGGTTCGGTAACGACCTTGCCGTTGACGCTGACTTTGCCGATACGGATGAGGTCGGCTGCGTCGCGTCGTGAGCAGATGCCGCCATGCGCGATATATTTGTTGAGGGGAAGGGTCTCGCCTGTGGTGACGGCGCTGGGTGCGGCGCCCGATCGTGCGGGTGCGGTGCTTTTTGCGGGCGCGGTGTTTTTGGTGGATGCGGTGTCCTTGGTGGATGCGGTGTCCTTGATGGGTGCTGCATCTTTTGAAGCGGGGCCACTGGGTCTCACCGGCGTGCCAGTGGAGGCTTGTTTAAGCGTAAGGGTCGGCTTTGGTGCGGCTTCGCGAACAGGTTTGTCTGTTGGCGCGGCTCCGCGGATAGGTCTACCGGTTGGTGCAGCTCCGCGGATAGGTCTGCCGGTTGGTGCAGCTCCGCGAACAGGTTTGTCTATTGGTGCAGCTCCGCGGATAGGTCTGCCGGTTGGTGCGCCTCCGCGAACGGGGCGACCAGCAGGTGCATTCCTGTCGGGAAACTGTGCTGCGCGGGCCTGGCGTTTCTCTTCAAAACGGCGTTCGATGGCTTCTTTACGTTCTTTTTTCGCGGCCTTTTTCTCCTGGCGGAAGGCTTCCTTGATAGCGCTGTTGCGCTTTTTATTATAAAACTTGCTGAAATTGTCCGTTTTACGCTTCATATCCAAAGGGATTTGCTGTTTTACAACAGTAGTGAGATAATCGGCAAAGATACGCTAAAGCACCGGATAATCGGTATACCCCTTTGGCGGCTTGCGGCGCCAGTCCCACTGTCGCCATCTTGCCCATTTCCATGGCGAGGCCCGATGCAAGACCGCCATTCTGCATACCCACTTCGATGGCCATCGTACGGCAATCCCTTTCATCCATCCGGAAGAGACGACCTGTCCAGTAACCCAGTGCATAGCCGGACAGGTTATGCAGCAGCACAAAGACCACGAGCAGGGGGCCGATGGTCAGAAGACTATTGCGGCCCGCGGCCGTGATGATGACGATGATACAAGCCCGTTGGGTGAACAGCCGATGAGGATGATGCCGGCGGCTATCTCGGGTGGCAGGCCGCTGAGCTTTGCCCTAAGTGAGACGACGAGAAACCCTGCTATTGCAAAAGGTCCGGCAGAAGCGAGATGACCGGCAAGGGCAAACCCCAGAACGGTTATAAAAAGAAGCGCGGCAAGAAGCAGCGCTATTTTGAAAATGGATGGATTTTTCAAACGGGGAAATTTAATAATTGCGGGATCTCAAATAATCGTCCAGTTCCTTTTTTGACATCGGCAGCTTGCCGGGATAATGATTCAGCCAGTCGAGAAAATCTTTTTTGATCTCTTCCGACCATTCACTGTCGATCTGCCCGGCCAGGTATTTCTTTTCGCGCAGACGCTGGTGCCCAAATTCATCGCGAAGCCCGGTGATCTCGGAAGTAATGACAACGGTGTCGAGGAGATGTGCCGGAATAAAGATGACGCCATATTTGTTGGCGAGCACGGCATCCCCGGGCAGCACAATGGCCCTGCCGATACGAATGGGTGCGTTGATGGATGTCAGCATCATCCCCTGGATATAGGACGGGTCTACCCCTTTTACCCAGCCGTTAAAACCAGGGATCTCGCTGAGCCCGGCTTCGTCACGGACACTGCCGTAAAAGATGACCCCGCGGTGTGACCGGGAGTAAATGGAATTTCCGAGGTTGTCGCCGATCAGCGTTCCCCCGGCCATTTTCAGAAACCCGTCCGCGACATAGACATCCCCTTCGGTGAGTATGTCGATGGGCCAGGAGTTGGTGCCCCCCTGTGGATTACGCCCTTCTGCCTTAACACCCTGGTCCTTTATTACGTCGATGAGATCGGGACGGGAAGGCATATACTGGGCGGTGACGACACGGCCTGTCATCGCGCCGCTGTCGGGGTGGATCACATGCCATTCGCCTTCAAACTGGTTTTGATAACCGTGGTTGCGGAGCACGTTCCAAACGTCCTCCAGGGATATGTCCTTCAGCCGCTGCAACATCCTGTCGGATACTTTGGGGCGGCCGTCGGCAGAGCGTTCCCCCTTCCATAAAGGCGTCAGCTGCCGGATATATTCGGGGGATGAACCGACACGCTGGGCGCGGGCGGTCATGGTCAGACAGAAGAGGGCAAAGCAGATAGCCAGTGGTGATCTCATATTTTATCGATTAACCTGTTTTTTGCAATTAGTACCGTAAAGTAACAAAAAGTTGCAAATTATTTGCAACTCGTCGCCGAACCTTACACCTTCCGGTCATAATCCCATTTCCGCGAACGCGACCCCTCCTGCTGATACACCCGCCAGGTCCCGGCGGCCCGGCCCTGCTTAACCTCTTTCATCAGCTCGTAGCGGATATCGCGGGGAAAGAGGATATGCCACCAGAAATGGCGTTTGTAAGGTTTTTCCAGCAGGTCCAGCTGCGCCAGGATCTCATAGGAAGAGGAGGCGCAGCGCATGCCCAGCACGGCATAATCATAGGGGACCTGTGCCGTATAAGCGCTGACGATACTATCGAGCCTTCTTTTCTGTATGGGGGACACGGGAATAGAGACGACCATTCGTCGCAGGCTGTCAACGATGTATCGCGCGCCGGTATAATTGAAGGTGCCCCAGAATCGTTCGACGCTTTCTATCCTGTACCGTGATTTGAACCTGGCCGGCCTGGAACGGGCGAAGATGTGACACATCGGACGATACTTCGTTGCCCCAAAGCTGATCACCCGATCGTTGTCGACCTGGATAGCAACATGGCCGCCCGGTCTTCCGCCGAACCACTTGTACTCGGCAGGATGTCCTTTGGCGGGTTTTGAACCATAAATGATCAGGATCCGGATGCTATCCGCATCTTGTGCGAAGGTACTGAAGGAGAAAAATAAGAAAAGGAGGAAAAGAGATCGTTTCACAATTTGGCGTTTCATTTCAAGCCCTTAAGTTAATAAAATTTAATATGCCGGAGCGGACGATCATTGTATCGGTTTCGAACATTATGGTAAGTTTTAAACGCTCTTGCGATTTGAAAATCAATAATTTGGGTGAATGGCATGGTTCTTAATGCGTGTCAGTATGATCAAAAGCTATTTCAAAACCGCCTGGCGGAATATGACAAGGAACAAGCTCACGGGATCTATCAACGTTGCCGGACTGGCGATCGGGTTGTCCTGTAGTTTGCTGATCTGGCTTTGGGTAAGCGATGAACTGAGCTACAACCGTTTTTTACCCGGCGTAAAAGATATTTATGAGGTACATGTAAATGCGCCTTTTAATGGTGATACCGTAACGATGACTGCCAGCCCGGGACCATTGGCGGAAGCGATCCAAAACAATATCCCCCAGGTTGAACAGGCCACAAAGATGACCTATAGCCGTGATGTCCTGTTTACGGTCGGCGATAAGTCGTTGAAAGAAAAAGGCACTTACGCTACTGCCGGTTTTTTCAAAGTGTTTCCGCTTAAAACAATTGATGGAAATCCTGACCAGGCGGTTGCTTCCGTTGATCAGATCGTTATTACCAAAAAAATTGCCGAAAAATATTTTAGTACGTCCGCAGCCGTTGGCAAAACGATCAGGATCGATAACAAAAAGGATTACAGGGTCGGTGCAGTGATTGAAGATCTTCCCCATAACAGCACCATACAATTCAGCTGGATGATAAATTTTAAAGAACAGGAGGAAGACTGGATGAAAACATGGGGTAATATTTCCTTTTTCACTTACGTGAGATTGAGACCGCATGTGGATCTGTCGGCCACTGCGCTGAGCCTGCGTGCAATTTATCCAAAATTTGCGTCCGCAGGTTTCAGACCAAATTATCCGTCATTGCAGGCCATCACCGACATCCATTTATATGCCGATTATAAGAATGGAAAACCAAGCGGAAGGGGCCGCATCGAATATGTAAAGATTTTTGCCGCGGTGGCCATTTTTATTTTGCTCATTGCCTGTATGAATTTTATGAACCTGGCTACGGCAAGGGCATCCCTGCGGGCGAAAGAGATCGGCATACGGAAAGTCGCCGGCGCGGGAAAAGCATCCCTGGTCGGGCAGTTTATGACCGAGTCTTTTTTGACCTGCTTACTGGGGACCCTGCTTTCAATAGGGATCACATCGCTCATCCTGCCTGTTTTCAACCAGGTATTTGACAAGCAAATACAGTTGAACTTCACCCAGCCTGCCCTATGGTGTTCCATTATTGTCCTTCTTATTGTCACTTCGGTCATCGCCGGTAGTTATCCATCGTTGTTCCTGGCGTCCTTTAAGCCGATACGGATCTTAAAGGGGAATATGAGTACGCAGAGCGGTAATGTCGTATCGGTGCGCAAGGGTCTCGTCATTCTACAATTTGCCTTAT
The DNA here is from genome assembly GCA_036499285.1 of Puia sp. GTDB lineage: Bacteria > Bacteroidota > Bacteroidia > Chitinophagales > Chitinophagaceae > Puia. The sequence continues at coordinate 65,304 of DASYEB010000050.1, read as the reverse complement.
CTGCGTTTTTGATCGTTGGAATGCTGGCGGTATCGAAACAGGTAAATTATATTCAGAATAAAAACCTTGGCTTTGATAAAGAACATATTATCTATATACCGCTCGAAGGGGATCTGTATAAAAAAATGGACTCCTGGCAAAATGAATTGAATAAGCTGTCTTATGTGGAGGCTTCAAACCCGGTCAATCAGCTTCCGATGGATCTTAATTCCACATCCGGGGATCTGTCCTGGCCGGGTAAACCGGTTGACCTGCAGACGGAAATAGTTGCCACCTGCACTGGTTATGGATTTACAAAAACACTTGGTGTAACGATGGTGGAAGGGCGCGATTTTTCCAAAGATCATCCCGGCGACTCCGCAAATTATGTGATCAATGAATCCGCCGCTAAAATGATGGGTATGGAAACGGGTGCGGTGGGCAGGCAGGTGAAATTCTGGGAGGGCAACGGAAACATCATAGGAGTAATAAAAGATTTTCATATAGCCTCGCTGCACACACCGATAAAGCCATTGATACTGTGCCTGGTGCCATCCAATACAAGCTATATGATGATTCGCCTGCATACCGGGAATACCAAAGAAGCGCTTGCCGCGATCAATAAGATCACGAGGAACTTCAATCCTGTGTATCCCTTTGAATATCATTTTGCCGACGAAACCTATGAGCAGATGTATAAAAGTGAAATGCAGGTCAGCGCCCTGGTGAAATATTTTGGTTTACTGGCGGTGGTAATTTCCTGTTTGGGTTTGTTTGGCATGGTCGCGTTCAGCGCCGAAAGACGTACGAAGGAGATCGGGATCCGCAAAGTGCTGGGCTCGTCCGTTGCAGGTATTGTCAGGCTGCTTTCCATGGAGTCATTGAAGACAATAGCTCTTTCGATGGCCATTGCTTTTCCGCTTGCCTGGTGGGTAATAAATGAATGGCTGGCGTCCTTTGCCTACAAATCGCCCGGGGGCATCCGGATATTTATCATAACAGCCCTGGTAATGCTTTTGGTATCCTGCCTTACAATTGGTTCCCAGGCGATTAAAGCGGCAATGGCCAATCCCGTGAAGTCGCTTCGTAGGGAGTAACCTTAGGTTAAATCTTCTAAAATCCTTATAATTTATTACTGATAATCAAGTAGTTATTTTTTAGCCCGCAATTTTCTGTACGATTTTTCTCATATGGGCGTTTAATAGGGGTAGTCCGTAATCCGATACTCGTACCCTAACCCCGAAAACGCTTCTATGATAAAACACATAGATTATCTCTATTTCAATATCTATAGTTATTTCTATAGGTTAAGCCAATACAGGCAAATTGTCAATCCCCGCATGCAGGCTATGTATATGTTCTCTCTCGGCTCAGGGGGATGGCTGCTCTTATTTGAGTCTCTTTACCTGCATTTTTTCAAACATCACCGTTTTGCATCAAAAATGGAATCGACTGTTTTTGCAGGGACTATTTATATGTTGTCCGCGGCTTTCTTCCATTATATCTTTATTATTAAGGACCGTGACAGGATGATCGTGGACAAGTATGAAGCGCTGACCGATGGGAATCCCAGAAGGAAACTTCATTTGATCTTGTCTCTCAGTGTCTTATTGTTACCTTATGTATTGTTGATCTGTTCTGCCATTGTGTTTCCCAGAAAGAATTAAACATTTCAAAAAATAGCCGCGGCGGTACCATAGCGGGGAGGAGTCTTAGCTTGCTTTTAAACGATTATCATATGAAAAAGCAACGATTCGCCTTCCTCCTGGCTGCCATGCCGGTATTATTCTCCTGTAACAAAATGAACCAGTCCCGGAATGGAGAGCCCGGGCTGCTTTCCGGTGTTAAGCCGGCTGTTGTGTTGTCTCCGCTGACCATCCCTGCCAATCCGAATAACAAGATCGCCTACTATGCATTTGACGCTACGCCTACCGGTACGCCGGCCGTCAAACTGCCGCTGACCAATTTCGCCAACGCCGCCAACGAGGTAGTGCTGTTCGAAGGGACGGCCTGGGAAATGGCCGACTCTGTACACTATGGCAGCAGCAGCAGTTACATCCTGACGGCAAACCCCAACTATCATTCCTATGCATCGATCATTCACGACGTCCGCATCTTACAGGGTCGGGGGGTAAAGGTGCTGATGAATGTCGACGACGCGACTTCATGGAATACGACGACGCCTTTTACCACCTATAATGGAACGCATCTCACCTATCATCAGTTTGCTTCTTTTGTAAAGGCCTGTATCGTCGACTCGCTGCATTTCGATGGTATCGCGCTGGACGTAGAGCATATGGGAAGTACTGCCGCCAACACCAATTTTACAAACCTGGTCAAGGAGTTCGGCAAATATTTCGGGCCGCTCTCTACCAACCCGACAAACACGATATATACCGCGGCCATCTATGACGGCGCACAGGCGGGGTTTGCGATAGGGCAGTCTACGACTGTCGCTCAATATCTCAACTTCGTAGAGGACATGGGATATTTTGAGAACAACACTACGCGGTTCAATCGCTGGGCCACGCACATCGGCAATTCGAAAACGATGATCGGCGTTTCGAAACAATACAATACCGTGAGCAGTGCTATGACTGCCGCCGCATGGGAGCCATCGGGCGCATCCAAGGCAGGGATCATGGTTTTTGCCGGCAATGTCGACTCTTCCTATACGAACAGGATATTCCGGGCCGTGCTGTGATGCGCCGCCGTCTCCCGCGTCCGCGCCGTTCGGAAATCCATCAAAACCGTTGGAAAAACGAGACCCGGGAGCAACCGAAAAACAAATAGTTTAGCATCCATAAGAGATGAGAAGATAGCAATTAGGCCTCCGCGAGGGGGCTTTTTTGTGGAGCGGCGAGCGGGGGTCGCAAAAATTAGCTAATTTCCGCCCGTGTTGAACAGGATCCTTTTAGTAATAGTGTTGGCATTGGGCGGCCAGTGTGTATTGGGGCAGGTGGAGGTCTCCGGGACGGTATATGACCGTTCGCAACTCTTTGTCATGCCAAGGGTCAGCGTCATGTCGACTTCCGGAAGGGGGACGATGACCGATTCGGTGGGACACTATATCATTCGGCTGCCGGCGGGCGACTCCGTCTTCTTCTCTTATCTGGGTAAGGCTACCATGAAATTCCCGGTAAAAGGGGGGCAGTCCACCTATCCGTTGAACATCAGCCTGGCGGTGACGGTCGACAGTCTGCCCCTGGTAGTGGTTCGGCCAAAGCTTTACCGGTATGATTCGCTGGCCAACCGGGATGAATACCGGAAGGTGTTTGAATACGAGCCGGACTACCTGACGGGCAGCGGCGGCTTTAACCTCGATATGCTGTTCAATGCGAAGAAGAACCGGCAGATGCTGGCGTTGCAGCGACGGCTGATCGAACAGGAGCAGGACAGATATATTGATCATCGTTTTAACAAGACGCTGGTGAGAAAGATCACGGGATTGCAGTCACCCGAGCTTGATACGTTTATGCGAATTTACAGGCCGACCTATGAGTTTATTGAGAATTGTGAGAATGATTATGAGTTTTATAAGTATATCAGGGATTGCGGACGGCATTTTGTGCAGCAGCGGGAGCAGTAGTAATTGCATTTATATCGGGGGGGGGAAGATTGAAGGGTTGCTTGACCAAATTTTTGTAAATTAGAGTGAAATTTAGGCTAATGAATACATTGAATATTGAAAATAAGGAATATGTAGTCATTTCGAGAAAGGATTATGAAGCTTTGCGGACGAAAGCGGCTCTCAAGACTGTTTCCGCTAAAAAGTTTTCTCTTACAGATGGGAAAAAGCAAGCCTATAAACTCATTGATAAATGGGTAAAAGGAAAGTAACCATTCTCGAACCTGCTGTTGAAGAAGTCGCACAAATTGCTCTATATATAGAAGGAGAAGGTTTGCCAGGAACAGCTAAAAAGTTTGTCGATGATGCCTTTGCCTTTTTTGAATCTCTTTCTGATGAACGGTTGGTCCACCGACCTTGCAAACATCCAACCTGGAAAGCATTAAATCTCCGTTGAGTAAATTTTCGTAAAAAATATATTGTATCCTACCTGGACAATAAAAGTGAGATTGTAATATGTGAATTTGCTTTGCAAAAGCTGATGAAATAGGAGTTTGGAAGACAATCCGGACCGCTCGGAAGCTGACCAGCGAGATAGCTATTTACCTGATTTTTTACCATTAACCAACATAGGTCACACACCGCAAGGCCCCTGCGAGGGGGCTTTGTTATTTTTGGGTAAGGCCGGCCCTAAAAGGGCCGGCCAAAAGTTATGAACGGTTGCTGCCGAAGCCGCGATCGCGGCCGAAGCCGGCTCTGCTGCCGCGTCCCCGGCCACGAGACATTTTCTCGAACTGGCTGTATTGATCTGGCGTGAGCACCGCCTTATAGGTATCATTGCGTTTAGCCATCAGGGCCTTCATCTGCTCCATTTTCTGGTGGGGCAGCAGGTTGTCATCTTCGTGGATGGCCTTTACCTGGTTGCGGAGGTTTTCCTGACCGGCTTTGATCTTTGCTACCTGGTCGTCATTAAGGCCAAGGTGCAGTCGAAGCCTTTCCATGCGGGCAGCGGCCATGACCTGCCTATTTTCTGTCATCCTTTTGCGACGGGCAGCTATCTCATCTTTCTGCTTTTGGGTCAGGATAGCTTCCAGCTTGCTTTTCTTTTCTTTTTGTAAAGCGAGCAGACCGGCCTTGTATTCCCGAAGGGTACTGTTATCTTTTTTAAAGAGATCGGCTGATTTTTGGCGATAGTCTTTGTTTATTTCGGATACCCGTTTCCGTTGCTCGGGAGTGTAATGGATACGGGCTTCGCTGCGCCAGCCATTGCGACCATGCCCGCCCTGCCGATTCCATGCCATGCCGCGTTCGCCAGACCTGTAGCCTTCGCCGGACCTGTAGCCTTCGCCAGACCTGCCGTGATCGACAGCCGCGCCGCCGCCGTCATTACGGGGTCCCCGGCGATGATGCATGCCCTGTCTGTGAGTAGTGTCCGAAGGGGTAATGGTCTGAGCATTGGCAGCCCAGCCCAGTAATACTGCTCCTAAAAGAAACGAACCTTTTCTTAGGAGAGAGGAGAATTTTGGGTTCATGATGATTCAATTTTTATACGCTTAGGACGGAGAAGTTGATGCGACGTTTAATGAGCCATGCGGATATACGGCTGTTAAAAAACGTTATTGACCGAATAATCAATAGCGGACAAAGGTTTGGCGACAGGCATTGGTCATTGAATAGGATGCCCGTGGGGCGGACTATTCCAGTACACCAAACTTGCCTGCCTGGACTTCGCGGATCGACTCGACGACCTCTTCCTGCGTGTTCATGACAAAGGGACCGTAGCTGGCTATGGGCTCATTCAGCGGTTCGCCGCTTAGCAGGAGGATCACCGCGTCTTCGCCGGCCATGATCGTTATCTCTTCGCCTTCGTTGGCAAAAAGTACGAAACTATGTTCCGGCGCCGGCTGGCCATTGACGGCAGCGCTGCCGTTGACAAGCAGCAGGGCTGTGTTATGTCCTGCGGGAAGGCTGGTGGTGACGGTGCCGCCCTTTTTTAGTCTTAGGTCGAAGACGTTGACGGGGGTATAGGTCGCGGTGGGGCCGGTTACGCCATTAAAGGTCCCTGCGATGACATTTACATGTCCCTTGTCGCCGGGCAGCTCCACCTTCCCCATCTGTGCCGCAGTGATGGCCTGGTAATGGGGCGCCGTGAGCTTGTCTTTTTTTGGAAGATTGACCCAGAGCTGTACCATTTCAAAGGGACCGCCCTTTTTCGAGAACTCCTGCTCGTGGTATTCCTTGTGCAGGATCCCGGCGCCCGCCGTCATCCACTGTACATCACCGGGGTTGATGACACCGCTGTTGCCTGCGCTGTCGTTGTGCGCAACGCTGCCTTTGTAGGCGATGGTCACCGTTTCAAAACCCTTATGCGGATGGACACCTACGCCACGGACGCGATTGGAAGGTCCAAAGTCCACTTCGGCATTGAAATCCAGCATCAGAAAGGGGCTGATCCGTTGTTGGGAGATATCGCCGCTTCCACCGTGCCCGGGGATATAATTATATACCCTGAAACCGTCGCCTACCATACCGGGGGCAGTGGGCTGGGGGATGATTCTTTCGATTTTCTTATTCATAAACTATTCTCCTTTTTGATGGTACAAAGATACTATGCCCCGGGGCGGAGGAAAATAATGTAGATTAAGTGTTGTGTGGCAGATGCAGGGGCAAATTTAGTACCTTTGCTCCCGAGATGCAAACGAAGACGGAGAAAATGAATATCAGGCAATTGAGCCTTAGCGAGTTAGAGGAATACTTCGAAACGCTCGGGGAAAAGAAGTTCCGCGCCAGACAGGTGTATGAATGGCTTTGGCAAAAACATGCCCACGGCTTCGAAGACATGACCAATCTGAGTAAGGAATTGCGTCAGCGTCTCTCCGAAGGTTTTTCCCTTCCCGCCCTCAAGGTCGACACGACCCAATACTCCTCCGACGGCACCGTCAAGAGCAGATTCCGGACCACGGACAATCATATGGTCGAAGGCGTGCTGATCCCAACGGACGAACGCAAGACGGCCTGTGTGTCTTCCCAGATCGGCTGCTCTCTCAGCTGTAAATTCTGTGCGACCGGTTATATGAAAAGACAACGCAACCTGGATTTCGATGAGATCTATGATGAAGTTGTGCTGATCAATGATCAGTCCGAAAAAGTTTATCAGAAAAAGCTGACCAACATCGTATTCATGGGCATGGGTGAACCGCTGCTCAATTATAAGAACGTACTGAAGGCCATCGAACGCATCACTTCTCCCAACGGTCTTGCGATGAGCCCCCGCCGGATCACGGTCTCCACGGCCGGTGTCGCAAAGATGATAAGACAGCTGGGTGACGACAAGGTGAAGTTCAAACTGGCCGTCTCCCTGCATGCAGCCAATGATCAGAAGCGAAATGAGATCATGCCCATCAACGAGACCAATAATATCAAGGCGCTCATCGATGCCCTCAACTATTTCTATCAGCAGACCGGCAACGAGATCACCTTCGAATACATCCTTTTCAAAGACTTCAACGACAGTAAGCAGGACGCCGAAGAACTCGTCAGGCTCTATCGCCAGGTTCCTGCCGATCTTGTCAATATCATCGAATACAATCCTATCGACCAGGCTCTTTTTGCAAAACCGGAAGAGGATGCGATTGCAGCGTTTATGCAACACCTCGAGAAGAGTAAGGTGAATGCCCGGCTGCGCCGTAGCCGGGGGAAGGATATCGATGCTGCCTGCGGACAGCTGGCAAATAAAAACTAGCGCACATACCAAGCTCCCTCTTTTTTAAATCCCAGTTTTTCCAGCGCCCGGGCCTCTGCCGTGCGGGAGATGTCCAGCTCTACCCAAAGATGCGACCAGGGATCCATGGAGAGGGCGTGTTTAAGGGCACGCCGCCAGAGTATCAGTGCTGCTCTGTTGTCACGCAGAAACTTCGGGGGGGCGGTCAGATGCAGCTGCGCTTCGTGCAAAGAGATCTCTTCGATATCCAGCCAGAATATATGATTACCCGATGCCGTTACTATCCGGCTCATCGGCTGCACTGACCTTTCAGTAGTGCTGAATTCCTGCAGCAGCGCCCGATGCATGCGACGCTGCCAGGCTTCGGAACCACGTACGGATGCGGTAAGCCATTCACTCACTGCATGCAGATCGCGCCCGTCCGGCATTTTAAAAAACCAAATCGTATTCTTATAGTCTGCCCTGTAAAGCTGTGTGAGTGAAAACATATAGGAGAACTAAATAGTTCCGAAAAAGGAACGGTGAATTATATCTAAGTAATTATATTTATACTCCTTCCCTTTAAAATTCTACATACCACTTACTTCTGAAGGCTACACTGGTCCGCCCCGGCATCCGGGTATTTTATTTTTACATAAAAACTCACAATCATGAAACCTTCATCCTTGCTGGTGGTCGTTGTTACGACTGCCCTGATCACGCTATGCACTTCCTTTAGCTCCGGAAAAGGAGCCAGCCCTTCGAAACTCTCTCCTGTCAGTAAAGAGTATCAGGGCCAGCGCTATTACTGGTACCTCAGCAATGGCGATGTCTATGACGGTTGGAGTACCCCCAGCACGGAGATCGGCCGGCTTGAAACCATGTATGGTGTTTATGTCGATGCGAATCCTGCGAATGCAGGGTTCCAGCTTGCGCGGGCATTTGTATACTACGGTACGCCGCACCTGATATGGCCATCGATTACACTATATGGCCATTATTAATGCAGGGGATCGAGGCGTCGAACCGGTTCACGGGCAATCTATATGGTAGGGTTGTATGACGGTTCGGCGCCTCATATGTTCAGGTGTAACCCCATTTCAATTATACGCATAGGGGGTAGGATTCGAAGGTTCTCCGTTTCAACAATACCTTTATAGCCCGTCAGTGTAACTAGATTTTGGCCATTGACAAATATCGATGCAGAGCCTGTCTTTACAAGCCGGAGAGGCAGCTGATATGACAATGATAGTTTTTTCATCCGGACAAAGGATGCATTAACCAGCATGCCGTTTGAGCCGAGAAAAGTATTTATCGACATGCCGATCGGTGAGAACGGATTTGTCGATACGCCAGGCAGGGAAGACAGATCGCCAGGTTTTTCCCATCTATTTGCAACAGAAGCCGGCGCATTGGAATAGAGTTCGAAAGTATTATTGCCCGGCTGGTTGCTGTTGTAAACCGGGCTGAGATAATTGTAACCGGTCTCTATCCTGATGTCAAAAAGCATGTCCAATTGAATGTTCCCGTATCGGATACTGCTGCTAAAGCCACCCGAGGCTTTTACAACCGGTCCACCGATAACACAGAGATCAGCGCTGTCGTAAATGCCATCCCGATTTTTATCGAAGAACATAAGTCGACCGGTTGCCGCGTCGACTCCAAGGTATTTGTACATCCTCGATGCATTGACCGATTGGCCTACGATAAGCATGTCTTTGTAACTGGATTGATCGAGGTTAGGGAAAGCCACAAGGCGCTCGGTCGGAAGGCTCAGGTTACAGGAAAGGCTCCAGCTGATATTTTTCCTGCGAATAAGCTGAGCGGAAAGCGTAAGATCCCAGCCCTTATTTTCCAGCACAACCGGGAAATTTCTCCAGATATTGTTTTTGTCGGGTAGGATCTGATTGGAGCTGTGATTGCGATACCATACGGCCGATAGAAGAAACCGATCATTCAGGAAACCCAATTCAAGGCTGCCCTCGGCTTTGGCTATCTTTTCCCAATTCAATCCGGGCGCAACAAGACTCCTCATGGCCCAGCCTGGTTTGTTTACATAGTTGATCAGGGCATTTGGAGCCCAGTTGCTTAAAGTGTGCCCTCCCCCAATCTGATCATTCCCTGTTGTCCCGTAACTTCCCCTAAGTTTTCCAAAACTGAGTATGGGCAAATTCTCTTTGATCCAGCGTTCATAAGAGAAGACCCAGGCTGCTCCTGCTGCATAAAAACCTTCGTATCGGCTGATGCTATTGATTCGGCTGGATGCATCGCGTCTAAAGGTCAGGTTTAAGATATATCGATCGTCCCAATTGAAGTTGAAACGGGCAAACTGTGCCTGGTAGTTGTAGTTCATCGAGTCTTTAGCCCGGGACAAACTGGTTGCCGATGAAGGATGCATTAACTGGGCATCCGTGGCAAAGCCAAACGCAGAAAGAGAGTTCATACCTGCCGTTTGGTTTTGAAAGCTATACCCCGCCAAAAGAGCCACATGCAATAACCCAAAATTGTTTTTGAATTCGGCCTGCGGTTCAAGGATAAAGCTGGTGTACCTGGTATGTGAGAAGAAGCTGGCGCCGGAATTGGTTGGTGAAGAAGCTTGCGCGCTGATAGGGAACTGCCCGTATTCGTTTGAGGTGAGGCTATTCCAACCCAAGTTGTTAGACAGGGTCAGCGTAGGCAGCACCCTAAAAGTAGTTACCCCATCGAAGAGAACATTATACAGGCGGGAATGATAGGTCTGCCTTAACGAAGTCCAGGGATTGAGAAATGGAATGCTGTCGGAGGGATTTCCATAAGCAGCGATTGGTCTGTCCTGCGCATCGAGAAGCTTGCCCGGACCCGGTGCTATCGGTGCCAGGAAAATAGCACTGGTTGGATCAATACCGAGAAATTGATTGTCGTCATCCTTACTGAACATGCCATAGGTATTTAATGACAGCTTCTTTTTTTTTGACTGAAGGTTTCCATTGATGTAAGCATCGAAATTATTGTGCGTTGGTTGTGTGACAAAGACACTATTTTCCCGGACCTCGCTCACGCCGGCATAATAGTTGGCCCTTTCGGTTCCTCCAGTCATAGTTCCCTGGATGTTGAAGCTGAATGCAGGATTTCCGATAAGCCATCTGCGCCAGTTGGTATACTTAGTGGTATCCAATAAGCGGAGGTCTGAAGCGTTGTCCGTGGGCACGTTCAGCTGCTGATCCATCTTTATTCCGTCCCATCTCATTTGCAGGTATTGAGGTGTATTCATAAGCTTTATATTCTGGGCAGTGGAAGTGTAACCCAGGCCTGTCTGAAGGCCAAAGACCGGTTTGCCGGTTTTTGCCTGTGCAGAGCTTATCAGCACAACTCCGTTGGCTCCCCTTGAACCGTAGATGGCTGTGGCATCCGCGTCTTTGAGTATCTCTATTCGTTCCACATTATTTATACCCAGCGCCCTGAAAGGGTTTAGTGATCCGGCCGAGTTTCCGGATTGTATATTGCTAACAGACTGATTTTGGGGTGCAAATGGAACGTTATTGATGAGGTACAAGGCCTCCGACCCATTCACGAGAGAAGAGGTCCCGTGTATGGCCATGTGAGTGGAGGCCGACGGTATACCACTGGATTGCGTGACATTGATTCCCGCGGCCTGTCCGGCTATCATGTTTAACACTGTATTGCCAGGCATATTAGTCAACTGCTTTTTGTGCAGGATGGTCCTGTCATCCGTATTTGTTCGGAGGGTTCCCGTATTATATCCCTTTATTACTTCATCGAGGACTGTTGACATAGGCCTCATTATGATCGTGACCATGCCTTTATCTGAAATGGTTGTATGTACCGGTTGCATTCCGACGTAGGTGGCAATTATATGTAAGGGGTTTTTAGAACTTTCAATAATGACAATACCCGCTGAATCCGCTATCCTTGCTTTCCGGAATTGAGGGCTTATAATAGTTGTGCCCGGTAATGGTGTATTGTTACTGTCTACAAAGGAGATCTTATATTTCCGGACAGCGGTAGACGATTGTACTGCAGCGGTTGAATTTATCTTGGGGACAATAGCAATGCATCTGTTTTTGGAGGTACGAACAAGCTTAAACCCCATGCTGTCAAGGACAGGGGCTATTACATCATTGATGGTGTTGCCCGGCGGGACCAGTACGACAACATCCAGTTGGAGCAATTCCGTATCCCAGGAAAATGCCGTGTCGGGTTGTGTTCGGACTACATTGAGTATGTCTTTTACGGTTGCCTGGCCGCTTGGGAAAATATAGGAATGCTTTTTTGATTGTTTTTGAGCAATGCAGATGAGACTGACTGCAAAAAATACTACCGTTAGGAAGTTTACCTTAACCTTCATTTACGACATTTAATTTGTTTGATTGGAATAGTTTAACAATCCTGCCATCGTGCGGTTCAGCACGACAGCAAGACAGCTAATAGGTTAGGCTAAGGGACAGGTCGAAAAGATCAGGTTTAAAACTGCGAATCGTAATGAAGGATAGAAATTTAACGGTTATGTTTTGATCCGGGCATCCCACCAAAGGGAACCTATTTTGTAAAGACGTATAGCGCACGGTTTTTGTGGATGAACTGTAGATCGTGTTTCTGTAGCCGAACCTGGTCAAGAACTTCATCAAGAGACAGGTCTTTGGGAAACCACCCTCCACTAAATTTTCCTGGTGTTATAGTATCTACATCATCGCCGATAACTACGCTGTCTATATCATAATAATTTTTTAATCGATCCAGTGCTTCTGCAAGGTTTTGATTCGAGAAATCGAAAGGTTCGTCTTTCCATGGTATCGTCTTTATCATTTGGGCAACCGGAACGGTATCAATTGCGGGACTCAACTTTCTAAGTATGGCTGATTGTCCAGCAACAATGACCTGGCTTTTTTTGCCATTGTTAATCTTTAATCGCCCGTTATACAGCATAATTTTTTCCGTAGTTTTTGTACTATCCAGATCAATATCGAATAAGGTCCCGCACACTTCAATATCACCAAGTAAGGTTGATACATGAAAAGGATGGCTGGCATCGTGTGATACCTGTAACATCACGCTGCCTTTTGCGAATAACTTTCTATTGCTGGACGGAGCGCCGTCAGCCAGCAAGGGAATCGTTATCGAGGTCCCCGGCCGGATGATCGATTTTGACTTGTCTGGAAGAATGGCCTGCCAGTTGGTTATGTCGTTGGGTATATCCATATTGATGTCAATGATCCCTGTATTGCTTTTGCTTCCCCTATTTTGTATAAACCGAAATTCAATAAACCGCTCTCCTCTTTTAAGGATCAGTATGTTTCCTATTCGTGCCAGTCTTTTCTCCTGAGGCAGCAGATCAAGATAGATGAGGCTGTCGCCGATCTTTATGGTCGGTCTTTTGGGAGCTGGTTTCGGCGTTGTGACCGAGGTCTGAATTTTATCCTCTGACTTTGGTTTCCTTAAATACTGTATACCGGTTATGAAGCTGATCAATATGGCCGCGGCAGCTGTTATCACCAGCCAGATCCGTTTTGTTTTAATAGATGTTTTTGAGGCCTGCTCCTGGATTTGTTCCCATATCTTTTCCCTCATCACCTCCTTATCCATTCTGGTGAGCATGTCGAGGTAAGAGGCAACGTCTTCCGGCCGAAATTCTTTGTCAAGGAATTCTTTGGTTTCGGGAGATTCATGAATATGTGCATCCAATTCTTTTTTGCCCTCATCTGAAAGCGTTCCATTTACAAAATCAGCAAACAATTGAATTGCTCTTAACTCGTCGGCCATTTGATTGCCTTTTGGTTTAGTGAATGATTTTTCCATTTAAGGGTACTGTCCTAATAACTAAATACCCCTGACTTGAAATAGTTATTAGGGCCTTTGTCATTTTTTTTCAAAAAAAATGACAAGTATCCAAAGGATGGTTAAAAGGCCGGGAATTTGGTGCCTTAGCTCTTCAATCGCTGTCAGCCGGGCTTGCCGAAGATGCGTATAGACAGTCGGTGTTTTGATATCAAGAAGTTTAGAGATTTCGCTAATTGTCTTGTTTTCAACCCAATGCAAACGAATCGCCATCCGACGTTGATCGGAAAGGTTTTCATCGGCGATCATGGATATCATTTTCCGGTTATATAATTCCTCTATGACCTGCCACTTGCGTTCTTCCCGGAACGGGTCGCCTGTAGGTTCGATGAAGTCTTTATGTATACTTTCGGGGGATACTGACGGCCCACCTCTTATACAAAGTTTTTTCCACCTTTTTATAGTGTCATTGTGGGTATAAAGGAACAGAGAGTTCCGAATGTGGGAGATGGAATTGAGTTTTTCTCTCTCCTTCCATATTTTTAGGAAGGCATTCTGAATAAGATCCTTAATATCGTCATCATTATAGACCAATTTGCTGCTTTTGGCAAATAAGGATGCATAATATTTGTCGTATATGATTCGAAATGATCTCTCATCGCCTCTTTTAAAGGCGTCAAGGTCAAATTCTTCAATAATTTGCGCCATAGTAGTGATTTAAGAGGGACAGTACTTTGTTGGTTGGAAAAATCACTCCACCATGGCAATATGTAATAAGGTCAATCTGGTAAAACCAATAGTTATTGATTATACGTTCTTAAAGAAAAAATCTGTCGAAACGCGGAAGATTTTTTCCCGGACGACGTCTGGTACTGCTTACGAAATTCCAACAAAGTTAACTAGCTGGCTGGATGGATGGGACCCCGGGGATCAGGTGAGCTGGACACAATGACTATTCTCAATAACTCTCTCGCTCCAGTTGAAGATCTCAAATTCGGTGTCCGCGAGAATTTCCCGATAGGTGTCATTGTATAGCTGCATGATGGAGTCGAGCTTTTCTTCCATGAACCGGCCGACCATCTCTTCCAGCGGAATGCCGGAATTGATATTACCGATTCTGAAAAAGTCGGAGCAGCCGTGCGCGATGGGGAGGATGTCGCCGGCCTCATTGATGATAAGCTCTTTGAAGAGAGAGGAGAAATTTTTTGCGCTGCGTTCGGATTGCGTGCCGGTGCCGCGTGCAATGGGGGCGCTTTGATGAAAGAAAAAATTCGGATTGCCGATGATGTTGTCGCGATGAAGCAGATCGAGCTGGATGAACAGTTCGGGCTCCGCAAACGTCTTCAGATAATAATGCGCGATATAAACGCGGTAGAGGTCGGTGGGAGTGAAATGCAGGTCCCCGAAATTTTCGATTGCCCTGCCGGAAAGCTCCAGGGGATGGAGGTGCAGGAGGCTGGCCTTGTGTTCCAGCGCAAAGTCCGTCAGCCAGGAGAGTATCTGCCAGCTGTCGGGGAGGAGGGTGTGGATCAGACCAAACTTTTCTATGGAATCTTTTAAGATGTCAAGCCCTTCCAGCATACTGGTGAAGGCGCCCTGTTGTCCGCGCATCAGATCGTGCGCTTCCTGTTTGCCGTCGACGCTGACGGCGACGAGGTCCATCTGGCGAAGGATACGTGCGGCGCGCTGCGACCGCAGGAGCATGCCGTTGGTAGTGACAGAATTGAAATAACCGAGCGAGCGGGAGGCGGTGACCAGTTGTTCGAGCTCGCTGTATAAAAAGGGCTCGCCGCCGGAGAGGCTGACGACGTTGTAACCGAGTGGGGTCGCCTGTTCAAGAATGTTGACGAGGGCCCGGGAGGAGAGGCCTTCTTTTTTTTGCGGTGCGGAAGAGGAATAACAGTGTTTGCAGAAAAGGTTGCAGCGGAGGGTAGGATGAATTTGTATGATCCGGGAAACCCTGCATTGCTGCAGGGTTTCTTGCGGACGAACCGGAGAGGGCGCAGGCGTCCTGTCAAAGCAGCTTGCGTCGTCCGGGGACACCGGCACGGTTGAATGGGCCGGTGAAAGCGATGAAGGGGTGTTAGCGGTTACCATTTGTGAGTTATTCTGCTATTTTTTCTACAGTGAGATTAACCTGGAAATAATCAGGTTTGGGAATCCCTTTGCGGAGGATGTCTATTCCCTTAAAGACTGCGTTTCCAAGAAGGCTCTGGATGACGGTCGTTTCGGCAATGGGGACCTGGGCCTGGATAACGATGCGTTCGAAGGCGGGGATGCCATAAATCCACCAGTCAACGATCTGAAGACCGCTCTTGTAGGAGGCGGCGATGGATTTGGAGACGTCGGCCAGGTGATCTTTGCTCAGGTTAGCCGCAGACAAATGTGATAGAAGCTGTTTTTCCACTTCTGCATAACTTCTTTTTTCCATAATCGGTTTTTTAAAGTTAAGTCCCTTCTTTCGTGAAGGACGATAACGCCCGGTGCAGCCGGGGGCGCGTAGGTGTTTGAAGGGCCGGAAGAAGTGGTGTCAATAGATGAGAAGACGAAGTTATGATATGTTGCTGCACCCGGCAATACCCTTTTGTGGTATAAAGGGATGTGGGTAATTTGGTTGGTGCCGGATATTGTTTATTTTGGTGCAAAATCGTTTTTGTGAAATTATTCAGTGATCTGTTTTCATCGTATACGCAGGCTTGGACTAAGCCTGCCACCCGAGGAAGGGTCGGCCATTCCCGATCTGTCAAGGCTATCTTTACCTGCGGCGCAACCCCGGCAGCAGGATGAATACAGACCCGATCCTTATTATGACTGGGTGATAGATGTAGAACCGGCCGACGCCCGCGTTTTTAAGACCGAAGACGTCTTTGCGATCTTCGACGGGCAATGGCGTCGTAGTTTTAGTGATGCTTCCGTTTATGGATTTAGCCTGACCAGCAACAAATGGACCTATGCCTTGGCGGGAGGCGATCCCCAACAATTTGGGCGCTTGCAGATAGCGGTGAGTTTGCTTTCCGAACAGGTCTCGCTGCAGGACTGCTTTGACAGTTCGGCGAAAAAGATACGGTCATATCAAAAATCCGGAGCAACCGCGCAAGTCACCATGAGCGAACCCGTCGAAGCGGCTCTTGCCCGTTCAAAACAATTACTTCAGCTAAAAAAGGAATTACATCACGATATCATCGTCGTCCTTAAGAGCGACAATTTTTATCCCGGGCGGGTGGTTTGGGATGTTCTCACTGAAACAGGATTACGCTGGGGTGATGGAGACCTTTTTCATTGGAATAACTTGCCGGATGGATATGGAGATGATCGTTTTTTTAGTGTATGGACCTCGACGGCGCCAGGTTATTTCTTTCCTGAGGCCATAAAGGCAGGGACTTTTAATCTTGCCGACCTGGCCTTTGGATATTGGGTTGGACGTAGTGCAGACCCTATGGGAGTATTTGAGGTCCTGCTCGAAGTTGCGGACCATTGCCGGCGGCGTTTGGGTGGCGTATTGCTGGGACGGGATGGCCAGGCCTTTGATGCAGCTGCGGAGCGGGCCCGGCTGCAGCAGATCGTGGACGGGATGATGTCGAAAGATCTGCCGCCAGGGTCGAATAAGGCGTTGAGACTATTTCAATAAAAACGGATCCTTATTTCTTCATCGCGATGACCACCCTGAAGGTATTGTGGTAAACCACATGTCCATTGGCCTGTATATAAGGCTGCATGGCTGCGTACACGGCGTCCTCTACTTTTTCTCTGCCGCTGTGGTCGATGGCAACATGCTGCCGACGGCGAGAACTTTCAGGGCATAGTCATAACCTGCCTGGCAGGAGGGCCTGGTTTGCCTGAGAACCCATGATGCTGTTTGTTTATTTTAAATTCCTGTAACTTGCCGGGGCAAAAATAGTGATTTAAAGATATGAATACCGTTTACGTCATAGACTCAGTCAGAACCCCCATCGGTAAGTATGGTGGCGGGCTCAGTTCCATCCGCCCGGACGACCTGCTTGCTCATGTGATAAAAGCATTGTTGCAGCGTAACCCCGGTATCGATCCGGCGGCTATCGAAGACGTCATTGCAGGGGATGCCAACCAGGCCGGTGAGGACAATCGCAATGTGGCCAGGATGGCGGCCCTGCTTGCGGGGTTGCCCGTAACGGTGCCGGGGAGTACGGTGAACCGGCTTTGCGCTTCGGGCTTACAGGCCATCATGGATGCCAGCCGCGCGATAGCCTGCGGAGACGGGGAATTGTTTATCGCGGGTGGTGTGGAGAGCATGACGCGCGCACCGTTTGTCATGGGCAAATCGACGCATGCCTTCAACCGGAATGCAGAAATAGTTGACTCTACTATCGGATGGCGTTTTGTCAACCGGAAAATGGCCGATATGTATCATCCTTTTTCCATGGGAGAGACGGCAGAGAATGTGGCGCGTCAGTGGAGGGTGTCGCGTGAAGCGCAGGATCAGTTTGGGCTGGCCTCACAGGAGAAGTATTTTTCAGCGCTGGAGGCGGGGAAATGGTCGGCAGAACTTGCGCCGGTCGAAGTGCTGGGCGGTAAACAGGAGAAGATCTATTTCGACAGGGACGAGCAGCCAAGACATACATCGATGGAGAAGCTGGCTGCTTTGCGGCCTGCCTTTATAAAGGATGGCTCCGTGACGGCGGGTAATTCGGCGGGCATCAATGATGGTGCGGCGGCGATGCTGCTGGCCAGTGAAGCCGCTGTGAAGAGATATGGCCTCAGGCCTGTCGCCCGGGTGGTGAGTATGGGAGTGGCGGGTGTCGATCCGGCTATTATGGGGGTTGGTCCTATCGCTGCGACGCAAAAGGCGTTGACGCGGGCGGGCTTACGTGCCGGTGACCTTGACCTGGTGGAGCTGAATGAGGCGTTTGCCGTTCAGGCATTGGTTTGTATGCAGGAGCTGGGGCTTGATCCGGCGCGGGTCAATGTGAATGGAGGGTCGATCGCGATAGGTCATCCGCTGGGTTGCAGCGGGGTCCGGATCTCCACGACACTGGTCCATGAGATGAAAAGACGGGACATGCGGTATGCGCTGGCGACGATGTGTGTGGGGGTGGGGCAGGGCGCCGCGGTGGTATATGAGAAGGTATAGAGATGCCGGCATCCTTTTGCGCCGGCAGATTTTGCGCCGGCAATCTTTTGCGCCCGCAGATTTTGCGCCGGGCATGATGCGCCGGGTTGCGCAAATCCAGCAAATTGTTTTATTTTGAGACTGTATGCAATTCCGCTCCAAACTGGTCATATCCCGCCGCAATAAAAGAGCCTATCTGGCTTATGCTGGTCTTCTTATTGCCGCGTCATCCTTGTTATTGGTTTTTATTCCTTCGCTGAGTGACGATATCCCCTATGTGTTCGGCACGGGCATCGCGATAGTGGTCATTGGCGCCCTCATCGCACGGGGTGACGTACGTAATTATGGGTTGTCTGCCGAGGACCTGACGGTCAATAGGGATGGCATCACGGTCGGAACGGTCTTTTACCCCCTGCAGATGGTCAGTGAGCTTGATTTTAATGTAGAGGCCTATAGTGGAATGTATGTCAATGACGGCGCGATGGTCTCGGGTAGTAATTCCGATGGCATGACCAATGAACTGAGTTTTGTTGCCGGCGGCCAGCGCGTGAAATGTGGATTCTATCTCGAAAGCAAGGAGCATGCGCTGCAGCTGGGGCTGCTGTTTGATGAGTTTTATCAGCGGCGTATCCCGTTTGTCGAGCACAATCGCAGTACGCGGACTTATCTTCTAAAGGTGTTGAATGAAAAGGAGCTGGAGGAGTTCAAACGGCGATATGGGTATGTCTAAGCTCACTCCACTATTCACCAGCCTCGGAAGACAGATCGGAGGGTTCTTCGAACAGCTGTTGACGTAATTTTTTTCTCAAAAAGATTTACGGATTTGGTATTTTTAGCATCTTCCCTATTAACCCCTCAAACCTTATTTATGAAATTGGAGGATCGTTTAAAAAGCCTGTCTGCGGCGCTGGCTGTTATAACAGCGGAGGTCGTATTGTTTACCATCGATTCAAAGAAATATCCTTTCTGGGCTACTCATGAAGGGCTTCAGTATTCACTGGGAATTGCGTTGGGGCTTATTTTTCTTCTGGTACTTTTCCCAAAGCCGGTTTCGGCTTTTTTCAACGGCATTGTAATGCGGAGAAGGAAATTATTGGGTCCTGTCGTGTCTAAAAAGACAACCACTATCGATATTCAGGATATAGCAGGTCATAAGGCGACCTATTTTCAGAAGGCTTCTTTTAGTAATATTAAGAACGGGGATTATATTCTTCACCTGGTATCGGATCCGGGTGTTGAAAGTTCTTATATTAATCCTCAGGAACTACAATTGGCTAATTGCAGCGCCCAGTTGGATATGCCTAAAAAAGATCTGAAACTCTACTTTATGGATAGCGTGGAAAAGCTTAATGCCGTAAAAAGCTTGTATCACGTAGACAAATTCTATTACTTTTCGGTTGAACTCGTAGATTGTTTTACGGATCAGAAGGGTGATTCCTGGGATATGACTATGTTCAACTACGTTAAGGAATTTGAACTAAATATTCATTTCCCTGCAGGGCGAAGACTAACAGATGTGAATGTTTACAGGAAGGAAGATCAGAAGGAGACTAAAGTTGAGGCGGTCAGCCCTATTTTGATCAGTAGACCAGATAAAGATTCGATCTATCTTTTCATCACTAACTTTGATCAGCGTGATAAATTGATCATCAGATGGACATACAAAAGATCACCAGCGCAACAGCAGCAACCACAAACATCATCAGCAATGTCACAACTGCCGTAAGCAAAAAACCGGTTGCTGTAGTTAGCCTCCGTCCCCGCCGCCATTTAATTTGTTACGATCCATATTTCTATTTTTTACTGTCGTAAAGATACAATATAATATTTGGATATTATGTAGATAATATATTGCGATAACAGGTTAGTAATCAAATTATAAACTGAACTATTGCCTCGTTAAAACACCCTTTCCGGCAATTCGCTGAACGAACAGGTAGACTGGGTGCCGGAGCGAAGATCTTTTAACTGGACATTGCCCGCTGCCAACTCCTGGCTACCGAGGATGACAATCCACTGTATCCCCTTCTTCTCCGCGTATTTAAATTGCTTATCAAACTTCGCGGTCTCATGATACAGTTCCGCTGCAACTCCTTTTCCGCGCAACTGCTGGAGCAGCCCAAACGCCGCGCGGGATTCCGCCTCGCCAAGATTGAAAAAGAGGACCCGGGTGCCGCTGAATACGTCCTCGGGGAAGAGTTTCAATTCTTCCATGACGTCATAGATGCGATCGACACCAAAGGAGACCCCCACGCCCGGGATATTGGGCACGCCGAATGTGCCGGTGAGGTCGTCATAGCGCCCCCCGCCTCCAATGCTGCCCATCTGAACGCCAACCGCCTTGACCTCGAAGATGGTGCCGGTATAATAATTAAGCCCGCGCGCGAGAGTCAGGTCGACGATCAGGCCGGAAGCCCGGGGATCAGGCGATGCACCCGGTTCGGCCGGATCATAGGTTGCCGAATCATAATTTAACAGGTATTCCAGCTCCGAGATGCCTTTCAGCCCGGTCTCGTTGCCGGCGAAAAGATGTTTCAGGGAGGCGAGTTTCTGATCATTGGTACCATCGATCAAAAGATACTGTTCGATGGCTGCGACCTGCGACCCGGAAAGCCCGCGTTGCCCAAGCTCCTCCTTTACCTTCTCCATACCGATCTTGTCCAGCTTGTCGATAGCCACCGTAATATCCACCATCTTATCGGCGCCGCCGCAAACTTCCGCCAGGGCGGCGAGGATCTTGCGATTGTTGACGCGGATCTCCACCGGAATGCCGAGTTTCGCAAAAGCACTCCTGTAAATGGCCGCCAGCTCCACCTCATTGATCAGGGAATAGCTGCCGACGACATCTGCGTCGCATTGGTAGAACTCGCGGTAACGTCCCTTCTGAGGGCGATCGGCCCGCCAGACCGGCTGGATCTGGTACCGTTTGAACGGAAAGGTCAGCTGTCCATGGTTCATCGCGACATAACGTGCGAAGGGAATGGTCAGATCATACCGTAACGCCCTCTCGGTGAGGTCTTTGTCGTTCCTGCCCTGCAACACTTTATCAAAGGCGGTGCGGGACTTATCGATATTCTTTGGATCGCCAAGACCGTTATTCAGGATCTTGAAAATGAGCTTGTCGCCTTCCTCGCCGTATTTGCCCATAAGGGTGTCCAGCTGTTCCATGGCGGGTGTTTCAAGTGGTTGGAAACCATATAGCTCGAAGACTTCACGGATCGTGTCGAGGATATATTTACGCTTGCGGACGACGGCCGGACCAAAGTCGCGGGTGCCCTGGGGGAGAGATGGCTTATTGGAACTCATAGTTTTGTTGGGTTGGGGGAAACAGGTTTGATGTTATTGGGCGCTGTGCTGGACGCGGGTTTGGTGCCATATTTCGCGACAATGGCATCTGCCGCCTTTCCGATCATCTCATACACTTCATGATAGCCGGGCTCGGCACCATAATAAGGATCGGGCACGTCTTCGTCCCGGCCAGGATGCAGCTCGTTCATCAGCAGCCGGACCTTGCTGAGGTCCGCTCCGCGGCCACCGATATGGCGGATCTGGTCGACGACATCGCCTGCAAGGGCATAAATTTTGTCATATTTCGTCAAATCCGCTGCTGTAAACCGGCGGGCGCGCTGCTGGCTGATATCCAGGCCATTCTGCCGGGCGACCTTCTGGGACAGCTTGTGCGGGGCTTCGCCGGCATGATATCCATTGGTGCCTGCGCTGTCGACCTGCCAGTCAAGACCGGCGGCAGCTGCTTTTTGCTGCAGGATGCCTTCCGCCAGCGGGCTGCGGCAGATGTTTCCCAAACAGACCATCAATATCTTCATGGCCGCAAAGGTAAGGCGCCACCGTCACTTTATGGAATCCGGGAGGCCAGGGCATCTAATAAGTAGGAAAGGACGTAGTTGAAAATGGATAGGGGGTAGATACATTAATTAGAATTTAATAAGTATTCTACCCGATACAGATTGTCGTTTTTAAGGTTAATTTGTTAATTTGCCCGACCAACACAATAAAATGGCTGACTAAAATGGAGAATGAGGTTCCGGACGGATCGGAAAATGAGTTCCCGGACAGAACGGGAAAGGAGGACAGACGAAACCGGATGTATGCAATGCGTCGCGCCATCATGGACTATGGTATAGGGTTTATTATCATGGGTTTTGGAGTTTTCTTGCTGATAGCGCCTAAACTGGGTTTTAGCTTTAGCATAGACGATCTGAACCGCTACTTGTTTTCGGGTCTCTGTTTGTTATATGGAGCATTTCGCGCTTATCGGGGCTCGAAAAAGGATTACTTTAAATAAACATCAGGGAAGTTTCCGAAGAAATATTAGAAGTATGAAAGGTAAAGGTATTCTGACTGGATCTGTTTTTTGCTGGCTACTGATAGCCTTCACAGGGTGCGCCGGCAAGGGCGGCAAGACTCCCCGCGAGACACCCACATTCGGAACTATTAACATTAGTGTCGACGAATCGTTTAAACCTGTCATCGATTCCCAGATAAAAGTTTTTGAATCCTCTTTCCCCGACGTTCATATTATCCCGCATTACAAACCGGAAGCCGAATGTCTCCGGGATCTGACCACCGACAGTACGAGAATGGTCATCGTGACCCGGAGTCTGACCCATGACGAGGAGAAGTTTTATATCGACTCTTTTCACCTGACGCCCACAGAAGGCCCCCTTGCCCTTGACGCCATTGCCGTCGTCGTCAACCCCAAAGCAAAAGATTCCGTTTTTGATATAAAAGACCTGCAGGCCATGTTAAACGGTAAGGACACGCAGCATCAGCCTGTGATGGATGGTCTTTCTGCTACCAGCACGGTCAGGTTTGCGATCGACTCCATCCTGCGGGGTCAGCCGATCGGAAAGAACGTGGCGGCGGCAAAGTCCAGTGAAGAGGTGGTGAATTATGTGGCAAATAATCCCCGCGCGGTGGGTTTTATCGGTGTAAGCTGGGTGGCCGACAAGAATGACCCCGGCGATACGAGCTTTACCAAAAACGTGAATATTGCTGCAATTCAGTGCACATCCTGCCTTGCGAAGACTTATGTAAAACCCTATCAGGCAAATATTGCACTAAAAAGGTACCCACTGGTGCGGTGTTTGTATTATATCTTAAAGGAGAATTACAGTGGGGTGGGGAGCAATTTCGCCAACTTCCTGCAGCTCGAACGCGGGCAGCTGATCTTTAGTAAAGCCTATTTATGGCCGGTGAGAATGAATTTCCAGATCAGGACGACGGAAATATCGAAATAGTTTTCATAAAAGTTTAAACCAGATTTCAATAAATTTACACACTTCTTAAACAAAGATCAAGTAATGAAGAACAAGATGCGATTTAGCTTACTGGTGGCAGGCGTTGCAAGTCTCTGCAACGTGGCTTTTGCGCAATCGGTGGATCAGGGAAAAAAATTCCTGTACTACGAGCGTTACAAGAGCGCGAATGATGTATTCGATAAGATCCTGGCTTCTAACCCCAACAATATAGATGCTGTGTACTGGAAGGGTCAAACGCTGTTGTCGATGAAAGACTCCGCCGCTGCGGGTGACCTGTACTCAAAAGCGCTGCAAACCAACGGGAATGCTCCCCTGCTGCTTGCCGGCATGGGTGGTGTAGAGCTGCGGATGCACAAGACAGCGGATGCGAAAGCCCGCTTCGAGACAGCGCTGAGCCTCTCCAAGAATAAGGACATCGAAGTATTGAATGCTGTGGCCAATGCGAATATCGATGCCCGTGACGGAGATGCCGCGTATGCCATTGAAAAGCTGAATCTGGCTACGCAGGTCAAGAAGTTCAACGATCCGGATACTTACCTGCTTCTCGGGGATGCCTATCGCAAACAGATCGATGGCGGAAATGCCGTTCAGTCCTATCAGAAGGCGCTGACTATCGATCCCAAGCTGGCCGAAGCAAAATTCAAGATCGGGAAGATCTATGAAACGCAGAACAACAAGGAATTCTTCTTACAGGCGTTCGAGGATGCCATCCAGATGGATCCCAACTATGGTCCTGCTTTTCACGAGCTGTACTATTATTGGTACAACCGTGATGTGAACAAGGCTGCTGACTACCTGGCCAAATATATTGCAGTATCGGATCCCGGTCCTGAATTAGACTATGCAACGGTTGACCAGTACTATGTGTCTGCGAAATTCCCGGATGCGAAGACAAAGGCGCTGAGCATCATCAGCACCATGGGCGACAAAGCCAACCCACGTATGTACAAGATGGTGGCCTATGTCAACGACACGCTCGGTGACCTGGCCGGCGCCAAACAATATATCGACCTGTACTTCACCAAGCAGGACCCTGCGGCGATAGTACCCGCCGACTACGAAGAAAGGGGACATATCAAAGGCAAATCGACCGATTCCACGGTAGCCCTCACCGCTTTTGACGACTACAAACAAGCTATCCTGCTGGATACGCTGCCGGAGAGCAAGGCTAAATATGCAGCCGAAGCAAGTGACCTGGCAAAAAAGATGGGCAATAAAAAGGCGATGGCCGAAGTAGCCGGCATTGCTTATAATACAAAGAAGAACCCGGTCAATACCGATCTTTACAACTGGGGTATGGCCAACTACCAGGCTGGTAATTACAAGACTGCCGACAGCATCTTCTGTGGCATATATGAGTCGAAATATCCGACCGAGATCTATGGATATCTCTGGTGCGCCCGGTCAAAGGTGGCACAGGATGACTCCGTCGGCTCCAACGGCTACGCGGTAGAGGCATATCAAAAGCTGGCCCAGGTAGCCCGTGGCCTCGACTCGACAGCCAAAGCGGCTGGCACTGCCGATTCTACAAAATACCGGGCGCAGGTGATCAATTCCTACTCTCAGCTGGCAGGATATTATAATAACATTAAAAAAGACAAGGAATCTGCCCTGTTGTATCTGAACAAGATACTGGAGGTCGATCCGGCTAATGCAGACGCGGCCAAATTCATTGGCATCCTGAAAAAGGCGGCTGAAAAACAACAGGAAAGACGTTCGACGGGCACGGCCAAACCAAAGGCCGGCGGTGCTAAATAGTATAGAAGTAGTATAATTGATAATATAATTGATAATGAACGGCTCGGAATCACTCCGGGCCGTTCTTTATTTTCATAAAATCTTGGAATTTCCACAAGCTGGCTTATTTTTGCCGGTGTAATACTTTAAAGATGGACATCTTTTTACTACAGGCCAATACCCTTGCTACAGACTCTAACTTGAATAATTCCTACAGTTATTTCCCCATCGGTGTCCAGTTTCTGTTCGCTCTTGGCTTTGTCGGACTTGTCCTTGGTGTCACTCACCTCCTTGGTCCGCGACGCAATACAGCCGAAAAATTACAGAACTTCGAGAGCGGTATCGAAGGCGTTGGCAATGCCCGCCACCCGATGGCCATAAAATATTTCTTAGTAGCTATCTTATTTGTGTTGTTCGATGTGGAAGTGATCTTCTTCTACCCCTATGCGGTAAATTTCCGTGCGCTGGGATGGGCGGGGTTCGCCGAAGTGCTGATGTTTGTTGGCTTCTTCCTCGCAGGCTTTATCTATATCATCAAGAAGGGAGCCCTGACCTGGGAGGATTGACAAGTGAAACGAAGTCAACAAACAAGGAGGAGCGTGGCGAAGCAGCTTCGACGATGTTCTGGGCAAATTCGCACAATATAACTACACGATTGTTGTTAAATGAACGAGTTGTGCCGTTAGCAGGGCACGATTTTCTCTTCATTTATAGTAAAATATTAAAATATGGCACGTCCGGTAAGGTTCAACGTTCATCCCATTAAGGCCGATATCAAAGACAATATCAGCCTTGTCAATATGCCTGAGGGCTACCAGGGCGAGGGTTTCTTTACTACCCAGCTTAGCAGTGTGGTAGGTCTGGCCAGAAAGAATTCCATGTGGCCCATGCCTTTTGCAACTTCCTGCTGTGGCATCGAATTTATGGCTACCATGGCTTCCCACTACGATCTGGCCCGGTTTGGAGCCGAGCGGCTGGGTTTCTCCCCCCGCCAGTGCGACCTGCTGATGGTAATGGGTACTATCGCAAAAAAGATGGGTCCTATCGTCAAACAAGTATACCTGCAGATGGCCGAGCCCCGTTGGGTAATGGCCGTCGGCGCCTGTGCGTCCAGCGGTGGTATCTTCGATACATATTCGGTGCTGCAGGGGATCGATCAGGTGGTTCCGGTAGACGTTTATGTCCCGGGTTGCCCTCCAAGACCGGAGGCTATCCTCGACGGGTTCATCCGGATCCAGGATCTGGTAGGCGCAGAAAGCATCCGGCGGAGGAACAGCGAACAGTATAAGGGGTTGTTACAGAGCTACGGGATTCAATAAATTGATTATGGCATTAACCAACGAAACGATTAAAGAGCGGCTGATCGCTAAATTTGGGGACCAGCTTTCCCGGTTCGAAGAGCCTTATGGTCTGCTGACCTTCGAAGCTCCAAAGGATCTGAATCTGAAAGTGATGCAGTATCTTTTCGACGACGAAGAGCTGCGGTTCCAGTTTCTGACCGACCTGACAGCAGTACACTATCCCGATCAGGCGGGCCGCGAGCTGGCGGTTGTCTATCACCTGCACAATCTGACAGATAATATCCGACTCCGTTTCAAGGTCTTTACGGCCATCGAACAGCCGGATATCTTTACGGCCACCCAGCTTTATTCCGGAGCCAACTGGATGGAGCGGGAGACTTACGACTTCTTTGGGATCAACTTCGTTGGGCATCCCAATCTGAAACGTATCCTCAACGTTGATGAGATGGAGTACTTTCCGTTACGGAAGGAATTTCCGTTAGAGGATCAAACAAGAATCGATAAAGATGACGCCATGTTTGGACGTGGCAGCATCAAATAAACAATATACACATGAGTGTTGAGCATCACGTAAAGCTTCCGGAAGGCAGCATCGAGAAAACCACTACCACGCTGAACCTGGGTCCCACACACCCGGCGACACATGGCGTATTCCAGAACATCCTTGAGCTGGATGGGGAGCGTATCGTCTCTTCGGTACAAACGGTAGGGTATATTCACCGGGCCTTTGAAAAGCTGGCCGAACGCCGTCCGCTGTACCAGATCACTACGCTGACAGACCGGCTTAACTACTGCAGCTCTCCTATCAACAATATGGGCTGGCATGTCACCTGCGAGAAACTGCTCGGGGTGAAGACGCCCAAACGCGTAGACTATCTGCGTGTCATCATCATGGAACTGTCCCGGATCTCCGATCACCTCATCTGTAACTCGGTGGTGGGTGTCGACTCCGGGGCCTTTACGGGCTTCCTCTATGTGATGCAATACCGCGAGCTGATCTATGAGATCTATGAAGAAGTTTGCGGTTCGCGTCTGACGACCAATATGGGCCGTATCGGCGGTTTCGAACGCAATTTCACC
This sequence comes from Puia sp., assembly GCA_036499285.1. Lineage (GTDB taxonomy): Bacteria > Bacteroidota > Bacteroidia > Chitinophagales > Chitinophagaceae > Puia. Next base: position 37,802 of record DASYEB010000050.1, on the reverse strand, counting down.
AATGCCGCCTTTGAGAAGATCGAAAAATTCCTTGCCGAATATCCCGGTGTATTGAAGGAATTTGAGAACCTGTTCACCCGCAACCGCATCTTTATGGAGCGGACCATCGGGGCGGGGCCTATCAGTGCCGAACGCGCATTGAACTATGGCTTTACCGGCCCCAACTTACGTGCTGCCGGTGTCGACTATGACGTAAGGGTCCATACGCCCTATTCCAGCTACGAAGATTTTAATTTCGAGATACCTGTAGGCTCTACGGGAGATTGCTATGACCGCTTCCTTGTCCGCAACAACGAGATGTGGCAGTCGCTGAGCATCATCCGGCAGGCTTATCAGAAGATCCAGGATATGAAAGGCGCAGAAGCGGAGATATTCCATGCTGACGCTCCGTCCTATTACCTGCCCGAAAAGAAGGATGTCTATACGAAGATGGAATCGCTGATCTGGCATTTCAAGATCGTCATGGGTGAGACGGAAATTCCTCCCGGCGAAGTGTATACCTCTGTCGAAGGGGGCAATGGCGAGGTCGGGTATTACCTGATCAGTGATGGAGGACGGACGCCTTATAGACTGCATTTCAGAAGACCTTGTTTTATCTATTACCAGGCATATTCAGAGCTGACGAAAGGTGCGATGTTAAGTGATGCCGTAATTGTTATGAGCTCGCTAAACCTGATTGCCGGGGAAATGGATGCATAAAAAGTTTTAAGATGGTTAAATTTTCAGACGAGAAGCTAAAGAAGGTAGACGAGATCATTGCCCGGTATCCGGAAGGCAAGCAGAAGAGCGCTATCCTGATGATCCTTCACCTTGCACAGGAAGAATTCGGGGGATGGCTCAGCCCGGAGACGATGGACTATGTGGCGACGATCCTGAAGATCGAGCCTATCGAAGTATATGAAGTGGCGACCTTCTATTCCATGTACAACATGAAACCCGTCGGACGGTATATGTTCGAAGTATGCCAGACGGGGCCGTGTATGCTGCGTGGCAGCGATGACATCATCGAGTATATAAAAAAGAAGCTGGGTATCAACGTTGGCGAGACGACTGCCGATGGTCTTTTTACATTAAAGACGACCGAATGTCTTGGCGCCTGCGGTTATGCCCCGATGATGCAGCTGGGCAAATTCTTCCGGGAGCATCTGACACCGGAAAAGGTCGATCAGATAATTGAAGAATGCAGAAACACTGCTGCAACGAATAACTAATGTCCCGGCCGATTGGCGGGGTTGATAAAAGCTTATTATGGGCAGACAAGTATTATTAGAAAAAGTAAAGGTGGAAGGCATCCGCACTTATGACGTATGGCGTCGTGAAGGCGGTTATGCGAGTGTGGAAAAGGCCTTGAAGAACATGACCCCGGACCAGGTGACAGAAGAGGTAAAGAAAAGCGGCCTGCGTGGTCGTGGCGGCGCCGGTTTCCCGACCGGTCTGAAATGGAGCTTTCTTGCCAAACCCGATGGAGTACCCCGTCACCTTGTCTGTAATGCGGATGAGTCCGAACCCGGGACATTCAAAGACCGCTACCTGATGGAATTCCTGCCCCACCTGCTGATAGAAGGACTCATCGTCTCTTCCTATGCGCTGGGCAGCAAGGCTACCTATATCTATATCCGCGGCGAATATGCCTGGATCCCCGACATCCTCGAGAAGGCCATCGATGAGGCAAAGGCCAATGGCTGGCTGGGAAAGAACATCCTGGGAACCGGCTTCGACTGCGAGATCTATGTACACCGGGGAGCCGGCGCGTATATCTGCGGTGAAGAGACGGCGCTGATCGAGTCCCTCGAAGGCAAACGCGGTAATCCAAGGATCAAGCCCCCCTTCCCGGCTGTAAGGGGTGTTTGGGATCGTCCTACCGTCGTCAACAATGTAGAAACGCTTGCGGCAGTAGTGCCCATCATCAATATGGGTGGTGAAGAATATGCGAAGATCGGGGTTGGGAAGTCGACGGGGACCAAACTGCTTTCGGCGTGTGGCAATATCAACAGACCCGGCGTATATGAGATAGACATGACGATCTCGGTAGAAGAGTTTATTTATTCAGAAGAATATTGCGGCGGCATTCCCAACGGGAAGAGGCTGAAGGCCTGTATCCCCGGCGGTAGTAGTGTACCCATCCTGCCCGCGAACCTGTTGTTAAAGACAGTGAAAGGCGAGACCCGGATGATGAACTACGAAAGTCTTGCGGACGGCGGGTTTCCAAAGGGCTCTATGATGGGCTCGGGTGGATTTATCGTGCTCGACGAGGACCAGTGCGTGGTGAAGAATACGCTGACGCTGGCGCGCTTCTACCGTCATGAGAGCTGCGGACAGTGCAGTCCCTGCCGGGAAGGAACGGGTTGGATGGAAAAGATCCTGAAGAACATCGACGGCGGTAAAGGAAAGAAAAGCGATATCGACCTGCTCTGGGATATCCAGCGTAAGATCGAAGGGAATACCATCTGCCCGTTGGGTGACGCAGCTGCCTGGCCAATTGCGGCGGCGATACGTCACTTCCGCGATGAGTTTGAATGGCATGTCGATAATCCGCAGGAGTGTTTGGTGCGGAATTATGGTTTGGCGCACTATGCTGATCCTTTAGAAATTGCTACGCCAGCTTAAAAAATATAACAATGGCTGAAGAAAAGAAATTATTTAAGGTAACGATCGACAATATCACGATAGAGGTGGAACCGGGTACCAACATCCTGACTGCCGCCCGGCGGATTGGCGGGGACGTGGCGCCTCCGGCGATGTGCTATTACTCCAAGCTGCAGGGCAGCGGCGGTAAATGTCGCACCTGTCTCGTGGAAGTGGCGGCGGGCTCTACTGCCGACCCGAGGCCGATGCCAAAGCTGGTAGCCAGCTGTCGTACCAATGTCATGGATGGCATGGTCGTAAAGAATATCACCAGCGAGAAGGTGATCGACGCCCGCAATGGCGTTGTGGAAATGCTGCTGATCAATCACCCGCTGGATTGTCCCATCTGTGACCAGGCGGGGGAATGTTCGCTTCAGGACCTCAGCTATGACAATGGTCTGCCCACGACCCGGTATGAATTCCCCAGAAGGACGTTTGAAAAACATGACCTCGGTCCTTATATCCAGCTGCATATGACGCGTTGCATCCTGTGTTATCGCTGCGTATTTACGGCCGATCAGCTGACGGACGGACGTGCTCACGGAATCCTCGATCGCGGTGACCATTCCGAGATCGCTACCTATATCAAGAAATCGCTGGACAACGACTTTATCGGGAATATCATCGATGTTTGCCCGGTAGGCGCGCTGACGGATAAGACGTTCCGGTTCAAGAATCGCGTCTGGTTCCTCAAACCGGTGGATGCGCATCGCAACTGCAATCACGAGAAATGCAATGGTAAGGTGACCCTCTGGTATCGCGGCAATGAAGTGTTTCGTGTTACGGCACGCAAGGATGAATGGGGTGAGGTAAAGGACTGGATCTGTAATGAATGCCGCTTTGAGAAGAAGGAGACCAGTGACTGGGAAATTGAAGGCCCGACGAAGATAAGCCGTCACAGTGTCATCTCGCAGGGACATTATGTTGGCGTCCAGAGGCCGCAGGAGGTGCTGTATGACGTGCTTGACGGGCGGAAGCCCCAGCTGCTGATGGATATTCACGCTGTGAGCGAGGTGAACAGGCCGGCAATAGATCTGTCGAAGATCCAGGGACCTTCGCATTCGACGGATTTCGAGGCGCCGAATGAGGCGAGCCAGGAGAATGCTAAAAATGCCGGAGTACGATAAAAAAGATATATGCATCCATTATTACTTGCTATGGACTGGGCTTTATTGATCGAGAAAGCTGTACTGATACTCATCATTATCACTATATCGCTGGTGATCGCGATGTACGAGACTTATGCCGAACGGAAGGTTGCCGCGTTCATGCAGGATCGCCGCGGGCCGAACCGGGCAGGACCTGGCGGCATCTTACAGCCGCTGGCTGATGGTCTGAAGCTCTTTATGAAAGAGGAGATCATCCCAAATTCTTCCAACCGTTTCCTTTTTATCCTGGGTCCGGGTCTGGCCATGCTGACGGCCATGATGACCAGCGCGGTCGTTCCCTGGAGCAGTCATTTTCATCTTTTTGGAAGGAACATCTCCATGCAGATCGCCGATGTCAATGTAGGTATCCTCTATATCTTCGGTGTGGTCAGCATGGGGGTATACGGGGTCATGATCGGGGGCTGGGCTTCCAACAATAAGTTTTCACTGCTGGCGGCGATCCGCGGCGCGTCGCAGATAATCTCCTACGAACTGGCGATGGGGCTTGCTATCATCGCGCTGCTAATGATAACCGGCAGTCTGAGCCTGGGCACTATCGTAAAACAGCAACAGGTAGGACACTATTACTTTTTGCTCCAGCCGCTAGGTTTCCTGATCTTTTTGGTCTGTGCGTTTGCGGAATGTAACCGGACGCCCTTCGATCTGTCGGAAGCGGATAGCGAGCTGAACATGGGCTTCCACCAGGAATATTCGTCCATGAAGCTGGGTTTTTATCTTTTTGCAGAATATATCAATGTATTTATCAGCAGTGCCGTGATGTCGACGCTGTATTTCGGCGGATATGATATCCCGTTTGTAAATGACGGGGCGCTGGCGCAGCATTGGGGGCAGAACCCGGTTGCGATCCTGCAGGCCCTGAGCCTGTTTGTGAAGATCGTAGCTTTTATCTTCTTCTTTATGTGGGTGCGCTGGACCCTGCCTCGTTTCCGGTATGACCAGCTGATGAACCTGGGATGGAAGGTGCTGATACCCTTGTCGCTGATCAATATGCTGGTCACGGGTTTCGTGGTCTTGCTGAAGTTGAACCACTGGCATTTTTAATTATATTTGCGCCGCAAGGCGATAATAAATAACAATTTATGCAACCATTAACGAGCAGAGCGAAGACGGTAAGTCGCAAGCCAATGACGATGTGGGAGAGGATGTATCTGCCGGCCATTGCCAAGGGGATGTCTATCACCTTCGGGCACATGTTCAAGAAAAAGCCCACGGTCAACTATCCCGAGAAGACGCGGCCTTTCAGCCCTGTGTTCCGCGGTCTGCACGTCCTAAACCGGGATGAGCAGGGACGCGAACGCTGTACAGCCTGTGGTCTTTGCGCCGTGGCCTGTCCCGCCGAGGCCATCACGATGGAAGGCGCCGAGCGGATGCCCGGGGAAGAGAACCTGTACCGCGAGGAAAAGTACGCGGCAAAATATGAGATCAATATGCTGCGGTGCATTTTCTGCGGACTTTGTGAAGAGGCTTGTCCGAAGGACGCCATCTATCTGTCAGAAACCTTTGCACCGGCCAACTATACGCGGAAAGGGTTTATTTATGGGAAGGAGGAATTGTTGATACCGGATCCGCTGACGCAGCCGGAAGAGTTCGCGAAGGCCAGGGGTACTCATGGTCAGAATCAATAATCTTATTAACAATAGCTAAATGGGTATTACGCACGTTCTGTTCTGGTTTTTAAGTATACTGGCTATCTTCGGCGCTATCCTGGTTGTGATAAGCAAGAATCCTGTGCACAGTGTGTTGTGGCTGATCGTCGTATTCGTGGCGATCTCGGGCCATTATATTCTGCTTGACGCCCAGTTCCTGGCGATCGTCAACCTCATCGTTTATGCCGGCGCCATTATGGTATTGTTCCTTTTCGTTTTTATGCTGATGAATCTGAATGCGGAGACCGAGCCGCAGAAGAATCGCTGGCTGAAGATCGCGGGGGTGGTAACGGGGGGATCGCTGTTGCTGGTATTGGTTGCGGCCTTGAAGCGGGCGGACCTGAAGACGCAGATCGCCCAAATGAATAAAGGAGATATTGGGCTGATCCATAACCTGGGGTTGAGTCTGTTCCAGGATTATGTGGTGCCGTTTGAGATCAGCAGTGTGCTGTTTTTGAGTGCGATGGTGGGTGTGGTTGTCATTGGAAAGCGGGAGTGAGCGGAGGGAGCTCCGCGACGAATAGTCGCAGACAAAAATGGTAGCAGGCCGTCATAGACGGCCGGAGAGGATAAAGAGGTATGATAAAAATGAACTAAGTTGTATTTATGCCGATAAACTATTACATATTTCTGTCCGTAGCGTTGTTCTGCATCGGGGTGGCCGGTGTGCTGACGCGCCGGAATGCGATTATCATTTTCATGTGTGTGGAACTGATGCTGAACGCCGTCAACTTATTGCTTGTGGCATTTTCAAAGATGCATTTTCATGCGCTGGCGGCTACGAACCCGAATGCGGGGATCGACGGGCAGCTCTTCGTCTTCTTCATCATGGTGGTTGCGGCGGCGGAAGTTAGTGTGGGACTGGCGATCATCGTGATGATGTATAGAAATACGCATTCGATAGATGTTAATTTTTTGAATAGACTAAAACATTAGAATCAAATTGCCATTTTTCCCCCTGCTTCGCGGGAGAAAAAAGTGGCCGAAGCCAAAGCCAGCGTATGAACATTCAATTAGTTTGGTTAGTTCCTGTCTTGCCGTTGATCGGATTCCTTATTAACGGGTTATTCAGGAACAGTCTTTCGAAATCGCTGACCGGTATCATCGGCAGTGGCACGATACTTCTGTCGTTTGTCGTCAGCCTGCTGATCTTCGGGCAGGTAAGACAGCCGGGTTTTGAACCAGTGGTCGTGACCTTCTTCGACTTTATCAGTGTCGGTAAGCTGAGCATACCGTTTGCTTTCCAGGTGGACCAACTGTCTGTCCTGTTCTTGCTCATCATTACCGGCGTCGGCTTTCTCATCCATCTTTACTCTACTTCTTATATGCATGAGGAAGAAGCCCCGCATTTTGCGCGGTATTTTTCTTACCTCAATCTTTTTGTGTTTTCGATGTTACTGCTGGTGCTGGGCGCCAACTTTATCATTCTCTTTATCGGTTGGGAAGGTGTGGGGCTTTGCTCTTACCTGCTGATCGGGTACTGGTTTAAAAACCTGGAATACGGGAATGCGGCTAAAAAGGCGTTTATCATGAACCGTATCGGGGACCTTGGTTTCCTGATCGCGGTCTTTCTGATGATCAACCAGTTTGGTTCGGTGACCTTTAGCGAGGTCTTCTCCCATGCCCATTCGGCTAAGGTGGGCACGCTGACGGCGATAACGCTCCTGCTTTTTGTAGGCGCCACCGGCAAGTCGGCGCAGATCCCTTTATATACCTGGCTTCCGGATGCGATGGCGGGTCCCACCCCGGTGTCTGCCCTGATCCATGCCGCTACGATGGTGACGGCAGGTATATATATGATCGCCCGCAGCCATGTCCTTTATGACCTCACCCCGGTAACACAGGGTGTCGTAGCGGTGATAGGTCTGCTGACGGCCCTGCTGGCGGCTACTATCGCGCTGAAGCAGGATGACATCAAGAAAGTGCTGGCCTACTCTACCGTGAGCCAGCTTGGATATATGTTCCTTGGTCTTGGGGTAGGCGCGTATACGGGTGCGGTCTTCCATGTGATGACCCATGCCTTCTTCAAGGCGCTGCTGTTCCTTGGGGCGGGTAGTGTCATTCATGCCATGGGCGGTGAACAGGATATGAAGAAGATGGGTGGGCTGAAAAAGTTTATGCCGGTGACGAGCCTGACCATGCTTATAGGCTGTATCGCTATCGCGGGTATCCCGCCTTTCTCCGGTTTCTTCTCGAAGGATGAGATACTTGCTGCGGCCTATGCTAAGAACCCCGTTTATTATGCTGTCGGTCTTTTCACGGCGCTGCTGACGGCGTTTTATATGTTCCGGCTTTTTGCGATGACCTTTAGCGGGCAGTTCCGCGGTACGCACGATCAAGAGCACCATTTACACGAAAGTCCTTCTGCGATCACTATCCCGCTGGTAGTGCTGGCCATTCTCGCGGTATTTGCCGGGTTCCTGGGCATTCCCGAGGCGCTGGCCCCCAATGCGCATATCCTTGGAAAATTCCTTTCTCCTGTACTGGCCGGTGAGACGGCTGCCGCGCCTGAGCTAAGTCATGGGACGGAGATAGGGCTGATGGTGCTGGCTGCGGTGCTGGCGCTCGCGGTATCTGTCGGCGCCTGGTTCCGGTTTAAAAGCAAACCCGACCTTGCAGAACCTACCGGCTTTGGAAAGGTCCTGGCCAATAAATGGTATGTCGACGAACTCTATAATGCCATTATCGTAAAGCCGCTGGATCTGCTGGCGCAATTCCTGGTCTTTTTTGAAAAGAACATCATCGACGGCATCGTCAATGGGGTGGGAAGGCTGGTGCAATATGGCAGTCGTCAGCTGCGTCTGCTGCAGAGCGGGCAGGTTGGTGGATATGTGCTGCTGATGGTCGTGGGTATTATCGTTTTATTCCTTGTTGAACTTTTTGTAAAGAAATAGATATGGTTCCTGTACTACTTATTTTGGTGCCACTGGTCACGGGTTTGGTTGGCTTCCTGATCAAAAACGAAAGGAATGCCAAGGTCTGGGCGCTATTGTCTTCCCTGGCGACGCTGATCGTCAGCCTCTGGGGGCTTACACTGGCGAAGACCAGCCCGATGCTGCATGCCAATGTCGAATGGCTGCCCGATCTGGGAAGCCGTTTTGCCGTCGGTCTGGACGGGCTGTCGACGATACTGTCGCTTCTGACGGCGGTGTCCTTCCCGTTGATCTTTATCGCGACCTGGCGGGAGCAGTATAAGAAAGCCTGGAATTTTTATGCGTTGATGTTGTTGTCGCAGGCGGGATTGATCGGTGTATTTGTGGCGACCGATGCGCTGTTGTTCTACTTCTTCTGGGAGCTGGCGCTGATCCCTGTATACTTCCTGTCCTCGCAGTGGGGTGGAGAGAGAAGGATTGCGGCTACCTTTAAATTCTTTGTCTATACGTTTGTGGGCAGTCTGCTGATGCTGGTGGGTATCATCTGGCTGTACTGGCATACGCCCGATCACAGCTTCTCGATGCAATCGTTCTATGCCTTGCATTCGAAGATCGCTGCTAAGGATCAGACCTGGATCTTCTGGCTGCTGTTTATCGCGTTTGCGATCAAGATGCCTATCTGGCCGCTGCATACGTGGCAGCCGGATGCGTATGAGCAATCTCCTACGGCTACGACGATGGTTCTGAGTGCCATCATGGTCAAGATGGGGCTTTTTGGCGTGATGCGCTGGCTGGTGCCGGTGATATCGGTCGGCTCCTGGCAGTGGGGGGACACGGTGTCTTTCTGCTGTATGATCGGGATGATCTATGCTTCTTTGGTGGCCCTGAAACAGGACGACCTGAAACGCCTCATCGCCTATTCTTCCATAGCCCACGTCGGATTGATGTGTCTGGCGATATTTGCGACGACGTCCAGCGGCATGCAGGGCGTTATGATCCAGATGTTCAGTCATGGCATCAACATACTGGGGATGTGGATCGTGGTGGCCCTGATCGAAAGGCAGTTTGGTACCCGGAAGATCTCCGAGCTGGGCGGTCTGGCGCAGAAGGCGCCGGGTCTGGCGATACTGCTGGTCATTGTGGCGCTGGCGAATATTGCGCTGCCGCTGACGAATGCCTTTGTGGGTGAGCTGTTGCTGTATAGCGGTATCTTCAGCTCGACCGCTACGCAATACAATGTGGTATATACGGTGGTGGCGGGTTTGTCGATCATACTGGGTGCGGTGTATACGCTGAATATGATCCAGCGGGTCTTTTATGGCAATACGAACGCGCTGACCGCGAAGGGCGTGGATATAAAGATGAATGAGAAGCTCGCGCTGGTGGCTATTGTGGCGCTGATACTGGTGTTTGGGGTGTATCCGAAACCGATGCTGGATCTGACAAAGGAGACTGCAGAGATGATTTTGACAAAGATGAACTATAAATTGTAGTACAAGGGAGCGTCGCAACGGATGCTAAATAGTTGACCTGGTGATGGTCAAATAATAAAGATCAAAGAAGACTATGAACGCAATATTACTTTCGGCAATCTGGGGTATCGTCATGATGTTCAGCGGCATTTTTACGAAAAGTAAAACGGCTATCCGAAACACGGCTATTCTGGGCCTCGTGCTGCTGTTGCTGGCCAACTGTGCGGACATGACCGGGATGCATGTCTCGATCAACGTGCATAAGATGCTGTACTTTGATACGTTTGGGCTGCTGGGTAACGGCATTGCGTTTGCGAGCACGCTCCTGCTCGTACTGTTGAGCGGGCGCGACATGGAAAAGGTAGGGCATAACCTGGCCGAATACTTTGCGCTGATCTTCTTTGTATTGTGCGGGGTGGCGATAGTCACGACCTTTAATACGCTGCTGATGTTGTTCCTGGGTATCGAGATCATCTCCATTCCGCTGTATATATTGACGGGCAGTGACAAACGCAACCTGAAAAGTAATGAAGCGGCGCTGAAATACTTCCTGATGGGCTCTTTTTCGACGGGTCTGATGCTGTTGGGGATCGCTTTCTTATATGGCGCGAGCGCGACGGGTACCTTTTTTATCGATGATCTCTGGTCGGCCGGAGCGGTAAAAACGAACCCGGTCTTTATATCGGGGCTTTTGCTGTTGCTGGTGTCGATGGCCTTTAAGGTTTCGGCGGCGCCTTTTCACTTCTGGACGCCGGACGTCTATGACGGCGCCCCGACGGTGTTTACGTCCTTTATGGCGACCATCGTCAAGGTCTCTATCTTTATTGGTTTTGTGCGGTTGTTTGATGAGGGATTTGGGGAAAACCAGGACAAGTGGCAGATCTTTGTGGCTATCATTACGGCGGCTACCTTATTTATAGGTAATGTGACGGCGGTTTTTCAACAAAGTGTCAAACGGATGCTGGCCTATTCCTCCATTGCGCAGGCCGGATTTATGCTGCTGGCCCTGCTGGCGCTGAACTCGGTCTCCAAACAGGGCATGCTGCTCTATGCGGCGGCATACAGCGTGGCGACCATCGGCATATTTGCTGTCCTGATCCGGATGAAGGACTATACATTTGAAGGGTTCAACGGACTGGCGCGGCAGCAGCCGGTGCTGGCCGCTACGGTAACGATATTCCTTCTCTCGCTGGCGGGCATCCCCCTGACCGGCGGCTTTTTTGCTAAATACTATATGCTGGCGGCCGTGGTCTCTTCGGGCCATTATCTCTGGCTGGTCATCTTTGCCGTGCTCTGCGCTGCGGTCAGCGTCTATTACTACTTCCGGGTTATCCAGGCCATGTACTTCAAGGAAGGCGATGGAACGACCGAGGCCGAACCCAGCGCCGGGTTCAAGGGCCTGCTGGTGGTGCTGGCTGCCGTGGTGCTGGTGTTGGGGATCTGGCCGCAGACCCTGCTGGGATTTCTCTCCAAATTGCCTTATACCTGGTAGGTTTGGCGCCTGCTGCGGCTACTTGGTGGTAATGCCGGTTTTTGGTAACTTGCCCGACCATGAAGAATGCGGACACTCTTGCCCTGGCTTTCCGGACGGTACGAAGCAACAAACTCCGCACGGGGATCACTGTCGCGATCATCGCATTCGGGATCATGGCGCTGGTGGGTATCAATACGGCCATCAATGCGATGAAGCAGAAGTTCACCGAGAGTTTTTCGGCTATGGGGGCCAATGGCTTTACCATCCACTACCGGAAATGGTTCAATTTCAATGGGGGAGGGGTAAAGTCGGAGCGAAAGGGGCTGCGGCAGAAGAAGTCCAATTCATTGGTGCCCATCACCAAAACGCAGGCCGAGACCTTTCTGGCCCGGTATCAGTATCCATCTGTCGTTTCATTGAATTTCAACGGGGTCCAGGACGCCATCGTCTCGCTTGAGAGCAAAAAGACCAATCCGAATATACGGGTCGTGGGCGGGGATGAATATTACGCAGAGCTCAACGGCTTCAGCCTGGCGACCGGCCGGAATCTGAATTCGCTGGACATCCAGTCGGGGCGGAATGTGTGTATCATCGGAAGCGCCATCGCCCGGCGTTTCTTCGGATCCAACCCGGAAGCGCCTGTGGAAAAGATAATCCGTGTCAACAATCTGCCTTTTAGGGTCATCGGGGTATTGGAGGAAAGGGGTTCTACTTTCGGGATGAGCTATGATAACATCATCATCACCTCCTATAATAACGTACGGCGATTCTTTAATACGAATGCCAACGCCTCCTTTAATATACAGGTAAAGGTTCCGGATGTAAAACTCATCGACGGGGCCATCGACCAGGCAGAAGGCGTATTCCGGCCGGTCCGGCGGCTGGATGTGACGGAAGCGGACAACTTCATGATCGACAAGAGTGACACTTTTGTGGCGCTGTTGTTAAAGAACCTGAGCTTTATTACTTTGAGCGCCATTATTATAGGAGGCATCACCCTGCTGGGGGCGGCCATTGGCCTGATGAATATCATGCTGGTAGCGGTGACCGAGAGGACCAAGGAGATAGGGCTGGTGAAGGCGATCGGCGGGAAAAAGAGGAATGTGCGGCAGCAGTTCCTTTGGGAGTCGGTGCTGATCAGCCTGATGGGGGCTGTCATCGGGGTAGTGCTGGGGGTTATCGTGGGAAATATATTCTCGCTGGTGCTGTCGACGGGGTTTGTCGTGCCCTGGGCCTGGGTCATAGTCGGGGTTATCATCTGCAGCCTGGTGGGGCTGCTGGCCGGTCTCTATCCGGCGTATAAGGCATCCCGGTTAAATCCGATCGAAGCGCTGCGGTACGAGTAGGACGCACCGGCCGGCGCTTGTACGAACTTGTACAAAGGTGCTATCTTTATTTTAACTATTTTTTCCCTGTTATTAACTACAAACAAATAAATTAGTTATAACATCGATTTCTTCTTGATAACAAAAAAAACGTAATTTACGCCTCCTGGTTAAGGCTCTGAGCTCCTCTCATAAATGGGGCCCGGAATGTGTCGTGGCGGGCTATTGATCGTTTCCTGAGTGACCATATTCAGGCCGGATACTTTGGTTTTTACTTTGTGAAAATTCCTTATCTTGTGTGACTTATAAAAATTAAGCATCCAATTTTATCTATTGAAAAGCTTTTTTCCTTAGAATTGTACAATCATTTTCTATTACATACTTCAATTTTTTTAAAACACTAAAAACAAACGATCATGGCTGAAACAAAACCGACTGCAGCGACAGCAGCTAAAAGCTCTTCATCCGTTCAACCGAAGAAAAGGGGTAATTCGATTTCCTGGGTCGCACCGTTGGTGTGTATTATTGCAGGCTACATTATCTGGAGATTTATCATAGGCGCCGATGGCAATTTTACAAAACCCGATGCTGCCGGTGGATTCTGGCCCGATCAGAACGGACCAAAAACAAATATCGCCCGTATGTATCTTGGGGGTATCATCGTACCGATCCTGATCGGCGCTCTGCTGACCGTACTGACTTTTGTGATCGAGCGTTTCATGACGATCTCGAAGGCTACGGGTACCGGCAATATCGCTGAGTTCATCCGTAAAGTACAGTATCATCTTGCCAATAAGAATGTTGATGCCGCCATCGCTGAGTGCGACAAGCAGAAGGGTTCTGTAGGTAATGTAATGAAAGCAGGTCTTCGCAAGTACAAGGAAATGATCACCAGCACTGAGCTGGATACAGAACAGAAGGTACTGGCTATCCAGAAAGAAGTAGAAGAAGCTACCTCCCTGGAGCTGCCGATGCTGGAAAAGAACCTGGTATTCCTTTCCACTATCGCTTCGGTTGCCACCCTGATGGGTCTGCTCGGAACGGTTATCGGGATGATCAAGTCCTTCGCAGCACTTGGTGACAGTGGTGGTGGTGAAGCCGCTCAGCGTCTGTCCCAGGGTATCTCTGAAGCCCTGTACAACACGGCTCTGGGTATCGGTACTTCCGCTGTTGCGATCATCATGTACAACGTGTTCACGACAAAGATCGATGGTATCACTTATGGTATCGATGAGAGTGGTTTCACGCTGACGCAGAGCTTTGCTTCTTTATACAAATAAAGACCTCTGGCTCCGCTGCGGCCTCGCTTCGCGACGCCTAACCGGGGCTAAAAGTCTGCGCCTTTCAGGCGCGATGGCCCGTCCCGGTCCATCCGTTTGTGGAAAAGAGAAACAAATGAGTCTTATTCCAGGTAATGGAAAAAGACTTGTAAAAATCATCAATCAAATTATTTAAAATGCCAAGAGCCAAAATACCGCGTAAAAGCACGAACATCGACATGACGGCCATGTGTGATGTCGCCTTTTTGCTGCTGTCTTTCTTCATCTTAGCAACCAAATTCAAGCCGCCTGAGGCGCTGACGGTGGTGACCCCTAACTCGGTGTCATCCAAGATCGCCCCGGATAAGAACGTGGTACTCATCACGATGGACAAGGACGCTAAGGTTTATTTCAGTGTCAGCGACGGGAATCCGACTGAAAAGGCGGATATCATCGATGCGGTGAATACCGCGAAGAACCTGGGTCTGACCGATGCCGAAAAGAAGAATTTCGTCACTAATCCGAGTTCGTACATCGGGGTTCCTTTTTCGATGCTGAAGTCTTATCTGGACAAGTCGCCTGAGGAAACAAAAAACGCTGTTCTGCCGGGTATTCCCGTTACGGACACCCTGAATAACGAAATGATCGACTGGGTTCGTGCGGCAGTAGGCGCCTTCCAGGGTACAAAGATGAACCTGCTGGTAAAGGGTGACGATGCGGCTAAATATCCTTCTTTTGATGGCGTCGTGTATGCCTTCAAGAAGAATGACCAGTTGAAGTTTCAGCTGATAACCAATCCGGTAGCACCGCCAATGGGATCTGAGCTGGACAAGATCCAGACGGCATCCGGGAACAAGAGCTCGGAGCAATAGGCGAAAATTTGTAACTTTAAAAAAAGCTATTTACCATGGCAGAAATGGATACCTCTGGCGGGGGACACAAGAAAAAGGGTCCTGGCGTCAAGAAAAGCAAGAAGCAGTCCACGAGAGTGGATCTGACTCCGATGGTGGATCTGGGTTTTCTGCTGATCACTTTCTTCATCTTTACGACGACCATGAGTCAGCCGACGGCAATGAAGCTGAACCTGCCAAAGGATGTTGAAAAACCAGAAGACCAGAATAAGCTGAAGGAATCGGCGGCTTTTACCGTCATGCCTTCCAAGGCAAATATGGTTTATTATTACGAAGGCCTGGATCCTTCCAAGCTGCAGCAGAGCACCTTCAAGGGTATCCGGGATCTTATCCTGGATAAGAAAAGAAGGACTGACCCGAAGGATTTCATGGTGATCATCAAGCCAACCAAGGATGCTACCTACAAGAATGCAGTAGACATGCTGGATGAAATGAAGATCGACGACGTAAAGCGTTACGCTCTCGTAAATATCTCTCCCGATGAATACAAGTTCATCGAGGCGACTGAGTCTGCGAATGGCGTAAAATAAATCAGTCGGGTTTTATGGAATCCGGGTGGTTTTGAATCTAAATGAAGTGGACCCTGGGTTCATAACCAAGTGAAACGGAGTTTCACCGGCCGAAGGCCAATTATTAGACATTTTGGGCCAAAAGGCTTGTTTTGGATTTAGACTTTTGGATCAAATTATATTTAAACCATTTATAATGGAAATTAACAAAATACTAACCGCTGACATCCTTGACATTATCTTCGAGGGTAAGAACAAGGAGTACGGCGCTTACGAGCTGCGGAAGAGCTACAACAGTCGCATTATCAAGGCGATAGTTGGCACTGCCATCGTAGTTTTGTTGTTATTCATTTGGTACTTTGTATCAAATCTGGATACCAGCAAGCAAAAGAAGGCCCTGGTTGTACAGGACGTTCAGCTTGAAGAGGTCAAAGAAGAAAAGAAAAACGAGCCGCCACCGCCTCCTCCTCCAAAGATCGAGCCTCCCAAGGTGGAAATGGCCAAATTCACTCCTCCCAAGATTGTAAAAGACAACGAGGTGAAGGAAGAAGAAAAGCCACCGGAACAAGAGAAACTGGAAGACACGAAGATCGGTACGGTTAACCAGGAAGGTATCAAGGACGAAGGTATTACTGCTCCTCCTGTATCTGATGCGGGTAAGGGTGTAGTTGAGGCGCCAAAAAAGGATGAGGAAGACTATGACAAGACCTTTACAAAGGTGGAGATCGAGTCTGAATTTCCTGGTGGTGCTGCGGCCTGGCTGCGTTACCTGAACAAGAACCTCCGTTACCCCGACGACGCTGTCAACAACGAAATACAGGGTACTGTAGTTGTTCAGTTCATCGTGGACAAGGAGGGTAACGTGAGTGATGTTGCGGCGATCAGCGGTCCTGAGTCGGGTGGTCTTCGTGAAGAAGCTGTCCGGGCGATCAAGAAGAGTGGTAAGTGGACACCCGCGGTTCAGAACGGACGGCAGGTTAAGTCTTACAAGAAGCAGCCGATCGTGTTCAAGCTCGAAGCGCAGTAAGTAGTCAACGCATAATTATTTTTTTTGCGAATAGCAAATCCTCTCCTCACGGAGGGGATTTTTTTATTTGCGGCTATGCGGGAGTGTTATGAATTAGTTGGCGGCGCGCTTATGGAAATGGCATGATCCTGCATCGCTTGTTTTTTACGAAACCCTTATTGGTAAAGGGTTTCGAGTGTTTTTGTTTATGGAATCGGTTCGTTCCGGCGTCTTAGTATCAAATACTATTTCATATGGAATCGAACAAAATTCTACAAGCTGACATCCTCGATATCCTCTTCGAGGGCAGGAACAAAGAATACGGTGCGTATGATCTGCGCAAGACGTATAACAGGCGTCTTTATAAGGCGATCGCTGTGATGGGTACGGTGATACTGCTGATCTTTGTGGGTGGGATCGTATCGGGGCGCGGGACGAAGAAGGTGGCCAACCTTGTCTATGTGGACACGGTGCAGCTGGCTAAGGCGCCGGATGACGTTCCGCCACCGCCGCCCCCTCCGCCGCCAAGGGTGATAGTGCCACCGGTAGCGACGCGGATCTTTACGCCGCCGGCCGTCGTGCCTGACGAGCAGGTAAAGCCCGATGAGAAACCACCGGAACAGGCTGAGCTGGACAATGTCCGCATCGGGACGGTGAATAAGGATGGTGGTGACGATATGGGTGTTGTTGCACCTCCGGCCTCAGAAGGAGTTGCCAAAGGTATCGTGGAAGCACCGAAGAAGGAGGCTGACGACGTGATCTTCACAACGGTGGAGATCGAGTCTACGTATCCCACGGGCGCCGAGGGCTGGCTGCGATTTCTCAACAGGAACCTGCATTACCCCGACGATGCGCAGAACAATGAGATCAGTGGTGTGGTCATGGTGCAATTCATCGTGGATGAAAAGGGCAATGTCAGCAATGTGCAGGCGGTCAGTGGTCCGGAATCGGGTGGTCTTCGTGAAGAGGCGGTAAGGGTCATAAA
This sequence comes from Puia sp., assembly GCA_036499285.1. GTDB lineage: Bacteria > Bacteroidota > Bacteroidia > Chitinophagales > Chitinophagaceae > Puia. The sequence goes on along the minus strand of DASYEB010000050.1, from coordinate 20,548 downwards.
GAAGAGTGGTCTGTGGACGGCGGCGATCCAGAATGGCCGGCAGGTCAAGTCCTACAAGCGTCAGCCGATAACCTTCCGGATAGGGGATGGTAACTAAGGATTTTGAATAGCCGGTGGCCTAATATATAGGGTCGCCGGCTATTTTGATTATCTTTAGAAAAAGATCCTTTTTACGATATGGTGCGGAGACCCTTGAACCCTTATCTGGTCAGGCTATGGCTACACCCTGTTTTGTTATTGATTGTGTTGTTGTCCGGGATACGGGAAGGGCAGGCGCAATTGTTGACTTTTGGGCAGAAGGCTTCGACCTGTACTTTTCCAAATGGGGCCATTACCGTTAATGCAAATTTTGGAATGGGCCCATATACGTTTTTTATCAACGAGGGCAGTGGTTTTATCGGACCTTTTAACTCACCCACCAATAGCTTTCTTTTCAGCAATCTGATCGGCAACCAAACTTACTATTTCCTGGTTTTCGACGGCAGTGGAACGAGTAATACGGATAACACGCTTCTCGCCGATCTCGCTGCCCCGGGTATCAGCGTCGTTCCGCTGGCGGCAACCTGTCTCAACAATGATGGCAGTCTCCAGATCAATGCCATTGGTGGCAACGGTCCTTTTGACTACCAGCTCAATAATGGCGATTTCTCCGCACAGAACACCTTTTCCGGTCTTCCCAGCGGGGCGGCGACGGCGAGAATAATGGATGTCAATGGCTGCTACACGCCCACGACTCCGGTGACCATCCCTCTGAATGACGATCTTACGGTGTCCATCGGAACCATCCCGCCTATCTGTGAAGGCGCAAGCATACAGCTGCCGGCTGTCAGCAATGGCGAGAATTTCAGGTGGTCCGGGACTGATGGCCTGGACGATCCTACTATCCTGGACCCGATAGCTTCGCCCGGCGCGACTACTTTATATAGTTTGACGGCGTTCCGGGGCATTTGTCCGGCTAAGAGCGTCCAGGTCACCGTCGTGGTCAATCCGGCCCCGGTACCCGATGCCGGTCCGGATGCCGAGACCTGTTATGGGAAGACGGTGGTTCTGCGTGGCAGCGGCGGGAAGACCTATCAATGGACGCCTTCTACCTGGCTTCTCAATCCAAATTCTTCCAATGCGATAGTTCAGCGACCGGATTCTACTATTACCTATGCGTTGTCGGTCACCGACGCCAATGGCTGTACGTCGCTGCAGTCCGACTCGGCGACTGTGTTTGTCACGCCACAGTTTAAGGTTGTTGGCGGTCCGGATACGATCGTCTCCGTGGGTCAGCCTGTGCAGCTGTATGCCCTGGGCCCCGCGGACCCGGGCGGATCGACCTATCAGTGGACGCCGTCTACCGGTATTTCTGATCCCCTGATCCAAAATCCTATAGCGACGTTGAACGCCCCGCAGGAAGTTGACTATATCATAAAGGTGACGACCGGTGCGGGGTGTACAGGGACGGACACGGTGGTCGTGAAGGCGCTGGCGGTGTCGGATATCCTTGTGCCCAGTGCTTTTTCGCCCAACAATGACGGGCATAATGACTTGTTGCGGCCGATCACTCCGGGGATCAGGACGTTGAAATACTTTACGATCTTCGATCGGTGGGGGCGACAGGTGTTTACGACGAGTAATATGGGTGTTGGATGGGATGGGACGGTGAAGGGGCAGGTTATGGAGACGGGGGTTTATGTGTGGATGGCGATGGGGACGGATATAAATGGGGTGGTGGTGCAGAGGAAGGGGACGGTGGTGTTAATAAGGTAGTATACCTTTGCAACTATGTTAGGTAAACTCGCAGGTTGGGAAGACACCATTGTGGCGCTGGCGACGCCGCCGGGAATTGGCGCGATCGGCGTCATCAGGGTGAGTGGTAAGATCAGTTTTGATATTGTCAATCAACTTTTTATAGGCAAAGACCTCCGGGAACAACCCTCTCATACCCTGCATGTCGGGGTGCTTAAAGAGGGGGACGAACAATTGGACGAGGTCGTCATATCCCTCTTCCGCGGACCACGCAGCTATACTGGCGAAGACGTCATCGAGATCTCCTGTCATGGCAGTCCTTATGTCCAGGAGAGGGTGATCCAGGCTTTGCTGCATGCCGGTGCGCGGCTTGCCCGTGCGGGTGAGTTTACTCAAAGAGCTTTTTTAAACGGCAAGCTGGATCTGGCACAGGCGGAGGCGGTGGCGGACCTGATAGCCAGCAATACGGCGGCTTCGGCCCGAACGGCGTTGAATACTATCCGGGGCGGCTTCTCCCGGGCGTTGCGTGACTTACGTGAACAGCTGATCTCTTTTTCCGCGCTGATCGAACTCGAGCTGGACTTTTCACAAGAAGATGTGGAATTTGCGGACCGGACACAGTTGTATCATCTCATCGGTGAGGCGGAGGATGTCACTGGCCGGCTTCTCGCTTCCTTTAGTCTGGGCAATGTGATCCGTAATGGTGTCGCGGTGGCGATCGTGGGGAAACCTAATGCGGGCAAATCGACTTTACTTAATACGTTGTTGAATGAGAACCGGGCTATTGTTTCGGAGATAGCGGGTACGACGCGCGATACTATCGAAGAGGTGTTGAATATCGATGGGATCCTGTTTCGGTTGATCGATACTGCGGGGATCCGGGAGCATACTTCCGACGTCATCGAGCGGATCGGGGTAGGTCGTAGCCTGGAGAAGATGGAGCAGGCGGATGTGGTCGTGTACCTGTTTGACGTTCGGGACGATGCGGCTTCTGTGGCTGTGGTGCGTCGGGAGCTGTTGTCCAAGGGCAAGCCTTTCCTGCTTGTTGGCAATAAGGTGGATGCGGTTGGGGAGGATGCGGCGCGGATTTCTTTTCCGCAGGAGCTGCTGATCTCTGCCCGGGAGGAGAGGCATATCGATGTGCTGCGGCAGCGGCTTGTCGACCAGGTGTTGCAGGGGAAGGCTGCGAATGAGGGGACTATTGTTACCAATGCGCGGCATTATCATGCGTTGCAGCAGGTGTCTGCGTCGTTGGCGACGATACATAAGGGGCTCGATGAGTTGTTGCCGGGGGATTTGCTGGCGTTGGATATTCGGGTTTGTTTGCATCATTTGGGGGAGATAACGGGGGAGATTACGAGTGAGGATAGGTTGGATTATATATTTAGTAAGTTTTGTATTGGGAAGTAGCCGGGGCGCGTGTGGTGCACGATTCATGCGCGATATATTTGGAGACCCCTGATTATCAGGGGTTTTCTTTTGCCTTTTGTTGCTTTCTTTTGCCGTTAATGGCCAAAAAATTGTTACGAATCTGGGACTACGATGAGATTTCGGGTGATCTTCAGGTTGTGAGGGGAGATTATAGCAGCGAAACGCTCGCAAAATATGCTAATCGCTCTCAAACGGTCTCTTTTTTAATAGATATGACCTCCAAAAAACCTTGCTATGAGTAGTAATATTAGAATCAGCCGGATTTGTGCGCAGTGTGGACAGGAGTTTACCGCCAAGACAGTCAGGACGCGCTATTGTTCCCACGCCTGCAATAGAAAGGGATATAAGAAGGCTGACCGGGATAAGAAACTGGGTGCCGCGAAGGCTATTATACGTGTTGAGCCTTTGAATTTAAAGCATGATCCAGTGGATTGGGTGGAGTTGACCCGAAAGCCATTTCTGACAATTTCTGAGGCATCCCTGGTGCTGAATATACGCGTGGAGACACTCCGGCGATGGATTAAAGAGGGAACTGTCAAGACTATCCGGATGGGGAAGAAGCATTTGATTAGCCGGGATTTGTTACTAGGAACAAGGTAGAGTAGAGGCCATTACATGAATTGGCTGTGACCCCCCAGCGATATAAAAAAAGCTGAAAAGTGAAAGAACGAGATATTTCTCTCGTAACTATTATTATATAAGGGTTATTCATTCGTCTGTTAAAAAAGTCGTTGTAGGATGGTTAACAGGCAATATTCCCGTGTAGTATTATATATCTCCCTATCGAAACTCAATGGTTCTCTCAGAACTAATTCCTCCGGTACATTAAACCTGTCTTCCTGGCTTTTTGTAGAAGGGGCACCGTTACTTGTCAAAAGTGACGCTTCCCACTACTTGATGCTCATTGCTATTAAATAACAATAGATCGTTACGTCGCGATTTGACTGACAGAACCATCGATGAAATTAACTGTACGACTCTCCAAAGCAGGTAAGACCATTCCTACATTATTAAAGGCTGACCATGGGCTTACCGGACCTGTAGGCAACTGGGCAGGAATTCCGGGAACCTTTCTCTATTACGGAACCGCTTATTCTCATCCGCCAGGATGGCTCTCTTTCATTAACACAGGACTCAACCAGCCCATTCCGAATTTGAATAGCGAAGGGGCAGTGGCGATCATTTTTATCCCAGTTCAAGATAGATGGGTCGTTTACAGCTTTGGGCATACTGCTGCCAAACTTAATATTGCTCCATTTGAACGAGACTTCGGCCTACGGGTTGTACTTAATAAGATTGACCCCAAAAAGATAAAGTCGATCGATTCTAAAACAGTAGACGTGATCGTGACCAACAAGCGTACCCAACTGAGTAAGGAGAACAAACTGGACGACTTTGGTTTTGAAATCGATAGAGAGATGCTTAAGAGTTTAGCGGGTAGGGCGAATGAGCAAGATTTTGGCAGTGTCTTGTCGGGGAGCGATACCCTGACCCTTAACTGTAACATGACAGCAGCAGGGCTGCGGCAAAAATCTACGGATATTTGGAATGCTTATCAGAGCACCGCCTATAGGCGTCATTACAAATGGATCGACAATATCCAGCCCGTAAAAGATCAATCTTTAATAGATGAGTTAAATCAAAAGCTGCTAGTTCAGTTGAACAGAGTACTCGCGGGTGGCCAGGAAGAGGCGTTACAATTGGCCTGCCCGGAGATCATTGATTATAATTTAGTAGATCATTTTAAAGTGAAAGGCTATCGGTCACGAACGCAATTTACTTTGCCTGTCATGGAAGACCTGATCAAAGACTTGGAGGATTATGATATTGAATCGCTCACGATAGAGAATTTGGAGCAGTATCATATTAATGCGATTCAAGGAGAAATAGCAATAAAACACTGGTTGTTATTGGATTGGATAATAACGGAAGTAACACACAACCGACGTCATTTTATTTTGTCGGAGGGTAGTTGGTTTATTATAAGCCGCACATTCTTTCTGGACATCAATAACGCATTCACAAGCCTTCTGGCAGATGCTAATGAGTTTAATGATCTGGGCAACACCAACTGGAAAAATGAGCGGGAATATCTTAGCAATTATCCCATCACTGTCAATAATATGATTTTAGATCGAGGCCTATTTGGTGGATATGGTCCTAGAGATACCATAGAGATATGCGATATTTTCGAAATGCCGGGTCATTTCACCCACGTCAAAGATGGCGGGGCTTCCTCCAAACTAAGTCATTTGTTCAATCAAGGGTACGTTTCTGCCTACACTCTGCTGTCGGATCAGGCATATCGACAAAGCGTAGAAACAAAATTGGGAGCTAAGCCCGCATTGGCTGCTACTATTGGAAACCCAGTTGTAGCGGCAAATCACACTGTGGTATATCGGATACTCAAAAAAGGAGTCAGGGTTTCGCTGCCATTTTTCACCAAAGTTGTCATAAAGGATATGCGCAAACGGATAAAGGCGATGGGGTATCAATTTAAGCTAGAGTGGGTGCATAAAATTTAAGACTAGTATAAGCCTTGCAGTGTTAATTGTACACTGTGTCACTAGTTGTACTCGGATATTTAAATAAACTATACTGCATCTATGCTTTTTTTTGGATGTGTAGCCACTGACGCTTAGAGGGTGAGAGGTGGCATGTTATTAAGTGTATTGCCGTTTACTCTGAGATGACGGATGTTGACGGGTAAGGGAGATCGTTGAAAATGGGTAGGGGGTATATTTAAGAAGGTTGATTTGATGAAAATACCGTGAAAATACCTGTTCTGCAATCTGGATTTGGCAGTATATTGTTTTAAAATGTATTGCAATGTATCATTGGCATAAGAGGCAAATTGATAATGGACAAATCCGATTAACTTGTGAGGACACTGTTTCACTTGCCGGATGTAATAAAGGAGTTATACCTGATGAACTCAGCAAAATTCTTAGCCCTTCTGACAACCCTCCAATAGGTTGGACACTGCCCATTGCTGACAAATGGAATAAAGAAGGCTGGTCTCTTATAATTGACATTAAACCTAAGGGAAATGAGGTCTTTTTATGCGAACTCGATAGGGTTTACGGCTACAGTTACGAAGAATGGTCTCCCATAATGCTTCGACTTAAGTTACTATACATAGAAGAATCCAAAGATGATATTGACAAAAATGATTTTCTTTATCCAAAGGACCCCGAGATTATTTATACGATGCTTTATTTATACGGTAGTATAAAAGATGGAAAATTGGTGGGCACTTGGAATCCTCCATTTGGATCGATCACAGCACTGCTCTTTTGGCCGGAGGCGATGGCATTTTTCTATGAGCAAGTGAAGCAGATCGACCCTTATTTCATAACCGCAGAAACTAAATTTATAAAAGAATGGAACAAAATAAGCGAAATCAATTCCGATTAATATATTGCCTGATCTTACTTTTAATTCAATTACCATGATTTCGTCAATTCAACTTTTACTCGATCAATATGAAAAGTCTTATATGGAAGTGAATAACGGTTCAACTTCAATAAGAGCCTATCCTGGAAGTTCACAACTCGTTTCCGAATATAAAAAAATTTCAAATGCGACTCAGGCTGATGCCTTTTTCGAAAAATTCGGAGTGGGAAATGTAATGAGTGGTATACACAATCCATTTGAGAGACAACAAGCGTATGAATTGTTGTTATTAATTTTAAGCAAAATTGACTTAGATCAATATCGGAAGATTCACAAGGGAACTCCATATTACTTTATTGGTTGGACCGCATATCAATATTTCAACTTCGGGAAGGCGATATTTTACATGGATGCAGCTGTTAGTGAAGATTTGAAATTCCCCGATGTTAGTAGTAAAAAATCCACTAGGCCATCGATTGAATTCTTTTTGTTAAAATCTCATCCAGGACCCTCTGGGCTTACGGCTCACATTTCGTTAATTACAGTCGTGACGAAAACACTCGGGGAGTATCATTCAAAGGGGGGCGGTTTGATTCCTATTGATGAATTCAGAGATAGGTTTGTAATAGACATGCTGTATTCTGGTGCCAAGGAGAGATCGCTTTTAACGGCCTTATACACTTTCCTTTTGGAGTATGAAGAAAAGGAGAAGCAAATCAAGCTACGAAGTGATACAGGTGGTTCTATCCAGCCGTTTTTAGATCATTTATTTGATGGAGCAAAAATATTAGAATCCCTTTTGGAAAAACGTGGAGGCGGTGGTAGTACTTTGCGGCCAAAAATTACAAAAACAGGAGTACTATCAATCACCCCAAGTGTATTGTTGAGTAGTCAAACACTTGGCGATGCAGAACACGAATATAATGCGAGAGTAGCTTCTCGTAACTCATTTCAAGATTGTAATTATGCAGCAGCGTTCATAGTTAGAAATACAACTGGGCATAGTTTATTGTGGCCAGACCAGTTTACATCAAATAACTCATACGGCATTTTATATAGTTGCCTTGTAAATTCGATTTTGTGGGCGATTGAGAAATTATGGCTATGAGATTTTTTTTAAACAGGATATAGTTTTAAAAATCAGCTGATCCCCATTGAGCCTTGAGTCGGCCTATTTTTCAAGAAAGTACCTTTATAGCGCCTATTCAAAGACCTTATCAGAGCTGAACACAATGTCAAAGGTGCAAAAGATGGTCAGCCGAACAATGTTTGTTTATACATTATCCTCTGCAGTCATCAACAGACAGCGATCTAGTAACTTGCACTTTCTCTTTTAATTCTATTGAGTGATTGTTCAGTAATACCGATAAATGAAGCGAGATGCTTTGCAGGCACTCTTTTCGAGAGGTCGGAAAAATGTTCAATGAGCCATCTGTATTTTGCATAGGCGTTATGGGCTCTTAAAATATGTAAGAACTCTTCGGTGAACCTGGCGTTATTCTCTAACAATACCCGCATATGAAAATTGAACTCCGGGAAATCTCTGAGGGCTGATTGGATGTAGCTATGATTTAAGGTGTACAGCGTGCAGTTTTCCAGCGTCAAGATATATTCGGGTGATCTGGTTTGCGAATAGAAGTCGGCTGGTATGAGGAAATCTCCTTCTTTCCTAAGCCCTGATACAATTTTCTTGTCTTCGACATTCCGATAGCATAGGATTAAGCCTGACTCAATACAGAACATTCTATTGGCTATCTGTCCAGCCTTTAATAAAAAGACCTTCTTTTTCACAACATGTATCTCGACCTTAGGAGCAAGGTGTTCCCACAAGGATACTGAAAATGGTTGTATGGAATTAAGGAAGTGTAACAAGAAATGATTATTGATTGACTTTGAAAGAAAAGCTATACGAGTCCCCTGTTAGCCAGCGACAGGCTATCAGATTCTGTTATTATGATGTGATCCAAGAGCTTTACATTGATTAATTGGAGCGCCTGCTTTACTTTTTTAGTAAGATCGATGTCTGCGTTACTGGGTTCGATGTGGCCTGAAGGATGATTATGCGCAAGTATCACTGATGAAGCCAGCGTGTGCAGCGCCAGACATGCCAGAAGGCGGACGTCGATGATAGCTCTTTCCATGTCTCCAATTGCCATAAGGCGGTAACCAATGACTTTTCCCCGGCTATTTAAAAAGAACGCCATCATTTGCTCCTGTACATTTATTAGCTCTTTATTCCAAAGAGATCGTACAACGCCGATAATTTCCGTTGCGGATATTATTGTGGTGTCAAGCTTTTCGCCTGGTTTGTAAACTATAGACAGCTCTGAGGCTGTCCAATCACCTTTGAGTTCTGCTAAGCGTTGTTTTTTGGTTGGCATACATGCAGGGATTTAAGTATTTACAGAGAATCGGTTTGCGGGCTATAGGACAAGGCTAGATTCTGCGCCTTAATCATCTCCCTGATCCTATAGGCCACCTCCCAGAGATACAGCGTAGTCTCATAAAAGAAAAGGCGATCGCTTTTGCCTTCAGGTAAATCATCTTCCCAGGCGTCACTCTGGAGAGCAGCACGGTAAAATTCAAATAGATCATTCCGTTGATTAAATAAGGAAGTCCGGTTACAGATCTTGTGTAGAGCATTTACCGGATCGTCCCGATCGGATTGTGTTAGTATGGAATAGTCGTATTCCCAGGAAGATGCCATTGTAATTCTGTTTGGTTAGTGATGTGATTTGAGTGCACCTTCCTATGTGGGGTTGACCTGACCAACTTTGTTGTAAAAAATATTTTGCAGGAAGGAATTTATAAGGCGAATGCGGGTTTTGGAAGATCAGACAGTAAAGGGTGACACCGGATGAGAACGAAAAACCAGCCCACCATTAAGCGATGGGCCGGTCGAGTTTTCAAAGGAAAGCTTTCGTTTGATCCTGTTTAGTGGTAGACTTAACGAGATACTTTGGTAGGATAAATACCGATTGTTTTGAACTTGGGGCTGGCTTCGATATACACCTTTTGGGATTTACCAGCTTGGTTTAAAGTAACTAAACAGGAATCCCCGGCCTTAAGGGACAACAGGAGGTTTGCCTTTAGCTCATCATCGAATAATTCCTGAATTGGATACAGGTCAAGGATCCTTTCGATTTGATAACCATTTTTCGTTGGGAAGTAATGTAGCTTATAGTTTCCATTTGTATCTTTTTCGCGGAAATTCAGAGTAAGCCACGCATTGTAAACTTCATCGGGAGCTGAAGTGACGTCTTTGTTAATGGATCGCCCCAGTAACAGATTATATGCTTCCCTTATCGTCGGCACAAATTTGCTCCTATAAAAAGTATAGGCTCTGTTTTTGGTGGGGTCCTTGTAATAGCGCACGTGGCATTTATAACGCGTGAACGAATATACAACACCCTTTTCCGGTCTTTCGAAATATAACGTTACTTCCATTGAGCTGTCGTCCCGATAGAATACATCTGTAAGTTGTACTTCCAAAGGTTGTTCACCAGATAACTCCACTGGTTCAATGGTAAGCTCTAAGAAGTTCGGATGACCTATTTTTTTCATGGCATCGCGAAGTACGTTGAGGCTTTGTGCATTCATAATGATTTGTTTTAAACGTACCTTCCTTACTACAAGTGAAATGGCCCACATCAGGATGAATATTTCGAAAAAACGGGTGGAAAATTCAGAGATAAAGAATACACCAAACCTTCTGAAAATGAGCGGAGTTGCATGGTGCAGGTAAGGCCACTGCTCCAAGAGCGAAATTTCCCGGGTTTTATTGGATGAATTACTGAGCTTTTAATTTGAGTGCATAGCCCTTGAATAAACCGACGATATTTTGAACCGACTCTTTCCTTCGAGATAAGAATTGAATCGAAATTTGACGGGTGTCAACGTGTTTTAAAACGGTTTTACTGTTACTTATTGAAGTAAGCCTTCAGATAGTTTGTTTATAAGAAGAATCCACAAAAATCTCGTCTAAAAAATGGGTACTTTCTGTTAGGGAATATACCGAAACTCAATATCCTCCCTCAAAACCCACGTCAATAGGGATGTCTGTTGTTTGTTCGGTTGATCTCGGGGAAGTTTAGTCCCAGATTAGTAACAAAAAATCGTAACAATGAGAATTCATCTAAGAAAACGAGCTAGTAAGTTATCCGGAGATAGCACACCCAAAGGAACAAAGAAAATGAGTAGTCTTTATCTCGCCTTCCAGACGCCCCGTCAGAAGACAAGATATGAATGGCTGAAACTGTACGTCTTTGAGACACCGAAGACCAACCTCGAGAAGGAACATAACAAAGAGACGATGCAACTTGCTGAATCCGTCCGGGCTAAACGAATGCTGGATTTCCAGACTACTGGTAATGGCTTCACCAGTAGCGAAAAGGGAAAGATATCTTTTCTCGATTACTTCTGCCACCTTGCAGAAAAGAAAGCGAACATATCGAATGGTAACGGCGGAAACTGGAAAAGCACCTACGAGCACCTGAAGGACTACTGCGATGGGGCTGACTATACTCTTGAAAGTATTGATGATCGATTCCTTGACGGATTTAAAGAATACTTGTTTAAGGATATCAGCCGTCGTGGAAAAGGCAAGATAAATCCAAACTCAGCACTTTCCTACTTTAATAAAGTAAGGGCGGCATTGCGGGAGGCCTATATTAATAAAATGATTAAGGAGAATCCTTGCGCTCGAGTTAAGGGGATAAAAGGAAAGGAGACGCACCGGCAGTTCCTGACTTTTGAAGAACTGAAACAAATGGTGGCGACGCACTGCGATAACGAGTTGCTGAGAAAGGCGTTTCTTTTCAGTGCCCTCACCGGGCTGCGCTGGAGTGACGTCAGAGCGATGACTTGGAATAAGATCAGCTATTCGGAAGCCAGCGGTTGGACGATCAACTATACCCAGAAGAAGACAAAGGGATCGGAAGTGCTGCCGGTCTCTGAACAGGCGATACGGATACTCGGCGAGCGAGTGCCGGGTGATCAGGAGATATTTGAAGGACTGAAATATCACACCTGGATGAACGTGCAGTTACAGAACTGGGTAGACGATGCGGGGATAAAGAAGGAGATCACTTTTCACTGTGCCCGGCATTCCTTTGCCACTTTGCAGTTATCCAATGATACGGATATTTATACGGTTAGTAAGTTATTGGGACATAGGCACTTAAAGACAACTGAAATATATACAAAAGTAATCGACAGGAAGAAAATAGATGCTGCTAAAAGGATACCGGAATTAATTTAGGAGATATGGACGATTTTTAGACGGTAGTTCTATATTTGCCCATCACAATAATATGTAGATGGGCACTTCCTTGCTAGCCTCCGATTACAAACGATTTGCAGATGATTTAAAGAATCAAGATAATGCAAATATTATTGCAGACTTCATTATGGAATGGCGGCTGGCAAATAAGGCTTCTAACCCCTCCTTTTTAGATTTTTTGTTAATTACCATCCTAGAGTCATATTCTATATTCGGGTTGGAGGTAGATTCAGAGACAATTGAATTATATGATCTGGATGCCTATCAGGAATATGATTATCCCTCACTTGAGTTTGCATGCGATTTTATTGCTTATACATTGGAGCAAGAAGAGAAGAAAGGGAAGGAGGACGGGGGTAAGTATGTAAAAGATAAGTTATCCTTTAAAATTGATAAGCGACATACAACAAGTTTACTTGCACTAACGAAGAGGTTGAATGTGACGATTGATTTTTTGCGGGAGAGGAATGGTGTAGATGTAGCTGAATTGTTTGCTGATATCATGACTACGGACGATCTGTCAGGACTGGATAAGAATCACTTCAGCGTTTATTTTAACTGCCAAACGCGCTATGTTGTATATGTGTTGAACAACATTAAGGAGAGTTATAACCCGATGAATCTGGAAACAGTAATTGATAAGTCAGGTCTTTTTTTCAGTAAACAGGGAGTACCGCTAAGCAGGGCACTGCTCTATAAGGAGAAAAATAAGTTGAAAACTGCCGATACATTGCAATATAGAAGTCTGATAAACAAGATATTCCATGAATGCCATCCTGATAATTTTTGAAAAACACTTTAATTAATTGATTTTTATTGAGTTGTATTTCTTTCTCTGTCTAAGGTAAGAAAGGTAAGATTCTTACCCTTGTCTTACTGTTCGCTTCCCCACGCAAGTCTCTCTTTGCAACTTTACATCATCGAATTACAAATGATTCGATGCCACGCTGGCCAGCAGGCTTTTCTTAATCAAAACATTTTTAACAGTGGAAAAATCCATTTTAAACAGCAAAGAAGCAGCTTCCTTCTTGGATATCAGTTTGGACCAGCTTTACAAGTTAAGTGAGAAAGGCAAAATCCCCACTTATTCACCCACGGGAGGCAAGGTCTATTTTGTTAAATCTGAACTCGAAGATTGGATTTTAAGTAGCCGACGTGCGACCGTCTCTCAAATCAAAAAGGCGACAATTTTATCATTAACCCCCAAATTTAAAAGATAGTGAAAACTAATAACATCATCCTCAGCGGCATCGAAATCCCTGTATTTAATATTAAAAGATCGACTGAATTTTATGTCGGCATGGGATTCAAGGTGACTTCATCTAGCGCAACGAACACAGTTATTACGGTAGAGTTAAGGACTTCGAAAACAAGCCCCATGTTTATAAAATTGATTCAAAAATTGGGTACTGATCGTGTTGAGACAGCTCCTGGATTCATCATTACACCGGGACGAGGTTCTGATTTTATGTCGATATTTAATCAGATGTACATAAATATCGGCGAGGGTTCCGAATCTGCTTTTGAGTCAAAGATGCAAAGCCAATTTTGCAATGATGGATTTGTATATGATCCTACTTTCAATAGGTGGATTTTGAAAGACCGGACAGTTAAGTCATAATTAATAACCTAAAGGGCGGCTATCGATTGGCCGCCCTTTTCAATACATTTATCAAAAGATGAAATGCTTTATACCTGAGACATTAAATATTGACCAGCTAATTTTATCCTACCCGCCGCATCACATCGAACGATTTCACAGGGACTATCTTGTATACATTCCGCACCTGCTGACGGCAATACCGGCAATGGACAAAGGGCTAGAACTGAAAGAAGGCTATGTCCCGATCAAAGCGTCCATGCTACAAAGCAAGATCAGTAACTACAAGAGCTATCTGACATATCTTATGGAGACAAATGTCATAGAAACAGATGGCTGGTATGCGAAAGGCAAGAAATGTATCGGTTACAAGTTTACGGCTTTCTATTTCGGACGTGTTCGTGGTGTAGAGCTGCAAGACCAGCGGATAGCCAAGAAGCTGTTTAAACCCAAGCCCATCGGCTTTACTATGCAAAAGAAGTATGGACACCTCATACGCTGGTTCGATAACGGTCTACAAATTCGCTATGACCTGGCGCTCGATTTTATCGTCCATGATCTTGATCGCAAGTTGGAAAACCCGGCATTGAGAGACTGCGACCATCGAACAGGAGAGTTCAAGAATCCAGTGACGCAGTACAATACAGCACTATGCGCCGTCGAAAAAATTGCGGCGCGCGCCTTTCCTATTTCGGTTGATAGTGAGGGGTTTAGGCTACATTCAGTGTTGTCTAATCTGAGGGGTACTCTTAGGAACTGTTTGACTTATAATGGATTAGGATTGGTTTCTATTGACATTGCTAACAGTCAACCGTATCTGGTGAATCTCTTATTGCGTTCTTCTTTCTGGGAGAAACAGGGCTTTATAGGTTCACTTCACTGTAATGATCTTATTAGTATTGATAGAGTGTTTACTGCTTCCTCTCTTTCTTCTTTCATTATGATAGTCAAAAGCGCTGAGAGGCTTGAGAAGAGTGGGTTTCAGGCATACAAGGAAATAGTGAGGACCGGTCAATTCTACGACTATATGGAGGAAATGATGAGGCGAGAGTTGAAAATCAGTCATATAGATCGGAAAGCGGTCAAGGCGGCGGTCTTCCAACTGCTGTTTACCGACAATCGGTTTATAGGTCAGAAGGAAGCGGGGAAGAAGCGAACGTTCAAAAGACTGTTCCCTGAAGTCTACCAGCTATTGAGCCTGATAAAGCGGAAGGACAAACGAAATCTTCCTATTCTCCTGCAACGGATTGAAAGCCATCTTGTTTTGGAAGTGATAACAAAGCGGATAGCCCGAGATCGAACATCCATTCCCCTATTTACCATCCATGATAGTATTGTCACTACAGTAGGCAATGAGGGCTATGTCCAGGAGGTGATAAGACAGGAAATGGAGAAGGCGGTTGGCTTCGCTCCCCAACTGCGAGCGGAGTACTGGATGCCGGAGCACCTTTGTTTCGGAGATGGGACGCCATTTATTGAAAAGGCGGCGGCATAGAATCGGGATAAAATGCGCTTAAAGCATGTGGGCCTTCCTCTAATTTCGACGATCTCCTTTTGGCTATAGATTCTTTCGGCCGGAAAGAGATCGTCGATTTTTTCACCAGCCCTAAGCTGATTCTGTCTTGTGAGGGCAGACTTAGTAAAGGAGAGAAATATTTTTGCGTGAGGATATAAGCGTTATATTTGGGTGTAGTCTTTAAGGGCTGCAAAATACACCTGAGCTATGCTTTTATCTGCTTATAGCGGCTTGATAGGCCATTTGCCGTATTTAGACCAAGCCTTCGAGACTAAGAAAGAGACTTGGGACCGGGAACATTACCAGTCCTTTAAAGACTTCGACTCATTTCTACAAAAGGCATTTACTACCAGCGACACCGTAATCTTCTCCCGGGCCGACCTTTTTGATAAGGTTAACGAGGACATTAGGGCCGCAATCTTTTCCATTATCTTCTGGGGCTATCCTCGGAACATGCGGGGGAACTCGTTTAAATCCATCCTGTCCGCGTTGCCAGACATCGAGAAGATGCTTTCGGGAAACCGGGAACTGGATACCGCTGGCTTTGCCGGAATCTGTGAGAAACTCAACGGAAAGGGAATGGGGTTAAGTACGTTGAGCAAGTTCCTATACTTCTTTGGTTTCCGACTAGAAGGATATAAGTGTTTGATACTCGATAGCCGGATTATCGACGTGCTCAACGCTAATACGTTCGCTGAATTGAAGATGAACGAGACCATAACTGAATGGAACAAAGAAGACTACTATCCCCGTTACCTGAAGATGATGGAAGATATTGCCCAAAAGAATGACTATTCCGTTGACCAACTCGAACTGTTCCTCTTTCAGTTCGGTAAAAACCTGAAATCAGTTAATTCGTAACTCTCGGCTGCATCCCTACAAAAAATGCTGTTGTCCCGACCAAAAGGATGGAGGAAGTTTAGGTCAAACACCCAAACCCAAATAACCATGAAATCAGTACAAGGACAACAGGCTTTTTATGCTCCCTCCTTACTCTTAGTGACCGTTGTGACAATCGTGATATCCGGATGTGGGGCATCTTCTTCGCAGCCAGCGGCAACAAATCAGTTCACACTAAAACCCGGCAAGGTTGACAATTTCTATGTTTTGTGCTCCAGCCTTGATGACGCAAAAAAGCCGCGTTACATCAAGTATCTGTTCACAGGAACGCTTCAGAATAACACCAATAACATTTACTCAGAGGGAACGATCAAAATGAAAATGTCCATCACTTTGGAAAACGGGACAATCCTGACCGAGAAGGATTTGAATGATATTCCTTTCAACGATATTCTTTCGCACCAGTTCTTACACAACTGGAAGCCGGGGCAAACGTTTGGGGTAAATCGTTTGGTATCGATCTCAATACCGGTGGAATATGCGGATTATCCTGTGAAGGATGTCGTTGTCGAGTATTCGGCAAAGCTGGTGGATAAAATAAATCAAACTCAGGAGAATGACGTCATTACCTCAGTCAGCGTAATGGATAAATGGAAGGCGGTTGTAAAGAAGGCAAAGGTGGGCAGAACCGATGCCGATGATGACAACTTTCCGGCCAAGATTTTGAATGGAAAAGTTGTTGCCGCCTCGCCGGAGGATGGTGACAAGAAGGAACTCATCGATGAATGAGTTGAACAGCCAAGGTGCAGGTTCCGGTGTGCTGCCCTATTTTACATAAACGAAGAGGATTGTGGCTCTGAAAGGGACACAAATAGCGGGTATTGCATGATTAAAGTATCTTGTAATACTCGCTTTCTTTTTTTACATTTGAATAAATGCATACTGGTATCAATGGAAAGTGATATTTCTTCTAAAATACTTGAGTGGCTGGATAAACACGGTTATCCCTTCGAAATGACGGTTGCTTCCATTTTTCAAAAGAATGGATTCCAAATAGGGCAAAGTGTATATTATATTGATAATGAATTAAAAATACCAAGAGAGGTGGATGTCATTGCCTTTAAGACTTTTCAAATTGATAGTCACTTTATTTCATTTTCCTTTGTCATAGAATGTAAAAGCACCAAGTCAAAACCCTGGATATCCTTTAGTAATGGTTCAAAGCGTGAATTCAGAACACTTCCAAATTACAAGGCAACAAAATATGCCAAAAGATTACTCTCTAAGATTAAAAAAACAAAGCAAAATTCAGAATTATTTTCCTCTCGAAATGACAATTACGG
The DNA here is from genome assembly GCA_036499285.1 of Puia sp. GTDB lineage: Bacteria > Bacteroidota > Bacteroidia > Chitinophagales > Chitinophagaceae > Puia. Next base: position 3,407 of record DASYEB010000050.1, on the reverse strand, counting down.
GTACTCGATGACATTAGCACTGAGAGATGGTGATGCGACTGATATTTTTTATAAAGCTATCCAGACATTAACTAAAGCGGTTGATCATTATGTTGATAAGTTTGCTTCAAACAATAATCTATTATATTTTTATTTTCCAGTTATAGCATTAGATTGTCCTTTGTTTGAATTAAAACTTTTAGAGAATGGGGAAACAGAATTGGTGCAAATTCAACAGTCCGCTTATTTATCAAGAAATCCTAAGGACAATAACCTTGACTCATCAGTAGATATATTGACTAAGCCTAGCATCGCTGAATATGCAAAATTTTATTCAAAAGCTATAACTAGATTTATGTCAAGTAATAAAAATGAGATTAAAAAATTTATCGAAGAAATAAACAAGCCATTTGGTTGACGATTTAAAATAATGATTTGCATTTAGAAAGATTCCAAAAACGCATAAAATTCTAACTTCTAGTAGTTAATGATAAAGATGTCTTTGAATATTGGTGGTGTTGGGATTTATCCTCCAGAAGCTAAGATCTTGCTGTTCATGTTTTACTAATTATGCCGCCATAGGACTCGTAGAAAATGAAAAAAGTAAGTGCGTAATTATAATGGCTTATTATACGCACTAATTTAAACTGTTAGCCACAATTTTTATGAAATTTCGAAAAGGTAATTGGGAAATTGACAGCCGATCGTTTGTTGATATTGAATGGCGGAATGGTATTCCTCGACTAATTGTTCACGAGAAATATGAAAAGGTGATTAAGTGGGTACTAAGAGGACTCACATTTATTGGAATTGCGACAAGCGTCATTTCATTGGAATGGTATTTTAGTCTTCTTCTTGCAATAGGACTACTAATAACTGAACAATTTGTAGAAAGAGCAATTTTTGAATACACAACATTAATCGTTCAAAAATTGCCGAATTTCGATATAGACGGCAAAAGATGGAAAGCTATGGGCTTTGCTTTTTCACCCATAAAAGATGACAGTTATCCTCCTTATATGGGACCTGCATTCGATAGCGAAGAGTATGCAAGAAATTTCTTTAACTATATTAAATCCTGGAATAATATTGAAAAAAATGATCCAGATAATAATATCATTGTATCATTTGTTATGGAACCAAACTCAACCTATACTATATTTATTTATGCAAATCCAGCCAGAAAGAATCTAGATACGCAATTCAAGACAGTAGAAGAACAAAGAAAGTTTGAAAAATTTGGAAAGCGACATCAACAATTAATTATGCAAGTGAAATTTGCCCATAATTTTGAATACAAACCGGGTTTGCTTATTCATAAATTTTTGACGACTTACAATAGCGCGGATAGCTATTATTTCACCCCCTTTGTAATAAGCCCACAAACAGATGAACTTAAAGTATTGAACTCCTTTTCAATAAAAAAGTATCAATTTAAATATAAGCGGAGAGAAAATTTGTCACCACAAGACCACGAGTATCATACAAAGATTGACTACGAGTAGTGAAATGATGTGGGTAATCATAATTTGTTGTCAGTTCCTGAGTGGTAAATAATAGGTAATAGCTCCAGGATAGAAATGTAAGTTAAAATGAAGGATAAAGAGCGGTTGACTGGGAAGCCATTTGAAGATTTGATTTTTAAAATTTATCAAGAATTGGAGCCGTATGCATCTATTAAGAAGAATGATCGAATTAGAGGAGTAGAAAGCGGAATAGAAAGAGAAATTGATATTTCTTTGAGGAAAGATTTCGGTGGGCATAAAATCTTGATGATTATTCAAGCTAAAGACTACAAGCGAAAGGCTGATATTAAGGTTTTAGGAGAATTCGATTCAGTAATAAGGGATGTAAGGGCTTCAAGAGGAATATTAATATGTAATGCTGGATTTACGAAGGCTGCTAAGGAATACGCTAAGAATCGTGGCATAGATTTATGTACAGCGCATGACGCGTCTACAAAAGATTGGAGGGGTGAGATCAAAATTCCAGTAATTAGAACGCGAAGGATAGTTAGTTATAAATTGTTTTTCCCTTTTCAAGTAACTCGGGAATTTATAGAAAAGAATGGCCCACATTTTCAAAACATTCAACTTAAAATGGGGCCAGAAGGGATTATTTTAAAAGATAGAATAGGTGAAGAAGCTCATTTTTTACAAATCTTTTTGAAGCTGTGGAAGGACGGAAAAATTGAAAAACAGGGTCAACATAAAATCAAACTAAATGCATATTTGGAATTATTCTTTGACTCATCTCTTGCCACAACTGATCCGGTTGAGGTTGAATATTCCGTGAATACGAGAAACTATTTGAAATTTTTGACGCCCATAGATTACAGAGGCATAAAAGACTTTGTGACTGAAAAATTTAGCCCCTCTTTTATACAAATTAAAGAAGCAATTCCATTTCATGATGACAAATCTTGGGACTATCTCCCTGATCTTTCAACACTAGCTTTGGATGCATTGCGTTTAGAAATTGATATTCTGCAAATTGACAATGTGAATATGGTTAAAGCAAGTTGGGTAGAATAGTGTGAGAGTTGTTACTAATCTGGGACTAATTTCGCTGAAACCCGCGTCCAATGCGGGAAAGTATATTCTGTATTGGGAAGTAGGCTTTGTAAGACGTTGAAATTCAATTAGTTTTATTTTCTACTCAGAAAGTTGCAAATTCAATAATTTATTGATTATCAATTTTTAAGATATTATTACAGTATCTTATTCCGGCTAGTTTTCCCTTATTTGCGTCTAATTTGTACCCTTTTTGCCTGTTTAAAAAGGGTACAAAAATGGAGTTATTTTTTGGGGAAATAATTGCAGGAGTATGCAGTTCATTGCAGTCTGAGGAAAATCCATGCGGTTTGATACATGCAGATTTTTTTCTATGTTCGGTTCAATGAGTAGCAATCTAGAATTAAAGCGAATCTGTCAACATTGCGGGAAAACCTTTATTGCCAAGAAGACATCGACTAAGTTTTGTTCTTTGCCTTGCGGTCAGCGTAATTATAAAGTAAGGCAAAGAATGAACAAGATCGAAACTTTGAATAGACGAGTGAAGAAGACGACACTGCTTGTAAATAATGCAGAGGGGCAGGCGATGAGCATGGAACAAGGGCTGATCGATATTAAGGCTTTGGCGTATTTTACTAATATGTCAGAGCGGTTGATATTCAATTTAATGAAGGACCCAACTTTTCCAAGATTGAAAATAGGCAGAAGGTTGTTATTTGAAAAGAAGATGGTCATGGAGTATTTAGTAAGAAGGTATGGAAATTATTCTTCGAGTGTAGATTCCGGGGCATGGTAACCCCCCGTTCCGTTTTATGATAACCCCTCATTCCGGGCATGGTAACCCCACCCCCCCGCAGGTTAGGTTAACCTTATGCAGATTGTCATTTTTCGATCGATGGTCGATCCCGCAACAGG
>DASYEB010000049.1:0-77490 GCA_036499285.1 Puia sp. | reverse complement strand
TATTCTTCCAACTATTCATTGAAGTCTCCTACGACCTATCCAAAAGAGGTGACGAATGGCTACCAGTATGCTGTGCATTTTGACAGCGCCTATGTCGGAAATAAGGGCACTGCTCCTACCGGCTTCAATAAGACTCAGCCTTTCTCCGCGGCCTACCTGGCGGCTCTGCAGGCGCATGATGCGGATCCTTCCCTTCCCAAGACTCAGATAGTGAATGGCAGCTATGTTTATTATGGTAATACGGATTGGTTTAAGCTATTGTATAAAGACCATAGCGGCGCGATGGATCAGAATCTATCCGTATCGGGCGGCAGCGGAAAGACCAGCTACTATGTAACGGGACGTTACTATGGGCAGGATGGGATCTTCCGCTATAATTCGGACAACTATCATATGTATAACTTTATGGCTAAGGGGAGCATCGAATTATTTCCCTGGCTGGTATTGAACAACACGACGCAGTTTACCAGCCGGTATTATCATAACCCGGTGAACGTCGAAGAGGGCGGCGGGATCTGGCGTAACATTGCGGACGAAGGTCATCCTACCTCCATGCTGACTAACCCTGACGGTACGCTGACCTACACATCGGCTTCGACCGTCGGAGATTTTTACTATGGGAAGAATGGTTACAATTTCAACAGCCAGGTCATCCGTAATACGACTGGTTTTGTCGCCAAATTCTTTAATAACCATTTTCGTGTAAAGGGCGACCTGACTTTTGAGAATACCGATTCCAACAGTACAAGGATCCAGGTACAGGTACCTTACGAAACGGTTCCGGGTCAGACACTTTTTGTCGGTTCGAACACCAATGATATCCAAAACCAGGACAACAATACCAAATACCTGGCGACCAATATTTACGGGGAATATGAACAGTCATTTGGCGACCATTACTTTAAGGCGCTGCTGGGTTACAACTACGAGCAGTCAACGTTGAATTCCTTTCTGGCCGATCGTAACGGGGTTCCTTATGGTGATGTTACGAATATCAACCTGGCCCTGGGGCAGAATATCGTTACTGCGGGTGTATATGAAAAATGGGCTATCCTGGGTGGATTCTCCCGTCTTAACTATTCTTATAAAGACCGTTATCTGCTGGAACTGGATGGTCGTTATGACGGCTCTTCAAAATTTCCGTCCAACCAGCGTTATGGCTTCTTTCCGTCTGCGTCTGCCGGCTGGAGAATTTCCAAAGAGGCTTTCTGGAACGTCAACCCTAAGGCCATCAGCGATCTGAAACTCCGCGGTTCTTATGGAACCCTGGGTAATGGCAGTATTGGTTCTTATCTTTTCCAGGAGAATTTTGCCATCAAACAGTCGGGTAATGTCATCAACGGGGTTCGTCCCCAGGAAACCAGCCAGCCTAATGTATTGCCTTCCGGTCTGACCTGGGAAAAGGTTGCCATGAAGGATATAGGCTTGGATCTGGCCACACTGAGCAATCACCTGACCTTTACCGGCGACATCTACCAGCGTGTGACGACGAATATGTTTACGGTAGGTAAGACGCTGCCTGCCGTATTTGGTACTACTGTCCCCAAGGGTAACTATGCCAACATGAAGACGAATGGTTTTGAAGCGTCGGTCAGCTGGCACGATCAGCTACGGGTAGCTTCCAAAGCCTTCCATTACGCTGTCAGCGCGTGGATGTCGGATAACGTCTCGACGATAACCAAGTACAACAATACGACCAAGACGCTGACGGATTATTATGCCGGCGAAAAGGTCGGAGAGATCTGGGGATATGTGAACGATGGTTATTTTACGGATGCCAATGCCAGCCAGGGGAAGGCAACGCAAAGCTTTTTCAGCGGACTCTCTGCGGATGGCAACTGGAAGGCCGGTGATATCAAATTCAAAAACCTGAATCCAGGTCCAGGTCAGGGCAATGTGATCAACAACGGGGCGAATACGAGGAGTAATCCGGGCGACAGAAAGATCATCGGAAATATTACCCCGCGTTACACTTATGGGTTCAATCTTTCTGCCGACTGGAACAATTTCTTTATCGGTGCATTCTTCCAGGGTGTTGCCAAGCGTGACTGGTGGCCTGGTACTGAAGCCGATGGTTTCTGGGGGCAATACAATCGTCCTTACAACAATTACCCGATATACCAGGTTGGCAAGCAGTGGTCTTATAGCAATCCCAATGCTTATTTTCCGAGACTTCGTGGTTACCAGGCGTCGGGCACCACGGGTGAACTGGGAAATGCCCAGACAAAATATTTGCAGAATGCCTCCTATATCCGTCTGAAGAATCTGCAGATAGGGTATAACCTGCCAGCCGGACTGGTTCAGCGTGCGCATCTGACTGCTGTCCGCTTTTATATCTCGGGTGAAAATATCTGGACGCACTCGCCGATGTTCAAGCTGACAAAGGATGTGGATCCCGAGAGCATTGGCGGATCGGATATGATACTTGGAACTCCTGCAAACGGCACCTATAGCAGTTCGGGTAATACGAATAACTATCCATTCCTGAAGAGCTATTCGGTCGGTATGAATGTCACCCTTTAAAACCTTTGTTTATCTATTAAAAAATTATATGAAACGTTTAAAAAATATAAAAGGTCTTGTGGCGGCGGGTGCCTGTATGTCGGTGTTATTCCTGCTGGCGGGGTGTACCAAAGAACTACACCAGGTTCCACAATCCACGGCGACCAATACGGCTATCTTCAGCAGTGCACAGGGATTGCAGCTTTATTCCAATTCCTTTTACGATGGGCTGGCCACTGCCGCCACCACCGTCCGGGGCGACGATCAGTACGCCGGTGCGGACTACGGCGCGCGTGCCAACGACCCGCTTTATTTACAGGGAACTACCTTCAATAGTCAGCAGGTGACAGCCAATTCGGACTGGAACTGGAGTAAGCTTCGCAACATCAATTACTTTATTGCGAATGCAAGCATTCCGAATGCGGGCGTTACCGATGTTGTCCGGCAAAATTATCTTGGCCTGGCAAGATTTTTCCGTGCTTATTTTTATTATAACATGGTAACGAAATTCGGAAATGTGCCCTGGATCGGCAAGCCCCTGGCGAGTAGTGATTCTGCGCTGTATTCTGCGCAAACGGACCGGACGATCGTGATAGATTCCGTTATAGCGGATCTGGACTATGCGGCTCAGCACATTACGCTTACCACTGATGCTACATCCAGCCTGATCACCAAATGGACGGCATATGGTCTTAAGTCGCGGGTATGTCTATTTGAAGGGACTTTCCGTGAATACCAAACCAAGTATAACCTGGGTGGCACTGTTGGGGACCTGTTGACGCAGGCGGCGGCGGCTGCCAAGGCGGTGATCGACAGCGGTGGTTATTCGCTGAATACAACCGGAGGCGCCAGCGCGGCTTACCGCAACCTGTTCATCAGCCCAAGCCCGGTAGCCAGCGAGGTTATGCTTTCGGATGTAATGAGCAGCAGCCTTTCTGTTTTCAATGATGCCAACTGGTATTATACCAGCGGCAGCTATGGATCGCACTACAGTCTGACACGTGAATTTGTCAACACATATCTTAATACCGATGGGACGTCTTATTCGGGCAGCGATGCAACGACGTTCCAACAGGAGATGACTAACCGGGACGCCCGTCTGGCGCAGACGATCCGGACCCCGGGCTATTCCCGTCCGACAGCCTCCGGGACGGCAGCGACCCCTCCGTCATTTGCCGTTACAGTAACGGGTTATATGCCGCTAAAGTGGACCCTGGATAATCCGTCATATGATCAATCTACGGACAATATCAATTCTATCTGTCTGATGCGTTATGCGGAAATTCTCCTCAACTACGCCGAGGCAGAACAAGAGCTGTCAAACTATGGCGGCGGCGGTCTGTCGGCTGCGGATTGGACAAAGACCATTGGTGCATTGCGGACAAGGGCCGGTCTGACCGGCGCGCTGACATTACCAACGACGGTGGATCCCTATATCCAGAACTATTATTCTCCCAAGGCGAGCGACACTTATCCTGCTTTGCCGATAACTGATCCCGTACTGTTGGAAATACGTCGTGAGAGAGGGATCGAGCTGGTGCTGGAAGGTTTCCGGTTTGCGGATCTTACCCGCTGGAGACTTGGAACGCTGCTGGCCAACCCCTGGCAAGGCATCTATGTTCCTGCTGTCAATACCAATATCGATCTGGATGGGAATGGCACTCCTGACGTGTGCTTCTATACTACAAGCACCCCTCCGGGTTCTGTGAACGGCGTATCTTATGTTCCTGTTGGAAGCACCAGCGGCACTACTTTGTCGAATGGAACATCGGGACGTATCTTCTACCTCAATGACAATTCGCGGAAATGGTTCGATTATAAATATCTTTATCCTCTTCCTTACAGCGAATTACAGCTCAATCCCAATTTGAAGCAAAATCCGAACTGGAACTAAAATTTTCTTTATGCTGAAAAAATATGTTTTCGCAGACTTTCGGCTGACGGGCAGCTTTGTGAAGAGGTGCCTCGCCCTGGCTGGCGCGGTAATGATGGGTACGGGGTTGCTTCGTGCGCAACCCGGGCAGCCTTTGGTAAAGCATGTCGTATTGATCACTATCGACGGAAGCCGTCCTGATTTTTACCTGGACCCCAGCTGGCATGCCGACAATATCCGGGCTTTGATGGCCGGCGGGGCTTATGCCAAGGGGGTAAACAGTGTTTTTCCTTCGATGACCTATCCGTCGCATACGACGATTGTAACGGGAGTGCAGCCGGCGAAGCATGGTGTTTATTACAACAACATGTATGAGGCTAACGGCCCGACGGGGAAGATGTACTGGAATGACAGCTCGATCAAGGTCCCGACGGTGTGGGCTGCGGCCAAACAGAAGGGGATGACGGTTGCGGCCTTGTTTTGGCCCGTGTCTGCGGATGCTCCTGTGGACTATAATATTCCGGATATCGGCAGCATGGGGGAAGCGGTGCGGGAGAAATATTCGAAACCGGCGGGTTTTGTCGATGAGTTGAGGAAGAATGTGTTTGGCGGGGCTTCGAAAATCGAATACGGGCGCGATGTCAATGTCGGAAAGATCGCGGCTTATGTGATCAAAAAGGCGCAACCGAATCTGATGACGATACATTTTTTCTCGGTGGATCATAATGAGCATATGCAGGGCCGGGATGGCGATAGGGTGCGGGCTGCGGTGCGGGGTGCGGACAGTGCCGTAGGGATCATCGTGAATGCCTTGAAGGAAGCGAAGATCCTTTCCGAAACGGTGATCATTGTAACGGGCGATCATGGTTTTGTGGATGTAAAGGAGTCGGTCAATCCAAATGTCTGGCTAAAGCAGGCGGGTTTGCTGACCGATGTCAGGACGGACGACTGGAAGGCGCAGTTCTTTTCGGTCGGTGGTTCGACCTATCTCTATCTTAAGGATAGAAAAGATGAGGCGACATTGAAGGCCGTGCAGCATCTGCTGGATACGGTAACAGATGGGAAGAAGCTGTTCCGGATGATCGACCGTAAGCAGATGCGGCGTATCGGGGGAAATCCGGATGTGGAATTTGCTTTGAGCGGGCTGAACGGGACTTCTTTTGGTAATTCGGATGAGGGCCCAGCGGTGAAGCCGGGACATGGGGGTTCGCACGGGTATTTTCCCGATTTCTTTGAGATCCGGACCGGTTATGTGATCAATGGCCCCGGGATCCGTAAAGGGGCTGCGATCGAAGAGATGAATCAGCGGGATCAGGCGGCGATCATAGCGAAGTTGCTGGGATTGGATATGCCGTCGGTAGAGGGGAAGGCGCCTGCGGCGCTGTTTGCGAAGTGACCTGGTTTTATCATATAAAGTTTTCGGTTCGTTAAAAATCCCGCTTTTCCAGGCGGGATTTGTTTTATATTAGAGTTATGAATACAAGAAGAAAATTTTTGCAAGGGGTGGGTTTGACGGCTGCTGCGGCGGGGCTGGGTGGCTTGAATGTTATGGGTGCGCCATATATTGGCGGTGTGGCAGCGGCGGCGCTGCAGTTGGGCATTGCGGGGTATACTTTTGCGCATGTACCGTTGGACCAGGGGATAGCCATGATGAAACGGGTGGGGGTGAATGCTTTGTCCATTAAGGATTTTTACCTGCCAATGGATAGTAACGCAGCGACGATACAGAGTGTGAAGGAGAAGTTTGGCGCCAGCGGTATAAAGATCTATGCTGCGGGGGTTATTTATATGAAGACGCAGGCGGAGGTCGATAGGGCATTCGAGTATGCGAAAATGCTGGGGGTGGACTTAATAGTGGGGGTGCCTAATCCTGAGCTGATTGCGTATACGGAGCAGAAGGTGAAGACCTATAATATCCGGGTTGCGATACATAATCATGGGCCGGAGGATAAGTTGTACCCTTCGCCGGTGAATGTGTATGATCATATCAAGGGTTTGGATGACCGGATGGGGCTGTGCCTGGATATCGGTCATGCTGCGAGGGCCGGGGCTAATCCGGTGGAGGTGATCGGGAAATATGGGACGAGAATCTTTGACCTGCATATTAAGGATCTGGCGGCGATCAGCACGAAGGCGCAGCCGATCGAGCTGGGGCGTGGGGTGCTGGATATAGCGGGGGTAATGAAAGCCCTGACGCGTATTCACTATACGGGTTATTGCAGTATTGAGCATGAGATGGATATGAATGATCCTTTGCCGGGGATTGCGGAGTCGGCGGGGTTTTTTAGAGGGGTGGTGAAAGGGGAGGGGGCCAATGGATGAAATTATAAAGTCTAACCCACGCTATACCCGGCGTGAAATGCTGGGAATAACGGGTATGGCTAGCATGGCCGGTTTAGCTGGCGTGGCTGGTTTGACGACTTTGATCAGCACGTCAGCCGACGCTGCTCCGCAAATTCAGCAAAAACGACCTCGTATCGCTTGTCTCGTTAGCTTTTGGGGTGCTCCGAATTCACACGCTGACTGGATCATAGACAAGCTGATGGACGGGTATTGGTGGCAGGGGGCGCACACTCCTTCGCGGGTGGACATAGTGTCCGTTTACCTTCATCAGTTTGATACCAGCTTACTGGGTCAGAAAGTATGCAAAGCGAAAAACATTCCGATCTTTAAGACGGTAGGCGAGGCTGTTATGCTAGGGGGAAAAGAACTTGCGGTGGATGGTGTTGTCATCGTTGGAGAACACGGGAACTATCCAACCGATCTCAAGGGGCACTGGCTTCTGCCGCGCTGGTGGATGTACCAGCAGGTTATCCGCGTTTTCGAGCAAAGCAAGCGCTCCGTGCCGATTTTTAACGACAAACACCTATCCTATAATTGGGATGATGCCAAGTGGATGTTTGACAAATCCCGTGAGCTGAACTTTCCACTGACCGGTGGTTCCTCTATACCCACCTACTTCCGCAAGCCTGAGCTTGAACTCCCTATCGATACCCCTATAAAGAACTCGATCGTGGTGGGGGTCGCCGCAGACGAGGGTTCCATATTCCATTGTGTTGACGTGCTTCAAGCCTTTGTAGAACTCCGCAAGGGCGGTGAAACAGGCGTCAAATCGGTTCGATCCATCCGGGGACCTGAAACATGGGAATGGACGCAGCGCAATCCCTGGGCCGGCAATCTGCTTGAATCGGTGCGGAAAAATTTTGACCTTAAGCCGGGACATTTTCAGGAGGCGACGCAGGCAAACGCCTGTGTTGTGGAATATAACGACGGAACAAATGGGGCTGTTATTTCAGGACAGGATGTGGGGTGGACCTATGCCGGAGAAATCGAAGGGCATAAAGATCCAACGATCATCTCGATGCTGGGCTGGCCCGGTCCCTACTCGCAATATCACGCCGCGAACGCCCACGAGCACTGGCTTATCGAGATGATGGTGACCGGAAAGGAACCATTCAATGCGGAGCGGTTGCTTCTTTCGACCGGAATTGTGAACCACTACATGGACTCAAACTGGGAGAACGGCCGGTACTCTCCCGTAGGACGCCGAATCGAGACGCCGTATATGAACATGAAGTACCAGACAGCACGGGGGCCGATGTTTGAGAAAGGGGAGCGTCCGCCTAACCTACCGTACATCCGGGGTTTTGAATCATAAATTCCAAAGTTTTGTATCCGGTGAACGAACGAATAAATTTCCAGATCAATGAAACGCAGAGATGTTATTAAGGGCCTTGCAGTATTGCCAATAACCGGAAGTATTCTTCCTATACAATCCTTGTTTTCCGTCCCTGTCACGGCGTCTCATCTTCCTTTTCTTATTCAACACAAACCGATGCCTGCCCTGCATCGGGAAGCCTTTGTGATGGATGGGCATACACATGTAATGACCCGTGAGTTGCTGATGAAAACCGATATCGGCCAACGGTATCCGGATGGAAACGTTGATCTCCCAAGGGCTAAGGAAGGTGGAGTAGACGCGATGTTCTTCTCGGTTTATACTCCTGAACACTATTATCCCGGAAGGTTCGAGATAAAGAACACCTTTCGTGTGATGAACCTTGCATTGGACCAGATCAGGAAGAATAATGACATTATAGAATTGGCGCTAAATGCCTCAGACATTAAACGAATCAACAGGAGCGGAAAGATGGCTGCTTTTCTGGATTTGGAAGGCGGTTATGATCTCTACGGCGATATAAATATGCTGCGCGCCCTGTACAAGCTTGGTCTGCGCTGTATGCAGCTGACCGCTCACAATACCACCAACGGGTTTATCGATGCCTGCAACGACGTGTATACCTGGGGTGGCATTAACGATCACGGAAAGGTCGTTATCAAAGAAATGAACGATCTCGGCATGGTGATCAATGTAGCCCACGCATCCAACGACGCCATCATTCAGTCTGTAGCCGCCAGTCGTCACCCGGTGATCTATAGTCATGGCGGTTTTCACAAAATAGTTGATCACCCCCGTTGCATTACTGATGAAGCCGCAAAAGCTATAGCCGCAAAAGGAGGTGTTATCGGTGTTCATTTTGGCAGTCTCTTCAATAATCCAAAATACTGGGAGTGGCAGAAACCGAAAAACACCATTCGGGTGCAACCTGTTCCTCAGCCTAAAACCCCAAGGATCTTTACCTCACAGGATACCACGAAGACTATTGAAGACGTAGACATGGAGCTGGCGAAAGAGGTTCCGCTAAATTTCAGGGGAACCATCCCTGACGAATACTGGATGCACGTAGATCAGTTGGCTAAAGTGATCGATTATGGCGTAACATTAGTTGGCGAGGACCACATAGCCTTGGGTTCCGATTTCGATGGCGGCCCTGAACTGCCGCACGAAATAAATGATATCAGCGACTATCCGCAGATGACCATAGCGATGCAAAAACTGGGTTACAGCGAGCAGCGGATCAAAAAAATCCTTGGCTTAAACTGGCTCCGGGTTATCCGGCAGGTAACTGAAGGGAAATCATAGAAGGATGGGTGGAACGCGTAAATAGGGGGGAATGGGTAAAGTTGGAGACAGGCAACTCCTGCCGATAAAGCTCCGTTTGAACTAATACCTGCTGAAACTTTACTTTTTTATATACGACTTACTCCGTAGAAAAGCCGGCTGGCTTTATTTTGCTCCTGTGGCCATAGGAGCCTCCCCTCTTTATTTTTTTGTGCAGTAGCTACGCCGGGCGTAGTTGCTGAGTGATCGCCTATTGATCAAATCAATCTAACTTAAAAATTGCTAAATTATGAACAACTTTAAAAAACGATTGGAAGCGCAGTTGCGGCCACGTGCTGTGGTGTTGTCGCTGGTCGCTTGCCTGGTCTTTACTATCGGCTGCCGGCGGACTGTCATCGACAAAAAAGACCTTCGTGATTTCCAACAGGTGAACCTGATCGCCAACAATGGGGAGTATAATGCAAAGTTGACCGACCCTACCTTACAAAATGCCTGGGGGCTGGCTTTTTCATCCAATGGAATTGCCTGGGTCAATTCGATGAGCGGGCATGTCAGTGAATTGTATACGGGGGAGGGAGCCATTGTACGTGCTCCGGTGAAGATACCTTCGCCTGCGGATACGGTAGGCGGATTGCCCACGGGCATTGTCTTCAGTGGTGGGAAAGGGTTTAAGATATCCAACGGGCAGGCATCGAATTTTCTGTTCGTAGGTGTGGATGGCATCCTTTCCGGCTGGAATGGAGCTGCCAATACGAGGGCGCTGGTGATCAAAAATAATTCGGCTACTTCTTCCTATACGGGTCTTGCCCTGGCTTCCAATGGCGGCGCCAATTACATTTATGCTGCTAATTTCCGGACCGGGAAGATCGACGTATGGGATACGACCTTTGCGTCAGTGTCGATGCCTTTCCGGGACCCTCGTCTGCCGGCGGGATATGCTCCTTTTAATATCCAGGCGGTCGGCAGCTGGCTATATGTGCTTTACGCCAAAGTCGGGCCGGACGGAAGGGACCAGGCCGGGATGGGGAATGGCTTTGTCGATATTTACAATACAGATGGAAGTTTTGTGAAGAGGTTTGCCAGCCGCGGGTCGCTGAACGCTCCCTGGGGTGTGGCTATGGCGCCGGCCGGTTGGCTTCAGTCGAAAGATATGATGGATGACAATGAACATGATAATGGGGATAATCATGGGAACGATAACAATGGTCATGGCGGACATGATTTTGATGTAAATCAGCCTGTCATCCTGGTCGGCAATTTTGGAGATGGCCGGATCAATGTATTTACGATGGACGGCACCTACCAAGGGCAGCTGCAATCGCATAACCGGACGATCGTGATCGATGGGCTATGGGCCCTGTCCTTCCCACCTTCCACGGCTACTACCATCGATCCGAACAGGCTGTATTTTACGGCAGGACCGGATAAGGAGGCAGATGGGCTTTTTGGGTATCTGATCAAACAATAACCGTTAGCGGCGGACGATAAAAATGAAACCCCTGTGTTATGTAGGGGTTTTGTTATATATTGGCTACATGAAAAAAGCCGCTAAAATCCTTCTGTATGTCATTGCCGGTATCGTCGTCGTGGTGGCGTCACTGGCCCTGTACGTAAAAAAAGCATTACCCAATGTCGGGAAACCGATGGACCTCCAGGTTCAGATCACACCCGGGAGGGTGGCTCATGGAGAATATCTTGCCAAGTCCGTGGCCGGATGTATGATCTGTCACAGCGGGAGGGATACCAGTCTCTTCGGCGGCCCGGTAAAGGATGGTACCTGGGGAATGGGCGGCGAGCTTTTTGGCCGGGACCTGGGATTCCCCGGTATGATCTATGCGCGCAACATTACTCCTTATAACCTGGGTAAGTGGACGGATGGAGAGCTGTTCAGGGCCATCACCACCGGTGTAAGCCGGGATGGGCATGCTTTGTTTCCCCTGATGAACTATCCTGCCTTTGGCCGGATGGACCAGGAAGATATCCTTAGTATCATTGCTTTCCTGCGTACGCTGCCTCCTGTTGCTTATGACGTTCCAAAAACGGAGCTGGATTTTCCGCTGAGCTTTATCGTCAATACTATTCCGGCCAAGGCGTCTCTGGCTCCCAAGCCTGACTCGAATAATGCGGCTGCTTATGGCAAGTATCTTGTGACATCGGCGAGCTGTGTAGAATGTCATAGTAAGGTTAACAAGGGAAAGATCATCGAGGGGACGGAGTTTGGTGGAGGAAGGGATTTTGGAGTAGTGAACGGAAATCATGTTTACTCTATGAATATCACACCGGATGCAGAAACGGGTATTGGCAGTTGGAGCAGGGAGTTGTTCATCCGGAAGTTCAAGCAATTTGCGGACAGTTCTTATAAGCCAAAGACTGTGACGGCGGGGGATTTTAATACGCCTATGCCCTGGCTGGCATATGCGGGAATGAGGGAGAAGGACCTGGCGGCTATATATACTTATCTGCACCAGGTGAAGCCGATACATAATGAAGTGCAAAGGATACCCCATTAGTGTGTGAACCCGGTGAGTGGCCGAGCGGGAGCGATGGCGATTGCTGCGATCCGGGTGAGAGCGAAGTGGTTGCCGGCGTCTTACCTGTTCGAGCGGAAGGGTTCGAGGAAGGTGCTTTTAACCTGGTCGGACCGCAGGACGTAGGAAACCCAGATGGTAGAATAGATACAGGTTCGCACGAAGCTGATCGTCAGGCCCGCTTTATAGCTATTCAGGATCGAGGGTACGGGGACCAAGTGGAAAAGCAGGATAAGCATAAGGTGGCCGGAGAGCAAAATACCTGCATACCAGACGAACATACGGGGGAAGATGTCGCGTCTTTTGAGGAACCAGAAGACAGAGGCGCCACTCGCGGCAATAAAACTAAGCTGGACGGCCATTTGGCTGAGATATAAAAACTGTAAAGAAATGCCGGCCTTACTATAGGCAAGCCAACTCGTGTAGCTGTAATAATCGGCACTAATAAATTCATACAAACCGATGCCGAGGCCGCCTAAAAGCCCGATCCCCAGAAGGATAAGCCAGCCGCCAATGGGGTAACCGGTCCCGGGGGCGTAAAAGGTGTCTTCTTCCCGGCGGTTGAGCCAGACGAAGAGGCGGGAGAAAAAGAGCGCAAAAAAGAAGGTGAGCCAGATCGCCGGCCAGCAGGCTTTGGCGTCGCCGAACCGGCGGCTCAGGACTTCGGTCATATCTTTTGGTGCGTGTTCACTACCCCAATTGTCTGCATTCCCGTCGGGGGCATCTTTATACAAGTCGAAATAAAGCAGGCCTTCCATTCTTTTATAGTCGGACCTGTAATCGTTCAGCGCGGATACCGGGATATGATCTTTAAAGGTATTCAGGGTATAATACAAGGTCAGGTTATTGCCCAGGATCTCGGGTTTAAAATCAAATTCGTACGAATCGTTTTTGATGTGTATGGCATCCGAGCTAAAGCCCCAGTGTTCGGGCAGATTGAATACCGCTGTATAATGAACGGTCAATGGATAAGGCAGCGCGATGGGTTCTTCACCCGCGATGTCGGCGGGATCGTGCAAAGATTGCCCGATGACCCTTACCATGAAGTTGAAATATTTTTTCCCTTTTTCGTTGGTCTTCCATAGCTGTGGTATGGCGTATTCTTTATTGACCTTGAATTCGTTCTTTATACTGTCGTCGATGATCCTGATGGGGCCAGTCTGGCGAATATGATCATAGGTGGAGGAATAATACTGGTGGTATTTTTCTTCCATCTCTTTCATACTGTTCTCAGTAAATGCCTGGCGGTTATCGTCTGCGCTGCCACCGGTGTAGAGCGTGTTGATCGTGTAAAAGGATGTGTCGTAGTAACGTGCGTCGATGGTCTCTATGACCGTATAATCATTTATCCGCCCGGGGGTGACGGGTTGAAGCCTGTTCTCCCCATCGCGGAGAATGAGCGAATAACCATAAGCGGGGACATAGAGATCGGAGAGCTCCCCTCTTTGGGAGGAAACCGTCGGGTCGACAAAAAGAAGTGAATCTTTTGATCGTTGAATAACGGTGATGGCATGATTGAAGACGCCAGGTGACGGCGCCGTATTGATGAGCTGGCTGCGGAGGGTGGTGTTGACGAGCGCGACATAGGCAGGGATCTCTTCCTGTCGCAGAATGGTAGCCAGCAGCAGGGCTTTGTCCTTGCAGTCGCCAAAACGCTGATTAAATACTTCTGCGGGTGGGTGCGGGCGATGGGTGTTGGCGCCGATCTCGAGGCCCAGATAACGTACTTCGTTCTGAACAAAACGGGCAGCGAGGTTGGCGAAGCGATCTTTGTCGCCTTTTGCCAGGAGCCGCCAGTCCGCGATCTTTTTTTGGAGGGCGGCCGGCAGGGGGTAATTGTAGTGATCGAAAGTGGTTAGTCCCCAGTTGACGACCTCGTGCCAGTCGGTGTATTCTGTCAGGTAGACGGTGGGGATGTTGTTGTACCATACGGGCGTTTCTGCTTCCGAGTCATCGCTGCTTAGCAGCGGGTTTTCCCAAAAATAGACTAATGTGGAACCTTGTAGTTTTTCAACGGGAGCCTGTGCATTGTTCCGCCGGACAATATTGAGCTTACGGGCCGGGGAGGTTATGACCGCTTTATAAAAATTACAAACGGCGGTTTCGTTGGTAAAAAAGATGTCGTCAGAATATTTATTGGCAAACACCGGGTTGAACCCGACAATGGAGTAAGAAACTTCGATCCTGTCGCCTTTGCGGACGTCTTTTAATGTGAGATAGGCTCTTTTGAGCCCATTGTATTGAAACTGTCCTGCTTCCGTCTCTTCCTGTACTACTTTGATCTCATCGGGTCTAAGCCGGTTGAGAACGGCGCCTTCGCGTAAGATTTCGATATGGTGAAAAACGACATTCTGGAACTGGGGTGAAAAGGTGACGGATACTTCGGAGGCGTTCTGGACGCCTGACTCGTTAACGATACTTTTTATATAGTGCGTATAGCTGGTGTTGGTCAGCAGGTTGGTCTGTTCTTCCAGGAGGGGAAAGTAATAACCGTTGCTAATGTCATGCTGAACAGGGGTTTTGCCGAGATCGGGATGGAAAGTATATAACCAGGCAGGGATAGCGCCTGTGTGGACGCCGGGAAGTGCGGACACACCGCTGCATATCAATAAACTCAGGATAAAGGATAGCGAAATACGCATACAGGACTTAGTGATTAAGGGTTATCAAACATAAGAAAAAAAAAGGGCCAGGATAGAAATCCAGCCCCGTTTTTAAATCCAATATCCTATGAAAAACCGAATAAGTAAATACAAGCTGCGTGCCGGACCGGCCTATTGGACCCCGGGGTCTAAAAAAATTAATCAATGGGCTGGTTCATAGAGTATTATAGTTTAAGTATTACTAGTGGAGCAAAGGGGTAAATGTGCCATTAATTTCATTTTAATCCCAGGGATGGAAAAAAATTCCAGGGAATGGAAATAAAAAAGCCGGCGGGTGAAAGCCGGCTTTTTTTATGGGGAAAATGTTACTCAATATCCTTCGTTCTGGATCAGTTTGTTGTTGACGTCGATCTCAGCCTGTGGCAGGGGCAGGATGAGGGTAGGATCGTCATAGCCCAGGCCGGAGACGTCCATCTGCAGGCGTTTCAGCGTAAAGAAGCGATCGCCTTCGAAGGCAAATTCACGGAAGCGTTCGTCCACGAAGTCCTGAACAGAGGCGCCGGTGAGGGGGCCTGCCTTGGATCTGGCGCGGACGAAGTTGATGTCTGCATCGGGGTCGCCTGAACCGAGGTGGAGGTTGGCTTCACCGCGGGTGAGGTACATGTCTGAGAGGCGGATGATCGTGATCTCGGAATAGAACTTTTGCCATTTGTTGGTATAGGTTCCTTTTACGCCGGAGATGCTGGTACCTTTTGTAAAGTAAGTCTGACGTGTGTCAGCCGGGTCGTCGAAGTAGGTAAAATAAGCGGAGTCGGTGAGGATATCACCACGTCCACCCACATAACCTGTGGGAAGGCCTTTCTGGGGTGCATAAAAGGTTTCGATCCCGTTGTCTGTTGTACCGGCATTACTTTGGGAGGTCTGGGCGATGGAGAAGATGTCTTCGTTGGTGGCACCCGAGTTATTAAATTCCTTTTCAAAAGAGTCGGCCAGCTGATAACCACCGTTGTTGATGACGTCGTCGGCTGCTGCTTCTGCGTTGGTATAGTCTCCCATCACCAGGTATACTTTAGCCAGCAGGGCTTCAGCTGGATAATAGGAATTGTCCTGCGCAAAAGCGTCTTTGAGGTCGGCGACGATCTGGTCGTATGTCTGCTGTACGGTGGACCGGGTAAGCTTATCTTTTACAGAGTCATACTGATAAGAAGGCGCTGTGGTAAGCGGAACACCGAGGTTGGTGGCTGCAGCCCCATCGGAATAGGGCTTTGCAAAAAGGTTCACCAGGTAAAAGTAGGTGGCTGCCCGTATGAATTTGGCCTGTGCGATAGTGGTAGCCTGATCGTCGGCATCTACGATGCTGATCTTGTCCAGTACGGTGTTGGCGATGGCGATGAGCTTGTATCCATTACCCCACATGTCGGAGCAAACGCCGTTGGTGGCCGTAGCTGCTAACTGGTAGATATTCTTGTATGTGGGAAATGTTCCTCTGAAGTTGACCTGGTCCTCGCTGGCGATGAGGTCGGGGATGTCGATGAATTTCTCGCCAAAAGCTGCGGAGTTCTGCATCTGCGCGTAACCTCCGGCCAGGATAGCCAGTACATCGCTGGAGGTCTTGATCTGGTCGGGTGTGATCTCGTTCTGAGGCAGTATGTCGAGCTTCTTGTTACAGGCGGCCATAACGAAGAGAAGTCCCAGACTAAAAGTATATGCTAATTTTTTCATTCTGATAATCTTTAATGAGTTAGAAACTTAGAACCTCGCAGTTAAGCCTACGGTGAGTGTCTTAGCTTGTGGAATAGTATAAAAATCCTGTCCGCCATAGACTGTACTTACCACGTTGGTATTGACCTCGGGATCTCCGGGGTATTTGGTGGACGTAAAGAGATTCGTGCCTGCCACGTAGAGGCGAAGAGACTTGATCTTCATCGCATTTGCGGCAGATGCAGGGATACTATATCCAAAGGTGAGGTTCTTTAGTCTCAGGTAATCGCCTTTGTAGAGCCAGCGGGTGGAAGGACCGTCGGCGCCGGAACCGAAGTTCCAGCCGGGGCGGGGTACACTGGTCTTTTGTCCGGGTGTGCCCCAGGCGTTGACCAGGTCGATGGTCTGGTTGTCAAAGCCATTGTAGAGACCTGCGGTCATATAAGTGCCGGCGCTGTTATAAAGATGTACGCCTGTTACGCCGTAGAAGAAGACGCTGAGGTCAAAGCCCATGTAGGAGAAGGTGTTGGTAAGACCACCGGTCCAGGATGGGGTGTAGTGCCCTACATACTCGCGGGGAGCGGAACCGTAGTCGTTGGTCGTACCGCCTTTGCCGTCGTCGTACAGGGCGTCGCCGTTGGCCGGGTCGACACCAACCATTTTCCGTAAGCGAAAGGTACCGACGGCCTGTCCTTCGTAGGCTCCTTCATAACCATCGGAGTTCTCGACGGTCTGGCCTTTCAGGCTGCCAACCTGGTTCTTGTTGTAAGCAGCGTTGAAGGTCGTTGTCCATTTAAAGGCGCCGGTCAGGTTTTGGGAGGTCAGGGAGATCTCGACTCCCTTATTGTTCATTATACCCAGGTTTTGATATATGGTGGAATTACCACTTGTGATACTATAATATCCTACCGTGTAGGGGATGTTAGTGCTTAGCAGCAGGTTGGTGGTGTGTTTGTGATAATAATCAATTTCACCGGTGAGACGGTTGCGGAAGAAGCCAAAGTTAACCCCGACGTCAGCCTGGGCTGTTTTTTCCCAATGAAGTCCGGGGCTGGCCAGCTGGAAAGGTGCAAAACCGGGCATATTCGGATAGTTTGTCACGGAGTAAAGGGAGCGGAATTGCTGTTCGCCTATCTCCGAGTTGCCTGTCAGGCCATAGCTTGCACGCACTTTGAGGAAGCTGAGCGCTTTGATGTTCTTGAAGGCGTCTTCTTCGGAGAGAATATACCCTACAGAAGCTGCGGGGAAGTTGCCGTAGCGTCTGCTGGGATCGAAGCGGGAAGCGCCGTCGATACGATCGCTGACGGAAACCAGGAATCTATCATTCCAGGAATAGTTGGCCCTAAGGAAATAAGACAGAAAGGTATACCGGTCATTGGAGGTGACGGCGCTGGTGATATTGGTCGCTCCTGTGAGGTTCTTTACGGCGTCGGACGGAAACCCTTCCCCGGAGGCGGAACCGTGCTGATAATCATTCTGCTGGTAAGACATACCCAGGACGGCAGTGAGCTTGTGGTCATCACCGATAGTAGGGGTGAAGGTAAAATAGTTGTTGGTATTGTAGGTGACGTTCTGAGAATTTATAAACGAGCCTTTTCCTATGCCTGCACCATCCTGTGATTCTTTACCCTGAAATTCGTTCTCATTCAGGTTGAGGATGTCCGCGCCGAATTCAGACTGGAAGGCGAGGGAGGGAAGGATCTTGAAGTTTACGTAGGCATTACCCAGGGCCCGGTAGGTATACTGACGGTCCTGATCGAAAAGCGCATCGTATACGCCACTGGGATAGAGCGTGTTGTTATTGGGCAGGTGGGTGGCAGGGTCGATGATCGGGTTGATCGGGAGCTGGGCGACGAGCTGACCGGGTGTAGAGAAGGCATTGTCGTAGGTGATCCTGTTCAACTGGGAGCGGTCAACCGCCAGGTTCAGGCCGAGGGTCAGCCTGTCGGAGGCGGTATGATCGATATTAAAACGGGCGCCTGCGCGCTGGAATTTGTTGTTGATGACGATGGCGTCCTGGGTGTTGAAGAAGCCCGAGATGAAGAAACGGGTCTTGTCGTTGCCGCCGGTCGCAGACAGGTTGATTTGGCTGGAGGGAGCGTTCTTGTGATAGACCTGGGCCTGCCAGTCGGAATTGGCGCCCCCGGTGTTGACGTCGGTGCCCTGGGAATAAGGGTCGAGGACCAGGGCATTATATCCGTCCTGGGGATCGTTGGTATAATAGTCGAGGGCCTCGTCCACGGAGCCAAAGCCGTTGAACCCGTTCTCGAAATCATAACGGGCGTCGTTCATCTCGGATTTGTGGACCAGGTCGACATATTGTTTGCCGTTGAGAAATTTCCATTTACGGGTAGGATTGCTTTCGCTTTGGCTGGTATTGAGCTCGATGACCGTCTTTTGGCCTGTCCTGCCTTTTTTGGTGGTGATCAGCACGACGCCATTGCCGGCGCGCGCGCCATAGATGGCTGAAGCCGACGCGTCTTTCAGGACTTCGACGGATTCGATGTCGTTGGGGTTGATGTCGGCCAGGGGATTGGTATCGTCATTGCTCCTGTCCGACACGCTGGTCGAGGTAACAGGCAGACCGTCTATGACATAGAGGGGCTGGCTGCTGGCGGAAATGGACGATGTTCCGCGAATATTGATCTGGATGGCCTGGCCGAGCTTACCGCTGCCGGAAGATACCACTACACCCGGGGCCTTTCCCTGAATGGCGGATTCGAAGCTGGGAGCGGGGAAGTTCTCGATATCTTTTGCGCTGACCTGGGCGATGGAGCCGGTGACGTCTTTTTTCATGGCTTTACCGTATCCCACCACCACTACTTCGTTGAGGGCTTTCTGTGAGCCTGTCAAGGAAACAACTATGGGGTCGCCACCGGTACTGATGGGGACTTCCTGGTCATCGAAGCCAATGTAGGAGAAATGCAGTGCGGTGGCTTTGGGTCCGACCTTGATCGAGAAGCTGCCATCGGGGCCTGATGCGACAGAGGCTTTTGAACCTTTTGCGCTGATGGTGACGCCGGAAAGACCGGATTTGTCTTTTGCATCGAGTACTTTGCCGAAGATCTGACGGGTTTGGGCGAAAGAGACGCTGCAATGGAACAATAGAATCCCAAGGAAACAGTAGAGTTTGCTCATAAGTGTCAATGTTGTTGGTTGGTTATGTTATTTCTCAGGCCGGGATTAGGGGGTTAAATATAAGTATACTCAATTTACTCAATTACCATGAATTTAAAAAAAACATTACATAGAAGGTCAACTTTATATATGAAAATTACGTAACTTCAAAATGATACTGCTTTCGCTATGGGATGGAGGTTCACGATACAATTAAGCTTGTGTTTGCTGTGTGGTTCCTCAATTTCTGCCCAACGGGTCTATTACTGTGAGCCGTACAGTGATAGATTTACCCTTCGGGAGGAATTACTGGGGAAGGTGGGAGAATATTATTGGGTAGCCACGACGACCCGCAAAAGAGTGCCCAGGCATAGTTCAGAATATGCCACGGAAGAGCGGAACTTTACCATCTACAATACCCGGATGAACCTGGTCAACCAGATCGGCGAAACATCTTACACCGGGGATCCCATTAAGGAATATATTATTTCTACCTACGATCATTTCGACCAGGTGCACTTATTAAAAACGGCTAAGAAGCAGGTTGCCGTGTGGTTGCAGCGGTATGAGCCGGATGGGCAATCCACGGCGGCGGGGCGGGTCATCGGGACCTTTCCTTTTGATGAGCCGGGCAATAGCTTTATGATGGTGCGGTCGGAGGACAGGAGCCGGATATTGCTGGTAGGCTTTGAATTTATTGCTTCTTCCGCGCCGAGGGTGCATACGATGCTGTTTGACCAGGACTGGCAATTGCTGGCGGAAACGGTATATAAACATCCTTTTCTCACGCAGCCGATGATCCAGGACGACTATACCAGCTTTCCGCTGGAGGACTTTAACAGTGCGCCGGTGAAGCTGGCGAATAACGGGGAGTGGCTGATGATGTCACCGTCGAGGAAGGACCATAATTTCCTGCTTTTTCATTTTAGCGCTACGGATACCGCGGTCGTGTGGAAGGGGATCCTGTTGCCGGGTACTTCGGAGATGGAGGATGTGTGCTTGTCGGTGGACAATGTAAATGGGGAAGCTGTTGCTGGGGTACTGTCGACCTTTCACTATTCGTCATTGAAGAATGTAGAGGTGGTGCATTATTCTATGGAGCGGAAGGCTTTCGATTTTGATTCTTCCTACCGGCTGACAACATTGGGTGGAAAGAAGGTGAAGAATGGGAACCTGGTGAAGGAGAACTTTATGGCGGTGCCGGGGAGGGGATTTTTATTGATGAAGGAATATGGGCGGCCTTTTGAGCTTGACCTTGATGATAATGCTTTTGATGAGGGCTGGGACCCTGCGATGCTGTTTTCCAGCAATGGCATTCCTGATCCGAATGCGGGCCCTGCGCGGATCCGTTTTCCATCGCCCAAGTATGGGTATGCCCGTTATAAGGGCCAGGCGAATCCGCCCTATCATGACCGGGGGGATCTGAGCCTTTATTATTTCCCGGCCAACCGGAAGGATAGCTGCTGGATGGGGATGATCAGCCAGGAGCAGGTGACGGAGCTGAACTCTCCCAATCTTTCTTATATGGTAGTGCCTTTACAGGATAAGCTTTTCTTTCTCTACAATAGTTTTGTACACGGGCAGAGCATGTATGCTTCTACGACGGTGATAAATCAGCATGGGGAGCTGGTCTCTGATGAAGGGATCCTTTTCTGGGGTTTGAAGAATACGTTGAATTTTCAGCAGTCGAGGCAGATGGCGCCGGACCAGGTGGTTATTCCTTATGACCGGTATCTGAACGGGAGCGGGAATGTTCAGGGCCGGATAGGGTTCGCGGTCGTACAATTTTAAATAAAAGTGCCGCCCCGGGGGGACGGCACTGCGCAATCATACTTATTGTGAAGCCTTATTTGGGCTCAGATGATCTCATTAAATCTACGAGGTAGTCACCCCAGATGGTGGGGTTGGAATGTGTGCCGTGACCGGATGTTTTTTCGGTGATGGGCAGCAGGACATATTTTCCTTTTGGTACTTTTTTGATCTCCACGTCCAGGATGCCCATTTCGGGTGGATTACATTCGTCGTCGGCGGAATTGCAGGCGACGAAGCTGCATTTTATTGTGGAGAGTTTTGGCTCGGGGTTGTAGAAACGGGAAGCTTCCATAGCATAGATGAAGTCATTGGCGTCCTGGCGGTGGACAAAGCCTTCGACGGCCCTGTCGTAACTTTTTTCCACCTGTTCGCGGGTAGGCATTCTTCTTTGCATCTGCCAGGGGCTGCTGGTCATCCAGAACAGGGAAGTGTAGGCGCCGCGAAGGCCGGATTCGGGGGGAGCGGTGTATTCACCGTTGTTCCATGCCGGATCGGACTTGATGCATTGGATACCCGCATAACGGGTCATGCGGTTGCGGCCGGCGATCTCTATGGGCAGGCTGGCGTTGGCCATACAGGCGTCCATAAAGTCGGGATAGGTTTCAGCCCAGACCCAGCAATGCATAGCGCCCATGGATGTTCCCATGATGAGCCGGAGATGGTTGATGCCCATCTTTTCGGTGAGCACCTGGTGATCAGCCTGGACCATATCATCATAGGTATATTTTGGGAACTTCATGTGCAGGCCATCGCTGGGCTTGCTGGATTTTCCGTGACCGATACCATCGGCGAGGATGATAAAATATTTTTTGGCGTCGAGGGTCTGACCTGGTTCGAAGAGGTGGCCGCCGAAACCCTGGTTCACGAAATTGTGGCTGTTCCCGGTAGTGCCATGCATAATATAAACGGCATTGATTACCTTTCCGTTCTTGTCTTTTACCGGTTTGCCAAAGGTCGTGTAGTGCAGACGAAGGACAGGGAGGGTTTCCCCGCTTTGAAATTTAAAATCTTTGAGCTCATAGTCTACTTCGGCAGAATCCGGTAAATTGAGTGGGGCGGGGGCAGGTCGCTGCGCCTGTGCCATGAAGCTTGCCAGGGCCAAAATTGGGATAGCAAGAAATTTTTTGATGGTATACATTGCGGGTGGTTGAATGAAGCGTGAATGTATCGAATTAACGCCTTGGTTTATTGACGAATTTTAATCGGGTATTTACAAATTTTGCATCAAACCTAACACATGAGATATTTTTTTATTACTTCGATCATCGTGATTATCATGGCGGGCTGCCGGCAAGGTAGCGAGGGTGAGGCTGGCGCGAGCGGTAGCAGAGCAATCTCTGTAGCCGACTATTTCGCTACCCAGGATACGGGTGTCCAGAGCGGGAATATCAAACTGGTGGACATCCAGACACCCAAAGGGAAGTTTCGGGTCTGGACCAAACGATTTGGCAATAATCCGCGGATCAAGGTATTGTTGCTGCATGGCGGGCCGGGCGGGACGCATGAGTTCTTTGAATCGTTTGAGAATTTTCTGCCGAAAGAAGGGATAGAATTTATTTACTATGATCAGCTGGACTCCTATTACAGCGATCAGCCCAATGACAGCAGTCTCTGGACGACGGAGCATTTTGTGGAAGAGGTTGAGCAGGTGCGGCAGGCGCTGGGATTGAACAAGGATAATTTTTATTTATTGGGGCATAGCTGGGGTGGGATACTGGCGACGGAATATGCCCTGAAATACCAGGACAATCTGAAGGGGCTGATCATCTCCAATATGATGGCCAGCATGCCTGAGTATGAGAAATACAATGGGGTGCTGAGGTCGAAGATGCGAAAGTCGCTGGTAGATTCGCTGCAGCAGTATGAAGACAAAGGGCTTTATTCCGACAACGTCTATCAATCACTGGTGATCAGCGAATATTATAATAAGCATTTATGCCGGGTAAAACCTGAGTGGCCTGATCCGGTGAAACGGGGATTTAAGCACTTGAGCCCGGGGATCTATGTGACCATGCAGGGGCCGAGCGAATTTAAAACAGGAGGCCGGCTGATCAAATGGGACAGGAGTAAGGATCTGCCAAAGCTGAAGGTACCGACCCTGACGATTGGCGGTGAATATGACACGATGGACCCGAAATATATGGAGTGGATGAGCAAGCAGGTACAGCATGGGTCTTATGTATATTGTCCGGAGGGGAGTCATTGCGATATGTGGGATGACCAGGCGCACTATTTTCCGGGGCTGATAAAATTCCTCAAAGATGTAGATGAGGGGAAGGGGCACTAAGCAAAAAATTAGGGGGTAATGGGTAATATATGAGTAGGTGGGTTGGGATTAGTATTTAAATTTCGGGCTACAAAAATTAATCGAGAATGAGAATACGTTATTTATTGTTGCTGATGTCTTTTTGCAGCATGCTGGCTGCGACGGCTCAGCCTACGGAGAAGCCGCCATTGCATGGCAATCACTGGATGGCAGTCACCGGGAAACCGCTGGCGGCGGAGGCTGGTGCGCAAATCTTTCAGAAGGGCGGGAATGCTATAGATGCTGCGTGCGGGATGCTGGCGGCCGTTTGTACCATGTGGGATGTACTGAGCTGGGGAGGGGAGACGCAGGCCCTTATATACAATCCAAAGACAAAGAAGGTCATTGCCATCAATGCGCTGGGGTGGGCTCCTACGGGCGCCACGCCTGCTTTTTTTAAGAGCAAGGGCTATAGTTTCCCCCCGGAATATGGTCCGCTGGCGGCTGTTACGCCGGGTACACCGGGAGGGCTTTGCTACATGCTGGCCGAATATGGCACGATGAGTCTGAAGGAAGTGCTGGCTCCGGCGATGGAGATGGCGAAAGGATATGCTATCGAGGCGCAGACGGCGAATAGTTTCGAAGGGCAGAAGCGGAGATTGAAAGAATGGCCTTATAGCAAGGCCTTGTTTCTGCCGCATGCCGGAGAAAAAAGAGAAGCGCCGGAGCCGGGGGAAGTATTTGTGCAGAAGGACCTGCTGGAGACGCTGAATAAAATGATCGAATCGGAACAAGATGCGCTGAAACATAAGAAAACGCGTAAGGAAGCTATCATGGCTGCTTTCGATCGTTTTTACAAAGGGGATATCGCAAAGGAGATCGTACGTGCGAGCCAGGAGCAGGGTGGTCTGTTTACGATGGAAGATCTTGCTCAATGGAAGCCAATCGAAGAAGAACCGTTGCATGTCAGCTACAGGGGAACGGAAGTCTACAAGCTACAGCAGTGGACGCAGGGGCCTTCGATGCTGCAGGCTCTGAACATTCTTGAGAATTTCGATCTGAAGGATATGGGGTATAACAGTACCCGTTATATCCATACCGTCTACCAGGCGATGAACCTGGCTTTTGCCGACCGGGACTTTTATTACGGTGATCCTTATGTCACATCGGGTCAGCCGATGAAAGGTTTGCTGAGTAAGGAATATGCGAAGGAGCGGGCGAAGCTGATCACCTATGACCGGAATAATGCGATGGCAGGGCCGGGCGATCCTTATCCTTTTGAGGGGCGGACGAATCCTTTTACCGAACTGCTGAAGGAGCGGGCGAAGCTGAATGTGCCGATGATGCGGGGCGGGGGTAATGCGCCGGCTACGGGCGGCGCGATGAACTCCGTTACAGCAATAAAGGATGGAGATGTGGCATTTGATCATACGGCGCCGGGCGGCCCGGTGGATGAGGATCTGTATCATGACCGGCTCTGGCGCGGGACAACGAGTATCGAAGCCGCGGATAAGGATGGCTGGGTGATCTCTGTTACGCCGAGTGGCGGCTGGAACCCGGCTTGTGTGGCAGGTCATACGGGTGTGGGGATGAGTCAGCGTATGCAAAGTTTTGTGCTCGACTCTATTATTTGTCCTTTCAATGTAGTGGCTCCGCATAAAAGGCCGAGGGTAACGCTGACGCCCAGCCTGGCTTTGAGAGACGGGAAACCGTTTCTTTGTTTTAGTGTACAGGGCGGGGATACGCAGGATCAGAATCTATTGCAATTCTTATTAAATGTGGTAGACTTTGGGATGACGGTGCAGGAGGCGACGGAAGCGCCGAATATCAATTCAGACCAGCTGTGGCTGTCGCTGGGCGGCGAACGGATGGAAGATCGCAAGCCGAGGCCGGGGCATATCCTGCTGGGCAGTGTGACG
Organism: Puia sp.; assembly: GCA_036499285.1. Lineage (GTDB taxonomy): Bacteria > Bacteroidota > Bacteroidia > Chitinophagales > Chitinophagaceae > Puia. Next base: position 52,227 of record DASYEB010000049.1, on the reverse strand, counting down.
CCGCCATATGTGCGGAAGGACCTGCGGAAGATGGGATATATTGCAACGTATGGGGACAGGACGAGCGGGCCTATCAATGCGATAATGGTGGATGATAAGCATGGGACGTTTTGGGGAGGGAGTAGTAATAATGGGGAAGATTATGGGATAGGGTGGTAGAATATTTTTAAAAGAGAAAGGGGCCGGCGTTATTTGCCGGCCCCTTTTTTTATGATTTGAATGGTGCGCCTTTAAAGGTCTTTTTGAATTCGAGCCAGTCGGGAATGGATACGTGTTCGACGTATGGGTTATCCGGGTGGTTCTTTATATATTCCTGGTGATAGGACTCTGCGGGATAGAAATTGGTATAGGGCAGGACCTGGGTCACAATTTTTGAGCGATATTTTTTTGAGTCGCGTGCTATTTCGTCGTCGATGATTTTTTTTTCGTCATCGTTACGATAGAAGGCTGCAGACCTGTATTGGGTGCCTTCGTCGGGGCCCTGGCGATTGAGCTCGGTGGGGTCCATGCTGGCGAAGAAGGCGGATACGAGGGTGGCGTATGAAATTTTTGAAGGATCATAAAAGACCTGGACGCTCTCTGCGTGCCCGGTGTTGCCTGAGCAGACTTTTTCGTAGTCGGGATGTTTATCGGTACCGCCGGCGTAGCCGGAAACGGCGTCTCTTACGCCGACGAGGCTTTGAAAAACGATCTCGGCATGCCAGAAGCAACCTTCCGCGAAATAGGCGACTGCTTCGTTGGGGGATGGTTTTCCTCCGTCTTTTACGGGGATGTTAACTGGTTGGGTCTGGCCGCAAGCGGCCAGGAGGAACATGGTGCTGAGTGTGAAGAGGAAATGTTTCATATATATTATTTGAGGGCTTTTGCGGTTACCGGGGGCTGGCCGCCTTCGGGGACAAAGATGAGAGCTGCGGAATTCATACAATAGCGTTTGCCGGTGGGGCTGGGGCCGTCGTCGAATACGTGGCCTAAATGAGACCCGCTTTTGCTATCGACCACTTCCCATCTTTCCATGCCGTCGCTGTTATCTTGTACGAGGCGGACCGCATCGGGGGTGATGGGGGCAAAAAAGCTGGGCCATCCGGTATGCGAGTCGAATTTTGTCTCTGAGCTGAAAACGGGCTGAAGAGAGGCTGCGGAGTAATAGGTCCCTTTCTTATAGAAATGATCATATTGTCCGGTGAAGGCTCTTTCGGTGCCCTGCTGACGGAGAATATTATACTGGTCGGACGTAAGACGGGCCTTCCATTCGGTCGTAGTGAATGTCATCGGGTATTTGGTATTTGGGGAGGATACGGGCGGGTCGGGATATTTAACATTTTTGGATTGGGCCTGCGATGTGCAAGCTGACAGAGAGAAAAGGGCTACCAGCGTAAAGGCTAAGTATTTCATGGTTTGTTGTTTTACATATAATAAACGAAAGAGTGCCTCAAAGGGTTTGGTGGGGATTGTTAAGATTCTTGACATATTTTAAAATATTTAATCTGTTTTAAGAACGTGCTGTATAGAGGCTTAGTCGTAAGGGTAGGGAATAACTTACAAAGTTCCGGACAGATTTGCAACATTTTTCAAAGTAGCCCGTCCTATAGGAAACTGCGTTTCCATGTTTAAGAACTATATCAAAGTCGCTTTTCGCAATCTTTGGAAGAACAAGGGCTTCTCTTTTATCAATATCATCGGGTTGGCGGTGGGGATGGCCAGTGCCATTCTGATCCTGTTGTGGATACAGAATGAGGTGAGCTATGATGGTTTTCATGCCAAAAAGGACCGGATCTATGAAGTCTGGAACCGGGCTGAGTTCAGTGGGGCTTTGCATTGCTGGAATACGACGCCGAAGGTGCTGGCTTCTGCCATGCAGCGGGACTTTCCGGAGGTGGAACATGCGGCGAGGGTCAACTGGCCAAGCCGGGTATTATTCACGGTGGGGGAAAAGAAACTGATGGAGCAGGGGAATGCGGTGGACTCAATCTTCCTGCAGATATTCAGCTTCCCGTTGTTGCAGGGGAATCCGATGACGGCCCTGAATGACCCTCATTCTATTGTGCTGACGCAGTCCTTTGCCAGGACGTTGTTTGGGACGGAGGATGTGATGGGCAAGGTTGTCCGGCTCGACAACAAGAATAATTATACGGTAACGGGTGTTCTGAAGGACCTGCCCAACAATACGCGCTTCAACTTTAAATATCTATTGCCCTGGGCTTTTGTCCGCGCAATCGGGAATGATGATAACAACTGGGGAAACAACAGCACGAGGACCTATGTGCTGTTAAAACCCAATGCTACGGCGGCGTCCATAGCGCCGAAGATGAAGACAATAAAGACGCGATATGACAGCACTGAGAAACACTGGGAGATGTTCATATACCCGATCAGCCGATGGAGGTTGTATTCGAATTTTAAGGGCTCGCAGGAAGAGGGGGGGCGGATCGAATTTGTACGGCTGTTTGGGATTGTCGCTGCTTTTATCCTTTTGATCGCGTGTATCAATTTTATGAACCTGAGTACGGCAAGGAGCGAGAAGAGGGCAAAGGAAGTGGGGATCAGGAAGGTCGTGGGGGCGCCGCGGAGTAAGCTGATCAGCCAGTTCATCGGGGAGTCGATACTGCTTGCTTTTCTTGCGGGGCTCGTTGGGATAGGGATCGTGCTGCTCAGCCTGCCGGGTTTTAACCAGCTGACGGAAAAGCGGCTGTATGTACCCTTTGGGAATATCCTGTTCTGGGTGTCGGCGATCGGGTTTATCCTATTTACGGGTTTGCTGGCCGGCAGCTACCCGGCCTTTTTCCTTTCCTCCTTCCAGCCGGTAAAAGTATTGAAGGGCACTTTCAGGGCGGCGAATGCATTGATAACACCCAGGAAGGTGCTGGTGGTGCTGCAATTTACTTTTGCGATCATCCTTATTATCTGTACGATCATTGTCAAGCAGCAGATCGACTATGCGAGGAACAGGGATACCGGTTATGAGCGGGGCAGCCTGGTCTTTCATTATATGACGGGGGATATCGAAAAGAAATATGATCTGATCAAACAGGAGCTGTTGTCATCGGGAGCGGCCGTCGCTGTTTGTAAAACCAGCTCGCCCCTAACGGAGAACTATAGTGATACCTGGGGATTTGTGTGGACGGGGAAGGATCCCAGTGACAAAACGGACTTCAACTTTTTCTGTACCGACCAGAACCTGGTAAAAACGACGGGGATACAACTGGTGCAGGGGAGGGACTTCGATCTGCGTCAATACCCGACGGATTCTACGGCTATGATGTTGAATGAATCGGCTTCGAAGGCGATGCATTTCAAAGAACCGATAGGGCAGATCGTCAAGAACGACGATCAGAACTATCATGTCGTTGGGGTGTTTAAAGACTTTATCATACAGTCTCCATACGAACCTATAAAGCCGATGGTCGTCATCGGGGCGAAGGGATGGTTCAGCACGATCAACTTCAAGCTGCCGGAAAATACTCAAACGGCGAGCAGCCTGCACAAGGCAGAGGCCATATTCCGGAAATACAATCCGGAGTATCCTTTTGAATATCATTTTGCCGATGCCGAGTATGCGGAGAAATTCGACGATGAAAAGCGGGTCGGGACGCTGGCGGGATTGTTTGCTGCGCTGACGGTCTTTATCTCCTGTCTCGGGTTGTTCGGGCTGGCGACGTATATGGCGGAGAACAGGGTGAAGGAGATCGGAGTGCGAAAGGTGCTGGGGGCATCGGTAGGCGGGATCGCGACCTTGTTGTCAAAGGATTTCTTAAAGCTGGTGATGGTGTCATTCGTGGTGGCGGCACCGGTGGCGTGGTTGGCGATGTATACGTGGCTAAAGGATTACCCTTACCGGGTCGAGATAAAATGGTGGGTTTTTGCCATGGCGGCCTGTTTATCAATGGGTATTGCGTTGCTGACGGTGAGCTACCAGGCGATAAGGGCGGGGCTGACCAATCCTGCCAAGAATTTGCGGTCGGAATAGTATCTTAGCGGTATTCAAAACCCTACTATGAACCGATATACCTTATTTTTAGCCGTTATCCTTGTCCTGCCGGCAAGCAAGGCAATTGCCCAGTCTGATACCTCAAAATATGACCTGGGCTCTCTGAAACTGAATAAAAATTTTACTCAGAACATCACCATCCGGGGAGCTGATCTGGAGAAGATGCCTTTTACCGATCTAAGCGATGCGATAGCTCCATGGCTGTATGGCGCCTATACGACACCGAACACCGTGACCTATGTGGTGGATGGTAATCCTGTGAGTGACGTCAATGCTTATAGTATCTATGATATCGAAGAAGTCGTGCTGGTGCAGCAGGCGGCGGGGCAGGTTGGTGCGTTTGGGACACAGCGGCAGCTGGTGCTGATAAAGACAAAGAGAGGAAAAGGAAAACAGGGGATCACGGCCGGGGCGCAGACGGGGCTGGTCAATGCCAGCGGGAATGGGATGAAAACGCGTACGAACATGTATCATCAATACTATGTTGGTGCTTATCGAAATCTTTCGAAAATAAGCTATGGTCTTTCCGGGGATTACCAGCGGGATGTATTTCCTATACCAAGGGAGGAGGATATAAAGTCTACTGCTCCTGTTGCCCTGCAACGGTGGCGTCTGAACGGCTATTTTACCTGGAGGCCGAATGCCGCCAACCGGATAGAAGCGACGATGAACTATGCTCCGCAGCATGGTGACGAAGAGATCATCTCCGGGAGTAGCAATGGTTTTGGGCTTGATCTCAGCAGTCGTACAAAACAGCATTTGATACTGCCGAGATTGTCCTGGCACAGTGAGATCCTGCCGGGGTTGAAGAACGATATACAGGTTGCCTGGTTAGGCGCACAGTATATGAGTGACGGCCAGTATCTTGCAACTTCGCCTCCCCCGGGAAATCCGATGCTGGTTGTCGATCGCACGGAATCAAAAGGCAACAGTCTTCGGGTGAACGAGCGTCTTTCCTATGAATTTGCTGCGGGGGGGTGGAAGATCGTGCCAGCGGTGAATGCTTCGTACGAGCATATCGATCAAAAATATACCATTACCTCGGCTACAGCCCAAAACGTCACCGGGCCACCTTATAATCTTTCTTCAGGGATCAATGTTGCGACCAGCAGCACAGGCGAGGAGGGGAAGGCAAAAGTTTATATGCTGACCCCCGCAGTGGACATTACGTTGAACCGGGTCCTGAATATCAATGGTGGAGTGTTCCTGGATGTGAGCGGCACGCGATTCAGGGACGCCCGCAAGTCATCTGCGTTTGCCAGTGTGGGTGTGGATCTGCTGCAACTGGGCAAGGCTGAGTCCGACAATAGTCTGAAGATCTTTGGTTCCTATGCACAGCAGACAATGCTGACCAGTAATAATTATGCACTTGGTGACCTGACTAACGGTACTGCTGTCGTGCCGATCGCCACTCCGGTATTGGTATTGGGATCAATAGGATCGATACAAACTGCTCCGGCCGTGGTCAATCCTTATCTTGTCAATCCATCGTATTGGGTTTGGGAGTCGGGGGTTAGCTGGTCCATGCTCCGCAACAGGGTATCCTTCGAATATACGCTGGAACAGCGCAGGCCGAGTGTGCTGTCATTGGATGATCTTCCTTATAGCGGGAGTGTTTACGAACACTACGAACAATGGCATTCGACCCTTCATCATTTTGGGATAGATGCCAAAATACTGGATCGCGCGGGGATGAAGTGGGAGTCGAGGCTGAACCTTACTTTCCTCAAAGGGAAGACGGATACCAGCAATTTTGTTGCGACGCATGGAAAACCGGGAGTGGGTGAATTCAATTCCGATCCTTATTCCTGGATGGTCGGCTGGGTGAATCGCCTTCGGCTGGGACAGTTTACCGCGGGTCTTGACCTCTTATATCATCTTCACGAAACGGTGTATGCTGCTACTAATCCTTATAATACCAATTACACGGGCGTCAAGGTGAACTCTTTTGTGATCCCGAATATCTATGCCGGGTATGAGCTGAGGCTGCCGCATGGAGGCTTAGAGATATTTGCAGAAAGCCGGGGTCTGGTGCGCAATCGTACACAGGACCTGATGGATGCGCGGAGATATTATACCATTGGAGGCAAGTTTAATTTATAGTCGATCATCGGGTGCTCCAGCGGAACCAGCGGACGCCGAGGAAGGTGAAGACGGCGGTATAACCAAGCGTTACCATAAGGGCTGTGGTGGTATCCGTTGTCCAGATCGTGGGTGTCAGGCCTCCGGAAACGATAGCTTTTACCGTTCCGTAAGGTGAATATTTTGTGATATTACCGATCTCTTTGCCCAGCATGCCAAATTCACCGAACATACCGATCATAATAAAGGCGAAATAGACGAGGCGGGTCGTGGCGTTGACTGTTTCGGGGTTCTTGATGAGACCGACAATGACCTGGCCCAGGCTGAGGTATACGGCGCCTCCGATGAGGGCGGCGAAAAAACCGATGATATAACCGCTGGCGGGCATTGTGATGTTGTCGAATTTATAGCCGACGATAAAGATGACGATGGTCATAATGGTGATCATGATCAGCTGGACGGTGAGGCGGCTGGCCATGATGGCCCAATTGGAGGCCGGGGCTACGCGGAGGCGTTGGAAGATGCCTTTATCGCGGTCGCGGGCAACGGAGTTGGAGTAACCCATGAGTCCGACGGCGGTAAGGCCGACGGTAATACAGTTTGACAGTGCGAAGGCGCCGCCGAATTTATCTACTAACCCTTTCCAGGAGATGAGGATAATGACGGGAATAAGGATCACCATCAGGGACGAACGGCGGTTGCGCCATTGGGTGGTGAGGTCGGCCCTCAGCAGGGCGGAATAGACGGAACCCATCGAAGGGAGGGCGAGGGGCCGGGTCTCTGTAACGGGAAGAGGAGTGGAGATAGTCGTGGACATAAAGTATAGTTTTTTTGGTGTAGTCAGTTGTTGGTTTATTCGCGGACAGCGGTTCCTGTCAGGCCGATGAACACGTCTTCGAGCGTGATCCTGCCTTTACGGGAGGCCCGGATGACGGCGTCGAGCTCGCGGTTGTCATCGACGATGGTCTGAGGGGTACCGATGGTGATGATCTGGCCGTGATCGATGATGGCGATGCGGTCGCAGACGGATTCGGCTTCTTCCATGGAGTGAGTAGTGAGGAGGATGCCGTGCCCGCGGTCGCGCATGGCTTCGATCCGTTCCCAAAGCTGTCGGCGGGACTGGGGGTCGAGGCCGGTGGTGGGTTCGTCGAGCAGGACGAGCTGGGGCTGATGGATGGTTGCTATGACGAGTGAAACGCGTTGTTGCTGGCCACCGGAAAGCTGGCCGAACCGTTTGGCGGCGGCATCCTGCAGCTTGATGTCTTCGAGGACGGAAAGGATACGGTCGTTACTAAGGCTGACACCGTAGATGCCGGCAAAAAGGCGGATGATCCCGGTTATGGTGAGTTCGGGCTGGAAGCTGGTGGCTTGCAGCTGGACGCCCATACAGGCGCGTGCGTGCAGGGGGTGTTGTTTGTTGTCATACCCTGCGACACGAATGGTCCCGGAGGCTGGTTTTATCAAACCTTCCACTGCGCTGAGGGTAGAGGTCTTACCGGCGCCATTGGGGCCGAGGAGGCCGAAGATCTCGCCGGGCTGGACTTCGAATGAAACCTGCTGGACGGCCTTGAAGCTGCCGTAGTTGACATTCAGGCCTGATACCTGGAGCGCTGGCTGGTTGGTTGGCGTATTCATGTTACTAAGATATGGGGTTGGGTTACCCTTACCAAGAGGAAGGCGGTCATTTTGGGGGGAATACCGGTAAAAGGTGGGGGAAAGGCGGTAAAAGCGGGTTAACAATTACATAATATTAAACACCGTTCTTTGCCGATGGACCCCTGATATATGCATTCTTTTTTTAATTCTTTGTTGGTAGCAGGACTGGTGGCGCTGGCGACCGGGGCATATGCCCAGGAAAATGACCGGGCGGAGCTGGTATATACCCAAAGGCTAAGCAAGCAATTTCCTGACAGCGCATTTCTCCTGTTAAAAGAGATGTATGAGCAATCCCTTAACCGAAAGGACCGGCTTGGTACGGGGATCTGTCTGCAGCAGATGGGGCAGATCTGTTATTACCTGGGCAACTATCCCAAGGCGTTGGACTATCATGAGCAGGCGGACAAGCTGTTCAGGGCTGAGGGGGACAGGGAGCGGGTGGCTGCGAACCTGGATGACATGGGACTTCTTTATTATTATAACCGGCAGATGCCGTTGGCGAGGATGGAATATGATGAGGCGCTGGGGATCTACCGGGAGACCGGCAATGTGGGGGGGATGGCCGATACCTATGGGCGGATAGGGCATTTGTACGAAAAGAGGCAGCTGTATGACAGTGCTTTCCAGTATCAGCGGCAGGCCTTGCTGCAATACAGCAGGATCTCGCATAAGCAGGGGATGGCCAAGATCTATGAGAACATGGGCAGCATCTTCGAGGATCTGGCGAGGTATGACTCTTCCTGGTATTATTTCGCCCATTCGCTGGAACTATATGAGCAGGCTGGTGAGGAGGTCGCGAGTATCGAGGTGGTAAACAATCTTGGGGACATTTACCGGAAGACGGGGCGATACCGGGAGGCGATAGTTCAGACGCGTAAGGCCCTGTCGCTGGCGGAGAAGACGAATGATCTTTATGAAAAGGGGGCGGCTTACCGGGATCTGGGAAAGGCATATGACCTGTTACACCAGGAAGACAGCGCCTATCACTACCTGGAGCTTTCGCGCAGGGCTACGCTGGATATTTATTCCAAGGAAAACAACCGGCAGACGGCATTTTTGAGTGTGCTGTTCGAGATCGATAAAAAGAATGATGAGATCGTAAAGCTGGAGAATGCCCGGAAGATCACGTCTATTGTGACGACGGCTGTTGTGATAGTAATAGTATTGCTGGTTGTGCTGGGCTGGGTCATTATCAGCCGGCAGCGGATGAAGATCCGGAATGAGCGGCTGCAAGGCGAGCAGAACCGGCAGATGCATGAGGCGCAGCGGGGATTGATGCAGGTGGAGCTGGCCAACAGGCAGCTGCAAGAGGACCGGCTGGTGCAGGAACTGGAGGTAAAGCGGAAGGGATTGACGTCTTATACGCTGCATGTCATCCAGAAGAACCAGCTGCTGGAGAACCTGAGGGACCGGCTGAGCTTCCTGGTGAAGGAGGACAAAAGGGATCAGAAGAAACAATTGCAGCAGCTGATCCAGCAGATCAATCAGAACTTCAATCACGATCAATACTGGGATGAATTCAGGGAGACGTTCGAGCAGGTGCATCAGCAATTCTTCGACTCGCTGAAAAGGCACTCGGATGATCTGACGGGTAATGACCTGCGACTGTTGTCGCTGATAAAACTCAATCTTACTTCGGGGGATATAGCGACATTACTGGGGATCTCGCCGGATAGTTTGCGGGTATCACGGTACCGGCTGAAGAAAAAACTGAATTTGGGGGTGGAAGAAAGCCTCACCACCTTTATCCAATCTGTGTAGGTAACAATTTCGTAATGGAGAGTATGCTTCGTTTAATTGTTTTGATAATCAACATTTTACATGCCTCTTGTTAACGCTGCTGCCGCCCTGTCTACGCTTCGGATGGGGCTGTTGTCATTTTGTACATGCCGGTTTTTACCGAATGCGCGGGCGTAAATGCAGATTTGCGCCAGGAAAAAAAACTAACTAATATGAAGCAATTATTTTCACTCATTATTTTTTGTTGCGCGGGGTGGGGAGCCGCCATTGCGCAGACGAGTCCGTTGAGCGGTATGGTGACGGACAAACAAACGGGTGAGCCGTTGCCGGGGGCCAGTATAGAGATAGCGGCGAAGGGGAAAAAGGACGTCCATTTACTGTCGGGGCTCGACGGAAGTTTTGTGGTAAGGCATATTGTAGCCGGTCATTACGAGGTATCGGTCAAATATGTAGGTTTTGATTCCTATAAGGAGGAAATGGATCTGACTGATGGGGGAACAAAAGCGCTGACTGTAAGTCTGGAGCCGAAGAAGGCGGAGCTGGCGACTGTCAGTGTATCTGCGGGTGCAAGAGGGACGGAGCGGTCTTCGCAGCTGGTGGACCGCCGGGCGGATATCGTACAAAACTCTATATCGGCAAGGGCGATAGAGGTCTCTCCGGATCTGTCGGTAGCCAATACGGCTCAGCGGATATCCGGAGTAACGCTGGAGCGCAGCTCCAATGGGGAAGGGCAATATATAATCGTCCGGGGTATGGAAAAGAGGTATATCTATACTTTGGTCAATGGCATCAAGATCCCCAGTCCCGATAACAAGAACCGTTATGTACCGCTGGATATCTTTCCTGCCGATCTGCTCGAGCGGCTGGAGATCACCAAGACGCTGACGCCTAACATGGAGGGTGATGCTATTGGCGGGGCTGTCAATATGGTGATGAAGGATGCTCCATCCAAATTTAGTATCAATGCCAATGCTGCGGCAGGATATGGCAGCAAGTTCGCACATGAGGACTTTGCAAAATTTGACAATGGTCCAAGTCTTAGCAGCAGTCCGCGGATGCTCAATTCCAAGGATCTGGCTACGCCCAGTGATTTTCCCAACAGCGCGTTCAGTCACAGTCTGCGTCACAATCCCATTGACGAAGTATTTGGTCTCTCGCTGGGTGGCCGTATGCTGAAAAATAAGCTGGGAGTCCTGGTAGCGGGCAGTCTTCAGAACAACTACCGCGATGTCAGCTCGACCTTGTTTCAGCTGCCTGATCAGCTGGCGATTGGAGGATTTCAGCTGGCGAGCGTCGACAAACGTCGTCTATCTGTCCAGCAACAGCGGAGCGGCGCGCATGTCAAGCTGGACTACCGGCTCGATGACAAGAATAAGCTAAGCTTTTATGGTGGCTATGTGAACCTGATGCGTCAGGAATTCCGCAGCGTGTCGGACACTAATCTCGAATTGGGCAGGACGGTTCCGGGTTTGGGTCGTATCACCAACAGCTACCGGACCTTGCATGAGAAACAGCGGATCGTCAATTTCACTTTAAAAGGCCAGCATGAGCTGGGCTCCAACTTCTTTTTGGACTGGACGGCAGCCTACTCCAAGGCTACGCTCAACAGACCCGATGAGGCGACGTTCGGTGTGGAAGGCAGTGTGCAGAAAGACCCTGTAACCATGCAGCCGACTCCTGCGCTTACGAATATTGAGTCTGCCACCCGTGAATTTACGCACAGTTCTGATGAAGACAAGAGTGGTTATCTCAATCTTACGTATCGGAGCACGATCGCAGCGGTAAAAGCAGACTGGACGATAGGCGGCATGTATCGCGACAAGCATCGGGTCAGCGACTATGACAGCTATGACCTTACACCTACAGGTAACATCATTTACAATGGCACAATGGACGGACATACGTTTACCGTAAATGATGCGGAGGGGACTGCGGAAGATCCGCTGAACTATACGGCCAACGAAAAAATTGCGGCAGCCTATGGAATGGTAAAAATTTCGGCAGGGTCCTGGCTTCTTACCGGCGGCGCGCGTTATGAACATACAGCCCTGGACTGGTTGAGCGCCGTGCCTCCAACAAAACCGGGTAAGACGGGTGATATCTCCTATTACGATGTATTACCCAGCGGCAATATCAAGTACTCGTTTGACAGGAAATCGGCGCTCCGTCTCTCCTACTATTCAGCTATCAGCCGGCCCAACTTCTTTGAAGTGATCCCCTATACGCTTCTCAATCCCGAAACGGGTCTGATAGAAAGCGGCAACCCGCATCTGAAGCGGACTACGGCTGACAACCTGGACCTGCGGTATGAATATTATCCTAAAGGATTAGATCAGCTGATGGTTGGCGTATTTTACAAACATCTGAAAAACCCTATCGAATATACCATCACCAATCAACCTGATCCTTCCTCGGATGCACCGCCCAGTAACAACACCTTTTTCGTGCCGCAGAATTTTGGCAATGCCAACAACTACGGGGCAGAACTGGATCTTACTAAATACTGGAGATGGCTGGGGGTAAAAATGAACTATACGTTTACGCAGTCCAGGATCACGACTACAAAGGAGCATGGCGCTGAAACGGTGAACCAGAGCAGGCCGCTCCAGGGGCAATCGAAACATGTTGGTAATTTCTCGCTGTTATTCAAAGACGACAACAAGCTTGGTCTGAACGCTCAGCTGGCTTTTGGATATACCAGCAAACGGATAAATACCGTATCGGGATACTACAACTATGACATCTGGCAAAAGGACTTTACGCAGCTGGATTTTTCCGTGGAGAAAAGAATCACCCGCCGGTGGTACATCTATGGGAAGATCAACAATCTGCTGAATACTCCATTCCAACTGGAAGTACACCAGCCCTATACACTGCCGACGGCGGTACCGCCCTATTATCCTCCATTTCAGACAGTCGGTAAGAACCTGTTGATGCGGAAGGATACTTATGGTGTCAATTACCTGCTTGGTGTGAAATTTAAACTCTGATCATTTTAAATATAACAGATCATGTTTACAAAATATAATTTGATAAAAACAGCTATACCTGTTCTCCTCTTAGTTCTGGCTTCCTGCCATAAGGCGGAGAATGTCAATGTCAGTAAGGCTTTGGTCGAAGCAAGCCATCCTATAACTACCGACACGCTCTCGGGGTCTGTTTCGGGGACGCTTGTGGCGGGCAAGACCTATTGGTTCCGCTCCGATATCACTATCAATGCCGGGGATACCCTGCTGATGCAGGCCGGGAGCAAGCTGATCTCGCTGGGGGATGGCAAGACTACGGCCACGAGTCCGCAGATAACCTGTAACGGAACTTTTATCAGCCTGGGAACGGCAGACGCCAATAACTACATCACTGTACCGGATGAACTGCGTACTTTCGGCAATGCCGGCAAGGGTTACTGGGGTGGAATACAATGTGGAGAGACCAGTGGTGATCTTATTATTAAATGGACCCATCTTGAATATGCAGGTGGCGCGGCCGGTGCGGCAGCCGATCTCAATGTGTTTGCGCCCGGTGATCCCAGGAACAGTCTTTCCTATACGAACATCGACGGGAATGTCATTATCGAAGACTCCTGGATCTTTGGCACACAGGATGACGGGATGCGTATATTGCATGGTCATGTCAGCATTATGCGGAATACGTTTGAGGACTGTGGGACGACGGGTGGTGAAGGGTTGAACCTGAAGAACGGCTGTGTCGGTGATGTCGCGTACAACCTGGTGATCGGTGTGGCTACGAATGCGTTCAAGATCTCCAACAGCGGCGGCGGACCGATCGAGAACAAGACCTACTTGTATAACAATACGATGCTGAACAGCGGATTTCGCCAGCTGAAGTCAGGCCGTGGCGGTTCGATCGACTATGAGAAAGGAGCTTCCGGAAAGATCTATAACAATGTCATTATCAACTGCCGTTTTGGAATGCGGCTGACCGGCGATGCGGACATTCCGAACATTGTCTATAATAACCAGCAGTTTTATGGCAATGCAATATCTCTTACCAGCCAGTTTTATTCAGTGGATGGGGTTGGCAAGGCGCAGAGTGCGGATATCCTCGGCGATCCGAAGGCCAACAACCCGCGTTTTAAAACGTATGATGTCGACCAGCTCGATTTTTCAACGGTCACTCCGCCTTTGGCTCCATCCGCCATGCCGGTGACGATAGTTACGGATGCCAACTATGATTTTGGTTTGCTGACCACCAGTCCGGGATATCAAAAAGGGAATACTTCCTTTAAGGCGTTGCGGACGGTGCCACAGGGTGGTCTCTATGGGGCAACGACGCTGGATCCCAATCTGGACATGGGCGCCTTTCCTACAGATGGGACGGGGAATAAGAATTTTGTTTCGAGTCTTTCTTCAAAATAAGGGTTTATGGCTTGTATGAGAAAATTCAATCTTTTTTTTGGGATATTGTTGTTGGGGGTGATGGCAGAGGCGCAAAGTTATCTGGGAACCAAGACTCCCTATCCCGTACCAGCTGGCGTGTATACCTCACCGCCAGCTGGTTTTCAGCCGGTATTTATCAACTATGCAGGGCGGCATGGGGCGCGGTACATGACCAAGGCGGGGCCGGATATCGAGGCCTTGAGGCTGCTGGATGCTGCGGAAGGCAGACAGGGGCTGACGAAGGTGGGATTGCGGGTGCGCGGGATGGTTCGGCGGTTGTGTGCCGTCGAGAAAGGGGAGTATGAGAACATCACCTTGCTGGGAGCGGAGGAGCAGCAGGCCATCGGGCGGCGGATGCTGAGCCGGTACCCGGCTGTGTTTATAGGAAAGGGTTTGGATGTAGTCGTGACGTATAAGGTAAGGACGCAGCAGAGTGCGGATGCTTTTTTGAAGGCTTTTGCCGGATATAAGGGGCCGCGGCGGTTCTCGAAGCTGCCGGACTCGCTGGATGCGGTATTGAGATTTTATGATCTTTCGCCGGCGTATCAGCGATATAAAAAAAGCGAGGTACTGAAGAAGACGTGGGATTCGCTGGATCGGGACCGGAGGACGGGTGAGGCGGCGGAGGCGGTTTGTGAGCGGGTGTTTACGCCGGGGTTCCGGTTGGGACTGAAGTCTGGCGAGGAGCTGCGGTTTGCGGGGAATTTGTATGACCTGTATTCTGTGCAGTTCTCGCTGGTCAGGGAGACGAAGGACAGTGTTGATCTGGGGATCGCGTTTGGCGCACCGGAGCTGGCCTGGGAGGGTTTTGTGTCGGGTGCGCAGGATTTTTTGGAGAAGGGGCCGGGCAGGGATCCGTTGGGGATACAGGTGAAGGTGGCGGCGCCGTTGCTGGTGGATTTTGTGAAGAGGATGGACGAGGTGGTTGCGGCGGCAGGTGGATTGGATGCTGCGGGTAAGCCGGTTGTTGCGCGGGCGGCGGGTGGATGTGACGCGGTGTTGCGGTTTACGCATGCGGAGGCGATATCGCCGTTTGCGACTTTATTGGGGATATCGGAGGCGAGCGTGCCGGCTTTGGATATATATGCTTATTCCAAACACTGGCGGGCGGGGGAAATCATTCCTTTGAGCGCTAATGTTCAATGGATTGTATATAGTAACGGGAAGGGATATCTGATAAAGGTGCTGTTGAATGAAAGGGAGGTGCGTTTGCCTTTGCGTGGAGTGGGCGCTGGTGGGGCAGAGCGCGCCGGGAATGCAGGCGCCGGTGACGGGCCTTATTATAGCTGGGAGGAGCTGAGGAGCTATTGTATGGCGCGGCTGAAGGCGGTGGGTGCGGATCTGAAGGGGGATATGGTGGATTATTTGAAGGAGCTCCGGTAAATGGACTGCAGTGAAAAATGTTACCTTATCGCTAAGATTCCCGATCGGTTGGTTTTAGGTGACGGGAACGTATAATTTCGGCTAAATTTAAGTATGCTGTCGAGGGAGATGTGATGAGCTTTTTTTTGGTGACAGATCCCTGTCCTTACCGGGCGGAGGCTTTGAATGGCGGGAAGTTTAAGAAGGCGGCAGGGAAATAAAGGACTTGAGACTTCTTTGTGTATATAAAAGGAAAGGCCGTGGTTACCCACGGCCTCTTTATTTTTTGCGTTTTCAGATTTTGTACTTCAGAATTATAAACGTGTTACCACTGTGTTTTCAGTCAACGTTTTGTTAACAGAGAACTGACGGACGATCTCATTATTGTTGGCGGCACGGATGATGAATGTAGGGTGGATCTCAGAATCCGTGTTCTGGAAGTATACATTTTTTGCAAAATGTGCATCTGTGAACTGCTGATGGTAAACTATATCCCCGTTGTCGTTCTTGATGATCAGGGAGAATTTTTCGGCAGTGGGGTTTTCGAATTCCACTTTGAAAATGATGTTGTTTTCGCTGGTACCCTGGTATTTAACAGAAACCTGTTCTTCAGTCAGAGAAGATTTTTTGCTGTTGCTGATACCGCCGTCATTCGCCTGGCTGGTCATTGGGTTACTAACGAGAACTACTACTGATGTGAGTGCTACTGCGATTGCTTTTACTACTTTGCTGTTCATAATATTGTTATTTTATACTTTACGATGTGATTAAAGACGTTTGCGGCAGCAAGTGTTAGAAGTAATATGGCGGAAGCAAGAAGTTAGAAGTATATGGCCGAAGCAGGTAGTGTGTGGGGCAGGCAATCTATCGGACTTATTCAGGAGCAGGATGCTTTTCTCTGAATTGTTACACAAATTTAGGAAGAGGAGGAAGGGGATACAAACTCACTTTAATCGTTTTTTATTACGTCAACCGGTGAAGGTCGATAGTTAACATGCTGATAGTTATTTGTTTATGGAGCTGTTTTGAATGACAACCAACGATTTTCAAGGGTTATATTTTTTTTCATTAATTTAAAATGGCCTTCGGGCGTCTTATCCTATTATACAGGAAAGGAAATTCGTTAACCTCAACCCCAGCATCATGTCTAAAGCTTTTACGGCCGTAATAGCAGCCTGTCTTTTTCTTGTGACGGCGCATGCGCAGGAGAATCCACTTTGGATGCGGTATCCTGCTGTTTCCCCGGATGGTCAGACCATTCTCTTTAGCTATAAAGGGGATATCTACGCTGTATCTTCCCGTGGGGGTACGGCTGTCCCTTTGACCATCAGTGAATCTTATGAATTCTCCCCGGTGTGGTCGCATGATGGTCGATGGATAGCTTTTGCATCGGACCGGTATGGCAACATGGACGTATTTGTTATGCCGGCTACGGGTGGAGAGGCGCGGAGGCTGACCTATTACTCGGGTGACGAGATCCCGAGCAGTTTTACGGCGGATGACAAAGACGTTCTTTTTTCTGCGAGCCGGCAGGACGTGGTGACCAATGCGCAGTTTCCTGTGTCGGTCATGTCCGAGCTATATAGTGTGCCGGCGGCTGGGGGAAGGGTCAACCAGGTGTTGCCGGTACCGGCGCTGGCTGCGACTGTCAGCGCATCGGGTGACAAGCTGATCTACGAGGATCAGAAAGGATATGAAAGTGACTGGCGGAAGCATCATACTTCATCTGTGACGAAAGATATCTGGCTTTATGATCTTAAATCGGGGAAGTATAACCGGTTGACCCAAAATAAGGGGGAGGACCGCAACCCGGTGTTTGATGCGAATGACCAGGACTATTACTATCTGAGTGAGCAGGGGGGATCGTTCAATGTCTACAAGAGCTCGGTGACGGAGCCTTCGAAGAATGTGGCCCTGACGCATTTCACCAGACACCCGGTACGATTTCTGACGAGGGCCAAAGACAATACCCTGTGTTTTGGATTTGACGGCGAGATCTATACGCAGAAGCCAGGCGGGGAACCTCAGAAAGTGAGCGTACGGATAGCGGAAGATGGCCGGGCTTCCATGGAAAGGATCTTACCGGTGAATGGCGGGGTGACGGAGATGAAGCTGTCGCCCAACGGGAAAGAGATCGCCTTTGTATTCCGGGGTGAAATATTTGTAACGTCTGCTGAGGGCGGCATTACCAAGCGGATCACCAATACGCCCTGGCAGGAGCGCAGTGTGAGTTTCAGCCCCGATGGCCGGAGCCTGTTGTATGCTGCGGAAAAAGACAATAGCTGGAATATCTACACCATGTCTATCAGCCGGAAGGAGGAACCCTATTTCTATGCTTCGACTGTGCTGAAAGAGGAGACGGTGATAGCGACGTCTGCTGAGGAGTTTCAGCCGGCTTATTCACCGGATGGGAAAGAGGTTGCTTACCTGGAGGACCGGGTGACGCTGAAGGTCATCAACCTGGCCAGTAAGAAGAGCCGGTTGATCCTGGCTGCCGACAAGAATTATTCTTATTCCGATGGGGACCAATATTATCAGTGGTCACCGGACGGCAAATGGCTGCTGGTACAATATGGGCTGCCTGAGCGGGTCATGAGTCCTGAAGTAGGGCTGGTGGCTGCCGATGGAAAATCTGCAGTGACCAATCTGACCTTAAGCGGGTATGATGACTTCAATCCCAAGTGGACGATGGATGGGAAGATGATGATCTGGGGATCGAACCGGGAAGGGGCGAGGCAGCAGGCCGGAAATGCCGTAACGGGGGACGTGTATGGCCTATTCTTTTCGAAGGAAAGTTTTGACCGGTTCAAATTGTCCAAGGAGGAGCTGGCATTGCTGAAAGAGGTCGAAGAGAAAAAAGAAAAAGATAAAAAGGAGGAAAAGGTAAAAGAAGGGAAGAAACCTGCGAAGGATACTGTAAAAAAAGACTCTGCCGTAAAGGAGATCAAAATAGACTTTGACAACCTGACGGATCGCAAGCTGCGGCTGACGACGCATACGTCGGATGCGGTGGACTGGCTTTTGTCGAAGGATGGAGAAAAGCTGTATTATCTCAGCAGGTTTGAGAAGGGATATGATCTGTGGATGACGGAGACGAGGACGAAGGAAACGAAATTGTTTGCCAAGCTGGGCGCCCGGTATGGCGGGATGGAATTATCGACAGACGGGAAATTCATCTTCCTGCTGGCGGATGGCAAGATCATGAAGATCGATGCTGCCAGCGGAAAACCGGAACCGGTGGGTATCAACGGGGAAATGGCCCTGAAGGATGCGGAAGAGAAAGCCTATATCTTCGATCA
This sequence comes from Puia sp., assembly GCA_036499285.1. GTDB lineage: Bacteria > Bacteroidota > Bacteroidia > Chitinophagales > Chitinophagaceae > Puia. The sequence goes on along the minus strand of DASYEB010000049.1, from coordinate 33,706 downwards.
CAGCTGGCGACAGATAAAGGAAAAGTTCTATGTAGTCAATATGAACGGCGTGGACTGGGACTTTTATTATACGGCGTATAAGAAGTTTCTGCCTTATATCAGCAATGACTATGATTTTGCGGAGATGCTGAGCGAGATGCTTGGGGAATTGAATGTATCGCATACGGGCTGTTATTATCGCGGTAATTCCAAGCCTACGAGTGACCAGACAGCGGCGTTGGGCATCTTCTTTGACTACAGTCATAAGGGGAGGGGGCTGAAGATCGCGGAAGTCATTGACGGGGGACCCCTGGATAAATTCTCGGAGCGGATAAGGCCTGGTGTTATCCTGGAGAAAATAGACGGAGAAGACATCACCGATACGGTTGATCACTATAAATATCTGAATCGTAAGGCTGATAAGCTGGTGTTGTTGTCCCTTTTCGATCCGTCAACGAATGTGCGGTGGGAGGAAACGACCAAGCCGATAAGCGGGAGGGAGCAGAATGAACTGCTCTATAAAAGATGGGTAAATCTGCGCCGGAAAGAGGCGGACTCGCTGTCGAAGGGGAAGATCGGGTATATCCATGTACGGGCGATGGATGATGAAAGCATGCGAACGGTATTCGAAGAGGCGCTGGGGCGTAATCTCGGCAAGGAGGCTATTATCATCGATACGCGTTTCAACGGCGGCGGGAATATACATGAGCAGCTGTCGGATTTCCTGAACGGGAAGAAGTACTTCGATGTGATCCCTCATGGACAATATGTGGGGTCGGAGCCTTTTGACAAGTGGGTGAAACCTTCGATCGTGCTGATCGGTGAGGCGAACTATTCGGATGCCCATTTATTTCCGGCGGCTTATAAGCTGAAAAATGTTGGAAAGACGCTGGGGATGCCGGTTCCTGGCACCGGTACTTTTGTGTGGTGGGAAGAACAGATCGATCCCAGTCTGGTATATGGTATGCCGATGGGCGGGTGGAGAGCGCCGGACGGACTTTTTGAAGAAGGTCATCAGCTGGAGCCGGATATTCTGGTACGAGAGGAACCTGATGTCCTGTCTTCGGGGCATGATCAGCAGGTAGAGGCGGCGGTAAAAGAGTTGTTGAAGAAATAGATTTAACCGGGGGGGTACGGGCGGCTTGTGGCGTTGGAGTGATGATGTTGCGGCGTTGGGGTTAGCAGTCAGAACAGGAGCAGGGAAGATGTAGTGGCAAGATGGGTTTGGTAGTGGAGGACGCCTTCTTCATTGATGTGCTGGACCGGGATGTTCCTTTCCAGGAGGGATTTGCCAATGAGCTTGCTGCGGTGGCAGTTCTCTGGTTTGCTTTCGCTGCACATCAGGGCGACGCGGATGCCTTTTTCGTAGGCGGTGATGATCCTTTCGAGGCCGTCGAGGAAGAAGGGCCTGATGCGGACGAGATCATAGTCCAGCTTGCCGAGGCTGTTGTAGCAGGTAGGATCGGTGGGGCGGCCGCCGAGAGCATTGCCCATGTAGATGTAGCGGAAGCCTGCTGCGCGCAGGGCGGTGACGAATTCGGGCTGGCGGTATTGGGGGTTGAAGGAGGAGTAGGGGATGGAGCGGACGTCGATGAGAAACTCAATGGAGTATTGCTCCAGCAGGTGGAGGAAGGTTGGGAGAGGACGGGTGCCGTGGCCGATGGTGAAGATCATGGGATAAAGTTAAGGAATTTAGCAAATGTATGCTAATTTAATTAGTATTTTTGAGCTGACAAAATGAAGGGTTGTGAAAAAAAATACTTTTTATATCGATAGTTTTCAAAAGGCAGAAAATTACAATGAAATGCATCTTATCGAGACGGCCCCACTGAAAGGGTACTTAAATTGAATGCTAAGAAACAATATTACGCATTAGACGAAGTCGGTTTCGTAGGTGATCAGAGCAGCAAAGCCCGGGCACAGTAAGGTATGGACAAAATGGTGCAGTATTTAAAAGACAAAAAGGCAGGCAAACCGGGCTTCCGGGTAAAGAAGAGTAAGTCTGTCATCAAGGCTAAATAGATTAAGTCCCCTGCATTTTTCTGCGTTGACCGTTGGCTCTTACGCTCGTTTGAAAATCAATTTATTATGGCGTGAAGTGCTTTAACATTTTCTTACACAATGTTATAGATACGTTATAAGTGCTATGGGCCATTTAACCTAGAGCAGTTTTTGCGTTCTCATATATGAGTAGAAAATTAAAAACACTTAAGATATGAAAACGACGATGCAAGAAAACAGAACAAAAAAGAGGACTATGATGAAGGCAGGAAAGAAACTGTTGATCATACTATTCTCGCTTGGCCTTGCTTATGGCGCCTCGGCTCAGCGGGGCGGTCATGGCATCAGTGGCGGTTATCACGGTGGATATCATGGTGGTTATCACGGTGGTTATCATGGCGCTTATTATCCAAGGAGCTATGTTGGGATTGGGTTTGGTTTAGGATATGGCTTTGGTTATCCCTATGGTTCTCCTTACGGATGGTATGGTCCATGGGGTCCTTATCCTGCCTATTACTACGGGTACGGGGCTATGCCTTCGCGGCTGGCTGTACAAATAGAGGATATTAAAAGCGACTACAATGCTCAGATCAAGGATGTCCGGCATGACAAGTCGATGGACCGTAAGGACAGGAGGGCAAAGACCGACCAGCTGAAACAGGATCGGGATGCTGCGGTGATACAGGCCAGGAAGGATTATTATTATAATTCCCGCCGGAATTACAATAACAACAATGGCCAGCAACCGGGGAATAATCCTGGCAACGGCAATCAGAATCAGAATGAGCAGAAGAATGGGAATGGCTCTTCTTCGAATCAAGAACAGCCGGAATATAATGAGCAAGGATCGACAGGGAGTGGAAGCGCCACAAAATAAACTGTGGGACCCTACTTAGGTAGGGTCTCTTTTTTTTGTTTAGATTTAGGGCATGTATTACACCAATAAAGTTATCTGGATCACGGGAGCTTCTTCCGGGATCGGAGAGGCGCTGGCCTATTCTTTTTCTGCTGAGGGGGCCAAACTGTTGTTGTCCAGCAGACGGAGGGAGGAACTGGAAAGGGTGAAGAAGAACTGTGCTCATCCGGAGTCGGTGATAGTGCTGCCGCTGGACCTGGTGGACGTCCAGTCTTTGGAAGGGAAGGCGGCAGAGGCCGTCGCTGCTTTCGGCCAGATCGACATCATGGTCCACAATGGCGGGATCAGCCAGCGTTCGCTGGTGGCGGAGACAGCCCTGGAGGTACACCGAAAGGTCATGGAACTGGATTATTTCAGCTATGTAGCTTTGACGAAGGCGCTGCTGCCGCATTTCCTGGAACGGAAGGGGGGGCATTTTGTAGTCGTGAGCAGTGTAATGGGAAAGATAGGGACACCGATGCGATCGGCTTATGCTGCTGCCAAACATGCTCTTCATGGATTTTTTGACTGTCTCCGGGCGGAGGTGTCGCCGATGAATATAAAAGTTACCATACTTACACCAGGATATATCCGTACGAACATTACTTTGAACGCGATGACGAAGGATGGGGGGAAGCTGGGTAAGGTTTCGGATAATATAGAAGGGGGATTGCCTGCGGAAAAGGCTGCGGTACAGATCAGGAAGGCGATAGCGCGGGGGGCTTATGAAGCGTATATAGGGAGGCTTAGCGGGGAGCGGGTCGCACTTTGGTTGAACCGGCTGGCGCCGGGGTTGCTCGTTAGGATAGTGCCGGGGCAGGTGCCCAGGTAACCGACCGGAGAAGCATCCAGATCAGTTGAAGGAATGTCGAAATTCCAAAGGGGAAAGATTGGTTTTGCTTTTTCTATCAGCTTATCATGAATGTGTTGCCGGGTGCCTGAGCGGCTGACGGCCTGTGCGTAGTTGTTTCCGATCCTGCGACAATAGACGTGACCCCTGTAGCCTGATCTCTGATTGTTGTAGTCTTTTATATGGTATTTTACATTTACAAGGCTATGACCTCGAAATCAGCCAGGGCATTAACGTTGGGATCCATCCGAATGCCGGCTGGTTTTTCGGGGAGGGGCAGGTTGATGGTGGTGGTCTTTTCTTTTATATTGACGGTGTGAAGAACGCCATCGGTGGAATATTCCAATGGAAATTCGAAGAGCTGTTGGCCGGTTTGGGTAAAGCTGACCAGCAGTTGTTTTTTGTCCGTATCATATTTCCATTCGGTCTTTATGTGGGGATGGCCGGGTTTGTCGAGCCATTCGTGGAAGAAGTCCTGCAGGCTGCGGCCGCTGACTGTTTCCATGATCTTTTCGAAGTCAGCGCTGCTGGCATTCTTATTCCGGTAGGTAGCATAATAGGTTGAGATGCCTTTCCAGAAGAGCTGGTCCCCGATGGAGCGGCGAAGCATATGGAGAACCCAGCCGCCTTTTTCATAGCTGTTGGGATTCAGGAGTTTCATGTAATCGTCTTTTATACTGGTATCGACGATGGGGGTCAGGCGTCGTTTCTCGAAGGCAATGAGCTTTTTGCGGTCGCTGGCCATGCCTTTTTTCAGGGTGTCGATGCCATATTTATTTTCCAGGTAGCAATGTGTCATATAAGTAGCGAAGCCTTCGCTAAGCCAGAGGTGCTGCCATTGGGTCTCTGTGGCGGCATCGCCAAACCATTGATGTGCTATCTCGTGCGCCATGAGGGATTCTACACCCGGGGAATTGACCGAGTTCTCAAAGTAGAAGATGGCGCTGGCGTTTTCCAGGCCGCCGAAGCGGGTTTTGGACTGGACGTTACCGCATTTTTCGAAGGGATAGGGGCCAATGTGCTGAATATAAAACGGGAGGATCTGCAATGCGTAGGCGTAGCTTTTGAAACCAACCTCTTTGTTTTCCCGGAAGACATAATTATAGACGGGGACGCCCATTGCATCGCCGGGATGATCGACGGCGAAGTCGGCTACGCCTATGACCATTACTTTTGGCGAAAGGGGGACAGACTCTTTCCAGTGGGTCAGTTTTTTATTATTGGGCAGCTCTTTTTCTTCCTGTAAGGCTCCATTGGCTACTACGGTATAGTGATCGGGAGCGGTGATCCGGAAGTCGAGGGTGGCTTTATCAGAGGGATGGTCGACGCAGGGGATCCAGTTGTGGGCGCGGTTAGGCCAGTTGTCACCGAAGAAACCGCGGCGTCCGAATTTGTTTTTGGCAATAATGAGCCCGTCGGCGGGGATGCCTTCATAGGTAATGGTATAGATATGTTGTTCGCCTGATCTTGCGGAAGTATGGATAAGCAGATGTGTGCTATCCTGGGTATAGGGGACGGCCCTATTTTTTTCGGTAACCGACGAAACGTTGATGCCCTTGCCCTGGTCATTCTTTTGGGTGAGATCGAGTGCAAAACCGGGTGCATTTCCTTTGAACAGGATGGTGATCTCAGCCCGGCCGTGGATGACGTCGTTGCTGTCGCTGACCTCGAGTGAGAAGTCGTAATGCCGGACATCGATAACGGGGTTGTAGGGTTGTGCGGAACCGGTGATGGCTCCGGTGAATAAAAGACTGGCTGTCAGGGCGAGAGTCCATGATTTTGTCATATAACGAATATACAACCCGTCAAATAATAAAAGTTTACGATTCTTATCTGAGTTTGCCTTAATTTTAATTATTCAATTTCTCTTCACTTGCCGAACTATATCAATTGCCCAGGCTGGTTTCACCGACTGCCGTCCGTATATAAGCTGCTCATCAGTTTTGCCATTGCCACGGTGATCTCCGTAGCACTTTTGCCCATCCGGATGGAGGGTATGACGCGTATTATGATCGGGTGGGATTGTTTTAGCATTTGCATGATCACTATCAGCGGAGTTATCTTTTTTAGCATGCGGCCGAGACAGATACGGGTGCTGGCCAAGACGGAGGATGCGGGCCGGATCGTCGTATTCTTTATTGTGCTGATCGCTACGCTCGGTAGTTTGCTGGGAGTGATGCTTTTGCTGGGGAATAAGGAGGCGTGGTTGTTGAAGAAGGGGGTAGAGACCTTTATTTATATTTCGGGGGTTATCTGTTCGTGGCTTCTGCTGCATACCATGTTCGCTTATCGTTATGCCTTGTTGTATTATGGGGATCATCCGCTGGACCCGGATACGCATACGGTGGGGTTACAGATACCAAATGAGTTGTGGCCGGATTACCTGGACTTTGCTTATTTCGCCTTTGTGATCGGGATGACCTTCCAGGTGTCCGACATTGAGATCTCTTCCAGGACTATAAGGCGCGTGGCCCTGATCCACGGGATGCTTTCCTTTCTTTTTAATACGGTGATCGTTGCCCTGACGATCAATGTGATTGTTGATCTGCGGAACTGAAGTTATTGAGTTTTTTAATCGAAGGGTTGGATAGCAGAGAATTCATTTGTTGTATAGCGACCTCATTTAATTTTTGCAATCGTTCACCTTGAGATAGCCCCTGTCTAATTAGAAGGGCGTTAATGCTTTCCAAATTTGTTAGCACAACCAGTTGTTCCAGGGTCGCTTCATCGCGAATGTTTCCTTTCTTTTGTACGTTATATAGGCGCCACGTAGCCGCAGTTTGACCAAATAAGGCCATGTTTAGCAAATCGGCTTCGGTAGCATATACCATCATTGATTGTGTTTTTGTGATTACCGGGGGAATCAGTTTTTCTTTAATTGCATCGGTGTGAATGCGATAGTTGATTTTAGATAACATTCTTTGTAGATTCCATTCTGCTTGTGTACTATTATTTTCTTCATCTTTAAGACGCTGAAATTCTTTGATAAGGTAAACTTTAAATTCCGCGCTTATCCACATTCCAAATTCGAAGGCAATATCTTTATGGGCATACGTGCCGCCATATCGACCTGCGGTCGCCTTAAGGCCTATGGCTTGGGTACTTTCTATCCATTCCTTAACGCTTAATTTATAATTGTTTAGGCCTGCACGAGTTTTAATTATGGCGAATTCGCCATAATTAAAATTTGGATTATGCACAGCCTCCCAGATGCCAAGAAATTCTACGGTATTTCTATTCCTTAACCAATCGGATATGAAAAAATCGCCATCTTTAGCTTGCAACATGTCGGTAAGGGAAATAAAATCCATCTCATCCTGTCTAACAACAGTAACCAATGTTCCTTTTACTGATATTTTTTTATTTTTTGTGGTCATAGCATAAAGGGAATTAGGAAGGTCAATAAAGCTAGACATTTTAAATAAGCCGGTAAAAACAAAATTGGTCAGCGAAATCGGTCAGAGATGGTGTAGGCTACTTTGGGATTGATGCGGCGGAAGACGTCGGCATTGATCCTGCGGATGCGGCGTAAGCGGCGGCCGACGAGGAGACGCCCGTCGCTGTCGAAGTATTGGGGTTGCTGGAAATAGGTGAGGATGTAATACTTTTTGTTGGCGAACGGTGAGGTGAAAATGCGGGGCCAGAGAGAGATGTAGATAAGGGAGAGTTTTCTTTCGTCTGTATAATAATCCAGGTTGTCTATCCATGTACATTCCATCGACCGCATATTGGTGATGAGGTTGTTGATGGATGCGGTATCATAACCATAACGGAGCAGGGTATCCTGCAGCCGGGGTTCACCGACGGTATATTCATAGATATAGGTGAGGGTGTCGGTGACGAGCTCGATGGAAAGCCGGTTGAAGGGCCGGTCGGTAAATTCTATGGAGAATGGCTTTTTTTCGTAAGCCTGGTGATAGACGACTTCGATGCTGTCGAGGGCGGATTGGTTCTTTCGATAGTAGTTGGTGATGTTCAGAGAGGTGCAGGAAGTAGTCTGGACCAGGATGATCAAAAGGAAGAGATGATATAGGCGATGGGAGGGCATGGTGTGTTAATTGGCAGTTGGGTGTGAAGGCGGTGTACAGTGTGTCACGCCGAAGATTATTTTTTTCAGGAAGCGGAGGCTGACCTGCCGGAGGGTACGTCCGCCGTAATCCCAATAGATGATGTCGACCATGTCGGGTTCGGAATCGCTCTCTATGCGATGGATGTCGGTGAGGACGATGAAATGGGTGGGGAAGCTGTTCCTGAACCTGCCTTTTGCATGATTCTTTTTATGCAGGTAAGTGTTGTTGACATAGAGATAGGTGACGCCGGTCTTCAGACATTCGGTAAGATAACCGTATAGGTCTTTGATGTGGGGGCCGAAAAGATCCGAACCACGGGCTTCGACATGATAATGGACTATCTGGCGGATCATGCGGTTGAATTTACCATAATTGACCGCGGCCCAGAAAGTATCTTCGGCGCCGGGTTTGAACCGGGGCCAGAGAAAGTTGAGATAACCCCGGAAGTGATCTGCCAATATCAGGAACCAGATCTGGTCGGCGTGCCGGATGTCCAGGATGCCTTTGAAGTGAAGGGTGCCGGCGGCCTTATGGACTTCGGAAGAAGGGGTGAAGTTGACCTTGCCCCATGATGCGGAACCATTGGTATACAAGGCCAGCATAAACCGGGTATAGGTCAGCGGGTCGTTTTGAAGGGGCAGGTAGGAAAGAGCGGCATAACCGCAGAAGTTGGTATTACTGCCCTGGTAAATGGCCAGGGGCGCGGTAATATTGGCTTTGATGTTCTCTATGAAGAGGTGAAGCCGCACGTTGGGCCAGAAGATACTGGAGTCGGGCAGCTTAGCCGCCTGCAGGTAACTGAGGGCTTCTTCGCGGGTAGACGTTGGCGGTAATGGATGCGCCGCAAGCCGGGAATTAAGGAGTAAAAAAGATAATAGAAGGCTAATGGTGCTGTTCATGGGATATGTAAATTTACTGTAATATTGCTAATAATGAAAACAGTTAAGGCACTGGTTGGTATCTTCCTGATCACAGTCGGCCTATTATCCTGTGGTAATAAGGCTAACGATCATAGGGAGACCCTATTTACGGAACAACCTGCCTCAAAGACGCATATTGATTTCCGGAATGATATAAAAGAAGATGAGAATTATAATGTACTAACCTATGAGTACATATATAATGGAGGTGGAGTGGCGGTGGGGGATGTCAATAATGATGGCCTGCCTGATCTTTATTTTACGGCCAATATGGGGCCTGATAAACTTTATCTTAATAAAGGCAATTTTCAGTTTGAAGATGTTACGGAGCAAGCGGGTGTGGGAGGCCGGTCCAGATGGAAGACGGGGGCTGTGATGGCGGATGTCAATGGGGACGGGCTACTGGATATCTATGTGTGCTATTCCGGGCCGGGGACGGACGGTGAAAGGTCAAACGAACTATATATCAACAATGGGGTGAAGAATGGGGCGCCTGTTTTTACGGAGTCGGCGAAGGCTTACGGTCTGGATGCCCCGGGCACGTATACGACAACGGTGAGTTTTTTTGACATGGACAATGACGGGGACCTGGATATGTTCATGGTCAATCATGCTGCCATGTTCTACAATCCTTTTTACAATACCGATCAGCTGAGGTCCAAACGGCATCCGCAGTTTGGGAACCGGCTTTACCGCAATGACAATGGTCATTTTACGGATGTCAGCGAGTCGGCTCATATCTATGGGAGCGGGCTCAACTTTGGGCTGAGTGTTGCCATCGGCGATGTAAATAATGACGGCTGGCCGGATATCTATACGACCAACGACTATGACGAAAGGGATTTTCTTTATCTGAACAATCATGACGGTACATTCCGGGAGGTGCTGGACAAGGCGGCGGGGCATATATCCGAATTTGCCATGGGGTCCGACATTGCGGACTACAACAATGACGGTATGTCTGATATTGTCGTGCTGGATATGCTGCCAGAGAATAATCACCGGCAGAAACTTTTAAGGGGTGCGGACACGTATGATAAATATACTATGCGGGTGGAACATGGTCTTCATCACCAGCAGATGCGCAATACGCTGCAATTGAACCAGGGCATGGACAGCAGCGGCATGCCTATCTTTAGCGAGGTAGGGCAGATGGCCGGGATCCCGAGTACGGACTGGAGCTGGGCGCCTTTGTTTGCGGATTTTGACAATGACGGCTGGAAGGACCTTTTTGTATCCAATGGGATATTGCGGGACATCACCAACCTGGACTTTGTAAAATATACGTCGGGTTATTCCTCCTCCTATAAGGAAGTTAGCGGGGACAAGAAGGAAATGTGGAAGCTGGTACAGGAGATGCCGTCTACGCCTTTGCAGAATTATCTTTTCCGGAATGATCATCAATTAGGATTTACGAATGTTACGAAGGACTGGGGGATCACGAGACCGGGTATTCACGACGGGGCGGTGTATGCGGATCTGGATAATGATGGGGACCTGGACCTGGTCATCAATAATTTGAATGATGGGGCGACTGTTTACAAAAATAATACGAATGAAAGGCCGAATACGCATTACCTGCGGCTGCGGTTGAAGGGGGAGGGCAAGAATACGTTTGGGCTGGGGGCGAAGGTGGAGGTGGGGACCGGGAATGGGAAGCAGGTACAGGAGGAATATACGTCAAGGGGTTTTCAGTCGTCGGTGGACCCGGTAATGCATATCGGGCTGGGGCCAGACAGTGTTGTCCGGTCACTTGTGGTGCGTTGGCCTTCGGGGAAGGAGAGCAGGTTGAGTAATGTGCGGGGAGATTCGACGCTGGTTGTAGCCGAAAAGGAGGCAGGGAAGGAAGCGTTGGAAGTTAAGGAGGGAGGTGGTCCGGTATTCCGGGATGTTACGGCCGGTAGCGGGATAAAGTTTGTACACCAGCAGGCGGCGACCGTTGACTTTAAGATCTCTCCTTTGCTGCCTTTTCAGCTATCGAAGACGGGGCCCTGTATTGCGAAGGGGGATGTGAATGGGGATGGGCTGGAGGATCTTTTTATCGGGGCTTCTTCGGGCTTTGAGAGTCAGCTGTACCTGCAGACGAAGGCGGGGCAGTTTGTTTTAGCAAAGGAGCAGCCCTGGAATGTTTCAACCGACTATACAAATTCAGACGCGTTGTTCTTTGATGCGGACGGGGATGGGGATCCTGATCTTTACCTGGTGAGCGGGGGTGCGGACTATCCTTTGAATGATAAAAGGTACCAGGACCGGATGTTTGAAAATGATGGTAAGGGGAATTTCCGGCTCGTGGCGGATGCTTTGCCGGCGGAAGTGGTGAGCGGGTCTTGTGTTCGGGCAGCCGATATTGACCGGGACGGGCTGCCCGATCTGTTTGTGGGAGGATATGTGCAACCGGGTCTGTTCCCGGCGCCTCCGGAGAGTATGGTGTTTAGGAATAAGAGTACAAAAGGCAAGATACGGTTTGAGAAGGACAAGCTGCAGACGGATACGCTACTGACCCGTTGCGGGATGGTGGCGGATGCCCTGTGGATGGACCTGAATAAGGATGGCTGGCCGGACCTTGTTGTCGCGGGGCTTTTCATGCCTGTATCGGTTTTTGAAAATCATAGCGGAAGGCTGGAGGATCGGACGGCGGCATATGGGCTGGGTGAGACGGCGGGCTGGTGGTGCCGGTTGGCGGCCATCGATGCGGATGGCGATGGGGATAGTGATATCATCGCCGGGAACCTGGGTCTCAATACGCAATTTCGTGCGGGGCCGTCGACGCCTCTCTCGATAACTTATGGAGACTTTGACGGGGATGGGGTTATGGACCCGTTGTTGTGCTATTATAATGGAGGGAAGAGCTATCCCTATTTTACGCGGGACGAACTTTTTGACCAGATGCCTTCGAAACAAAAAAAGTTCAGCCGGTATGCGGACTATGCGGATGCGCAGCTGACGGATATTTTTACGCCGGAGCAATTGGCGACGGGACGGACGATACAGATAAAAACGATGCAATCCTTGTTGCTGCGCAGGGTGGGGAAGGGGTTTCGGGCGGAGCCTTTGCCGGCGGCTGCGCAGATCAGTGCCGTGAATGGAATAGTGGTAGCCGATTTTGACAGGAATGGAAGACCGGATATCTTACTGGCTGGAAATTTCTATCCCCTCAGGGCACAACAGGGGCCTTTGGATGCCGGGATAGGACTTTTATTGAAAAATGACGGGAAGGGAAGCTTTGTTCCCGAGGGGAATATAACGAGGAAGTTGTATATGATGGGAGATATTCGTAATATTATCGCTGTTAAGACGGCCACCGACCCACTGATAGTAGCAGCAAAAAATAAGGGTGCGGTTCAATTGTTACGGTTAAGTGCGAAATAAATTATGCAACCATCACTATTGCATCGAATTCAATTTGATAATGATGAAGCTGCTTTCCGGCAGTTTTATACCGATAATGTGTTTCGTCTGTTTCAATTTGCCTTTACTTTTGTTCAAAACAGGGAGCAGTCGGAGGAGATCGTGAACGATGTATTTCTGAAATTATGGCAGAACAGGTCGAGGATAGATCAGATAGACAATATTTCGGTGTATCTCTATGTAGCCGTAAAGAATACTGCGGCGAATTATTTGCGGCAGCAGAAGGGAAAGGGGACGGGAGATATGGAAAAACAGGTGGTCCATCATTTTTATCTCAGTCCCGATCCTGAGCAGCTGCTGATCACTGGTGAACTACGAAAAAGGATCGCGGCGTCCATTGACGAATTGCCTGCCCGTTGTAAGCTGATATTCAAACTGGTAAAGGAGGACGGGTTGTCTGCCTCCGAAGTTGCCGATATTTTAGACATTTCCTACAAGACCGTTACTACACAATTGACTATTGCGTTGAAAAAGCTGGAAGCGGCTCTTCGCCCTTCGCTCCCGAAAAATTTTTCCATTTCTTTTAAGAAAAACGGGTAATACGGGTGTCCTGTTTCCTGAATGAGAGAAAATTCTACCGAGCAAACCCGGGTCATCGAGCTAATGGCGAAAAAAATGGGAAGGAGCGCTTCCCCGGAAGAGATGGAAGAGCTGTCGGGTCTTTTATCATCCAACCCTGAGTATTCCTGGCTGGCTGAGGTAGTAACATCCCTAAAGGGTAATGCTGAGCATGTGGAGAAGAGTATGCCGGGGGCTGAACTGGCGGATAGTGGTTGGGCGCATTTGGCGGAAAGGATGAATGCTGAGCCGGAGAAGGGGGGGCTGGTGAGGCGGATGAGTCGAAAGGGGGATAGGGTTAAATGGATGTGCGGGGTGGCAGCGGCTGTATTTTTGGGTTTGGCAGGAATAGGGATTATGAGCTACTACCGGTGGAGCCGGCAACGGGTGGTAGGGGCGATGGCCAGGACTGTGGAGGTGGGGTATGGCGGGAAGTCGATGCTGGTGCTGGCGGACGGGACAACCGTATGGCTGAATGCCGGCAGCCGGCTGGTGTATCCTGCTTCTTTTACGGATAAGACGAGGGAGGTGCAGTTGGAGGGGGAGGCATTGTTTGACGTGGCCGAGCAGGCGCATCACCCCTTTTTTGTACATACGGGAAAGATCACGGTTCGGGTGTTGGGGACGCGGTTTGATGTGAAGGCTTACCGGGAGGATGCGCAGGTCTCGGCTACCCTGATCAGCGGAAAGATCCAGGTCATCCTGAATGAAGATCCTGAGAAAAAGATACTGCTTTCGCCGCATGAGCGGCTGACTGTTATGAATGTTGCCGGGAATAAGGGGCAAAAAACTGACGAACCCGTAAAGGAAAGCGAGCTTCGTTACCAGGTACAATTCCTGGCGCAGGCGGAAACGGATTGGGTAAATAATAAGATGGTATTTAATAATGAGTCTTTTGATGAGGTGGCGCGGCAGATGGAAAGACGTTATGCGGTTCACATAGCGTTTGGCGATGAGCTCCTGAAGCGGGAGCATGTGAGCGGGATCTTTGAGAAGGAGAGTTTGTCGCAGGCTTTGGAAATACTTAAAATGACGACGAGGTTTAATTATAAAATAGATAGCAACGTGGTGACGCTTGTTGCCGACCAAAACTAAAACTATGGTGAAAATTTGTTTTGCCCTGCTTATGACGCTTTGTCTGCAGGTGTCAGCCCATGGCTATTCCCAGGAAAAGTTCAGCTTCCATGTCAGACAGGTGGGGGCGCATGAAATTTTCAATGCCATTCAACAGGAAAGCAAGTATCGGTTTTTTTACAACAACGATTATCTCCGGCAATTGGGCAAGGTCGACCTGGATGTTACCGATGTTCCGCTGGCCAGGATCCTGGACCAGGTGTTGGCGGGCAAATTCGGTTATACTATCCGGGATGGCCGCAAGGTCATTATTACGCCGGTGAAGCCTGTTGCGCCATCCGGATCTGCTGCGCCGGGTTCAGCCGGGTCTGCTGCGTCGCCAGCCAAACCCGATACGGCTGTCAAGGGGAAGATCACTGACGAGACCGGTAAGCCGCTGGGGGGTGTGACGGTGCGATTGGGTAAAGGCGGACGGGCTGTACAGACGGATGAGAATGGAAATTATACTATCGATGCTGAGACCGGTGACGAGCTGGTGATCAGCTATGTCGGGTACAAGGAGCAGCGGGTCAAGGTAGATGGTTCGAAGAATATCCCGGTCCAGCTGCAGCCTAATGCTACCGGTCTGGCTGATGCGGTCGTCGTGGGATATGGTACGCAGCGGAAGCGGGATGTAACAGGTAGTGTCAGTACGGTAAAAGGGGATGACTTCAAGAACCTGCCGGTGAGCAATGCGGCCACTGCGTTGCAGGGGCGTGCGTCGGGTGTGGACATTATCCGGGACGATGGTTCGCCGGGCAGCAGTCCGAGCATCCGGATCCGTGGTACGGGTACGGTAAACAACTCCGATCCGCTGGTTGTCATCGACGGGGTGCCTGCGAATGGTCTGAATGATGTCAACCCGAACGACATCGCTTCAATAGAAATACTAAAAGATGCCAGCTCTTCGGCCATTTATGGGAGCAGGGCGGCCAATGGGGTTGTGCTGATCACGACAAAGAAGGGGAATTTCGGAGAGCAGCTGAAGACTACTGTGGGATATTATAACGGTTTTGACAAGGCAGCGAAATACCTGGACCTGCTGACAGCGCCGGACCTGGTGAAGCTGAAGCAGGAGGCGTACACCAACGATGGCCGGACGGTGCCGGCTGTCTGGCAGGGTACTACCTATGCCACGCAGAAGACGGACTGGCAACGGGCTTTGTTCAATACGGGGCATACGCAGAATGCGGACTTTGCGATGCGCGGGGGGAATACAACCAGCACGTACAGCTTCTCGGGTAACTATTATGATCAGAAGGGGATCATTGATAATTCCTATTTCAAACGCTATAGTTTCCGGATCAACTCCGAGCATAAAATCTTCGACCGGTTGAAGGTGGGAGAGAATATCGTCTATTCGCATACGGATGGCAGCGCTCCCAATACCAAGTCTTCGCAGACGGGGCTCGTGTGGAGCGCCATACGGTTTAACCCGGGGATACCGGTAAAGAATCCTGATGGCAGCTGGGGCAGCTCGCAGTCAGATGCTCAGCTTGGGGATATCAATAACCCGGTGGCGACGGCTAACGAGATAGATAAATCCGACAAGTTCGATCGGATCCTTGCCAATGGTTATGCGGAGCTGGAGATCATAAAGGGTTTGAAGCTGAGGGCTAATTATGGGTATGACCAGAGTACGGAAGATTTTTATGAATTCGACAATGCGACGCCTGACCAGGCTCGCGGGCCGGGTTCTGCTACGCTGACGCGTGGATCGGGCAAGAGCTGGTCTTTTCTTGAGGAATACTATCTTACATACAATAAGACGTTTGGCTCACATAGCTTAAACCTGACGGGTGGCTATTCTGCCCAGACTTTTAAAGGAAATTATTTCAACGGCACCCGGATCGGATATGACGATACGAGTATCTATCAACGGGTGCTGAACCTGGGGAATAGCGGCAGCGCGGGGAACAGTGGTTTTAATACGCCATCGGCGGGATTGCAATCTTATTTTGTGCGCGCCAACTATGCTTTTATGGGCAAGTACCTTTTCACGGGGACCTTTAGGGCTGATGGAAGCAGCAAGTTCCCGCCCGGGAAACGCTGGGGATATTTCCCTGCCTTTTCTGCCGGATGGCGCGTGTCCGATGAAGACTTTTTCCGCGACAATGTAAAGGCCATCAACAGCCTGAAGATAACGGGCGGCTGGGGTGAGCTGGGAAATCAGAATGTCGGTCCCTTCCAATACCTGAGCGGAATAGGATATGGCGGCGGCGGCGGCCTTGGTGGTGGTGGATTTGGCTACAGCACGGGTACGAGCACGTCTTATCAGAATGGGGCCTATGTTATCAGCATTGCCAATCCGAATATTACCTGGGAGAGAGCGGTGATGACAAATATCAGCGCCGAGCTGACGACGCTGAACAATCATCTTGCTGCGACGGTAACTTATTTTAATAAGAACACGACGGACATGCTGATCCCTTTCCAGATCGTGGAAACTTTTGGTGCGCAGAACGGGAATGGTCTTGCGACCGATGATGCGGGGAATATCTCGCTGCCTGATCTCAACCAGGGAAGGATCAACAATCATGGTGTGGAAATAGAGCTGAACTATTCGAATACGGCAGGTAAGGTCGGGTATTCGTTTGGGGTAAACGGAAGCTTTATCCGCAATAAGGTGACAAGACTTTTTGGTCCATCGGTGTACCTGGCGGGTCCGATCTATGGTCGTGAGAACGTGGATATATCGCGTACTTATGAAGGGCAGCCGGTGGCTTCTTTCTATGGTTTTAAAACGGATGGTCTCTACCAGACCCAGGACGATATTAACAAGGCTGCGGACGTTGCGAATGATCCGAACAAGGGCGATATCAAACCGGGTGATGTACACTTCCGAGATCTGAACGGGGATGGGGTGATCGATGATAAGGATAGAACGAGACTGGGTGATCCGAATCCGAAGTTCGAGTTTGGTGTTCACGGATCGGTGAACTATAAGGGCTTTGATCTGAGTTTTAATTTTGCGGGGGCTACGGGGTTCAAGCTGTATAATGCGGACCGGCTGGTGGGTTTGGATGCCACGCAGGTCTACAACTGGTATGCCGAGCAGAATGGCCGCTGGCACGGGGCCGGGACCAGCAACAGCATTCCGAGACTGTCGGTAAATAACCTGAACAACAACTACCGTTCGTCCGATATGTGGGTTCAGAATGGCGCCTATATCTCGCTGAAGAATGTGGCGATAGGTTACACACTGCCCAAGGTACAGATCGGCAGCACGAAGATCCCGGAGATCCGGATCTATGTGAGCAGCTACAATACATTCACTATTACAGGATATAAGGGATATACGCCTGAGCTGGGATATACCAACCCCGGGGCATCCGGTCCGAGCGTTCAGAATCCTTATGCTACTACACCCGGATTGCAGAGGGGTGTAGACGTTGCGCAGTATCCTCAGTCCCGTAACATCACCATTGGAGGGACGGTGAGTTTCTAACCCGCAAAAAAGACAATATGAAAAAGAGACGTAACTATATAATCTTTGGTTTGATCTCCGTGCTGACGGCTGCCGTGATCGCGGGCTGTATCAAACATCCGCTGGACCAGCCACAAAGCGGGCAGTACAATACCGGCAATTATTGGCGTAACCAGACCGATGTGCTTGCGGGTATCAATGGCATATACAATGTGCTTTATACGGAAGACTGGATCGGGCATCATATCTATGCTTTTGACGATCAATCGGATGATATCTATGTCGCGGGAGACCATGATGATTTCAAGGCGGTGGAGATCTTTAACCAGGATGCTACGCAGCAGCTGATCGGCGTCACCTGGTCTTTCGCCTATGAGCAGATAGGGCGGGCTAACAATGCCCTTCTCTATATTCCCAAGGTCCCGGTGATGGATGATCCGATCCGTCAGCGGTCGATGGGTGAAGCCTATTTTTTGAGGGCCTACGCTTATTTTGTCCTGAGTGAAATTTATGGCGAAGTGCCGCTGATCACCGAAAAGAATGTGACGGCAGTGGACTATAATGTGGCAAAGTCACCGGTCGACAGTGTAAGGGCGATGGTGGAGTCGGACCTTTTGAAGGCTGCGGATCTGTTGCCTGAGACTTATGGCGATGCCGATAGGGGAAGGGTTAGCAAGGGTGCGGCCTGGGGGATGCTTTGCAAGCTGTATATGTTCGAGGACCGGCTGGCTGACGCCATAACATATGGATCAAAGGTGATCAACGACCCCAACTATGCGTTGGCGGGTAAGTATACGGACAATTTCACGATCGGCAACCAGGAAAGCAATTCCGAGATCCTGTTTGCTGTCTGGAACAATAGTCAGCTGACGGCGAATGTGCCTACGTCGGCGATAAGTCAATATTTTACGCCAAGGTCCTGGCAGGGTTGGGGATTTCATCAGCCGACAGAGAACTTTGCAGAAGAATTTGAGCCGGCGGATACGGTCCGTAAGCGTGCGACCCTGATAGCGGTGGGGGATTCGATCCCTTACCAGCAGAATATGATCGAGGTCGAAACTCCGGATGCTTTCCAGATGTTTGCCGGAATGATCGGCCAGTCGACGGGCCGGATGTTGCCGAGCATGTCGGCTACGGGCTATTGTATCAGGAAGTATACGGCCTTTGTGTCGGATGGCGCCAAGACGCATGCCGGCCTGATCGATTTCAATCTCAAACAACCTTTGCTGCGCAGTGCGGATATCTATCTGCTGGTAGCGGAGGCTAAGATAAGGCAGAATGGTCCCGGCGGCGGGGATGCAGAGTTGAATGCAGTCAGAACCCGCGCCGGGTTGCTGCCGCGTAGCGGCGCGACGATGGCCCAGCTGATCCATGAACGACGTGTAGAGCTGGGGGGTGAGAATACCCGCTGGCAGGATATCCTGCGTTGGGACAAGGATAAGCTGGTGAACCTGGATACGATCGTGGGCAAGCCGATGGCTGCCAGTCCGCTGCCGCCATATAATGGTTCGGTTATCGTTCCGGCGCGTACCTTTACGAGGCCTAAGGACTATTATATGCCGATACCGCAGCAGATAATCGATGAGAGCAAGGGTGTAATAAAACAAAATACAAATTATTGAGAAGGAAGATCGTATTTATAGTTGGCGCGCTGTGCTGTGGGTTGCTGTCTTTTGGGCAAGCGGGTCAGCTTGCGGCGGCGGGTGCATTGGATAAGGCAGCGGTGAATGCCTTTATTGGCAGAGTGACCGGAGGGAGGGCCAGTGGCTTTGTCGCGGAATATGTCGCGTCCTCTCATGGGAAGGATGTCTTTGAACTGGAGAGCAGGAGGGGGAAGATCGTATTGCGCGGAAGCAATGGACTTAGTGTGGGATCGGCGTTGAATTATTATTTACGTGAATACTGTCATAGCCTTGTGACGGGGAATGGGGTGGATCTGAGATTGCCGGCGGTGTTGCCGGTAGTGAGGGGAAAGATCCGGAGGGAGACGCCTTACCGGTACCGTTATTATCTCAACTATTGTACGTTCAATTATTCGATGGCCTGGTGGGATTGGGCGCGGTGGCAGCGGGAGATCGACTGGATGACGCTGAACGGGATCAATCTGCCGCTGGCGCTGACTGGTGAGGAGGCTATCTGGCAGCGGGTGTACCGGCAGATGGGATTTACGGATGCGGAGCTGGATAGTTTTTTTGTCGGGCCGGCATATTTCAGCTGGTTCTGGATGGGGAATATCGATGCGTGGGGCGGGCCATTGCCGCAGCACTGGATGGATTCGCACCGGGAATTACAAAAGAAGATACTTGGCGCAGAGCGATCGATGGGGATGAAACCTGTGCTGGCATCATTTACGGGGCATGTGCCGGCGTCGTTCCTGGCTCGTTTTCCGGGGGCGAAGGTTAAGAAAACGAATTGGGGGGCAGGGTTTGCCGATGTATATATATTAGACCCTTCTGATCCTTTGTTTGAAAAGATCGGGCAGCAATTTATTGCTGCGCAGACTACTGAGTATGGGACCGATCATTTTTATTCAGCCGATACTTTTAATGAGAATGTGCCGCCGACGGATGACTCCACTTATCTGAGCGGGATGAGCAAAAAGGTGTTTGCTGCTATGGCAGGTGCGGACCCTAAGGCTATATGGGTGATGCAGGGCTGGATGTTCCACTATGATGCGGCTTACTGGAAGGCTCCGCAGATACAGGCTCTTTTGAAGGCGGTGCCGGATGATCAGATGATCGTGCTGGATCTTTATAGTGAGAGCCACCCGGTATGGAACCGGACGAATGCTTATTATGGCAAACCGTGGATCTGGAATATGCTGCATAATTTTGGCGGGAATGTTTCGATGTGGGGAAGGATGGAGGCGGTGGCGAGTGGGCCGGCGGCGGTGTTGAAGGAGGTTTCGGCGGCCGGCGAAGGGGTTTCGAAGGTTTCGGGGATTGGCGCGGCGGGTCGGATGGAAGGCATCGGGTTGACGCCGGAGGGAATCGAGCAGAACCCGGCGTTGTATCAATTGATGTTGGACAATGTGTGGAGGGATAGTGCGATAGATGCTGCGAAGTGGGTGAAGGAGTATGCGTTGGAGCGTTATGGCCGGTCGGATGCGGGTGTGGACAGTGCGTGGCAGATATTGTTGCATACCGTCTATGCGGGTGGGTTAGGTGAAGGCGGCCCGGAGTCTATTATCGTATCGAGGCCAATGACGGAGACGTGGGGCGAGAGGGTGAGGACGAAACTGGATTATGAACCTGCTGAATTGGCGAAGGCCTGGAGGCTGCTGGTGCTGGCTTCTGATTCTTTGGGGGGCAGCGATGGGTTCCGGTATGACCTGGTGGACCTTACGCGGCAGGTGCTGGCGAACTACGCCCTGCCTTTGCAACAGAAATGGGTGTTGGCCTATCTGCAGCATGATGTAGCGGGATATGACCGTTATACAGGCGAATTTTTGGAATTGATGGATGATATGGATGCCTTGTTATCGACACGAACCGATTTTTTGCTGGGCAGGTGGATCGGGGATGCGCGGAGGTGTGGCGTCGATGCCGCGGAAAAAGACCTCTATGAAAAAAATGCGCGGAACCTGATAACGCTATGGGGAAATAAGGAAAGCGGGCTGCATGAATATTCATGCCGGCAGTGGGCGGGGCTGATCAAAGATTTTTACAAACCGCGTTGGGAGCAGTATTTTGTTTACCTGCGTCACAAGTTTGTGTTGGGAGATAGAATGGAAACCTCGGATTTTGACCACGCTATCAAAGAGTGGGAGTGGAGGTGGGTGAACACCAATGGAGTTGTATATCCTGAGGAGCCCGTGGGAGATGCGGTGGAAGTGGTCAGGAGAATGTATAAGAAATATGCGTCACGTTTATAGTTTGCTTATAGGTTGTATGGGAATGATGGCTGTCTGTGCCCAACAACCGAATGATCACATCTTTCCTGCGGCAGCGGCTGCGAGGTCCTCTATCAATTTTGACAACAAGGGATTTTTTGTAAATGGCAGGCGGACCTTCCTGGTGTCGGCGGGTTTGGAATATGCACGTATACCGAGAGCTCTTTGGGCGGACAGGTTACTACGGCTGCAGCGTTGTGGGTTTAACTGTGTGGAGATATATACTTTTTGGAATATTCATGAACCCCGGGAAGGGGTTTTTGACTTTAAGGGGGAGCATGACCTGGATGCTTTTTTGAAGCTGGTTAAGAAGATGGGCATGTATGCCATTGTTCGTGTGGGGCCTTACTATTGTGCGGAGTGGGATAATGGAGGATATCCTTTGTGGCTGAAATTCAAACCCGGGCTGAGGGTAAGGGAGCCGAACATCCTTTTTGAAAAATATGTGGGGCTGTTCTTTGACAAGCTGATGCCTATTGTGTCTGCCAACCAGGTGCATAAGGGTGGGGCGGTGATCATGGTACAGCTGGAGAATGAACATCCTGCGGGATGGGGGACGGATGAACCCAATTCTTATTTTTCTTTTTTGCGGAAGAAGGCGTTGGGGTTGGGATTGGAGGTGCCTTATTTTTTTAGCGGGCTTCATCATGCCAATGATCCGGCGGGGGAGACTTTGTCTTTGAAAGACCCGGCGAGGGCTAATCCATGGTTCTCGACGGAGTTCTGGAGTGTGTGGTATAATGGCTATGGGTCGGGGGATTCTGCTGCGCGGATGTTCGAGCGCCGGACCTGGAAGATCATAGCGCGGGGCGGAAGCGGATACAATTATTATATGGCTCATGGCGGCAGCAATTTCGGATATACGAATAACGATGAGGATGCGGCGTCGTATGATTATGGTGCGGCGGTGGGGCAGGCTGGTGATCTTCGTCCCATCTACTATGCTTTTAAGCGGGCGGCATTTTTTGCGCGGAGTTTTGCGTCGGAACTGAGTGCGGACAGCAGGATCGGGTTCCTGGATAACGCTTCGGATACGATAGAGCGATTTGGGGATTCAGTGGTGCTGGAGCCGGGTGAGATCATGCCGGTGGTGCATGACTGTGCGCTGACGGCAACTGTCCGGCTGGTGGGGAATACGATGCCTATACTGGCTAAGCAGGGGTCCAGGCTGATGGTATATGGAAAGGCGGGGAGTAAGGGTCGGCTGAGCTTTTTGAATAAAAGGGAAAGGGTCGTACTGGAGGTGGGGATACCATCAAGCGGGGAGCCGGTGAGCTATACAGTGGGAGATGTAAGGGTGCTTGTGATGAACACGGAGATGGCTGACCGGTGCTGGATCATTGGAGACAGGATCATTGTCGGACCGCGGTATGTGGGAAAGGTGGAAGAAAAAGGAGGACATCTATCTTTGGAAACGGAAGATACGGTTGGGGCGGTGGTGTATACTGCGACGGGTGTGGAGCATTTGGGGGTGGAGCGTTTTGCTGTGCTTCCTGGTGAGCGGGCTTTTAAGGGGCAGGGTGTTTTGGGCGGCTGGCAGCAGCGGCTGGTCACGGGGGTGGCTGCAACGGAATATAATGACAAGTCGTGGAAATATAGTGAATGGCCTTTGCAGATGGGCGCTGATGGAGATAGTTCAGCGGATGCCTGGTACCGGGCGAGTGTGGCTGTTGATGAACCGGGCTTGTATACTTTACTGGTAGAGGGGGCGGATCGCGCTGCTGTCTTTGTGGATGGGCAGCAGATGGGCGCGGTGGACATAAAAAATGGGGCGGTACCCTTACGCCTGTCTGCCGGCAGGCATCTGCTGGCCTTGTTTCTGTCGCACGACGGAAGGGATAAACTCGCGGCTTATATTGGAGGAATGGATTCGGTGGCAAGAAAAGGATTGTATGGGAGGGCTTTATTGGTGAAAGGGGGACCGGCTATTAAAAGCCTTACGGATTGGCGGGTATTGAAGGGGGGATGGAGGCCGTATAAGATAGGTGAGGATGTCTTTGATAAGAAACAGGGTAAGGCGTGGTTTGAAACGATGTTGCCGGATGTGGCCGATGGGGTGAAACAGGCGGAATTAAGATTTAGCAGCGTCGATGAAAATGCGGTAGTCTATCTCAATGATCGGAAGGTCCTGAGACATGAGGGGTGGAATATGCCGTTCAATATACTGATCGACCGGATCGATACGATGAAGCGGCCGATACGATTGACGGTATTTGTGGAGAATTATAGCAATGAGGGTGGGATCGACCAGGCGGTTCGGTTTTCGCCCTGGGTCTCACCGATGGAGGTAAAGGGATGGCGGATGAAGGGTGGCGCCGGAGACAGCCAGGGGACCGTGGCTGGTCCTTGTTGGTGGAGTACTGATTTTACGGTACCGGCTAATCCGAATTTTGTAACGGTGTGGCGGGTTATAACAAAGGGGCTGGGTCATGGGTCTGTGTGGGTGAATGGGCATAACCTGGGGAGGTATCCGGAGAAGATACCCGTAAATGGCGTTTATATTCCGGAGTGCTGGCTGGTGAAGGGGAAGAATCGTTTGATGATCTTTGATGAGGATGGGGCATCGGTTGGGTCGGTGCGTATTGAAGCGGAGGTTGCTGCGAGCCGGCGGGTGGGACGTTTGCAGTTGGGTGATGTGGCACAGCTGGGTGATGTGGCGAAGCCGAGTGATGTGGCGAAGCCGAGTGATGTGGCGAAGACACAGCCGGGTGATGTGCTGCGATGGGTCAATCCTTTGATCGGGACGGCGAAGAGCGATGTCTTTACGCGTTGGGGCGATGAAGGGGGAACATACCCGGGTGCGGTGGCGCCTTCGGGTTATATGCATCTGACGCCTGAGACGAGACGTGGCCGCGTGGGTGGATATGATTTTCATGACAGGCTGATCTATGTATTTAGCTGTACGCATCATTCGAGCGGGTTTCCGAATGGGTCTGCTGGCAGGTTCTTTGTGATGCCGTTGCGTGGGGATAGTGTTGAAGGGCGGCCTTTTTCACATGGAGAGGAGAAAGCCGGGCCGGGCTATTATAAAGTGCGGTTGAGTGACGATGGAACGGTGGTGGAGGCGGTGGCGACGGTGAGGACGGGTATATTTAGAATTACGTTTCCGGCGGGCGTGGAGCCGAAAATTTTTATTGGAGATACAGCGGGTTCTGCATTTGTTTTTAGTGAGCCGATTGTGAGCCAGCATGGGGAAGTGTTCTCGTTTGCGAAGAGTGCCGCGATGCGGAGCATTCTTGTGCGGGTGAGCAGTAGTACGGCCGGTGCGGGGAGTGCGCGGAGGAATATCGATAAGGAATGTGCGGGGAATTTTGATGAACTAAGGGCGGCGGTGTCGCAGGAGTGGAGAAAGGCTTTGTCCGTGGTGGAGGTGGAGGATGATAACCGGGATAATAAGACGGTATTTTATACTGCTTTGTATCATTCGTTGCTGGTGCCCTGGGTGATATCGGATGTGGATGGCTATTACCGGGGGGCTGATCATGAGATACACCGGGTGACGGGGCGGAATGAGTATGGCAACTTCTCACCCTGGGATAGTTATCGAAGTCTGCATCCTTTATTGACCCTGCTATTTCCGCAGAAACAGTCGGAGATGCTGCAGTCGCTATTGGATATATATCAACAGGGAGGGTATTTGCCGATAGAGTCGATGACGGGGAATCATGTTGTGTCAATTATAGTGGATGCTTACCGGAAGGGGATCAGGGGGATCGACAAGGGAACGGCTTATGATGCGATGCTGAAGAGTCTTGTGCGGGGGCCTTTTCAGCAGGATGACCGGTCTGTATATGCGGAGAAGGGCTATGTCCCGCTGACCCATCCGGAATCGGTCACAAGGACGGTGGAATATGGATATGATGACTGGGTATTGGGGCAATATGCGGGGATGGTGATGGGGGATAAAGAGATGGAAAAGAAGCTGGAAGATCGTAGTATGGCTTATCGTCATTTGCTGTATACACCTTCTTTGCTTTTGTTGCCGAGGGAGGGTGATTCTTTTCGTGTGCGGCCGGGAAATTCGGGATATAAGGAAGGCGATGCCTGGGTATACAGCTATTTTGCGCCACAGGATGCGGATGGGCTGATCGACAGGATGGGCGGGGATGTTGATTTTGCTTTACGGCTGGATTCGGCATTAACTGATGGCCGGGTTGTCTTTGACAATGAGACGGCGCTGCATGTGCCTTATTTTTTTAATGCAGCGGGGCGATGGGATCTGACGCGGAAGTGGGTGAAAAAAATAATGAAGGAGCGATATAGTGACAAGCCTGGTGGGTTACCGGGGAATGATGATCTCGGGGCGATGTCGAGCTGGTATGTTTTTAGTGCGTTGGGATTTTTTCCTTTTTGTCCGGGAAGTCCATCTTATTCGGTGGGCGTACCTCTTTTTAAGAAGGTGGTGTTGCATCTGGCGGGAGGTCAGCGATTTGTGGTTCGTCGTGGTGAGGGGGATGGAGGCTGGCTATTGAATAGGCGGCCGTTTGATTCGACGACGCTTTTGCATGAGAAGATTATGGCGGGCGGAGAACTGGTATATAGGGCGGGCGGGGGATTGTTTGCCGGGAATAGGGCAAGGCCGGCCTTTGTGCTGTCGGGAGTGCAGGCCGCGACTTCGCGGATGGTGTCGGGTGAGGTAAACAAAGTTTACTTTTCATTGCAGAATAATGGGGTGACGGGTGTGAAGCGGCTGGTTTTGTTTGTCAATGGGGAGGCCGTGGGCAGTATGAATTGTCTTGTAGGTGCTGGTCAAAAGATAAGTGACTCGCTATCGTTTCGGTTGTATCAGCAGGGTATGATGAAATTGACAATCGGGAATGTGGATGTGGGGATGGTAAAGGTAGTGGCCGGGTCGGGAGCGATACCTGCGGAGCCTGAAGTGCCCGGTATTGATATGCGGGTAGTGATGAGGGCGGGGGATAGTGTGCGTGTGCGATATACCGTGAAGAATGTGGGATGGGAGCGGGCGTCCTTGCGGCTACCCGTGAAGATGGATGGAAAGGTGATTAAAGTGGATAGTGTGGTGCTGGCAGCGGGGGAGGAAAAAGTACGTTCGGGCTGGCTTGGCAGCGGTGTGGGGTGGCATGTTGTGAAGGTTGGAGAGCGGGCAGAGCGGTTCAGGGTTTACCGTATGGCTGAAGATGCTGTGGTACTTGACTTAGACAGTACGTTGCAGGACCGGTCGGGGTTTGGGAATAATGGGATACTGGTTGGTGAAGGGGAGGGCGGCGCGGGGAAAAGGGCATCCTTGCGGCTTGGGAAAGCCAGCTATATACGGATACCGGGCGGTCCCAGCCTGGGTGATCTGGGTGAACGGCTGACGATGTTGTTGTGGGTCTATCCGGAAGAGACGCATAAAGGGCTCGTGGATATATTTACTAACGGGGATAATCATGTCCTACAGGTAGTGGATGGGCGGCAGCTGACTTTTTTTGCCGGCGGCTGGGGAAGGGGTGACAATACGGTGGATCTGCCTGTGGATTGGGTTGGGCACTGGCATTTGATCGCGGGGACATGTGGTGCTGATGGGTTGCGGGTATATATTGATGGGGCATTGAAGGGCTTTACGCCGCTGGAAAAAAGCGTACATTTATTTGGGGGAGACAATAGCTGGATCATCGGCCGCAATGAGGAGTTTCCGGGGCAGAGGATCTTTGCCGGAACTGTGCGGAGGCCAAGGATATACCAGGAAGCGTTGTCCGCTGAGGATATTTTTACTATTTATCGTAAGGAAAGAAATAATCCATGAAACATTTTTTGTTATTGAGTGCCCTGACGTGTGTAACGATCGGGGTTTTTGCGCAGGTGAATGGTGGGATGCGGGGAAGAGGTGAGCGGGTGTCGCGGGGAGCGGATGAGCGGGAGGCGCGGGGAGTAGATGAGCGGGAGGCGCGGGGAGCACGTGGGGCTGGCGAGCGGTTGTGGTATCGGCAGCCGGCGGCTGTGTGGACCGAGGCTTTGCCGGTTGGGAATGGGCGGATGGGGGGAATGGTTTATGGGGGAGTGGGGAATGAGGTGATTTCGTTGAATGAGGCGACGTTATGGTCGGGCGGGCCGGTGAAGGATTCTGTGAATCCGGAGGCGAAACAGTATTTAGCGCCTTTGAGGAAGGCTTTGTTTGCGGAGGATTATCCAACTGCCGAGCAACTGGCGAGGAAGATGCAGGGCGTGTATTCGGAGAGTTATCTGCCGTTGGGGGATCTGCGGATACGCCAGGGTTTTGGCGGGAGTGGAACTTTGGTGGATGCGGCGGCTGTTGTCGCGACTTCGGTGTATTCGAGGGAACTGGATATAAGGGATGGGGTCGCGCGGACGAAGTATACGGTCAACGGGGTAGAATATGTCAGGGAAGTATTTGTCTCTGCGCCTGACCAGGTGATGGTGGTGAGATGGACGAGCAGTAAGGCGGGGGCCTTGGATCTGACGATATCGGCGTCGAGTCTTTTGCGGAATGAGCATGTGGTGGAGGGTGGAGATTGGCTGATGAAGGGTAAGGCGCCGGTGCATGTGTCTCCGAGCTATGTAGATTATGATAAGGAACCGGTGGTATATGATGATAAGGATATTCATAGGGGGATGCCCTGGAAAATGATGGCGAGGGCAGTGAGCAGGGATGGGATAGTAAAAGTAGATACAGGCGGGATAAGGGTAAGCCGGGCTTCATCGATCGTGCTGTATGTATCGATGGGGACTGGGTTTAACGGATATGATCGTGCTCCGATGAGCGGGATCGCGTTGGGGAAGGTGAGAGAGAATTTGAGGAAGGCTATGGCCCGGCCGTATGTGTCGGTGTGGAAGGATCATCTTGCTGATGTGCACAGATATTTTGATAGAGTGTCGCTGAACCTGGGGGTTTCAGACGGCGGATCGGGTGATAAGAGTGGAACCGGGGCGGACTTGCCGACGGATGAACGGCTGGCAGCCTATACGAAGGGGGGCAGTGATGCGGGACTGGAGGCTTTGTATTTTCAATATGGGCGTTACCTTCTGATGGGCAGCTCGCGGACGCCGGGTGTGCCGGCGAATCTGCAGGGGATCTGGAATGCGGAATTGCGGGCTCCGTGGAGCAGTAACTATACGACGAATATCAATGTGCAGATGAATTACTGGCTGGCGGAAGAATGTAATCTGTCGGAGATGACGGAGCCGTTGAATGAATGGATGGAAGCGTTGCCGGTTACAGGTGGGAAGGCTGCGAAAGAATACTATGGTGCGGGAGGATGGGTGGTGCATCATAACAGCGATATATGGGGGCTGGCTACGCCGGTAGGGGATATGGGGCATGGTGATCCGAAGTGGGCGAACTGGCCGATGGGCGGTGCCTGGCTGGTAAGGCATCTTTGGGAACATTATTTATATACCGGTGACCGGAGGTTTTTGAAAGATACGGCCTATCCGTTGATGAAGGGTGCGGCGGAATTTATGTTGGACTGGTTGGTTCCGGATCAGCAGGGACGATTGGTGACGGCGCCGTCGATGTCGCCGGAAAATGATTTTATATATGGGGATAAGAAAGTAGCGGATGTTTCTGTGGCCACGACGATGGATATGGGGATCATCCGGGATCTTTTTGGCAATCTGATCGCGGCGGAGTCGTTGTTGGGTGTGGATGCTGCGTTCAGGCAGCGGCTGGCGGCGGCGAAGGAGAGACTATTTCCTTACCAGGTGGGCAGCCAGGGACAATTGCAGGAATGGTATAAGGACTATCCTTCGCCGGACCCGCATCATCGTCATGTGTCTCATCTTTATTCCCTTTATCCTGCTCATGAGATCTCCGTTCTTCGGACGCCGAAGCTGGCGGAAGCGGCCAAACAGGCCCTGATATTGAGGGGGGATGTGGGCACGGGTTGGAGTATGGCGTGGAAGGTCAACTTATGGGCGAGGTTGTTAGACGGCAATCATGCTTACCGGCTTTTCAGGCATTTGTTGCGGCTGACGCGGGAAAATGAAGTGGAATATGGAGGCGGCGAAGGTGGGGGTGCATATCCTGATCTCCTGGATGCGCATCCGCCGTTCCAGATAGATGGGAATTTTGGTGGTGCTGCGGGGATCGCGGAGATGTTGCTGCAGAGCCAGGATGGGGATGTGCATTTGTTGCCGGCGTTGCCGGATGCATGGCCGGATGGATCGGTGAAGGGATTGGTTGCGAGGGGAGGATTTGTGGTGGGGATGGATTGGAAGGGGGGGCGTTTGGTATCGGCGCGGGTGTCGTCGCGGAATGGAGGAAGTTGTACAGTGAGGACCGCTGTGCCGTTGAAGTGGATGGGTGTGAGGTCGATGAAAAACGGGTCGGATTATGTGCTGGTGTTAAAGACGATGAGGGGGCAGAATTACTTGTTGGAAGCGGATGCTGCTGCGGCTGTGGTGACGCGTGATACCGTTGATGTAACGGCATTCGGGGTAAAGCCAGGGAGTGGCGCAGATGCGGGACAGGCAGTGAGGAGCGCCATATCAGCCTGTGCCGGAAAGGGATCCGTTGTATTGAACTTTCCAAAGGGGCGTTATGACTTCTGGCCTGAGGGCTCGGAGAAAAGGCATTATTTTATTTCCAATACTTCTTCGGAGGAAGAAGACCCCTTGAAGAACTATGCGATCGGGTTGTTGTTCGAGGGGATGAAGAACCTGGTGATCGAGGGGAATGGCTCTTTGTTTGTGTTTCATGGGAAGATGATCACTTGTGTTTTTGATCAGTGTGTGGGTATGCGGATGCAGCATGTGCGAATGGATTTTGCGAGGCCGACGATGTCGGAGATGACTTTTCGGCTGGTGAAGAAAGATAGTGTGGTGGCGGCGGTGCATCCGGATTCGAAGTTCAGGATCGATGATGGGAAGTTGAGATGGGTTGGTGAGGGATGGGAGGCGAAGGATAATTTTGCGATTGCGGTGGATACGGTGACGGGGGAGTGGAGGTATAGTGATTGGGGGCCTTTTGAGAAGAGTGCGGCGAGACTGGAGAAGAATGGTTTGGTTAGTTTTAGGGGAGACTTTTCCGGTGTCAACCTCCGGCCGGGCCAGGTGCTGACGGTACGCGATCCGCTTCGGGATGCGGCGGGGATATTCGTGAACCATTCGTCGGAGGTCCGCCTGGAGGATATTGATATTTATTACATGCATGGACTGGGCATTGTCTCGCAGTGGTCTGAGAACCTTTTTTATAACAGGGTGCGGGTCGCTCCCGCGGTGGGCAGTGGCCGGGTGATCGCTTCTTTTGCGGATGGCATGCATTTTTCGGGATGCAGTGGAGCGGTGCGGATCGAGGATTGTCATTTTCGCGGTTTACATGATGATGCTGTAAATGTCCATGGTACGCATTTGCAGATACAGTCGAGACCGTCGTCAACGTCACTGGTGGTGAGATACAAACATCCGCAGACTTATGGCATGGAAGCCTTCTTCCCCGGCGACTCGGTTGCATTCGTTCATGCCTATACGTTGGAATCCTACCGGATGGGGCGGGTGATCGCGGCCCGGATGCTGGATGAGCGGAATATACTGCTGGAGCTGTCGGAGCCGATAGATAGTGCCGCATTGAAAGCCGGCGATTGCCTGGAGAATATAACCCATGAACCGTCGTTGGTGGTTCGCAATTGCCGGTTTGAAGGAACGAATACGAGGGGATTGCTGGTTACCACGAGGGGAAAGGTCGTTGTCGAAAACAATGTTTTTTACCGGACGGGTATGCAGGCGATCCTGATCGCTGATGATGCCAAAAGCTGGTATGAGTCGGGGCCGGTAAGGGATGTGGTCATTCGCCGCAACCGTTTTGAGGAATGCGGATATAATTCAGCGCCGGACAATTATACCATCGCTATTGTTCCGGAAACTTCTGAGCTGGTGCCCGGATATGCGGTGCATCGGAACATACGGATCGAAGATAATGTTTTCAAGGTTTATGATTACCCGGTATTGAAAGCACGGAGTGTGGATGGGCTGACGTTTCTCCATAATACTATTCTTTCTTCTTCTTTTTTGCCGGCGGGTCAGAAAAGGCCGAGGGTTTTGTTGACGGCCTGTACGCACGTTTCTACGGACCTGTAACTTTCAACGGGTCTGCAACTTCCACTGGGTCTGTAACTTTCAATGGGTCTGTAACTTTGCACGCTTCTTGTACGTCATAAGGGGAGTCCTGCTCTTATTCGCTGAATTATAGAGCGTTCGAGCGAATATCGGGGACTGGTGTGTCCGGTTTTGATACAACTGGTGTACGGTAATGGATTTTTTTACTATATGCAACATTCTCTTTGATATGGTGACTTTAGAAAAAAACAACTACAATATGAAGCGGATACTATTTCTGATTGCCTGTGGGTTGCCTTTTGTAACATTGAAAGCGCAGTCTCCTTATATGCAAAAGTCATTTCCCCGTGAATCGGTGCATGAAGTCAGGGCTGAGACTTCGGGTGGGAATATTTCTGTTTCCGGTGAGACATCCGGTGAAGCCCGTATAGAGGTGTATATCAAACCGAGCAACGGCAGGGATTATGGTATGAATAAGGACGAGATAGAAAAAAAGTTGCGTGATCAGTTCGACCTGACCGTAGAAGTCGAGGGGGGAGTGCTGAAGGCCATCGCCAAACATAAAGAGCGGTTTACGAACTGGAACAATTCGCTGTCTATATCTTTTGTGATCCATGCGCCGCAGACGGCGAGCTCTTCGCTGCGGACCAGCGGTGGTAATATCGATATCAAAGGATTGTCGGGAACGGAGGATTTCAGGACCAGCGGCGGCAATCTGTCGGTAGAGCAACTGAGCGGGAAGATCACCGGAAGGACTTCCGGAGGGAATGTTACGATCGTCAATTCAAAGGACAATATCGATCTGCAGACGAGCGGCGGGAACATGGCGGCGGAACGTTGTGAAGGGACTATCCGGCTGGCGACTTCCGGTGGGAATGTACATCTGAAGGAGCTCAAGGGTAATATCCGCGCGACGACTTCGGGTGGTGAAGTAGTGGGTGGAGATATAAGCGGGGAATTGCAGGCCAGGACTTCGGGTGGAAACGTCGACTTTGAGAATATGGCCGGTAGTCTTGCGGCTTCGACGAGCGGCGGCAATATTCATGTGAGCATGACCGACCCCGGTAAGTATGTCGATCTATCCAATTCCGGCGGAGATATCACACTGGTACTGCCGCAGGGAAAGGGATTGGACCTGAATATCTCGGGTGAGCAGGTTCATTCAACCACCATGAATAATTTCAAGGGCGACATGGACAAACACCGGATCAGTGGAACGCTGAATGGCGGCGGAGTGCCGGTGAAAGTGGACGGGAATAGCGGGAGTGTGCACCTGAGTTTTAAATGATCTTCAAGCAGATAAGCGAAAAGTGAGTATATAGTCCCGGTCTTTGGCCGGGACTTTTTTGTTATATTGGGGGATGAAAAAGACTGCTTTACTTACGGCCTTCCTGGCCGGATCGATGACTATTTGCAATGCCCAAACGATCATTCAACGGGATCCCGAAATAGAAAGTATGACAAAGGAAGTTAATGCGGACTCATTGCAGTCGTATATAAAGACGATGGTGGCTTTTGGGACCCGTAGTACGGTGAGTTCAACGACGGATAGGAAAAAGGGGATCGGGGCTGCGCGGGAATGGGTCCTGATGAAGTTTAACCAGTTTGCGGCTGCTTCCGGTGGCCGGTTGTCAGCATTCGTAGATACTTCCACTTATGCTCCAGATGGGCGGCGAGTGAAGACGCCGATCAACCTGGGTAATACGGTGGCGACCCTGAAAGGGACCGATCCTAATGACAACCGGATCTTTATCATCAGTGGTCACCTGGACAGCCGGCGTACGGATGTAATGGATGGGACCAGTGATGCACCTGGCGCAAATGATGATGGCAGCGGCAGTGCGGCAGTGATCGAATGTGCGAGGGTGATGAGCAAACATTCTTTTCCGGCGACCATTATCTTCGTAACGGTGAGCGGGGAGGAGCAGGGGCTGCTGGGGTCACGGGTGCTGGCAAACAAGGCGAAGGCACAGAACTGGAATGTGGATGCCATGCTGAACAATGACATTGTGGGCAACACCCACGGTATGGAAACTGATTTAAAAGACAACCGGAGTGTTCGTGTTTTTAGCGAGGGGGTTCCGTCTGTAGCAGCCGATGACAAGCGGCAGGTAGCGCGTTTAATAAGCCTGGGGGGCGAAAATGATAGTCCATCGCGCGAGCTGGCGCGATATGTAAAAGAAACAGCCGAGCGCTATGTTGACCAGTTGGATGTAAAACTAATTTATCGTCGCGACCGCTACCTCCGCGGTGGCGACCATGTCCCTTTCTTGCTGCAGGGCTTTACGGCAGTACGCTTCACCGAAATGAACGAAGATTTTAACCGCCAGCACCAGAACATCCGCACCGAAAACGGCGTTGACTATGGCGATCTGCCCGATTTTGTTGATTTTAATTATGTACAAAAAGTTGCCCGCATGAATCTTTCGGTGTTGGCCAATCTGGCCTCCGCACCAGCCGAACCCTTAAACGTAGGCATAGTAACCAGCAACCTAACCAACAAAACCGAGTTGAAATGGGAAGCCCCCAAAATAGGAAAAAAGCCAGTCGGCTATTACATACTGATGCGCGAAACT
>DASYEB010000048.1:0-63252 GCA_036499285.1 Puia sp. | reverse complement strand
CCCTTATTTTGTTAAAGCATTAACCACCTACAGATTGCATATGCAACAAAAAACCAAATGGTCGCAGTTCGGGATTCTCATAACTGTATTCTTCTTCTGGGGCTTCGTAGCAGCAAGTAATGATATTCTCATCCCGGTCTTCAAGGAAAAACTGCACCTGGAACAATGGCAGGCGCAAATGATCTCCTTTGCATTCTATGTAGCATATACGGTGGGGTCCCTCATTTATTATTTTATCTCGAAGCTCGGTGGCGGCGACATTCTTAACCGCATCGGTTATAAGAATGGGATTGCGCTTGGATTGATCATCTCGGCGTTTGGTGCCCTGCTGTTCTACCCGGCAGCTATGTCTGCCTCCTTTACCTTACTGATCTCCGGTCTTTTTATCATAGGTCTCGGGTATTCTCTTCAGCAGACGGCGGCCAACCCTTTGGCGATCATCATGGGCGACCCGGCAAGCGGCTCGCAACGCCTGAGCATGGCGGGAGGTGTCAACAACTTCGGTACGACCATCGGTCCATTGCTGGTCAGCTTTGCCATCTTTGGTTCGGCAACGGTCGGGTCTAATGTGGCCAAGGTGGCCAGCATCAGCAGCGTCAAGACCCCATACCTGATCCTGGGCGCTCTTTTCCTTGTCATTGCCCTTATTTTCAAGTTCTCTTCACTTCCCAATAAAATAGACACGGAGGAGGTCAGTGCGGATCATGCGGTGGCTCCGGATAAATTGCTGCACCGCAGCAGCCCTTTTAAATACCCGCAGTTGGTGCTGGGTATGCTTGGCATCTTTGTATATGTGGGAGTTGAAGTGACTACGGCCAGCAATCTGCCCTTTTTCATGCAGGAGAAACTGCATACGCCAACGGATCAGATAGCACCTTATGTCTCTTTATACTGGGCCAGCCTGATGATCGGCCGCTGGACCAACTCGACAGGCGCCTTCGGTGTCAGTAAAAGCACCCAGAAGATCCTCAATTTCGTGATGCCCTACCTGGCTTTTGGCGTGTTTCTCGGAGTCAATTCTATTGCAGGTCATGACATCACTCCCTTCTATATTTACGCCATTATCATCATTGCCATGATCATTGGCAATATTCTGAGCAAGGGTAATCCTGCGCGGCAGCTGCTGATCTTCTCCATGATGGCGATAGTCTCCCTTTTGGTCGGGATCTTTGCCAGCGGTATGACGAGCGTTTATGCCTTTATCAGCGTAGGCCTTTTCTGCTCTACGCTGTGGCCCTGTATCTTTACCCTGGCGATTGCCGGTCTTGGCAAACATACCAACGAAGGCTCCAGCCTCCTGATCATGATGATCATGGGCGGTGGCGTAATCAGCTTTCTTCAGGGATGGCTTTCCAGTGACCATTACCTGGGCATACAGTATTCCTATTTCGTGCCGGTAGCAGGTTTTCTCTACCTGGCTTATTACGCCGTTCGTGCTAAAGCAGAACTAAAATCCCAGGGAATCGATTATGATGCGCTGCAGGCTGCAGGCGGACATTAAATAACGACCTTTAGGCTTACATAGGAAGAAATCGAACCTCCGCGTTCGATTTCTTCTTTATATTTGCTTCCCTAAGTAATTAAAGATTGGTTCTCATGGCAAAAGCGGCTTCTTCTCTTTCTTTCGAATCACTGGCGATCGGCATCGACATCGGCGGCACGGGCACCAAATTCGGTATAGTAGATCGCAATGGTAATGTGCTGTTCTCGGGGAGTCTGTCCACCCGCGGTCATGGACCCGTTGAGGCCTTTATCGATGAATTATACAATCAGCTGGTTGTCCTGATCGAAAAAGCCGGTGGTTCAGGCCGGATGAGAGGGATCGGTGTTGGCGCCCCCAATGGCAATTTTTACAGCGGCACCGTGGAATATGCTCCGAATCTGCCGTGGAAAGGGATCATACCGCTCGCCAAGCTGATCCAGAACAAATTCCAGCTTCAGACCATACTCACCAATGATGCCAATGCAGCCGCCATCGGCGAGATGATGTATGGCGCCGCCAAAGGCATGAAGGATTTTATCATGATCACCCTGGGTACGGGGGTCGGCAGCGGCATCGTCGCCAACGGCAAGCTCATTTATGGCCATGATGGTTTTGCGGGTGAACTGGGACATACCATTATCATTCCCGAAGGACGTCTCCACGAAGGCACGGGTAAAAAGGGTTCTCTTGAAAGCTATGCTTCCGCTACCGGCGTGACGCTGACAGCTCTTGAAATGCTGGAAAAGAGTGGTGAAGACAGTTTGCTTCGCGGTGTGCCAAAAGAGCAATTAGACTCCCGGAAAGTATATGATGCCGCTATCCAGGGGGATAAGCTGGCGAAAGACATTTTCGATTTTACAGGCGGCATTCTGGGTCTGTCGCTGGCGAACTTTGTCATGTTCTCCAGTCCAGAGGCGATCATTCTTTTTGGCGGTCTTACAAAGGCCGGCGACCTCATCCTCAAGCCTACACGGGAAGCGATGGAGAATAACCTGATCCAGGTTTTCCAGAATAAGGTGAAGATCCTGATCAGCCATCTGAAAGAATCCGATGCGGCTATTCTCGGCGCCAGCGCGCTGGTGTGGGATATGAAGGGGTAAAATTATCTGTTCACTTATTCCATTGCACCAAAAAAACTGCCGGAACCGGCCGCTGCCCTATTTTATCAGAAGGGCGGATCGTTTCTTTCCCATTGATCAGCATACAGCTGCTGCCTCCTCCATCCAGGTTCAGCGCCTCATAACATCCCAGGCTCAGCATGATCTGCGCCTCCTCGTGTAATGTAACGCCCGCTGCCATACCCGGCGACCTTCCCTGGATCGCCAGGACGATCAGCCTTCCGTCCCGTGTATAACCCATGGCTGTCCGCGGAAGATGTTCGCCTTCGCGATCGTCACCGGGATATAATTGCTCCTGCCTGTCGGTGATAAGGATCTTTCCATCGTGGATCAGCGTGGGGCCGCCGCCGACGGCCGTGCGCATCTTCCACCATTTCCACTCGATGTCATTCAGGGAATAGATCGTTGGTACAGAATCCAGGCCTTTTGCAACCACCGGCCGGTCTTCAAAAGCATAGGGCCAGCGCCGGCTGCTGTCGGTGAAAAGCCAGGCAACATCCGCCCGTCGTTGCCGGTCGATGCCGATGGCGCTTCGTGTAGGATAATAATACAGCAGGGAATCGGGGCCCGTTCCTCTCAACGAGATGACATTCCAGGACAGCATTTTCCCGTCCCGGATGATGACGTTGAAATTTTCATTCGTCGTAAAGGAGAAATAGGAACAGTTGACCACCAGCAGGGGAAACTGCTCCAGCTGGTAATATTGCCGGGGGGTAAATCGTTTACCCTGTCCCGTTTGGGCCGTGAACTGCAGGGCCCTGTCTTTTAGCCGGACGGAGGTATAATAAGCGATAAAGGGGAAGCCGTTGAGCGTGTCGTTACAAGACCATACGTGTACCGAAACCGGCAGCGGGGCGTAGAGAGAATCTGCCTTCTTCCAGCGCAGCTGCGCGGTACACACGGCTGCAGTGAAAAAGAGCAATAAAAGAATGGCCAGTTTATGCATTGGTGCAGGTCTGTTTTAAACCGCGGCTTCCTTACTTTTCAGCCACTCCATACGTCCATAACCGGGGATGACATGACGCTCGGAATGATAGGAAGACCGCACCAGCGGGCCGCTTTCCACATAGTCAAAACCCAGGTTATATCCTATCTCTCTCAGCTCGGCAAATTCGTCGGGATGAACAAAACGGACTACCGGAAGATGTCGTTTCGTAGGCTGAAGGTATTGTCCCAGCGTGATCACGTCTACCCCGCTGTTGCGAAGGTCCTGCATGGTCTGTACTACTTCTTCCTTCGACTCACCCAGCCCGAGCATGATGCCGCTCTTTGTCCGCATCTTTCCTTCTTTTAGCGTCTTCAGGGTCTCCATGCTGCGCCAGTATTTGGCCTGGATGCGCACCTGGCGGGTCAGCCGTTCAACCGTCTCGATGTTGTGGGAGACGACTTCGGGAGCTGCCTCGATCACGCGGGCGATGTTCTCTTTCTCCGCTTTGAAGTCGGGGATCAGGGTTTCCAGCGTCGTATTGGGGTTCAGCGCTTTGACGGCGCGGATCGTATTCTGCCAGATGATGCTGCCGCCGTCCTTCATTTCGTCGCGGTCGACGGAGGTGATGACGGCGTGTTTGACCTTCATGAGATAGATGGCTTCGGCCACGCGCTGGGGCTCGTCCCAGTCCACCGGGTCGGGGCGGCCGGTCGCTACGGCGCAAAAACCACAACTGCGGGTACAAACGTTGCCGAGGATCATAAAGGTCGCTGTTCCTTCTCCCCAGCATTCGCCCATATTCGGGCAATTGCCGCTTTCGCAGATCGTATGTAATTTATGGGTATCTACCAGTCCGCGGACGTGCTTGTAGCTTTCGCCGATAGGGAGCTTGACGCGTAACCAGTTGGGTTTCTTGACTTTTTGTGTCGTATCAAGGGGTCCGGCGACCCCTTTGGTAGATTCCGAATTGGAGTCGGTTGGTGCTGCACAGGGCGTACCTTTCAGTGATTCTTCCATCCTACAAAAGTACGTCAGATTCACACACGAAACGTCGGCCAGGCGACGACTGTCTCAGCGACGCATAATGATGACGCGGCTACTTTCGACTGCCAAACATGATGCTCACATAGGCATTGAAGAAGAAATTCTTTTGGGGAACAAGATAGACCATGGGTATTTTGCTGAAGTAGAACTCTTCTGTCAGGCCGACTTCGATGGCCGTGATGGTCTGATTCAGGCGGCCATAGTCAAAACGGAGCGCCTGCCGGGCGTTGGCGGCCGGTTTGTATTTCAAATGGCCCCAGCCTACCGTAAAGCCGGATGCACCGGTGACCTGGTCATCGGCAAGGGTGTCGCTGGCCAGCTGATCGAAGGTCTTGCGGGTAGTCTGGCCTGTCACCCGGTTCTGGACGTCGAGGTAATAGGGTTTGAGCATGCCTAAGGTAAGACCAGCGGAGTATAAGCCGGTTACCGCGACGCCGTTCTTATTGCCTTTTCCGCCGATGAGGTGCTGCTGGCCGACTGCCACTTTGAACTCGTAAAGGTTATTCAGCTTGAAGGGAACGACGGTTGAGACATTGATCCCATCGGAAGTCGCCGAAATATGATGTTCTTTCGGATCGTGCTTTTCGTTCAGCTCAAAGGAATAAACAAAGGTGCGGGAGGGTGTCCTGAACTTTCCTTTTTCAAAGGAGATGCCATATCCATCGGTGGCGAGGCGGATCCCGAAGATATTATGTTTATTAAAGATGAGATCTCCTTCCTCTTCCATCCGGAGCATGTTGTTGATCCGGTCGCGCTTGGCGTTTCGCTTGTCCTGAGATCGGGCCTTATTGACATTGGAGCCCACATTTGTCGAATCCTGGGCAAAAACATGAAAAACCAGGGTCGAAGCGAATAGAGTCAGGAAAAGTTTGCTCACTGCTAATGATTTAGTTTAACTGGCGTAAATTTAGGGAAAATTACAGCACAATGACGTCTACAGTTATTTACGAAGGAGAATTACATACGGTTGCCCGTCACCTGCAATCCGGAACAGAAATAGAGACCGATGCTCCTACCGACAACAAGGGCAGAGGAGAGCGTTTTTCTCCCACCGACCTGGTAGCTACGGCCCTTGCCGCCTGTATGGCTACGACCATGGGTATCAAGTACCCGGAACACGAGGTTGACCTGAAAGGCATGAAAATGTCCGTTCTGAAGATCATGAAGGCCGACCCCCGTCGGATCGCCGGTGTCAATATATCGTTCGATTTCCCCGAAACCCTGCAGGTTACCGAAAAGCAGAAGACGATCCTCGAACGTATCGCCCATACCTGCCCGGTCATGGAAAGCATCCATCCCGATATGGAAGTAACCGTCGAATTCAATTGGAAGACCGCAGCAGCGCCTGCCCGATAGCACAGTCCAGGCAACGCCGGTCATCACAATATGTCTTTTTCAGCTCCAGCAGCGACTGCGAGTCTGCCGCAGTCCTGACTTCGACTCCCAGTCGCTGCCAATTGGAAATTCGGGTATTCTTCTCCGGTTTTTCGGCCGCCAGCCAGGCTAGCGCCTTTTCCCGGCAGGCCGGCTCTTTCCTTAACAAGCCATAGGCAAAAAGTACCGGTACGAAGGCATTGATCAGCAATCCTTTTTTCATGTCAGGCCCCAGGCCATCTGCCTTTAAGGCCAGCTTCAGCTCCCGGGACGAACCGGCATCTCTAAGTTGCGCAAACCAGCTTTCCCCGGAAGAAAATAATTCAGCCAGCTGGGCCAGACGCCGGTGAGGCGCATTAGCGGGGCGCATCCGATGGAAAAGTATCGGCGTTGAGATGGGCTGCAGGTGATGTTTGGCCTGGAAAAAACGGTATTCCCGTTGCAGCGATGGCTCTAACAGTCCTGCCTGTCCCAGCAACAAGGCCTTTAACCTCGCGGGTTCTGACCGATAGCGGGCCAGCAAGGGGAGCGGAATGCTTTGTGCAAGCGCTTCGAATGGTTTGGGATTTACCGGCTGTCCCATACTTCGCGCCATCAGCCACCAGGTCGTCTCTTCCCAATGCTGGTGATTAGCGGAGAGCCAATCCCGGATGATCCTTGCACGGTGATACAGCCGTTGAAGGACCAGGTCTTCCTTCCATCTGGTCCAGACCGTTGTGCCGACCTGTGGTAATTGAGCGGCGCAGGGAACAAAGAGCCGGCTCTTCATCCATTTTTCATATTGTCCCAATAATAACTTGGATACCCGGTGCTGTAAGACCAGTACCGGAAGACCTGCGGGGCCGCCGTCATTCTCCCATACGACGTGTAAAATGACTCCCCTGTAATTAGGGTCGCCTTCGTGTCCGTGTCTGTCCCAGTCCGAAGCTTTTATGTGCAGCTCCACGGGACCTTCCTGAAGCGTATTGTTGAGCCGGATACGGGCGTTGCGAAAATCAGGGCCTGCATCCGTATTGAGCTCACCGGGCGAAAGGATCTGAAGCGCCTCACCTGCTTCCGTGATAAGATGGGATTGATTAAAATAAAGATATCTCCAGATAAATTGTAAAAGGTCTTCGCGCATACTCGCAGGTCTCCTCGTGAGCAATTTAGCGATAAACGCTGAAGCCGCCAAGTGAAGTTGGGGCGGCCGAACCTTCCGACCGAAGTCGGACGGCTAAGCCATACCCCAGGCCCGAAGGGCCTGCACTACCCTGCTCACCGGCAAACCCATGACATTGTAAAAGTCGCCTTCGATCCCTTTTATTCCTACTACGCCGATCCACTCCTGGATGGCATAGGCCCCGGCTTTATCATAGGGGCGGTAACGGTCAACATATCCTTCCAGTTCGGCCCGGCCAAGGGGATGGAACCAAACGGCAGTACGGTCGTAGAAGGCAATCTCCTCTTCTCCCCTGAGCAGGACAACCCCTGTGATCACGTCATGCCGCTGACCGGACAATTTCGAGAGGATGTTGATGGCATCTTCCCGGTCGGCCGGCTTGCCGATGATCTCCTCTCCCAGCACAACCACCGTGTCTGCTGCGATGATCACGCGATTTGCGTTGTTGGATGCACTGGTCCCGGCGATGGCAGCTGCGCCGGTGCCCGCGAGTCCTTCGGCTGCTGAGGCATCCAGGGCTTCTTTCACCGCAAGGGCCTTGTTGCGGGCGATATGCACCGGCACTTCGGCTGTCGGCATGCCCGGCGGATAGGTCTCCGGCGTTTCCTTTACAAGCACCTCAAATTTTACTTCAGCCCATTCGAGTAATTGTTTGCGCCGGGGGGAGCCCGACGCCAGTATGATCTTTTCCATCGGTTATAAATGAATATTCATAATGACCATCGAAAGAATGCCGATCAGCATGATGCCTTTGATCACGGTGCTGAGACGATGATAATCTGCTTTTGTCCGTGCTTCATACAGCTTCCGCAGTGTCCAGAGAAGGGGCAGGTCCAACAGCAGGAAACAATAGGATACGGCTATCCAGTTCCAGCTTTGCAGCTCATAGAACTGGATGACGATGAGCGCGCCGGTCAGCACCACCAGCCAGGTACCGGCAAAGACCTTGGCCACGTTCACCCCCCATACGATGGGCATCGTCCTGCATCCGTAACGGGCATCGCCATTCATGTCCTCGATATCCTTTACAACTTCCCGGATCAGGGAAAGTATAAAGGCAAAACCGCCGTAGACGATCG
This sequence comes from Puia sp., assembly GCA_036499285.1. GTDB lineage: Bacteria > Bacteroidota > Bacteroidia > Chitinophagales > Chitinophagaceae > Puia. Next base: position 55,064 of record DASYEB010000048.1, on the reverse strand, counting down.
CGAACTTGAAGAGACGGGACAGGATACTTTTGATGACGGCGAATTGCGGATTATCGGTCGCGATCACGCGAAACTCGCAGAAAAATAAGACCAGTATGACCCAGGCCGTCAGCAGGGAGATGAGCACATTGCCGATGAGCAATTTCCGTTTGAAAGTAGTACTATAGAACCATAACAGCGCCACACAGGCGAGGTTGCCCAATGCTACCACCGGGTTGCGCAGCTTCCAGCTGACATAAAATCCGAGCAATAAGCCCGCACCGGAAAGGATCCAATGCCAGATGATGGTCCAGCGGCGTTTGATGATCTTTTCCACTACGAGCTTGTCGGGTTTATTCACCCGATCTATATTCAGGTCGAAATAATCGTTGATGATATACCCGGCAGCGGCTATCAGCACGGAGGAGAGGCTGAGCAGGTAAAAAAGAGGAGGAGTCAGGAGAATGGTAAAACTAAATCCGGGGATCGGGGCAAAGGACGGCAATAAAATAAGATAATAGAACAACCATTGGGTGAGGAAAATGAAAACCAGGTTCGGCCATCGGATAAGGCGAAAAAATGCTCCGGTCAATTGAAACATACGACGTTTTATTTTGAGGCCAGGGACAGATCCAGATCCCAGTGACCGTTGAGCTTTAATACTTTTTCAATGACATCCCTCACGCAGCCCTGTCCGCCGTTAAAAGAAGAAATATATGCGGCCATATGCCTGATCTCCGGTGCTGCGTCGGCCGGTGCACAGGCCAGACCTACATGCAGCATAGCGCTGTAATCGGGGATATCGTCTCCCATATATAACATGTCTTTTTCATCAAGGCCGTGTTCCCTGGCGTATTCGTCCAGCACTTTTACCTTATCATGTACCTGGAGGTAAATGTCCCGGATCCCCAGGTATTCCAGCCGCTGCCGCACTCCTTCGGAGCTTCCTCCGGAGATCACTACCACGCGGTATCCTTTTTTTACCGCCAGCTGCAGGGAATACCCGTCGCGGGTGCTCATGCGGCGTACCTGTTCGCCCGTTTCGTATACCAATACCATCCCATCCGTCATCACCCCGTCCACATCAAAAACAAAAGTCCTGATCGATTTGAATTTTTCTAGTACGCTCATGTAAATGATTTAACAAGCTCCTGGCAGCATCGTCCAGCTCCTATACCGCGCGTAAAAATAGCTGAAATCCGTATTAGCCCGCCCGATTTTCCTTTATCCCGTAAAACTCCTGAATCTGAATAGTAAATAACCTGTACAACTCGATAAGATCCTGATAATTACTCAGAATTTCCAAATGCCGGCGGATCGTCCCTTCGTCTCCTCTCACTGCTGGTCCTGTCTGAACATCCTGCGGCGGGTAAGCCGCTATCCGGCCGGCCGTCTCCCTGATCAGAGGCAGGAGCAGTGAAAAATCGAGTTTTTCGGCTGCGCAGAATACCGATGCCCCGGTATACAGGTAATTGGAGAAATTATTGACCATGGTGGCGGCGACATGCAGCTTTAGCCGGGTCTCATCATCCGCCTGCTGCACCTGGTCCGAGATGGTCCGGGCGAAAGCTTCTATGACCGGCAGGTCTTCCGGCCGGTTGGCGGCCACCAGCAGCGGAAATTCGGGGAAAGGCCGGACGTCACTCCGCAGGCTTTGCAAAGGATAGAGGACTCCGCTGCTGGCGCTGACGTTCAGCAGGACGTCGCTGGACATAGCCCCTGCTGTATGTACTACGAGTCGTCCCGGCAATTGAAGTACCTGTGCCAGGCCCGCCAGTGCCTTGTCGCTGATCGCTGCAATATAAAGATCCGCTTCGCGGACGATCGCCTGCGACTCTAATGAATATCCACATCCAAGCAGGGCTGCCAGTCTTGCTGCGGGCTCTTCCCGTCTCGCCACCACCTGCAGGATAGTATGACCGGCGGCGGCAATCCTGCTGCCCATTACAGTAGCTACGTTTCCCGATCCGATAATGACGACTTTCATTTGTTACTTTTGCATAATTATGGGTTCCCTCAAGATAAATCAAAAACTCGCGATTGGCTATGTCCGGGCCCGGCTGAACATCCTTTCCCTGGTGTCTCCCCGAAAAGCCGTTGTCAAGGCTTTCCGCATTTTCTGTACCCCACAACAACGGGTCACCAAAAAAGGTTCTGCTCTTTTCGAGGGGGGTGAGCGTCTTTCGTTGAGGCTCGACAAACATACTGTCCGCGGTCATCGCTGGCAGCCTGATCAGAACCCGCTGAAGAAGGTCCTCATCGCCCATGGCTTTGAGTCCGCTTCCCGCAATTTTGAGGCCTATGTCGGCGCCCTTGTAAAAAAAGGCTACGAGGTTGTCGCCTTTGACGCTCCTGCTCATGGTCAGTCCGGCGGTAGGCGGATGCTGCTCACCGACTATGTAAAGATGCTTCGTCTCATCGAACAGAACTATGGTCCTTTTCAGAGCTACCTGGGACATTCTCTCGGGGGACTTGCCGTGGCCCTCTTTCTCGAAAATCATCCGCACCGCAGGGAGACCCGTTTCGTGCTTGTCGCTCCGGCCGTAGAGACAACCGTAGCCGTGGCTGCCTTTACGGGACTTCTTCACCTGCCGCCCGAGATCGGCACCGGAATGGATGAATATGTCCAGGAGATCACCGGCCACAATTTTTCCTGGTATTCCCTTCGGAGGGCTCTGAACCAGATACAGGCAAACGTGCTGTATCTCCAGGATGAGGACGACCGGGTCACGCCGCTGAAGGATGCCCTGCTTGTCCGCAGCGATGGACATCCGAATATCCAATGGGTCATAACCAAAGGGCTTGGACACAGGAAGATCTATAAAGATCCGGAGATCATGGCGAGGATAGTCGACTTCCTTTAACTATTCTTCCCGCCGATCATCGGTACAAAGGAGAAGTTGTCAAACATCTCTTCCGTCACTGTCCCGTCCGCCTGTTTTGTAAGCCGCAGCATCCGCTGTACTTTCCCTTCCCCGACGGGGATCACCATTTTGCCGCCGGGTTTCAGCTGCGCCACCAGTTTGGGCGGAATAAAAGGCGCGGCCGCGGTGACGATCACTTTGTCAAAAGGACCATAAGTGGGCAGTCCTTCATAACCATCCCCATAAAAGAATTTCAGTGAGGGGTATTTCTTCAGGTAGGCAAACTGCTTGTTGGTATCGAATAGTTTTTTCTGCCGTTCGATGGTATAAACCTGGGCGCCCATCTCTGCCAGCACACAGGCCTGGTAGGCGCTGCCGGTGCCTATTTCGAGCACCTTGTCAAAAGGCTTTATTTCCAGCAGCTGGCTTTGATAGGCGACCGTATAAGGCTGGGAGATCGTTTGCCCTTCTCCTATGGGAAAGGCCCTGTCCTCGTACGCTATCTTGTCGAATGCCGAGTCCATAAAAAAATGTCGCGGTAACTGGCCGATGGCCTCCAATACACGCTCGTCGGTAATACCTTTCTGCTGGATAATGTCTACCAGTTGCCTGCGAAGGCCTTTGTGCAAATAACTATCGTCCGTTGTTCTCATAAACGGATGCAAAATAATGGATTGCTAAATATCCACCCCCTACTTTTTTTTCTTTAGCCCATTTTGAAAACCTAAATTGTCGGCTAAATGCAAACTTTCCGCGCGAAATAACAATCATAATGCACATGAAAACAACGACCCGGATCCAGCTGTCTTCTTTGATGTTTCTTGAATTTTTTATCTGGGGCTCCTGGTATGTCACCATGGGGACTTACCTTGATAAGGTATTACATGCTACGGGTCTGCAGGTGGGCGCGGCCTACAGCGCCATGGCCATCGCCACCATTATTTCTCCGTTTTTTGTGGGGATGATCGCCGACCGGTTTTTCCCCGCGCAAAAAGTATTGGGCATACTGCACCTGGCAGGAGCCGTTCTGCTCTACTATTTGACGACCTTTACCAATCCCGACACTTTCTACTGGGTAGTGCTGGTTTATTCGCTGGCCTATGCCCCTACGCTGGCGCTGGCCAATTCCGTGGCTTTCCGGCAGATGTCCGACCCGGGAAAGGAGTTTGCTTCCATTCGCGTGCTGGGCACTATTGGCTGGATCGTTACCGGCTGGCTCATCGATAAAGTATTTAAGATCTCCACCGACCAGCTGGCCTTTACTTTCAAAATGGCAGCCGTCGCTTCAGCGGCGCTGGGTGTGCTCAGCTTCTTCCTTCCCAATACGCCGCCCAAGGCAAAAGGGGAGAAATCAACCTTTGCCCAGATCCTCGGCGCGGATGCCTTCGTCTTATTCAAAGACTGGTCATTCACTGTATTTTTTATAGCCTCGGTCCTGATCTGTATACCGCTGTCCTTCTACTATAGCCTGACCAATCTTTACCTTACGGAAACAGGCATGCACAATGTCACCAGCAATATGACCTTTGGCCAGTTCTCCGAAGCGCTGTTCATCCTACTGATCCCTTTCCTGTTCCGGAGCATCGGCGTCAAATGGATGATCGCCGTCGGGATGATCGCCTGGGCGCTGCGTTTCCTTTGTTTCGGCTATGGGAATGCCGGCCCAAATGAATGGATGCTCTTTGCCGGCATCATCCTTCATGGCGTCTGTTTTGATTTCTTTTTCGTTACCGGGCAGATCTATACGGACAGCAAGGCCGGCCTGAAGATCCAAAGCTCCGCGCAGGGCATGATCACCATGGCCACCTATGGCATCGGGATGTGGATCGGAACGTTGTTGTCGGGATATGTGAAAGACTTTTATACCGCAGGTACGACGCCGGACTGGAAAGCCATCTGGATGGTGCCCGCAGGAATCGCAGTCGCTGTGCTGGTCCTGTTCACGGTGTTCTTCAAGGACAATAAAAAAGGCGCCGTCAAAACCGCATCTGTCGAAATATAATTGATCACAATAACTTAACCAGTTTTTATGCCAAATATCGCCATGCTCGGATCAGGCTTTATCGGCCGGTTCTACGCAGACTCCATCCTGGGACAGCGAAGCCGGGATTCCATAATCAGCGTTTACTCCCGCCGGCAGGCCAGCGCGGAGAAATTCGCGCACGACTACAAATGCAAACACTGGACGATGGATATGGAAGAAGCTATAGCCCATCCGGGAGTGGACCTTGTTTGTATCGCCTTGCCCAACAATCTGCATGAGATCGCGGTCCTGCTTTGCTGCAAGCATCAGAAAGCCGTCATGACCACCAAACCGCTGGGCCGCAATGCTACCGAAGCCCGTCGTATGCTGGAGGCGGTGGAGGACGCGGGCATCTTCAACGGTTATCTCGAAGACCTCGTTTATACGCCAAAATTCCTGAAAGCCCATGAGAGCGTAAAGAATGGAGCCCTGGGACGGATCCTCTGGGCCAAGTCCAGGGAAACGCATCCTGGCCCGCACAGTGACTGGTTCTGGGATATAGAACAGGCGGGGGGCGGCTGTATCCTCGATCTCGGCTGTCATTGCGTCGAAATAGCCCGCAGCTTTATCGGAAAAGACATTCGCCCGGTCGAGGTCATGTGCTGGGCCGATACACAGGTCAAACCCATCGATGCCGAAGACCATGCCATCGGGCTGGTGAAGTATGAGAATGGCGCCATCGGCCAGTTTGAGGTCAGCTGGACCTTTCGCGGCGGTATGGACCTGCGTGATGAAGTGATGGGAACCGAGGGCACCATCTGGATCAACAACTTCCTGCGTACCGGTCTGGAGATGTTCACCACGGGCAAGGGCGCCGACTATGTGGCCGAGAAGGCGGAAAGCAATACGGGCTGGCTTTTTCCGATGGGTGATGAGGTAAACGACCTGGGTTATAATCACATGTTCACCGATGTCTTCAACGCCTTCGAACAAGGCGGGGCCCCGAAGGAAACCTTCTATGACGGATATGTCGTCAATGCCATCCTTGATGCAGCATATCGTTCGGCTAAAACAAAACTCTGGGAGCCTGTCCAGCTCGACATCTGGCGCGGAAAGACCGGAGTCGGAAAAGACAGTCATCTTACGGAATATGACAGCGAAAATTACCTGGTAAAAGAAGAGATGACACACTACGGCGCCAGGAAGGTGATCCTGAAAAACAAGACCACTGGGAAGATCAGCGAAAAAGTGATCGAATAGGCCCTGTATACAAGGCTTTTCCACATGTCAGCGGCCTGTAATCGCCACCCGGCAAGCCTTCCGAAACTACGTTAAAAGTATTGCACATTGAGTGGATAACAATAGCCCCGCCTTTCCCGGGGCTATGTTATTTTTGAGTTATATCGCTTCAATTCGTACGCAAAATTTTTATTGGGGCCGCTTTTCACAATTGTTTTAACCTGCAATCTGAGAATATAATGGAGAACGGGAACGAGATCTTATTGAAAGAAAATAAGGATAGGTTTGTTATCCTTCCTATCAACTACCCGAAAGTGTGGGAGATGTATAAAAAGCATGAAGCCAGCTTCTGGACTGCTGAGGAGATCGACCTCAGCGGAGACCTCCAGGACTGGGCGAAATTAAACGACGGCGAACGTCATTTTATTTCGCATGTGCTTGCATTTTTTGCAGCGAGCGACGGTATTGTCAATGAGAACCTGGCCGTCAACTTCATGAGCGAGGTGCAGCTGCCCGAAGCCCGTTGTTTTTATGGCTTCCAGATCATGATGGAGAATATCCATTCTGAGACCTATGCCCTGCTCATTGATACCTACATAAAGGATCCGCAGGAGAAACACCGTTTGTTCCATGCCATCGATACCGTCCCGGCCGTACAGAAAAAGGCGGAATGGGCGCTGCGCTGGATCCAGAATGGCAGCTTTGCCGAGAGGCTGGTAGCGTTTGCTGCGGTGGAAGGCATCTTCTTCAGCGGCAGCTTCTGCTCCATCTTCTGGATGAAGAAAAGAGGGCTTATGCCCGGGCTTACTTTCAGCAACGAGCTGATCAGCCGGGACGAGGGTCTCCACTGTGAATTTGCCTGCCTGCTTTACAGCATGCTGGAAAACCAGCTGCCCCGTGAACAGGTGATGTCCATCATTGGCGACGCGGTAAAGATCGAAAAGGAATTTATCACCGAGGCCCTGCCTGTCGATCTCATCGGCATGAATTCCCGGCTGATGCAGCAATATATCGAGTTTGTCGCCGACCGCTGGCTGGATGCCCTGGGCTGTCCCAAACTCTTCAATACGACCAATCCTTTCGACTTCATGGAAATGATCTCCCTTCAGGGCAAGACCAATTTCTTTGAGAAACGGGTCGGAGACTATCAGAAGTCAGGGGTCATGTCCGGGAAAGAGTCCCAGACATTCAGCCTCGAAGAAGACTTTTAGTTGTTGATCATCCACTTTGTAACTATTAACCCATTATTTATATGTTCGTCATTAAAAGGAACGGGAAACAAGAATCCGTGAAGTTCGACAAGATCACGGCCCGTATCGAAAAACTCTGCTACGGCCTCGACCGTCGCTTCGTCAACTCCATCGATGTCGCTAAAAAGGTCATCGAAGGCCTTTATGACGGTGTCACTACTACCGAGCTGGACAACCTGGCTGCTGAAACAGCCGCTTCCCTCACGGTGAAACATCCCGACTATGCCCTGCTTGCCAGCCGCATTGCGGTGAGCAATCTCCACAAGAATACAATCAAGAGCTTCTCCGATACCATGAAGCTGCTCTACGAATGCCGCGACAGCAAAACCGGCAAGCTGGTTCCGCTGCTGGCAGACGATATCTGGGACATCGTCCAGAAAAATGCCGAGCTGCTCGACTCCACCATCATTTATGACCGGGACTATGGTTTTGATTACTTTGGTTTCAAGACCCTGGAGAAATCCTACCTGCTGAAGGTAGACGGCAAGGTTGTGGAAAGGCCTCAGCATATGTATATGCGCGTTGCGATCGGGATCCACCATGATGACATCGACAGCACCATCAAGACCTATCACCTGATGAGCGAACGCTGGTTCACGCATGCGACCCCCACCCTGTTCAATGCGGGCACTCCAAAGCCGCAGATGAGCTCCTGCTTCCTCCTCACCATGAAGGACGACAGCATCGACGGGATCTACGACACGCTGAAACAAACGGCAAAGATCTCCCAGAGCGCGGGCGGGATCGGCCTGTCCATCCATAACATCCGTGCCACCGGCTCTTATATCGGCGGCACCAACGGGACCAGCAATGGCATCATCCCCATGCTGCGCGTCTTCAACGACACGGCCCGTTATGTAGACCAGGGCGGCGGCAAACGCAAGGGCGCCTTTGCCATCTATCTCGAGCCCTGGCATGCCGACGTGTTCGAGTTCCTCGACCTCCGTAAGAACCACGGTAAGGACGAATTGCGTGCACGTGACCTGTTCTATGCCCTCTGGATCCCCGATCTCTTTATGAAGCGGGTCGAGGAAGGTGGCAGCTGGAGCCTGTTCTGCCCGCATGAAGCACCCGGTCTGCACGAATGCTGGGGTGAAGAGTTCGAAGCCCTCTATGCACAATACGAAAAGGAAGGCCGCGCCCGTCGTACGGTAAAGGCACAAGACCTGTGGTTTGCCATTCTTGACGCGCAGATCGAAACGGGTAACCCCTATCTGCTGTACAAGGATGCCGCTAACCGGAAAAGCAATCAGCAGAACCTGGGAACGATCAAGAGCAGCAACCTCTGCACCGAGATCATCGAATATACTTCACCCGATGAAATAGCCGTCTGTAACCTGGCGTCACTGGCACTGCCCCGTTTCGTCATCAACGGCGAGTTCGATCACCAGAAATTGTACGAGATCACCTATGAGGCAACAAAGAACCTCAACAAGATCATCGACGGCAACTTCTATCCCGTGGAAGAAGCGCGTAACTCCAACCTGCGTCACCGTCCGATCGGGCTTGGCGTTCAGGGTCTGGCCGACGCCTTTATCCTGTTGCGTCTGCCTTTTGAGAGCGATGCCGCCAAGAAGCTGAACAAAGAGATCTTCGAGACCATCTACTTCGCCGCGATGACCGCGTCAAAGGACCTGGCAAAGATCGATGGCCCTTATGCCAGCTTTGCCGGCTCACCCACCAGCAAGGGACAATTCCAGTTCGATCTTTGGAATGTTGAACCAACGCTTCGCTGGGACTGGTATCGCCTGAAGGATGAAGTAGTGAAATACGGCGTTCGCAATTCACTCCTGGTAGCGCCTATGCCGACAGCCTCCACTTCCCAGATCCTGGGCAACAACGAGTGCTTCGAGCCCTATACATCGAACATCTATGTCAGAAGGGTGCTCAGCGGCGAATTTGTGGTCGTGAACAAACATCTTTTGAAGGACCTCGTCGATCTCAATCTCTGGAACGATGACATGAAGACCAGGATCATCTTCCACAATGGCTCTATCCAGGCCATCGATGAGATCCCCGGGCATATCAAGGATATCTACAAGACCGTCTGGGAGATCAAACAACGTAATATCATCGACATGGCTGCAGACCGCGGTGCGTATATCTGCCAGTCGCAGTCCCTCAATCTCTTTGTGGATACGCCTTCCGCCAGCAAGCTGACGTCTATGCACTTCTATGGCTGGAAGAAGGGTCTGAAGACAGGTATGTACTACCTGCGCACACAGGCCGCTACACAGGCTGTCCAGTTCACGGTCGAACGCCAGGGCGGGAAGATGATAGAACCGCTGGCCAACCCGGCTGCTATCCAGGTTGCAGAGGCAAATGAAGGTGAAGACATGATTGGAGCGACCTGTACGATGGAAGAAGGTTGTGTTACCTGCTCTGCGTAGAGAAGGGATCTATATAATGAGAAGGGGCGCCTGATGCGCCCCTTTTATTTTTATTTCAACTTCATATCTTTTATAATTCCGTCGATCCTGTCGCCCAGCTCTCCATTGAGCCGTTCGTAATCACCGGCTGCCGGCAGCTTTGTATGTACGCTAAAGTAGAATTTGATCTTTGGCTCTGTGCCGGAAGGTCTGGCGGAGATCTTGCTGCCATCTGCGAGGATAAATTGCAGCACATTGGATTTTGGCAGCTCTATCGGCCAGGATTCCCCCGTTTGCAGGTTCTTGCCGGTCCGCAGCTCATAGTCGAGCAATTGTACGACAGGCGACCCGTTGATCGTTGCAGGGGGCTGGGTTCGGTAGGCGCTCATCATATCCGCGATCTCTTTCTGCCCGTTCATCCCCTTCTTTGTGATAGAGATAAGGGATTCCTTATAAAACCCATATTCGACATAGAGATCGATCAGCTTGTCATAGAGGCTGCGTCCCCTATCTTTTTCATAGGCCGCCATTTCGCAGAGCAGGGCTACGGCGCTGACCGCGTCCTTGTCGCGGATCTGGTCCCCTATCATCAGTCCATAGCTTTCTTCCCCGCCGATGACATAATTTTCTTCCCCTTCCTTTTCTTTGATCAGCTCGGCAATGTATTTAAAGCCCGTCAGCACATTATAACAATTGATCTTGTTGCGGCGGGCGATCTCATCGATCAGCTCGGTCGTGACGATCGTCTTGACGACCATATCGGTCGGACCGGCAATGCCCTTTGCCTTGCGGGCTTCGATCATATAATTAAAAGCGAGGACAGCTGTCTGATTACCATTCATTAAGGTCCATTGTCCCCTTTTATCCTTTACCCCAATGCCTACCCGGTCTGCATCGGGATCTGTGCCCAAAAGGATATCGGCATCGATCTGCTGAGCCTTCCGGAGCCCGATGCTCATGGCTTCACTTTCTTCGGGGTTGGGATAGACGACTGTCGGGAAATTGCCGTCGGGGGTAGCCTGTTCGTCCACTACATGGACATTGGTAAACCCAAAACGTTGGAGCACTTCGGGCACCAGCTTGATCCCCGTACCGTGGATCGGGGTGTAGACAATCCTCAGATTATGCTGACGTTCAATAACTTCCGGGTAAACAGACAGGTTACGGACCATGGCAATATAAGCTTCGTCGATGGCAGCCCCGATCATGGTGATATTAGACTCTCCTCCTCCCCATTTCACTTCGTCTACGCTGGCTATCTTCTCCACTTCCTTTATGACGTTCTTGTCATGTGGAGGAACCAGCTGTCCGCCGTCATCCCAGTAAGCCTTATAACCATTGTATTCCTTTGGATTATGGGAAGCCGTACAAACGAGCCCACCCTGGCAGTGCAGGTTCCGGATGGCAAAGCTCAGTTCGGGAGTTGGCCGGAGGGACTGGAAAAGAAATACCTTTATTCCATTGGCAGCGAATACGTTGGCGGCTGTTTCCGCAAAAAAACGGCTGTTGTTGCGGCTATCATGAGCGATGGCAACCCGGACTTCCTGTTTGGGAAAGGAAGCTTTCAGATAATTGGCAAATCCCTGGGTAGCCATCCCTACAGTATACTTATTCATACGATTGGTGCCCACACCCATAATGCCCCGCAAACCGCCGGTCCCAAACTCCAGGCTACGGTAAAAGCTCTCTATCAATTCATTAGGATTCTCTTTTTGCAGTCGGGTGACCTCGTCCTTTGTCGCCTGATCATAGTTGCCCTTTAACCATAAATCCACTTTTTCCTGTATAACAGCATCCATTGCGTTCTGATTTTCTGTTTGAGAATGAAAGTTTTTTGTTACGGTGACAATTTCGGTAAGATTATGCTTACTAGCAAATTTCCCCAGAAAGATTCCGTTCCACTATATTATTATTGAGAGAAATACTACATTTGTTATGTCTATCTCCCTTGAAAGCCCGCTGCCAGTAAGTGTATTATAACTTACCATTCACAATATCCGGTGAAAAATTTGCTGTTGTTTTTCTGTACCGTCTGAATCAATTCTTATACCTCTTAACCGGAACACGGATGATGATGTATTTGCTCTTACGCAATAACAAGCAAAGCGGGCCCTATTCTTTGGACGATCTGAAGACCATGGGTCTGAAGGCCTACGACCTGGTTTGGGTTGAGGGCAAGAGTGCGGCGTGGAGATATCCCTGCGAGATCAATGAGCTGAGCGCGTTTGCGCCGGCGGTAGAAGAGCAGCCTTTTGACCGTTTCTTCAAAAAGGCCTCTCCGGTTAAAGCGGCTAGTACTTCGTCCGTTGTATCCAACGACTTTCGCGCCAACGACTTTTCCACCGGCGACTTTCCCGGCAACGATTTTTCCAGCAATGACTTTTCGGGCAACAATTTTTCCGGCGATTCACCCAAACAGGTAACCGAGCCAAAGGGTGAGCCATCCAGGGTGCCCGGCAAACGGATCATATATGTCACTATGCCGGCGGCCAATAGTCAGATGAATTCTGCGCCTGTCGTCAACAACTGGTCTTCCCGACCCGAACCGGTCGTGGCTGCCCCGGCTCCGATACCGGCAATATACAAATCAGGATCCACGCCGATCCAATTCGAATTTGAGGACAATTCTGCTCAACGCCAACAGGAGACTGCTCCCGTTGTGGAATTCACGCCACGGCCCGCCAGACGCCGGTCTAACCCCGTCCTGAAACCGCTGATCATCGGTCTGGCTTTACTGGCAGCCGGGATCTTTATCGGACTTTCGATCAATAAGGAAACACTTTCGTTTGTACCAAAGACAGGGTCGGGTTCCAAATCTCCCGATAACGGACAGGTCAATCATACGATAGCGCAGCAACTGCCGGTGGCCGCTAAGAATGATCCTGTTCCTGCTGCAACAAAAGATCCGCACGACACGGTTGCCACCATTATCGGTCAGGCCAGCAAGTCCGACCCGATGGTCAGCCAGCAAACAGCCGACCGGGTCGCTGCCAGCGGAAGTGGGATTGACCGGGGCACTAATGACCGGAATGCTGATCGGGGCGTTAATAACCGAGCCGGCAAGACGCCTGCGCAAAAGGCGAAATCGACTAATGGAAATGCCAGACCCTCCGTCGTTGCGGCATCCACGTCCCCGGCCCAGGCAAAAGACTCTGCTTTGGGTGCACTATCCGTTGTACACCAGGAAGCCGTACGCAGAACCGATGGAGAGGAAAAACCGGACGCCGGCGCTGACAAGGCAGCGGCTGTAAAAGCCAATATTGCCAGCCAGGTATCCGTGGGAGCCAATGGTTATACCGTAGGCACTTTTGGAGGTATCAATGATCTCCAGGTTACGGTCAGCAATCGTTCAGTATATCCATTGGACCTGGTTGTAGTCGAAGTACAGTATATCCAGGCAAATAGGAAGATCTACAAAACTGAAAACCTTTACTTCCGTGGTATAGGTGCAGGTTCGGCTCTTATGCTGGAAGCTCCGAAAAGTTCCCGTGGCATCAAAGTAGCCTATAAGATCACAATGATCAATTCAAAAGACCTTGGATTGTCGTATTCCGGGCTCTAAATGACTCATTAACAAAACGATTCAAGCTGTTTTTCCTTTTTTTCTCTCATTTGGCACAGTAGTTGAAAACTCTGGTTCCTGACCCCCAATGCGGCCTGTTAGATCCTAAATTAAAAGCCCGTCGTAAAAGCAAGTTCCAGCCTTTGCTTTGAGAATGCATTTTAATTGATCAATGGATTACAAAAAATTGGAATTGCTATGAGAAACGCAATTGTGCAACTAGTTTTAGTTATAATAGGGATTTCCAGTATTCATGCCGTAAAACTGCTGCAAACTTCTTCCTTTCACATACGGATGTCTCCTGCAAACAGTGTGGAGAGAGCATGGGCTATCCAGGGGAAGGATTCCATTGAAATGACGAATGTCAACGGGGAATTCTTTCTTCGGTCCATCAACCCGGGTCAATGGAAGGTTTCTGTTGAAGCCGTCCAGCCATTCAAGAATGTCGAGTTCGAAGTGGGTGATATAAAACCGGGATTTGACAGGGACCTTGGGGAGCTACGTTTGAAGCGGGCGAGACAGTTATCCTCCTCCAATTTATTATTCTCACCGGCGAATGAACGGTAAGAAGTGTTTGGCAGTTGCTTAACAAAACATCTTATCTTGTGTAAGATCAAGGGATATATAGCATGCAACAACTTCTTTTGTTCGGCGCCGGCAAATCCGCGACCAGCCTGATCCGGTACCTGATCGATGTAGCTGCCCGCAGGGATTGGCGGCTGGTAGTGGCCGAAAGCAACCTGGCCCTGGCGGAATCCAAAATTGGGGATTCCTCATATGCCCGCGCCGTACAGGTAGATGTCGCCAACGAGGACGAGCGGAATGCCCTGGTGTTCCAGGCGCAGATCGTCATTTCTCTTTTGCCGCCTGCGCTGCATTTTTTGGTAGCCCGGTCCTGTATCGCGGCCAAAAAGAACCTGCTTACCGCATCGTATGTGGACGAGAAGATCCGCGCCCTCGAACCGGAGATCAGGGACAACGGGTTACTCTTTCTTTGTGAGATGGGACTTGACCCGGGTATCGATCATATGAGCGCCCTGCAGCTTATATCCGCCATTAAGCAGGATGGTGGTCATATTCACTCCTTTCTTTCGCATACCGGCGGTCTCGTCGCGCCGGAAAGCGACGACAACCCCTGGCATTATAAGATCAGCTGGAATCCCCGTAATGTAGTTCTGGCCGGTTCTACGGGCGCCCGTTATAAAGAAAAAGGCCGGACGGTGAGTGTTGATTATGGGGATATATTTAGATCTACCGGGTCTATACAGTTGCCGCAGACAGGACCGCTGGCCTGGTATCCGAACCGGGATTCGTTATCCTATATTCCGATCTATGGTCTACAGGAAGCTGAGACCTTTATCCGGACGACCCTGCGTTATCCTGTATTTTGCGAGGCATGGAATTGTTTTGTTCAGGCAGGGCTGACGGATGATAGTCAGCCATTGAACCGGCAGCCGCTGGCCACTGGCAGTCCGGGCGATATGGATCGACAGCCTCCTGGCGGGCTAAGCTTTGCCGACTGGTCGGCTCCTCTCCTCCCCTATGTCACCGCGGGCAACCGTCCGTTGTTTGAATATCTTGGAGTTTTTGATCCGGCGCCGATCCCTTCGGCGGCGACTACATCAGCCGACGTGCTTCAGCATCTGCTGGAGACAAAGCTGGCGATGGCCCCGCAGGACAAAGACATGATCATCATGCAGCATGAGATTGGTTTTCTTAAGGCAGGGAAGCAGTACGTGGAAAAAAGCACGCTGGTGGTAAAGGGCGAAGACAGCCTTCATACGGCTATGGCGCGTACGGTGGGTCTGCCTTTAGGAATTGCGGCTAAGCTGGTGCTGGAAGGAAAGGTTTCGCTCACGGGGCTTCATATTCCTATACTACCGGAGATATATGATCCCGTTCTGGCAGAATTGGATGAGCTGGGTATCCGCTTTGAAAGGGAGGTGAGCACCGCTGCGTCGGGAAGGTGATAGCTGCTCAGCCTGGACAATGATGGCGGCTCAATTCACTTCTACCTGGAGCGCACTCAAAATGTGATAACCAAGATCTCTGAAGTAGACCTTATATTTTCCTTTCTTCAGGTAAAGCAGATAATTCTTCTTTCCCCCCGTAACATAGGTCTGGTCAGCGGGCACGAGCTGCCAGGGGGTATTATCATTATCATCGATGTCCTTCTGATAATAGGCCTGTACGAAAAAGACAGCGTTGGAGGTTGGTTTTATATACGTCGGCTGCCGTCGCCCGTCGAGGCTGAGCCAGGTAGGACGCCCGTCCTGGTACACCGTAGGCGGATGGATCACGCTGATATCATAGAGGTCTTTGTCTGTCACGTTGACCGGCGTATTGTTGATCAGTGCGATCGACGGCTCGGTCAAAGGAAATTTTTGCAGATAGGCCTGGTAGATGACGCGGCCATAACCGAAATTACTTTCTTCGGTCATGTCTGTCTGGTCGATGGTCAATGGCTCGATGCCCGATCTACGCCAGAAAGCAAGCGCCATCGGAATATGCCCGTCGGGGCCTTGTTTTTTACTGATATGGGCATAGGAGGCATGCACGAGGATCTTTGCCGTCGAGTCTTTGGCGAGGACAGAATAAAGGTTTTCCGCCTGAATAGAATCCCGTTGGTTGGGTGTATGATGGGCAGCAGCCGTATCTTCATATGCAACCAGCTTAAATCCCATTTCGAGGGCCGTTCGAACCAGCTCACCGGCTACCGGTTCGCATGCGTAATAACCGGTATGCATGTTTTCACGGGTCAGGCTCTGGTTGGAAAAATTATCCAGCATCTCCATCGCGAGGTATCGAAACCCCTGCCGGTAGAAGTCCGACAAAAGCGACAGGGTAAAGGCCCGGTGCAGCGGTTTTGCAAACGCCTCGTTTATCATGACCACCCGCCTGCCTTTGGCTGCATAGTTGATATAATGCCGGGCGTTGACGTGTTCGATATTCTTTAGTCCTGCGGCGGTGCGGTAGACCTTGCGGCGTGTTGCGTCGTCGATGCTGTCATAACTTTTTACCAGGTAAATCATTGCCGTCCGGTAGTCTTCGGCAAACGCAAAGTACTGGCTCATCTCATCGTAATAACCTTTGACCGAATAGATCTTTTTGAATTTCTCTTCGTCTTTGATGCCATGATATAAAGGAAAGAGATAGTGCAGATTGCTCTTTGGTGTCAGGGTCAGTATGTTAAGCCGGGGGCTGTAGCCTGCGGGGGTCGATAACCTGGAATAATCCTGCAGTTGTATCACTGACGGCGAAAGTTCCTGTGACCGGGCGTTGGATACGAGTACTGTCAGCCCTGACAGCAGTAAGATCTTTTTTAATAAACCCATTTGGCTGCAAAAATGGGATAAATCTTGTTAGAAAAAGCATAAATCATGTCTGCAGGTATTGCAATTTGCGCTTTTCCTTAGCCAATTGTACCCAATATATGATCCAACAGATTGTTACTGCCAGCCATAGTGTCATGGAAAGAATGCCCAGCCCCTGATCAAATCCAGGTGGCTCTTCTCCTGATTTTACAAACAGGTTAATCAGGACAATACCCACAGGGAATGATAGATATAGGGCGCACCAGGCTATACCGATCTTATACGTAGGGCCTTTGCCCGTGGCGCCTTCGGCATTCAGGTCCGGTACACCAAGAATGGAATCGTCGAGCAGGGACATTTTTTCTTTTGTTATCGAGTCTGCTATCCGGGAGACTACTACGAATATCCAGTAAAAGTTGAAAATAGGGATCAGCTGTAGCCATACCTGACCAGGATGCAGTCTCCTGTTATCACTGCGTATTGCTTTCAGGGTGTTCTGCTGGGTTAGCAGGAAGAAAACAAGAGGAGTAAGAAACATCAAAAAAGCAATAAGCTGACCAAAAGCATACCCTGCCTGATACATATAATATAAGATTTATTTTTTTCGGAGTAAGAGGATCTTATTATTTCAGCTCTGCCAGCTTTTCCTGGAGGACCTTCACCCCAATCGAAGCGGGATGTTCGATCATGGTCAGGTTGTCAATGTAGGAAGTCGGCGGGATCTTTTTGTCCACGATGAATTTTGGCGCCCCGGTCTTTGCAAGGTTGACCAGTCCGGCCGCAGGATAGACGACAAGGGAAGTTCCCACCACTACAAAGATATCCGCCGACTGCACCAGCGGTACGGCGTGTTCGATCATCGGCACGGCTTCTTCAAACCAGACGATGTGCGGGCGCAGGGTTCCGCCATCGGCGGCCTTCTGCCCAATGAGCATGTCTTCATAGATGGGAGAGATCAGAGATTCGTCCGTTTCGCTCCGCATCTTAAAGATCTCCCCGTGCAGGTGCATGATCTTTGTGCTGCCTGCGCGTTCGTGCAGGTCATCGATATTCTGGGTAATGATATGAACGTCGAAGTCTTTCTCTAATTCGGCCAGCCCCAGATGGCCGGCATTGGGCTCGGCCTTTGCCACATCCCGCCGCCGCATGTTATAGAACTCCAGCACGAGTGCCGGGTCTTTCCTCCAGGCCCGTGGTGTAGCGACCTCTGTGACCTCATACCCTTCCCAAAGGCCATCGGAATCCCGGAAGGTGCGGAGGCCGCTTTCGGCGCTGATACCGGCTCCGGTCAGGATGACCAGCCTTTTCTTTTCACCGTTGAATTTCATTTTTGCAAAATAGGTAAAACTCCCCAAAAAGATTTCGGAGAGTTTTGGCATCGATCAGCCGCGGGCAGCCGGCGGCGATGTCTTTCGCGGGACATAACGCAGCCGTTTGCGCATGATCATCCATCCGAGTCCGCCGATCAGCAACAATGGCCAGATGCTGATGAGACCCAGCACCAGCGAGCTCATCCAGTTCCAGCCTTCATTGATGGACTCTTTTAATTTATACCAGAACGTAGGGGTAGGGTTATCCCGGGCCGAGGCATCCAGCACCTGGTAAAACTTCAAGTTGATCGTGCTAAAGGCAGCGGAATGACCGAGATAAGCTATCCTTCCTGCGGCGGCATCCATTTCTTCCTGTACGCCGTTGATCACATCCTGTACAGCCAGGATATCCTTTATACTCTTTGCCTGTCTGAGTATTTCGAGGTAGCGTTCGCGTACTTCTTTTTTTGTCGCCAGCCTCGACCGGGTGTCGACCAGCTGAGTGGTGACATCTTCCGAGCTGATCTTTTTATCCACCAGTCTGTCACTGTCGGATGCCATTTGCTGCATCAGGTCTTCGAACTGATCAACCGGCACTTTTATCGTGACAGTATTTTCTATGGATGAAAGAGATTGTGTCTGCTGCTCCTGGGCGATATATCCGCCTGATCTTTTTACGTTCTGGCGAAGCCTGTCCGCAAAAGTCCGGAAGCTTTTTACTTCTACATTGAGGTCGGCCGTTTTGATGATCTTTTTGTCCCAGTCGGGATTGACCATGGGCGGAGGAGGAGGCTGTTTTTTATTTTGCCCCGGGGGTTGTTTTTGGGGGAGCGGTTCGTCTTCTTTATCCGTAGCTACTGCATCACCGGCAGTGGGTGTCTTGTAGGTCTCATTGATCGCGGGGCTCCTGTTCTTGCCATTGTTACAGCCAAGGCAAAAGAATAGCAGCAATGCTGCGGGCATTGTGAATACCGTAGGTCGCATAATAATTAGTTTATGGACCTTAGATGCAAAAAACTATATTTTACATAATTTATTTCTCCTTTGCCATGCTCATCACCATCTTCCATTCCTCATCCGTCACCGGCTGAACCGAAAGACGGCCGAGACGTACCAGCGCCATATCCTTTAGCCGCGGTTCTTCCTTTATCTGCGCCAAACTAACCGGATGCTTCAACCGCTTATAGGATTTTATGTCGACAGCAACCCATGCATCGTTATCGGTGGTCGGGTCCTGGTAAGCCTCTTTCGAGACTTTTGCAATACCAACGATCTCCATGCCCTCATTACTATGATAGTATAATACTTCGTCACCTTTCTTCATCGCCCGCAAATTAATGCGCGCCGCATAGTTGCGAACGCCGGACCAGACGGTCTCTTTCTCTTTTTCGAACTGATCCCAGCCGTATACAGAAGGTTCCGATTTAACAAGCCAATACGCCATATAATGATTTAGTCTGTCGAAATTACAATTTTAGTGCAAGATTGCTGCACCAAAAATAAATGGGCCTCCGCAATCCATACCAGAATGCGGTCAACTCCAAGGTCATAAGACGCTGGTAGTGGCTGTAAAGGCCGCGGGTCTGGTCGAAACCCTTGTAAAACCCGAAAATAAAGCCACCCTTACAGGCATCCTCACCTATATGGTGTTATCTATGTTATCGATCACGTACTCATGCCTAAATAATTGATAATCAATAGTACTAAATAAAAAGCCCGAAATTTTTAAAGATTTTGGGCTTTTATAAATCTAAAAGTTATCAGCGTACGTATGTATTACAGAGGCCTGGTTTTAACCCTATTTAACGCTTGCGACAGGTTGTTTTAAGGGTCAAGACCATCCGATAACTAAGGTTATATGGGTGGTCTTATTTTTTTTTACCTAACCGGCGGCTGTTGATCACCCTTCATTAAAGTTTAGCTATTGGCCAGAACATCCGCGATATGCATCGTGCGGATGGAATGGCCTTTGTGTTTGATGTAGCCATCGAGGTGCATCAGGCAGGAAAGATCAGTAGAGATAATATAGTCGGCGCCGGTGGCCAGCGCATTGTTGACCTTTTGATCGGCCATCGCGACCGAGATGGATTCGAACTTGACCGCAAAGCTTCCGCCAAAGCCACAGCAGGTCTCCACATCGTTCATCTCCAGCAGCTCCAGTCCCTTTACCCGGGACAGCAGCTTCCTCGGCTCTTCCTTGATCTTACATTCACGCAGACCTGCACAGGAGTCATGATAGGTGGCCTTCCCATGTAAGGTAGCCCCGACATCTTCTACGCCAAGAACATTGACCATAAAAGAAGAGAACTCAAAAATGCGTTTCTGCAGATCTTTGACCTCATTGTGAAGGGAAGAGTTATTGAATAACGTAGAATAATAATTCTTTACAAAACCCACGCAGCTTGCGCTTGGCGCCACCACATAATCATGTCCGGAAAAATCTTTCAGGAATTTACCACATACCTCCCGCGCTTCGTCCCTGAAGCCGGCATTAAAGGCCGGCTGACCGCAGCAGGTCTGTTCCGTGTTGTATGCAACTTCCACACCGGCTTTTTCCAGCACCTTCACCATATTAAAGGCAGTCTGCGGATAAAGCTGGTCTACAAAACAAGGTATGAAGAGCTGTACTGTCACAGGTTATTTATTTTTCGGCGCCTGATGGAAAGATCTCTGCAGGGCAATCATCTTGATGGCAGTAACGGCTGCCTCCTCTCCTTTATGACCGTGTTTACCGCCGATGCGTTCGTCCGCCTGCTGCTGGTTGTCGACGGTCAAAATACCAAAAATGGTCGGGATCGGAAGGGTCATGTTCAATTGAAGCACCCCCTCCGTCACCGCGGTGCATACATAGTCGAAATGGGGCGTATCTCCGCGCAGCACACAGCCCAGGGCTATAAATGCATTCGGCCTATCGTCCTTGTACTTGTGAACATCCCAGTAGGCCCGGATGCAGAATGGGATCTCAAACGCCCCTGGGACCGTGATCACCTGGTAACGCAGACCGGACTTTTCCAGTTCAGCCCGGCACCCCTTTTCCAGCGCCCCGACAATGGCGTCATTCCATTCGGTGCGGACAATAACAACACAGGCACCTTCCGTATCGGGGATGCCTGTTGTATGTAACAAATTACTTTTGCTAACCTCTGCCATAAAAATCATTCATAAAAATCATTATTGAGTCACTCCCAGCCTTGCCAGGTATTTGTCGATCTCGGCACCTCTTTGCGAAGCAGGGTATTTATCCTTAATGATCTTATACATAGCTATCGCGTCCTGCGTCTTGCCCATGCTCTCGTATAAATAACCCGAGCGGAAAAGATATTCAGGAGAGAAGAGCTCATCCTTTTCAAAATACATACCTGCTTTCTTATACTGTTCTGCGGCTTCTTCTTTTTTATTCTGCTCGGAATAGGCATCTCCCAGCAAGCCATAGGCACGCTCCTGGAGCTGCTCTACCGGTGTAGAGAAGTCCTTCAGGTATTTCACGGCATTGTTGAAGTCACCCATCTTCAGATAACAGCTTCCGGCATAAAAACCGGCCAGCTTGCCGGCCTTGGTACTGCCATATTTGGAAATGATCTTCAGGAAACCCGCATTTACCTGGTCTCCATTGAGGGCCAGCCGGGCTGAGTCCATGCGATAGTATTCTTCCGCTCGGAACATAGCTTCTGATGCCTGCTTTTCATTAGGCTCGCTGACCATGTCACGGTAAACGAAAAATCCGCCTACGATTACGATGATCACTGCCAGGGCAATGGAAAGTTTTTTTCCGTACTTTTCCCAGGCGCTGTGTAATTCGGCGACCGGATTTTTCTCGTTTTCCAAATGTGCAGGGTGTTTGATCTCTGACATCTTTTATTGTGTTTTGGCTTTTTGCTTTTAAAATAGTCCCTGTTGAATTAATCAACAATGAACGGATAATTTTTGTCGATATATATGTCCTTCAATACTTCCGAATCGTCCGGCCAGGGTGATTCTTCGGCAAATTTTACGGACTCTGTCACGGTATTGTTCACCCGTTGATTGATCGCGTCGATCTCTTCCTGGGTTGCGTATTTCTTCGTAAGGATCGTTTGCAGCACGATCTGGATCGGGTCTTTAGCCTTGTACTCTTCCACTTCTTCCTTTGTCCGATATTTCTGCGGATCGGAAATAGAGTGCCCTTTATAACGATAGGTCTTGATCTCCACCAACGTTGGACCATCTCCCTGGCGGGCTCTCTTCACGGCGCGGGCCACCGCTTCGTGAACAGCTTCCGGGCTCATGCCATCGATAGAATCGGCAGGCATTTCGTAGGCGTCAGCCAGCTTATAGATATCATGCACGTTTGAAGTCCGCTCTACGGACGTACCCATTGCATAGTTGTTGTTCTCGCAGATAAAGACCACCGGCAGCTTCCAGAGCATGGCGAGGTTGAAGGTCTCATGGAGAATACCCTGGCGGGCAGCGCCATCGCCAAAGAAGGTCAGCGAAACATTGTCCGTGCCTTTATACTTTTCGGCAAAGGCCAGGCCTGCACCGGTGCCGATCTGCGCGCCGACGATGCCATGTCCGCCAAAGAATCTTTCTTTCACGCCAAAAAAGTGCATGCTTCCGCCCTTGCCTTTTGCTGCGCCGGTCGCCTTTCCATAAAGCTCAGCCATACAGGCATTGGCGCTGACTCCTTTTGACAGGGCCAGACCATGATCCCGGTAAGCCGTAATAAAGGTATCATCCGGCTGGGTGGCAGTCATACAACCGGCGGCGATGGCTTCCTGCCCGACATAGGCATGAAAAAAGCCGCGGATCTTACCCTCCATTTTGTATTTTTCTTCTGCCATCAACTCAAACTGGCGGATGAGTTGCATTAGTTCATACCAGTACAGGTAGGTCTCTTTTGAAAACTTGGTAGCCACTATTTTGAAAATTTGAAGTTTGCGCCTTTGACAGCAGACCCATGACAGGTTAACCGGTTCAGGCGGGGGCAAATATACGGGGGAAAAAGCATTTATCCCATTCAAAATCAGCAAATCGCCTTGCGATCGACCTCATTTACCCGGCTTTACTCCCCGCGGGTATCTGCTCCTTTAAGGCAAAAAGTCGTCAAAAAGGAACTTCTCCGGCTTCGGCAGTGGTTTCCGGGGCAGTTTTTCGGTCTGCATGGCTGTGTTATACACAAAAGAAGCCAGGATCGTAGCCGCCTGTTCCAGGTCTCCCATCAGCAGGTGATCATAATTATCCATATTGGTATGGTGTGTCCGCGATTCATAGTCAAGGGGGTCCTGGATAAACTGAAAACCGGGGATGCCTACCGCATCAAAAGGCAGGTGGTCTGTAGAACCTGTGCTGTGCAAGGTTACTGTAGAGGCTCCCAGGTCGGCAAAGGGTTCCAGCCATTGTTTGAAGATCGGGGCCACTTTTTCATTGCCCTGGGTAAAGATGCCTCTTATTTTGCCGGACCCGTTGTCCAGGTTGTAATAGGCCGAGATCTTCTCCTGTTCCGGTTTCAGCTTCATGTCGGCCGGGTCCCCGAAATGGTTTCTTACATAATGAAAGGAGCCCAGTAATCCCTGTTCTTCTCCGTCCCAGAGCGCTATGCGGATCGTACGCCGGGGCTGGACGCCCAGGGTCTTTAGAATGCGGATAGCTTCCAGCGCTACTATGCTGCCGGCTCCATTGTCTGTAGCGCCTGTCGCTGCCGACCAGGAATCCAGGTGGCCGCCCAGCATCACCACTTCCGACTTGAGTGTCGGGTCTGTGCCGGGGATCTCTCCGACGACATTGTGCCCCTGCAGATCATCTTTATAGAGTTTTGTATCACTTTGTAGTTCCAGCGTCACTTCTCTTCCTTCTTCCAGCAGCCGCATTACCCGCAGATAATCCTCCTTGGCCACCACCAGCTGAGGAGCCGCAGGCTGATCCTTTTTCCTGAAACCGACATAGCTCTGCACCTCCACCGTGCCATCCCGGGAGCCGCGGCTCATTTCCAGCACAGCCAGCGCGCCGCTGGCCTGTAGCATTTTCTGGACCTGCAGTATTCGTTTTAAATACGGTATAAAGGAATGCAGTATTGCCGGCGAAAGCATATAGGTATCTCCGATGGCCGCCAGCGCGCTGTCCGTATAACGTGTTGCATCCGGTTTGAAGTCGGAGGAGAGAATGCTGTCTGCCGTGCGGGCAACGAGGATATGCCCCTTCATCTGTGCGGCGTGGGAAGCGATCCAGGCCGAGTCCATCTTCTCCACCAGGAAGGCGGTGGCGCTGACCGGCCCGTTGGTGCTGCCGCTCCACGGAGCAGCATAAGCGATCATCGGTGAATAATACGGGGTTCGCATCGCCAGGTATGTCTTCTCTGCCGACCATCCATAGCCGAACTCACCCCAGGGCTCAGCCTGCACTTTTGTCAACCCCCAGCCCTGTAAGGTCTTTACGATCCAGGAGGCGGCCTGGTGATAACCCGGAGAATTGGTCAGACGCGGCCCGCTGACATCCGTCAGCTCGTGGGCGATATAGGGGATCTGCGAATGGTTGAGACCTTCTTCGCGGATACGATCGGTCATGGCCTTGTCCACTTGAGCGGGAAGCAGGGCCGGTAACAGAAGCAACAGCATGGATGCAGCGAATTTGGTCAAAAGCCAGTCACATTGTTTTCTCATTACGATAAGTTTCCGAAAAGATATTACATTTTTTCAATTCGGGGTTATCTTGCAGCCGAATAGTACATTGCTTTCGGTAAAAGATATATCGCTCCTTCAATTCAAGAACTACAGCCAGGCTTCCTTCCGGTTTACGGAACGGGTCGTAGGTTTCTGTGGCAACAATGGTGTGGGGAAGACCAACCTGCTGGATGCCATCTATTATTTGTGCTTTACCAAAAGTTATTTCACCCGAAGCGACCAGCAGAACGTCCAGAAGGGGGCATCGGGCTTCCGGATCGAAGGCCATTTCGAGAAGGAGGGACAACTGACCGACGTCGTCGCCATACTGCGTGAAACGGGGAAAAAAGAATTCCTCGCCGGCGGCGAATCCTATGATAGGTTCTCCCGTCATATCGGTCGCTTCCCCTGTGTCATCATTGCCCCCGACGATGTGCAGATCATCACCGGCGGCAGTGAGGAGCGCCGTCGTTTCCTGGACTCTCTTCTTTCCCAGCTGGACCCTGAATACCTGCAAAACCTGATCGAATACAATAAGATCCTGCAGCAGCGCAACAGCTTTCTGAAATCTCTTACCGAAAGACGGCTCACCGACAAAAACCTGCTGGAAGTATACGATAGCCAGCTGATCCGCCCGGGCACCTGGCTTTTCAACCGCCGGCGCAACTTCCTGCAGCAGCTGCTGCCTCTTGCCGGCCGCTTCTATACACAGATAGCCGGTATGGAAGAACCCGTGACCCTTGTATACGAAAGTCAATTGCTGCATACCCCCTTTCGAGATCTGCTTCACCAGGGCCTGGAAAAAGACCTTTACCTCCAGCGCACCGGCGGCGGTATCCATAAAGACGATCTTGAATTCAGTTTTTCCGGTCAGCCGTTTAAATCCATCGCTTCCCAGGGCCAGCGAAAAAGTCTCCTCTTCGCCCTCCGGCTGGCTGAATACGAAACCCTCAAACAGGACAAAGGCTGGGCTCCCATCCTGCTCCTGGACGATGTCTTTGAAAAGCTGGACGCCCTGCGTATGCATAACCTGCTCGACCAGGTCTGCTTAAAGGATGAGGGACAGATCTTTATCACCGATACGCACCCCGACCGGATCCGCCAGGAAATGGAAAAACTGGCCGTTCCCTGCCAGATCATTACCTTATAATTTCCGTGTAATTTTTTTGCTTCAACATTAAAAACCCATTAAAAAAACTATATATTTACTACGTGTAACCCAAAGCCGTTGCACCCGAAAAACACCCCAAAATTGAATCGATATGCTAGCCGATCTTAATTCTTCTATCCGTTACCTGGAAGAAACTAACGACCCTGCTGATGCTTATTTTACCTATTCCATCGATGATAAAGGCGAATACGGTCTTATAAAGGCCAACAAGGAAGGTCTTCGTCTTTATGCAGCGGAGATCCTGAGAAAATCCCAGCTGATCGACGACGTCCACATCGGCGAGCCCATCTTTTTCAGTCCACAGGAATGGATGGACAGTGAGACCGGTTACGAACTCATCGCCGGCATTCTCCCCCAGTATCATTCCCGCAAGGAGATCAGGGCTATACAAGCGCCGTTTCCCCAGGAACCATTTCCGCAAAAGAAACAGCCGGTATTGCTGTTTGTCCTGATGTGCATAACCGGGGCACTCATTATGCTGGCTACTCTCAAAGCTTTCCCTAACTTGCGTCTATGGGTGAATATTCATTAGGGGATGCGTTGAAGAAATTCCTCAATCAAAGCCAGATAAAAGGGTCGATACAGGCCCTGCAGATCGAAGAGGTCTGGGAGCAGATCATGGGAAAAACCGTTGCCCGTTATACCGACAAGATCCAGATCCACGGGCATACCCTTTATGTCAATACGACGATAGCCCCCCTGCGGCAGGAGCTCATGTATCAGAAGGACAAAATAGTTCAGCGCGTCAACGAGGCGCTGGGTGAAAAAGTGATAAAGGAAGTGGTGATCAAGTAGTCAGTCTGACCCGCGGGTCTACGAGTCCGTATAAAAGGTCTGCCAGCAGGCCGATCACGATAAAGAAGAAAGAAGAGACCAGCACCGAGCCCATTACTACGGGGAAATCCAGCTTTTCCAGTGCATCTACCGTCACTTTGCCAATGCCTTTCCAGCCAAAGATCGTCTCTACGAAAAAGGCGCCTGCCAGTAATTCGGCAAACCAGCCGGTAATGGCCGTGATCACGGGGTTAAGGGCGTTCCGCAGACCATGTTTCCAGACTACGACACGGGGTGAGAGCCCCTTTGCATAGGCTGTCCGGATATAATCCTGGTCCAGCACGTCCAGCAAGGCGCCGCGTGTCAGCTGTGCGATGATAGCCAGTGGCCGGATACCCAGCGTCAGGGCCGGCAGGATCAGGTTCTTTATCTGCAGGTGTCTGCCGGAAAAAGGATCCGTATCGAAGAGGCTTCCCGTCATAGGCAGCCCGGTATAGTCGCTGAGTACAAAACCAAATACATAGGCGATGAGTATCCCCATAAAAAAGGAAGGTGCGGAAATGCCCAGCACGCTGACGAAAATGGATGAGGTATCCAGCCAGGTATCCTTCTTTATCGCGGCCAGCACTCCGAGGCTGATGCCCAGGACCGTCGCTACCAGCATGGCTGCCATAGCCAGCAACAAAGTGCCTGGCAGGGCTTCCATCAGGATATCCCACACTTCTCTTTTTGATTGGTACGATCGGCGCAGGTAGGGCCACTTCAACGCTAATTTTGTGTGGCCGCCGATGAAAATGCCTTTCAACCCTTTTTGTTTTATCTCGTCGGCTGTATGAAATCCTACCGGGGAAACATCGTTGAGATAATAAACGAACTGCTTCCAGCGGGGCTGATCGAGGTTGAGCTCTTTACGGATGTTTTCCTGCGTAGCCTCGTCTGCACGCTGTCCCATCACGAGGCGCGAGGGGTCGCCAAATCCCTGGAACAGGAAAAAGACGGTGACCACCACCCCCAGCAGCACCAGCATTCCGTAGAAACACTTCCGTATAAAATATCGGATCATAGTTGATTATCGGTTATTGCTCCGCCAGCTTGGGGTTATTGCTCCGTCAGCTCGTTCACCGCCGGCAAGGCGCGATCGAAGTCCGCATAGCTCCACTTGGCGGCTATTGTTCCTCCTTTGATCAGGTAGAGTGTCGGATTGGCTCTCGCGGCTGTCTTGATAGCCGTCGCGTCGCATTTCAGGATCGTGACATCCGCGGTCAGCCCCTGCTTCTCTACCCATGATACCATGTGATCATAATCACCTGTTATAAAGAACACCGGTATACGTTTGGACTTAGCCATGGTCAGCACGACGCTGAAAGTCTTATTCCAATCCGGATGATCGTCCAGGACCTCCTTCATAAACAGGAACAGCTTGAAACCTTTTTCCTCGAGCACGGCCTGTGTAGTATCTGTCCCGGCCCCTGTAAGAAGATTGAAATCCTTTATCGCCGGCTCAGCGTTTCCCTTGCGGATCAGCTTATCATAGCGGCTTATAAATTTATAGGAGTCGTCAAAGTCGGTCGGGAACTTGCTGGCGCCAAATTCGACTTTCTTCCCGTTTTTTTCATAAACCATTGTAATAACCGTACTGTCGGGAATGGCACCCGGCGGCGCCTTCATCTTCTCCGGAATATTGTTGCCGGCCTTATAAGGCAGACAGTCTACTACCGGCAGATGGACCAGCACATACCACTGGAAGGCAAACGAGAACACGGTCGCCAGCAGGAGTACGGCCACACTGCCTGTCTGTTTCAGGACCGGCCGGATCTTTTCGCGTACGCCGAACAGGAAGACGATCAGCAGCAGCAGTAGCAGGTCTTTCATAAAGGACTGACCCGCGGTCAGTGGAATACAATCGCCGAAACAGCCGCATTCCCGCACCTTACCTGACAGGTAAGCATAACCGGTAAGAAACGTAAAAAAGATGATCAGCAGGAGCAGAAGCCAGCTGAACAGTTTCATCCGCCAGCCCAACAAGATGGCCACACCGGCGACTATTTCAAAAACGATCATCCCGATGGAAAAGGCCAGGGTAAAATTATCCAGCCAGTGGAAGTTCCACACTTCAAAGAACTCCTGCATCTTATAGCTCAGCCCGAGGGGGTCATCGGCCTTTACCAACCCGGAAAAAATGAATAATACCCCTACCAGGAAACGGCAAACGGAAATAAGTATCTTCATGAGGTAAACATTTAGGAGGTATGCTTGCCCTCTGCGATCAGGATGAGGGCAAAAAGGGAATAATTTATAATATCTGTAAAGTTGGAATCGATCCCCTCGCTGATCAGCGTCTTACCATCATTTGCCACGATCTGTCTTACTCTCAGGATCTTCATCAGGATCAGGTCGGCAAAACTCTCCTGGCTCATTTCTCTCCAGGCCTCCCCGTAGTCATGGTTTTTGTCGAGCATCGTTGCCCTGGCCTCTGCCATTTTCTCATCGTAGTGGCGTCCTGCTTCTGCTTCCGGTAGTTCTTCGGGAGCCGAGGCGCTCAGGGATAGCTGGATCATTCCTATGATCCCGTAATTGACCATCGCCCGGAATTCACCCGCCTTGTCCTCCCCTACCTTCTGTTCCGATGACTCCTGCAGGGTCCTGATCCGCTTTGCCTTGATAAAGAGCTGATCAGCGATGGATATGGTCCGCAATACCCGCCAGGAGGTTCCGTAGTCATGCGTTTTTTTTATAAAAATATCCCTGCATGATCTTGCCGCTTCGTCGTATTGCCGGTTCGTATCCTTCATAGCCGTATTTTTACAAATATACTTCAGCTATGTTCACTTTGAATGCTAAAGGTAAATTATTGCCGGTGACCCGTCCGCTTGTCATGGGCATTATCAACAGGGCACCGGACTCCTTCTACAGCGGCAGCCGGTTCCCCGACGATGCCCACCTGCTGCAGCAGGTGGAAAAGATGGTCCAGGACGGAGCCGACTGGCTGGACATCGGCGGTCAGAGTACCCGGCCGGGCGCCCCGGTGATCGGCGAGGACGAGGAGCTGCGGCGGGTGGCGGATGCTATCGGCCTGATCCATCAGCGCTGGCCCGATCTTCCGGTCTCTGTCGACACCTGGTATGCCCGTGTTGCCAGGGAATCCATCGCTGCGGGTGCGTCCATGGTCAATGACATCAGTGGCGGCAGCCTCGACCCCGATATGCTGGCGACCGTGAGCGGCCTCAGGGTCCCTTATGTCTGTATGCATATGAAAGGCACTCCGGCGACCATGAACCGCGAGGCCTTATACGAAGACGTGACAAAGGAGGTGCTTGATTATTTTATCCGCAGGATGGAAGAGTGCCGGCAGGCGGGGATCGATGACGTCATACTGGATCCCGGGATCGGTTTTGCCAAGACACCCGTTCACAACTTTGAGATCCTGCGTAACCTGGGGGTGTTTAAGATGACCGGCAAGCCTATCCTGGTAGGCATCTCTCGCAAATCCACCATTTATAAGACGCTTGGCATCACTTCGGAGCAGGCACTGAACGGAACCACGGTCCTCAACACGATCGCCCTGCTCAACGGGGCCGATATATTGCGGGTACATGACCCGAAAGAGGCGAAAGAGGTGATAAAGCTGATAGAGGCGTATAAAAGCAAAAGCCCCGATCAATCGGATTGACCGGGGCTTTTGATATACTACCTTTTCTTATTAGTGGTGAGGCTGACCCTGCATCTGCGGCATGCCTGGCATTTGCGGCTGGGTCTTTGGAGCATCCGTCACGTCGACGATCTGTATGTCGAAGATCAGGTTCTCGAATGGTGTATGACCCGGGCCCATCTGCTGGTCATAGGCCAGGAAGGCAGGAACATACAAAGTACCTGTGCCGCCCTTTTTGAACTTACGCAGTCCGTCGTCCCAACCTGGAATGATCTGGCCTGCGCCGACCACGAACTTGAACGGACCATTGGAAGTATCCTTCATGTTTGATTCAAACTCTTTTCCGGAAGGGATCAGCTTGCCTGTGTAGCGAACGGAAACCTGTTTGCCGGAATCAACCTGCGTACCGGAGCCTTCATTCTGAACGACCACATAAGTACCTTTTTCCGTCTTTTGGGCCTGGATGTTATTTTTTGCGAGGTAGGCTTCTACCTGGCCGACTTCGCGGGCCTTTTGTTTGCTGATCTCCTGGTTACGATCGTTCGTCAGCAGCTCTTCAGATGCGAATACGTCCAATATCTTAAATGTAAAAGTGATCTTGTCTTTCTTCTTTAACCATGGTGGCAGCTGTCCGGCAAACTTCTTTTGTAATGTGTCGACGAGCTGTACTACGATAGCGCTATCGCCTTTACGCAACAGGGAGAAGACCTCTACGGGGCTGTACACCGGGCGGGCGCTGTCTACGGGCAGGTAGACCGGCATGTTGCCTTCTGAGTTATACAGGACGGAGTCCCGCAGTTTCTCAACGACGTTGGCTTTTAAAAACATTTTGGGTTTGGCAGGTTCGCCTTTCCCATCGGAATAGATCTTATAGAGCAAGCCGCTTTTGGTCTTCTTAAACTCTGAGTTAGTACAGGACACCGCACCCAGCAGTACCAGGCTAACGAGTAAATAAGATGCAAAATTTTTCATTCTTTGACTTATTGTATTATTGTAATTGTGATGAATTATCTTTCAATGCCTGGATGAATCGTTGTACGGTCTGATCCAGCGTATCGGTGCTGCGGCCCCCGGCTGCATTGACATGCCCGCCGCCGTCGAAATAGGTACGGGCGAATGCGTTGACATCAAAGTTACCTTTGCTGCGGAACGAACATTTTACTTCTTCGTCGCGGTCGATGATCAGCGCGGCCATTCGGATGCCCTGTATGGATAAGGGATAGTTGACCAGCCCTTCGGTGTCTCCTGTCTTGATCTCATACCGCACCAGGTCCTTCCAGGGTATGGCGATCAGTGCGGCATTGTATTCGTAAAAGATCTCCATCCGGCTCTGCAGCACAAAACCGGTAAACCGCAGCCGGTTTTCGAGGAAATTATCAAAAAGATCTTCGTGGATCTTCGTGTGATTGATCCCTGTATCCTTCAGCACGGCTACCATCCGGTGTACAGCCGCCGAGGCGCCCGGGAACCGGAAAGACCCTGTATCGGTCATGACACCGGCATACAGGCATTCCGAGATCTCCCTGTTGATCTGATCGGCATGTCCCGAGCCAACGATAAAGTCATAGACCATTTCGCTGGTGGAGCTTTTGGCCGTGTTGCTTACGCCATAGGCAAAAGCTTCGGCTTCGGGTTGCTGGTGATGGTCGATCAGGATCCTTGTTGCCGGCAGTTTTCGCAGCCGGTTTGCCATATGCCGGGTACGGCTCATGGTATTGAAGTCCAGGCAAAACACCCATTCGGCATCATCCAGTACGGCTATCGCCTTCTCGGTGCTGAACTCAAAGTCGATGACCCCGTCACATCCGGGCATCCATTTCAGCCAGTCTGCCCAGTTGGTAGGGGAAATGACCGTTGGCTGATGTCCCAGCTGCCGCAGGAAATGATACAGGCCAAGGGAAGACCCCATGGCATCTGCGTCAGGTTTCTGATGCATGACGATCACCACCCGGCGGGGCTGGCTTAATAAGGAATATATTTCTTCAATTTTCTTCATGCTAAATCAAAACCGGCTGTGCCTTGCAAATAATTTACCCTTGGCCTGCCGCTGCCAAAATGTTTGCAAAGGTGCGTAATTAAATGCTAAACCCAAAACAAAATAAAATCCTACATTTGCGTGCCAAAAAAGAAAGGAAAATATGAGCAATCGAACTTTTACCATGATCAAACCGGATGCTTTTTCGAAAGGCCATTCCGGCGCCATCATCGACAAGATCATTAAAAGCGGCTTTCGTGTCGTGGCCCTGAAGCTGACCCGCCTGTCCAGGGAAAAGGCCGGGGAATTTTATGCCGTTCATAAGGAAAGGCCTTTCTACGGAGAACTGGTCGATTTCATGAGCAGCGGTCCTATTGTCGCAGCCATCCTGGAAAAAGACAATGCGGTAGCCGATTTTCGTAAGCTGATCGGGGCAACTGATCCTGCAAAAGCAGACGAAGGAACCATCCGCAAGCTGTTTGCAGCTTCCATAGGCGAGAACGCCATCCATGGCAGCGACAGTGATGAAAATGCAAAAATCGAAGGAGACTTTTTCTTCAGCGCCCTGGAAAGGATCTAAGAATACAATCTATTTCAATAAGGCTTCAGATGGATTTCGATCCGTTTGGAGCCTCATTTTTGTCAGGAGAGTTATTATTGTTGACCGGCTCTACCGTATATCCTTCCTTCCGCAGCAGTGCGATGACACCATTGATCCCCGGCAGATGCGCCGCGCCTACTGCAATCAGCAAACATTTTTGTCCCAGCAGGGTATCCAGCTCTTTGGCCCATTTCCGGTTGCGGTCGTATAACAACAGATCCATATATCCATTGATCCCGGTCCCATCTTTCTGGCTCAGCTGATCGATGCCTTCGAGGTCCTGGTTCTTATACAGCTCTACCAGCTGTCGCATCATTTTGCTGTTTTCATCGGTGCTATCGATATAATTGACGAGTTCCTTTGCCTGCAGTTCGTAGGGAATGCTATCGAACAAGCCAGCCTGGAATTCTGCGGTCTCCAGTCCGTTGATCGGTTTGTGATACGGCCGGCCCTCTTTCATGATCGTCAGTTCCATCCCGTCGGCAGTCTGGCAATCCATGCCCTGCTCTTCTATGAGTCCGCTGATCAGCATGGGCTTAAACCGTTCCAGCATGCCAAAAGGCAGCATCGACGCATGTTTTGTAAAATAATCCTTTACCCGGGCATATTCATCCGGCTTCAGCAGATCGGAGAGCTTCTTACTGTCGTTCATGCGCATGTACTTCATGGAGTTCAGCATGCCGCTCATGTCACTCAGGTTGATCTCGAAGTACAGCTCGTCACAGTTTGCGATGACGGCCTTCAGGCTGTCGCTGAGCCGGGCATCTTCCGCGCAAAGGACGTGCATGGTCCCGAACAGGTAAGAAGGTTTGGAGATCCCCTTCCCCGAGATACGCCAAAGCAGCGTATGCGGAAGCGGCTTGTGGGTCTTGTCCTGCGCTTTGCAAAGAGTCAGGGTTGCGGTTAGCAGTCCAGCTGTAAGTAAAAGAGATCTGCGTTTCATGATACCACGGCCTCCACGCCATAGATTTGGTCTTTAAATTTCAATGAAGGAGAGGGAAGAAAAGCTCCCAGTCCCAGGTCCTTCCATTTTTCATCCACTGCCCTGATAGTAGCGTCGTCCGCGACGATGATATTTGGCCAGTCCCGCTGGAAGTTATCCAGCTCTTTTGTTTTCCGGGTGCCATCCAATCCTAAAACAGCGAACCGCTTGCCTGGTTCGATCGAAGAAGCAGTTTCTGTCAAAAAATGGTCGCGGCGCGGATCCAGGTTATTGCAGAATCTCCACAATGCGACCGGCAGATCGCGGGCGTCTACCGTATGTTCGACGTAGAGGATCATTTTTATGCCTTCCATGACCGGCAGTGCGCTGAGGGCCTGGTTCAGGTCTTTTATATGGCCGGGCCGGTCTTTTTTTATGGCGACTATTATGCAGGGGATGTCCTGTTTCAGGAGATCGAGGTTGACGGTGCTGATCTCCGGCCAGCGGGCCTTGAGGTCCTTTTCGGCCAGCAGCAAACCGGCTGCGGCGTCATTGTTGCCGGCGGCGCCATGCTGATAGCCAGCTGCTTTCAGCTGGTACTGATCGATGTTCGTCTCTTCTTCGGCCTTTGCAGTCCCGTCGATACACATCTTCCCGCCAAAACCCAGCTTGCTGCAGCTATGATCGAGCACATCCATGGGGCCCTGGGAAAAATAAACGTCTGTCGCCGGGTTAAGATGCCTGAACACATACTGCGCCAGCTGCCGGTAGTTGGTGATGGAAGTCCCTTCATCTGCGATGACGAGGATCTTGTTGAACATCATCTGGCCGGCTCCCCACATTGCGTTCATCACTTTCTGTCCCTGCCCTGCATATTCCTTACGGATCTGGGCGATCACGAGGTTGTGGAACACGCCTTCGACCGGCATATCCATATTGACTATCTCGGGCACCATGGTCATTTTCATCGGAGCAAGGAAGATCCTTTCGGTCGCTTTTCCAAGCCAGGCGTCTTCCTGTGGAGGAATACCGACGATCGTCGCGGGGTAGACGGCCTGTTTCCGGTGTGTGATGGCGGTGATATGAAAGCGGGGATACCAGTCGGGGAGCGAATAATAGCCGGTATGATCACCAAAGGGGCCTTCCCAGATCAGTTCTTCCGTGGGATCCACATATCCTTCGATGACAAAGTCCGCGTCAGCCGGGACTTCAATATCGGGCTGCGTGATACATTTTACCAGCTCGACCTTCTTTTTGCGAAGAAAGCCGGCCAGCATGTATTCGTCTACGTTTTCCGGCAGCGGGGCCGTAGCGCTGTAGGCATAGGCGGGGTCTCCGCCCAGGGCGACGGCTACGGGCATTTTTTTCCCTGTCTTCTTATATTCGGCAAAATGACGGGCGCTGACCTTGTGTTTGTGCCAGTGCATTCCGGTGAGGGTGGGCCCGAAGATCTGCATGCGGTACATGCCGACATTGCGGGAGCCGGTATTGGGATCTTTTGTGTGAATGATCGGAAGGGTGACAAAAGGCCCTCCATCCTTTGGCCAGCAGGTGATGACCGGGAGCTTGCTGATATCCGGTTCCGTCATTACTACTTCCTGGCATTCTCCCCGGCCACTTCTCACGGTGGGAAGCCAGCTGGCAAATTGCCCTAATTTGGGAAGCATTTTTAATTTATCCAGCAGCCCTTCCTTTGGTGCGGACAGGAGCTTGAACAGTCCTTCGATCTCTTTTGTGACGTCGTCCAGCTCTTTTACGCCCAGCGCCATACACATCCTCTTTTCGCTGCCATAAGCGTTCATGAGCACCGGGAATTCCGTAGCTGTATTTTCAAACAGCAGGGCCTTCCCTCCATTGCCACTTTTGCTGATCCGATCTGTGATCTCGGCAATCTCTAACCGGGGGTCGACGAACGTGCTGATCCGAACTAATTCTCCTGCTTTTTCCAGAGCCTGGATAAATTCCTGCTGGTTCTTATATGCCATTCGCAAAAGTAAAACACGACCGGCATCTTTATCAATAAACTTTTTTCGGGCAGTCTATGATGCCGTTGTGACGCCGGTGTATCGGCAGCCCGGAAGGAAGCGCTATCGTCACGCGCAGGCCGGACATATAATAGAAGTCCTTGTGTTTGGAATTACCCCGGAAAGCGCCGGCTCCGGGATAAGGCGCCCCACCCTTCAGCTCGCCGCCGCGATAGGCCATTTCTACAGCCTTGGGACCGCGATCTGCCAGCAGCGTTGCCTGGTCTATGTAGGAATTACTTACGTCGTCCAGATGGTCTGTAAAGAGCGTCCGGAGCCCAATCTCATAAGCCAGTGTTACCCTGTCTGAGACGCGGAATTTGAAGCCGCCGCCAATGGGAATAGCGAATTGTGTCAGCGAATAGGGCTTCCGATTGGGATACTGTGGAAGCCCTTCGCCTTCCGTGCTAAGGATATGAAGATAAACCTTCTTCCCTGTCGAGTCGAAGGCATAGGGATCGAAATGGTAAACGGCAATACCGGCGAAAGCATATGGAGTAAACCGGTGTGTGCTGAGGTCGAGCAGGTTGTATTCCAGCAGTAGGTTCCACTCGGTGATGGAGGTTTCAAAGCTGAGATTGCGTGCCCTGTTGTTGGTCTTGTTATCCTGGGCGTCCGAAGCGGCCACCTTGCCATAGGTAAGGTTGGAAAGTATCGAAAAATGTCCGCTCAGATCGTATTGCAGACCCGCTCCGAAAGAGCCCTTGGCCTCTTTTGTAGTATAGGGCCGATGCTGCATGTCACCTACATAATTGGAAAAACCTCCAAATAAGTTAACATTCCATTGGGCTTGGGTAAGCAGTGGGAATAACATGCCCACCAACAAGAGTTTCTTCATTCCTGGGTAAAATTAATTAGAAATAGTGTGATAAAGGAGGTTTAACTCTAGGGTGATGGATTACTATACAAAGTCTACAGTTGGGAAAGAGGAAGTCCTGAGTAGAAGTTTTTACAATAGATGTGATTTGAAGTAATAGGATAAACGCAATATTTAAGCCAATTATTTCAAAATGGTTTGGTAAAAAAAAGTTAAGGGGTGCCGCTGGGAATAAGAGG
Source organism: Puia sp. (assembly GCA_036499285.1). Lineage (GTDB taxonomy): Bacteria > Bacteroidota > Bacteroidia > Chitinophagales > Chitinophagaceae > Puia. The sequence continues at coordinate 18,407 of DASYEB010000048.1, read as the reverse complement.
ATTTTTTCCTACTTTTGCACCCCACCGAATAAAATTCGGGACGTAGCGCAGCCCGGTAGCGCACTTGCATGGGGTGCAAGGGGTCGCAAGTTCGAATCTTGTCGTCCCGACCAAAAGGTCGATCACAGTCGATCAGAGCCTGTAAATAGTGACTATTTACAGGCTTTTTTCATTTTTTGGTGAATAAATTGCCCAGGCTTCCTTCCCCGGACGGGGTGTCTTTCGCCGGAGCCCTTATATTGGAAGGCTTTGGAAACTGGCACCATATTTCGCCTGTTGCCAATATGTTCAAATCAGGAAAGCGGCGATGGTATTTACTGGCGATAGGCGTGGTCGTGCTTGCCGTCATTGCCTGGCAGTTCTATAAATACAGGTTAGTGCACCGAAAGATCGACGAAACTGTCTCGGAAAAAACGAAAGGGCTTTATCGCATTTATTATGATAAACTTTCTCTTGACGAGGTGGCCGGCGCTCTCCACGTAAAAAATATAGAGATAGCTCCCGATACATCGGTTTATCATCAAATGGTCCTTGAAAAGCAGGATCCGCCGGTGTTGGTAAGGCTGACGGTCCCCGCATTGGATATACTCGGAGTAAAGACGCCAAAGGCACTGCTTAAAAAGGAGATCGAGGGAGCCAAAGTCGAGATAGACGGCCCCACCATTGAAATATTGACTAATCGTTCACGGAAAGATACTGCTGCTTACAATCCGGCACGGGATATAACAAAGCAATTGCTGGGGAAACTGCTACAGATAAAAGTGGATACGATACTGATCACACACGCCAATGTGGTTGTCAGAAATATTCATACCGGCGGCGAGATCGTCAGCAGCCGGGACGTATCTTTTTTATTTTCCGATGTGCTTATTGACAGCACTACCGGCAAGGATAGCTCCAGGATCCTTTTTGCGAAAGGACTGGACATAAGCTGCGACAAGATAACCTTACCTCTCAGGAATAAAAGATATAAGCTGGATGTAGCCGGCCTCCGATTTACCAGTCATGATGATGCTTTATCCGTTCACCGTTTTAGAATTATCCCCCAATTACCGGAGAATGAATTCGCCTATTCATTCCCTGTGCAGAAGGACAGGTATGACTTCCTGCTGGAGGACATCAGCCTGCAGAGCATTGACAGGGAAAGTCTGTGGCATAAAGAGCTTGTAGTCGAAACGATGACTATCCGAAATAGTTCATTCAAGGTCTATCGTGATCTGTCACGGCCTCCGGATACCACCAGCAAGGTGGGGAAGTACCCGCAGCAGCTGTTGATGCGATTGCCTTTTCCAGTCAATATAAGGAGGCTGATAGTTGAACATTCCTTTATAGAATATAAAGAAAGGAACGCGAAAAGCGACAGCGCGGGCCGGCTGCAGTTCTTTGATGCAAACGGAACCTTTACCAATGTCACCAACAGAAAGAAGGATATTCTGCGGGACAATAAATGCGTGCTGAAATTCAGGGCCCGTCTTCTTAACAAAACGCCGGTGGATGCCCGGTTGGTCATGCTGTTAAAAGATCCTCATGGAAAATTCTCCATTGAAGGGAATATCGGCGCCATCGATGCTACGGCGTTGAACCCGCTGACCCAACCCATGGGTTTGGCCCGGATAGAGAAGGGGACCATAAATAAGCTGCACTTTAATATTACCGGAACGGACTCGATGAGTGACGGCAGCGTGCTGCTGTTGTACGACAATTTGAAAATATCCCTGATGAAAAAGGATGACGAGAAGGGAACGCTGAATAAAAAGGTACTGGCAAGCCTGTTTGCCAATTTCGTGATAAAAAATTCCAATGGCGGTGAAAATCCCAGGGTAAAAGAAGTGCACTTTGATCGCATCCTCAACAAATCATTCTTTAACCTTATTTGGAAAACGATATTTACGGGTATTAAGAAATCGGCGGGAATGAAATGATCCGTTGCGGTTCTTGATCAGAAGTCGACGTTCCTCCGACCGGCCTTTTTCAAGCCCTTCTTTTTCCTTTATCTCCGCCAATTGTTCAAGAACACCCATAGTGTTTTGTTTTCCGGTAATTTCATCAATTCTACCCATAAATTTAAGATTTGTTTCCGGATCATCAACGTGGGCAAGGAACCAATGCTCACTACCATCTTTCTGGAATACTTTCACAAATTTGCCGACAAACCGGGTATCAGGTCCCTCTACCGGATCAGGATAAATCCCGAGTAGTGTCCGGGAACTCAAAAAATTGGGGCGAGCTACCCCCGAAAGCCCTTTTAATCAAATTAAATAAAAAGCAAGGTTAAGTTATTTTTACCTTTCTATTAAATTCTGCGCAAATACCATCGAAGTGGTTTAATTATATTGACATTCATTTAATTTTATTGAAAATAAGGATTCATTATCTATTACAAAATGTTTCAAAATGTTTAAAAACATGACAGTACAGGATTGTTTGTTAACACTATTTAAGTATTTTAGGGTCGCCAATTACAAACATAGAAATTTCAACCTTTCTAAACCAACTAGTTTGCCATTATGAAAAAGAACGTTTACCAACCATTTGGGAGGCTCTTTCTTGTTTGGGTGCTGCTTATGCTTTTTGCCGGAACAACGCAGGCCCAGAACACTATCTCAGGCCGGGTCATAGATGATAAGGACCAGCCAGTCCCCGGCGTGACGGTACTGGTAAAAGGCACCTCGAAAGGTGTATCTACCAACGCCGAAGGCTTTTTTCACATTTTAGCGGCGCCGGGCGCAACACTCGTGATCCGTTCCATCGGATTCCAAACACAGGAAGTTGTATTACAGTCTGACAAGACCCTGTCGATTAAGCTCAAGGGAGTCGCCACAGAATTGAACGAGGTAACAGTCAGCTACGGTAAGCAACGTCGCCGCGATGTAACCGGCTCCATAGCCACTATAAGCACCGAAAAACTGCAGGACCAGCCCGTAATGCAGTTTGCCCAGCAGCTGGAAGGCAAAGTAGCCGGTGTTTCAGTGGTGGAAAGCAGTGGTCTGCCCGGTCGTGGGGTCGATTTTCGCATCCGCGGCGCGGCCTCTTTCAACCTGAGCAACCAGCCTTTGTTTGTAATAGACGGACTGCCCATCACCGGGAGCATCAACAATATCAATCCCGACGAGATCGAGACCTTCACCGTGCTAAAAGATGCCTCCGCCACTGCATTGTATGGATCGCGCGCGGCCAACGGCGTCATCCTGATCACTACCAAACACGCCAAAGCGGGAGACTCGAAGATCGAGTTCAATTCCAATTATGGTGTGCAAAGCATTCCTTCCAATAAGGTACCCAAGCCGATGAACGCCTTTCAGTTTGCCACCTATATGAACGAGCTCTACACTGACAAGGCAACCTATGAAAATTATACTGGCGGGATCCCTGCCGTCTTTCAGAATCCTTCGCAATATGGGAAAGGCACCGACTGGTATAATTTGATCACCCGCAAGGCGCCTATACAGAATTATGATATCACACTGCAGTCTGCCACCGAGCATTCTTCCTCTACCGCCATATTCGGCTACCAGGAGCAGCAGGGCGTATTGATCAATACCGGCACTAAGTTGTTTACAGGCCGCATCAATAAAGACCTTACCACCGCCAACGGCAAAATAAAAATGGGTATTAATATAGCGCCCAGCTACCGGCTCGATCATAATAACAGGAATGCCGCCGGAACAGCGACAGACGGCGTAGGCGGTTCGTTCGAACGTCTTTTCGAAGCCAGCCCGCTGATCAAGCCCTACAACCCCGACGGCTCTTACGTACGCATGGTCAACACGCCACCCATGGTGGCTTATATCAACCCCGTAGCCTTGTTCAACCTGACCAATGACGACTACAAGACGACCCGTATTCTTGCCAATGGTTATTTTAACTATGAGTTCCTGCAGGGTCTGCAACTGAAGATCAACACGGGTATCGATAAGGGCGGAGAGACGCGTAATTACTACCAGTCCGGGCAGGTGACCTCAACCGTTAACAACCCCACCGGCACCAGCAGCTCGGTAGATAACGGATCCTATACTGCTGAAGGTTATCTTGATTACAAAAAAACTTTTGGAGATCATAACCTGGAGGTGCTGGGCGGATATTCAGCGCAGAAATACAGCTCCACCAGCAACTCGCTGACAGGACTCGGGTTCCCCAACGACGACATACCCTACCTGACCGCGGCTACCAGCGTTACGGGAGGCAGCTCTTATACGGCTTATTCACTGGTTTCCGCCATCGGGCGTGTGAACTACAGCTATAAAGGCAAATACCTGTTACAGGGCGCCATCCGTAACGACGGTTCTTCGCTCTTTGGCGCCAATTCGCGCTATGGTACTTTCCCGTCCGTGTCCGCCGGCTGGATCGTCAGCGATGAATCCTTTATGGAGAGATTCAAGAACATCGGTTTCTTAAAGCTGCGCGGCAGCTATGGTGTCACCGGTAATAATACATTCTCCGGCTATTATACCGCACAATCCACCACGTCCAACTATTATTACGATTATAACAATGTCGTGACCCAGGGTACCAGCATCGGCAATCTCGGGAACAAGGATCTGCAATGGGAACGTAATCTTCAGATGGATCTGGGATTCGATCTGAGCATTCTGAAGGATCGCATTACAGTAACGTACGATTATTACCACAAGAATACCGATCACCTGATCCAGTCCCGGCCCCTGCCTACTTCCTCGGGATACAGCACGATATTGGATAATGTCGGATCGGTCGCCCTGTGGGGACATGAGGTTACGGTCAATACGGTGAACCTGACCGGTAAGCTGAAATGGACCAGCAGCCTGAACGTCTCTTTCGACAGGAACCGGATCAAGACGCTGGTCGCCCCGGGTTATATAAGAAGGAACAATACTGTTTCGTCGGACTATTACCGCCAGCAGGTGGGGCATCCGCTCGGCGCCTTTTACGGATTTGTGTTCGAAGGATTGTACAAAAACGCGGACGACCTGGCCAAGTCTGCAAAATACCTGGCCACGCCGACCAGTCCAAACGGCAACTCCGATATCGGAACGATCAAGGTTAAAGATATCAACGGCGACGGTGTCATCGATGACGTGAACGACCGCACCTTTATCGGCGACCCCACTCCTACCTTTACCGGCGGCTTTACCAACTTCTTCAGCTATAACAATTTCGATCTCTCGATCAGCACGGCGTTTGATTGTGGCGGACAGATCCTGAATGCGGCGAAATGGGCTTACCAAACCAATATGGACGGCTCGCGTCTGCCGCTGGCAGCTGCGCTGGACCACTGGCGTTCGGAGGCCAACCCCGGCTCGGGCATCTACCCGCGCACTAAATCAAACACGACGGCTATCGGCCGTGAGGTCAACAGTCAATGGCTGGAAAGCGCCAGCTACCTGGCCATCAAGAACCTCACTATCGGCTACAACCTGCATATGAAACAAAACAAAACCTTCCACGGTCTGCGTGTTTATTTTTCCGCACAGGAACTGTTTGTCTTTACCAAATACAGCGGCATGAACCCCGAGATCAGCCTTAGCGGACAAGATCCGACGCAGGGCATCAAAGTCGATGAGGAAGGCTATCCTATTCCCCGTACCCTTTCTTTTGGTTTGTCAGCCTCATTTAAATAACCATTAAAGCAGTCAACAATGAAAAAGATATATATCATTATTGCGTTGCTGGGTCTGATGGCATCGTCATGCAAAAAAAATTTCGTAGACCTGGCGCCCAAATCTTCTTATTCCGACGCCAACTATTTCCTCAATACCCAACAGATCGGCGCTGCGGTGACGGCCGCTTATGCTCCGCTGCGGGATGTGGTAGTAAATGACTACCTTATGAGCGAGATGCGCTCGGACAATACCATCTACCAGGGGTTTTTAACCAACCGTGGCACCGCGTATACCGATCGCGAGAGACTGTCCGACTTTATGGACGCTTCAACGGACTCCTATACAGCACTGGAATGGCAGTATTGCTACCAGGTGATCTCCAGAGCCAATATTGTCATTACCCGGCTGCCGAATGCCGACATCGTTCCTGCCGACACGACCGCCCAGTTTGACGGGCAATGCAAGTTCCTGCGCGCCCTGATGTATTTCAAGCTGGTTCGTCTCTTCGGTCCTGTACCCTTATTTGTAAAGGAGGTTACGACCGCGGATGCTGCCTTCCTGCCCCGTGCTTCAGTAGCAGATGTCTATGCGCAGATAGTCGCCGACGCGAACGATGCGATAAAGGAACTGCCGGTAGTCGCCAAATTCCCGCAAACCGGTGTGGCAACAAAGGGGGCTGCAACAATGTTGCTGGCTGACGTCGACGTATATCTGAAAAAATATGCCGATGCCGTCACGCTACTGAATACATTGCCTGCAATGGGCTACGGGCTGAATGCCAACTACGCCGATGTATTCGATCCTGCAAAAAAGAATAGCAGGGAATCATTATTCGAGGTGCAGTTTCTGGGCGGCACCGGCACCGGCATGACGCCAAATCCGCTGCTGTTCCACTTTCTGCCGCGCAGCAACAGTACAGCACTGGTGACATCGCTGGTTATCACTAATACCTCTACCGGCGGCTGGAATACGCCTACGCAGGACCTGATCGGTGAGTATGAAGCGGGTGACAAACGCCTCGATGCATCTATCGGCATTGTAGAAGGCGCCTATGACGCCAGCAATTATTTTACCTATTCCGCCGTAAAAAGCGTGGTTGGCTATACGACGCCCCCCACCGGGAAAGTAGCCGTTCCGTATATCAAGAAATATGAGCATACCCCACTTGCCGTCAGCGGTAATTCCGACGACTTCCCGATATACCGCTACTCCGAAGCGCTGCTCCTGCTGGCTGAGGCATTGAATGAGCAGGGGCAGTCACCCCTGACGCCGTTGAACGCCGTCCGCGCCCGCGCCGGCCTGCTCCCCACCACCGCGACAGACCAGGCATCGCTTCGCGCCGCCATTTTCCACGAACGGCGGATAGAGCTCGCTTTTGAAGACAAGAGATGGCACGACCTGGTCCGGTCAGGCACGGCAGTGGCTGTCATGAATGCCTTTGGCGCGAACCTGAAAACCCAGATCAACTATATCTCACCCGACTCCTATATCGTAAATGACGATAAGCTGCTGTACCCCATCCCTGCAGCAGAGATCGGCGTAAACACACAGCTTACACAAAATCACGGATACTAATGAGAATAGTAAAAGTATGTTATATCGTCATAAGCCTTGCCATTACCGGCAAGGCTTTGGCGCAAGAAAAAACGATCGCTATCCATTGGGATAAAACACAACGCATCTCCAGGACCACCCCTACCCTGCAGGTGGTCTATAATCCCATGCTGCGGGAAAACTCCCCCATCTACAAGGGCACCTTTGAGGCGTTGAAAAACCTCGGAGCGACCTATGTACGTTACGTGCCATGGTTTCCTTATCCAAAAGCGGCTGTGGTTGAGCTGAAGGCTCCGACAAAAACGGAAACCTTCTGGGATTTCACGTATGCCGACGAGGCGATGGAAGCGCTGATGAAGGCGCAGGGCGACCGTTCGGTGGTGATCAATTTCAGCACCATCCCTGTGTGGATGTGGAAAACAACAAAGCCTGTTGCCGTCGACAATGACCCCGACGTCGTGAACTGGAGCTACAACCAGGGTACCGAACTGGTGGACAGCAGCGGAAAAGAAGTGGCGGCATATTTTGCCCGCCTCATCAGCTGGTACACCAAAGGCGGCTTTACCGACGAGCTGGGGAAATACCATCAATCAGGTCATCATTACAAGATCGACTATTGGGAAGTATTAAATGAGCCGGACCTGGAGCACCACATTTCGCCGCGGCTATACACCCGGTTGTACGACGCTATAGTAACTGAGATGCATAGCGTCTCCCCGGACACGAAATTCACGGGTATATCCGTTGCCAATGAAACGAACCCGGAATGGTTTGAATATTTTTTGAATGCGGCCAATCACCGGCCTGGCATTCCGCTCGATGCGATATCCTACCATTTCTATGGACGCCCGACAATCAACGACCTTCCGATCGGGAACTACCAGTATTCTTTTTTTGACCAGGCAAACGGCTTCCTCGATAGGGTTCGATACATCGAAGCTATCCGCAAACGCCTGTCGCCGAAAACCATGACCCAGATCAACGAGATCGGCAATATCCTGATGGATCATAATTATACGGGCGTCATCCCGCCCACGTACTGGAACCTTGCAGGCGCCATGTATGCTTACCTGTACATCGAGCTTACAAAAATAGGCATAGACGTAGCCGGCGAATCGCAGCTGGTAGGTTATCCGACCCAGTTCCCTGACGTAAGCATGATGAACTGGACAAACAGCAAGCCCAATGCACGCTACTGGGTGCTTAAGCTGCTGCATGACAACCTGGGTCCTGGCGACGAGCTGAAACACACGTCATTGTCTTCACAGAGCGTAGTGGCGCAGGCGTTCGTAACAAAAAAAGGAAAAAAGCTGCTGCTGATCAATAAGTATGACAAGGACGAAACGCTAAAGCTGCCCGAGGGCGCTTTTCATATCAGCTATGTCGATGAGAGCACCGGCGATAACGCTGCCGCCGAAAAAGACATCAACGGCAACCAGGTGACCCTGAGGCCGTTTACCGTGGCCATTGTCGGGTTCAAATAATTGCGGATAAGATAATGTACGATCACATGCGACTAAACAGGCGTAAATTCCTGCAGGCCGGGTCTGCCGCGGCGATGGGGTCGATCCTAACCGGACCCGGGGCAACAGCGTCCATGCTGCAGGGCATATCCTTTCTGAACCTTGCCGATATGAGCAGGAACTTTGCTTCGCCGCCGGGCAGTGTCAAATCGTCCTGCTATTGGTGGTGGTTCAACGGTCTTGTGGATAAGGAAGGCATAACGCGTGACCTCGAAGAATTTCATGCCAAGGGCATGGGCGAGGTGCTGCTGGTCAATTCGGCCGGCGGGCTTGGCGGCGTACCCTTCCCGCAGGGCGCCCGGCTTTTTTCAGAGGAGTGGAAGGAACTCTACCGCCATGCCATGAGCGAAGCTAAGCGTCTTGACATCGCCGTGGGCATCAATTTGTGTTCGGGTTGGTGTATGGGCGGCCCCTGGATCAAACCGGAAAATTCGGGACGCTGGTACCTGCAGTCCGTGCTGGAATTGGAAGGACCGCAGCTGTTTTCGGGACAGCTGCCCCTGCCGGGAAACAGAGCCGGCTATGACAAGGTATTCAATCCCCCGGGATATAAAGACTATATCGATCTGCCGCTGGAGAAACTGGATTACCGGGACACGGCCGTTGTGGCCATTCCCTGCAGCGGCGCACAAGGCACCCGCATCTCCGGCAAGCGTGCGCCGGTGCTAGACGCCAAAACCAATCATCGTGACGCCAGCAACTTTATCCTGGCCGTAGACGTGATGAAACCTTTGCTGGAGCAGTGGCGTGATGAGCCGGGGGATGAGGCGGTGAGGCTGCAGAATGTCGTTGACCTCACCGGAAAAATGGATAAAAACGGTCACCTCGACTGGCCCGTGCCGCCGGGTAAATGGAAAATTATCCGGACCGGTCACCGGATGACGGGCTCCCGTTTGAGCATCGCACAGCCGGAAGGCGACGGCCTTTCCATAGATTGGTTTGATCGTCGCGGGGTTGAGCTGCAGTTCGAACATCTGGGGAAGCTATTCATCGGGGAGGCGGCCAAAGTCGGCAACAAACCAAAATATTTTTGTGACGATAGCTTTGAGGATGGTTTCCCCAATTGGACGGACAACATCCTCGAACAATTCAGGAAATACCGGGGCTATGACGCGACCCCTTATCTGCCGGTGCTTTCCGGTTACCTGATCGGCAGCGCCGCTATTTCAGACCGTTTTCTGAACGACTATCGCAAGACATTGGGCGACTGCATGGCCGACGAGCATTACCGGCGTTTTGCAGACCTCTGTCATGAACAGGGCCTGCTGGTGCAAAATGAAGCCTCGGGTCCGAGCCGTTCGGGTACGATGTGTATGGATGGCCTTAAGAATCAGGGGCGCAGTGATCTGCCCATGGGCGAATTCTGGCTGGGACTGAACCACGAGGATGAATCAACTTTGGCCGACGATCAGCCTTACGGGACTTCGCGACTGGACAAGGGGCAGAATAAAGTGACTAAAATGGCGGCATCGGCCGGGCACATCTATGGACATACGATCATCTCTGCCGAGGCCTTTACCAGTTTCCGCCACTGGCTGGATTATCCCGGTTCGCTGAAACAGGCTTTGGACAGGGCTTATTGCGAAGGGATCAACCGGATTGCGATTCATACCTCGACGGCTACGCGGCCGGGCGACGGCAAGCCGGGCTATGAGTATGGGGCAGGAACGCATTTTAACCCCAATGTTACCTGGTGGGAAATGTCCAAACCGTTTTTCGACTATATAGGCCGTTGCCAGTATCTATTGCGATCGGGCCGTTACTGCGCGGATGTACTCTTCTATAACGGCGATGTCACTCCCAACCTGGTCGCACAGAAACATATCGATCCGTCTTTGGGTAAAGGGTACGACTATGACGTTTGCAACGAAGAAGTTTTGCTGACCCGTCTTTCCTGCCAATATGGTAAGCTGACCCTGCCGGACGGAATGCGCTACGAGGTGCTGGTGCTGCCCGACACTACCCGTATGCCGTTGAAGACATTGGAAAAGATCGCGCAGCTGGTAGAGGCTGGTGCGACGGTGGTCGGTCCGCGGCCGGTGGAGGATTCGGGACTGTTCAACCACCCCCGGTGCGACGAGGAGATCAGGTCGGTGTCGGCACGACTGTGGGGATCGGGAAAGGTTTTCGATGGTGTGAGCATCCGCGAGATTCTGGCACAAAAAAAGATCCAACCCGACTTTGAGTACACCGGCGACGCACCCGTCTGGCTCGATTTTATTCATCGTACCACCCCCGAGGCCGAGATCTATTTTATTACTAACCGGCATGGCCAGGCTGTAAGATCGGATTGTTCGTTCCGGGTCACCGGCAGTGCTCCCCAGCTCTGGAACCCTGTAGACGGCCTGCAGAAGACGAAGATCAATTACAGAAAGACGGATGACCGTGTGATCGTGCCGCTTAAATTCGAAGCTTTTCAATCGTGGTTCGTTGTATTTCCCAGCGACACCCGGTTGTCGCAGCCGGCAGCCCGCGATAACTTCCCCGGGCAGTCGGCGATACAGGAGCTGACGGGGGAATGGGATGTTGCATTCGACACTCATTGGGGAGGACCGTCCCGGGTCAGGTTCCACCGGCTGGAGGATTGGAGTCAGAGTGACGATCTGCGGGTCAGGTATTACTCCGGAAAAGCGGTATATACCAAAGTCTTCGACTATAAGGCTGCTGCTGCGGGCCCGGTCTATCTCGACCTTGGTGTTGTAAAAAATATAGCCCGTGTCGCCCTCAACGGACAGGACCTGGGTATCATATGGACGGCTCCCTGGCAGGTGGATATATCTGCCGCGTTGAAAAGCGGCAGCAATCAATTAAACATCGAGGTGATCAACTTATGGCCGAACCGGCTGATTGGCGATGCCGGTTTACCGCGGGAGAAGCGCCTTACCAATACCAATATCTCTTTTAAAAAAGATGCCCCGCTGCTGCCTTCCGGTTTGTTGGGTCCCGTAACCCTGCAACGTGAGCTATAACATCGGACTATAACATCGGACGTAAAGACCCCTGATATGAGCATAGACAGAAGAAAATTCCTTAAACTGAGTTCTGCTACCCTGGCCGGACTGCCGTTGGGCAGGCTTACCGGTAATACTTCCTGGTATCGTACATCCGATGCTGACGAGGCATCCGGGGATGAACTTTATGCCGCGTTCAAAGACCCGGCGAATACCGCGAAACCGTCTGTGCGTTGGTGGTGGAACGGCTTGCGGGTGGTAAAAGAAGAATTGATCCGCGAGCTGGATATGTTAAAGGAGATAGGCGTCGGCGGGGTGGAGATCAATTCCATCCGTTTTCCCGACACTTCGGACCCGCTAGGCTATAAAGAGATGCAATGGCTAAGCGAAGAATGGGTTGACCTGATACAGTTTGCCGTGACTGCAGCCAAAGAAAGGGGTATGATCTGCGATATAATTATGGGATCCGGGTGGCCGTTCGGCGGCGAATTTCTTACCGGGGATGAACAAACGCAGCTGATGGCGCTTGGTACTTTGGATGTGGCAGGCCCGAAAACGCTTACGCTCTCCCGTTCGGAGCTGATCGCCCTGGTTGACCCGCCGGTATCGTCCAAAAACCCCGACAGTCTCAAGGAACTATGGTTCATGCGTCTTGTGCCGGCGAAATTCAACGCCCTAAGCGAAGTAACGGACCTCGACGGCCAGGTGGGACAGGACAGGATCACGGTCGAAGTGCCCGCCGGAAACCACGTCCTTTATTTCCTGGTTAAGATCACCGGTTATATGACCGTGATCTATGGCGCCCCGGGTGCTGCGGGCCCGGTGCTGAATCACTATCATAAAGAGGCCGTACAAAAATACCTTGACCGTATGTCGGACGCGCTAAGACCTAAAAAGGGCCTGGCCGGTTTCCGCTCGGTTTTTACGGACAGCATGGAATTACAGGGGGCCAACTGGTGTATCGATATGCCGGAGCAGTTCAGGCAGCGCCGGGGGTATGATCTGCTGCCTTTCCTTCCCTTTATACTGTTTAAGACCGGGTCCCAGGGCAGGCATATCAACGCGCAGTACGGAGCGGCCTTTGGCATGGAATTGAAGGAAACGCTCGAGCGCGTGCGTTATGATTTCGAAGTGACCAAAATGGATCTGTTTCGCGAACGTTTTCTCGACGTCTTCCTGGACTGGTGTAAAAAGAACGGGGTGAGATCGCGCGTACAGGCTTACGGACGCGAATTCTACCCGTTGGATTCCAGCCTGGACACCGACATTCCGGAATGCGAGACCTGGCTGCGCAGCTATGTTGGCGCTCCGTTAAAAGACTTCGATTTCAAGTCAGGCCGGGCCTATTCCCCTATCAATAAGTGGGTATCGTCGGCGTCGCATCTTTCCGGCAAACGCATCACCAGCTGCGAGGAGATTACCAATACAGAGGTCGTTTTTAATGCCACGCTCCAGCGCATAAAGCAAACCGGCGACCAGAGTAACATGACTGGCGTTACGCATTCCATTCTTCATGGGTTCAATTACTGTCCGAAGGAGGCGCCTTTCCCCGGATGGATCAGGTATGGCTGTTATTTTAATGAGCGGAATACCTGGTGGCCGTACCTGCATCAATGGATCGCGTATAAAGCGAGGCTTTCGGCCGTATTCCAGAATGGGGATATGGTTGCGGATATCGCTGTGATGGCGCCGCTGGCCGACCTCTGGGGCAAATACACTGCACAGTGGGATCCATTTCCCGAACGCGCATACCCCGAATACCTGTATAATGTCTGGGAGGCGATACATCAGAACGGAAGCGGCTGCGACTATGTGACGGAGCGGATCCTGCAGCATGCCAGCTTCCGGGAAGGAAAATTACGATACGGCCCAAGGGAATACAAGGCACTGATCGTCGTCGAGGTGGAAACCATGCATCCCGCAACGGCAAAAGCCCTGCAACGATATGCCGAAGCAGGAGGCAGGATCATCTTTATTGAAAAATATCCCGGCAAGGCCCCAGGATATCATCAGCATGAAACCGGTGACCGGAAGGTGAAGGAAAGCATCGCCGCTATAATGCATCGGAAAAACGTAACGCTTTATCCGGCGCCGCGGCCGGACGAACGCATCATCGACTGGTATCGCCGGCTGCAGGAGAAATATGAATTAAAACCCTATATCCGGATAGACAATCCGCAGGTGATGGTGAGCCAGGTATATTACCGTAGTGCTGCAGCCGACGCCTTCTTTATCAATAATTTCAGCAGCACCGAACGGTTTTCCATGACGGCAGAATTTGATGTGCCGGCCGGCCGCACCGCATGGCTATGGGACCCTGAAACAGGCGAGCGATTTTTGTACCCGGTCAATGGAAAGAACAACCGTTTGAAGATAGCACTTGGACCTGCGGAGACCCGGCTGATCGTTTTTGATGAAACGAAAAAAGGAAATGAATATGTGGCGCTGCGCAAGCCTGAAAAAGCGGTGATTGTTATCGACAAGCCGTGGACGCTCACGCTCAACCACTACGACGGTACGGAGCGAACGATGAAACTCGGCAAGCTGATTGATTTCAGGGATGATAACCGCCTCGTGGGATTTGCGGGGACGGCGGTATATCAAAACGATTTTGACGTGACCGATCCGGCACAGCTGAATACGCTTGACCTGGGCAAGGTGGAAGGAATAACCGAAGTGACGCTGAATGGCGTATCCCTGGGCAACCGCTGGTATGGCGATCACCTGTATGACATTCACAAGAACGTCCGCGCCGGCAGGAATGAGCTATCGATCAGGCTGGTAACAACACTTGGCAATTACATGGCCACGTCGCTGAAGGAAAATAAGGACACGATAAAATGGATCGTTAAGAAAAAACAGTCCTTGTATCCGCAAGGAATATTGGGACCGGTGATCCTGGGTTAAACCACGATCATTTTTATATCCCGCTCTTTGATAGCTTTAATGGTATTGTGGGAAACATTGCGGTCGGTAATGATATACTGCACCTGTTCGAGTCCACAGATCCGGCCCAGGCCGCGGCGGTCGAACTTTGTGCTGTCTGCCAGTACAACCACCGTTTGTGCGGTCTCGATCATTTTCTGGTTCAGAGCGGCTTCTGAAAGATTTGAAATGGAGATGCCAAAATTAAGATCGATGCCATCCACACCGAGAAAAAAGATCCCGCAGGAAATGTCATCCAGCATCTTCATCGCGTATGCTCCCATTACCGATGAGGAATTGGGCCGGATGAGTCCGCCAAGCTGTAAGACCTCGATGTTGGACCGGTTGCTTAACTCGAGCCCTACGCGCAATGCGGGCGTGATGACGGTGAGGTGTTTGGCCGGGGACAATGCCCTTGCCACTTCGAAAACGGTAGTCCCCGACCCTATCATGATCGAATCGGTATCGTCGATGAGCTCGATGGCTGCTTTTGCGATTTTTTTCTTCTCGTCGGCGTTGATCAGCTCTTTTTCATAGATGGGTTTGTCGGCAGCATAGGGATTGTTGATAGAGCCGCCGCCGCGGATCCTGAACATCAGGTGCTTGTCTTCAAGGAGCTTGAGGTCTTTCCGGATAGTTACCCCGGAAACACCCATTTCCTCTACGAGGTCAAAGATGTTTACTTTACCGTCCTTTTTTAACTTTTCGAGGATGTACTGATGCCGTTCGTTTATGTTCGTCATTGGAGGTGAATAAAAGCCAAAAATAACAATTTTGTGATAAAAAAAACCTTTACTATAACACAAACGATGTTTCAAAAGATTAATTTTAATTAAATTTTGCTTTATTTTATTTAAAATACTTTCTTTGTTACCTAATGATATCTTTTCTTTTAAACAGTTCTAAACTTAATAAACCTTATGGTTGGACCCGGAAAATTGCTTGACAAGGCTGGTATACCCAAACAGCTGGCCTGGGGATACCTGGGCATCCTCATTTTTATGATGGGTGACGGGGTGGAACAGGGATGGCTGAGCCCCTACCTGATCGGGCGCGGATTAAGGATCGAAGAATCGGCTTCGCTTTTTACCGTTTATGGCGTCACCATTGCCATCTCCTCCTGGTTTTCCGGTGTGTTGACAGATGCATATGGGCCGCGCAGGACCATGCTTGCCGGTATATTGCTGTACATACTGGGCACCGCCGGTTTTGTCGGCCTGGGATTGCCGGCACTCAATTTCCCGGCCATGCTGGCTACTTATGCCGTACGCGGATTTGGCTACCCGCTGTTTGCTTATTCCTTCCTGGTGTGGATCATGTACCGCAGTCCGCAGAACAAGCTGAGTACTGCTGCCGGGTGGTTCTGGTTTGTGTTCACCGGCGGTCTCAATGTGTTTGGAGCCTGGTATTCCAGCTGGGCTATACAACGCCTTGGCTATCTCGATACCTTATGGACTTCGATATTCTGGGTGACCCTGGGGGCGATCTTTGCCCTCGGGCTGAACAGGGATAGGTTTCAGACGAATGGCCTTGACAAGGCCGGCAAGCTGCAGGAATTGAAAAAAGGCTTTACGATCATGCGCGAGGAGCCGAAGGTTTTGCTTTGTGGCATCGTGCGGGTCATCAATACCACCTCGCAATTTGCTTTCCTGGTATTTATGCCTGTATATATGTCGACACACGGCATCGACACCAGCCGGTGGCTGCAAATGTGGGGAACCATATTTACCGCCAACATATTATTCAATCTCATTTTTGGCATTGTCGGTGATAGTATTGGCTGGCGGCGTACGGTACTTTGGTTTGGCTGTGTCGGCTGTGCGCTGAGCTCGCTGTTGTTCTATTATTCTCCCGTCCTTTTCGCGGATAACTTTTGGGCTGTGATGCTTTCAGGCTGTCTTTGGGGAGCGCTGCTGGCGGGGTTTGTGCCGTTGTCGGCATTGACACCCTCCCTGGTGAAAGCAGACAAGGGTGCCGCAATGGCGGTGTTGAACCTGGGTGCGGGCCTCGCCGTATTTGTAGGGCCGGCCATCGTGGGCATCTTTATCGGGACTGTGGGCAGCGCCGGCGTCATCTGGATCCTGTCGGGATTGTATGTCCTCGGCGCGATACTCACCTCTTTTATATCCTCAAAATAGAAACCATCATACATATCGTTTAACATGAAGATCCTTATTACTGCACCGTATAATGAACAAGGGAGAGAAAAGCTCGCCAGCCAGCTGGGCGAAGTGATCTATTCGGAATGGAAACAGCTGGGTCGCGCTTACAACGAAAAAGAGCTCAATGAGCTGCTCGATCAATCCGGAGCAGATGCGCTGATCACGGAGCATGACCATGTGACAGCCGGGGTGATCCATTCGCACCCGCATTTGCGTTTCATCGGGGTATGCCGCGGAACACCTTCCAATGTAGACCTGAATGCCGCTCAGCAGCATGGCATCCCTGTTTTCCATACCCCCGCACGCAATGCCCAGGCCGTTGCAGAAATGTTCCTGTCCAACGTGATCAGCCTGATGCGGAAAACTATCCCAAGCTGGCAATGGCTCACCAGTCACAACTGGGGCGAAGGTGCACACACCTCCTACCTTCAGTTCAAAGGCAGTGAGCTGGCCGGTAAAACCATCGGTATGGTGGGTTTTGGTGCAGTCGCACAGCGGATCGCCGAAATGGTACAGGGCTTTCCTTGTTTCATTCAGTTCTATGACCCCTATACTTCCTCTACGAATCCCGGTTATAAAAAGACCACTCTTGAAGATGTATTTGAGAACAGCGATATCGTATCCATCCATTTACCCGTGACTGAAGAAACCGTAGGCATGATAGACCGACGCCTTATCGGAAGGATGAAGCCGAATGCTATTTTTGTAAATACGGCAAGAGCCAGCGTCGTAAACCGGGATGACCTGCTGGATGCCATCGAGAACCATCGGATAGCCGGAGCCGTTTTGGACGTTTTCAATTTTGAACCGCCCGACGAAAAAGATTATAAGCTCATCAACAATCCGCTGGTGTTAGCCACACCTCATACTGCCGGCGCAACGCACGAGGTGGAAGATCACCATGTAAATATCCTGAACAAAAAGATCCTGGAGTGGGTAAATTCGTATGTATGAAAGAGGCTTATCTGATCATCGACATCGGTACCGGCAATGTACGGGCGGTAGTACTGTCGCCCGGCGGTGAGCTACTGGCTATTCACCGCGAGAACATCATCTATCATAAAGACGGGCACTACCCCGAGGCATTGTATTTTGATCCTGCGCAGCTATGGGAGCAGGTGTGCAGCATCGCCTCCTGTGCAGTGAAAAAGGCCGGAGACATAACCGTACTGGCCGTGACGTCGACCAGCCAGCGGGAAGGGATCGTCCTTCTGGATAAGATGGGGAATTCATCGATCGGACTACCCAATATCGACCATCGGGGCAGGGAATGGGAAAGTATGATTGCCGATAAGTCGCGCGTCTATCAGCTTGCCGGCAGGTATCCTGGTTCGCTGTTCTCTGTAATGAAATTGCACGGCATCCGCCAACGCCGGGAGGACATCTGGCTCCAGCTCGACTGTTTCACCAGTATCAGCGACTGGATAGGTTATAAGCTAAGCGGCATTGTAGCCTATGAACACTCGCAGGCATCCGAGACGCTGTTGTATGACGTCGCCCGAAAGTGCTGGAGCGATGAACTGTGCAGGATTTACCAGGTAGAGCAGGCTTTATTACCCAGGCTGGTTGACTCCGGCACGGTGCTGGGTATGATACAGCCCGAAACGGCGAAAAAACTCGGACTGCCCCCGGATGCAAAAGTCGTAGTCGGCGGCGGCGATACCCAGCTTGCTATTATGGGTGCCTATCCGGACACGGATGACGTGGTAATAG
>DASYEB010000047.1:0-106885 GCA_036499285.1 Puia sp. | reverse complement strand
AGATCATAATATTTGATGTCGATGTCGAGATAAGGTAGAATTAGCTTGTCTTTAATAAATTTCCAGATTATGCGGGTCATTTCATCCCCATCCAGTTCTACAACCGGATTCGCAACTTTAATTTTTTTGGCCATATTTCTGCTTTTTTACGTTCAAAGGATAGCAAACGTAAGGGATAATGCCCACATTTCCATCCTGTAAGGCATGGTTTTTTTAGTATGTTTGCGTAGGGATAACCTATTCCCGGAGCACTCAACTATCTGCCTATGCTAGACATGTTACGCCAATATGTGTCGGGATACGTAGCATTGACCAATGAAGAATTTACTTTTTTGGCAGATAAGATTGTGGTCAGAAGCCTCGACAGGAAACACCAGCTCGTCCTGGCCGGGGAAGTCGAACAATACATGAACTTTGTAGTAAAAGGACTTGTCCGCATGTATTTTTACCGGGGTAAGACAGAAGTCATTACCAATATCGCAAAAGAAGGGCAGCTGATCGGCTCGTCTGCCTCCTTTTTGTCGGGTGACCCCTCTTCCTATTACGTAGAAACGCTGGAGCCTTCACTCCTGCTTTCCCTTACCCGGGAAGACCTGGACAGGATCTATCAGCAAAGTACCCGGATCGAGAAACTGGGCCGCCTGATGACCACCCAGTTCGTGCTGCAAAAAGAAGAATGGGAGCTGGAATGTATGCGGCTGAATACCCGTGAACGTTTTCTCCGGTTCGTCGAAAACAACCCCGACCTGATGCAGCGCGTTCCCCAGAAGTACCTGGCCTCTTACCTTAACATGAAGCCGGAAACCTTCAGCCGGCTGAAGCAGCTGTTGAGAAAACGCCCTACGGTCATCAAAACCACCAATAGATAATCTAAACATGACCAGGACCAGCACTACCCATAAAGCCGCTCTGGACAAGCTTCATCACTATCTTTCAGCTTATGTTCCGCTGAACAGGCAGGAGTTCAGCCAGCTGCTGCCCTATATCGAGATCCGTGAATACGACAAAAAGGTCAAGGTGATACGCGAAGGCGAAATAGAAAGATATCTTAATATCATCTCCAGCGGACTGGCCCGGAAATACCTGCCTCTTAAGAACAATGAGATTACCATTCAATTGGCGACCGAAGGACATATCATCCATTCCGAGCTGTCCTTTCATAACCGGATCCCTTCGGGTTCGGTCGTGGAAACCATCGAGCCGACAGTCTTTTTCTCCATTTCCTATGATAACCTCGAGCAGATGTATGACCAGTTCCCCAAGATCGAACGCCTGGGGCGCCTGCTGATCTCCGAGCTTTTTATCAAAAAGGACAGGCGGTATTTTGATCAGCTAAATAAGAATACGAGGGAACGGTTCCTGGAATATATCCGCACCCATCCCCAGATGATGCAGCGGGTGCCGCAGAAGTATATTGCGTCATTTCTCAATATTAAACCCGAGACCTTTAGCCGGCTGAAGCATTTGATCCGGTCAAAAAAATCATAGGCTTACCACAAGGACCGGCACCTTCAGCTCGTGCCTTACCGCATTCACCGTCTCCCCATAAATCAGGTCCTTCAGCCCGCTATGCCCGTGCGAGCCAATAACCAGCATATCGGCCTCCTGCTGTTTTACCAGTCGCGCGATCTCCCTGCTTCGGTGACGAAAGCCCAGTGCCGTATGACTTTGGATACCCTTTTCGTTCAACAGCAGCTGATACTGGTCCAGTCTTTCCTGGTCCTTACGGGTCTCATAGTCGTCACTCTCTTTTCCCAGCATACGGGCGGAAGCGCTTTCTACGACATGGATCAGGAGATAACGGGCATTTCTGCCGCCCTGCCCCAGCGCATAAGCCAGCAGCTTCTGGTCGTGCTCGCTAAAATCCAGCGCAATGGCGATGTGCCGGAAGGCTGGGGGAGCCCAGTCTTTCCAGCCCCCCGGCAGCGGATGAACCTGCGGAGTAGCATGGCGGGCTCTGCGGGTTATCCATGGATGCAGGGTTATATACAACAACAGCAGGATGGCCGCCAGTGATCCCACGATGATCAATATCTTCCAGATGGTCTGCCCCGGCGTGGCCATAAAAGGGGTCGTCTCTTCTATCACCAGCTTTACGTTGAGATAGACAAGCAGCGCCGCAGCCGTCCAGGCCAGGAATTGTATCACCGGCCGGACCGTAAAATTTCCCATGGTCTTTCGGTCGCTGACAAAATGGATCAGGGGGATAACGGCAAACCCCAGCTGGACACTGAGAAACACCTGGCTCAGGACCAGCAGGCTGTCCACCTCGTTCTCTCCAAAAAGAAGGATCACGATCACCGCCGGCACAATCGCCAGCAGACGGGTCAGCAGCCTTCTGACCCAGGGATTGATCCTCAATTGCAGGTAACCTTCCATGACGATCTGCCCCGCCAATGTCCCGGTCAGCGTCGAGCTCTGCCCGGCGGCGATGAGGGCGATGGCAAATAGTTTTGGCGCCCAGGTCCCCAGCATCGGCAGCAGGCGATGGGCGTCCTTGATGCTGGCGACATTGGTATTGCCGGTCTTGAAGAATACAGTGGCCGCCAGGATGAGTATGGCCGCATTGACCAAAAAGGCAAGGTTCAAGGCGACGGCGCTATCCAAAAAATTGATTTTAAGAGCTTTACGAATGTGTTCCTCCCCCGGTTTGATCTTGCGGGTCTGTACCAGGGCGGAATGCAGATAGAGGTTATGCGGCATCACCGTGGCGCCGATGATCCCGATGGCGATGTACAAAGCCTCCTTCCCCTGCAGGATCGGCACAAAACCGGTTGCAATGTCTTTTATATCCGGCTTTGCCAGGATGATCTCGACAAGGAAAGAGCCGCCGACCACGGCGATGAGGCCGATGACAAAAGCCTCCATCCGGCGCATGCCCAGCTTTTGGAGGAAAAGCAGCAGGAAGGTGTCCAATACCGTTATACATACCCCATAGACCAGGGGCAGCCCCGTCAGCAGCTGAAGCCCGATAGCCATGCCCAGTACTTCCGCCAGGTCACAGGCTGCGATGGCGATTTCCGCCAGGATATAGAGGGGGATGTTTATAAAGGCGGGATATACCTCCCGGTTCGCCTGGGCCAGGTCGCGCCCCCGCACGATGCCCAGCCGCGCCGACAGGTTTTGCAGGAGGATGGCGATGCCATTGCTCATCAGCAATACCCAGAGCAGGGAATAACCGAAACGGCTGCCGCCCGCCAGATCGGTAGCCCAGTTACCGGGGTCCATATACCCCACACTCACGAGATAGGCAGGACCAAAGAAAACAAACAGCTGCCTCCACCACGGGCCCTTCCGGGAGGTAGTGTCGATACTGCCATGCACTTCACTGAGGCTAACGTTTTTCTGAAATTGGTTCATCATCTTTTACAAGCACATTTTTTGCGACCTGGGCGCTGATCGTCACCGGCGGCCGGTTGCGGACCTTTAGTTCCAGGGAGCCATCAAAAGGAAATTTCTTTCTTATCTCCAGCCGGGTTCCCAGCCGGATATGATTATATTGTAATACTTCCAACATCTCCGCCGTCTGGCTGCTGATGCCCGATACCTGTACTTCCTTGTTCAGAGGCAGCTCGGCCAGGCAGATCTGCCGCCGGGTGTGGAAACGACCCTGGCTATCGGGGATGGGGTCGCCATGCGGATCGGTGTCGGGATGATCCAGAAAGGAATCCAGCCGGTCTATCAGCTTCTTGCTGCTGATATGCTCCAGCTCTTCGGCGATCTCATGCACCTCTTCCCAGCCAAACTGTAATTTTTTTACGAGGAAATATTCCCACAACCGGTGCTTGCGGATCACCTGGACCGCTGCCTTCTTCCCTTCGGCACTCAGCTTGAACCCTTTGTAGCGTTCGTAGATCAGCAGCTTCTGCTCCTTCAGCTTCTTCAGCATGTCCGTCACCGATGCGGGCCGGGTACGCAGCGCCGCCGCCAACGCATTGGTCGTGACGATACCCTGCTCCTGCTGCAGGTGAAAAATGGCCTTGAGATGATTCTCTTTACTGGCGGATACTTTCATATTCAGGTTAATCGAAAAATAAATTTAGACAAATCTAAAAATAAAAACGGACGAAAGGATTAAATTTTGAAAAAAAATTGCAGCCCCGGCTCAATCTTTGCCTTGAATGTTTACTTTTAGACTAAATACAGTTATGAGTCAGTTATGAATAAATACCTGTGGTTGATCGTATTGTCTGCATTATTCTTCTCGTGTAAAAGCAAAAAGGTGTCCCTGGGGGAGAATGATGAACAGGTAGACATCCCTGGTTTCCTGGAGGTGATCCAACCCCTGAAATTACCCTACCAGGTCACCGATACGATTTTCCGGCATAAGGAACCGGAGGCCTCCGCCATCAATAATAAACTGTTCACCCGCCTGGTACCTGATACCGTGCTGACCCGCTGGTTTGGGAAGGACGGCCATCCCCGTCTCTATGCCATCGGCAAGGTAAAAGTGCCCAAACAGGAAACCTATCTGTTTGTGAAAGGCACGACAAAAGACCGCCGCGTACTCTATATCCTCTGCTTTGATAAAAAAGACCGTTTTTCGGCAGCCCGGCCCATTCTCTACTCTGACAATGAATCCAATTACCGCGGCCAGGCCAGTATGGACGCAAAGTATACGCTCACGGTGACCCGTCAGCGCAAAGGGGCCGATGGCCAGAGCCTGTTCAAAAGGGACGCATATATCTTTAGCGAAGAAAGCGGCTTTATCCTCATTCTTACCGAATCCAACGAGAAGACAACAAAGATCCCTCCCGTTTATAACCCCATCGATACGCTGTCGCATAAACACAAGTTTTCCGGCGACTACGCCCAGGACAAACGAAACTTTGTTTCTATCCGGGATGGAAGAGACCCCTCCCGTTTCCTTTTCTTTATCCATTTCGAAAAGCAGGATGGTACCTGCAATGGCGAGCTGAAGGGAGAAGCGAAATTCTCTTCCCCCGGTGTTGCCCATTATAAATCCTATTCCGACCCCTGTGCCATAGACTTTTCTTTTGGCTCAGGCGGCATCACGCTGAAGGAGCAGGGCGGCTGCGGAGTACACCGGGATATCAAATGTTTTTTTGAAGGGTATTATGAAAGACGCGGTAAGGAGAGCAAGGCCAAGCCGGCTGCTAAACCGGCAGCTAAAAAGACGTGAGATGGAGAGTCGTTGCTCCGCTGCGCTCCGCTAATTGCCCTCCGGGCAATTCGGGTTTATCCGTTATATTGCGTACTTATTACATAGATGAAATAATTTGGATTTGTATGAGTTTTAAAAATTATGTTGTGCCTTACGCGGTGGATGATCAGTATTCGAAGAAAGTAGCCTACTTCTCCATGGAGTTTGCCGTGCATCAGCCCTTGAAGATCTATAGTGGAGGCCTGGGCTTCCTGGCAGGGTCACACCTGCGAAGCGCCTATGAATTGCGCCAGAACATGATCAATATCGGAATTTTGTGGAAATATGGTTACTATGACCAGGCCCGGAACCAGGACCAGACCCTGCAGGTCACCTGGATGGAGAAACAATACAGTTTCCTCGAAGACACCGGCCTGAAGTTCCAGATAAACATACACGATCACCCGGTATGGGTAAAAGTCTGGTATCTTAATCCGGAAACGTTCAAGAGCGCTCCTCTCTTCCTGCTCAGCACCGATGTTCCGGAGAACGATTATGTATCACAGACCATTACTCACCGTCTCTACGATGCCAATGTAGCCACTAAAGTCGCGCAGTTCATCCTGCTCGGAGTAGGCGGGGCCAAACTGGTGGACGAACTGAATTTCAATCCCGATCGCTATCACCTGAACGAAGCGCATGGCATCAGCGCCTCTTTTTATCTCTATAAGAAGTTTAATCACGATATCGAAGAAGTACGCAAACGACTGGTGTTCACTACCCACACACCCGAAGAAGCCGGCAATGAAAAACACGACATCTTCCTCTGTCATAAAATGAGCTATTTCTGCGGATTGACCGTAGATGAAGTAAAAAAGCTCACCGGTCTGGAAGACGACGCCTTTAATCACTCGCTGGTCGCTTTGCGTTTTGCACACCTGGCCAATGGGGTATCCAAGCTGCATGGCGATGTGTCAAGAGCCATGTGGAGCAAATACAAGAATATCTGTCCCATCATCTCTATCACCAATGCCCAGAACTGGCGCTATTGGGCCGATAAGGAACTTTATCGTAAAATGGAAGAAGGCAATGACTACTGGTGGGACGACCGGAAGAAATACATGAAGAAAAGAAGCTTCGAGCTCATCGCCGATCAGACCGGCAAGGTCTTCGACCCGAATGTCTTTACCATCGTCTGGGCCCGCCGTTTCGCGGGGTACAAACGCGCAAGTTTTTTGGCTCGTAACATGGAGCGATTCAACCAACTGCTGGCCGATACAAAATACCCCGTTCAGATCATCTGGGCCGGAAAGCCATACCCGATGGACTACCCGGCGATAAACGAATTCAACTATCTCGTCCACCTGAGCAAGAACTATAAGAATGTCGCCGTGGTCATCGGATATGAGATGTCCCTGTCGAAACGCCTCAAACAGGCCGCCGACTGCTGGCTCAACAATCCACGCGTACCCCGCGAAGCCTCCGGCACCAGCGGCATGACCGCCGCTATGAACGGCGCCGTCAACTTTTCCACCGATGACGGCTGGATCCCCGAGTTCGTCAATCACGGCAACAATGGCTTTGTGATCCCCAAGGCCGATTATGCCAATATGCATGTCGAGGAACAGGACGACTACGACTACGATAAGCTTTATGAGATCCTGCAGAAAGAGATCCTGCCGGCTTATTATGATAATTATGATACCTGGCGGCAGATCGCAAAAAACGGTATGCGGGATGTCCGCTACCAGTTTGATGCCGGACGGATGGCCCACGAATACTACGAATTATTATATAAATAAACACTTAGTTCACTGTCGTGTAAAACCGCAGTTTCCCTTCAGGGAACTGCGGTTTTACATTTATTAGTGGCTTACTTTGCTAATTAGTAGTGGGAATTTTAGCAAAATCCGGTAATGTTTGGTTTAAATTGAG
Organism: Puia sp.; assembly: GCA_036499285.1. GTDB lineage: Bacteria > Bacteroidota > Bacteroidia > Chitinophagales > Chitinophagaceae > Puia. The sequence continues at coordinate 99,846 of DASYEB010000047.1, read as the reverse complement.
GTACCAAATCTAATTCAGTAACCAAAACACCACTCGCTCATGAGAAAGCTTTTGCTATGGGGTAGTATGTTATTACTACCTTGTTTCCTCTTTGCACAAACCCGAACCATCACCGGAAAAATTACGGATCCGGAGGGTAAACCGGTCCCTGGCGCATCCGTTCTTATCAAAGGTACCAGGACTGGTACCAGTACACAGACCGATGGGTCTTTCTCCCTCAATGTTCCCGAAAAAGCAAAGTCACTTTCTGTCTCGGCCATAGGCTGGATCGACCAGGAAGTAGTGATCGGCAGCCGCACCTCCATCCCGATCGTGCTTGCCGCAAAAGACAAAACCCTGTCCGAGGTAGTGGTTACCTCTCTGGGTATTGTCCGTGACAAACGTTCGCTTGGTTATGCCACGCAGCAATTAAAAGCTGATCAGCTCGCCGACAAAGGCTCCGTCAATATCGTAGGCGCATTGGAAGGTAAAGTCTCCGGTGTGAATATCACCAGCGCCAGCGGCAGTGCAGGCGCCTCTATCAACATCAACATCCGCGGGATCACCTCCTTTACCCGCAGCAACCAGCCTTTATTTGTCGTAGACGGCATCCCCATCAGCAATGACGTCGATCGTACCAATGGCGGTCCCAACGGTACCCTGGGAGACAACCAGCCCGCCAACCGGGCCCTGGACATCGATCTCAACAATGTGGAGTCGGTAAATATTCTCAAAGGACCGGCCGCTGCCGTCCTCTATGGTTCCCGGGCCGCAGCCGGCGCCATCATCATCACTACCAAAAAAGGCGGCACAGCCAATGGCCATACCGAGATCATTGCCGGTTCTTCTTATAGTCTGCAGCACGCAGAAGGATTACCCAAGGTCCAGAATCAGTATGGCCAGGGTACCAACGGTATTTACAATCCTACATCTTCGAGCTCCTGGGGACCGAAATTCGGTTCTACCCCAACGGTAGCCAATGGGCTCCTTGTCGGTGGCCAACCCGTTCCCTACCAGGCCTATCCCAATAACATCAATGACTTCTGGCAGACCGGGAACATCTCGGATAATAGCCTGGTCATCAATGGCGGTGATGCCAAATCGAATTTTACGGCTTCCGGCGGATTTCTGAAACAGAACGGCATATTGCCCAACACTGTGGTACAACGGTCCGATGTGAAATTCGGAGGTAATACCGTCTTCCGCAATAAGATCCATGTAGGCGGCTCGGTTACCTTCACCAATACGCTTCAGACCGGTATCCTCGGTGGCAACGGTTCCAGCGCCGTAAATGGAGTCCTTGCGCTTGCCCGCAGCATCGATCTGACCGGCAGTCTGAAGAAAGGGACCTATCAGAATGCAGACGGCACCAATAACTGGCCCATCACCGGCGCTGACAATCCCTACTACGATGCGTATAAGGACCCGCTGAAGAGCAATGTCACCCGTACACTCGGCAGTCTGAACATCGGATATGATCTTGCTCCCTGGCTTAGTGTCAGCTACCGGCTTGGTATAGATGCTTATACCGACCGGAGAAAACAGATCTTTGCGATCAGTTCCGCGCGTGTTCCCCTTGGACAGGACCTGGAAAGCACTATTTTCCGCAGCGAGCTCAATGGCGACCTGATCATCTCCGCGCACAGGAGCGATGTCTTTATAAAAGACCTCAATGTAACGGCCCTTGTCGGTCAGAACATCAACCAGCGTCGCAGCCAGGTGGTTACCGTACAGGCTGACGCATTGGCTATCCCTGGATTTTACAATGCGTCCAATGGCGGCAATTTTGCCGTAGGATCTACCGAGGCAACGACCGTACAGCGGCTGCTGGGATATTATGGTCAATTGTCCCTGGCCTATAAGAGCTATTTATATCTCGAGCTGACCGGCCGCGCCGATCAGTCCTCTACGCTATCGCCCGACAAACAAACTTTCTTTTATCCATCGGCCAGCGCAGGCTTTGTATTTACGGACGCCCTGAAGATAAATTCAGACATCCTGAGCTATGGAAAGATCAGGGCCAGCGTAGCCAAAGTAGGTTCAGATGCTCCTCCTTATCTGTTGTCGAATACCTATTCGAAAACCGGCTATGGTAACAATGTTGCCAGCTTCTCCTTCCCTTATGGCTCGGTTGCAGGTTTTGGACTCAGCTCGACTATTGCTCCGCAAAGCCTTGCTCCCGAGTTTGTGACCTCCTACGAAGTGGGTACCAATCTTGGCTTTTGGAAGAATAGGGTGTCCGTTGATGCTGCCTATTTTAATACGGTGAGTACAAGCCAGATCTTCCAGGTTGGTATTCCCCCTTCTACTGGTTTCGCGACCAAGACGGTAAATGCCGGTAAAATGACCAACAAGGGACTGGAACTGCTGGTAACAGTTACTCCGGTCGTCTCCAATAATTTTAAATGGGATATCTCCGCCAACTTCACCAAGATCGTGAACAAGGTCGTTTCCATTTTCCCCGGCGTCACCAGCTTTGGTATTCCCGGCAGCGCTTTTATCGGTTCGACGCCGTCTATCAAGGTCGGTCAACCTTATGGCGTCATCATCGGCAATGTTTTTCCCAAAGACAGCGCTACTGGCTTGCGCACGGTCAATTCCGGCACCGGCCTCTACAGTACGGCGCTTGCCAACCAGGTACTCTCCAATCCGAATCCGGAATATACGATGGGTATAACAAATACCTTCCGGTATAAAGGCTTCAACCTGGGTTTCACCTTCGACTTTACCAAGGGCGGACAGATCTTGTCCTTTACGGCGGCTTCTTATAAGGCCCGCGGCGCATGGATCGAGACGGCCAAGGACCGCGATCAGCCATGGATCCTGCCGGGTGTGATCGTCTCCGGTGGAAAGACCGTTCAGAATAATATCCAGATCCCTGCCCAAACCTACTGGGGCGTCCAGGGAGGCCTGCAAAGCGAGTTCAATGTATACGATGCAACAGTATTCCGTATGCGGGAAATATCGCTGGGATATGACCTGCCGGCAAAGCTTACGAAAGGAATGCATATCAATTATATCCGGATCGCCGTATTCGCCAACAACATATTCCACGTTGCGCCGAATGCCTTCTTCGATCCGGAAGTCAATACACAGGGTGCGGGTAATATCCGCGGTCTTGATCTGCAAGGCGCTCCCAATGCCCGGACTATTGGCGCAAACCTGAAAGTATCCCTGTAATCACTTTAAACTTCGAATCATGTTTTATATGAAATTCTCAAAGAAAATATTTCTCCTGCTGGTTGGCGCAGGTTTCCTGCTCGGCTCCTGTAAAAAATATCTGCAGGTCAATGTGGACCCGAACCACCCGACGACAGTTCCTCCAACCGTACTGCTGCCCACTACGACGATTGGCATTGCCTTCGCCAACAGCAATGATCTTGGCCGGGCCTCCTCCGCGCTCGTACAACATATTGCCGGTGTGGCCAATCAGACCCAGGCATATGATGTTTTCAATTTCGGCGGCGCCTTCGACAATCAGTGGAACAACGAGCTGTATGACAACAGCATCAACAACTGTATAGCCCTTATCAATATGGATTCCGCTACCAGCCCGGCCTATTCCGGTATTGCCAAGCTGGAACTGGCCTATGCCTTTTCCCTCGCAACCGATATCTGGGGAGAAGTGCCGTATTCCCAGGCAGGACAGGGAGCTGTATATACCTACCCCCGATTTGACAAGGTACAGGATATCTATCAGGGTAATCCCGGCGCCGGGATCACCAGTCTTTTTGACCTCGTAAAGAGCGGCCTTGCCGATCTGGCAAAGCCAGGCACGCTTAAACCAAAGGCGGATGACATCGTCTATGCCGGGGATCTGACTAAATGGACAAGAGTGGGTAATACCCTGTTGTTGAAATTTGCCATCATGCTGACCAATGTCAATCCTACATTGGCCAAGTCTGTGATCTCCGATGTGCTCACAGGCAACAATTATATCAATGACAACAGCCTGGATTTTGAGGTCCCTTTCAGCTCCGCTACAGGTAACCAGAATCCGATCTACAATTTCAATTATATCAACAGACCCGGTGACCAGATGCTGAGCCAGCGCCTGTTAAACCTCGCAAACAGCCTGAACGATACTTTGCGTCTCGCGAAATTCTTTACCAGGCCGAGCGGCGCCTTTGTCGCGTTTGACAATGGAGCCAATTCGGTTGCTCCGCTTCAGGCGACCCGGTCGAATTATGGCAGCTATTTGATCGGAACGACAGGCAATGCCCCGATCCGCCTGCTGACGAATTTCCAGGTCAATTTCATCCTGGCCGAAGCTGCACTGGTCCTCGGAACCAGCGGTGATGCCAATACATACTACCAGGCAGGTATCAAAGCTTCCATGACAAAAGTGGGTATGGCCGCCGCGGACATCACCGCCTATTTCACCGCCAATCCTACAGTCGTGACGCTGTCAGGCTCTAACGAAGATATGCGCAAACAGATCATCACGCAGAAATACGTCGCCTGGATCGGAAATGGCATCGAAGCATACGATGACTATCGCCGCACCGGTTATCCCGTACTGGCGCTGCCGAACAACCCTGGTGGAGACGATCCAACCGTTATCCCTACCCGCTTACCCTATACTAATGGTGAACTGACCACCAATCCCAACGCGCCCAACCCGAGACCTCTCGTGGACGTCAAGCTCTGGTGGGCTAAACCATAAAATCTATCCATTACATTTTATAAATGAGAAATTATATGATCATCAGTATTAAAAAATATTCAAGCCTTCTTTTTTTGATGGCTATGTTATCAGCGTGTTCCAAACAAAAGGGATTCGGTCCCAATTATTCGGCATACAATACCGCGGCTGTTCCCATCACGATAGCAAATTCTGTAGGCAATCGGCCCGATCCTACAGTAACCTGTTCTGTCGGGGGAGACAGCAGCATCACTATTACGCTGAATGTTGCATCGACGAGTAAACATACGATCAAGGAGATAACCAAAGTAGCCACTTCCTCCAGTTACTCAGCCATCCAAAGCGCCGGCGGCACAGGATTTTTCCCTGTGCCTGCTATTCCAGGCAGCGGAGCGACCGTAACGTTCAAGACGACACTTGGTGTCTATATTAGCGTATATCCTAAAGAGACCTTCAAGCTAAATACCGAGTTGGTCAACCGCTTTTATTTCAGGGTCACCCTGGATGACGGTAGCATCGTCTATCCAACTCCCGCGAGAGTTCTCTTAGTGAATTGAATATCATAGTCGTATAAGAAGCCGCCCTGGCAAACCGGGGCGGCTTTTGCTTTAGCCGTTCCCGGTCCCCTGGGACCCCGCTCCCCGTTAGTTTGCCGCTCGTCCCGATTTCCGTTGCGGCATACCCGGGCGTACACAAACTTTGTGTTACCAACAGGCTCCTCTTATGCTTCCTGCTGCTCAATTATGTATATTCACTTCACCAGCTAAAATCTAAACTTTTCCAACAATGGACTCTTCTATGTTGATCAAATGGGGATTGATCATTGGCATCCCCCTGTTATGCGCTGTGCTTTATCGTCTGATCCTGCGCGTATTCTTCGGTGTCATCATCGTGCCGGAGGACAGGATCGGCCTTGTTACCAAGAAATTCGTGCTCGTAGGCCGCCAGTCCCTGCCGGAAGGCCGGATCATCGCCTCCAACGGGGAGGCCGGCTACCAGGCGCAGACCCTTGCCCCCGGTGTTTACTTCGCGAAATGGTTCTGGCAATATGATGTCGCCTTTCAACCTTTTACTATTATTCCCACCGGTAAGATCGGCCTCGTGCTGGCCCGGGACGGAGCGGAGCTGGAAACAGGTTCTATCCTTGCCCGCAAAGTGCCCTGCGATTCCTTCCAGGATGCGGAAGCCTTCCTGAAGAATGGCGGCCGCAAAGGCCGGCAGACCGGCATCATGACTCCCGGATCGTATCGTATCAACACCTTCCTGTTCGACGTGGAGATCACCGACATGATCAGCATCCCGGACAATGCCGTAGGCATCGTCACCACGCTGGAGGGTAAACCGCTCGATGACGGACAGATAGCCGGAAAGATCATCGGCGACCACAACAAATTCCAGGATGCAGACCTCTTCCTTTCCAGCGGTGGTTATAAAGGGCTCCAGGAACAGGTGATCCTTGCCGGTTCATATTTTCTCAATCCCTGGTTCGTAAAAGTGGATATGGTGAAGATGACGGAGATCCCCATCGGTTATGTGGGCGTTGTCATCTCTTATGTCGGCAGCGAAGGGGTAGACCTCAGCGGAATAGAGTTTAAGCACGGCAACATCGTGGCCCGTGGCTCAAAAGGCGTTTGGGCGGAACCGTTTGGTCCCGGGAAATACCCCGTCAATCCTTATATCCTGAAAGTGGAATTGGTGCCGACCACCAACCTCGTGCTCAACTGGGCCAGCGCCCGCAGCGAAGCGCATCAGCTGGATAAGAACCTGTCGACTATCACGGTCCGCAGCAAGGACGGCTTCCCCTTTAACCTCGACGTTGCACAGATCATCCATATACCTACCCATGAAGCGCCAAAGGTCATAGCCCGCTTCGGGAATATGGTCAACCTCGTCAGCCAGGTGCTGGAGCCGACTATCGGCAACTATTTCCGTAACTCGGCCCAGGACAGCGATGTTATCTCCTTCCTTGGCGCCCGTAAGGAAAGACAGGAGGCCGCCCGGAACCATATCGGAAGAGTGCTGGAACAATACAACGTCATCGGCGTCGATACCCTCATCGGAGACATCGTTCCGCCGGAGAGCCTGATGAAGACCCTCACCGACCGTAAGCTCGCCGAAGAGCAGAAGGTCACCTACGATACGCAGATGAAGGCGCAGGAAACACGTCAAAGCCTCGAAAAGGAGACGGCTATTGCAGAGATCCAAAAGGAGATCGTAAAAGCCGATCAGGGCGTGCTCATCGCCGAACGCATTGCCGATGCTTCCGTAAAGAAAGCCACCGGTGACGCCAACAGCGTCCGCCTGCAGGCTACTGCGGAGGCCGATCGCCTCAAGCTGCTGGCCAGCGGGGAAGCAGAAAGAACAAGACTGCTGGCAAAGGCCGACGCGGAGAAGATAGAATGGCTGGCAAAGGCCGATGCGGAAAAGATCTCCCTTACCGGTAATGCAGAAGCAGAAAAGATCCTGGCCATCGGTAAGTCCTCCGCCGAATCGTATAAGCTTGCCGTAGAAGCCATGGGCGGCGACAATTTCACCCAGCTGAAAGTGATGGAAGCCATCGGTGAACAGCATATCAAGATCATGCCCGAGATCCTTATCGGAGGCAATGGCGACGCCGGCAACCCGATCAGCGGTTTGTTAGGATTGCAATTGCTGGAGCAGTTGAGGAAAAAGGCAGACGACGATAAAAAGAATTAGACGGCGGCCGAACCGGCCCGCCATGCAACAATCTGAGCTGGCTATTGGAGAAAATATTTCCGTAGCCAGCTCATTGCTTGTTTCGAACTTTGTGCACATATCGAACAAACAGAATCACCGGTACCGGCATTTTCATTTTCCCAGTGGTATGCCTTCCCATACTTCCCCCACCGGTCGGCGACATGCAGCGTAGAGTCCATAGGCGTTATGATCCAGGTCAGCGTATCCGGCGCAGGGAATCGCACAATGAAACCTTTCCTGTTATTCTGCCGATCCGGTCCGGCCCATCCCAGCTCGATGTCTTCCGCCTCTTTGCCATGAGCATAGCGGACATAGGCGCGCTGATTGCTCTTGATCCAGAACGAAAGACTTTCATAACCATCCGTATCAGTCCGGCCGGTAGAATACGTGATCACTTTTACATCCTGGTCAGTACGAAGTAGGATAAGGGTTAGTAATAAAAAAACGGGCTTGATCATCACCCAATTTACCACCAGTTTCCCGAATTTATAAAGGGAAATGCTGTATTTTTCTGTTTCAATTTCCAGATATGCCGACAGCCAGACCGCTTTCGTTCCTCATCCTCCTTTTTTTTACCATTGCTGCAAGCGGACAGGGTCTCCCGGACAGCATCGGTCAGGCAGGAGTATCCTTTTCCCTGGCTAATTACCGGGCCGCCCGGCTGACAGATATTCACTATGACCTTGTATTTCATCTTCCGGCGGAAAAGTCGGTACCGGTAACAGGGGAAGAAAAGCTCACATTTCAATACAGGGACAATGTGGAAGGCCTGAAAAACTTTCCGCTTCTCCTGGACTTCAAAGGCGTCGCTCCTTTGGGTCTGCGCGTCAATAACCAGCCGGTCCCTGTGACGTTTACCAACGAACATCTGCGGCTGCCAACGGTCCTGCTGAAACCAGGGCTTAATACGGTGGAGCTACGCTTTATCGCCGGAGATGCAGCGCTCAATCGCAACACGGACTTTTTGTATACCCTGCTCGTACCGGACAGGGCGCGTACGCTTTTTCCCTGTTTCGATCAGCCCAATCTCAAGGCTGTCTTCACCTTGTCGCTGACAAAACCCGCCGGCTGGAAAGCAATAGCCAATGCCCCCGTACTCGACTCGATGCAGGAAGGCGATAATACCCGTCTCCGTTTCCGCCCTTCCGATAAGATCAGTACCTATCTTTTTTCCTTTGCCGCGGGCAAGTTTGCGGCAGCCACCACCATAGCCGATGGCCGGCCCATGAATTTTCTTTATCGCGAGACCGATAGTACCAAACTCAGGCTTAGCCTTGACTCTATCTTTCGTATCGAAGCCCAGGCCCTGCAGTTTATGCAAACGTATACCGGCATATCCTATCCCTTTCAGAAGTTTGATTTTGTAGCCATCCCCGATTTTCAGTTCGGTGGCATGGAACATCCGGGCGCCATTCAGTACAAGGCCAGCACACTCTTTCTCGACTCCGGCGCAACGCGGGAACAATTTATCAGCCGGTCAAACCTGCTTTCACATGAGACGGCTCACATGTGGTTTGGCGACCTGGTCACCATGACCTGGTTCACCGACGTTTGGATGAAAGAGGTCTTTGCTAATTTCATGGCAGATATAACCGAGCGTAGCGAAGGTTACGAGCGAGAAGGAGCGTGGCGAAGCAGCTCCTACGAAGCTCACAGCGATCTCACGCTGCACGACAACAACTACGATCTTAAATTTCTCACGGACCATTATCCCGCGGCTTATAGTATCGAACGTACAGGCGGGACACATCCCATCCGGCAGAAACTTGCCAATCTCAACGAAGCCGGATCGCTCTATGGGAATATCATTTATCACAAGGCGCCCATCGTCATGCGGCAACTGGAACAGCTGATGGGAGCCGATGCCTTTCGCGACGGCCTGCGCGATTATCTTAAAAAATATGCCGGCGGCAACGCCAGCTGGCCCGACCTGGTCCATGCCCTGCAGTCGCATACGAACATCGATCTCACCGCCTGGGATGCGGTATGGGTCGAAGGCACAGGGCGTCCCGTATTTTCTTATAAGCTTAAAGTTAAGGATGGAAAGATCAGCGGCCTTATCATCAGCCAGCGTGGAGAGAATGGTCCGGGACCCATTCAGCCTGAATTATTCAGGCTTGCCCTTGTCTATGCCGATGGGGTAGAGGAGTTGAATGTCAACAGCAGTAAGCCGTCTGTTTCCTTACCGGCCGCTATCGGAAAGGCACAGCCGCTGGCCCTTCTTTTTAATTCAGATGGTCGTGGATACGGAGTCTTCCCGGTCGATCTTAAAGCCTTGCCCTTATTGCCCAAAACCTCTTCGCTTCAACGCGCCGCTTCCTATATCAACAACTATGAGAACATGCTGGATGGCCGGGCCTTTAGCCCGCGGGAGCTGCTGGTTTACAATCGTCACCTGCTGACGCATGAGCCTGAAGAGCTGAACCTCAATATCCTCCTGGACCAGCTGCAATCGGTCTTCTGGCGTTTTCTGCCGCCCGCCGCAAGAGATTCGCTGGCGGCCGGTCTCGAACAGGATTGCTGGTCGGCCTTGCGATCCGTGTCATCGGTGAACGAACGGAAGCAGCTATTCCGCACCTTTGCCAGTATCGCCACGACCCAACAGGCGATGGATACGATCTATGCCGTCTGGAAACAGCGCCGCGCACCCGCCGGCGTGGTATTGACAGAGGATGACTATACCAGTCTTGCCGCTGCCCTCGCCCTGAGGAACTATGCCGGCAGCAAGGACATCCTGGATGAGCAATTGACACGGATCCAAAATAACGATCGGCGCCAGCGACTGATCTATCTCCTGCCCGCGTTATCCAATGAGGAGAAACAAAGAGATAGTTTTTTTACAAGCTTGCAGACTCCCGCGGCGAGGCGGAAAGAATCCTGGGTGCTGACAGCCGTTGGGTATCTCCATCATCCGTTCCGTGCGGCTTCGGCAGAGAAATACCTGCAACCTTCATTGGATTGGCTGGAGGACATCCAGCGTACCGGTGACGTCTTCTTCCCGCAAAGCTGGCTGCAGGCCAGTTTCGGCTGGTGCCGGACACCCGCTGAAATGAAAATAGTCCGGAATTTCTTAGCGAAACACCCGGACTATAATCCGAAACTAAAAGCGAAAATATTACAAGCCACGGATAATCTTTTCCGGGCAAATCAGCATTAATGGGAAGTACTGTCCGGTGCGTTCACAGTGCCCGGCGCTGCTGGCTTCTTCACGATATCCAGCAATTCCACGTCAAAAACCAGGGTAGATCCCGGCGCGATCATCGGCCCGGCCTGCTGATCGCCATACGCCAGGTTGGAAGGAATGAAAAGCTTCCACTTGCTGCCCACCGACATCAGCTGCAACGCTTCGGTCCAGCCGGGAATGACACCATTCACCGCCAGCTCGATCGGCTGACCTCTTTCCACACTGCTGTCAAAGACCTTTCCGTCGATCAGCGTGCCATGATAGTGTACACGTACCATATCCGTCAATGCGGGCTTAGCGCCAGTGCCTTCTTTCAGGATAGTATATTGCAAACCGCTCCGCAGGGTTACAACGCCGGGTTTCTTCTTGTTGGCGGCCAGGAAATCCAGACCGATCTTTTTATTACCGGAGGCTTTTTCTGCCTTTGTCTTTTGAATATAATTGCTCATGCAGGTATTGGCCTGCTGGTCATCCATCAGCGTTTTGCCCTTCTTATTGACGTCATTTATGGCGCGGGTTACCAAAGCAGAGTTGATATTGGTAATATTCATCTGTTTGTAAAAATTGGCCACGCTCAGACCGATCGCATAGCTCAAAGAATCCTGCGGGGTCTTAAGGATGGGCGCGCTGGCCGTGGTAGCCGAAGCGGGTTTTTTAGCGGTTTTAGCGGGAGCCTTTGCCTGCGCCAGAACACCCAGGCCGGCGGATACACAAAGAGAAGAAAGGATTATTTTCTTTTTTACATTCATGATAGTTGAATTGTCGCGCAAAAATAAGGTGTTTCTTCTTAATATATTGACCCGCAATAAATAAGCCCCTGCGTCGTTACTTAACATAACTTTATCATGATTTGCCCTTATTTTTAATCCCTATTTGTAAACGCAAAATATCCTTGAATGAGAAAGTTTTCCTATGCCCTGATCGTTTTCCTCTTTTTTGCTATGATGGCCCACGCCCAGGGTGGCCTGCTCGGGGGTGCTAAAAGCGCCATCAGCTCCCTCAAAGGCGGCAAAGGCCTTAGTTCCGATGATATTGTGGCCGGTTTGAAAGAGGCCCTGTCCCGTGGTACGACCAAAAGTTCTGACAAATTGTCTGCTGTGGATGGCTTTTTTAGAGACGCAGCCGTAAAAATACTCCTTCCCCCCGAGGCGGCAAAAGTGGAAAAAACACTCCGGAGCGCTGGTTTTGGCAAACAGGTCGATGATGCCATCCTGAGCCTCAACCGGGCCGCAGAAGATGCCGCCAAGTCCGCCGCCCCGATCTTTTTGAACGCCATCACGCACATGAGCGTCTCGGATGGTCTAGGCATCCTGAAAGGAGCCGACACTGCCGCCACCGGTTACCTGCGGAAAAGCACTTCAGCTCAGCTGACGACGGCCTTCCGCCCCGTAATAGACTCCTCCCTGCAAAAGACCGGCGCCACAAAGTACTGGAAGACCGTCTTCGATACCTACAACAAAATGCCCCTGGTCAGTAAGGTCAACACCGACCTTCCGGGTTACGCCACGCAGAAAGCGCTGGATGGGGTGTTCTATTATGTTGCCCAGGAAGAAAAAAATATCCGGAAGAACCCCGCTGCACAGGTGGATGATCTGCTGAAAAAGGTATTTGGCGGAAAATAGTACGCCGTTCAGATAAAAAAGCCTGCCCAACCGGGTGGGCCCCTGTAATGCGGAGCATTGCAGACATAAGATGAAATAGGCGCTCTTCCTACTTTTGCTTAAAGGGAGAGCGCCTATTTCTTTATTTTTACACACTTATGCTGGCCCGCACCATTTCCCTATATCAGAATGCTTACAGTGGCTTGAGCAGGTCTACCTGGCTCCTTTCGCTTGTCATGCTGGTCAATCGCAGCGGCACGATGGTCGTCCCGTTTATGACGATCTATCTCACTTCCATAGGGTATACCATCGGACAGGCCGGTCTGGTCATGGGCATCTTTGGTTTTGGCGCGGTATGCGGCGGATTTATCGGCGGCCGGCTGACCGACCGCTTCGGCTTTCAGCGGGTCCAGTGGATTACCCTCACCGGCGGGGGCATCCTGTTCATGGTACTGGGGCAGATGAAAAGCTATCCGCTGATCTGCCTGTGTACCTTCCTGCTTAGCCTGGTCAATGACGCTTTCCGGCCGGCAAATTCCACGGCCATCGCCCATTACAGCAAAGAGGAGAACCGGACCCGGTCGTTCTCACTGAACCGGCTGGCCGTCAACCTGGGCTGGGCCGTGGGCGGAGCCATCGGAGGGATCCTGGCTTCCATTAATTATCAGCTTCTGTTTTGGGTCGATGGCTTTACCAACCTGGCAGGTGTGTTGCTGCTGCGCTGGTTCCTGCCATTGGAGGCTGCAAGTGCGCCTGTTCACCATGCTGCGACCCATGACAAACCAGTCCTTTCTCCGTACAGGGATACCATCTATCTGCGTTTTATTGGCTTTATCGTTGTCTTCGGATGCGGTTTTTTTCAATTGTTCTCCACGCTGCCGATCTATTATAAAAAAGTCCTGCACATGCCCGAATATATGATCGGCCTGCTGATGACCCTCAACGGCCTGCTCATCACCGTGGTGGAAATGGTGCTGGTCTTTAAGCTGGAAGGGAAGAAGGAAAATCTTTTTTATATCTTTTACGGAGTTATGCTGGTAGGGCTTTCCTATGTCCTTCTTACTATTTTACCGCTGTCCATCTATGCCGCATTCTTTTGCATGATCCTCACCACGATGGGGGAAATATGTTCGATGCCTTTTATGAACTCTTTCTGGATAGGCCGCACCTTACCGGTCAACCGGGGGCAATATGCGGGACTCTATACCATTGCCTGGTCCATTGCGCAGGTGATCGGACCGGTAGGCGGTTCACAGGTAGCGGAACACGCCGGCTTCTCGGCTTTGTGGTACATTGTCTTCGGAGCATGTGTGCTGGCAGCGATAGGATTCAGATCTTTACAACAAAACAAAATTCCCGTGCATGAGTGAAGAAAGCAGACCTGTTCGTATCAGCGAGGAAAAGCTGCAAATGTTCCGCAACCGGCTGACAAAAATGTACAAACATTCGTCAAAGCTGGCGCGGCGACAGAATATTACCTGCTATCGCGTTTATGACCACGACCTGCCGGAATTCCCTTTTTGTATCGAGATCTATGAGGATAAAGTCTATCTCGCAGAATACCAACGGCGGCATGGCATGACCGAAGAGGAGCACCAGGCCTGGCTGGAATCCTGCGTGCCTACCGTCAGCGAAATACTGAGCATCCCCGACGAGCGGATCTATTTCCGCGAACGCCGGCGCAAAGCCGGTCGCCACGGACAGTACGAGAAGCTGGCCAGCGAACAAGAATTCTTCATCGCAAAAGAAGCTGGTCTTTCCTTCCGCATTAATCTCACGGATTACCTGGACACCGGTCTTTTCCTCGACCATCGTATCACTCGTGGGATGGTGCGCGAAGAAGCAAAAGACAAACGGATGCTGAACCTGTTCTGTTATACCGGTTCCTTTTCTGTTTATGCGGCAGCCGGTGGTGCTGCAAGGGTCGACTCGGTCGATCTCTCAAAGACCTATCTCACCTGGGCCGAAGAGAACATGAAGCTGAACACACCGGCTTCGCAAGTCCATTTCATCCATGCCGACGTCAAACAATGGCTCGACGATGCTCCCGCCGACTTTTATGATATCGCCGTAATGGACCCTCCCACATTCAGCAACAGCAAACGCATGAAAGACTTTCTTGACATCCAGCGCGATCATGCCGAAATGATCAATCAAACCCTGCGGATCATGCGGCCGGGCGGCACATTATACTTCAGTACCAACTACCGCAAATTCCAAATGGAAACAGAGAAGATCAAAGCCTCTTTACTCAAAGATATTACCAATGCTACGACGCCGTTTGATTTTCAGGGGAAGCTGTTCCGTTATTGCTATCGTATCGTAAAGTAAAAAACCTCCCGAAGGAGGTTTTTGATAACGAGTTAAGAGGAACTAGTTCAGCGGTATATCCCGCTTCAGCATATCATTGCGGTTCGCCATCTCCCAGGCTGTAAAGAATACAAACCGGGCGCGTTTTTCCATGATGTCATAATTGATCTTGTCCGGGGTGTCGGAAGGCTTGTGATAATCCTTATGGATGCCATCGAAGTAGAAGATAATGGGCACACCTTTACGCGCAAAATTGTAATGGTCGCTGCGATAATAAATGCGTTCCGGATCAGTAGGATCGTTGAACTTATAGTCCAGCTCGAGCTTCGAATACTTCTTGTTCATGCCTTCGCTGATAGGCTTGAGTTCCGTGCTCAGTTTGTCGTCGCCGACCACATACACATAATTTGTCGAATCTCCGACGGTACGGTTGGGGTCGATCCTGCCGATCATATCGATATTCAGATCCACCGTCGTGTGATCCAGGGGATAGGTCGGATGCTCTGAGTAATATTGCGAGCCGAACAATCCTTTCTCCTCACCGGAGTTGGCCAGGAAAAGAATGCTGCGGCGCGGGCCCTTGCCTGCCGCCTTTGCTTTTGCAAAAGCTTCGGCCAGCTCAAGTATGCTCACGGTGCCTGAACCATCGTCATCGGCGCCGTAATAGATCACCGTATCTCTTTTGCCGAGATGGTCATAATGCGCAGAAAGGACGACGATCTGGTCTTTCAGATCGCCGCCTTCCAGGAAGCCCAGCACATCGCTGCTCTTCAACCGGAGGGTGTTCTTGTGAAAGGCCATCTTTACGTTGACTGTATATGGCTTTGGCTGGGGCTGACCGGCTAAGATTGTTTTATAATCGTTTCCGAGGATAGCGTGCGCCACCTTATCGGTTATATAGAAATTTTCGGGATAAATGAGCTTTTTGTATTCGCTCAGGTACATATTCCCTTTGGGTGCAAACAGCTGACGGGGAACGTTGGCCTGCAGGATCAATACTCCCGCGGCGCCATTTCTCTGAGCTGCATCCTGTTTTGCATAGAAGCCGGCGCCTCTTCCTCTTGTCGGCGCAGGGGCAGTGCCCGCGGGCTGACCGCCCAGGACCAGCACGAGCTTTCCTTTTACGTCCAGGCCCTTGTAGTCGTTGCGGCTGCTATCGCTGATGCCATAACCCGCGAAAACGACTTCGCTGCTCATCAGCCCGGCATTGAAATTAGAGCCTGTGCTTGCGAAGAAATCCTTGTTGAGGGTGAAAGACTGGTCATTGACGGTTAGTTCGGCACCTTCCAGCGAGTCCTGGAAGACAGGATAATACAGCTGGTAGCTGTCACCATTTCCTGGTTTGAGGCCGAGGCTTTTAAAATCGTTCTCGATGTAGGCTGCAGCTTTCCGCTGACCTTCTGTGGCCGTTTCCCGGCCTTCGAACTCTTTGCTGGCTACGATGTACAAATGTTTTTTTAAGTCTTCTGCCGTGATGGTCTTTGCAAAAGGCCTTGGATCTGCGATCTTTTGGGCCTGTGCGACGCCGGCAGTGCATACTGACAGTAATAAGAGGAGTCTTCTCATGAAAGTTATTGTGTTTTGATTGTATTACCGGGATGAGCCCGGATTGAGCGGCCAAATATAGGCCCTTTGCCCTTTATGGGGCAGCAGGAAAATGATAAATGGATGAACGGTTGAATTAAGCCATGATCTCGCTCAGTTCCAGCCAGCGCAGTTCCTTATTGTCCAGGATCTGGCTGATCTCCCCGATCCGGATAGACATCTGCTGTAGCTGGTCAAAGGGGGCCGTTCCGCTGTTTAACTTCTCGGTGATCTCCTTTTTTTCCTGGTTCAGCCGGGCCATCTCTTTCTCCAGGTCTTCAAACTCTCTTTTTTCTTTATATGAAGCCTGTCTTTTTGGTGCAGCCGGAGCAGGCGGGGCTTCGGCCACTTTAACGGCAGGAGTGGAGCTGGGCTGTGGCTTGTAGCTATCTCCCGGTGGGCGAAATTCTGCCTGGTCATCATCCAGCTTCTGCCATTCGCGGTACTGGGAATAGTTGCCCGGGAAATCCCGGACAAAACCGTTGCCTTCCAGCACAAGCAGGTGATCTACCAGCCTGTCCATAAAATACCGGTCGTGGCTGACGATCAGCAGACAGCCCTGGAATTCGCTGAGGAAGTTCTCCAGGATGGCGAGTGTCTGCAGGTCCAGGTCATTGGTGGGCTCATCCAGCACGAGGAAGTTGGGATTGCGGAAGAGGATAGACAGCAGGTGGAGACGTCTTTTTTCGCCCCCGCTGAGTTTGGAGATATAGGTATATTGCTGTTCCGGCGGAAAGAGAAAAAGCTGGAGGAACTGGGCTGCGCTAAGCGATCCGCCGGCGGCCAGTGGAAAATGCTCGGCGATATTCTTCACATATTCTATCACCCGCATATCTTCCTTGATGACCAGTCCCGACTGGGAATAGTTGCCAAAGATCACCGTCTCACCGATATTGATCTTGCCGCTGTCCGGCTCTTCAATGCCTTGGAGCATGTTGATAAAGGTAGACTTACCGACGCCATTCTTTCCGATAACACCGAGGCGTTCGCCCTTTTTGAAAGTATAGTCGAACCCTTTCAAAATGACTTTTTCGCCAAAGCTCTTATATACCTTTTTCAGCTCGGCTATCTTACCGCCCAGCCGGTTCATCTTCATCTGGAGCTCGACCTGCTGGTCTTCGATCCGTTGTTTGGCCTTTGCCTCGACTACATAAAAGTTATCCTGGCGGCTTTTGCTTTTTGTCGTCCGGGCCTTTGGCTGCTTGCGCATCCATTCCAGCTCTTTCCGGTATGTATTGCGGGCTTTGTCGATCGAAGCCGTGTCATTTTCGATGCGGGCGGTCTTTTTCTCGAGGAAGTTCTCATAATCCCCCTTATAAACATGCAGATTGCTGCTGTCCATTTCCCAGATCTCTTCGGAGACATTGTCAAGGAAATAACGATCGTGTGTGACCAGCAGCAAGGTGACCTTTTCCTGGTTTAGATAATGCTCGAGCCATTCGACCATCTCCACATCGAGGTGGTTGGTAGGCTCATCCATGATCAGCAGGACATGCTTGTGCTCGAATCCGATGTCGATCAGGGTTTTCGCCAGGGCTACCCGCTTGCGCTGTCCGCCGGATAAAGTCCCGGCAGCCTGGTTCAGATGATGGATATTGAGCTTGCCCAGTATCTCTTTGACCTTGGTGTCGAAATCCCAGGCATTCAGTTCGTCCAACCGGACGATGGCGTCGGTTATCTTATCTACGTCCTCTTCATCGCTGGCCAGTTCATAGGCTTTGATGGCATTGATAACGGGGTGATTGTGATCGAAAATATTGTCGAGGATCGATTTGTCCTCCTTGAAAACGGGTTCCTGCTCGAACAGGGCGACCGTGACATCCTTATGGATCCATACCGTGCCGCCTTCGGCAGTGTCTTTGCCAGAGAGTATTTTCAGCAGGGTGGACTTTCCGCTGCCATTTCTTGCGACCAGGGCGATCTTATCCCCTTCTTCTATATGAAACGTGATATTCGTGAACAGTGGCTTGACGCCGTATGATTTGCTTAAACCTTCAACAGAAACATAATGCATGCCGCAAATATACACAATTATAAGAAGGCCTCCCCCAAAGGAGGACAATTGGAGGAGGCCGGTATATATTATGCTTTTACAAATTCCAGGGCTACATGGAGACGAACTTCATCGCTGACGATGAGGCTGCCGGTTTCTGTTGTGCCGCTCCAGCTCAGACCGAAGATCTTACGGTTGATCTTACCGGTGACGGTGATGCCGGCACGGGTGCTGCCCCATGGATCCTTTATGACACCGCCAAATTCAGCATCGAGCTTTACCGGCTGAGTTATGCCGTGGATGGTGAGGTCTCCGTATATTTCATAGGAACCGTCGTTGTCAACGTTCTCGTATTTTGTCGCGACGAATTTCATCTCGGGGAAATTTGCCGCATCAAAGAAGTCGACGGACTTCAGGTGACCGTCTCTCTGCTCGTTCTTTGTGGTGAGCGAGTCTACGTCTACGGTAAAGGTCACTTTGGCTGTCTGGAAATCGTCTCCTTCTGTTTCCACGGCGGCGTCAAACTTCGTGAATTCGCCGCTGACATTGGAGATCATCATGTGTTTTACCTTGAACTGTACTTCTGAGTGGGAGGGATCGAGGATCCATTTAGTAGCCATAAAGCAATTTTTTAATGTTTGAACAACAATTTAAGTAATTTCTTCCACAAAATTAGCGCCAAACGGCGTGCCCTGCCATTAACCTAGATTAAGAAAGATAAAAACCGCCCTTCAGGCGGTCTTTATCGTCTATTTTAAGTTTAGTACGCCTTTACCAATTATAGCCCGAAGCTATACGCTACCCGCAGGCCGAGGACATTGCCATACGTTCCATTGTTATAAAAGCTGCCATTGCCCTGGAAGCGGAAGCCGATATCCAGGTAATTCTTCGGCGCCAGCTTGAGTAATACACCTACTGATGGAGCATAAACAAAATTCGTTGACTTATCCGCAGACAGATCGGATTTGTCGACGAGGAAAGATGCTCCTGCTTCAGCCTGTACATACAAAAGGTTTGGAACGAAGAAATACTTCAGACCAGCCTTTACCGGGATCGTACGTACATCCTGGTTAGGGATCACACCGTTCTTTACAAAGAAATTATTATAACCCGCATTGGCAATCACATAGAAATTTTTTGCAATTGGCAATTCGCCCTGGACGGTACCACCGAGGAACCAGCCATAACCGTTGGAGAGCTGTCCAATGGGTACACCTGCTTCGGGGCCTACGCTGAGCCGGAATTCCTGTTTGTCTGAAGGGGGAGTGCTTTGTCCTGAAGGGGGAGTGCTTTGTGTCTGTGTTTGTGCCTTGGAGGCAAATGCTAAACTTACTAATAGGGCAGTCATTACGCCAATCTTACGTGTCGTTTTCATCTTCGTTGGTTTTATGTTATCGAATAATTACGCGCTGTTGATTCTTATGTTTTTTCCTGTGACTATAATAAACGCCGTCCGAAAAAAAAGGTTCAAAGAATTAACAAAAAAATTATCCGCCGAAGAATTTACCAGCTAAAGTAGAGAGAGATGTTTCCGGTCTGATGACAATACAACCCTTTTAGCTGTGCAGAAGCAGTTATCTGGGAGAGGGATAAGCTAAAATGTCCTGAATTGAACACCGCCCCGTACGTTAAAGAAGCTTGCAGCCTGTTTATGGGAGGGTAGGGCAATGCAGCCGGGGGAGGTGGCTCTGCTGTTGCGCCGGGCTGTCCTCCCGTTGTGTCCGGTGGTTTGATATTTCCGTCGCCGGCATGAATGTTGGGATTGTGTGTAAAGACGCCTCCTTGCACCAGTGCGTTCGACAGGATCAGCTGTGCAGCCGGTTTTATAAAAAAATAGAACTGCCCTTTTCGTTTGCCCTCTTTGTTCAGACCCGTACCCGAATACTGGCTGATAAACCCATCGAAATAGGCCGTCATGTTGCCAAACCGGATCAAAGGATAGACGGTGAGACTGTTTTGCATGGTCCCCACCGAGACCTGGCTGCCGCCGATGATCTCGAGTCCTTTTCCGGTCTCTGCCAGCTGTTTCTCGGCCGTCACATTTATATTCAGAAGAAGGTCGTTGCTGTATTGATGACCCCAGCCTTCCGGCACATCAAAACCTTCCCATCCGTGTACCAGTCTCTGCGTCGGTCCGGCCAGTGCAGCAGGGCCGATGACACCCAGGATCAGCTCGCTTTGAAAAGAATATTTTTTGATGGGATTATACGAAGATAAAGTATGAGAGGCAAAAAGGGCGCCCGAATAAGGGTAGTCATGGGGGTTATAGGCCTTGCTGGTGAGATCGTCAGGCGTATACATCAGCTGCACGATGCCCCAGCCATAGGTATTCACACTGCCTGCCCCGGCTTTTGGCAGGATCCTGTCGATAAAGAACCGGGAAGGATGCGTAAGGTTGTAGAAATAATCCAGCCGGGTACCGTTGGTATAGGCGTTGTCCGTTCCCTGGCCCCAGATATTGATAAAATCATCGTCCTCGTAGATCCGGATCAGATGCGTTGGCGTATCCGGCTGCTGCGCGCGGAGCTGGCCTGCGCCGAGGAAGAAAACCATAAAAAGTAATTGTACAATTCGTCTCATAACCCCTCTACTTTGCCACCTTAAAATGATACTGACCCGACCCTAATTTAACGATCAGGTATCCTCTTTCGACCCTCTCTACGCTTATAGACTTCACCGAAGCCAGCGGCTGCCCTCCTTCCGTAATAAGCCCACCTTCCGGAGCCGGTATATAGACCGTAGACGTCGTATTGGCGGGGACGACCAGGTCTATCAGCAGGGATTCGTTCTCCAGCTTCCAGTGACTGCTCAGGCGGCCATAGCCGGTTTGCAGATCAGCGCCGGCAGACGTGAGAGTACCGCCGGGATGCGGAGAGATCAGGCTATGATGATAGCCCGGTCCATTCTCATAGGTATCGAGACCGGCTACTACCCGGTACATCCAGTCCCCGATAGCGCCATAGGCATAGTGATTAAAGGAATTCATATCCGGAGTCTGAAAGGTACCATCCGGCTTGATGCCATCCCATCTTTCCCAGATCGTGGTAGCGCCCATTTTCACCGGGTATAACCAGGATGGATAACTGTCCTGCATCAACAGGCGATAGGCCACCGAGGTATAGCCATAGCGGCTCAATACATGACAAAGATAAGGCGTGCCAAGGAAGCCGGTCGTCAGATGATAGTCATAATCCTTGATATTTTGCGCCAGCCTGTCCGCCGCCTGTTTGCGCAGGGCCTCCGGCAGCATGTCGAACTGCAGTGCCAGTACATAGGCTGTTTGTGTACCGGATACCAAACGACCGTTTGGGGTCATGTATTCCCTTACAAAAGCACCCTTTATCTGTTGCAGCAGCAGGGTATACCTGCTGACATCCTCTTTTTTCCCGATGACAGCTGCGGTCTTGATCAGCAGCTCGGTGGAATGTGCAAAAAAGCATTGTGCGATCAGGTATTTGTCGGTGACAGCCGACTTGCCGTCGACGTCATCGGCTGGCCGGTAAAAAAGCCAGTCGCCAAAGTGAAAGCCCGTATTCCACAGATTGTTTTTCGACTGTCCGCGCATATATTCTACCCAGGCCTTCATGCCGGGATACTGTTGCTCCAGCACCCTGCGGTCTCCATATGCCAGGTATAAATTCCAGGGAATAATAGTCGCTACGTCGGCCCAGCCGGTGCTACCGCTGGAGCCATCACCCAGTACATTCGGGATGACAAAGGGGACCGAACCGTTTGGCAGCTGGTCTGCGCTGACATCCTTCAGCCATTTGGTAAAAAAAGGCTCTACACCGCGATTGAAGGCAGCCGTACGGGAAAAGACCTGTGCATCACCCGTCCAGCCAAGCCTTTCGTCACGCTGCGGACAATCGGTCGGGACATCCAGGAAGTTTCCCCTTTGTCCCCATTGAATATTGTGCTGCAGCTGATTGATCATCGGATCGGAACACTCAAAGCTGCCGGTCGCCGGCATGTCCGAATAAAGGGCTACCGCGGTAAAGTCGTCGGGGTTCAGGCTGCCAGTCAGCCCTTCCACGCGGACATAACGGAAACCATGAAACGTAAAGTGCGGCTCGAACCTTTCTTCCTCACCGCCCTTGAGAATATACAGATCCTGCGCCTTTGCGCTGCGCAGATTCGCCGTATAGAAGTTGCCCGCTTTATCCAGCACCTCGGCATGGGACAGGCGGATGCTGTCGCCGGCCTTCCCTTTTATCTTTACGCTGACCCAGCCGGTCAGATTCTGCCCGAAATCGATGACGACCTCACCTTTGGGCGTGGTCAGCACCTTTTTTACCTGAAAGCTCTCCTGCTTTTTCACCGGCTCGCTGATCGTCGCAACCAGCGTCTCTTTTGGGATGTTCACCGTCTGTACACCCGACCAGCCGGTGGCTTCATAGGAAGGTTGGCTCCAGCCGCGCTTTTCCTGGCGGTGATCGATGGTTTCCCCGTGATAGAGTTCGGACCGCAGCACTTCTCCATAAGCCGACTGCCAGCCCGGTCCTGAGACGACCGTCTGTACATGCCCGTTTTTATATTTTATGACCAGCTGTGCCAGCAATGCCAGGTCCTTCCCATAATATTCATGCTGTCCGCTAAATCCTATATAACCCCGATACCAGCCACTGCCCAGCATGGCCCCGATAGCATTTTTGCCGGGCCGGATCAGATGAGTTACATCATAGCCCTGGTATTGCAAACGTTTATGATAGGAGGTCCATCCAGGAGTAAGCAGCGCATCGCCGACCCGCTGGCCATTGATCTGCGCTTCATAAAGCCCGTGCGCGGTAAACCAGACTGTAGCAGAAACGATGCCCTTCTCTGCCAAAAAAGTGGTCCGCAGCAGCGGGCTGCGCAGGCTGTCCTCTCCCATATCAGGACTGATCCACCGGGCCTTCCAGTCTCCGGGATCCAGCAGACCCATCTGCCACCAGGCGGTTGCACTCCAGGGGGAAACCCTGCCTTTATTATCCCAGACGCGGACCTTCCAGTAATATTTTTTCCCGGACTGCAGCTCCGCACCCGCATACACTACCTGCAGCGATTGATCCGACAGTAGTTTGCCAGAGTTCCAGGCAGAGCCTCCGCCATCGGGCCGGTCACTGACCTTTATCTCATAGGCTGTCTGTAAGACACCCCGGTCGGGACTTTCCAGCTGCCAGCTCAGACGCGGTAATTTGCTTTCCACCGTCAGTGGAGCAGGGAGGTTTTCCGTTTGTAGCTTGTTTACGGATAACTGTGCAAAAGCAGACGTACAAAAAAGAAGCGAAAAGGAGAGGATACAAGTGCTTTTCTTCATAAAATCGTTAGGTTCTTCGACCGGTAAGCCTGTAGCTCCGGGCTATCCGGTGAGAGTTCAGTGATGAGATAATCGATCTCTTCCATGTCGGCGATCTTCATTTGCATGTTGGAGTTCAGCTTCTCGGAAATGGCGATCACCGCCACCTTTTCCGCGGCCTTGATCATGGCTTTCTTGACCTGGATCGTTTCCCAGTCCGAATCCGTCAACCCATTGCTCGAGTCGATGGCATTCGTACCAAGGATACAGAGATCGGCTTTTATGCCGGCAAGATATTCGAAGACCTCTCCGCTGACAGTCATCTGGCTGTAAGCAGAGATCTGTCCCCCTATCATAATGGTCTTGATTATCGGTTTGTCCAACAGCTCCACCGCTGTCAGCACATTCACAGTAATGAATGTAGCCCGAAGGGTGTTCGGGATCTTTTTGATGAACTCCCTCGCCGTCGTTCCTCCACCGATCAGGACAATGATATCCTCCCTCAGCAGCGTCAGCGTCTTGTCGGCTATGATATGTTTGTTGGATTGAGCATAAGTCTGCGCATCGTGCCCGATATGATAGGCTGCAGACATAGCGCCGCCCTTGATCCGGATCAACTGCCCTTCCTCTGCCAGCTCATTTACATCCCGTCTTATCGTATCCTCAGAAACATCGATCAGATTGACCAGGTCGTTGTACATGAGACGAGTGTGAATACTGACCTGCTTAAGGATCAGGTTTTTTCGCTCCTTCTTGGGCAAAGCGACAGGGATGCCGTTGGCTTTAAGTTTAGTCATTCACTGTGAGCTTGGTTGCAAAAAATAATTGGTGCAGGGCTATGGCACAATTTATAAAGATATGATATCTGGGTCGTCTGTTTTTAGGAATTTGCATTTTTTGCAATTTTTGCGACCAGATGTACTTTCCACAACATTTTGGGTCTGAATTGTATCAATTAGTGCAAATAATTTGCAATTAATTTTCGCATTTACAAATTTTTGGAATACATTCGGGTAGGATTTTGCAAAAACTGCATCCCGGTTCACCAAAACTAAATCAACCGCTCATGACAAGATTCCAACTAACTGTTTGGAGCAGCCTTCTGGTCTGCTGTCTCCTTACCTTCTCTGTCGGCAAAGCCCAACCGGGCGCCGGTCAGCCCCATCTGAAGGGGCTGGTAAAAGGTCCCGACGGGGCTCCACTGCCAGGCGTAACTGTCGCAGTAACCAGCAACAAAAGGATCGCTACTACCACAGACGGCAGTGGCGCATTCGACCTCACTCTCCCCGCCGCTATGAGTGGCACCAAAGTAGAATTGGAAATCAGCTTCGTAGGCTTCGAGACAAAACATCTTACCGCCCAGGCCGGGGAGTCCGGTCTGGCCGTCGCCATGGACAATACACGAGGTCTTAATGAAGTGGTCGTGACAGCTCTCGGGATCAACCGGTCGAAGAAATCCCTCGGCTACTCGGTCACCGAAGTAAAGGGCTCGGAATTTACCACGGCCCGTGAGAACAATATAGCCAATGCCCTCACCGGCAAGGTAGCAGGCGTTAATGCCGCTGGTCTTTCCACAGGTCCGGGCGGCAGCAGCCGTGTCACCATTCGCGGCAACGGGTCTCTTAACGGAGATAATCAACCGCTTTATGTGGTCAACGGGATGCCCATCGATAACTCGACTCCCGGAGGGTCTCCCACTGTCAACGGGTCTACCACCAACATCGACCGCGGCGATGGCATTGCGGGCATTAACCCTGACGATATCGAATCCATCAGCGTATTGAAAGGAGGCACTGCCGCCGCTCTCTATGGCTCCCGCGCGGCGAATGGCGTCATCCTGATCACAACTAAAAAAGGCCGCGCTCAGAAAGGCGTCGGTGTTGAATACAATACCACCGCAACCCTCGAGAATGTGGCGGTTGTCCCACAATTTCAATACCAGTACGGACAGGGGCTGGATGGGGTCGAATCGACCGACCTGATCAGCGCGCAGGCATCCGGCAGAAAATCCTGGGGTGCGCCTATTGACGGCAACAACAATTATGTAGCTGTCGACGGATTGCATCATCCCTATACTGCAAAAAAGGATAACGTACAGAATTTTTACCAGACAGGTCAGACCTATACCAATAGCATCGCCTTCTCCGGCGGCAATGAAAAGACGACCTACCGCTTTTCCGCGGCTGACCTCAATAGCAAGGGGATCCTGCCAAAGACCACTTATGACCGTAAGACGTTCAACGTCGCGCTCAACAGCAAGCTGAGCGATAAGATCTCTATCGAGGCGCTGGCACAGTACAATCTCGAGACCGGGCACAACCGCACCGGCGCCGGTGATGCGCTGGCCAATCCCAACTGGACACCGCTGGAGATCGCCAATACGGCCGATGTCCGCTGGCTCAAACCCGGTTATGATTCGAATGGCAACGAACAGATCTGGAACGATGCCTCCATCGCTTCCAACGGTTATTTTGTGATCAATAAGTTCCAGGAGAATGATGTGAAAAATCGTTTTATCGGTCAGGCAAGCGTTTTCTACGAACTGATCAAGGACCTGATCTTCAAGGCAACGATCAGCCGGGATCAATACAATTATGATTATTACAACATCCTGCCCACGGGCACGCTGTATACACCCAATGGATTGTATTCCGGTATAAAGACGAATCTTTTTGAGAACAACACTCTCATTACAGGTTCTTACAAGACGGCATTGACAAAAGACTTCAACCTTTCCGCACTGGCTGGTTTCAACGACCGGCACAACCAGGAGAACAGGCTTACATTTACCGGTGCGAATTACAACACGCCCTATTTTTACAGTATCTCCAATCTGCAGTCTTTGTCCACCGTCCCCTACAGACCCCGTATAGCAACCTCTTCTGTATTCGGTTCCATCGACCTGGACTGGAAGAATATTTTATTCCTTACTGCCAGCGGTCGTCAGGATTGGTTCTCCACCCTAAGCCCGCAGCATAATCATATCTTCTATCCCAGTGTCGGTGGTAGCTTTATCCTTTCCGATGCGGTCACCCTTCCACAGGTCTTCAGCTATGTAAAGCTCAGATCATCCTGGGCGCAGGTAGGCGGCGGAGCACCGGACCCATACCAGATCAACCCTACCTACACCTCCGTACCTAGCACAGGGCCAACCCTGCAGGAAGTGACCCCTGATCCCAGTACCCAGGATAACATCATTACCAACCCTAACCTGAAGCCTTATACGTCCACTACTTACGAGGCAGGCGCCGAGATCCAGCTGCTGAAGAACCGCCTTGGTCTTGACATTACCTATTACAACCGCCAGACGACCAACGATATCGTAAAGGCGGGCATCTCCGGTCCTTCAGGCTATACCCTCGCCCTGCTGAATATCGGCGAGTTGAGGAACCGGGGTCTGGAAGTCTTATTGACGGGTAAACCCATTCAGTCCAAGGACTTCGGATGGAACGTCAGCTATAACCTCGCTTACAATTCCAATAAAGTGATCGCGCTTTATCCCGGCCTTCCTTCTATCCAGATTGCCACTACCGTCAACAGCTGGGCCTTCCTCGATCATATCGTAGGACAGCCTTTCGGTACGCTCGTCGGCCCGAAGATGGCACGCGACCCCAAATCCGGGCAGATCATTTATAACAGGACGTCTCATGTCCCTGTTTCGACCACTGCCGATCAAAAGCTGGGCAATAGCGTGGCTCCCTATACCATGGGGCTGACCAATGAGTTCCGGTATAAGAGACTTTCGCTTAACATCCTGCTCGACGGTAAATTCGGGAATAAGATCTTCTCCCTCTTCGAAGTATATGCAACGCGTATGGGCAAGCTGAAATCTACCGTGCCTGGCAGGGCCAACGGCCTCGAGCTGAAAGGGGTCGATCAGTCCGGTGCTCCCTATGATACCGTGATCACTCAAACCGGCGGCGTATTGAGGAACTATTATGACAATAACAAGTCGTATGCTGAGCTCTTCACGCATGATGGCAGCTTTATCAAGCTTCGCCAGGTCATTTTCTCTTATAGTATTCCTGTCAGCGGTTTCAAAACGGTCAAGATCCAGTCGGCCAACATTTCATTCGTGGCCCGCAACCTCTTCATCCTGTATAAAAAGACACCCGATTTCG
Source organism: Puia sp. (assembly GCA_036499285.1). Taxonomy (GTDB): domain Bacteria; phylum Bacteroidota; class Bacteroidia; order Chitinophagales; family Chitinophagaceae; genus Puia. The sequence goes on along the minus strand of DASYEB010000047.1, from coordinate 72,436 downwards.
ATCCCGAACAGAGCTTTACCAATAGCAATAACCAGGGCTTTGAATCCATCGGGTTACCACGGACAAGATCATATGGTTTGAACCTGTCCATTAAATTTTAATACGCTAAACACAAAAACGCTATGTCAAAATATATAAGAAAAAACGCGGGGATCTTGTCGGCAGCGCTGGTCGTCCTGTCCATGTCCTCCTGTGATAAAGGATACAAGGACCTCAATCTGAACCCGGATGCGGTTACGAAACCCACCCCTGAGTACATGTTCTCGCTGGCCGAATATGAAGGAGCCGGATACAACGGACACTACGGCTCCAGCGGCTCCAATTTCCTGATGGGTACTATGCAATATACCACCAGCTATAATGATGTGGCCGGTTTTGGATCAAAATACATCACCAGCCAGATCAATGCATCGTCTGCTGCTTTCAGCGCCGCCTATCCCGATGAGATCAATGAACTTCACATCATCATCGGCGCCGTTACAGGCAATGCATCCCGGATCAACGAGCTGGCCGAAGCCAGGATCTGGCGTGTCTATTGTTTCAGCAAGATCACCGACCTGTATGGCGATATTCCTTATTCACAGGCAAGCCTTGGATACGACTCTTCCAATTATAAGCCCGTGTACGATGCGCAAAAAGATATCTATGCCAATATGCTGGCCGAACTGGATGCGGCTGCCTCGAGCCTCGATCCGGGCAAGACAGTTTCCTATGGCGCCTCTGATCTTATCTATGGCGGCAATCCCACTCAGTGGAAGAAGTTTGCCTATTCACTCATGCTGCGCCTGGGCATGCGTATGACGAAGGTAGATGCAGCTTCCGCTCAGACCTGGGTGACCAGGGCCATCGCAGGCGGAGTCATCACGGCCGATGCCGACATCGCCAAAATGTCTTACATCGCCGGCGGTCAGGACATCAATAAGAACCCGCTGCTTCTCGATATGTGGAACGCCGACTACATCGCCCAGAACGGAAAGACCAATACGGAAGGCGGCAAATATGCGGACAGCTGGATCACCTATCTCCAGACTACAAAAGATCCCCGCTTGCCCGTTATCTCCGTGGTATGGGTCAACGGAGTTCCCGACACGACATCTTCCATACAAAAAGGAATGCCTCAAAACCTGGCCAACCAGGTGCCGGCAAATTTTGTCACTTACTCGGAGCCCAATCCAAAAACGGTCCTGTTGCTGAACGCCCCGAGGATGCTTTTCACCGTTGCCGAATCCAACTTCCTGCTCGCAGAGGCTGCGCTGAGAGGATGGTATAGCGGAGCTACCGCGTCAAGCCTATATACTACCGGCGTTCAGGCCGCCATGCGTCAATGGTCCATCATCGCCGGCACCGCAGGCGCGATCAGCACAGCGCAGGTCAACGACTACCTGGCCACTAACTCATATAATGCAGGCGGCACTTTTGATCAGCAGATGGGACAGATCTATACACAGTTCTGGGTCAGCAATTTCCCCGAATCACAGGAAGTGTACAACAACTATCGCCGTACCGGATATCCCGCACTGGTCCCCAACAATTATCCAACCAACGCTACCGGTGGACAGATCTTCAGAAGAGGTATCTACCCGATATCGGAACAGAACGTAAATACGGTTAACTATAAAGCGGCCGTGGCCCATCAGGGTGCGGATGATCTCCTGACACGTGTATGGTGGGACGTTAAGTAAATAATTCAGAATATATGGAAAGCAAAACCGCAGAAGAAAAATTCAACATCATGGGACTCAGCTTGCCGCCGGCGCCGGATCCCGTAGGTGTGTACAAACCTTACCTTATTGAAGGCAACTACCTCTATTTATCCGGACATGGACCCGTACAGGATGACCGGAGTCTCATCATCGGCCGCATCGGGAAGGATCTGGATATGGAACAGGGCAAGCTGGCCGCGCGCCAGGTTGGCCTCACCATGCTGGCGACCATACTTAAACATGTCGGAAGTCTCGATAAGATCAAACGGGTGATAAAAGTCCTGGGAATGGTCAACTGTACACCGGACTTCCTGCGTCATCCATACGTCATCAACGGGTGCAGCGAACTGTTTGCAGAAGTGTGGGGAAAGGATAATGGGGTAGGGGTGCGCAGTGCGGTTGGATTCGGCTCTCTGCCGGATAATATTCCGGTGGAGATAGAAGCTGTGTTTCTGTTACACGACTAACAATTGTATTAGAGGGTTCATTTTTATTGTCTGCGCAACATTTTTAACGTAGGTTTGGAGTAGGGAAAAAACCACCTGCGACCAATGGCTCCTACTGCAAAAGAAAAGAAAACTGAACTGGTAGCATTCGGTGAGCTGATGCTCCGATTGCATTGCCGCGAAGGCCGTCGTATCGTGCAAACCAGCGCGTATGAAGTATATTATGCCGGGGCAGAAGCCAATGTCTGTGTGTTGCTGTCCAGGCTGGGCATCCCTGTTGATTACATCACGCGCGTGCCGGAGAACGACATCGCCAGGGCAGGTATCGATCAACTGCGGGGCCAGGGAGTAGGAACAGACAATATTGTTTTTGGCGGAGAAAAGCTGGGTGTCTATTTTACCGAGCCGGGCAACGGCATCCGACCCACCCGTGTCATCTATGACCGGGACGGTTCGGCTTATGCAACCATACAGCCTGGCGTTATTGACTGGCACAACTCCCTGCCTGCGGGAGCCACCTTTCATTGGTCGGGAGTAGCCGCTGCGGTCTCTCAGGGAGCCGCAGACGCGACAGCAGAGGCGCTTGCCGTAGCCCGGCAAAAGGGAATGCGGATCTCCGCTGATTTCAACTACCGTACCACGCTGTGGAAATACGGGAAGGCCCCCGGCGCGGTCATGCCGGACCTTCTGCAATACAGCCAGGTAGCGGTGGCAGACCTGGACTCTGCAGCCGTTTATTATGGCATAGAGACGGACCGTTCGGCCAGCTTTGAAGATCGTTTCAAACAGTGCAGCGCGGCCCTCCTGGAAAAGATCCCGGGTCTGGAAGTGCTGGCCATGAGTTTCCGGACCACACGCGGGATCCAGCACATCTATTCGGGCGCCCTGTTCTATAAAGGATCTTATTATTTTTCTCCCTACCAGGAACTGCCCTTTGTGACAGACCAGATAGGCAGCGGAGACGCCTTCACCGGCGGAATGTTGTATGGGTTGATGCGCGGCCTGCCGCCACAGCAGATCATCGATTTTGCGGTAGCCTGCGGCGCTCTCAAACAAAGCATTACCGGTGACTGGGCCCTTATTTCCCGGCAGGAGGTCGACGCATTCATCCGAAGCGGCTCTTCCGGCCGGATCATCCGCTAAGCGCAAAAACAAAGAATCTCCACCGGCGCCCCCGGTCAAAATGAATAAAGTATGTTGATCATCGATGCACACCTGGATCTTAGCATGAACGCATTGGAATGGAACCGTGACCTGCGGTTGCCCGTCGACGTTATCAGAGCCCGCGAAAAAGGATTGAAGGATAAGCCCGACCGCTCCAAAGGCACTGTCTCATTACCCGAATTGCGCCGTGGCGGCATCGGGCTGGTGGTAGCTACCCAGATAGCCCGTTACGTGGCGCCGGACAACCCCCTGCCGGGCTGGCATTCGCCCTGGCAGGCCTGGGCACAGACCCAGGGCCAGCTGGCCTGGTACAAGGCCATGGAAGAGGCTGGAGAAATGGTGATGATCCGCGATTTGCCTTCCCTCGAAAAACATTTGTTGCGCTGGGCCACACCGGCCACATCCCCCGACACGCGCCCTATCGGGTACATCCTCAGCCTCGAAGGAGCCGACTCCCTTATTACTCCCGACTATCTCCACCGCGCCTATGCCTACGGACTTCGGGCCGTCGGTCCCGCCCACTATGGCCCCGGCCGCTATGCCAACGGAACGGACAGCACGGGAAGGCTTAGCGCAGACGGCAGGAGCCTGTTGAAGGAGATGGACAAGCTTGGATTTATCCTGGATGCAACGCATTTGTGCGACGATGCATTCTGGGACGCGATGGAGTTGTATACAGGATCCATATGGGCCAGCCACAATAATTGTCGTGCCCTGGTTGATCATAATCGCCAATTCAGCGACGACATGATCAGGGCGCTGATCGCCAAAGGCGCGGTTATCGGCGGGGCGCTGGACGCGTGGATGATGGTGCCCGGATGGGTGAGGGGAAGCTCAAACCCCGAAAGCCTGCATTGCGATCTGGAAAAGGTCGTCGACCACCTCGATCATATTTGTCAATTAGCCGGGAATGCTTTTCACGTAGGCATGGGCACAGACCTCGACGGCGCTTTTGGCAAGGAACAGTGCCCATACGACCTGGAGACCATTGCAGATCTTCAAAGGATGCAGGGACTCCTCGAAAAAAGAGGGTACAGCGCCGATGATATTGAAAATGTGCTGCACGGCAACTGGCTGCGCTTTTTGCGAAAGGCCTGGGCTTAGTTGACCGCCGCCGGCGCAATGACATCCTGCACCTATTCCACCGGAGTCATCTTCAAACAAACCGGAGCAGGCAGCCCGATCTTTTTGCCGCTATCCGTCAGCAACCCTGTCTGCTGGTCGATCTTCAACACTACCACGTTCCTGCCATTCTGATTGGCTGCAAGTAACCAATGCCCGGTCGGGTCGATCATAAAATTCCGCGGCGTTTTTCCCAGCGTCGACTGAAATCCTTTTAATGTCAGCTTGCCCGTCGCCGGGTCGATGGTATAAATTGCGAGGTTGTTGGCATCGCCTCTGTTCGAAGCATACAAGAACTTCCCGTTAGGAGTGATATGAATGTCTGCACTGCCAATATTGCCGGTATAACCCGCCGGATGCGACGACAATTGCTGGATCTGCTTCAATTTGCCATTGGCATAATGGAACGCCACCACAGTCCCCTTCAGCTCATTGACGAGATAGACATAGGGTTTTCCAGGATAAAAACAGGTGTGCCTGGGGCCGGAGCCGGGATCCACCGTCACTATGGAATCTGCCGCAGGAGTCAACGGCTTTTGGGCAGCCTGGTAATTGAACTGTTCTACAGAGATCTTGTCGAGCCCCAGATCGCAGACCAGCAAATATTTTTCATCGGGGGAAAGTATGGTCGAGTGAACATGCGCTTTTTCCTGGCGCGCTTTGTTGGGGCCGCTGCCCGTGTGCTGGATCGTTTGGGTGGCTGCGCCAAGTGTGCCGTCTGCACCAATGGGTAAAGCGGAAAAATTACCGCCTCCATAATTGGCTACCAGCGCCCACTTGCGATGACTATCCACGGAAATATAACAGGGATCATCCCCGCCGCTCTGCTGTTTGTTGATGAACTTTAGCTGCCCCGTCTTTTTATCAAAAGAAAAGGCGCTGACGCCGCCTGGTTTTTTGCCGTCGGTCTCGTTGACCGAATACAAGAAATTCCCGCCCGATGCAAGAGCCAGATAAGATGGATTATCTGTGGCCATAGCGCTGACCGGTTTCAGGTCGCCGGTTGCTCCATCGAACTTGTACACATAAATGCCCTTGCTGTCCGCATTTTTGAAAGGACCTTCCGTATAATTGCCTACAAAAAGATAATACTGTTGGGAAAAGCCTGCCAGGGACAGGAGCAGGAAAGCGGTTAAGAAAGTACAACGCATGAGGGAATGATAATTTAGTATGACAAGAGATTCCCTGCAATATAATAAATAATAGGCGAGCGGGTCAGCCCTCTGCGGAATTTACGCAAAACGGGTGTGATCTTACTTGAATTTTACTGGTAATCTTACGAAACTCCATTTCGGTATCTACCTGATCCTAAGTATTTACAATTAGCGGCGGGTAAGATAACCACAAAAAGTAACGGATTGGTCATGCGAAAAATTTGAATTCTTCTCCTGGTAATGGAACTTTGCCTCAATGAATGAATGAATTTGGTCCGTATCCTTGAAACAGCCAAACTGATTATCCAATACCACTGAAAGCTGACGTCCAATGTCCGTCCTGTTTAGGGCTCTGCTGTAAGAAACGTCCAATCTTGCAGTGAATTGATTCCCCCGCCTGCAGCCCTGCCGGCGGGGTTTTTTGTATTCAGGCCGTCTGTTTTGTATTTAGGCCGTCTCCTCTTCATTAAGTACTTTTATTGTCTAAATAAATTACTTAACACATGCGCAAGCTTCATTTTCTTCCTGCTGCTCTGCTGGTAGCAATGGCATCCTGCAACAATGCGGGTGACAAGGCCGCTTCTACCGACACGACTGCCGCTGCTTCGGCTAAAGACTCCATGGTTATGGCAAAGCCAGACTCGTCCCAGGCGATTGCTCCTGTTCCTCCGGTTCCGGCCGGCGCGAAAGTTTTCTTTAAGAACCTGAAGGACGGTCAGACCGTTAAATCCCCCCTTAAGGTGGAAATGGGCGTCGACGGCCTGAAATTGGATACCGCCGGCGCCATCGTAGCAGGTACAGGACACCATCACCTGCTGATCGACGCAGAGGATTCCATTCCTGTTGGTACCGTAGTGCCCAAGGATGCTACCCACCTGCATTTTGGCAAGGCACAGTCTTCTGCGGAAGTCTCCCTGACTCCCGGTAAACACGTGCTTACGCTCCAGTTTGCCGATGGGATCCATCGCTCTTATGGAGGTCGGCTGGCAGCGACCATCACTGTAACCGTAAAATAGCCATTATCTCCGTTTTCGCCTGCCGCCTGAACAACCCGGTCGGCAGGCGATTTTTTTTAGCCGTCCTCAGGGCGGCAACCCGCGCAACGAAAACACCGTAAGTGTTGTCATGGAGGATAGAATCCATTGTGAGTGAGTTACAATGCGTAAAAAAAGTATAAAATCATGAGAACCAGTACGAAGCAATTTTTTTGGGCAGCCACGTTTTTTGTTATTCTTGCGTTTGGATGGGCCGGGTGTGCCAAAACCGGGTCCACGTACACCACCAGTCCCGTTACCTATGTCTCTGTAATGAACGAAGCGCCTTATGGGCCGACCGTCGACATTTATCTGAACAGCCAGCTGGCTACCGGAACAGCCGGCATCGCACCGGGAGCCTATTCGACCAAGTACGGCGCCCTGCAACCGGGGAGCTATAAGATAGATTTTAAAAAGAATGGCAGTGACAGCCCGGTCAGCACGATAGCCAGCGGTAGTGTACAATTACTGGATACGCTGAATTTTTATACCCTGATCATGTATAATGACACGACAAAGGCTATACAATCCGTGCTGATCCACGACGATTTTACCAGTATTTCTACCGGTAATGCCAATTATCGTTTCTACAACTTCAGCCCGGACGCACATAGCGTAGACTTCTACATCAATGGCAAAAGTACCGGAGTAGCGCCTACCTATTCCCAGCGCACAACAGGAGATAATGCTATTTATACCAACTACAATAACTTTATCTCTACCGCTCCCAACTCCTATAACTTCGAAGTAAGAGATCATTACACGGATAGTGTCATCGCTTCTACAAGCGCTACAAACCTGATTGGTGGGAATGTTTATACCATTTTTTTGGCAGGAACTACCAATAATTGGAAAATCAACGTTTTACCAGCTTCATATTGATTTAAATTGGAAAGAGGGGTCTCGAAAGGGGCCCCTTCTTTTATTTTATTGAAAAAGCCCCGCATTTGCAGGGCTTCTTTCTATCGGTCGGGAAATTCAGATCAGTTCGCGGGCGGCCTCTTCAGCATAGGCGCTTACCGGCTCGCACGTACAGATCAGATTCCTGTCGCCAAATGTATTGTTCACACGGGCAATGCTGGGCCAGAATTTGCTATTCTTTACATAAGGCAGCGGGAAGGCTGCTTCGTTTCGGGAATAGGCATGTTTCCATTCATCGGCACAAATGACATGCTGTGTATGAGGTGCGTTCTTCAGCGCGTTGTCATTCTTGTCTGCCTTGCCTTCTTCGATCGCCCGGATCTCTTTATAAATGCTGAGCAATGCATCACAGAAACGGTCCAGCTCGGCCTTGTCTTCGCTTTCGGTCGGCTCGATCATGATCGTACCGGGAACGGGGAAGCTAAGGGTAGGGGCGTGGAAGCCATAGTCCATCAGGCGTTTGGCTACGTCCTCTGCTTCAATGCCGGCGCTGGTCTTAAAGGGGCGCAGGTCGACGATGAACTCATGGGCGCAGGTACCATTGGCGCCGCTGTAAAGGATCTTATAGTTCTTTTCCAGCCGGGCCTTCATATAGTTGGCGTTCAGGATAGCATAACGGGTAGCGTTGGTGACGCCTTCAGCACCCAGCAGCTTGATATAAGCATAGCTGATCAGCAGGATGCTGGCCGAACCGAATGGCGCAGCCGATACGGCATGACCCTGGGGCCCGAAAGCTGCCTTGCCATTGCTGGCAGCTCTTAGCTCCATGTCCGCAGAGTGAACATGACCAGGCAGATAAGGTTTCAGCTTTTCGGTGACACAGATCGGACCCATGCCGGGGCCGCCGCCGCCATGCGGAATAGCAAAGGTCTTATGCAGATTCAGGTGGCAGACATCCGCCCCGATGAGACCAGGACTGGTCAGGCCTACCTGTGCGTTCATGTTTGCGCCATCCATATAAACCAGACCGCCGTTCTCGTGGATGACCTGGCAGATCTCTTTTATGCTTTCTTCAAATACCCCATGAGTGGAAGGATAGGTCACCATTAAACCTGCAAGCTGAGCCTTGTATTGGATAGCTTTTTCTTTCAGGTCACTTACGTCGATGTGACCGTCGTCGTCGCTCTTTACTACTACGACCTTCATTCCCGCCATGACGGCGCTCGCAGGGTTGGTGCCATGGGCCGATATCGGGATCAGCATGACATCGCGGTGTGCACCCTTGTTAGCGGCGTGATAAGCACGTATCGTCATCAGACCGGCATACTCTCCATTGGCGCCGCTGTTGGGCTGAAGGGAGGTAGCTGCAAAACCGGTGATCTCGCTCAGCCAGTTCTCCAGCTCGGTCAGGATCTGGCGATAGCCCTTCCACTGATCGACCGGCGCAAAAGGATGTAAGCCGCCGAACTCGGGCCAGCTGACGGGGATCAGTTCGGTAGCCGCATTCAACTTCATCGTGCAGGAACCCAAAGAGATCATGGACGTATTCAGAGACAGGTCCTTCACCTCGAGACTTCTCAGGTAACGCATCATCTTTGTCTCGCTGTGCGAAGTGTTGAAGACAGGGTGTGTAAGGAATTGCGAGGTCCGGGTGACGGATGAAGGAATATTTGCCAGCCTGTCATCCATGTCAAACGTAGCGGATACCAGGTCGGTATCGGCTGCATGACCAAAGACCGAAAGGATATTGATCACGTCTTCCTGCGTAGTCGTTTCGTCCAGCGTGACGCTGATGTTATTCCCGCTATAATGAAAATTCATTCCGCGGGCTTCGGCCGTCGACCTTATCGCCGCTGCGTCCCTGACGGACAAATGGATAGTGTCGAAGTAATTTTCGTTATTGTTGGCAAAGCCCAGCGCCTTGAGCTCGGAGGCAAGGGTCCGCGTCAGCAGGCTAACCCTTTTGGCTATGCGGGTGAGGCCTTCCGGACCATGATAGACGGCATACATAGCCGACATATTCGCCAGCAGGGCCTGAGCCGTGCAGATATTGGAAGTTGCTTTCTCTCGTTTGATATGCTGCTCGCGGGTTTGCAGGGCCATCCGCAGCGCGCGGTTTCCCTGGGCATCGATGCTTACACCGATGATGCGGCCGGGGATACTACGTTTGAAATCGTCTTTGGCGGTAAAGAAGGCGGCATGCGGCCCGCCAAAACCCATCGGCACGCCAAACCGTTGTGTAGAGCCTACGGCTACATCTGCTCCCAGTTCACCGGGAGGCGTCAGCAGGGTCAGGGACAACAGGTCCGTAGCCATGACCACATAGGCGCCGGCAGTATGAGCGTGGTTGATAAAAGCGCGGTAATCGTGAACAGCCCCATTGCTGTCGGGGTATTGAACGATAGCCCCGAAATAAGACTCGTCAAGCTTGACTTTTCGGAAGTCGCCGGTGACCAGCTCGATACCGATCGGCTGGGCGCGTGTCAGCAGAAGATCCCTGGTTTGCGCAAATACGTTATTGTCAACAAAGAATTTAGGTGTGGTGACGTGCTCATGGTCCCTGTTCTTCGCGTTGAAGAACATCGTCATGGCTTCTGCGGCGGCAGTGCCCTCATCAAGCAGGGAGGCATTGGCCAGCGGCAGTGCCGTCAGGTCGGAGACCATGGTCTGGAAATTCAGGAGGCTTTCGAGACGGCCCTGGGCGATCTCGGCCTGGTAGGGGGTATACTGGGTATACCAGCCCGGGTTCTCAAAAACGTTGCGGAGGATCACACCCGGCACGATGGTGTCATAATAGCCCTGACCGATATAAGATTTGAATACCTTATTCAGCGCCGCTACCTGCCGCAGTGAAGTAAGGTACTGATGCTCGCTTAGCGGGCCGGAAATATTAAGCTTTTTTTTGCTGCGTATCGAAGCCGGGATGGTCCGGTCGATAAGTTCGTCTAGAGACTTTAACCCAATGGTTTTCAGCATGTCTGCTGTCTCTTTTTCACTAGGACCGATATGACGGCCCGCAAATTCATTCGCCTGTTGTTCGAATAGATTCATATTAGAGGTTGACCGTTTAATTATTTGCCGCCAAAACTTGTTAAAAAAGTAAGTTTTAGCGGCAATACCGCTTATGATGGCAGACTGCGGCCTATGGGCCTCGTCTGCAAACTGAACTCCGTTCAGTTTAAGGATGCGCAAAGGTACGAGTATGTACCGATAAATAGTGCAAAAAGGCTGCCTTGTGGATGTGATGTGGACTAAAACGAAACGAGGCCGTCCCTACTTTGACAAATTGGGACTGGCCTCGTTTCTTAAAAACCCCTAAACCCTAAAAATTGAATGCTAAACTATTCGTGCGTAGGCATGAATGAATTGCTTAGCAAAAATACCAGACAATGCCGGAAAAGGAGTTTATAATATATTAAATTGAAATTAAAATTGAGGGTCCGGCGCAAAATCCAGTGACTCAAGTGCTTCAGTTTCGCGCATTTGCTCACTGGTCTGGCGGCTTCCGTCATGGCTCCAGCCGGGAGGTCCAAAGACATAATTCCACTTTTCCTTCCACCCGATATCCTGCCGCGCGACATCCTTCCCGATGGCCTGCCATTCATGGAAGACAATATCGGCCGGGCCGGTCTTTTCCAGGGGCCTGGTCAGCCCATACCGTGTAGGCTGGTATTCCTCTGGCCCCAGTTCGGGCTGAAAAGTGCCGAACAGCTGGTCCCAGATGATCAGGAACATGCCCATATTCTTGTCCAGGTAACGCGGATTGGAAGCATGATGGACCCGGTGATGGGAGGGGGTCACCAATATATATTCCAGCCATCCCATTTTCCCGATGAGCTCTGTATGGACAAAAATGCCCCAGATCTGCGTGGCCGAATACATAAAAACAATATCCAGCGGTTTGAACCCCAGCAGCGCAAGAGGCATAAAATATACAAAACGGTACAGGGGCTGGAAGACGGAACTTCGGAACCCGACGGTAAAATTCAGCTGCTCGGACGAATGATGCGTAACGTGCACGGCCCAGAACAGCCGGATCTCATGATCCCAGCGGTGCAGCCAGTAATAAAGGAAATCCTCGGCCAGCAGGAGCAGGAACCAATACGAAAAGGCATTGGTTATCGAGATCCAATGGTGCCGGTAGCAAAGCTCAAGCACCAGGATATAAAACCCCCGGAATAAAAGGTCGATGCCGCCGTTGAACAGCATCAGGTAAAAATTGGTAAAAGTATCCTTCCACGTGTATGTTTGGCGGTGAAGGGCCTCCTGTGAAAAATCGCCCTTCATCGCCAAACGGCTAATGATGGGCCTTCGGCCACCGGACCGGTGGTCCGGGTCTGCCCTGCGTTGAGAGCCGGCGGCTCCATGATGGTGGTGATCGCGATGCCGGTAATTACTTAATAAGACTTCAAGCCCGATAATGATAAGGTAAACCGGGCAGCTTACCAGAATAAGTATTTGTTCTCTGAGGTTTTCCACAATATAAAAATAAAGCAAATAACGCATCTTTGTACCCTGGTATTGTTAATGGCTGGATAACTATCTATATATGAGTGATTTGTTGCATAACTGGGAGAAAAAGTCGGGCGACCGCCAAAAGATCTATCGAAGATTTCTCGAAAAAGCCGAACATCCCCGGCAGAGGAACCGCATTCTCGACCAATTACCCCAGCTGCACGAAGAAGCCTTCGAGCGGATCGACTGCCTGAAATGCGCCAACTGCTGCAAGACCTACTCTCCCCGCTTCAAAACGCCGGATATCAAACGGATCTCCCGGCATCTCAAGCTAAAAGAAAGTGAATTTATCGAACGCTATCTTCGACTCGATGCCGACGGCGACTATGTGGTCAAGTCGACTCCCTGTCCTTTTCTCGGCGCCGACAATTACTGCACGATCTATGAGGTCCGTCCTTCCGACTGCGAACGTTTTCCGTATACCGACGAGGATGTCCTCGTCCGCCGGGCCAGCCTCACCCAAAAGAACTCCACCTTTTGTCCCATCGTGTATTATGTGCTGGAAAAGCTGATAGCTGCTGAGAAATAAATTTACTCCGACTTCAGACTCTTTACCGGGTTTGCCAGCGCCGCCCGTATAGTCTGCAGGCTGACGGTAAATAAAGCTATGATCATTGCCGTTGCTCCGGCGAGCAGAAACACCCACCAGCTGATGGTGATCCGGTACGCAAAACTTTCCAGCCACTTATTCATCGCCCACCAGGCGATAGGAAAAGAGATGAAAAAAGAGATAAGAACCAGCCGTGCAAAATCCCGCGACAAGAGGTTCACGATGCTCCCGACTTTGGCGCCCAGCACTTTCCGGATACCGATCTCTTTCGTGCGCTGCTCTGCCGCATAAGTGACCAGTCCGAAAAGACCCAGACACGCGATGAGTATTGCAAATATGGCGAAGGTGATGAATAATTTACCCGTGCGCTGCTCTGCCTTGTAAAGGTTATTGAAATCGGCATCCATGAAGGAATAGCTAAAAGGAAGACCTGGCGCCATGTGCTTGTACAGCTGTTCCACCTGGCCGATCAGGGGAGTGATATTTTTAGGACTTACCGCCAGCGCTGCGCTGCCATTATTTGAACCAAGCTGCATCACCAGCGGCCCTACCTTTTGGTGCATGCTGCTGAAGTTGAAATCTTTTACGACGCCGATCACATGATAGGCTCTGGATTTATATTCGTTCCAGGGCCGGTAAACGGTCATGTTGACCGGGTCTTTTGCCCCCAGCAGGCTGGCGGCGGACTCATTGATCACGACGGCTGTAGAGTCGGAGAGGAAGTCGGGCGAAAAATTCCTTCCCTTGGCCATTTCCATACCCAGTGTCGGAATATAATGCTCATCCACAATAAAGCTGGTCAGAATGATCGCTCTTTTTACATCCAGCGTAGCATCCCTGAACCAGCCATTCTGACTAAAACCGGAGGTTGCCGTAGGGAGATCGCCGCTGATCGTGACCTTATTGACCCCCGTGATCTTCAGGCAATCTTCGCGGAAGGCTTTTATCTGCTTGCCCAGTCCATCCGTATTGTGCAGCACCAGCACCTGCTCGCGGTTGTAGCCCGTCTTCCTGCTGCGGATATAATCCAGCTGATTGTAAATGACGATAGTGCCGATCAGCAGCATAATGGAAATGCTGAACTGGAATATTACAAGACCACTGCGAAGCCAGCTGCTCTTAAAGCCGGACGCGATAGAGCCTTTCAACACCTGTATAGGCTGAAAAGAGGACAGGTAAAAGGCCGGATAGCTGCCGGCGATAAGACCGACGATAATTACCAGGGCCAGCAGCACGGGCAACATCCAGGAGGACAGCAGCGTAGTGAAATGCATTTGTTTTCCTGCCAGCTGATTGAAAAGGGGCAGCAGCAAAGCCGCAATCCCCAGCGAAAGAAGCATCGCGATAAAGCTCAGCAGCACCGATTCGGTCAGGAACTGGATGATGAGATTCGTCTTTGATGAGCCCGCTACCTTCCGGATGCCTACTTCTTTTGCACGGTTGGCCGAACGGGCCGTGGAGAGGTTCATAAAATTCACACAGGCGATCAGCAGGATCAGGATGGCGATAACGGAAAAAATATAGACGTAATTTATATTTCCGTTGGCTTCTATCTCATATGATTTATCGGAATGCAGATGGATATCCAGCAATGGCATCAGGTGGTACCGGAAATGCGCACCCTGTTTTTCCATATCCGCAGCGGACGCATGAAGGACTTCCTGCAACTGCCTGTAAAGATGATCTTTCACCGTCTCGTCGACCTTGCTTTGGATAAGCTCTTTTTGCACACCCGGCTTTACCAGGATATAGGCCTGTTCATTGTTGCTGAGCCAGTCATTCGCCTGTCCCTGCCAGGTATCGCGCAGTGGTCGTATAAAACGGAAATGAAAGTGCGACTGCCTCGGAAAATCCTTCATCACACCGGTGACCTTACAGTACACCGAATTGTCGACATACAGGGTCTTTCCCACTGCATCCGTGCTGTTAAAATATTTCAGGGCTGTCGTTTCGTCGATCACGATCGAGTGTGGCTCGTTCAGGGCGGTCGCGGGATCTCCGGCGATCATCGGCGCCGTGAACACTTTGAAAAAGGTAGAGTCGGCATAGGCTGCATCATGGTCCTGGATATTGTCATTGCCTTTTTTTACCAGGATATCACCTGCATTATTTATTCTTACCATCTGCTCGATCTGCGGATAATCCTTTACCAGCGTTACCGGCAGGGGCCGGGGGCATGATGTGCTTGTAAATGGGGTATTGTTGAAAAAAATGTCCGCATCGAGGCGATAGATCCGGGCGGCACTGACATTGTATTTATCATAACTCAGTTCGTCCGCGACATAGAGCACAATGGACAGGCAAACGGCGAGGCCCGCCGCCAGGCCGATGATATTGATAGCAGAAAACGCCTTATTTTTCCAGAGATTGCGCAGCGCAGTTTTGAGATAGTTTTTTAGCATAGTCAGGTTTTATCAATAATGGGACGCGCAAATCCCAATGGTAGTTACTTGACCAGCTATAAATAATGCTAATATTCCATCTTTCTCAGGCTTGGCGCCTTGAACCAGGTGGCGATGACCACCCCGATAGTCATACAGCCGCCGAAGACAACCGACGGAACGACCCCCATCAGCCGCGCCATTACCCCGCTTTCAAACTGCCCCAGCTCGTTGCTGGAATTGATAAACATAGAATTGACCGCCGACACCCGGCCCCGCATTTCATCCGGTGTCTTTAGCTGCAGGATAGTCCCCCGCACCACCACGCTCACGCCATCCAGCAATCCGCTGCACAGCAGTGCCAGAAAGGAAAGCAGGTACCAGCGGGAAAGGCCGAAGAGGATGATACAGGCTCCAAAACCAGCTACCACATACATCAGCCGCAGCCCTTGTTTATGGTGCAGCGGCCGGAGGGTCAGGATCAGGATGGTTGTCATCGAGCCGATGTCCGATGCGGCATTGAGCCAGCCAAAACCGATGGCCCCCACCTGCAGGATATCCCGGGCAAATACCGGCACCATTGCGACGGCGCCTCCGAACAGCACGGCAAAAAGATCCAGCGCCATCGCTCCAAGGACCTCACGCGTCCGCCAGACAAAACGAAGTCCGTCGAATATGCTGTCCCAGGTCCTGGAACTGGTGACCATGATCTGCTTGGGCTTCAGCGTAAAGAGAAAATACAAGGCGATCGAGACATAGATCCCGACTACGATGAAGGAGTGCAGATAGCTCGTTTTGGCGATGAGGAATCCCCCCGTCGCATGACCGATCACCGAAGCCGTCAGAAAGGCGCTGGAGCTTAGCGTAACGGCATTTGGCAACTGTTCCCTTGGCACTATCTGCGCCACGATGGCGCTAAAGGTCGGGCCCGAAAAGGCGCGGATGACTCCCGTGCTAAAGATGATGAAATACGTCAGCCACTGGATCCAGTGCCCGCTCAGGGAATGGAGCGCGGCGCCGGTGGATAATGTGATCAGCCCGCCGACACAGACGAGGTAACAGGAGGAGGTGATCAGGAGCATCGCCCTTTTATCGCTCTTGTCGATGACATGTCCCGCATACAGCGCCAGGCAAAAGGCGGGCAGGAATTCTGACAGCCCGATCAGCCCGATGGCAAAAGGATTATGCGTGATCTCATAGATCCGCCAGCCGACGATCGTCGTCACCATACGCAGCGCCATGATGTAAAACAAACGGGCGATGATAAAATTTCGGTATTCGGGAATTCGTAAAACTTCCAGTGCTGTGCTTCTTCGCTCTTCCATCGTAAAATGTTATTGAACCGGTTTAAGGTAAAGTAAAATAATGCTGCCCTTCACCCACCTCATTTTCCAATGCGTCGAGGATCACCTTCAGGTGCGCCTCGTTACCCAGGAAATCGGCATTGCTCACATCTACAAAAAGGGTGCGGATATTATGCTGACGGATATAATGGGTATAGGTTTCCTGGATATCATACAGGTATTCGTCGGAAATCGACTGTTCATAGCTGCGGTTGCGCTTCCGGATATTCGACTGCAGCTTGTCCACGGGTGCATGAAGATAGATCAGGATGTCCGGCTGGATCATCTGCGCATGAATGATGTCGAAAAGCTTCTGATAAAGCAGGAATTCCTGGTCCGGCAGATTGACCCTGGCAAAAAGCAGGCATTTGGTAAACAGGTAATCGGAGATCGTCACCGACTGAAACAGGTCGGCCGTATGTACCAGCTCTTTCAGCTGTTTGTATCGTTCGGCCATAAAGAACAGCTCCAGCGGGAATGCATATTGTGCCGGATTCTCATAAAATTTAGGCAGAAAGGGATTGTCGGCGAACTGCTCCAGGATCAGTCTTGCATTAAAATGTCTTGCGAGCATATGCGCCAGTGTCGTCTTTCCCGCTCCGATATTCCCTTCTATTGTGATAAAGTGATACTTCATTTATTCAGTTTGTGTTCACTCGTTGATCTTCAATCTTTGTACTGCCAGCGGGTCAGGACAGGCTTCCAGCAATTGTTCTATGTTCAGGCCCAGGATTGGATGGATAAGCAATGGTGCGATCTCCGCCATCGGTGTCAGGACAAAACGCCGGTTTTGTATCTCGGGGTGCGGGATCACCAGGTTCGGTAGCCGAAGGATCGTATCATTAAAAAAAAGTATATCTATGTCAATGATCCTGGATCCATATCTTTCCAATCGCTGCCGGCCCATCTGCTGCTCTATGTTCAATACCACGTCGATCAGTACAGATGCTTCCAGCCGGGTCTCTAATTTCAGCGCCTGGTTCAGAAAGCTGGCCTGGTCTGTCTTCCCCCACGCCGCGGTCTCATACAGGGACGAGACACGGAGCAGCCTGCCGGTCCGGGCTGCTATCTTTTCCCTTGCCAGCGCCAGTTGGGCCGTCCTTTCTCCCTGATTGCCACCTATCAATAAATAGGATATGTTCATAGATTCGTTACTTTCGGGGGCCCAAATATCTTTATTTTTACAGATAGCTTAAAAATTACCTTTTCACATGCGAGGCTTTTTTAAATCATTTTTTGCAGCACTGGTGGCGTTGATCGTATTCTCGGTGATTGCAGTATTGGTGCTAATGGGCGTTGTCGGCGGCCTGCTTTCTCCCGGAAAACCTGAAGTGGGTGCAAAAGCCGTCCTGGTGGTCGATCTGGGACAGACTTTCAAAGAGCAGTCTGTGGACAATCCTTTGTCCGATCTTGGCTCGGACGACCAGTATGACATGCCGGGACTCTATGACGTGGTCCGGCTCCTTCGCCATGCAAAAGAAGACAGCGCAATCAAGGGGATCTATCTCAAATGTAACAACAACCCCAATGGTTTTGCTTCCAACGAAGAGCTCCGGCATGCCCTGGCCGATTTTAAGAAAAGCGGGAAATTCATCTACGCATATGGAGACATGATCTCCCAGAAAGCCTATTACGTTGCTACCGTAGCCGATAAGATCTACTGTAACCCCAAAGGGGATGTAGAATGGAAAGGATTTGCTTCGCAGATGATGTTCCTCAAGGGGGCATTGCAAAAACTGGAGATAGAACCGCAGATTTTTTATGCCGGTAAGTTCAAAAGCGCCACCGAACCCCTGCGGGAAGACAAGATGACGGACGCCAATCGCCTGCAGCTGACCGAACTGCTCGGGAACTTCTACAACCGCTTCCTGAATAGTACCGCTCAATCCCGGGGGCTGGACACAACGACCCTTCGGAAATGTGTCAACGAGAGCCTGATCCGCCGTGCACAGGATGCGCTTGACTACAAGCTCGTGGACGGACTGAAATATGACGATGAAGTAAAGGACGAGATAAGAAAGCGGCTCCATGTAGACAAACGCGACTGGCTCAATTTTGTGAGCCTTGGAAAATATGCAAAGGGAGTAACCTACAAACAAACCGGGAAAGATAAGATCGCACTTATTTATGCCGAAGGTGAGGTGGTAGACGGGAAAGGCGAGCGGGAAGAGATCGGCTCCGAGACCTATCGCTGGCTGATCCGAAAGGCCCGTTTTGACAAGGACATCAAGGCCATCGTGCTACGGGTCAACTCGGGCGGAGGAAGCTCCCTCGCCAGCGAGAACATCTGGCGCGAGCTGACCCTGGCCCGCAAGGAGAAACCGGTCGTGGTCAGCTTTGGTGATGTTGCTGCATCCGGCGCCTATTATCTTTCCTGTAATGCCGATAGCATCTTCGCGCTGCCCGGAACCATCACCGGCTCCATCGGCGTGTTCGCCGTCATTCCCAACCTGCAGTCCTTTTTCAAGAACAAATTAGGGGTGACCTTCGACGCCGTAAAGACGGCCCCGGAAGCGGACATGCTATCGATAGCCAAACCCCTGACGCCTGTGGAGCGTCTCTATATCCAGAACGAGATCGACACCATTTATCACGACTTTAAAGGCCGGGTGGCCGACGGTCGCAAAAAAGATATCGGATTCATCGACAGCATTGCGCAGGGTCGGGTATGGAGCGGTACCTCGGGGCTTTCCCTCGGATTGGTGGACCGCCTCGGCACACTGCAGGAGGCCATCGATTGTGCGGCACGGATGGCAAAGACCAGCGACTATCGGCTGGTGGAATCTCCCGAACCCAAAAGTTTCCTCGACCGGATCCTCGGCGGTTACAAAAAGTCGATCAGCATGAAGGCGATGAAAGAGGAAATAGGGGAGGAAGGTTATCGCACTTATATTATGCTCAAAAAAGTAAAAGGCATGGTTGGCAACACAGAAACAAGACTGCCTTTCGATCTCGATATCCAATAATATGTCACAAAATTACAATCAGCTTCGGGCCATGCTGGCGATAACCAAAGGCAGCCTGAAAGCGATCTTCAGAAGTCCTTCTTCCGTAGCTTTTAGTTTTGGTTTTCCATTGGTCTTTATCCTGGTATTTGGGTTCATAGGCGCCGGCGGGCCTTCCGTAACTTTTGCAATAGCTAAAGGCACCGATACGACTAATTATGTCATCAGGGGACTGCTGCGCTCTCCCTTGTTACGGTTGACTGAAGAGAGCGACACGGCTGCTGTCCGTCAGGACCTGGAAAAAGGACGACTTGCCGCCGTTGTCTTCCTTGACTCTGTGCGTTCTCCTGCCGGGTTCACACAATATATCGTTCGTACGCAGACTTCTTCTGCCAGCGCCGATAAATACCCTATTCTCAAACTCACCCTGGCACAGGTACTGGCAACCGCCGTAGAAAAAGGAATGCCCGAACAATACCGGCCCATCATAATAAAGGAACTGCCTCCCGTTACCG
The DNA here is from genome assembly GCA_036499285.1 of Puia sp. Taxonomy (GTDB): domain Bacteria; phylum Bacteroidota; class Bacteroidia; order Chitinophagales; family Chitinophagaceae; genus Puia. Next base: position 52,703 of record DASYEB010000047.1, on the reverse strand, counting down.
GCAGGGCCTATTCCACGATCGACTTCATCCTGCCCGGGATGCTCGGGTTTTCCCTGCTGAGCGCTGCCGTTTTTGGCGTGGCCTTTTTATTCTTCAGTCTCCGGCAGCAGCTGGTGCTCAAACGCTTTTTTGCCACCCCCATCAGCAAGACCTACATCGTCTTTGGCGAAGGGCTGGCCAGGGTGCTGTTTCAACTCATCACCGCTGTCGTCATCATCCTGATCGGAAAATACGCTTTTCATTTTACCCTGGTCCATGGATGGATCACTTTTATGGAAATGTTATTCCTCAGTCTGTTCGGACTCATTGTTTTTATGGGCTTTGGCTTTATTATCAGCAGCGTGGCGAAAAGCGAAAGCACGATCCCGCCTTTTGCCAATATTTTTACCCTTCCTCAATTTCTTTTGGGAGGAACTTTTTTTTCGACCAAGGCATTCCCGGACTGGCTGCAAAAGATCTGTGAGATCCTTCCCCTCAAACAGCTGAACGACGCCATGCGCAACGTAGCTTTCGAAGGGGCGCACCTCACCGACTGCTGGAAGCAGCTGGGTATTCTTGCCCTCTGGGGCGTCTTCACATATGCTGTTGCTGTGAAAGTTTTCAAATGGGAGTAATATGAAATTCATCAAGTTTGTTATTCTGAGTCTGGTTGTTCTTTTCCTGGCCTTTACCGGTCTGTCACTCTTATTCCCTTCCCACCTGCGCGTAGCCCGCGTTGTCAACATCGCCGCGCCAAAAGAAAAAGTGTTTAGTGCGGTCAGCGATCTTCGCACCTGGAAGGAATGGAACCAGTTCCTACGGACCAATACCCTTTCGAATGTGCGTTATTCTTCTCCCTCCGCGGGGAAGGGCGCTGTCCTGACAGCCGACGAGCTGACGGTCCGGGAGACGGGGGCCGACTCGGATGGTGTACAGCTGCACTGGAATCTCAAAGGCGGTAAAGAAGTAGACGGCGGTATCGGGTTTGGTTCTCCGAACTCGGACAGCCTCACGGTGATGTGGTATTTTGACCTGCATTTTCGCTGGTATCCCTGGGAAAAGCTGGGTATCTTCGTCTATGACCGGAAACTGGGGCCCATCATGGAAGAATCTTTGACCGGTCTTAAGCAATTTGTCGAAAACTCTCATTAACTTTATTTTCTCCCCGGTACCGTAGCAACACTGTCATTATTAAAAAACCACCAATATGCGAGTACGTAACGCAATGCTAAGCTTGTTTGCTATCCTGCTGACCGCGTCAGTCTCTTACGCTCAGCCCAGCCATCCGAAAAGTCCGCATGACACCGTCAAGACAAAGGACATCACGATCACCTACGGCCGCCCTTACAAAAAAGGAAGGGAGATATTTGGTTCCCTTATTCCTTATGGTAAGACCTATCGCTGCGGCGCCGATGAGCCTACGATCGTAACCTTTGCCAAGGATGGGACGTTTGGCGGAAAACCAGTTAAAGCCGGCACCTATTCCCTGTTCGCCATTCCCAATGAAAAGACCTGGACTGTGATCCTGAACACAGATACCAAGATGTGGGGCACCGAACACGACAAACATGCCGACAAAGACATTCTGAAAGTCGACGTACCTGTTGAGACCTTAAGCTCCCCTGTAGAGCAATGGACAATGACTCCCAGCAGCAAAAGCATCGCTATGGAGTGGGACAAGACCAAAGTAGTTGTTCCCGTTAAATTCTAACTTTTTTCTGCATAGGAGGCCAAAAGCTCCTTAAGACAATGGACCAGGAATTCATACACCTGGTCCATTTCTTTTTCGGTAATGCAGTAAGGCGGCATCATATACACCGTGTTTCCCAATGGACGGAGATAAATACCGCGGGCCAGTGCGTCCTTTGTGATGGCAGGGCCGATGGCATTGATATATCCATCTGGGCCGGCATTGAGCTCAAAAGCCAGGATCGTCCCTATCGCCCGGGCATTCCTCACGATGGGGTAGAGGGCCAGTATCTCCAGGAAGGCCTCGTGGCGATGTGTTATATGCCGGATGCGCCGGAGACAATCCTCTTCCAGCAGGAGGTCGAGGCTGGCCAGCGAGGCAGCGCAGGCGATAGGATTGGCGGTAAAGGAATGCCCGTGGAACAGGGTCTTCTTTTTGTCATCGCTGAGAAAAGCTTCGAAAAGACGTTCGGTGACTGCGGTGACACCCAGGGCCATTGTCCCCCCTGTCAGCCCCTTGCTCAGGCAAATGATATCCGCTTTTGACCGGAGATATTCCCCTGCAAATAACCGGCCCGTCCGTCCGAAACCGGTCAGCACCTCGTCGGCTATGCAGAGAATGCCCTGCCCGGAGACTTCGGACAGCAGCTCATCCATCAGCTGCGCCTCGTAGATCCGCATGCCTCCCGCCGCCTGTAACAGCGGCTCATAGATAAAACAGGCAATGTCACTACCCTGTTTTCGCACCAGCGACAATAATTCATATATATTTTCCCGGGTCGGGGTGTCTATAAAGACCACTTCGAAAAGGTAGTCGGAAAAAGGAGCCGTGAACACGCTTCTCTCGCTCACGCTCATTGCCCCGAACGTATCTCCATGATAGGAATGGCGGAACGCAAGGATCTTTGTTCGCGCCGGGGCTGCTCCGGTATTCCCCCAATACTGGATAGCCATTTTTATCGCCACTTCCACCGCGGTAGACCCGTTGTCGGAATAAAAGACCCTCGAAAAGTCCCCGGGCAGGATGGGCAGCAGGCGTTCGGCCAGCTCCACCGCCGGCTCGTGTGTAAACCCGGTAAAGATGACGTGCTCCAGCTCGCCAGCCTGTTTATAGATCTTTTCGGCAATATAAGGGTGGCCATGCCCATGGATACTGACCCACCAGCTGCTGATCGCATCGATATAGGTCTGCCCCTTGTCATCAAATAACAGAGTACCTTTGCCTTTTACGACCGGAATGGGGGGGAGGATATCTTTATGTTGGGTGTAGGGGTGCCAGATGACTTTGGCGTCCCGTTCGGTGAGTGTAGTTGCCATGGGCGCAAAGGTAGGAATTGCCTCGCGTTGGCCATGCAACGCTTCGATCTCTTTAATTGTCAAGTATCGTAACAAAGGACGAATGGATTATCACCAGCTGGTAAAAGACTGTCTAAGGGGAGAAACTGCGGCCCAGAAGCAGCTGTACGAGCATTTCGCAGGCTCGATGCTTGGGGTATGCTATCGGTACACTAAGTCCATGGTCGACGCGGAAGACGTTTTACAGGAAGGGTTTATCATGGTTTTCAAGAACTTACATCAGTTTAGCTTTTCGGGTGAGCTGGGCGGGTGGGTGCGTCGTATTATGGTCAACACCGCCATCAATTACCTGAAAAAGAACAGTCGTTACCAGACAGAGCTGCTTTTCACGGAAACTGTCCTGCATCCTGTCTCGGATGACGACCCCGAAATAGCCCTCAGCACCAAGGAGCTGGCAGAGATGATCCGGCAATTGCCTCCAGGGTATCAGGCTATTTTCAACTTACATGCGGTGGAAGGTTATACTCATGTAGAGATCGGAAAAATATTGGGCATCAAAGAGGGTACCTCCCGGTCGCAGTATGCACGGGCAAGAGCCCTGCTGATCAGCTGGATCAACAAATATTCAGCAGCTAACAAAAATGAAACTAACTATGCACGACCCTAAATTCGAAAAAGAAGTGCAGCAAAAAATGACGGAGCTCGAATTTAGCCCCTCTGAATCCGTATGGGCTAATGTAGAGAAGGAGATTAACCAACTGCACACCCGCCGGAGCTTCTCCTTCTTCTGGCGTCTCGCACTGCCGGCCCTGCTGTTGCTGGCAGGAGGCGGATATTATTTCCTCCGGTCAAAACCGGCCACAGGGACTATAGCGCCATCGGCAATGGCACGGGTTCCGGGAACATCCGTAACACCACCCCCGTCAGCTGCACCTGCATCAGCGCTGACACCTGCATCAGCAGCTTCTGCATCAGCTGCTCCTTCATCGGCAACACCTGTATCCATAACACCTTCATCAGCAACGAGTGAATCGGCAACGAGTGAATCAGCAACGAGTGAATCAGCAACGAGTCAATCGGCAACGAGTGAATCGGCACCTGCATCAGTAGCGCGCGCATCGGCAACAACTGCGCCGGCAACACCTGCATCTACAAAAGCTGCATCATCAAATTCTTCCAAACCCGACGCCGGGGCCAACACTTTCCCTGCCCATTCCCAGGATCCTTTCGCCACAGCGTCCAATGCTCATCGCACCAACAGGATAAAGACACAATCGCCAGGCCAATCGGCCACCCGGGTTCAATCTAATGCTGCGGCCATCAGGTCGGATGACCCGGCGATCGCATCCGGTGACCTCGCTATCACGTCCGATAACCGCACTATCACATCCGGCAGCATCAAGTCCGGCAGCGTCACATCCGGCAGCGTCACATCCGGCAGCGTCACGACCGGCAGCACGACGGGCGAACCCACCACAAAGGACCACATGGTCGCTTCAACAACCGGCGCGGGTAAACAACCCTTTCGGTTCAATCCCGCATTAGCCAGCCTAAACTCTTCGACGACCCCTATCCATGCCAGCAAACTGGCCACAAAAAACACCGCCACCATCAAAACTTTACAGTCCCCCCGCCGGGGCTGGGAAGCCGCCTTTGCCGGCGGAATAGGCGTCTCCTCCCTGCACCAGTCGCAGATCAGCAACGTTGCATTGAATAATGCCGTCGCCAGTTTCAACAGCCGGGACTCCGCCTCCAACACGGTTACCTACGCTGCCGCCAGACCCAGCAAACAATACGTATCCACCGTCAAACCGGGGATCTCTTTCTGGGCCGGCGTACTCGCTAATAAGCCACTCTCTGACCGGTGGAGCCTTTCGCTGGGACTTAACCTGTACTATTATTCTACCCGCGTCAGGATAGGAGAGCAGGTGAATTATTACACTCCTTCGACAGGAACCCTGCTGGCATCGTCGGCCGTTGCTCCTATCCAGTCTTATCCCTATTATAATACAGGTAACGAACAGGCCTATACGAACCGGTACTATTTCCTGGAGCTGCCCGTTGCAGCTGAATGGAAGATCAACCGCAGCCACCTGCTGCCGCTGTTCTGGGACGGAGGCGTTTCCGTATCCTATCTGATGGGGTCAAGCGCTGTTTACTACAATACAAAATCCGGCGTTTATTTTAAAGATGGAGGAGTGGCGAATCATACCCAGGTTAATATTTCCACAGCCCTCATGGTCGGACTACCTGTCAGAGGGCTTCGCGTTCAAGTGGGACCACAAGTGCAATACGGACTTACGCCTTTGTTGAATACCGAGCTTTCGGGGCCCCAGCATATCTTCTACGGTGGCCTCCGGTTGGTGGTATACCCAGGGAAAAAGTAATTATTCACTGTCCCCGGGATGATGAAGGAACCGCAGGTTCCTTCTCAACCCATCATACTTAGCCCGCTTCACAGGCGAATGGCGGAAGATCTCTTTAAACCCCTGCTCCGTCAGTTCCTCCCAGTCTGAGGTCTGGAAGTTTAAAATAGCGGGCACCGGCGAGAAAGCGATCTCTTCCGTCGGCTTTGAAAAACGGTTCCACGGACATACATCCTGGCAGGTATCACATCCAAATGCCCAGTTGTCAAACTTCCCTTTCATCTCATCGGGGATCAGCATTTCTTTGAGCTCTATCGTAAAATAAGAGATACACCTGCTGCCATCCACCACCTTGTCCGGCAAAATGGCTTCCGTCGGACAGGCATCGATACATCGCCGGCAGGTACCGCAATAATCCCCGGCAAAAGGAGCGTCATATTCCAGCTCCAGGTCTATGATCAGCGTGGCGATAAAAAAGAAAGACCCTGCTTGCCTGTTCAGGAGATTCCCATTCTTCCCCACCCAGCCCAGTCCGCTTCGTACAGCCCAGCTCCGCTCCAGCACCGGGGCGCTGTCGACAAATCCCCGTCCTTCCACTTCACCGATGCCGGTCTTTATCCTGGCCAGCAATTCCTTTAGCTTGCTTCGGATCACTTCGTGATAATCTTCTCCATAGGCATACTTGGCGATCTGCGGCGCTTCCGATGGCTGTGCAGCTGCCGGAAAGTAGTTGAGCAGGAGAGTGATCACGCTTTTGGCCCCGGGAACCAGCCTTGAAGGGTCGATCCGCAGATCGAAATGATTCTCCATATATGACATACTCCCGTTCATCCCCTTTTGAAGCCAGCTTTCCAGCCGCCGCGCGTCGTCATCCAGCCTCACGGCCCGGGCAATGCCGCAATGCTCGAAGCCCAACTCACGGCTCCAGGTTTTGATCAGGTATGTATGATTGTTATTTAACAAGCGTTTCTTTTTTGCCCCTCAGGGGTATTGTATTATAAGCAATTTATTTATATTGGGGTCGTTTATCCCCTAACGAAACCTTCTTATGACAGCCCGAAGACCTATTGCTCTGATAGTTAGTGTTATATGTGTGTGCTTTTTGCAAAGTTATTGTATTGCGCAGGACAAATCCAATGTGCATTTTGGAAAAGTATCTCCCGCTGATTTTAACCTGCCGGCCAATCCTATTATAGATACCAATGCGGATGCCGTCGTCCTCGCCGACGTCGGCTCGGTCCATTTTGTGGGAAATAAGCACAACTGGTTCTCTTACGTATATAAAAGACAGACACGGATAAAGATCATCAACAAAAAATCGATCGTTGACCTGGCAACGCAAAAAGTTGTCCTTTATGGATCGGAGAAAGACGAAAGTGTTGAAACACTCTCCGCGGTCGCCGCCACCACTTATAACCTCGAAAATGGACAGGTAAATGCGACACAGCTGGACAAACAGGATATTTATACCACCCGCACTGACCGGCGGCATACCGAAAAAAGGTTTACGCTGCCAGCCATGAAAGAAGGGTCGATCATCGAATATACGTATACGATCACTTCTGATTTCGAATTTAACCTGCCTTCATGGGAATTTCAGTCGGAATCCTATCCCTGTCTGTGGAGCGAATACGAGGTCAAAATCCCCCAGACCCTCTCTTATATTTTTGTCCGGCAGGGAGTACATGGTTACGTTCTTGACAAAGGGAAAGAAGGACTTGAAAATTATAGGGTGACGGAAAAGGCAGAGACCGGCACAGCATTGGGTACCCAGGACCAGGACCTTTTTGTTTCCGCCAATACGGTCGAGCACCAGTGGGCGATGAAAGATATCCCCGCTCTTCGGTTCGAGAGCTACCTTACGACACCGGCGAATTATATCGACAAGATAGAGTTCCAGCTTTCAAAAATTTATAACGGACAGGAATCCTTTGATCATACCAACAGCTGGAAAAAGGCGACGGAAGAGCTGTTACATGACGAAGAGTTCGGGGAACCACTGGGAGAAGACAATGAATGGCTGACAGACCTGGTAGACAAGATCAGTGGCAGCAATTCCGCGGCACTGGAACAGGCTAAGTCGATCTACTATTATGTAAGCAGCCATTTTACCTGTACCAACCATTACAATAAAAATATCACTACGACATTGCGGGATGTAGTAAAAAAGAACAGCGGTACCGTAGGCGACATTAATCTCCTGCTGATCGCCATGCTGCGCAAAAAAGGCTGGCAGGCCGATCCCGTCGTCCTGAGTACCCGGGAATATGGTTATAATCTTGTTTCCTACCCGGTATTGGCCAAACTCAATTATGTCATCGTCCGGCTGAAACTGGATGGCAAGATCTGGTATCTTGATGCTGCGCAGCCACACCTGGGTTTCGGCCGGCTTCCGGGCAATTGTTACAATGGCCATGCCCGCATCATCAGCAATACCGATTCTGCATCTATTTACTTTGAGGCCGACTCCCTGAAGGAAAAGAAGTTCACAATGGTCATGCTCTCCAGCACGGATGAAGGGCTGAAGGGCGTATATCAATCCACGCTGGGCGACCAGGAATCCTACAACTTACGCCGCTGGGTAAGTGAAAAAGGAGAAAAGCCATGGTTCAAAAACATAAAGGCGGCCTATGGCGACGACCTTACCATCAGCAACGAAGCCATCGACAGTCTGTCGCAGCCGGAAAACCCGGTAAAAGTGCATTATGAGTTCCGTCTCAACCAGGAGCCGGGAGCCTCCCTGATCTACATCAACCCGATGTGGTGGAGCGACACACGGGACAATCCCTTCAAGGCAGCCGACCGGAAATATCCCGTGGAAATGCCCTATGTGATGGATGACACCTATATCTATTCCATGGAGATACCCGATGGGTATGTCGTAGACGAGCTGCCAAAGTCGGCAAAAGTATCGCTCAACGCGGATCAGGGACTTTTCGAATACCTTATCGCAAAACAGGACAATCTGGTCCAGCTGCGTTGCCGGATCCGCCTGAATAAAGCCTGGTTCCCGGCCGATGACTATGCCAGTCTTCGGGATTTCTATGCCTATATCGTAAAAAAAGAAAGCGAGCAGATCGTTCTGAAAAAGAAATAACCCTTTTAGATATAATAACCTCCAAACTCTCCTCCTATGACAGTAAAAAAAAGTAGCGTTTTTTTAGCGCTCTGTTGTATGCTGCTGTATGCGACATGTCCTGCACAGGACAAGAAGCAGGACAAACTACCCGTAAAATTCGGGAAGGTCACTCCTGAAGATTTTAATATCACATTGACCGGGCCGGACTCTTCGGCCGCGGCTGTCGTCATCGCAGACTACGGCATTTCTTCCTTCGAGGGCAATCCGCGCGGCTGGTTTACGCTGGAGTTCAAACATTCCCGGCGGATCAAAATTGTCAGTCGCAGCGGCTTTGAAGCAGCTACCGTCACCATCCCGCTCTATGTGGCAGGGAATGAAACGGAAAAGATCGAAGGGCTGAGAGCCTCTACCTATAACCTGGAAAATGGAAAGGTAATAGAGACAAAGCTCGACGACAGATCCATCTTTACCGATAAGGTCAGCAAGAGCTGGATCAACAAAAAATTCACCTTTCCCGCATTAAAAGAAGGAGCTATCGTAGAATTTACCTATAGCCAGACCTCTCCCTTCCTCTTCCAGCTGCAGCCCTGGGAATTTCAAAGTGAATATCCCTGTCTCTGGAGCGAATACCAGGTCGACATCCCCAATTTCTTTCAATATGCTACGATCGGTCAGGGCTTCCTGCCCTTTTCCATCAATACATCGGATAGCAGACAGATGACTTTTCACATGACGGACCCGGGCGGCTCCGGCAGGGACGAACGATATTCTTTTGAAGATAATGTCGTGACCCATCGCTGGGTCATGAAGAATGTCCCCGCCTTAAAGGAAGAGCCTTTTACTACTTCGCTTCGGAATTACACGGCCAAAATAGAATTTCAGCTTTCCCGGTATAATTTCCCCGGCGGTTATACAAAAGATCTCATGGGGAGCTGGACCGGGCTGAGCCTTGGCCTGCTGAAAGACGAAGACTTCGGAGCCGACCTGGACAGGAACAATTCCTGGATGGACGACTCGCTTACAGCGATGCTCCGGGGCACAAAGACAAACCTGGAAAAAGTGCGAAAGATCTATTCCTTTGTACGTGATAATTTCATCTGTACTTCACACGGCGCATTGTATACCTCGGGCTCCCTCAAATCGACCTATAAAAACAGGAATGGGAATGAGGCCGACCTCAATCTTTTGCTGACGGCCATGCTGCACCATGAAAAGATCGACGCTGACCCGGTCATTCTCAGCACCCGCTCCCATGGCTTTGCCAACCCGATCTATCCGCTGCTCAGCCGTTTCAATTATGTCATCTGCCGGCTGACCATTGATTCGAGCGAATACTACCTGGATGCCAGCGAACAATGGCTGGGTTTCGGCAAGCTGCCCGAACGCTGCTACAATGGGTATGCGCGTCTGATCAGCCCGGACAGACCCGTCGCTATTTCCCTGAGCGCCGATAAGATGAGAGAACAGAAGATGACCATGGTCTTTATCAGCAAAGATGAAAAAGGGAAAGCCCTGCTGGGGCATTTGCAGTCAACGCCGGGCTTTAATGAAGCCTGCGGCATCCGGTTAAAAGTAAAAGAAAAAGGACAGCAGGAACTGTCAAAAAACATCCAGTCCGCTTATAGCGGGGAGATCGGTTTTTCCAACCTGGAGCTGGATTCCCTGAAAGAGCCCGACCTGCCCCTGGCGGTGGAATATGATCTGAAGATCACCCCCGACCCTGCAACAGATGTCTTTTACTTCAATCCCATGTTGTCGGAAGGGTATAAGGAAAACCCCTTTAAGGCGGCCGAAAGAGTATACCCCGTCGAAATGGGCGGTACCATGGACGAGACCTATATCCTGAACATGGAGATCCCCGAAGGATATGATGTGGACGAATTGCCAAAATCCGCCAAAGTGCTGTACAATGACGATGAGGGTTTCTTCGAATACCTGGTCGTAAGCAATAATGGGAACATCCAGTTCCGTTCGAAGCTGCAGCTGAAAAAAGCTAACTTTAAACCGGAAGATTATAATAGTCTGCGTGAGTTCTTTGGGTTCATCGTAAAAAAGGAAAGTGAACAGATCGTCTTTAAAAAGAAAAAAGCATGAGGATAATAAGTAACGGACTGATCATCTTACTTGCTGCCACCTCCCTCACCACCCGGGCCGGAGACAAGATCGATTATGCTGTCAGCGGCATCCCCGCAGCTTTGCAGACAAATGCCAATGCCGTCCTTCGGCTGGATGAGACCCGCTTCGAGATCACTGCCATCGGCCGGGCCCGGGAATATCATCACTATGCCATTACGATCCTGAATGAAAGAGGGGACAAACATGCCGGGATGGCCGAAGAGTATAGTAAGCTGTACGAGATAGAATCCATAACGGGCATACTCTACGATGCAAACGGCAAAAAAGTTAAGTCGCTTAAAAAGCAGGATATTGCCGATTACAGCGCTACCGGGAATAATTTGATGTCTGATGTCCGTGTCAAGGTGCATAACTTTTATTGTAAGCTATATCCGTATACGGTGGAATATGAAATAGAGATAAAGTATAATTTTACCATGTTCTTTCCTGGATGGGAACCACAGTCCGCTGAACACTACGCCGTACAGGAAAGCAGGATCACGGTGGTCTGCCCGAATGATTACAAATTCCGATACAAGGCATTTAATTATACTAAGGATCCGGTAACGCAGACAGAAAAGTCGACGACAAGCTATACATGGGAGATCACTAATCTGCCAGCCACCGAAAATGAATTTGCCTCCCCCAGCCGGGCGGAGATCACACCAACCGTATTGCTTGCCCCTGAGCAATTTGAAATGGAAAGCTACCAGGGGAATATGAAGACATGGCAGGACTTTGGAAAATTCGTCTATGCGCTGAAGGCAGGAAAAGATGTCCTGCCGGATGATATAAAGCAAAAGGTACATCAATTGACCGATGCGGTCAGTGACCCAAAAGAGAAGGTCCGCATCCTCTACGAGTTCATGCAGGATAATACTCATTATATTTCTGTCAGCCTGGGTATTGGCGGGTGGCAGCCCTTCGATGCCAGGTATGTGGCCGAACGAAAATACGGGGATTGTAAAGCACTGTCGAATTATATGTATTCGCTCCTGAAAGAAGCCGGCATAAAATCTTATTATACACTCGTAAAGTCAGGGTCTTCTTCTCATTATCTCGTAGATGATTTTCCATCCTCGCAGTTTACGCATGTCATCCTCTGCGTGCCTCAGAAAACAGATACGATCTGGCTGGAATGTACAAGCCAGACACTGCCTGCAGGTTATCTCAGCAGTTTTACTTCGGATCGTTCCGTGCTGCTCGTAGATGAAGACGGAGGTAAGCTGGTGCGTACGCCAAAATATAGGGAAAAAGACAATCTCCAGTCTCGCGTGACCGAAGCTGTCATTGATGCGGAAGGAAATCTTTCGGCCGTTGTCCACACCCAATATAAGGGAGAAGAGATGGACGATCTGGAGGAAATGATCAACCAGCTTTCAAAAGAAAAGGTCATGAAGATCCTGAAGTCGGAGCTCGACCTCCCTACCTATGATGTCAACAAATTTAACTACCGGGAGGAAAAATCAGCCATGCCGAGCATTTATGAAACTCTTGACCTGGTCTCGTCCAACTATGCGCAGATCAGCGGCAAACGGATCTTTATCAATCCCAATATCATGAATCGGTCGAGAGGGAGGCTTCACGCGGATGAGAACAGGAAGTACGATATTGTTGCATACGCTGAATATCAGAATACGGACACGGCAATAATAAAGATCCCCACCGGGTATAAGCCCGAAGCTGTCAGTCCAGGCACAACTGTGGAAAGCAAGTTCGGGTCTTATGCTGCTACCGTAAGGATAGAAGATGATAAGATCATCTACACCCGTCACTTTGAAAAATACAGTGGCCGCTGGCCGGCCACGACGTATGGTGAACTGGTCAATTTCTACGAACAGCTGTACAAGGCCGACAACAACCGCATCGTCCTGGTGAAAAAGGAATAGCGTTGCCCCGGCGGCGGACATCCTTAGTTGGCGCTGCAGGTCCCCATCTGCTCCCCGATAAGGTTCATCAGGCTTTGCAGCAGCGGCTTCTTTTCCTCTTCCGGCTTTTCCACGATCAGGATAGCCGCATAGTTGCGGCATTTATCCAGGAAGGGCGCGACGCCATATTCATTGGGACAAGCCAGGGTTGTAGCAGCCCCGGCCGAATTGGACTCGATGATAAAGGCTCCCAGACCAAAATGCGCGCCCTGGAGACCCTTTGCCGTATATTTTACCGGGAGGCTGGCAAACTGGGCCGTTTGCATTTCTGCAACGGCTTTTTCGCTCAGCACCTTCTTCCCTTCAAAGGTCCCTTTGCCCAGCAGCATGACCAGGAAGTTGATATAGTCATTGGCGGTAGACCGCGCTCCGCCGGATGCATTGATAGCCCCGCCATCCTCACTGGCGAAGCTGGTCGATTTCATCTTGCAGGGCCGGATGATCCGCTCCATCATCAGCCGGTCAAAAGGCTTTTTCCCGACGATCTCCAGCACCCGGGCTACAATATTCGGCCCGATGCCGGTATACAGGAACTCCGTGCCCGGATTGGTGACGATATCGTGTTTGGCGGCATAGCTGTTGACCTCGTCCTCCAGGCTTTCGAACTTGCTTTTCAGCTGGACCTTTACCCCTTCGTCCCCCCGGACACCCGTGGTATTGGTCAGGCAATTACGGATCGTAATATATCCCTTCATGTATTTTCCAAAAAGAGGGATAAATTTCGTCACCTTATCGTCCAGCGATAATTTTCCCTCATCTACAAAGGTCATTACCAGGGCAGCCGTCATCCAGTTGCCCGCCGCGCCGATCGGAGCCGGGGCCTTGGGGGTGAAATCCACCCCGGATTGCTTCTGATAAACGACCTTTCCATCCTTCCAGGCCAGGGCTACGAAATTGCCCAATGATTTTTGATTTTGCTTAAACAATTGATCCACAGCCTGAAAATTGGACTGTGCGCTTAATGACAGACAGAATAACAGGAGAGACACGAACAAACTGAACCGACGACAGGTTAATTGGACTTTATATGACATAATAACTGGATTAAGGGCTTGGTTTGGATTTTGCCACACAAGTTTACTATTATTAATCAAAAAGGAAAAACCATAAATCTATGAATCTGAACAATTTTACGATAAAAGCACAGGAAGCTATTGCAAAGGCGCAGCAGCTGGCTTTTGATGGTTCCAACTCTGCAATAGATACGGACCATCTCCTTAAAGCGTTGCTCGCCGGAGACGATTCGCTGGTGGAATTTCTGCTGAAGAAGAACAACGTGAACGTGGCCTTTGTGGAGAGCAAGCTGGAAGAAGCCATTCAGAAGCTGCCAAAGATAAGCGGTGGCGATCCCGCCCAGACGATCAGCCGGGACCTGAACAATGTCGTCCTGCGTGCGGGTTCGGACTTGAAACAATTCGGGGACGAATTCGTCAGCGTCGAACACCTGTTGCTGGCCCTGCTGCAAGGCAGCAATGATACGTCGAAACTGCTCAAGGACGCAGGGCTCACCGAAAAAGGACTGATAGCCGCCATTAAAGACTTCCGGAAAGGTTCGACAGTCAATTCCCAGACCCAGGAATCCAGCTTTAACGCGCTTAACAAATATGCAAAGAACCTCAACGAGCTGGCCCGTCAGGGTAAGCTTGATCCTGTCATAGGCCGGGACGAAGAGATCCGCAGAACGCTGCATATCCTTTCCCGCCGGAGCAAGAACAATCCTATCCTGGTAGGTGAACCAGGGGTTGGTAAAACAGCCATCGCCGAAGGACTCGCACATCGCATCGTCAATAGTGACGTACCGGAAAATCTCCGGTCGAAGATCATCTATGCGCTGGATATGGGGCAGCTGATCGCCGGCGCCAAATACAAGGGTGAATTTGAAGAAAGACTGAAGAGTGTGGTAAAAGAAGTAGCCGGCAGTGACGGAGAGATCATCCTGTTTATCGATGAGATCCACACCCTGGTCGGTGCGGGTGGGGGAGAAGGCGCTATGGATGCCGCCAATATCCTCAAGCCGGCCCTTGCAAGAGGCGAGCTGCGGGCCATCGGCGCAACCACGCTGAATGAATACCAGAAATTCTTTGAAAAAGATAAGGCGCTGGAAAGGCGTTTCCAGAAAGTGATGATCAACGAACCCAATGTGGAAGACGCTATTTCCATCCTGAGAGGTTTGAAGGATCGGTATGAAATGCATCACCACGTCCAGATAAAAGATGAAGCCATCATTGCGGCGGTAGAGCTGTCGCATCGGTATATCACCGATCGTTTCCTGCCCGACAAAGCTATCGATCTGATCGATGAAAGCGCTGCCAAACTCAGGCTCGAGATCAACTCTCAGCCCGAAGAACTGGACAGGCTGGAAAGACAGATCAGGCAGCTGGAGATCGAACGTGAAGCCATCAAAAGAGAAAAAGATGAAGAAAAGTTGCGGGAGCTCAGCGCCGAGATCGGCAATCTTAGTGTCAACCGGGATACGCTGAAGGCAAAGTGGCAAAAGGAAAAGGAGCTGGTAGAAAAAGTACAGAATGCAAAGGCCCAGATCGAGAACCTGAAGCTGGCCGCGGAAAAAGCCGAAAGAGAAGGTCAGTATGGACAGGTTGCCGAGATCCGTTATGGAAAGATCAAGGAACAGGAAAAGATCGTCGAAGACTATTCCGGCCAGCTGGCAGCCATCAGCGCCAATACGCGGCTGATGAAGGAAGAAGTGGATGCCGAAGACATCGCGGAAGCCGTGGCCAAGGCCACCGGGATCCCGGTCAGCAAAATGCTGCAAAGCGAAAAGGAAAAGCTGCTCAACCTGGAAGACGAACTGCATAAAAGAGTTGTCGGACAGGAAGAAGCGATCACCGCCGTGGCAGACGCTATCCGCAGGAGCCGCGCAGGCCTCCAGGACCCCCGGCGTCCTATCGGATCATTTATCTTTTTGGGTACCACCGGCGTCGGTAAGACCGAGCTGGCAAAGGCACTCGCAGGATACCTCTTCGATGACGAAGGAATGATCACCCGTATCGACATGAGCGAATACCAGGAAAAACATGCGGTAAGCCGCCTCGTAGGTGCGCCTCCGGGATATGTGGGTTATGATGAAGGCGGTCAGCTGACCGAAGCGGTAAGGCGTAAACCATACAGCGTCGTCTTGCTGGATGAGATCGAAAAGGCACACCCGGATGTATTCAACATCCTGCTGCAGGTATTGGATGACGGTCGCCTCACGGATAACAAAGGCCGGGTGGTGAACTTTAAGAACACCATCATCATCATGACCAGCAACATGGGCAGCCAGATCATCCAGGCCAACTTCGAAGACGTCACCGAAAAGAACAGGGATGATGTCATGGAGAGGACCAGGCGGGAGGTAGTGGATCTGCTGAGACAGACTATCCGCCCCGAGTTTCTCAACCGGATAGACGAAACCATTCTCTTCCAGCCTTTGCTGAAGAGCGAGATAAAAGGCATCATCCGCATCCAGCTGCAAAACCTGCAGCAGCTGGTTGCCAAGAACGGTATTAACCTACAGTTTAGCGACTATGCCCTTGACTACCTGGCCGAAAACGGTTTTGACCCGCAGTTCGGCGCCCGGCCTCTAAAAAGGCTGATCCAGAAAGAGATTGTAAATCAGCTTAGTAAGAAGATCCTGGCCGGAGATGTTGACCGTACCGTGCCGGTTCTCGTGGATGTATTCGATGGGGTAGTGGTCTTCCGTAACGAACACCCGCACCTGGAGAAAACAAAATAAATTTAATATGACCGAACCAAAAGGTCGGAAGGATGTTATATAAAAATGAAAACAAAAGAAGTCGTTATCATTCCGACGAAAGATGTTTTCGTTGGAGACCCGAAAGCTCCGGTAACGTTAATGGAATATGGCGATTATGAAAGCGAGGCCTGTGCTAAAGTAAACGAGGTCATTGACAAGCTGCTGAAACAGTTTGAAGGCAGGATGCGGTTTAACTACCGGCATTTTCCGCTGACAAGAGTACACCAGCATGCGATGAAGGCGGCTGAAGCTTCACTCGGAGCCGCCCAGGAAGGCAAGTTCTGGGAAATGCATACCGCGATCTTCGCTAACCGGCGTAGGTTAGGTGCCATCAGCCTCCGGGAATATGCGAAAGAAGTAGGAGTCGTGAACAAGAAATTCCTGGATAACCTGGTCAATTCCACCTACGGATGGAACGTCCGGAGTGACCTGCTCGAAGGGCTCGACAAAGGAGTTCGGGATGTCCCGGCCTTCTTTATCAATGGCGAGCTTTTCACCGGGAAGCCCACCTTCGATAACCTCAAAAAAGGTATTGAAGATGCACTCAAAAAGAAGAAAAGAGCTTAACCTATTACAAAGCAAAGGCAAGATCAAAAGTCCTGCCCCTGGCAAAGTTTAACTTTGCCGGACATGATGAAAAAAATGGTCGTCTACTTTTGCTAAAAGACGACCATTTTTTTTTATTATCTTAATCCCATGATCCGCTTCAATACCACGATCCAGCAATTCCAGGAAATGGGTGAAAAGACCGGCTGGTCTTATATTCGCATTCCGGCGGCCCTTGCGCTGCAGCTAAAGCCGGATAACAAAAAGTCCTTCCGCGTAAAGGGTAAGCTGGATGATCATGCTATCAGCGGGGTTGCGCTGCTGCCAATGGGAGAAGGTGACTTTATCATGCCCCTGAAGGCCGATGTCCGGAAAAAGCTCCGCAAACAAAAAGGGGATAAGCTCGCCATTCAGTTGGAGGTCGATACAAAAAAGATCGAACCGCCAAAAGATCTGCTCGACTGTCTTGCGGACGAACCCAAGGCCCTCGAATATTTTAAAAGCCTGCCCAAATCGCATCAGAACTACTTCGGGAACTGGATCAAATCGGCCAAAACAGCGTCCACCCGGGCCAACCGCATCGTCCGCGTAGTGGACGCCATGCTAAAAAAATGGGATTATGGGCAGATGATCCGAGCCGGCGCTAGTGAACCCTGATCTCCGCAGTTTTATCTGTTTGGAAAACGGGTTTTTCGGAAACGTCCAGCTTCACATTGCGGAGATCGATATTCTTCGCTTGTGTCGCTACCAATCCCTTACCGGCCCGGATGGTCACGCTGTCAAAAAAGATATTGTTCACCGGTAGTTCGTGCAGCCCTGTAATGGCAATGGCCGTCTTCGCACCGGCACAGGAGATGCGGCTGATATGAAAATCCCGGAACTCGGGTATCTTATCCTTCGGCGCGGGCTTATTGGGGTCCTTTATGGCGCCGGCCGGCATGTCCTCATAATAGGTGTCGAACAGGACGGCTTCCCTTACGATATCCCGCATGGAGATGTCCTGGATAAAGATGTCTTTGACCAGGCCACCCCTTCCCTTATTGCTTTTGAAACGGAGGCCGACATCCGTACCGGAGAACAAACAATCGCTCACAAAAATATTCGCCATACCTCCATCGGTATTACTGCCGATGACAAATCCGCCATGCGCCCGGCCTACGGTACAGCCCGCTATGAGCACATTTTCAAGTGCCGGTCCATCCGGGCGGGCGCCGCTGGACTTCATACAGATGCCATCGTCACCGGCATTCACCGTACATTTATAGATGACTACTTTTTTACAGGCGCTGATGTCGATGCCATCGCCATTCTGCGCCCACCAGTCATTGTAAATGGTTGCCGAATCCATGGTCAGGTCCGTGCAATTATTGGGGCAGAAAGCAAATTTGGGCGAATTGCGGATCGTCACTCCCTGGATCAGGACCCGCCGGCAGTTGACGATCGACACCATATTTGGACGTGGTGAGCCCGCCGTTTCCCGGCCGGGCCACCAGATGTCTCCATCAGGGCTCAATGTCCCTCCCGATGCAAGAAGGCTGCGCCACTGCGCCTCCGTTTGTTTGCTTTTCTTTACCGGGCGCCAGGAATCACCGGCGCCGTCAAAATACCCCAACCCGGTAATGGCAATGTCTTCGAGATCGCGCCCCGAGATAGGGAATACCAGCCGCTGCCCGGTGAAATACCAACTATGATCCGGGGTAAAAAGGACCTTGGCGCCCGCTTCGAGGTGCAGGTCGACATGACTGCTTAGTTCGATGGGACCGGTCAGCCATTTGCCGGAAGGAATGACAACCCGGCCGCCGCCCGCAGCTGAACAAGCCCCGATGGCTTTTTGAAACGCGGCCGTATTCAGCGTTTTCCCGTCACCGATAGCGCCATAATCGACGATGCGAAAATTTCTATCGGGGAAGGATGGCCGGATCACTTCCGGCATCGGAAAGGGGCAGTGCGCCTCATACCAGGCGATCGTATGTTCGGAAGGCTGTGCTCCTGCTGCAAGACAAAGAAGCAGGGAAAACAGGGGCAGGCTAAAGGGCAGCATCGTCTTTTGGGTAATCATAACGGACAATTTAATCCATAAACCCTGGCATCGGAAAATTAGTTACGGAAACGTTCCCGGGATCATCCCGCATGCTGCCCCGCACCACTGAGCGCTTCACTCCTTTTTAATTTGTTATAATGATTTTATTTCGGTAGCTTTTCGGAGATTTTAACTCCTGACTATTGTTGATGACCTGTTTTTATTCTGTCCCTTTTTTTCGTACCTGCCTGTGATCCGTATCTGCTGCTATCCGAACACCATCGCCCGTTTCTGATCTGACTACCTGAGACCCTTGCAACAATTAAAAGCCAGTGCCATCCCTGTACGCATTGGCTGTCGCTTTTATACCCTCTTCATAAGAAGTAGGCTGGAAGTGATAGGTATTTTCGAATTTCGATGAATCAAAGAGATAATCGAATTCGTATTGATACAGCATTTCGTAAAGCTCTTTTGTTGTACTGTCAAAAACCCCACCCAGCCGTATCATCCATTTGGAAAGTACCGTGTAGCTGCCTGCCTTGTCCAACGCGAGGGCCGCTTTTTCGATGAACTCCGCACCGGTAAGCGGAGAAGCCGCAGTAGGTAAATGCCAGGCCTGGTTCCAGGCATTGTCATCGGTAGCCAGCAGGTACAGGGCTCTGGCGATATCCGGTGTATAGGTCAGTGAATGGGGGGCATGGGCGTTCACCAGCCATTGAGCCTTCGCGGCCTGGCGCAGTTTCTGAAAGACCAGGATATCGGGGATACTGGTCTTGCCGGCTCCGGGGCCATAAAAATCGGCAGAGCGGGCGATCATCGCCGTAATGTTGCCTTTGCGGACCTCGCT
This sequence comes from Puia sp., assembly GCA_036499285.1. Classification (GTDB taxonomy): domain Bacteria; phylum Bacteroidota; class Bacteroidia; order Chitinophagales; family Chitinophagaceae; genus Puia. The sequence continues at coordinate 33,081 of DASYEB010000047.1, read as the reverse complement.
CATCAGCTGGGTCGCCAGCCGGGCACGGAGATCGCCTTTGCGGCTTGATGGATTATAAGGGGTCTCTTCGGTCATAGGCCCTTCTGTTTTCCCATACATATATACGTTGTCGAAGAAAATAAGCCTGGTCCCCGTCTTGCTGCAGGCTTCGATGGTATTGTCGAAGATAGGCGGCCATAATTCGCGCCAGGTAGAATAACGATAGGGCAAGCCTACGCAGAGATAGGCAACCGTGGACCCTTCAATGGCCTTTAGTGTCTGGGCTGGATCGGTCAGATCGGCCGCAAAAGTGGTTACCTGACCAGCCGGGGCCGGACCAGCTGCCGCCGGCGGGAGAGACGGCTGACGGGATACAAGCCGGACGGGCAGGGCATGAGCCAATAATTCGCGGGACAGCGCATTGGCAACCGGCCCCCCGGCGCCAAGGATAGTATGGATTGACATAGTGGACGAAAATTACGAATTAAGACAATTAGATCATTAAGGTTTGATTAAACGTTTGTTTAATTCAAACGTTTGTTTAACTTTGTGCCCTGTTTTTAAAACATATAGACCTGGCTGTCTGTTGTTCAAAACCCTGAAACGATTGTATAAAAGGGGGTATTCCATCAACGGCTTGGGGGATATCGAAGAATGTAACGATTTTTGCCGTCCGGGAAGGAATTATAATTAAGAAGTTGTAATAAATTTTTAGCATCCATATTATGAAGAAAGCATTCCGATTAGTATTCATCAGCAGTGGATTGAGTTTAATGTACTTTTTGGCCGGCGCCCAGGCAACGAGGGATAGCCTGCTCAACCCTAAAAAGGCTCCCGATACTTTGACCAGCGCTACGTTGCAGACCTGCGTTCAATATGCGCTGAAACATTACCCGCTGATCCAGCAGGCCCTGCTCGATGAATTGATCACCGACCGGGAGATCAAAAGCAAGCTGGCCGACTGGTACCCCCAGGTAAGCCTCAATGCCAACTATCAGAATAACTTCCAGCTGCAGCAGATCGCTTTCAACGGGGCATATGTTCAAAGCGGTGCATACAACACTTCCTATCTCCAGCTTGGTCTGAGCCAGACCCTTTTCAACAGGGACGTCCTGCTGGCTGCCCGCACAAAGGGGATTGTAATGGACAATATCCGCCAGACGACGGTCACTGACAAGATCGATATCACCGTCAACGTCACCAAGGCCTTTTATGACGTGCTGCTGACCAGCAAGCAGATCGAGGTGCTGGATGACGACATCCGCCGGCTCGAACGCAACCTGCGGGATACCTACAATCAGTACCAGGGTGGCCTGGTAGATAAGACGGACTACAAACGCGCTACCATCACGCTGAATAATTCAAGAGCAGAAAGAAAGACCAACCAGGAAACCCTTAAGGCCAAATACGCTGTGCTGAAGCAGTATATGGGTTACACGGGTAAGGATTCCGTACATCTGCTTTATGACAGCGCTAAGATGGAATCAGAAGTGCTGATCGATACCCTTGCTTCGGTCGACTATACCAAACGCATCGAATTCCAGCAGCTGCTGACGCAAAGACATTTACAGGAAGCCGATGTCAAGTACAATAAGTGGGCTTATATCCCGACGTTAACGGCTGGCGCGGGGTACAATTTCAACTACCTGAACAACCGGTTCCCGAAGCTTTATAATAATAACCTTCCCAACTCCTATGCGGGTGTTACGCTGGGTTTTCCCATCTTCCAGGGGACCAAACGCACCCAGAATATCCGCATCGCCGAACTGCAGCTGACCCGTATCGACTGGGATATCGTCAATCTGCAGAACGCGATCTCGACCCAGTATGCCCAGGCCCTTGCCGCCTATAAAAGTAACCTCAACAACTACTATATACTACGCGAGAACCTCGACCTGGCCAGAGACGTGTTCAATACCATCGAGCTGCAGTACCGATCGGGCGTGAAAGCCTATCTGGAGCTGATCACGGCCGAGACGGATCTTAGAAATGCGCAGTCCAATTACAGCGATGCCCTCTACCAGGTACTGAGCAGTAAGATAGACGTTCAGAAAGCATTGGGAATAGTACAGTATTAGCAGCGGATCACAGATCTGCTCATTTTTCAATTTGGATAAATTATCTTTTTATATGAGAAATAGCTTACAATGGATTGGTCTTATGTCGGTCGTTTTCAGTGTTAGCCTGAGCTCCTGCGGAAACAAGCCAACCGGGCCCCAGGCTCCGCCCCCGACCGCGGTAAATGTCTATACAGTAGCCTCCGGCAATGCCACCTATTTCGATACGTATCCGGCAACGGCTACTCCGCTGAACCAGGTGGATATCAAACCACAGGTTGCAGGCAACATCGTCGGCATTTACTTTAAGGACGGACAACAGGTAAAGAAAGGACAAAAGCTGTACGAGATCGATCAGCAGCAATACACGGCTGCCGTAAACCAGGCCAAAGCCAACCTGGCCGTTGCACAGGCTAACCTGGCTAAGTCACAGCAGGATGCGGATCGCTACCAGGAGTTGGCTAAGCAGGACGCCATCGCCCGTCAGACGCTCGACCACCAGATAGCCGACCTGGAAGCTTCCAAGAAACAGGTAGATGCTGCCCAGGCAAATGTCGCCGCCGTGCAGACGAATCTCAATTACTCCAATATCTATGCTCCCTTTAACGGGACCATCGGCATTTCGCTGGTAAAGATTGGAACGTCTGTTTATCCCCAGACGCTGCTCAACTCCGTCTCTACCGATGACCCGATGGCGGTGGACATCGCTATCGACCAGGCGGAGATCCCCAAGTTCACCAGCTTCTTTTCAAAAGGTACGAAACCAAAGGATTCTATATTCTCAGCGGTATTACCGGATGGCTCGGTTTATCCTTACCCCGGCCAGCTTTACCTGCTGGACCGGTCGATCGATCCGACGACAGGTACCCTCAAAGCCCGTCTGACCTTTCCCAACCCGAAGAATGAATTGAAAGCGGGGCTTACAACCAATATCAGGGTCAAACATGATGCCGGAGACAGCAGCCTCCTGATCCCCTTTAAAGCAGTCGTCGAACAGCTTGGTGAATTTTTTGTCTTCCAGGCCGATGGCGACCATGCCTATCAGCGGAAAATAAGTATTGGCACAAAGATCGGTGACAAGATAGTCGTGAGAAGCGGCCTCAAAGCAGGGGACAAGATCGTAACAGATGGCGTGCAGAAACTCAGGGACAGCTCTGCGATCCAGGTAGGACCGCCCAAGGCGCCTGCAGCTGCTGCCGCTAAGTAAAGAGATAGAGAATCAAATCAAACAACTCGAGATGAAAGGTAATATATTCTTAAGACGGCCCGTAACGGCAATCGTTATATCACTGGTCATTTTGCTCGTGGGTACCCTGGCCATCCTGACCATGCCGGTCAGCCAGTATCCCGATATCACGCCGCCGACGGTACAGATCACCAGTAACTTTACGGGCGCCGACGCACAGACGGTTGAACAGACGACGACGACAGCCATCGAAACGCAGGTTAACGGCGTTCCCGGCATCGCCTATATGCAGAGTAACAGCGCCAACAACGGTAACTCGCAGATCACGGCTACGCTGAACATCGGGGCCGACCCCAATATCGTAGCGCTGGATATCCAGAACCGTGTGGGCATCGCGCTGCCAACACTGCCAACCCAGGTACAAAGACTGGGTGTCACCACGCTGAAGCGTAACCCCGCTATCCTCCTGCTGGTGGCTATTTATTCGCCTAACGGTACACACAGTGTACCGTTCATGGACAACTATGCCAACATCTACCTGCGCGACGTCCTGTTGCGTGTACCGGGAGTGGGAGATGTTTTGAGTCGTGCGGACAATTTCTCCATGCGGGTCTGGCTGAAAACGGACAAGCTGGCCCAATTAGGGCTTACAGTTAATGATGTGCAGAATGCTATCAACGAACAAAACCTTCAGGTAGCTGCGGGTTCGGTGGCAGCCCCCCCGCAAAACTCCAATCAGGCATTTGAGTTTACCGTATTTACCAATAGCCGCCTGACCACGGAAAAACAATTCGGGGACATCGTTATCCGGTCGAACCCGCAGCAAAACTCCATTGTTTACCTGAAAGATGTGGCACGCATACAGCTGGGAAAAGTAAGTTATACCTCCAACTCCTTCGTAGATGGGAAAAGGTCTTCTTATCTGCTGGTCTACCAGGCGCCCGGCTCCAATGCGCTTGCAACGGCAGAAGGTGTATATAAGGCGCTGGAACAGCAGAAAAAATATTTTCCTGCCGACATCGCGTATAAAGTGCCTTTCGAGTCGGTGTCCGTCGTAAAAGTGTCCATCGACGACGTGGTCACTACCCTGCTGATCGCACTGGGGCTGGTGACGATGGTGGTATTCATCTTCCTGCAGAACTGGCGGTCCACACTGATCCCCGTATTGGCTATCCCCGTGGCTATCGTCGGTACGTTTATCTTCTTCATTCCTCTCGGTTTTACGATAAATACCCTGACGATGTTTGGTTTCGTGCTCGCTATCGGCATCGTGGTGGATGACGCCATCGTCGTAGTGGAAGCCGTACAGCATTATATCGATACGGAACACCTCTCGCCAAAGGAAGCTACGGCCCGCGCCATCGCCGACATCTCGGGACCGGTTGTGGCCATCGCTCTTATTCTTGCCGCGGTATTTGTGCCCGTAGGGTTTATCCCCGGCATTGTAGGCCGCCTGTACCAACAGTTCGCCATCACCATCGCCATCTCTGTGCTGATCTCAGCCTTTGTCGCCCTTTCCCTGACACCGGCACTTTGTATGCTGCTGTTGAAGGAACATCATATCACAAAGAACTCCAAAGGACTCAACAAGGCCTTCTATCGTTTCAACGAGGCGTTCCGGCGCTTCAGTCTCCGGTATACTCTTGGAGTAAAAGGCTGGATCAAACATGCGCCCCTCGTCATCATCCTGCTGATCTGTATCGTTGTGGGGGACTTCTTTTTGTTCAAGAATAAGCCTACCGGCTTTATCCCAACAGAGGATGAAGGTCGTGTCTATATCGCTTTTGAGATACCCGAAGCCGGTTCCACCACCCGCGCCCTGACAGCCCTGGATAGTATCCAGACTATTGCGCAAGGGGTGCCGGGTGTCGCTCACACCGCAGCTCTCGGCGGTCTCAATATTCTTACATACGGTTCAAAATCCAATAGCGGCACCATCTTTATGCAGCTAAAACCCTGGGACGAACGGGGGGACAAAAGCCTGCAGCTGATGGGGGTCATCGCCGAGCTGAACAAGAGGCTGTCAGTCGTCAAGGAAGCCAAGATCGTCGTTATCCCGCCTCCGGCCATTCCAGGTCTGGGTAATGCAGGCGGCTTTAGCATCCAGATCGAGCAGCGGCAGTCGAATGACGACATCAAAACCTTCGAAAAGGTGGTCAACCAGTTCGTGGCTGCGGCCAACAAACAACCGGAGATTGCCGGTGCATTTACCTTCTTTAGCGCGCATACGCCCGGCTACCAGGTAAACGTTGACCGTGAAAAGGCCAAGAAGCTGGGGCTCAACCTGGCCGATGTCTACAATACCATGCAGATGTATATGGGTAGCACTTATATCAACCAGCTGACCATTTATGGCCGCAACTTCTATGTAGTCGCACAGGCCGATACCAACTACCGCAGTGATATTCACAACATCGATCAGTATTATGTGAAGAACTCCGCCGGGCAAATGCTTCCGCTGAGCACAGTGGTGTCGTATAAGCAGACCGAAAGCGCCCCGTTGATCCCTCACTTTAATATCTACCGCAGCGCCGAGGTCGACGGTAATGCCAGACAAGGCTTTAGCAGCGGTCAGGCCATCGAGGCGCTGAACCGGGTAGCCGCCCAGTCATTGCCTGAAGGTTATGGCGTGGAGTATAGCGGCCTCAGTCTCCAGGAGATCAAATCAGGAAATAGCGCCACCTACATATTTGCGTTGTCCATCGTCTTCGTCTTCCTGTTTCTGGCAGCCCTGTACGAGAGCTGGTCGGTGCCCTTTTCCGTTCTGCTGGCCGTACCGGTCGGTGTGTTTGGAGCCATCCTTACGCTTACCTTTATTCCGCGACTGACCAACAACGTCTATGCACAGATCGGGTTGATCACCCTGATCGGGCTTTCGGCCAAGAACGCCATCCTGATCGTGGAATTTGCCAAGGAACGGGTGGACAGGGGCATGAGTGTGGTCAACGCCACCCTTGACGCGGTGAAGCTTCGTCTTCGCCCCATCCTGATGACTTCCGTCGCTTTCCTGCTGGGGGTACTGCCCCTTGCCCTGGCTTCCGGCGCCAGCTCTGTTGCCCGTAATACCATCGGCTATACAGTATTGGGTGGTATGTTTGCGGCAACCAGTCTTGCAATCTTTATTGTTCCCGTTCTGTTCGTGGTCATCACCAACCTGACCTATGGCAAGAAAAAACTGCAGGAACTGCAGAATAAAGAGCTCAAACTCGCAGAGTAAAATGATTTAATAAAAAAATGAGGCCCGCAGCGCGGGCCTCATTTTTTATTCTGAACGAAGGCTCTTTACCGGGTTGACCGTTGCGGCACGGATGGCCCGGAAACTAATAGTAATGATGGTTATTGTAAGGGCTAAAAAGGCAGCCAATAAAAACACTCCCCAGCCGATGCTGATCCGATAGGCAAAATCCTCCAGCCATTTGGTCATGGCAAACCAGGCAACCGGCGCTGCCAGGACAAACGCCAGCAGGACCAGCTTTAAAAAGTCGGTAGACAGCAATCTCACGATCCCAAAGACGTCCGCACCCAACACTTTCCGGATACCGATCTCCCGGGTGCGCTGCTCCGCAGTAAAAGTCGCCAGACCAAACAGACCCAGACAGGCTACAAAGATGGTCAGCCCGGCAAAGATGGTAAGGATCAGACCTACGTTCTGCTCCGCTTTATAGGTATCGTTGAACCGGTCGTCCAGGAAGGACCAGGAAAAAGGAGCCTGGGCTTTTAAACCGGTCCAGAGCTTCTTCGCATTTGCCACCACTCCGGCGACATCGGCTGTTTTTACTTTTACTATAGTGGTGCCGTTGTCATCTCCCAGGGTCATCACTACGGGAGTGATCCGCTCGTGCAGGGACCGGAAATTAAAATCTTTTACCACACCGATGACACGCCAGGTCTTTTCGACACCATTGTCCATCTTGGAGATGGTGTGGCCTAATGGATCTTTATTCCAACCAAAAGCCCTGACGGCGGTTTCATTGAGGATGGCTCCGGTGGAATCGCCTCCAAAATCCGAAGAGAAATTACGGCCCAGGGCAAGCTCCATCCCCAGCGTACCCAGGTAATACTGATCCACCTGGTAATTGATGCTTTTTACCAGCTTCCCGCTTTGATCATCGGGGTAGGCAAAGAAATTGTTGTTGTAGCTATAGCCTGCCGGTAGAAAACCGCTGGCGCTGACGCTTGCTATTCTCGGGTCCTGCCGCAGCTGCTGGCGAAAGACATCCACGTTCTTCCCCAGCCAGTAGCTTTCCTGGATCACCATCACCTGGTCCCGGTCATAACCCAGTTTCTTGTGCTGGATATAGGATAATTGTTTGTACACGACTGTCGTCCCGACGATGAGGCAGATGGAGATAAAGAACTGGAAGACGACGAGACCGCTGCGCAGCCCTGCGCTTTTCCGGGTGCCGTTGTTCCGGTTTTTAAGAACAGCTATCGGGTTAAAGCCGGAAAGGAAAAAGGCTGGATAGCTGCCGGCAAGCAGGCCTGTCAGCAGGCCAAACAACAGCAGACCCGGGAGGGCCCAGGGATTACGGGTCAGGTCAAGATGCAGCTGCTGCCCGGTCAGCCCGTTGAAAAAGGGCAGAGCTAACCAGACTATCCCGAGGGCCAGGGCCATGGCAACGGTCGTCAGCAATAAGGACTCTGCCAGGAACTGCCTGATGAGCTCGATCCTTTGCGATCCCAGCACTTTTCGGATCCCCACCTCGCGGCTCCTCCGGGAAGCACCGGCCGTGGAAAGGTTCATAAAATTGATACAGGCGATCAGCAGCATAAATAAGGCTACCGCGCTGAAAATATAAACATAGCGGATATCTCCGGCGGGTTCCAGATCCAGGGTCATATCGGAGTGCAGATGGATATCCGTCAGGGGCTGAAGATAAAGTCCGATAGAATTTCCTTTTGCCTGGAACTGGGCCATGGTAAGACCCAGGGCTTTCTGCAATTGCGGACCGGCATATTTTTCCATGACCTGCGGCAATTTAGCTTCCAGCTTCCGGTAGTCATATCCCTTTTGCAGGACGAGATAGGTAAAAAAATTCGACTCCATCCAGCTGTCGCTCCGGGATTCCGGCAGGACGGAAAGCGATGCAAACATCCCAAAATGAAAATGGGAAGCCTCCGGCACGGCTTCGATCATTCCCGTCACCGTGAGTGTCGCGGGAACATCCTTAAATTCCAAAACCTTCCCGACCGGGTCGGCATCACCAAAGTATTTTTTTGCAACGGCCCGCGTAATAATGACCGAATTGGGTTGTGTAAGGGCCGTTTTTGCATTCCCTTTTAGCAGGGGGAGCGTGAAGACCTGGAAGAAATTGGAGTCGACAAAAGCGATGTTATCTTCCCGAAAGGTCTTGTCTCCATAGCTCACCCGGGGCCGTCCCATGTTCCTAAGACGGGTAGCATCCAGTACCTCCGGAAACTCCCTTTTCAGGGTTTGGGCAACCGGCGGCATTACGTTCGCCTCCTTTAATTCCCCGCCTTGCATGACCCCTTTTATAACTACCCGAACGATCTGATCGGCCTTTTCATTATAACGATCATAACTGAGCTCGTGTTGGACAAATAGCAGGATTACGAGACAAGTGGCCAGACCTAAAGCCAGGCCGAAGATGTTGATGGCCGTGAATAATTTGTTCCGGCGAAGGTTGCGCAGGGCGATCTTGATGTAATTCCTGAACATGTGTAGCGATTTTAAGTGAATAAAGCTTTTTCAACCGCTGCCAGAAAGATGCCGGATTATTTAGCCGATCGTAATCAATGCGTTATGGCTGCTTCTTCAGCCTGGCTGTTCAGTATTGATACAATCTTTGTTCATTTCTGTGCACTTTTTTAAAGCGACAAAATGTCTTGTTTGGATCGTTGATTAAAATAAGCGGCCAGGGTGGGAGAGGCGTTTTTAAGGTGATTCCCGACCTCCTTTTTTAATGGAGGTCTTTACCTCCTATTTAATTTTCAGGGCGTTTATGGCTTTTTGTACTTTTGGAAATTACCACTAAGATCCTTGGTTTTTAATGGCTCCGGCGTCTTCGTTCCACGGAAAACAGGTAGCCAAATTTTGTAGTAAAAATTAAAATTAATTAAATTGTTAATTATCATCATGTTGTATATGAATATATCTACTTAAATTAAAGTTATAGGCACGCTGGTTTTATATCGTTAAGATGCTTTTTCATCAATTAGAACAAAATTGTTCTTTTTTTAAAAATTTATGAACTTAATAGTTGACTTACAATATTTTCCGAACGTAAACTTATATAGAATCTCGTCTGAATTCTCAAATATCATTTTTGAGCAATGCGAGTTCTATCAAAAAATGAGTTTTCGCAACCGGTGCCAGATCGCCGGCGGCGAAGGGGTCATCAATCTGAACATTCCGCTGGAAAAAGGGAGGGACCAGAAAGCCCGGATGAAGGATGTCAGAATTGCAGGCGCTCAGCCCTGGCAAGCGCAGCACTGGAAAACAATCCTTTCCTGTTATAGCCGTTCGCCCTGGTTCGAGTTTTACCGGGACGAAATAGAAGAATTGTACAAAACGCGGTTTGAATTCCTGGTGGACTGGAACCTGGCCTGCTTCAAATGGTCATTGAAACAGCTTCGGCTGGCGGTGGAGGTTTCCCTGACGGACAGGTATCAGCCGGTCTATACCCCCGAAGAAGGGGCCGATTGGAGAGGGAAATTCCTGCCCAAAAACAGGGTTGCCGACTCGGGAATGCTGACTGCCGTCACCCCCGCGGACCGGGTGTCTGTGCCGATCCGGTACCGGCAGGTATTTGAAGAACGAGCAGGCTTTCTGCCCGGTCTCTCGATCCTCGATCTCTTATTTTGTGAAGGAAAGGAAGCGATCAGATATATACGATCGTAATGTGACGCTGGGCTTTTTTCAGCTTCTTTTGCAGCTCGTCCAGCTTCTGGATATAGGTTCGCTGGACGCGTAATTGCTCTTCTATTAACGCCTGCTGTTCCTTTAAGCCCTGGATGCCCTCGATGTTGTCAGGGAGATCATAGTCCTGCAGCTGCCGTTGCCGGGCCTTCACCAGCTGTAGCTGGGCGATCAGATCGAGCTGCAATTTCTGCATGCTCAGGGCAATTTCCCGCTGGCTCCGAATCTGTGAACGGACCAGCTTTTCCTCCGGGCGGAGGGTATCTTCATCTATAGACAGGAACGAAAAACTCGATTTTGGCACAAAAGGCTGCCCTTCCTCCATCGCTGGTGTCAGGATCACGGACCGGGACTTGCCGATGGAATATTCCCGGTGACCCTTCGGGATAATGGCGACCAATTCCTCCGGTCTGTCAATGTCGGCATTGGCGTCGGCAACCGCATTTATCAGGGCCAGGGGAGCTTCATCCGGCTGGTCATAGTCTGCCTGCCCGGGCTTGGGTGGATGTGCCGGATGGCGGGGATGTGCCGGATGGCGGGGATGGATGACCCGGCTTGGGTTTATTTGCTTAACGGGAGGCGTATTGGAAACTAATGGTGCGCTTTGTACTTCCGCCACCATCCTCACCGCCGGCAGAGCGCTTGTCGGTTCCGGCAAAGACCGGGCAGGTTTTGACAGCGTGACAAGGGTGACCAGCGCCGTCAGGAACAAAAAGGCAAAGGGCCTGGCTCCCGGCCTGTCCTCCGTCCGTTTCTGCTGTAAGATCCACCTGGCTCGTTGCAGCAACAATTGATCCTGGTTGCCGCCATTACCGGTCGCAGCCACAGCCAGCCGTGTCTGCCGGTCCTGCGAGGCCTGCCTGGCCACGGTCAGGAGGGCCGAAACATAGGCCTGCGGGTCACAACGGAATTGCAGGACCAGGTCATCACAGCAATATTCCCTTTCCTTTTGCAGATCGGCGATGAGCCACCGGGTAAACGGGTTGAAGAAGAACAACCCCTCCAGTAGGGTTACTCCCAGGTTGAGGAGAAAATCGTTACGCCGGATATGCGCCAGCTCATGGACCAGGATGGCTTCCACCTGCTCCGTAGTCAGCTGACTCGCCATCGCGAACGGCAGCAGGATCACAGGTTTTAAAAAGCCCAGGGTCACCGGTACATCGATCCGCTTTGACAACCAAACTTTGACTGCAGGCCCGATCCCCATGCGGCGGCTCATTTCTGCCACAAAGACCCTGTATCCCGGCCCGATCCGGGAAAGACCTTCACGGGTAAGCCTTGCAGAATGGAAATAGTGAAAACAATAACGGATCAGCAATCCTGCCAGTACCAGCAGGTAAAGCGAAGAACCATAGGGGAGGTAGTTGGCAATAAACGATCGGACAGGCGCCAGCACCGGCAATATACCAGCAGCACCCGTACTGGCCGGGACAAAGCCCGACACCGCCCAGAACGTCCCGGCAGCCAGCGACGATAAGATCAGGCCATGCCGGATCGGGGCGGAGATATCAGGAAAAAGAAGGATCAGCACCTTAAAGAAGAACCAAAGCAACCCCATCTGCCAAAGACTGTTCAACAAAGACCAGCCCAGCGCCTGCAGTAATGCTGATTGGGTCAAAAGGTGCATGCCTATTGATTTTTCAGGTTATTTAAGAGTTGCTGGATCTCTTCCAGCTCGGCAGGTGACGCCTTGTGATTGCCCAACGCCTGCAGCACAAGGGTAGTGGGAGAGCCCCCGAAGAGATTATTGATCATCTTGCCCAGCAAGTGTTTCTGGGTCTTTTCCTTGCTGACCGAAGCCTGGTAGATATGGGTCTTGGAAGAATCATCTCTCTTTACCAGCCCTTTCTCATGCATGATCTGCATCAGCTTCAGCGTGGTGGTGTATCCGGATTCTTTGGTTTTTGACAGCTCTTCATGTACATCCCTGACACTTGCCAGGTTCCTGTCCCAGAGCACCTGGAGGATCTCCAGCTCACTTTCCGTTGGTTTTATAGTCCTCGTCGACATAAAAAAATATTTGAGGACTAATTTACGACATATTTCGTAAATGATTGTTAAAGGGAAGTTGAAATTGAAACTGCTGCTCCGCCGCCGGGAGGCCGGCAGGAACGCTGCATGATGCAGGGGCAAAAAAAAGCCCCCTTGTAGAAACAAGCGGACTTCGGTATTTGGATCTGATTAGTGTTTTATCTTGATCGGACGGAGTCCGATTTGAGTTTTATTTGGTCCGTAAAGATATAAATTGAAATCAATTGCCCAACAAAAACAGAAGTTTTTTTTTGTTAACGCAACGTTACAACAGTCGGGCTTTTTACAGCCGGAGTCGCAACTACTGTATTTTCCGCCCGTTTTGCCTTGTGCGCAACTCCTTCATGTGTATGGAAGAGGGACGCCAGGGTAGGAGCTATGACCAGCGAAACGATGGACATCAGCTTGATCAGGATATTCATCGAAGGACCGGAAGTATCTTTGAAGGGATCTCCAACCGTATCACCCGTCACAGACGCCTTGTGCGGATCGGATTTCTTGTAATGGATCTCGCCATTTATCTCGACTCCTTTTTCAAATGATTTTTTTGCATTGTCCCAGGCGCCGCCGGCGTTGTTCTGGAAAATGCCCATCAGCACGCCGCAAACGGTTGCTCCGGCCAAAAAACCGCCCAATGCCTCTGGTCCAAGGATGAAACCGATGATCAGCGGGAAAAGAATGGCGATGGCTCCGGGCAGGATCATTTTCTTGATCGAAGCCTCCGTTGAAATAGCTACGCATTTGTCATATTCCGGTTTGCCGGTGCCTTCCATTATGCCGGGGATCGTGCGGAACTGCCGACGAACTTCCTCCACCATGGCCATTGCCGCCTCGCCCACCGCCTGAATAGCAAGGGAAGAGAAGATGAAGGGGATCATACCGCCAACAAAAAGACTGGCCAGTACTTTTGCTTTGTAGATGTCTATACCCTGGATCCCTGCAACACCGACAAAGGCGGCAAACAGCGCCAGGGCCGTCAATGCAGCCGAAGCGATAGCAAAACCTTTACCCGTAGCCGCCGTCGTATTTCCAACCGCATCCAGGATGTCTGTCTTCTCGCGAACCTCTTTAGGCAGCTCGCTCATTTCCGCGATACCACCGGCATTGTCGGCGATGGGACCAAAGGCGTCGATAGCCAGCTGCATAGCCGTAGTAGCCATCATACCCGCCGCTGCTATCGCCACACCGTAAAGACCGGCACAGGCAAAAGAACCCCAGATACCAGCCGCCAATACCAGTGTCGGCAGGAAGGTGGATTGCATCCCTACAGCCAGACCTCCGATAACATTGGTCGCGTGACCGGTACCGGACTGACGGATAATGCTCAGCACAGGACCCTTGCCCATCGCTGTATAATATTCCGTGATAATGCTCATCAATGTACCGACAACCAATCCGACGCCAATAGCCCCGAGTACACCCCATTTGGTGAACTCGATGCCGCGAAGAACCATCGTTTCCGGTAATATATAATACACCAGGCCGACACAGGCGATGGCCGTCAGAACGATAGAACCCCAGTTGCCCATGTTCAGCGCTTTCTGAACGCTGTGCGTATTGATCGCCGCCGTCTCGCTGATCCGGACAAACAAAGTTCCTAACATCGAAAAGATAATGCCGATACCTGCGATCAACATTGGCAGCAGGATCGGAGCCATGCCGCCAAACGCATCATCGGATTGTGTTTCCTGACCCAGTACCATCGTTGCAAGCACCGTTGCCACATAGCTGCCAAAAAGATCGGCGCCCATGCCCGCAACGTCACCCACGTTGTCACCGACGTTGTCGGCAATAGTAGCAGGGTTCCTTGGATCGTCCTCGGGGATACCGGCTTCTACCTTACCGACCAGGTCGGCGCCTACATCCGCAGCCTTCGTATAGATACCTCCACCGACGCGGGCAAAAAGAGCAATGGACTCGGCTCCCAGGGAAAACCCGGTCAGCACTTCTATCGTCCTTCTCATTTCCTCAGAGTTCACCGCGGCTTCAGGAGCAAATATTGCTTTCAGAATAATAAACAGACCGCCAAGACCCATGACCGCAAGACCTGCCACACCAAAACCCATGGCAGAGCCACCCGTAAAAGACACTTTAAGGGCCCTGCTCAGACTGGTGCGGGCCGCATGTGCGGTACGTACATTTGCCTTGGTTGCGCTGCGCATACCGATGTAGCCGGCCGTCGCGCTCAATATGGCACCCAGAATAAATGCGATGGCAATGCTCCAATGAGACTGTGGATTGCTGTTTCCCATCACAGCCAGCAGAATAGCCGCCAGTATTACGAAATAGGAGAGGATCTTCCACTCTGCCTTCAGAAAGGCCATAGCGCCTTCCGCAATGTGCCTGCTGATTTCCTGCATCCGCTCGTTACCTGCCTCCTGTTTGGATACCCAGGCATACTTAATAAAAGTGTAAAGAAGACCAATGGCGCCCATCACTGGGACTAAATAAATCAATTTGTCCATAAGTTTTGTAGTTCTAATACAGAATTTTCATCCTGGCAATCGTTTTTACCGGCGGATGGTACAAGGAGGGCAAAAATAGGGGGAAAATATATAAGATGTGCCTAATCACGATAAAAAAGGAAAACGAGGCTGGCTCTATCTTCAGTTATAGAACCAGGCCTCGTCTGCCAAAAAACCGGAACTTGAATGAGCGTGTTTTTTTGGCCTCTGATACCAAAAAAAATCCAGGTTTAGGGTTTCCGGCTCAGGTTGTTAAGGGTCAAGAGCCAGATAAATAAGGGTCTTGCTAATTCACTGTAATGGAATGATCCGAATTGTATGCCAATTAATAATTATTTAATATTCAATTAGTTACGTTCCTAAAATGCCAATTTTATTCCCATTTCCGGAAATTTTATCCAAAAATGGATCCGCCGCATTTTTTCCCGGTAAATGGTTGCCCCCTGCAACGTATAGGACGATTTAACAATCAAAACACAACCCGGGGACCGATGTCTTCGTCCTTGTATTTAATTTTATTTTAGTCCACTGTATTAACTTTAGGGATACATGATGCGTCAAAGACTGCTTATTCTGTTATTAGGGACCTTTCTGACCGCTGTCGTTACTCCGTATGCCAATGCACAGAACTGTAGCCTGGGACAGACACCTGCTACAGCCTTCCCTGTCTGCGGTACTGCCGTATTCAAACAGGCTACCGTACCTGCCTGCGGAGGTGCACCCATTCCTGTTCCCGGCTGCAGCAACGCCAACTATACCGACGTCAATCCTTATTATTATAAATTCACCTGTTTCGTCAGCGGGACCCTGGGTTTTACCATTACACCCAATACGCCCAGCGATGACTACGACTGGCAGATCTTTGACGTCACGGGTCGTAATCCGAACCAGATCTATGTCGACGCCAGCCTGTTCGTCAGCGGCAACTGGTCCGGCAATCCGGGGACGACGGGGACGACAGACAACAACAACGGGTCGTCTAACTGTGCCGGATATGCGTTCCCTACGACGAACTCTTTGCCCTCCCTCGTGGCGGGGCATAACTATTTGCTGATGGTCAGCCATTTTACCAGTAACAGCCAAAGCGGTTATTCCCTGTCTTTTACCGGCGGCAGCGCCAGCATCACCGACTCCCTTCCCCCCGGACTAAAGTCGGTGGCGCCCGTCTGCGATGGCAGCACCCTCCGGGTCCTGCTCAACAAAAAAATGAAATGCGGCAGCCTTGCGGCGGATGGAACTGATTTTATCGTGGCTCCCCTGCCGCCGGGTGTACAGGTAACCAGCGCCTCCGCCAACACCTGCGCCAGCGGCTTTGACCTTGACACCGTGATCCTGACGCTGAGCGGCCCGCTTCCGGAAGGCACCTATTCCGTCACGGCGGCCGATGGGTCGGATGGCAATACGCTTCTCGATAACTGCGGCAACCAGATCACTGTGGGAGCGTCCCGGTCTTTTACGATGACACTGCCGCAGCCAACCCCGCTGGATAGCATCGCTCCCATCACCTGTGCCCCCACCCAGCTTCGCCTGGTCTTTAAGAAATATATTAAATGTTCGTCCATTGCGGCGGATGGCTCGGATTTTAAGATCACCGGTCCTTCGCCTGTGGCCATTACCAGTGTCAATACCGACTGTAGCAATGGACAGACCAATATTATCCTTGTCAATCTTTCGGCGCCTATTCTGACCGCCGGCAATTTCGTGCTCACGCTGCAGCCTGGCAACGATGGCAATACGCTCTTTGATGAATGCGGACTGACCAGTCCCCCTTCCTCCATCGGATTTTCCACAAAGGACACTGTCTCGGCAGAGGCCCTGCGAGACCCTATTCTCCTTGGCTGCATCAACGATACGGTCGCATTTTCTTATCCGTCGCAGAACGGCGTCAACCAATGGATGTGGGTTTTCGACAATACCGATACCAGCCTTTTGCAGAACCCGGCGGGACGCATCTATCCCGCCTCCGGCTCCCATACGGCGAAATTGACCGTTTCCAACGGAGTCTGCACGGACACGATCACCGTGACGGTGGTGTTCGACAATGCCATCAACGCCTCCTTCGAAGCGCCAAATATTATCTGTCCGAAAGACTATGCAACATTTAAGAACAACAGCTCTGGTCTGATAGACTCCTGGACCTGGGACTTTGCAGATGGGACCATCAGCAATGACCAGACTCCTTCCGATCACCTGTTCCCCATCACCGGCGTCGAAACAAATTATCCCGTCAAGCTCATCGCCGGCAATGCAAATGGTTGTTACGATACAGCCATCCAGAAGATCGATGTGCTGCGATCCTGTTACATCGCGGTACCCACCGCCTTTACCCCCAACGGAGATGGGTTGAATGACTACCTCTATCCCCTAAATGCATTTAAAGCGGACAACCTCGTATTCCAGGTTTTTAACCGCCAGGGTCAGATGATCTTCGAGACGCATGACTGGACTCAGAAATGGGATGGACGGATCCAGGGCCATGAGGCTCCAGCAGGCACCTATGTCTGGTTTATGCAATACACCGACCATGACAGCGGGCATAAATTCTTCCAGAAGGGGACATCGATACTGATAAGATAAAATGAATACAGGCCCCCGAAGGGGCCTGCATTCATTTTTGTAGAAGAACCTGTAAGCCTGAAAAAACCAGAAAAACCTTTTGTACGATGTGATGGCCGTCAACATGTTATAAGGTAATATCTTGAGAAGAACTTGTTCGTTGTTATCTGCTATAAACAATACGAAAGAAGTGCCAGAATGTAAATTGCTGAGGTCTAATTGTTTGTATATTTCCGAGATAAAAGCTCCTTCCACGGCTGGGAAAAAGATTCCTTTGGGAGGAATAACAGGGGGGAAACGTACAATTTAAATCACCATTCAGCGTTTTCCCTTATATCCAATATCTTTTTAAAATTCAATACTATCCCTATGACCCCGTATATCCGTAACAATCAGGATCATTTGGCCGAAGAGTTCAGACGTTTTGACAACTATCTCCTCCAGGAAAGCAGGATTGCTCTCCTTAAGATCCAGAGCTGGCAGTTTGCGATGAAAACCCCTGAAGTAGGGCTGCATTATCAGCAGGAGGCTACCGACATGGTAAAAAAATCACTCTTAAGTTTTGTTCCCAACAGTTTTGTCCTCAGCGAGGAGGGTTACTATTTTAAACCTATTTCGAACTAAAAGAATTACCCCATAAAAAAAACCCGTCTCTGACGGGCTTTTTTTATGTTCAGTCATCATTTAAGCTTTGTCAAAGCTGACACATTCCTTCAGCTCCTTTTCAGTATAAGCCAGATCATATTTTTTTAGTACATCTGCCGGCACACCATTCCACTGATTGGGTTGATTCCCCACATAGCCGATGTCTTTATAGCCTATCTGTGACGTATAAAAACCGGTAGCCGTCAGATTGCGCATCAGGTTGAAAAAGCTAACGCCCTGTGCCAGCCACGGTTTTCCTTTTGCCTTTTCCGGCCAGGCGATATCGTCAACCATTTCCATCTGCTGCTGCTGACTGCAGTCCTTGAACGCCTTTTCGAAACGTTTCAGACATTGTATATCGAGCCAGCGCAACCCTCCCCGCATAGGGGTCTGATGCTCCGGCATGTCCTTGACGATAAATTCGATAAAGTCGGGCACTTTTGCATCCGAAGCGCTGCCGCTGACCTCGTCCTTTGGAATGATGATATCCCCAAGAATAGTGATCGTCGCCATTTCATCGGCTGTAAAAAAAGTTTTTGAACGGACCTCTTTTTCATGTGCGGTCTCTTCCTTCATCCGGTTGATCCCGCTTGCATTGGGGTCATCGGCCTTGCCGTCCGTTTTTACTTCCGGCGCTTTTTTTTCTTCCGTATTACAGGCTTCGACCAGTACGCCGGTTGATACTGTTCCAACGAGCAGGGCCTTGATCGATTTTCTTCTGTCCATGATAATAATATTTAGAGCCTTGCGGCCGGGATTAAATATTTTGTTTTTTCAGCTCGTCAACAAGGTGTTCGCTGGCGCGCATTGACAACGCAAGAATGGTCCAGGTAATATTCTTATCGGCCTGGGAGACAAAAGGACCTCCATCCATACAGAACAGGTTCTTCACTTCATGCGCCTGGCTCCATTTGTTCAACGGTGCTGTTTTAGGATCGTTGCCCATCCGGACCGAACCGGCTTCGTGGATGATGTTACCGGGTGCATGTAAGCCCCATTTGTTGCTCTCATTATTATTTTGTCCATGTGTGACCACGGCTCCCATTGCATGCAGGATCTCCGAAAACGTTTCCATCATGTGTTTGGCCTGTTTGACCTCATGCTCCGAATGACTGACGTTGAAACGCAACACAGGGATCCCATATCTGTCGACGACCTTTGGATCGATCTCGCAATAGTTGTCCCTTACTGCGACTGCTTCACCGCGACCCGCCATGTGTACCGAGGCGCCAAAGAGAGAACGGTAGTCTTTTTTCAAAGAAGCTCCATAACCACCTGCCTCTTTCTTAACCCCCATTAAGTTGGAGTTGCCGTTGAGCTGTTCGATCCCCCATTGGAAGCCATAGATCGGCATGCCCATTCCACCCCCGAATTCAATATGATAGCCACGCGGGAAATCCAGCTTTTTGTTGTCAAGCCACCACGGAGCATAGACGTGCATACCGCCCACACCGTCCTCGTTGTATCTTTTACGGTCAACAAGATGAGGAAGATAACCTCCCATATCCGCACCTGTAGAATCATGCAGATAGCGGCCTACATTGTCGCTGCCATTTGCCAGGCCATTCGGATGACGGTCTGATTTGGAGTTGAGCAGAAGCCTTGCGCTCTCGCAGGCGCTGGCCGCGAGTATCACCGTCCGGCCGCTAACCTGGTATTCCTGCAGATCGTCTTTGCTGATATAAGATACGCCCGTAGCCAGTCCTTCCTTGTCCGTCAACACTTCGCGGGCCATAGCATTGGTGACGAGATCGACATTACCCGTCTTCAGGGCCGGTATCACCAGCGCCGAGGAGGACGAGAAATCGGCATAGACCTTACAGCTGCGACCGCATTGTGAGCAATAGAAACACTGTCCCCGCTCATTGTTGATCTGTTTGGTCAGGATAGACAGCCGGGAAGGAATGACAGGAACGCCGACACTGCCCGCTGCCTTTTTGATCATCAGCTCATGCAGACGCGGTCTGGGCGGAGGCAGGAAAAAACCATCCGGGTCATTCGGCAAACCTTCGTTGGTCCCAAACACACCCAGCAATTTGTCTATCTTATCGTAATAGGGCTTGACGTCTTCATATCCGATGGGCCAGTCATCTCCAAGGCCGTCGATGCTCTTCCGTTTGAAGTCTTTTGGGCCGAAACGCAGCGAGATACGACCCCAGTGATTCGTACGACCGCCCAGCATACGCGCGCGCCACCACTCCCAGGAAGTAGTGCCGGGATTGCCGGTTTGCGTATAAGGTTCTCCATCTACCTCCCAGCCCCAGTAACAGCCATCAAAGTCGCCGAATGGACGAAACTTTGTGGGGGCGCCACGCCGTGGAGACTCCCAGGCGTTCTTAAGCTGATTGGAATCTGTTTTTGGATCGAACATAGGCCCTGCTTCGATCAGGCATACCTTGAGCCCGGCATTCGCCAGTACATAAGCGGCCATGCCTCCGCCGGCGCCTGACCCTACAATAACTGCATCGTATTTCTTAGGCTGTTTTTTGATCTGGAGATCTCCCATACTTCATTGATGGCTTAAAATAGATGAAAAGGTAAATTTAAAGGTTTAGCAAAACAGCAAACAAATTTATTTATTTCCTGGCATCTGCTGACTGGTCGCGGATCGCCTTGAATTCGGAGCCGGTTTTCCAGCCTGGCCATTCATGGCCATTTGCCAGTCGCTGCCCTATCTTATACACCAGCTCCATGTCTTCCAGCGCACCGTCGAGATCCCATGCAACGGCATTGTATTCATCGGCAGGCTGGTGGTATCGCAGTGCGGTATATTCATCGTGTTTTTGTTTGCCAAAAGCTGTCCCCTTTGTCTTATCGTCCACTCCGCCATCAGCCGTCAGTGAAGGCACGCCGGCGCGGGCAAAGTTGAAATGATCCGAACGGAAATAATGACCGGCCTCGGGATGATCCTCCGGCGCCACATACCGTCCTTGCTTTTTGGCTTCTTCCGCCAGGTAATCTTCCAGGTCTGACTGTCCCTTGCCGCTATAGGTAATGTCCTTTGTGGGGCCATAGGTATTGAGCACATCGATATTCAGATTGGCGACCGTCTTCGCCAGGGGATACACAGGATGCTGTGCATACCAGGCGGAGCCCAGCAGTCCCTGCTCTTCGGCCGTCACGGAGAGAAAGACAACCGTACGCTGGGGCTTTGGACCATTTTTGAAGGCACGGGCTATTTCCAGGATGGCTGCCGTGCCGCTTGCATTGTCCGCCGCACCATTGTAAATGGAGTCTCCTTTTGCATCCGGCTTTCCAATGCCCAGGTGATCCCAGTGCGCGGAATAGAGGACAAATTCATCGGGATATTTTGTCCCCGTGATCTTTGCCACCACATTGTGAGACATATTGTAGACAGCCTTTGCTTTTAGCGATGCGGATAATTCCAGCTTCAGCTGTTCTGCCCTGAAGCCCCTTTTTTTGGCTGCATCGAGCAGGGTGCTGTCCTTGCCGGCTGCCGCCAGCAGCTTCTTCCCGGTTTCCTCGGTGATCCAGCCCTGCACGGTCAGCTGGTAAGACGGATTGCTGCGCGTATCGAGGTGTAGTTTCACACCGCCGTTGCTGCTTTGTACGACACTGAAAGGGTAGGAGGCTGCCGCCGTGTTGTGAATGATCAGACAGGCCTTTGCCCCCTGTCTTGCCGCTTCTTCATATTTATAGGTCCAGCGGCCATAATAGGTCATGGTATGTCCCTTGAAGAGCGTAGAGTCATAAAAGCCGGGGTCATTGACCATTACCAGCACCGTTTTCCCCTTTACGTTCAATCCCGCATAGTCATTCCAGTTATATTCAGGGGCGACAACGCCAAAGCCGGCAAAGACGATATCATCCTTGTCTACCGTATTGACGGAATCAGGTCTCTCTGTCCAGAGGACAAAGTCATTGAGATTTTGTAAAGTGATGGTTCCCTTTGGCGATGCCACCTGCATGGAGGGAGGTGCAGCCGGGCTGATCTCTACCATCGGCACATCCTGGGTATAGCTGTTGCCATTACCGGGTTCCAGACCCAGCGCGCTGTAAGACCTGACCAGGTAGTCGATGGTCTTTGTTTCGCCGGGCGTAAAAGGACGACGGCCCTGGAAAGAGTCGGAAGCCAGCGTGCGTATGTCCGCGATCAGGCTGTCTTTGGCAAAAGGCGGGGCGGCTGCGTCTGCTGAGCCGTCTTTGCCTGCCTGGTTACAGGAGAAAGTAGTTCCGGCTATAATGGCGATGAATGTAAAACGTAGAGAACGATGGATCATAAGCTGTAATTTTAGTCGAGGGCTAAAGTTAGGTGCTTCGTCGCAACGACGATCAATCACAGCATTATTTTCATTGCCCTTGCAGCCATTCCAGCGCTGCTTCTTTCACCGGATCACCAGAAACCGGCTTTTCGACAACTACTAATTTATCGGGCTGTATGCTGCCTGCGCAGATCCGGCCCATATGATCGGCCTCCTGGCAGATGGTGAGGACAAGAAGGCTCCGGTCCGACAGGGAATAGGTGGCATTTGCCGTAGTCAGACCCGCAGTGGGCTCGCCGATGAGGCAGGTCTGCGCCCGGCCTTTAAATGCCAGCGCGACGATTTCCCCGGCACTGACCGTCTTCCGGCTGGTCAGCACGACGATGGATTTTCGGTCGCTTTGTGTCCGGTAACCGCGGTTACTCACCCGGCAGAGGACATGCCTACCCTGAAAGGCCGATCCGTCCCGGTAGGTGATGGGGACCCTTGCGTCCCCGGATACAAAATAGCCATACACACCATCTCCCAGCAAAGGCCCGATGCCTGCCAGCATTGGCCAGCAATTGCCACCGGAGTTCTTACGCAGGTCGATTATCCACCGGGATATATTACGACTGTCAAGCCGTGCGATCACCGACTGGAGGCTGTCCGCTATACGCAGGCACACCAATGAATCAGTGGTGCTGACCCAGGGTATGGTCAGATAGGCGATGCTGTCCTGCAGCCATTCGCCTTTGATCTCGCCGACCAGTTCGGAAAGATCGGGGGTGGGCCGATCCGCTGTTTCAAGGTCCTCGCCGGAATAGCGGGCAGCCTTTGCGGGCGGCATGATAAAACTATGTGGTTCGTTCAGTTGATGAAAGATCCAGCTGATACACGCATATGCCTCCTCGCAGCTGCCAGCTTCCCGAAGACGGGCTTTTGCGTCTGCCGCCAGTACCGGCCAGGACACCCGGGCACGCCGGTAATAGTTTCTTTCCATAAAATTCAGGGTTTCATCCAGGAGCTTTTCGGCTTTTTGGCGGCAGGGCAGTTCTGCCGTGTCGCAATTCCGCAAGGCCATAGTGCCGGCATGGGCAGGCAATAGTTCTATAAGCAACAGAAACAGGAGGATTGATCTGGTCATGTGCGGTTGTTATTGATATTGGAGGATAAGATACCAAAAAGGGAAAATTCCATAAAAATTTATTTGGCACCGCCGGCAAAAAAAAATATATTCGTCGGGAACAATCCTTTAGTTGCACCGATCATCAAATCAGAATCCCAATGGGCTACTCCCGCAGAACTTTTCTTAAGAACAGCGCCCTTGCGATGGCTGCTGCAAATTTTCTTCCCGGTCAATCTTTCGCCTCCTTTAAAAGAGAGACGACGGGTCTTCAATTGTATTCCGTTCGTGACGACATGAAGACCGACCCTGCCGGGACTTTGAAGAAACTGGCAGAAATGGGATACAAATATGTCGAACATGCCAATTATGTCGATCATAAGTTTTATGGCTATACCGCAAAGGATTTTAAAAGCCTGCTGGACGGCCTGCATCTGAAAATGATCAGCGGCCATACCCGTCTGGGTGCGGCCGACTGGGTCGAAGCCAACAAGGATTTCTCGGATAGCTGGAAGAGGACGGTCGAAGATGCGGCTATTGCGGGACAACAGTTTGTCGTCAGCCCTTCTTTGGAAGAAGCTCAACGAAAGACTTACGACGACCTGCTGCGTTTTATGGATGTCTTTAACAGGAGCGGGGAGCTTTGCAAGAAACACGGGATGAAGTTCGGGTATCACAACCATGATTTTGAGTTTAGCTCGGTGCTCAACAATAAAAAGGTCTACGATATCATCATGCAGAACACCGACCCTAACCTGGTCGTTCACCAGCTGGATATGGGCAATCTCTATAATGGCGGTGCTATTGCGATAGCGGTCGTCATGCAATATCCCGGACGATATGAGATGATGCATGTAAAAGATGAGATCAAATCTGCAGCCGCTGCGCCGGGAAAAGATAAATACGAAAGCACTATCCTTGGCGAAGGCATTGTCAATACAAAACAGGTTTGTGACCTCGGCAAGAAATCAGGAGGGACCCGTTATTTCATCATCGAGCAGGAGTCTTACCAGGGCAAGACCCCGCTGGACTGCGCAAAAGCCGATCTCGATGTCATGAAGAAATGGGGATATTAGGGTGTCGCGAGTCATTGCTATGCGAGTCATGGCGTTTCGAGTCACTGAGATGCTTTGCCATAACTGAAAACCGCTTTCTTGTCTCCGATATAAATATCAAAGTCTCCGGGCTCGGTCACCGTCTTCAATTGGGCATTGACAAAAGCCAGATCATTGCTATCGAGCATAAAGCTGACCTGCTGTGACTCACCGGCTTTCAAAAAGATCTTCTTAAAGGCCCGTAGCCGCCGCATATTGGGCGTGATACTCGCATAATGCTGTCTTGTATATAATTCAACAGTATGTTTTCCATCCTGGCTGCCACTATTGGTCACCGTTACCCGGACCGTCAGTTTTGCTCCGGCCGTCAGTTTTGCGGTGCTCAGCTTCAGTTCGCTATAATCCCAGCGGGTATAGCTCAATCCCCAGCCGAAAGGATAGAGCGGACGATAGCCATCCATTGTCATATCCGAATTGAATATCTCGCGGATCTCCTCCGTTGGCTTCCGGTCATAAAGCACCATTTCACCCATACTGCGGGGATAGCTGTAGGGTAGTCGTCCATCGGGATTGTAATCTCCCAGCAGGACGTCGCTGATGGCTTCCGCTGTTTTCCGGCCGCTCCAATAGGCCAGCAGGATGCCTTTCATCATTGGCGCGATGCCGGTGATCAGGCGGGGCCTTCCTTCTGTCAGCACCAGTATCACGGGTTTACCGGTACCCGCCGCGGCGCGGGCCAGCGCGGCCTGCTCATCGGGCAGGGCAAGGTCCATCGTATTGCCGGGACTTTCTGCATAGGCGTTCTCCCCCAGGCAGAGGACGATGGCGTCTGCACCTGCAGCGGCAGCTTTTAGCGCGGTCGTATCGAAGTTAGCCGGGCTGTCAAATCCTGCCGCAGCCGTTGTCCGTACATTTGCAGCACCCAGCTTGTCGCGCAGGGCGTCCAGGATCGTCTTGCTGTCAGCGGGATACCAGCGTTCGTCCTTTCCCTGCCAGGTATAACTCCAGCAGCCGTTCAGCGCGCTGATACTTCGGGCTGCCGGACCTGCAACCAGAACCTTCGCATTGCGGCGCAGCGGCAATACCGCTTCGTCATTTTTCAGCAGGGTCATCGCTTCGTGTGCCGCCTGCAAGGCCAGGGTCTGGTATTCCGGGCGCCCGAAATTGGCGGTGGCAGCAGTTTCCGGATAGGGGTTATCAAAAAGGCCCAATTTCTCCTTTAATGTCAGGATCCGCCGGACGGCATCATCGATCCGGCTCACAGGCACTTCGCCTTTTTGCACGGCTTCTTTTAACAGGATGAAAAAAGAAAAGTCCATCGGCACCATGCTCATGTCGATGCCGGCATTGATGGCCATAACCACCGCCGCCCGGGGCGTTGCCGCCACATTGTGCCGGGTATGCAGCCGGATGATGTCTTCCCAGTCGGTTACAATGACCCCCTGGAAACCCAGCTCTTTCCGTAAGACATCGGTGAGCAGATATTTGCTTGCATGCACGGGTGTACCGTTGATCTCTCCCGAGTTGACCATCAGGGTAGAAGCCCCTGCTTTTATCGCCGCGCGGAACTGTGGCAAATAGTATTCCCGCATTTCTATTTCCGGCAGATATATCGGGGTACGGTCTTTTCCTGTGCGGGAAGCCGAATAAGCCAGATAATGTTTCATACAGCTGGCGACTGCCGTTGGCGTCTTCAATCCGTCCTCTTCATAGGCCCGGATGACAGCCGCGCCCATCGTCGTTCCGATAAAAACGTCCTCGCCATAAGTTTCAGGGAACCTCGACCACAGCGGCTGCCGCCCACAATCCAGGACAGGGGCGAAGTTCCAGCGTACTCCCGAAGCCCGCAGCTCTTTTGCCGCCACCTTCGTAACAGCCACCGCCAGCTCCGCGTTGCGGGTGGCCGCCATACCGATATTTTGGGGAAATAAGGTTGCGTCCAGCGTATAAGTCTGTCCATGGATGCCATCCAATCCATAGATCACCGGTATTTTCAGCCTGGTCTTTGCCGCTTCGTCCTGGATCAGGGTCAGCACATGATGCCACTGGTCCACGCTTAATGCATGATTGGTAACATTCAGAATAGAGCCAACTTTGTACTCCTGTACCGCTTTTTTCAGGGCTTCAGGGTTTAATACGCCATCTTCAGCTGTCGCGACGACTCCCAATGTCACCTGGGTCATCTGCCCTATCTTTTCATCGAGGGTCATCTGCCGCAGTAAAGCCGCTACTTTTTGCTGAGGGGTATTTGTTTGTGCCGTTATTGCGAGGGAGGCGGACAGGAGTGCGAAAAACAAGCTTATTCCTTTTTGCATAATGATGTGGAAAAGCTAAAGATAAGCAGACCGCCGGCGGGCCGGGTATGATCTTTTGCTTATTTCTGATACTTATTTATCCAGGCTCCGGCGCCTTCTGTGTGCATGCCCTATCTAGTCCTCCAACCCTTTCAGGGCTCTCAGATAGTCATACTGCAGGTCTTCATGCATCGTCGCAATCACGGCATTGATCTTTTTCAATTGCTGCCGGTAAAGGTTGGTCAGCACAGGGCTATCCTTTATCGGTATTCCCGATGATCTTATCTTCCGGCAGAAATAGGTCAGCAGCTCCACTTCCGCCTGTGGCGAACCGGTATAACGGATCTGCTTAGCCGTATTCCGCAACACCTTCCTCAGACTTTTCCTGGTCAGATAGAGATTGGGTTTTGGCAGCTCTTTGAATTCCCCGTCTATCTCTTTTTTGACATTGTCAATATAGGTGGTTTCATCACTGGCTTCAAATAATAAATAGGTCAGCAGTTCCTTATTATCCTTTTTAAATTTTGCCAGCCGCAGACAGAATTCTGCTAACTCGGTAGGGGAGAGGGACTTTAATTCCTGTTTGATCTCTTGTATGCTGGCTGCTTTCATTGCGCTAATTACCCAAAATTTTTGCTATATAATAAGCTTTTTTCTTATTATGTTTACAGTTGCCCAGCAATATGCTGGGCTTTCTTTTGTACTCCCGTGCGTTTTTTACATTTTCATGGAACACATCACACCAGGAATTACTTCCTGGAAAGAATCAAACACGCGGAGCACAAAAATAAATTAAAAGCCAATAACTTTATATCAATGCGAAGGTATCGTATTGCAATATCTGAAGCTAACACCCGTTAGTTTTTTTTCTTACCTTTACCCACCAAAAAAACTATATTCTCATATGAATAAAGAAGTGGTCATTGTCGCAGCCGTTCGTACTCCTATAGGCAGTTTTGGTGGAGCACTTAAAGATTTCTCCGCTCCGCAGCTCGGCGCTGTCGCTATAAAAGGCGCTCTTGCAAAGGCAGGTCTGGCACCCGGAAAGGTCCAGGAAGTGCTGATGGGCTGTGTTCTGCAGGGCAATCTCGGTCAGGCGCCGGCGAGGCAGGCAGCCAAAGGGGCCGGTCTGCCGGATGAAGTGGTCTGCACTACCGTGAACAAGGTCTGCGCCAGCGGTATGAAGGCTGTTGTACAGGCAGCCCAGGGCATCCTGCTTGGCGACATCGACATCGCTGTTGCCGGGGGAATGGAAAGCATGAGCAACGTGCCATTTTATGTGGAACAACTTCGCTGGGGAAATAAATACGGGAATACGACCCTTATCGATGGTCTCGCAAAGGATGGTCTCACCGATGCTTACGATGGCAAGGCTATGGGGAATTCGGCAGACCTCTGCGCGTCCACCTGCGGTATCAGCCGGGAGGAACAGGATGTATTTGCCGTGACAAGTTATCAGCGCGCACAGGACGCCTGGGCAGCCGGTCGTTTTGCAACCGAAGTGGTACCGGTTGAAGTGCCCCAGCGTAAGGGCAATCCTCTGCTCTTTGCAAAAGATGAAGAACCTTACAATGTAAAATTCGATAAGATCCCTGAATTAAAACCTGCCTTCCAGAAAGATGGAACGGTTACCGCAGCCAATGCATCCACGCTTAATGACGGTGCAGCAGCTCTTGTGCTGATGAGCCGGGAGAAAGCGACAGAACTGGGCCTGAAACCTCTTGCAAGGATCATCGGTTATGCCGATGCTGAACAGTCTCCCGAATGGTTCACGACCACTCCTGCTATCGCCGTTCCAAAAGCGGTGGCCAAAGCGGGCTTGAAGATGGAAGACATCAGCTACTGGGAACTGAATGAAGCTTTTTCCGTGGTAGGCATAGAAAATTCAAGGAGGATGAAGCTGGACCCTGCAAAAGTCAACATTCATGGCGGTGCGGTAGCGATCGGTCATCCTCTTGGGGCCAGCGGCGCAAGGATCGTGGTTACGCTGATCCATGTCCTTCTTCAGAATAAGGCCAGGTATGGTGCAGCAGGCATCTGCAATGGGGGAGGAGGCGCCTCCGCAATTGTGATCGAAAACCTGGAACTCTAACGGTCCGCCGCATCGGTGCCGCGGCCGGCATTCGGCAGACGCGCATTTATACGCTCCACCTCCTCCCGGAGACTCTTTATCTCCTGTAGTACGTAACTCCACTTGTCCTCCCTTACCTGGGACAGGTCGCCCTCTCCATGCTCATAAGGAGTTACATTCGAAGTCCCCTGCCGCTGAAAAAGGCTCATTTCAGACAAGTCTGCCTTCAGCAGCGTATCCAACGGAATATCAAAATAATTGCTGATGATCAACAGCTCCTCCAGGTTGGGTTCGCTGATGCCATTTTCCCAGTTACCAACCGTCGTTTGTCCCTTTTTGATCAGGGCCGCAATCTCCGACTGGGTTTTGGACGATTGCTTACGAAGATATCGAAGGTTCTTTCCTAAAAAATGCATAGCAATAAAATTGTACGCCAAAAATATTAGTACCTTTTTTCTTGATAATTTATCAAATTTTCAGCTATCTTTAACCTCTCACTTTTAATATTCCATACAAATATAGCCAATTTAATTGCTATAAACGACCCTTTACTATGAATACTTCATTAAAACACCTGTCCCCTGTCCAGCGCCGGCAACTGGATGCCGCCATAAAAGTCATTGTCCAGGTTATCCACCCGGAAAAGATCATTCTTTTTGGAGTTTATAGTGTTGCCGGCGACGCCGCACTTTACACTCAAATGCTGCCATCGACGCTGACTCCTTTCGACCTGCTGGTAGTGACAGGCCGGTCTGAGATTCGATCCGATTACCAATTACAGGATCAGTGCGAAAACAGCTGTCGTGATGTGGCACAGATCACCACTGTTATCCATGACATCGCCTATGTCAACCGGCAGATCAGGGCGAGGCAATATTTTTTCAACATGCTGTTAACGGAGGGCATCCTGGTTTATGATGCGGGGACGATTCCTCTTGGAAAGCCGGCCCTGCCCAATTTTGAAGAGGTAAGACAAACCGCCGAAAAAGATTTTGAAAGATGGGCCGGTCAGGCGGATGCTTTTTTCAACAGCGCAACGTTCAACATGCAGCGTAAAGAATGGAAAACTGCCATGTTCCTCCTGCACCAGGCGGCAGAACAAATTTATCAGGCGATCCTTTTGGTCTTCAACGGGTATAAGCCCACTACCCATAATCTCGACAAGCTAAGACGATATACCAATCGTCTTTCCATCGAGCTGGCCTCCCTGTTTCGCAGGGGCAATGAGCACGAGGAACACCTGTTCCAGCTATTGACAGAAGGATATGTGCAGGCCCGCTATAAAGAAGATTATATAGTATCCGAAGAGGAGGTGACAAAAATAGCTGCAAAAATCGGGCGATTGCTGGATATTGCCGGGCGGGTATGCCGGAATCATTTCCTTAGTCTTGAAAAAAAGGCCGCAGCCGGCTCTATCCTATAGTTATCCCCTTGCCAGGTCGGCAATCGTCTTCTTCTCCAGGATCTTTAGGTTGGCATCGCGCACCTGGGACATGACCGTATGCAAGCCACAACCTTTCTCGTCACAATTTTTACAACGTTCGTAGAAATAAAGGCTGACACAGGGTAGGAGAGAGATGGGACCGTCAAGCAGTCGGATGACCGTTGCCAGCGGCACATCCTTTGGATTCTTTGCGAAATAATATCCGCCGCCTTTTCCCTTTTTACTTTCCAGTATATTGGCATTCTTCAGCTCCAGCAGAATATTCTCCAGGAATTTCAGCGGGATCTTCTTCTTCCTGGCGATCTCCGCGATCAGCACAGGTTCGTTTTTTTCTTTTTCAGCCAGGTACATCAGTGCCTGGAAAGCATATTGCGTCTTTTTGGAAAGCATTTTTTTTATCCTTTCTTTTGTAGATTAAAAGCCTAACACATCACTCATCTGGAAGAGCCCCTTTTTCCCTGCGATAAATTCAGCCGCAAGCACTGCTCCCGTTGCAAAGCCCTTACGGTTATGCGCCGTGTGGATGATCTCGATCGTATCAATTTCGGAGCTGTATTTTACCCGGTGCGTCCCCGGAGCCGGATCCACTCTCTCGCTCAGGATCTCCAATTCATCTAAGTTATCACTAATATGATTGACCCATTCCTTTTTGCGATGAATTTTTTCCAGGATCTGACCGGCCAGTGAAATAGCCGTTCCACTGGGGGAATCCCTTTTTTCCGTATGATGTATCTCCGTTATCTGAACGTCATAGCCCGGATGATTAGCCATCAATGCAGCCAGCCGCTTGTTTACTTCAAAAAATATATTGACGCCCACGCTGAAATTGCTGGCATAAAGGAAAGCTCCGCCTTGCTGTGAACAGGCTGTTTTGACCGCTTCCAGTTTGTCCAGCCAGCCTGTGGAACCACAAACTACCGGTACGCCAGCCTTCAGGCAGCGGAGGATATTTTCATAGGCGCTTTCCGGCCCGGTGAACTCGATAGCCACGTCTGCCTGGCGGATAGCTTCAACGGTATTGTCTTCGAGGTTGTCGACCGATACTTTTAACACGATCGAGTGTCCCCGGGCTACGGCAATTTCCTCGATGGCTTTTCCCATTTTCCCATAACCGATCAGCGCAATCTTCATACTGCGAATAAATTTAGCGGCAAATTTACGATTAGTTTTTCGATTAAGCGCCTATATACGCCTTTAAGGCAGAGCATTCAAAGGCCGCGCCCTCGCTTTGTGCAGATCAAAGCCCAGACCCAACCCTATCATCCCTGTCGTCGTCGGTGCAACCGAAGGCTGCTGCAAATGCAGGCTTAGCTCGTCGCTGACATCAAAATTCATCAGGTGCGCATCCACCGTTGCATCTACGATCTGCAGACCCCAGAACAACAGGAAGAAAATGACGGAATAGTCCTGGTCCTTACGATACTCGTTCCGATAGGTGCGGATCGAATTGGCATCTCCCTGCGTGGCAAGGTACCGGAGAGCGGAGTTGGAGATCTTGCTGGAAACGCTGTCCGGCACAGGCGCTCCGATGGACGTATATGGATCTATCAGGGCTACCGCCTTCTGACATTGCTGGTATAGACTGTGATTACTAAAGAAAGTATAGGCAGGTATGCCCACCGCCGCATACACCAATGGCAGCTTCCAGTACTTATGATTGTAGATCTGCCCCAGACCAGGACAAAACGTCGAATACAAGGTAGCCTTTCTTGGATCATGCTTCTTTTTGGCAAGAGAGTCCACCTTGTAGGGCTTTTCCTTATGTCCTTTCGGATGCGGGCCGCGCGGGAGCGTATCGGTTACCCTTGCACCGGTAACCGGCTTGCCTTTTATAAAAGAGGGGATAGTATCATTTTTCACCTGGCACTGGCAATAGCCATGCAGGAGTAAAGAACATACTACTACCAATAAAAACCGGACCATCTTCATGTAAAGGATGCTTAGTTGACAGAAACACCCAGCTGATCCAGTAATTTGTTTAGTTCCTGGAGCGAGTAATACTCAATCGAAATGCTGCCTTCGCCTTTCTTGCTATGATTGAGTTTTACCCGGGTGCTGAAATGCGATGCTAAGTTATCTTCAATTCTTTTGAAAGCTTCCGGCAGCGTGGGCTTTACCGAATTTTTAACAGCGGAAGGATTGGCTCCTTCCTTGTACAGCTTGCGCACCAATTCTTCCGTCTGGCGTACGGATAGTCCCTTTTCCTTTATCTCATTGAATAGATATAACTGCTTGTCGACAGTGTCGACATTGATCAGCGCACGGGCATGCCCCATCGAAAGCTGATTGCTCCGCACCGCTACCTGGATATCCGGTGGCAGCTTCAGTAACCGGATATAATTGGCTACCGTACTCCTTTCCTTCCCCATCCGTTCGGCCACCTGCTCCTGGGTATGGTTCAGCTCCTCCATCATCCGCTTGTAGCTGAGCGCGATCTCCATCGCATTGAGGTCTTCGCGTTGCAGGTTTTCGAGCAGGGCCAGTTCCAGTAATTGCTGATCATCGGCCTGGCGCACATAGGCAGGGATGTCTTTTAGCTCGGCGATCTTTGCAGCGCGGAAACGGCGTTCGCCCGAGATCAGCCGGTATTTGCCGCTTGGCAGCCTCGACACGGTTATCGGCTGGATGATATCATGCAGCCGGATGGAATGCGCCAGTTCCTGCAAAGCCTGTTCGTCAAAATCATGGCGGGGCTGCCGGGGATTGGTCTCGATCTCACCAAGGCCGATACGCAGCATATTCGTTACCGACTCAACGACAGAAGGCTTAAGGTCGCCGGATGTAGTCTTGAGATCGGCGTCTATGCTTTGCAGTAAGGATCTGATGCCTTTACCCAGGGCCTCTTTATCTTTTTTATTGGGAGTACTCATTGTTCGGTTATTTGGCGGTTTCGGGCGGGGCTTATTTTTGTTTATAGCCCGCGGCTCATTACAGTTATTCCAAAATCCGCTCTTCCTGCCGGATCCGGGTCATATTATTCTTTTGCAGGATCTCTTTTGCCAGGTTCAGATAATTGACAGAACCCTTGCTCAGCGCATCATAGAGGATCACGGGCTTGCCTACGCTGGGGGCCTCGCTGATCTTGGTGTT
>DASYEB010000046.1:0-130576 GCA_036499285.1 Puia sp. | reverse complement strand
TCCCGGCCCCGGACATCCACAACAACCGCCAGTAATACAAAAGCAGCAATGCTTATCGCCGTACAGATCAGGATCCAGGAAGGTGTCACACCCAGCTTGGCAATGCCCCCGATTGGACGCAGCACAAACCCGGCCGCCAGCAGAAAAGGGACCCATATGGCCAGTCTGAAAAGGTTTTGCATAACCCTGGCGCTGCCCGTTGCACGCCGGTAATAGACCGTTACCATGATCCCAGCCATTGCAAACGCACAGAGACCGCCACTGTCCCAGAACCAGAAATGAGGCAGGGAATGCATGGTCGCCTTTAGTGAGCTCATATTCCAGGCGATCGACATCCCCAAAAAGAAAAGAAAGCATAGCCCGAGTACCGGCAACCGGTCCCCTATATAAAAATACAGCAGGGCACAGATCAGGTAAACCCAGCCAATCAGCCCCAATATACCATACCAGTGTGTCTTCATCCAGGTAGGATGTTCCGCAGTTCCTCCTTTGTATATAAGGGCCAGCACTACGAGGGCGCCGATCCCCAAAACCCGGAAAAGGGTCTTCCGTCCCACCGACCATCTGGCCGGGTAGACCAGCCAGACAAGGAAGAACGCTATCGTCATCAGCAACATCCACCACCACACGGATATCAGAGCCGGCCCCTTGGTATATTCTTCGTAATTAACGATAAAGACACCCATAATCAGCAGCGCAAACCCACGACGCAAAATATGCCAGAACGTATCCCTGCGCGACATCCCCCTTTCATGACCATGCCGGATGGCCAGCGGAATGGAAAGACCCACGATAAAAAGAAAGGCGGGAAACACCGTGTCAGCCAGCCCCAGCCGGTCCTGCCCCTCTTCGGCATGTTCCAGCCATGCCGGCACACGCTCATCCAGGATGAGGTCATTGACAAATATCATCAGCAGCATAGTAATAGCCCTGAAGGCATCTATAGAAGCCAGCCGGCGGCGCAATAGGGTCATAAAGGTTGTTTTAGGCGGAAATGCCGATGTGTAAGCTAAGCAATAATATGTCCAAACGCTCATCTGGCCTTTGCAGATCATATGTTCCTCTCGCGCATCAGATCGAAGCGGCCGATCCTCCATCCACACGCAGATTGGTGCCGGTAATAAAAGAGGCCTGCTCACTGGCGAGAAAGGCAATAGCCGCGCCTACGTTCTCCACCAAAGGCGCATAAATAAAGGCCGGCGAAACGGTATTGACAAGGATATTGTATTTCCCAAGCGACTTCGACAGACTCTTGCTGAGATTGATGATAGCAGCCTTGGTAAGATTATAGGGTGTCATATCCGGGTCGGGCTGTAACCCATTTTCCGAAGAAATATTTATGATCCTCCCCCATTTCTTAGCCTTCATCACCGGTAACACGGCTTTTACCAGTCTTACCATCGAGACGACATTCAGCTCGTACAGGCTGGAATAGATATCGGTGGATACGTCCTCAAAAGCGCCTATCTCTCCTACCGCGCCGGCATTGTTGACAAGGATGTCGATGCCGCCGAGCGAAGATTGTACTTCATCCACAAGCCGGTCGACATCGGCCTGGGAAGTGACATCGGCCGTGACGGACAGAACCCGGTGACCGGTCTTTGACTCTATTTCCACCGCCATCTTTTTCAGCTCTTCCGGATTGCACGAACAGATGGCCACCTTCGCGCGGGCCTCTGATAAAGACAGGGCGGCAGCCGCGCCGATACCTTTGCTGCCGCCGGTAACAAGGGCAGTCTTACCTGAAAGTGATAAAGTCATAAGTCCTGTTTAAATTGTCGGGTTAAAGAAATTTCTTCCAGTAAAAAAGCCAGTCGATCATCCTGCTCGTATACCCATACTCGTTATCGAACCAGGCGATGATCTTAACCTGCCGTCCCACAATGGATGTCAGCGTACCATCGATGACACAGCTATGTGTATTACCCTTAATATCGAGGGATACCAGCGGCTCTTCCGTATAATCGAGAATACCTTTGTACTCCTGTTTTGCCGCAGTACCGAACAGGGCATTTATCGCGGCCACGGAAGCTCCGGTCTTTAGCTGCACGGTAAAATCCGCCATCGCGCCATTGGCGACGGGAACCCGCGTCGAGACCGTCCCGATACGGTCCTTCAGGACAGGCAGCAACCTTTCCAGCGAAGTCGCAAGGTCTATCTCGACAGGGATGATAGATTCCGCTGCCGCCCTGCCCCGGCGAAATTGTTTATGCGGAGCGTCCACCAGTTCCTGTCTCGATGTATAGGAATGGAGAATATTGACCTGGGCGGATTCGATCCCGATCTGGTTCAGGAGATATAGAATATGCGTCGAACAATTCGTCATACAGCCGCCGGGAGAAATGATCGAACTCTCCGCAGACAGCTGATGCTGGTTAAATCCATAGATCAGCAGCGGTACATCCGGCGTGCCCGTGGTCGACAGCAATACCTTTTTTGCCCCGGCAGACTGGTGAAGCAGCGCGCCTTCTCCGCTGGAAAAACGCCCCGAACACTCCAGGACGATGTCGACCCCCAGCTCTTTCCAGGGAAGCTTTGAAGGATCTTCCTGCCGGAAGACCCGGAATTTCCGGTCCTGCACCGAAAACTGCCCGTCGGCATGGTCGACAGGAAATGGCAGGGTCCCGTATATGGAATCATATCGCAGCAAATAAGCCAGGTTGTCCGTGTCCATGATATCATTGACGGCAACAAGCTCGACCCCATCCAGGTCAAAGAGTCTCCTGGTCAAAAGCCGGCCGATACGCCCCATCCCATTTATCGCTATGCGCATGGAAAAAATTTATTGAATGAAGCGCAAATATCGGAAATAAAAACAGATGGGCCCCTTCAGGCCCATCTGCGGGTTTAAGACCTTTATAAAAAAATATACATGAAAACACATACCTTTTGTTAGTATAATTTGTCGGAAATTTGCAGCCTGATTGCTC
Organism: Puia sp.; assembly: GCA_036499285.1. Classification (GTDB taxonomy): domain Bacteria; phylum Bacteroidota; class Bacteroidia; order Chitinophagales; family Chitinophagaceae; genus Puia. The sequence goes on along the minus strand of DASYEB010000046.1, from coordinate 127,646 downwards.
ACATAGTGAAGTCTGTAAACGATCTAATCAGCAGGAGAAACATATATCTCTTCCATCTTCGATACGCTGTACTACTCCTACCAGTCAAAGAAATAATAGTCATCTTAGGTAATTTTAATATATTTGTGATTGTCGGGGGCCCTTGCAACCAATTTCCGTTTTTAAGCTATACCTCATTAAAATCATGCCCTCTGTATCAAACCACAAGGTCACGCCACTGGACAGGATCCTCGTTATCGATGATTTATCACTCATCCCCCTTGCTTTTCAGGAAGTATTCCGAACGGTCAATCCCAACGCCCGGGTAGAGTATTCTGAGAATATATTCACCGCCCTGTCGGCAAAAGCATCGGCAAATACCATTTTTGACCTGGTCATCACCGGTTCCCTCCAGGACAATTATTCGGCAAACCTCCAGCAGGCCGTCACCGAATTGCGAAAAAGATTCGGCCAGCCCCTGATCATGATCTATTCCAACGCCTACGATCCCGTTATCATCGAAAAAATGTCCACTACGGGCATCGACGCCTATGTCCACAAATACGAATCCATACAGGAGATCAAGCGCGCTTACGAACAGCTCTCAAAAGGCGAAGCTTATGTCTCCAGCATCTTCCACACCTTATATTATGAATACGGGCACGGCGCATAAACATCAGATGATCAGATAAAAAATAATTACACGACCATGTCCACATCGACCACAACCGCAACACCATCCGATATCGCGGGCGCAACAGCTCAAAAAACCGTTTTTTCCATACTGCTGGCAATCAGCTTCTCACACCTGCTGAACGATACCATGCAGTCCCTGATCCCCTCGACCTATCCCCTTTTAAAAAAGTCCCTCCACCTGGACTTTGGTCAGCTGGGGCTTATCACGTTCTGCTTTCAGCTCACGGCCTCTCTCCTGCAGCCCTTTGTAGGACTTTATACGGATAAAAAACCTCAGCCCTGGTCACTCGCAGCCGGCATGTGCTTTACCCTTGTCGGCCTGGTGCTCCTGTCCCAGGCAGCCAGCTTTTCACTCGTCCTCGTTGCAGTAGCCCTGGTCGGTGTCGGATCGTCCATCTTTCATCCCGAAGCCTCAAGACTGGCCTACCTGGCATCAGGCGGCCGAAGAGGCATGGCCCAATCCATTTTCCAGCTGGGCGGCAATGCAGGCGCTTCGCTCGGCCCCCTGCTGGCAGCGCAAATCGTTGCCCCCTATGGCCAGTCAAGGATCCTCTGGTTCTGCCTCTTTGCGCTGCTGGCCATCGGCGTCTTGCTCCAGACCGGCGCCTGGTACAAACGGAACATGCCCGTCCGTTCGAAAAAAACCATCGCCCCTGCACCCACGCCCACCCAGCCCAAACAACGGGTGGTCATTGCCCTGATCATCCTCCTGGTCCTGATCTTCTCCAAATATTTTTACATGGCTTCCATGAGCAGCTACTATACCTTTTATATGATGGATAAATTCCATGTGTCCGTTCAGGACTCCCAAATGCTGCTCTTCCTCTTCCTTTTTGCCGTGGCGGCAGGAACCGTTATAGGCGGCCCCATCGGCGACCGCGTCGGCAGGAAATATGTGATCTGGTTCTCTATACTTGGCGTAGCCCCCTTCACCCTCCTTCTCCCATATGCCAACCTCTTCTGGACAGGCGTCCTGTCGGTATCTATCGGGGTAATACTGGCTTCCGCATTTTCGGCCATCCTGGTCTATGCCCAGGAACTGGTGCCCGGAAAGGTAGGGTTGATCTCAGGATTATTCTTTGGCCTTGCTTTTGGCATGGGCGGTATTGGCGCCGCCGTCCTCGGCAAGCTCGCCGATCAGACCAGCATCAGCCATGTTTTCCACCTTTGCGCCTTCCTGCCCCTGCTGGGTCTGCTCAGCGTCTTTTTGCCCAATACAGCCCCGCGCAAAAAGGACTAAGGGATAAGGACTAAGGGCGCAAAAAAAAGACCGGACCAGCTTCTGGAAATCCCATCAGCGGTCCGGCCTCTAAAAAAGCTATATAAAAAAGCTTATTTCTTGGTTGTAGTGTCCTTCTTCGTAGAATCACTCATCTTGGAAGTAGAATCAGACATCATCTTGGAAGTAGAATCCGAAGACATCTTGGTAACAGAATCCTTAACAACAGTAGAATCATGGGGAGCTTCAGTGCCACCGCTGTTGTTACATGCTGCAAATGCGCCAATTGCTAATACGACCAGGAACTTTTTCATTTGTGATTGTTTTTGCGTTAATTGAATGGTTTCGTGATTAATACCCCAACCAGGAAAAAAGTAACCCGCCTAAATCAATGTTTTTTGCATATTATTTATACTCATATATAAAACGCTATTCAGCAATAACAGACATGCCTTTTTTATTTTTTTACGCCTGATTTGGGTTACGAATCTTTAATTTGGGTATTAAATACAGCAATTAGCGTGAGGACAGAGACCACCGAACAAAAATTACTCGAAGGACTGGCATTGAACGACAGGAAGGCCATCGAAACCATTTATAAGCAGCATTATAATATGGTACAATCCCTGGTCCTCAATAATAGTGGCTATCCCGACGACGCAAGAGACATTTTTCAGGAAGCCATGATCGTACTCTATGAAAAGGTCAAATCCGGTTCCTTTGAATTGAATTGTCAGCTCAAGACCTACCTCTATTCCGTATGCCGCCGCCTATGGCTCAAGCGTTTGAACCAAATGCAAAGGATCTCCCCCGAAGTGGAAAGCCTGGGAGAAACGGTACCCGTAGAAGAAGAGCTGGACAGACATGCACAGCGTGATCAGGATTTCCTAACAATGGAGCAGTCCCTGAATAGCCTGGGGGAGCCCTGCCGCAGCCTTTTAAAGGCGTATTATTTAGGAAAGAAGAATATGGTTGAAATAGCAGGCGATTTCGGCTATACCAATGCCGATAATGCCAAAAATCAAAAGTATAAATGCTTGATGCGGTTGAAAAAAATATTCAGTCAGACAAAAAATAAAAGCTAAAATGCAGGACACCGCCCTTCTGGATGCCGTCGAACGCTATATCCGCGGAGAAATGCTCCCCGAGGAAAAAGTGTTTTTCGAGCACATCCGGGCCACAAACCCCGACGTCGACCAATTGGTGGTCGAACACACCCTGTTTCTTGATAAATTCACCCAATACGGCGAGATAGACAACCTTAAGTCACAGCTAAAGGAAGTCCACCAGCAGCTGATGCAGGACGGCCAGATCGAAGAGATCCGCCCGGCTAAGGTCGTGACCTTATGGAATAAATACAAGCGTGTCATCGGAGTAGCCGCTTCCATCGCCGGCATCACCGCCCTTGGGATCAGCGGCCTTATTTCCGCCTTATCGCCCAAAGTGAGCAATGCTCATGTAGAGTTATTGTATCGCGAAATACAAAAAACCGATGCCAAGGTCAATAATCTTACCAATAAGATCAATTCCACCGTTGCATCGACCACATTTGAACATGGCGGAACAGGCTTTCTCATCGATGGGAAGGGTTATTTGGTGACCAATGCCCACGTTGTAAAAAACGCCACCCAGGTCCAGGTCCAGAATAATCTTGGCGTTTATGACGCCCGGATCATCCATCTCGACCGTCAGGCAGATCTGGCCCTGCTGAAAATAGAAGACACTTCTTTTCACACTTTTTCCAGTTTGCCCTACAGCATCAATAAGAGTGGCACCGAACTCGGCGAAGAATTATTCACGCTCGGCTACCCACGCGATGAGATCGTCTATAATAAGGGCTATATGAGTGCAAAAACGGGCTTTCAGGGCGATACCCTGGCTTGCCAGATAACCATCGCAGCCAACCCGGGTAACAGTGGTACCCCCGTCCTTAACAATGATGGAGAGGTCATCGGTATAGTCAGCTCCAGTCAGCAGAATGCACAGGGAGTCGTATTTGCCGTAAGATCCAAAAACATCTTCCGGGCCATCGATGCTATGAAGTCGGATAGTACCCTGCTCAAATCGGATAGCACCCTCAGCAGATTGCATCTGCCACAAAACTCCTCGATCAGAGGACTCGATCGGAAAACACAGATCAAACGCATAGAAGACTGCATCTTCATCGTAAAAAGTAACTAAACAAAAAACCCAGTCTTTACACTGGGTTTTTTGTTTGCAATTATTTCCACAAATTCGACGGATATTCTCCCTTTTCGATCAGCGCATTCAGACTGGCCTGTACACCCGGCGCATCCTCTTTATACGTAACCCCGAACCATTGGGCCGAAGTAGGGATGACCTTGATATTCCCCTTTCCTTCCTTTATCAGTTTGTCTCCGATAATTGGGATAAAGAACTCAGCCTTTGGATTGGTACCCTGCTCTTGCAGGAACTCCCCAAAGATCTTCTGGGTATAGGTAAATACAGAAGGATCAAAACCCCAGAAATTCATAGACACTTTTGAATCAAAAGGCACTTCAAACTTCTTATCTCCTTCTTCATAGGTGATCTTGTCCCCGTCCTGGTAGATCTTGGTACGTTCGGCTATAGAGACCAGGTTGTCGTTTGCGTCCACCTGACAGACACCCCGGCTGACAGTTCCGTTGTCGGAAAGTGTCTTGGCCAGTTCATAACCAATAATGCAGTACAATTTCTCATTAACCTCTTTTGTCAGGAAAGCATAGGCTTTCTCAAAGGCATCCCGTCCATAGAAGTCATCTGCATTGATGACCGCAAACGGCTCTTTGACGGCATCCTTCGCACAAAGGACTGCATGAGCCGTTCCCCAGGGCTTGGTCCTGTCAGCAGGCACGGTATAGTCGCCCGTAAAAGAATTCATATCCTGGTATACATAGTCGGTGGCGATCCTTCCCTTTAGTTTAGGCTCCATGATGTTCTTGAAGTTGTCGGCAAAATCCTTCCGGATAATGAACACTACCTTTGTAAATCCAGCCCGGATAGCATCATAAATACTATAATCCATGATCGTTTCCCCACTGGGTCCAAAGCCTTGTATCTGTTTCATACTGCCATATCTCGAGGCCATTCCGGCTGCCAATATCAAAAGGGTTGGTTGCATTATCGTAATTTTAATTTTTAGGACACGAAAATAAAAAATTACTCCCTGATAATGGATAATTTATTCCCGGATAATTTACCGACGCAGCCGCTTGCTATAAATGCCGGCAGCATCGTGGCCGATGTCCTCCGTCTTGACCTTATTCACCCCATCATATCCGGTAACAAATGGTTCAAGCTCAAAGGCCATTTGCATCAGGCCCTTTTGTCCCCCGCCCCTGCGATACTTACCTTTGGAGGCGCCTGGTCCAATCATCTTGTTGCCACCGCCTTTGCCGCAAAACAGCTGGGCCTGCCCGCCATTGGGATCATTCGTGGCGAACGTTCCCCAACTCCTTCTGCCACACTCAAAGATGCCGCCGCATATGGAATGACCCTGATCTTTGTCTCCCGTGAGGAATATGCACGCAAAGACCAGCCGGACTACCTGGAAGAATTGACACGCCGGTATCCCGGCGTTTATATTATCCCGGAAGGCGGCGGAGGAGAGGCCGGCATGCGCGGCAGCGAAGACATCCTGCGCGGAATAAATGCGGCAAACTATACCCATATCCTTTGCGCCATCGGTACTGGCACCACCTTCCTGGGCCTGGTCCGCGCGTCAACACCCGGTCAGCAGATCATCGGAGTGCCCATTCTGAAAGGTTTCGATACGCTGGAGGCTATCGATAAGGACAATATCCTTAGTCCTGAGCTTCGTGACCGATGTCGTCTTCTACCCGGCTTTCATTTTGGAGGTTATGCCCGTCACCCGCAACAATTACTGGATTTTATGAACCGCTTTTATCGGGAAACAGGCATTCCTTCCGACATAGTTTATACCGGAAAATTATTTTATGCGCTCGAACAAGGACTTTCTCAATCGCTTTTCCCCACTCATTCCCGTTTATTAGTTATCCATAGCGGCGGACTACAGGGCAACCAGTCCCTTCCACCAGGCAAATTGAATTTTTAGGCCCGGATTTTGGTTACATTTGCCCAATTCGTAATATCACTTATGTACAGGTCGGTAAGTTTCTTGTTGATAGGCATTCTTTTTACAACCTTCCTGCAGGCTCAGGATACCCTGCCTCACTTTTCAGCCGCCGCCCGTGGACCAGGTAAGATCCTCATCAGTTGGCATAACAACTTCGCTTACGTCTCCCAGATCAGTATCCAGCGTTCGACAGACAGCACAAAGAACTTTACCACGCTGATAACGGTGCCGGATCCCAAACTGCCCGAAAACGGCGCTATGGACAGCAAGGCTCCCCATCCTAATTTCTATTACCGCTTGTTTATCGTGCTGGACAACGGGAAATATCTTTTTACGCCTTCCCGACGGCCCCGATCCACCACCGGGGAAAGTCCGGTCGCCGCCAAGGCAGCCGACGACGAGCCCAACGTCTCAAAAATGGCCGAAGCCCGTATACTTTATTTCGATCCTGCAAAAGACAAGGAAAAAACCCAAATCAAAAGCCCGGCAACCATACACAGCAGACCAGGGGTCGAACTGTCCAACACCGTTTTTGTCCGTAAAGGAGACAGCATCATCGGTCAGCTGACCGGCAGCCGGATCCAGTCTTTCCGGGATTCACTCCTGACAAGAACAAAAGACACGCTGCTGTTCATTGACGGGGATACCCTCCGGATCAAACCCTTTATTCCAAAAGAAGTTTATAAGGTCTCCTCCTATGTGTTTACCGGTAAATTGGGGAATATTCATGTGTCCCTGCCTGGCGCGGCTCAAAGACATTACGCGGTAAAATTCTACGACGATAGCAATAAATTACTCTTTGAGCTCTCGGAGATCAAAGACCCTTCTCTTATCCTCGACAAAACGAACTTCCATCATTCCGGCTGGTTCCGCTTCGAGCTGTACGATGGCGGCCAGCTAAGAGAAAAGAATAAGTTCTTTATCCCAAAAGATTTTTAACCCAGCTGCGCGTCAAATACCACCTCAAAATGATGTTTCCATCTGGCTTTCACCTCCTCCAATCCAACGGGATGCCCCAATTCCTTTTCCAACGACGTAACTTGTTTATCCACGATGCCACAGGGAATGATGTCTCCAAAATAAGAAAGGTCCGTAGTGACATTAAAAGCAAATCCATGCATCGTCACCCATCGGCTACAGCGAACGCCTATCGCACAGATCTTCCGCGCCTTACCTTTCTCATCCGGCCCGATCCAGATTCCCGTTTCGCCCGGTGACCGGTCTCCGGAAATACCATAATCGGCCAGTACCCGGATACCCACCTCTTCCAGGTTACGCAGATAGCGACCAATATCCGTGTAGAATTTTTCGAGATCAAGAATAGGATATCCCACCAGTTGCCCCGGCCCGTGAAAAGTAATATCACCCCCCCTGTTCGACCGGAAGAACTGCGCACCTCTTGCCTGCATCTGCTCGTCCCCGATCAGCACATTTTCTATATGCCCGCTCTTGCCGAGGGTATAAACAGGCGGATGTTCGACAAACAGGAGGTAATGCGTTGTGGCCGGCCTGTCCGCACTCGCTCCGGCACCGGCATCCGTATTCATCCCTTCGGCCATCGCAGCCGCCCTCTCCCGGGCCTCCGCCTTGATCTGCACATTTTCCTGTAATAAGGCTTCCTGGTAGTCCCAGGCGACCTGGTAATCCATTTTCCCCAGGTCTTTATAAACGACTTTTTGCATAATCGACCCACAAAGGTACTAAATCGTACCTTTGCAAAAATTTCATATGCCCAAGGGACCGGATCAGGATAAGGAGCTGGATGAAAACCCGTTAACTGACGGGTCCGACGAGCTGTACGAAAGAATGAACCTGAAGGTCGATAGAGGCCAGGAACCCCTGCGCATCGACAAATTCCTCGTCCAGCGGATAGAGAACGCCTCCCGGAACAAAATCCAGAAAGCCCTCGAAGCCGGCATGGTGCTGGTCAATAACAAACAGGTAGCGCCAAATTACAAGATCAGGCCCCTGGATGAGATCATCATGTATTCCGATAAGGAAGCCCCCGGAGAGGAGATCATTCCTGAAGAAATGCCTCTCAATATTTTTTATGAGGACGATGAGGTGATGATCATCAACAAACGCCCGGGACTGGTCGTCCATCCGGCCAGCGGTAACTATTCCGGCACGCTGATCAATGGTGTCGCCTGGTATCTCCGGCAAAAGAACAATTCCATCAATGAAGAGAACCTTCCCCGTTTTGGCCTGGTGCATCGTATCGACAAGAACACCAGCGGTCTTATGGTCCTCGCAAAAACAGAAAAAGCCGTCCGCAGCCTGGCCAAACAATTCTTCGACCACACCGTCAAACGGCAATATATGGCTCTCGTATGGGGAGACCTGGCAGAAGACGCCGGCACCATCGTCGCTCATGTAGGCCGCCATCAGCGTTTTCGCAAGCTCTTTGACGCCTATCCCGAAGGCGAACACGGGAAAGAAGCCATCACGCACTATAAAGTCCTGGAACGTTTTGGGTATGTCACCCTGGTGCAATGCGTCCTCGAGACAGGACGTACCCACCAGATCCGCGTACACATGCAGCATATCGGCCACCCCCTGTTCAACGACGACACCTACGGAGGCGATAAGATCGTAAAAGGGACCGTCTTCAGCAAATACAGGCAGTTTGTTGACAATTGCTTTGCCACCTGCCCCCGGCATGCGCTTCATGCCAAGACCATCGGCTTTGTCCATCCGGGCACAGGAGAGAACAAGCTCTTCGAGAGCGAGCTCCCCAATGACATGCAGTCCGTGATCGGGAAATGGCGGGATTATGTAAAGACAAAGATCTGATGCGGCATCCGGAGAGGTCTGCCTATCCGGCCTATTTTGGGAAGCTCATCTTATAGTCCACATTTATCTTACCCCGGGTGATATCGTCGAGCTTGCCTTTCAGCAATTTTTTCTTCAGCGGTTTCAGATAGTCGATAAAGAGTTTCCCTTCGATGTGATCGTATTCATGAAGGATGACCCGGGCCGTAATACCATTGAAGGTTGCCGTATGCGGCTCGAAATTCTCATCCACATATTCCAGCGTCACTTCTTCGCTCCGGAATACATCTTCCCGGATCTTGGGGATACTCAGGCATCCTTCGTTGTACGCCCATTCCTCCCCATTCAATTCGATCACATGCGCATTGATAAACACCTGTTTTACCCCCGGTCCATCAGGGTACTTATCTTTTTCGTCCTCTTCCAGGTTGTTAAAGATCTGCTGGGAATCCACTACAAAAAGCCGGATGTCACGGTTGATCTGGGGCGCGGCCAGCCCTACTCCATTGCTTGAATACATCGTCTCCCACATATCCTCTATCAGTTTGGCAAGATTCGGATAGTCAGGAGTGATATCTTTACTCACAGACCGGAGGATAGGGGTACCATAAGCGACGATAGGTAAAATCATGTTGCTATATTTTTTCGAAAAATTTTATTGATTCGCTCTTCCTAAATATTCCTGTAATAAGATGGTGGCGGCAATCTCATCCACCAGTGCCTTGTTCCGCCGCTGCTTCTTCTTCATCCCCATTTCGATCATAGCCCGCGATGCCATTTTCGAGGTGTTACGCTCATCCACCGGCAACAAGGGAATAGCCGGAAATTCCTTCAGCAGTCTCACCATGATCTGCCTGACCAGCGGAGTCGCATGCGTATCGCTGTCATCCCAGTTCTTTGGCTCCCCGATGAGGATCAGCTCCACCTGCTCTTTTTTAAAATAGTCCTTCAAAAAAGCGATCAGTTTCGGCGATTCTATCGTCATCAACCCTGTCGCAATGATTTGCAAAGGATCGGTGACGGCCAGACCAGTACGCTTAAGACCATAATCTATCGCCATGATACGAGCCATTAATTTCTCCTTCTCATTTTGTCAGGGCCGCCGGCGCCTCATTGTGTTTTAAAAACTCCTCGGGCGTACACACCGGCAATCCGGGTATGGCAGCTTTTGGAAGGTCATTGTTCCGGGTGATAAAATAATCCAGCTTGTGATGCAAAGCCGTATAATAAGATAAGGCGTCCTCCATATTGTTCATCTTCGAATGCAGGGCATTGACGGTTATCTCATGACCCGTATCTATCACCTGGACCTCGGCAAGCAGGGCCAGCAACAGTTTCTTCGCCCGTTCCGACCCATAGGCTTCCACCAGCCGCTGACACATCACCTGCACAACCGCCGGGGTAATATAGGCCTGTACCCGGCCCTTCACAGCCCACTCTATCAATTGCCGGGCGGTTGCATAATTCTTATCCCGCTTCAGGGTAAAATCCAGCAAGATATTGGCGTCCAGAAAGATCCTAAAGGCCATTCTTCACCTCCTTGCCATCCGTAACCGGTGCTTTGCCACCCGACACGATACCGCCGCCGGCATCCTCCGACCCTTCCAGCTGATCCACCATGTCCAATATATTCTGCCGCAACACCGGCCTCGTTACCTGCCGGAAATAGCTTTCCACCAGTTCGGAGACACTTATCCCCTTTCCGGCCGCATAGACCTTCATAGCCTCCAATAAGGCCCCATCAATAGTAAGATTTAGTCTTTCCTTCATTCAAAGGCAAATATACGCATTCTATTAAATTATGCGCATAGAATGAGGGCTAAAAAAAAGATCAGTGATCACAAACAACGCAAAAACCACACTGGCGATGCCATTGGCCGTCATAAAAGCAAGATTGACCCGGCTCAGATCATCCGGTTTCACGACCCTATGCTGATAAATAAGCATTCCTATAAAAATAGCTACCCCAACGCAGTACCACCATCCAAACTGACCATATATGCCTGCGAGAACTACACACGCAGTGCTTAGCACATGCAATACTTCAGAAACCCTCAGCGCTTTGCCCTTACCCAGCCATGAAGGCATAGAATAGAGTTTTTGGGTCTTGTCGAATTCTTCGTCCTGTAGAGCATAAATGATATCAAACCCACTAACCCAAAAAATAACGGTAAAAGAAAATAGTAGAGGTAAAAAAGCAAAATGACCGGTTACGGCCAGATATGCCCCGATGGGTGCAAGCGAAAGACCAAGCCCCAGTACAAGATGACAAAGCGGTGTGAACCTTTTCGTATAGCTGTACCCCAACACCACTGCCAATGCAACAAAAGACAGCGCAAAACAAAGCGGATTGATAAACCAGGTGCAGACAACAAAAGCAATACAATTGAATATAACAAAACGTAATGCACTGTTTTTCGAAATGATACCTTTTGGTATCTCACGGATAGCGGTACGCGGATTCAATGCATCAAACTTTACATCCAGCCAGCGATTGAAGGCCATGGCTGCGCTGCGGGCAAAGACCATGCAACCTACAACCAGCAGGAACTTTAGCCCTATCTCCTCTAATGTACGGGGAAAATATTTCGTTATTCTCAACGCTTCCGACACCGGAGATATACCTGGGAATTTATTTTGGCCGAAATAACCGGTCATATCATTAAAATACTTCACTCCCAGAAAAAACCCGATCATCGCAAACGGCATCGCAAAAATGGTATGCGAAAACTTGACCAGGCTCAGATAACTCTTAACTGTACTCATAATTATTTATTTATCGCGACGCGGCATCTCCCGGGCCCATCCCATTTCCCTGCTCCGCACCCATCCTTCCTCTCACCAATTCCCATAACACGATCCCCGCCGCTATCGAAATATTCAACGAATGCTTCATCCCCCATTGCGGTATTTCCACACTCCCATCACACAAGGCCAGCGCCTCCTCTCCTACCCCCGACACCTCATTCCCAAAAACAACAGCCAGCCGCCCCGAATGTTTGAGCCCGAACTCAGGCAGGGGAATGCTTCCCTCTGTCTGCTCCACCGCAAAAACAGAATATCCTTCTTCCCTAAGATCCCGCACCGCATCGGCCGTCTTCGCAAAATATTGCCATTCCACTGTCTCTGTCGCACCCAGCGCCGTCTTATGAATATCCCGGTGCGGCGGCTGCGGCGTATACCCACAAAGATAAATGCCCTCAACCAGAAACGCATCTGCCGTCCGGAATACGCTGCCAACATTGTGCATACTCCGGATATTGTCCAGCACTACGACAAGCGGCGTCTTTTCCGATTGCCGGAATTCATTCACCGATTTTCGGTTTAATTCATCCATCCCCAGTTTGCGCATGCGTAAAGATATTACCGTTTGTACTTTTATACGCTGCTTTTCCGATTTTATTTGCCTTTTCCACCTCTAAAAGCTTATTTTAAATTAAAATAACTGCTCATGAGAAAACACTTGCTTTTCGCAGGACTCCTGTTTCTGTCGATCAACCTGTTGGCCCAGGAAGAAAAAGTAGACATGCCTACCATCGAAAAGATCCGCCAGGAAGGTCTGCAACATTCACAGGTAATGGACATCGCTTTTCATCTTACCGACGCCAGCGGCAACCGCCTCACCTCCTCTCCCGGCTTCTTCAGAGCCGCCAACTATGCCAAACAACAATTGACACAATGGGGACTAACCGGCGCCGCCATCGATCCCTGGGGTGAGTTCGGCAAGGGATGGGAACTGCAAAAGTCCTATGTAGCCATGACGGCCCCTTATTACAAGCCGCTGATCGCCTATCCCAAAGCCTGGTGCAGCGGCACAGACGGACAGAAATCCGCCTCCGTACTGCTTATCAGCGCCAAAGACTCCGCGGGTCTTGACAAATACAAGGGTCAGCTGGCCGGCAGGATCCTCATCCCCGAAGTCGACGAGGTATACGAGCAAAGTTTTAAAGCAGATGCCAGCCGCTACACGGACGAACAGCTGGACTCCATGTCCAAAGTCGTTATGCGCCCCGTAGATACGGCAGAGATGCGCCGTCGCCGCGCGCAATTCAACCGGGGCGCCATGGTCATGCTCAACGCCCTGAAGGCAATGGCCATAAAAGAGGGCGCAGTAGCCATCCTGAGCGAATCTCCCCGGGGCCATGACGGGACCATCTTCGTACAGGGCGGAGGCTCCTATCACGCTTCTGCACCCGCTAATTTCCTGGACATTGTGCTGGCGCTGGAGGACTATATGACCATCGTCCGGATGCTGAAAGCCGGTATGCCCGTCACCCTCGATGCCGACGTAAAAACAAAGTTCAATACAGACGACACAAAAGGATATAATGTCGTAGCAGAGATAAAAGGCACCGATAAGAAACTAAAAGACGAAGTCGTCATGCTTGGCGGTCACCTCGACTCCTGGCACAGCGCCACCGGCGCCACCGACAACGCCGCAGGCTGCACCGTCATGATGGAAGCCGTCCGCATCCTCAAAACATTAGGTATCCAGCCGCGCCGGACGATCCGCATCGCCTTGTGGAGCGGTGAAGAAGAAGGCCTTCTCGGTTCCAGGGGTTACGTAAAAAAGACCTTTGCCGATCCCGCCACTATGCAATTGCTGCCGGCACATGAAAAGTTTGCCGGTTACTTCAACATCGACAACGGAACAGGCAAGGTCCGCGGCATCTACCTCCAGGGCAACGAAGCCTGCCGCCCCATCTTCACCAAATGGCTGGAACCCTTCCATGACCTCGGAGCAACCACCGTCACCATCAGCAACACCGGCGGCACCGATCACCAATCCTTCGATGCTGTAGGTCTGCCCGGCTTCCAGTTCATCCAGGACGAAATAGAATACAGCACGCGCACACACCATACGAATATGGATTCATACAACCACCTGCGCGAAGACGATCTCAAACAGATTGCAACCATCGTTGCAGCCTTCGTCTACAACACCGCCCAGCGCGACGAAAAACTGCCCCGCAAACCCCTGCCCGCACCTCGCCCGGCAGGCCGCGGTGGCTTCTAATGAAAATAATTACTCCTTGTCAAAAGCCGGCTCCTCACTGAGGGGCCGGCTTCTTTTTTATTTTTATCCTAAACTTATCCCCATCGCCAAGCCTCACCAGTCCATTTGTTGAGGCTTCCTTATTTTTGTCCCCCATGTCAAAATCCAGCGCCGACACTCCCCTCATGCAGCAACACCGGGCTATCAAACAAAAATACCCCGATGCTATCCTGCTATTCCGCGTAGGGGACTTCTATGAGACGTTCGGCGAAGATGCCATCACGGCTTCTAAAGTTCTTGGGATCACCCTGACCAAACGCAACAACGGAGCGGCCTACTCTTCCGAACTTGCAGGATTCCCACACCATTCCCTCGAAACCTACCTGCATAAGCTGGTCAAAGCCGGCCTCCGGGTAGCCGTCTGCGATCAGCTCGAAGACCCTAAATCCGTCAAAGGCATCGTCAAAAGAGGAGTTACAGAACTGGTAACCCCCGGCGTCGCCACCAATGACAAGCTGCTCGACGGAAGCAACAATAATTTTCTGGCCGGCATCCACTTCCCTGAAGGCTGGCCGGACAACGAGGCATCCGGCGGCAAATCCAAAACCAGCGATAGCAGCAGCCTTATCGGTCTCTCTTTCCTGGACATCTCCACCGGGGAGTTCTTCATAGCCGAAGGCAATATCGAATACGCCGACCGCCTCCTTCAAACCCTGCGGCCCGCCGAAGTAATTTTCCAGCGCAGCTTCCAACGACATTTCAAAGAGATCTTCGGCAGCAAGTTCTACACCTATACACTCGAGAACTGGCTTTTCGACGAGGCCTTCGCCACCGAAAACCTGCTGAAACATTTCCAGACCCACTCTCTCAAAGGATTTGGCATCGAAGGAATGAAAGCCGGTGTCATCGCAGCAGGCGCCGTACTGCACTATCTGAAAGATACAGAACACCCTAATCTCCAACATATCTCCTCTCTTCAGCGCATCGACAGAGAAGACTATCTCTGGATGGACAAATTTACCATCCGGAACCTCGAGCTGCTCGGGCCCGCCGGCGGCGAACAGGGCCACAGCCTCCTGAAAGTGCTGGACAATACCGTCTCGCCCATGGGGGCACGCCTGCTGAAACGATGGCTGCTCATGCCGCTGAAAGAAGAAGCACGCATCCAAGACCGGCTCGACGCAGTGGAGTTCTTTATCAAAGACCCGGCACTAAGGACCGCTCTTTCCCAACACATCCAGTCATGCGGTGACATCGAAAGGCTGGTCAGCAAGATCCCCATCCGTAAGACGGGTCCCCGCGATCTGCTGCAGTTGGCCCGGGGACTGGAACACACCGCTCTTATCAAAGAAATAGGCGCCTCTTTTCCCGTCAAAGGCCTGCAAGACCTCACTCAAAAGCTCGACCCATCCCCCGCCGTAAGGGATAGGATCCTGGAAACCATCGCCGACAACCCACCGGCCACCGCAGCCAAAGGAGATACCATACGGTCAGGTATCAACGAAGAGCTGGACCGGCTGAGAAAGATAGCCGCCGGCGGAAAAGGATACCTCGTCGAATTACAACAAAAGGAGGCCGAACGCTCCGGTATCTCTTCCCTGAAAATAGGCTTCAATAACGTATTCGGTTATTATCTCGAAGTCACCAATACCCATAAGAACAAGGTCCCGGCCGAATGGATGCGCAAACAGACGCTGGCCAACGCCGAACGATATATCACCCCTGAGCTGAAAGAATACGAAGAGCAGATCACCGGCGCCGAAGAAAAGATCATGGCCATCGAGCTCGACCTGTATGAAAAGCTCCTTTCCTTCCTCCAGGGATCGATAGCACCCATCCAGACCAACGGTCACCTCCTTGCCACACTCGACTGTTTGCTTTGTTTCGCCGCCAATGCGCTGTCATATAATTACAAAAAACCGCTGCTGCATACCGGTCCCGAGCTCGACCTGAAAGGAAGCCGCCATCCGGTAATTGAAAGACAGTTACCCGCAGGCGAATCCTATATACCCAATGATCTTTTCCTGGATTCTGCAACGCAGCAGATCATTATCCTTACCGGTCCGAACATGAGCGGTAAAAGCGCCCTGCTCCGGCAGACCGCCCTCATCACCCTGATGGCCCATATGGGCAGCTTCGTCCCCTGCGATACAGCCAGGATCCCCCTGACGGATAAGATCTTTACCCGCGTCGGTGCATCCGACAATCTCAGCGGCGGAGAATCGACCTTCATGGTGGAAATGAACGAAACAGCAAGCATCATTAATAATATCACACCCGCCAGCCTGATCCTGCTGGATGAGATTGGCAGGGGCACCTCCACCTATGACGGCATCTCCATCGCCTGGAGCATCGCCGAGTACCTGCACAACTCCCCCCATGCGCCCAAAACGTTATTCGCCACACATTATCACGAGCTCAACGAGCTGGAAAATAAGCTGCCGCGCATCCGGAATTATCACATCACCAACAAAGAGGTCGGCAACAAGGTGATCTTCCTTCGTAAGCTGGCTCCGGGTGGGAGTATCCATAGCTTCGGGATCCATGTAGCCAAAATGGCCGGTATGCCGCCCTCCCTGCTGCAGAGGGCCGAAGAGATCCTCCACCAGCTCGAAGACAAACACGTCGGCTCACCCATCGAAGATTCCCTCAAAAAAATGGAGCCCCCAAAAATGCAGCTGTCCATATTCGATGCCCACACGGAAACCTTCCACCACATCCGCCAGTTGCTGGAAAACACGGACATCAACCGCCTGACCCCCGTAGAAGCCCTGCTCAAGTTGCAGGAGATAAAAAACACACTGAAATAGCCCGGTTCCCGACACACAACTGCCTCTTCCCTGCAGCCCATGCGCGGTCCGGTTACGGTCCGTCAATACCGAAGGTCGCTTTATCCACTCCGAATTGCTTTACGTCCTGAAGACCGCTTCCAATCGGTTCGTTTGGTATTTTACATACTCCTACCTTCTACACAACAGTTGTTCGATGATCAAATATTCCTACCGACTTATCGATTTCAGACAGTGGCTCAGAGGATTCAGTGAATTGTTGCACGTCCCGGCCTCCCATGGAACCCTCACCATCCCCCGCGAACTGGGAGAGGGTGCCCTTCAGGCAGCCCATCTGCCGGAAGGCATTTCCTTTCTTGTCCTCAACTTCTCCCTGAACGATGACCTCCAATTCCTTAGCGAAGCGACTCCCTCACCCGGGCTTTGCCTTTTCTTCAACCAGGTAAAAGCCAGCGACCTGTACATAGTCCGCGAAAAGGACAGTCCTCTCTCCGACAAGAGCCCCACCCGCGGTCATATCCAGCTTTATTCCACCGGTCACGGAAAAGAGATGACATTTTCCCGCAGCTCCCGCATGAAAGGTCTTGGTATATTTTTCCCTCCCTCCTTCCTCCAGCGGCACGTTCAAAAGAATATCCTTTCCGATCTGTTTCAATATGCCGGCACACAGCCTGCTGCAGGTCACACCGAACCCATCTCCTTCGAATGCAGACAATTGCTCGAAGACATCTTCGGAGCAGATCCCGCCTCCCCTGTCCATCACCTCCTCCTGCATAACAGAGCGCTCCTGCTCGCGGAAAAATTCCTTTCCGCCTTCCTCACACGCTCCACTGTTTCCCTTTCCGATGGAAGTATCTGGACAAAAAGCAGAGAAAAAGACATCGAAGCGCTGAAAGGCATCGTTCGCATTCTCAGCGACAACCAGCTCAATAAATTCCCAAGCATCGAAGCGCTCTCCAAAACAGCAATGATGAGCTCTACAAAGCTCAAAAGCCGCTTCAAACAGATCTATGGAATGAAGCTCTATGAATTTTACAATCGCCACCGGCTCGAACAAGCAAAAGAAATGTTGAAAACAGGGAATTTCTCCGTTAAACAAGTAGGCGTAAATATCGGTTTCTCCAACTTAAGTAATTTTGCAAAGGCATTTAAGAAAGAATTTGGTGTTCTTCCTAAAGAAGTCCTTAAAAACAAGTAGATATAACTACTCAAATTTTTGTTAAATAGCCTTTACAGCTATCGAAAGGATCATTCCGGGCAATCTCCTACCGTTATTTTGGCTAATTTTGCGCTTTTGCTTCGGCCTTATCTGTCCCCCGCTCCTGAACCGCGACTAAATGCCATTGAGTTAGATATTAAGTAAACATTTCAAAAAAGAGGTGAATATGGTTATGTACTCGTTTCAATTGGAAAATTTTGAAAAATGGCTGGCGGATTTTGCGGTAAAGTTGAACACTCCCGTTAAGGATAATTTGCTGACCATTCCCGCCCATCTGGGCTCAGGGACTATTTTGGTTCAGAATGTCAATCAGCATTTTTCATATGCGGTGATGAATTTTAAACTGGACAGCGACCTTGAGCTCTATCGCGAGTCAGGCGCCAAAGGCTTTGTTATATCCTTCAATCTTGTCGAAGTACAAAAAGAAATATTAGTAGGTCACCGGCAGCACGTCGTCTCGGATAAAAGGCCTTTTCGCAATGATATTTTCCTGACAGACGCCCGCGACAATGCCTTCCTGAAGATCTCGTCAGGCAGCACTGTCAAGAGATTGCTTATCTTCTGTTCCCACGAATTGGCGATGCAGTATCTGCCCCAGCCTATCTTTGACAAGCTGGCCGCCTTCGCCAGAGAGAACAGCAGCTCCGAAAGCCCCTTGTTCATTAATCTCTCACACCGTACCATGCTGAAAGAGCTGTTCGAGATAAAGGACAACGATCCTGTAAACCAGATCAGGAGACTCTCGGCCATCATCCATCTGATCGAAAAGCTGCTTCATTCTTTCCTGCGCCAGGAACAGGCAGTTCTGCCACGCACGGTGAAAAAGAACGACCTGGAAAGCATGCAGCACGTCGAGCAGATCCTCAGCAGCAGGCTGGAAGGTTTCCCTTCCCTTGAATCGCTTGCCCACGAGGTGTTTATGAGCACCAGCAAGCTCAAAAATCTATTCAAGCAGGTTTATGGACATACACTCTATGATTACTACAACAAAAGCCGTCTGCAGCGTGCAAAAGAACTGCTCATCACAGGACAATGCAGCATCAAGCAGGCCGGCAGCGAGATAGGATTTTCCAATCTCAGCCATTTTGCAAAAGCCTTCAAAAAAGAGTTTGGTATTTTGCCCAGGGACCTTGTTAAGGGCAGATAAATTCTTCGGGAGGTGTATTCCTGACCTGCAGAGGCACGGTAAGGAATTAATATATAGTATTTTTGGATACTGTATCGCAAGCCCGTTTTTGGTCCAAGATCCAACAGATAAGGCACACCCCCGGTGGGCCTTATCTCTTAATATATCTTACATCAGGTCCTTTAATCGGTTATATAACTCCGTGAATACTTCAAAATTCTTCTGATATACCGCATGCCTGTCTGCATCAGGCTCATAGGTCTCCACCACTTTCACCAGCCTCGCTGTTTCCTCCAGGTCGGAGATCATCCCCAACGCATAGAATCCCATCATAGCAGCTCCGATGGCCGATGCATCCGCCGTGCCTGTGACATACACCTTCTTCATGAACACGTCGGCTATCATCTGCAGCCACATCTTACTCCCCGTAAATCCTCCGCTTGCATAGATATGTTTTATCGGCCCCAGCGTCTCCTCCAGGGAAGCTCCTATCTGGCAAAGGGAATAGCTGATACCTTCCAGCATAGCCCGCGTAAAATGCCGCTGCTCGTGGATCGATCTTAATCCAAAATAGACGCCCTTTGCATCGGCGTCCCAGACTGGCGCCCGCTCGCCCCTCAGATACGGAAGAAAGACCAATCCCTCACAACCCGCCGGCACCGTGTCCGCGGCTGCCTCCAAAGAGCCAATATCCCCATCCTTCCGTCCCAGGACACTCTTAGCATACCATTGTATCACATTCCCTCCATTATTGGTAGGTCCGCCGCAGACATAATGCCGGTCGGTCAGAATATAGCTGAAGATCCTCTCCCTGACATCGTATTCCGGCGCCGGAGCCGTCATCCGGATCGCCCCGCTGGTGCCAATGGTCAATGCTGTTTCCCCGGGTTTCACCGCACTGCTGCCCAGGTTGGCCAGACAGCCATCGCTGCCCCCAATGACAAAGGGCAATCCCGCAGGCAGACTTAATGACCGGAACTCAGGCAGCAGCGCCGTGGAGCTATACGTGCTGGGTACCAGGTCCGACAGCTGCCCGGTGCGGATCTTCGCCACTTCCAGCGATTCTGCATACCAGTTGAAAGACCGGATATCCAGCAAACCCGTCGCCGAAGCAATCGAATGATCCACCTTATATTCTCCAAACAACGACCACCAGATGTATTCCTTGATGGAAATAAACCGGGCCGCCTTCGCAAAAAGAGCCGGCTCTGCCTCTTTTAACCACAATAATTTACAAAGAGGGGACATGGCATGAACAGGAGTCCCTGTCTGCCGGTAGATCCTCCGGCCCGCAGCACTGTCTTTCAAGGCTTTGGCATAAGGCGCCGGTCGCTGATCAGCCCAGGTAATAGCCCGCGTCAGCGGCTTGCCTGCCGCATCGACTACGATCAGGCTATGCATGGCACAGCTAAAGCTGATGCCCGCAAGACCCGGCCGGGAGACTGTCTTTTTCCGGACCTCACTCAGGGTCGTTATTACAGCCTCAAGCAATTTATCCGGGTCCAGCTCGTGTTGACCTTCTGCTTCGGAAAAGATGGGGTAAGAAGCACCGGCGCTGCCTAACACGGCTCCCTCGTCCGTAAAAGCCACGGCCTTGGTATTTGTGGTGCCAATGTCAATGCCAATGATGTAATGCATCAGATGAGCTTATATCAACTCCCTTAGCTTTGCCACAACCATGTCTACCTGTTCTCGGGTATTGTGCTTGCAAAAAGAGAAGCGTACCGTTACCTGGTTGGGATTGTTGTTGATGGCGCGGATCACATGCGACCCCTGCTCCGCACCACTGGTACAGGCACTGCCGCCGGAAGCGCAGATATGGTTGATGTCAAGATTGAAAAGAAGCATTTCGGATTTCTCCGTCTTGGGAAAAGATACGCTTAGTACGGTGTAAAGGCTGCGCCCCAACGGGTCGCCATTAAAAGAGATACCTTTTATTTGTTTCTTCAGCTGCTCCATCATATGCACCTTCACCCCTTTGATGTACGAGCTGTCTGCCTCATAACCTGCCGTCGCCAGTTCCAGCGCTTTGGCAAAACCTACAATGCCATATACACTCTCCGTACCAGCCCGCATGTTACGCTCCTGCGAACCACCGTGTATATAGGGACTGATCTTAACGTTCTCATTGATATACAAAAGCCCGACCCCTTTCGGCCCATGGAACTTGTGACCCGCACCCGTGATAAAATGGACCGGGGTATTGCGCAGATCAAAAGGGAAATGGCCTACAGTCTGCACAGTATCCGAATGGAAGATGGCTCCATAAAGCTTACACAGCTCACCTACCGCATGAATATCGAGCATGTTTCCGATCTCATTATTGGCATGCATCAGGCTGACCAGGGTCTTTTCAGCGCTGGTAGCCAGCTTTTGCTCCAGGTCTTCCAGGTCTATATGACCATTGGGCAGCAGGTTGACAAAACTCAACGCCGCCTCCCCCCGCTTGTGCAGGTGTTCCACCGTATGCAGGGTGGCATGGTGCTCCAACGGAGATGTGATGATGTGCAGACAGCCTAAGTCCCCCACCGCCGCAGAAATTGCCGTATTTGAGCTCTCCGTGCCGCCGGAAGTAAAAAAGATCTCCGCCGGATGCGCATGGAGGATCTTCGCCACGGATTTCCGACCATTTTCGATGGCCAGCCGGGACTCCCGGCCATAGGAATAAATAGAGGAAGGATTGCCAAATTTATCCGTCAGGTAAGGCATCATAACCTCCAGGACCTGGGGGTCCAGACTGGTTGTGGCGGCATTGTCGAAGTAAATTCTTTCCATAGCGGAGCAAAAATAACTATTCTCCCTAATTTAAATGTCATTCCAATGACGGAAAGGTCCCAATCCCGGTTAAGCAGTGATGAATTCCTTGATATCCTGCATGAGCCGCAGCGCTATGTTCTTGGCCGTCGTCTCAAAATTGCTTTCAGCATAGATACGGATGATCGGCTCCGTATTGGAAGTCCGCAAATGCACCCAGTCATTGTCGAATTCGATCTTCAATCCATCCTCCGAATTGATAGGATGGTTCTTATATTTCTTCTTTATCTTCTCAAAGATGGCAGGGACATTGATCCCCCTCGCCAGCTCTATCTTGTTCTTGGAGATAAAATAATCCGGGTATTGACTGCGGAAAGATTTGATGCCATTTTTATGATGCGACAGTGCGCTCAGAAAAAGAC
This sequence comes from Puia sp., assembly GCA_036499285.1. Taxonomy (GTDB): domain Bacteria; phylum Bacteroidota; class Bacteroidia; order Chitinophagales; family Chitinophagaceae; genus Puia. The sequence continues at coordinate 105,578 of DASYEB010000046.1, read as the reverse complement.
CGATACCGATCAGCGCATCCCGCCCATAATGCAGATCGGGGATAATAATGCCCCCATTCCCTTCCCCGCCGATGACCGCATTCACACGCTTCATCGCAGTGACCACATTGACCTCTCCTACCGCCGAAGGATAATATTCTCCACCTCTCCGGATCGTCACTTCCTTCAAAGCCTTGGTGCTGCTCATATTGCTGACCGTATTTCCCGGCCGCTTGCTCAGCACATAGTCGGCTACTGCCACCAGCGTATATTCTTCTCCAAACATGCTGCCATCCTCACAGACAAAACAAAGCCGGTCGACATCCGGGTCCACGGCAATACCAAGATCGGCCTTTGTCTGCTGTACCATTACGCTCAGACCGGTCAGGTTCTCCGGTAAGGGTTCCGGATTGTGCGCAAACTTTCCATTGACCTCCTCGTTCAGCAAGACAACTTCTTCCACGCCCAATGCCTTCAGCAACGGTGGGATGAATAGTGCCCCCGTGGAATTGATGACGTCGACCACGATCTTATATTTCCTTTCCCGGATAGCAGGGATGTCCACCAGCGGATATTTTACGACGGCATCGATGCTTTTCTGCAGCCAGTCACTATTCTGACTATACTCGCCCAGCTTGTCCACCGGAGCAAATACAAAATCTTCTTTTTCGGCTTTTTCAAGAATGGCAGCGCCCTCTTCAGCACTGATAAATTCTCCGTCGCTGTTAAGCAATTTCAAAGCATTCCATTCCATGGGATTGTGGCTGGCAGTCAGAATGATCCCTCCGGCTGCTTTCTCACCCGGCACAGCCAGCTCCACGGTAGGCGTCGTAGACAGCCCGAGATCGATGACGTCAATACCCAGTCCCCGCAAGGTGCTTACTACCAGTGCGCTCACCATTTCTCCACTGATACGGCCATCCCGGCCGACAACGATCTTTTTTCCCTTATTTTTTTGCAGGATCCTGCTCCCAAAAGCAGCCGTGAATTTTACAATATCCAGCGGTGACAGGTTATCCCCCGGTTTACCCCCAATCGTTCCTCTTATCCCGGAAATGCTTTTGATCAATGCCACAGATACTTATTTTAAATGTCCACAAAAATAAGGTTTTGTGGCCAGAACCACTGTGCAATCGATTTACCAGGTTCAGGGCAAAAAAAAGGTGCAGCAGTGCAAAAAAAAACCGCCCCTGAAGGCGGAAAAGAATTAAACAAGGCGGACCGGATGTCCGCCGGCCAAGGGCCAATAATTAAACCAGGGTTTTCCGTAGGATAGGGTTTAATCGGATATTTTTTAAAAAACTATTCGTTTGGATTCTGTTACAAAGATACCTGCACCACAAGCCAAAAACAATAGTATTTCTCCTCTTCACCTAACCTTTTTATCCCCGGTATAATTGCTATCCGTTTTGCAGGATTTAACATGGATCCGAAACATCAAAGCCCCCCTTTCTTTTTATTCTGTAACAGCATATACCTCGATAATTCATACATCCCCTCCGACAGCTTCTTCATCTCCTGCCCCACCGGCCCCTTGATCATCCCCGCCGGCGGCGGTTCATTACCGACCACAGATACCATCTCTTCCTTGCCCGTCTTCAGACCCCGGCGATAAAAATAGCCCCCTTTCACAACTCCGATATTGCCTGCATCAGGATCATAGATAAAAGACATTTCTTTACCGCGATACTGTGCCGAATCCAGCAGATCACGTCCTAACGTAGTATTGTCATACGGTATATCACAAAGACCCGCCAATGTCGGCAGAACGTCCACCTGTGAGCAATCCCCGGTTAACCGCTGCGCCCTCAATAGCTTAGGTGCATAGATCAACAGAGGAACGTGCTCGGACGTAAGACGCTGATCCGTCCATGCCCTCGGAAAAAGATCTCCTGCATCCCCCGGAATACCATGGTCCCCTACAAAAAGAAAAACGGTGTTGTCGAAATATTTTTCCCTGGATGCCGCCCTGATAAATGTCTCATAACCAAAATCCGTATACCGGAAGGCATTCATCTCTTCATTGCTTTCGAACCCATACCGGCGCAACGAGTCTTCCGGCACAGTACGGGGATGGAAGATCGGACGGTCCTCTTGCGGAATGGTATAAGGCCGGTGATTATCCGCCGTCTGTATGATGGCAAAAAAAGGCCCCTGCTGCTGCTTCAGCACCTTATTGGCTTCCAGGAACAGGTTTTTGTCGCTGATGCCCCAGACATCAATCTTTGGCGAACTGTAATTTTCCTGCTCGTAAAGGTGCAGCCCCCGGATGTTATTGGTCAGCAATCCCCGGATATTCGCCCAGCTGGTGCTGCCGCCTATAAAGTACAGCTTTTCATATCCGGAAAAATCGTTGATGATCGTATGCTGGTCGACAGCCGCCGGGTTTCGGCTGGAAGTAGTGGTCGCCGCCGCCACATCGGGAATACCCGTTACAACTGCCCAAACGCCTCTCGCCGTCCCATAGCTGGGTGTAAAACAATGATCGAAAAATATACCTTGCTGGCAAAGTCCGTTAAAGAAAGGGGTCGTATTCAGAGGATTACCCCACATGCTGCTCTTATAGGCACTATAGGATTCGCAGATGACCACTACCACATTCGGACGCGAGGTAAGCGTTCCCGGACGAGGCACCACCCTCCTCGCACAAAGCCCGGCAGGCAGACCGGTCGCCCCCGAAACACTTACGGTGCTGTCCCAACCGAAATAAGGCGCCAATGCCGGTTTCGCCTCTTTAACCTTTGCTTCGTCGAATACGCTGTGCCGGAATTTAAGACTGCTGAAAAAGGACTGGAAAGGGTTCAGGGAAAGATTGGCCTGGTAGTCGCTTCCCAGCGTAAAAGCGTCGCTCCAGCGCAAAGGATACTGGCCGATCCGGCCAAAAATGGCCAGCCCCAGTACAAGAAAGCTGACCACAAACCAGCTTATACGGGCTTTTTTGCCCGCCTCACCCGCTACGGAGCGCTGGATACGCTCATAAATAGCCCTTACCCCGCGGCGGCCCAGCCAGGTACCGGCAACGATCAATAAGATTATACGGATCACCGGGTAGGTCTGCCACACCATATTGACGGAGATCCCGGCATCGGTGAGGTAATTTAGTACGCTGGCATTCAGACGCTGCGACAGATAGCTGTAATGGGCAAAATCCACGGAATAAAAAAAGACGATCCCGGCCGCCCCCACGCCCGTAAGCCCTAAAACCAGCCGCCGCCCCGCTTTGCTCCGGAAAAGGTCCAGGGCGGGAATAGCTCCTGCCAGCAATATAATAACCTCCAGGATGCCGACATACCGGAGGTCATATCGTATCCCAAGGACAAAACTGGAAAATACAGCCCCGAAGGAATGCCCCTGCTTGCTGAAAGAAAAAAACAAAGCAAGACGTAATAAGCTCATGATCAACAAAAAAATAATGCCAGTTGAAAAAACCAAACGCACCGTTTTTGGTATATTTGGTAACTTTGTTGCCGATCTGTTTAGCATATCCTTTTTATTTAAAAACGGCGACAAAAGTAGATCAATTATATTGAAACCATGATTTTACTCGATTCCGGGGCGCATCCGGGGCTTTTACACAGCATCATACAGGGTGATTATTGGCTCTTTTCCCGGATCAACCAGGACTGGATCTCTCCCTTTCTTGACAGCCTTTTCCTCTTTATGCGGGAAGCAGAATTATGGGTACCCTTTTATCTTTTTTTGCTGGTCTTTATCACGATGAATTTTCGCAAAAAAGGCTTGTGGTGGGCCTCCTACGTGGGAATGACCGCTATTATCAGCGACCTGATCAGCAGCAAGCTCATAAAAGATACCCTGGTCGTCCGAACCCGTCCCTGCCATGACCCGCTTATCATCGACACGGTACGTTTTATTGCAAACTATTGCCCTGTCAGCTCGAGCTTCACCTCTTCTCATGCCTGTAACCATTTTGCGCTGGCCTTCTTTATCTACCGTACCCTGCGGCATACCAGCCGCTGGTGGGGGCTCGTATTTGTCTGGGCATTTTTAATTTCGTACGCGCAGGTCTATGTCGGTGTACATTTTCCGCTGGACGTCACCTGCGGGGCTATTATAGGATCGATCATCGGCTGGCAGCTCAGCCGTCTGTTCCGGTTCCAGTTTGGCACGCTTCTTTTACAACCCTATAATACATCCCATGCTTGATGTGATCATTTTATTATGCCTTATTTTCCTGAATGGGTTGTTTGTTATGGCAGAAATAGCCCTCGTGTCGGCGCGAAAAAGCCGGCTCGAGAACCTGGCCGACAACGGCGACGTAAAAGCCAGGTCGGCCCTCAGGCTGGCAGAAAACCCCGAACTCTTTCTTTCCACAGCTCAGATAGGCATCACCCTCATTGCCGTCCTTACGGGTTTTTATTCCGGAGAAAAGTTCAGCGCAGAGTTGCAGCCCTACCTGGAAAAGATCCCCTTCCTGAGACATTATGCCGCCAATCTCTCCACCGCCCTTATCCTGATCTCTGTCACTCTTTTGTCCATCATCTTCGGAGAGCTGATCCCCAAACGCGTCGGGCTGCTCAGGGCCGAACAAATAGCCCGCCTTGTAGCCAATCCGGTACGTATCCTGTCCCTGATCACGTATCCCATCGTCTGGCTGCTGAATAAAACCAGCAACCTTTTCTTCCGTTTTGTAAAGATCACCCCATCTTCCGATGGCGCCGTCACAGAAGACGAGATCAAGGCTATCATCAACGAAGGAACGGAACAGGGCGCTATCGAAGAAGCCGAACAGGAGATCATTGAACGCGTCTTTCACCTGGGCGATCGCAACATCACCTCATTGATGACCCACCGCAGCGACATCGTCTGGTTCGACCTCAACGAGAATGAAGAGACGATGAAAGGAAAGATCATCAGCGAGCCCCATTCCGTCTATCCTATCTGCGACGGAGAGATCGATAATATCAAGGGCGTCGTTTCCATAAAAGACCTTTATGTCACCGAAGACAGCGTATTGTTTAAAGATATCATGTCCCCGGCCCTCTTTGTTCCCGAGAACAATACGGCCTATATGGTGCTGGAAAAGTTCAAACAGTCCAAGCTTCACTGCTGTTTTATCGTAGACGAATACGGCAGCCTCCTGGGACTTATCACCCTCAACGACATCCTGGAAGCCATCATCGGTGAAATAGCCCCGCCGGATGACGTCCCCGACTACGAGATAAGGAAACGGGATGATGGCAGCTTCCTCGTAGACGCCCAGATACCCTTCTATGATTTTCTCACCCACTTCCATAAGACAGAATGGATGAATGAGGGCGACCATGAATTCGATACCCTGGCGGGCTTTATCCTCAACCGGCTGGAGCATATCCCCGAAACCGGCGAGAAATTGGAATGGCGTGGTTTTACTTTCGAAATCATCGACATGGATGCCCAACGGATCGACAAGGTCCAGGTCATCCCATCCGAAGAAGTGCAAAAAGAGTTAAAGGAAGAAGAAGAGGAGGAGGACTAGCGCCTGCAACAGTAACGACTCGGCAACTGCACTCAACTGTTCTCACGGCTTGGCAGTTCGCACTAAAACTGGAAGCTCGCATTCGCTTCCGGGTAATCCAGCCGCGTGCTCTTTCGTTCACCACCCACCGTCACATGCATGATATTGATCTGTTGATTGAACCCGTCATAAAGCAGGTCATTCACAACGTCGATCCTTTTCACGGCCGGCACATCATTGACCTGGAAATAGCTCCAGGTCCCATCCGCCTCTTTTTCGCTGCCCACAAAATGCAGCCCTGCCACCTTTCCGTCGACTTTCAGCCGCAGATGTTTTTCGACATACGCATCGATGAGCTTGTCTGAGGCGGCTTTATTCGCTGCGCTGGACAGGTCGACCTTGGTTTTCGCCCCTTTCTCCAGCACCGTCTCGAAGTCATTGGTGAATATCTTACAGCTTATCTCCAGTATTTTGTCCTTCGCATTGTGACTGATCTCCGTCACCGTGATATAAAGAGGATGTGCCGGAGCCGGATAACGGGAAGGTGAAGCCGGGGCGCCCGACACCAAAAACGACGTCAAAAACAAGGCTATAACCACCGCGGACAACCACTTAAATAATGATGCAGCCATTTAAAAGATAAATTTTTATGGTACAAAAGTCTGGATAATTTTACAGAATCCACCACGTATGTTCGATTTCGACTGTTCACTTCGACTTTTTTTGGTCAGCCGGAATCTCACGGGATTAATAGATTTTTATAAATGTTCGATTTTAAACTCTACTTTGACATCGGTTTAGGGCATATCCTCACCTGGGCAGCCATGGATCACATCCTCTTCATGGCTGCCCTGTGCCTGCGTTATCTCATGAAAGACTGGCGGAAAGTAGTGGTTCTGGTAACCGCATTCACGATCGGACATTCCATTACCCTCGCGCTCAGCGCACTCGGCCTGGTCCATTTTGCTACCCGCTGGATCGAATTCCTGATCCCTTTAACCATAATAGCCACAGCCATAAATAACCTTGCACAGCAGCCCGGACAGGTCGAACACCCTTCCAGGCTGCCGGTCATTTACTTTTTTGCGCTGTTCTTCGGGCTCATCCATGGACTGGCATTCGCAAACAGCCTGCTCAGCCTGATTGGAAAGGAAGGCATCGTTTTACCGCTGCTGGCTTTTAACCTGGGCATCGAAGCCGCCCAGTTATTAGTTGTAGCCATTATTCTAATGATTTCTTTTATTTTCGTTCAACTCATGAAAGTTCGCAGGGTCTGGTGGGTCAGAAGTGTTTCGGCACTCGTGCTTCTTGCTTCCCTTAGAATGGCTTTCGAACGCTGGCCATAGTATTTCAGGTTTAGATAAAATATACACACACATGAAAAGACAACTGCTTATTTTATTGAGTTTCTGTTCCGCGGGCGCACTGCTGGCACAGGATATCAAGAACAACCCAACCTCCAATCACGGCAATAAGTTCGAGGCGTTGGGCACCATTCTGCCGACTCCCAACGAATATCGCACCGCCAGTGGCGCACCGGGACCAAAGTACTGGCAGCAAAGAGCCGATTATGACATCCAATGTAACCTCGATGAGGACAAGCAGGTGCTCACCGGTGCGGAGACCATTACTTATTCCAACAACTCCCCCGATGAGCTGACCTATCTCTGGCTGCAGCTGGACGAGAACGAACACAGTACAAAGAACAATGCCAACTACCAGGACGGCAGTACTATGCAAAAAGTAGTCAGTGACCAGATGCTGGATCGGATCGCGCGAAGCAAAGAGGACAATGACTATGGTGACAATATCGTAAAGATCACCGACGCGCTGGGCAAACCCCTGCATCACATGATCAACAAGACCATGATGCGCGTGGAATTACCTGCCGTCTTAAAACCAGGCCAGAAATTCATTTTTAAGATAGACTGGAATTATCATATCTCCGATCGCTTAAAGCTCGGCGGCCGCGGCGGTTACGAATATTTCCCCGAAGACGGCAACTACCTGTTCACTATGACCCAGTGGTATCCACGCCTCTGCGTGTACAGCGACTTCCAGGGCTGGCAGAACAACCAGTTCACCAGCCGCGGAGAATTTGCCCTCACCTTTGGTAACTTTAAGGTCCAGATGACGGTGCCCGCCGACCATATCATCGGCGCCACCGGCGAATGTCAAAACTACCAGGCAGTACTGACTCCCGGTCAGTTCAGCCGCTGGCAACAGGCGCAGACCACAAAAGAGCCCATCGAGATCGTCACCCTCGCCGAAGCCAAAGCTTCTGAAGTAAAAAAGAACAAAGCCAAAAAGACATGGATCTTCAAGGCCGATAATGTTCGTGACTTTGCCTGGGGTTCCTCCCGCAAATTCGTGATGGACGCTATGCCCGCCTATGTGGAAGGCAAAAAAGTAATGTGTATGAGCTATTACGGCAAGGAGGCCTATCCCCTGTACCGTAAGTTTTCTACAAAAGCCGTCGCACATACCATCAAGACCTATTCTCATTTCACGATCCCCTTCCCTTACCCTGTCGCCCAAAGCGTAGAGGCTTCCAACGGGATGGAATACCCGATGATCTGCTTCAACTACGGCCGTACCGAAAAAGATGGCACCTATAGTGAAGCGACCAAATACGGGATGCTCGGCGTCGTCATTCATGAAGTAGGGCACAACTTCTTCCCTATGATCATCAACAGCGACGAACGTCAGTGGACATGGATGGACGAAGGTCTCAACTCCTTTGTAGAATACCTGACCGAAGAGCTTTGGGACAACAAATTCCCCGTTCGCGGAAAAGGACCCGGCTGGGCCATCGTGGATTATATGAAGCTGCCAAAGGATCAGCTGGAGCCCATCATGACCAATTCCGAGAACATCGTCAACTTCGGCCCCAACGCTTATTCCAAGCCCGCTACAGCCCTCAACATCCTCCGGGAGACCGTTATGGGCCGCGAACTTTTCGACTATGCCTTTAAGGAATATGCCCGTCGCTGGGCCTTCAAGCACCCCACACCTGCCGACCTCTTCCGTACCATGAATGACGCCAGCGCAGAAAACCTCGACTGGTACTGGCGTGGCTGGTTCTATGGCATCGAGCCTGTAGACCTTTCACTCGACAGCGTCAAACACCTGGTCGCTGATCTGGACCATAGCCCAGCAAAGGTGGATACGACCTATATGAAGAACATCGACAAGCCCTTCCCAACCGGCAGGTTCCCTACGGACATCTCTAAAGATCGCAACCGCGATGACAGGAATATTGTCTTCACAGCCGACGCCGACACTTCCCTGCACGATTTCTATTACAAATATACCCGGGGACAGATCCCTTATGACACTGCCAAATACGCGGTGCACCATGTTATGTTCGACGAACCTTTGGACGATGCGACAAAAGAAAAGATCAGATCCAAACAGTTCTACGAGCTGCAGTTCAGCAACAAAGGCGGTCTCGTAATGCCGATCATCATCGAATGGACCTACAAGGATGGCACAAAAGAGATCGAACGCATTCCTGCCCAGGTATGGCGTAAGAACGAAAGCCATCTCACCAAGCTATTCGTAAAGGATAAGGAAGTGGAAAGCATCAAGCTCGACCCCAATCGCGAAACGGCCGACATCGACGAGAGCAACAACAGCTGGCCCGTCGTTAAGACCGAAAGCAAATTCGAGGTCTTCAAAGCCAAACAGGGTGCCCCCCGCGCCATTCCGCAGACCAATAATCCCATGCAGCTGACTGGTAAGGATAAAAAAGCTTTCTAAGCCGATCGCTCGCTCACATAAAACTTGCCTGCATAAAAAAGGTCCCGGATAATCCGGGGCCTTTTTTTATTATCCGTCCCTTATATTTGCCTCAAATACTTTTGCATGAAATACCTCCTGCCTCTCTTCCTTCTTCTTTCCATCAAAACCTTCGCAGCCCGCGTCGACACCATCCTCGTCCATAGTACCGTCATGAAAAAAGACATTAAATGCGTCATCATCCAGCCATCTTCAAAAACAAATCAACATAACCTCCCCGTCATCTACCTTCTTCACGGCTACAGCGGCAATTATGCCCAATGGCCATCTACAGCCCCGCAGCTGCAAAAAGAAGCAGACGAAAAGCAGATCCTCTTCGTATCCCCCGACGGCGGATACGACAGCTGGTACTTCGACAGCCCCATAGACCCCTCTGTCCGTTATGAGACCTTTATGATCAAAGAGCTTATCCCCTATATCGATACCCATTATCCCACCATTCCGGACAGGAAACATCGCGCCATTACCGGCCTCAGCATGGGCGGACACGGCGCACTCTATCTCGCCATTCGGCACAAAGACCTGTTCGGCGCAGCAGGCGCCACCAGCGGCGGGGTCGACTTCCGTCCCTTCCCCAACAACTGGGGCATCAAAAAAGACCTGGGAACGATAACCGACCATAAAGAGAACTGGGATAACAACACAGTGATGACCGCCGCCGACAATCTCAGCAACGGCGACCTGAAGATCATCTTCGACTGCGGCACCAGTGACTTCTTTCTTGCGGTCAACCGCAACCTCCACCAAAAATTACTGGATAAAAAGATCGACCACGACTATATCGAACGCCCGGGCGGGCATAATGGTCAATATTGGAGGAACAGCATCGATTACCAGGTCCTCTTCTTCTGGAAATATTTTCAGGCGGCCAGTTGAGCCTTGCTTACCCTATTTTCTTCACGACCAGACCAGTGAGAATAGCTATTCCTATACTCACTAATGTACCTATCACGAGGTATTCCGTCTTTACCTCCTGCCTGTCCTTTTCATTAAACCGGATGATCCCTTTAGCCGCAATGAGTAATCCAATTGCAGAATACTGGTCATGCAAAATCAGGATAAGAACTACAATCCTTTCAGCTATACCTATCCATTTGCCGGCGTTCGCAAGGCTGTTTTCTGGGTCATCTATCTTTTTACTCCACTGCCGGGTCAACTGCCCGATCAGTATCCCTGCCGGACTAGTCAAAAACACAAACGCGGTTAATAAAATCCAATAGTGCTGATTGGTGTTCAGTTTCTGCCAGAAACTCCAGGCAAAGCCCCAATCACGGAAAGTAAACAACCAGCAGCCAACGATGACTACTATGTGCAGCAGCTGGTCGATTAGAAAATAACGAACCTTTTGAGGTCTATATGACTTCCATCCGTCTATAATCGTATGCGTAATGAAAATGACCAGGGCTACCTGCCAATACGACCATCCAATAAGTACGTAGGCAACCGCTGCAGTAACCAGGCCATGCCAGTACAACTTTGCAGATACGAAATGCTTTTGATTGCGATCCTCTACCCACTTTGTGGGTTGCAAAACAAAATCTGTCAAAAGATGAGAAAAAAATACCTTGGTTAGCCATAATACCCCGGTCATCATAACAGTTGATTGATCAACATTTCAAATTGTTTCAATAATTTTTCTATTTCAGTCCATCGTCCGGCACTAGCCAATTGGGAGATAGTGCTTTTGGATCTTCCTAACCTTAAAGCCACATCCTGTTGATACTGCCCTTTTAACAGATCAAGAAGTACAATAGCTTGTTTCGATGTCATTTTACTAAAGATACTATCAATATAATTTGCCATGATCTCAAATCCAATATCCGCTATTTCATGACCGCTATATATCGATAATCGTTGTTCAGTATCTTCTATTTTATCCAATCCCCGCCCGGAAAGAATAAAGGCTTCTCCTCTTGCAATATCAGGCATCTTCACTGGTAGTTGAACTTTGCCAATACCAATGCCAATACGAACATCTGCACGAACAATTCCTGGCTCAGTCATACTAATAGCCAGTGTCCGGCAAATTAAAGCCGTTCCAAGGGATTTTTTGGGGTCCTTGATAAATACCTGAAAACTATCACCTCTATAAAATGAGACGACATATGGGGTTAGCTCTCCTTCTAGTTCCTTTAAAAGCTGTTCCGCTTTGAAAGATGGTATGCTTGTCGAATTGACAACATCTCCGGTAAGAACACCGTAAATAGGTCTATTCTCTACCATAATAAAAAAGTTCGTACAAATATACGAACTTTCAGCTTATTCGCCCTTTTCACTGAACTAACAAAATATTCGTACAAATAACCGAATTAATACGTGCTCCCATTCTGCACCCTTACCTTTTTCTTCCCCGTTTTCTTCTCAAAATCAAGCACTTCCTTCGGCTTGGTTACCGTCATCTTAGCAGAGTCTCCGGATGACTTCTGCGCTGCCGAACGCCTTTCCAGCTTACCCAGCGTATATACCTCCGTCCTTGCGATCATTCCCGTCATCGGATCATAAAATTTCCATTCCCCATCCTTTATCGCAGCCCCTTCATTCTTGACAATTACAGTCTTATACTTATCCAGATGGTCAACATCCTCGACCGTCAGCGTATCATACAGCTTGTCTGGATTCAGGGCCCTCCAGTTCTCTTCCCTCAACAAAGTGCCATTCATGCCAAAATACTGGCAAAGACCATCCTTATTGCCCCATTTGTAGAACTCAACGCCGGAAAGATCTCCCCCAAGGGTATAAAGCCGCCACGTACCCTCTTTCCGGTTGTCCTTGTATACACCCTCCTCCTCATAGCCAGACTCGCCTCTTACCTCATCATAATGATTTACCCAGCGTCCCTGTCTCCTGTCCTGTTTATCCACCCGATTCAGCGTATCCCCTTTGGGACTGATAATAAAGTCCTTCCACTGGGAATATCCCCTCAGGGCGGCCAATTGCAGCCCCGCCAACAACATAAAGGAAAGTAGTCGCATCATACCTTTAAAATAACGAAAATCATTCCAAATTATGATGGAGGTCCCCGGAAATTGCAGGAACCCTATATTTGCATACTCAACTGACTGACATGAAACTATACATAGGGCTTCTCCTTTTGCTGTTGAATAGTTTAGCCGGGACGGCCCAGCAGCCTATCACTGCGCCCACCACCATCCCCCAAATAAAAATGGAGCTGGAGAAATCCCCCAACCCGCTGTTATATGCCAAACAGATCCTGAAGAAACGTTTTAAAATAGACACCATCGTCGTAACCCGCACCCGCGCCTTTAATAGCCTGGCGGATAGCCTCGCCTACCACGGTAAAGAAAAGAAGGTATATGGTCCCTATGGCCCGAAAGGCAGCCAATTCCTGGTACAATTGCTCACCAAGGCGCCCAATCAGTTCTTTCACATCAACCAGATCTTTATAGACACGTCTGTTTTCAGCCGCCGTGTCGCCGACTCTCTGGGTAACATGATCGTTCGGAAGATCAATAGCGGGGCAGCCAGCTTCGAACAAATGGCCGTCACCTATTCGATGGGGGGAGAGGGAAAAACAAAGGGTGACCTGGGATGGATCGCCAGGGGCGTACTATTACCCCAAATGGAACACGAAGTGATCGTTCACAAAAAAGGAGAGGTCTTTAAGATGTGGAGCGCCAATGGATTACATATCCTCCGGAAAGCCGACGATCCGAAACAGGACACCGGTTTCGCGCTGATGATGCAGGTTTTCTTATAAGCGCTCAATCCGCGCCGCCGCAACAACCAGCCTATTCCGGCAGAAACCACCGCAGCGCCAGCTCATACCCCTTCAGCCCCAGCCCGGCGATAGTCCCCTTCGCCTTGGCAGACACATGCGACAGCCGGCGAAACTCCTCCCGTGCATGCACATTGCTGATATGCACCTCTATCACCGGCGCAGGAATAGCCGCAATGGCATCCCCGATAGCAACAGAAGTATGCGTATAGCCACCCGGATTGATAATGATGCCATCGGCAGAGAACCCAACCCGCTGCAGCTCATTGATCAGCTCGCCTTCCACATTACTTTGAAAATAGCTGAACTCCACCGCGGGATATCTTCCCTTAAGCGAATCGTAGTATTGTTCAAAAGTCTGGGTCCCGTAAACGTCTGGCTCACGAAGACCCAGGAGGTTCAAATTCGGCCCGTTGATGATCGCTATATGCATGGAGACTTATTTATGCTTCCTGATCAATTCGAGGAACTCATCGAAAAGATAACGGCTGTCATGAGGTCCTGGTGTGGATTCAGGATGGTACTGAACAGAAAAGGCCGGCCGGTCCTTTAACCGGATGCCTTCGATAGAATCGTCGTTGAGGTTGACATGTGTGATCTCCACATTTTCAGCCTTCCTCACCGCTTCGGGGTCTACCCCAAAACCATGATTCTGCGTGGTGATCTCACAACGGCCTGTCAGCAGGTTCTTGACAGGGTGATTCAAACCCCGATGGCCATGATGCATTTTAAACGTCGGGATGTCATTGGCCAGCGCCAGCAGCTGGTGACCAAGACAAATACCGAAAAGCGGCTTTTTCTCCTTCAATATCTCTTTAACCATGGGGATGGCATATTCCATCGGAGCCGGATCACCGGGGCCATTGGAAAGGAAATACCCATTCGGCTGGAATTCTCTCAGTTTTGCCAGGGATGTCTTAGCCGGGAATACTTTTACAAACGCACCCCTGTCCACCATGCATTGCAGGATATGCTTCTTCACGCCATAGTCAAGTACGGCCACCCGCACCTGGGAGTTGGGATCACCCAGCTCATATTCCTTGTCCGTGCTGACTACCGATGCCAGCTCGAGCCCGTCCATGGAAGGCGTATTATTCAATATAGCCCTTAATTCATCGACATTCGTGATCTCGGAGGAGATGACACAGTTCATCGCCCCTTTTACCCTTACATGCGCTACCAGTGCCCGCGTATCTACCCCTTCTATACAAACGATATTGTTGGCCTTCAGATAATCATCCAGCGAGCCTTTAGCCTGGATCCGGGAAAACTGCTCTTCCAGGTTACGGGCGATCAGACCACGGATCTTGACGCTGCCAGACTCGATATCGCTGTCTTTAACACCGTAATTACCGATATGCACACTATTCATGATCAACACCTGGCCATAGTAGCTGGGGTCTGTAAACACTTCCTGGTAACCGGTCATCCCGGTGTTAAAACAGATCTCGCCGGAAGTAGTACCCTTTTTGCCAAAAGCCTGGCCATGATGGACGGAACCGTCTTCCAATAAAAGAATAGCTGGGATGGGTGAAGTAGTGTGGGACATTTACAACCTAAAATTTTGAAGTCTATAGAATCGTGAAAAATCCTGCAAAAGTACCGATTTCTGCAAAAAAAAGGCCCGGTATTTTTTACCGGGCCCATTTTTATTTTAAACCAGCGCCAACTATTATTCGGCAGCGGGCTTTTCTTCTGTCTTACCAGCTTCAGAAGCAGCACCTTCCGCTTCTTCAACCTTTTTCTTCGCACCACCGGCACGACGGGTTCTCTTCGTCGCCGTTGCTTCCTTGGCTTCACCTTTTCCTTTACCGTAAACTTCATTAAAGTCTACCAGTTCGATCAGGGCTGTTTCAGCATTGTCACCAACACGGGTTCCCAGCTTGATGATACGGGTATAACCTCCGGGACGACCTGCTATTTTCGTAGCGATAGTTCCGAAAAGCTCGGTAACAGCATCTTTATCCTGCAGGTAGCTGAATACTACCCGGCGCTGGTGTGTGGTATTTTCCTTACCCTTGGTGATCAGGGGCTCGACATAAGTCCGCAGGGACTTTGCCTTTGCTAAGGTCGTAACGATCCGCTTGTGCGTGATCAGCTGGATGGCCAGATTGCTCAACAGCGCTTTGCGGTGTGAGGCTGTACGACCTAAATTGTTGATTTTGTCTCCGTGACGCATGACATTTGATTTTTAAACCTTATACCGTGTCAGGATTTATAAGGCTCTATTAATAAAAAAGACCGACCCCCAGAGGGGGTCGGTCATATTAAAAACTCTTATTCATCATCCACTTTCAGCTTGCCGAGATCCATGCCAAAGTGCAGGCCTCTTTCGCCCAGCACCTGCTCGATCTCCGCCAGGGATTTCTGACCGAAGTTGCGGAACTTCATCAGGTCTTCCTGTTCGTAAGTCACCAGCTCGCTTAAGCTGTTGATCTTAGCGGCTTTCAGACAGTTGAAGGCACGAACCGAAAGATCGAGGTCTTCCAGCGGAGTCTTCAGGATCTTACGCAATTGTAAGGTCTGTTCGTCCACCAGGTCTTCCTTCTTCTCTTCCTTATTGTCAAAAGTGATGTTTTCGTCGGTAATGATCATCAGGTGCTGGATCAGGATACGCGATGCCTGTTTGACAGCTTCTTCCGGATGAATAGTTCCGTCTGTAGACACTTCCATGATCAGCTTTTCAAAGTCTGTGCGCTGCTCCACACGAGTATTCTCGATGGAATATTTCACATTCTTGATAGGCGTGAATATGGCGTCGGTCGGGATATAACCGAACGGAGCGTCCTTAGGTTTGTTGTCTTCTGCAGGTACATAACCGCGGCCTTTACCGATAGTGATCTCGATATCCAGCTTAGCAGAAGAATCCAGAGTACAGATAAGCAGGCTGGGATTCATTACCTCGAAGCTGGGAGTTGCTTCTCCAAGCGTACCGGCAGTAAACTCCGTCCTGTTCTTCAGGCTCAATGTGATCTTTTCCTGAGCCACTTCATGTTCAACCTTCTTCTTGAAACGAACTTGTTTCAGGTTAAGGATGATTTCCACCACGTCTTCCGTCACGCCTTTCAGGGTAGCGAACTCATGATCAGCACCCTCGATCTTGACCCCAATGATCGCGTATCCTTCGAGAGAGCTGAGCAATACTCTGCGCAAAGCATTGCCTATGGTAACACCATAACCCGGCTCTAAAGGGCGAAATTCAAATTGAGCTTCAAAATCAGTCGCCTTCTGAAGAATGATCTTGTCTGGTTTCTGGAAATTTAAAATGGCCATATTTAAATTTACGATTTAACTTTTTTAAACCTCGGATGCCCGCCCTGTTACAGGAAAGGCATCTTCAGCGATTACTTGGAATACAACTCAACAATCAATTGCTCCTTAATGTTCTCAGGAACACTTTCGCGCTCAGGTAATGCGATAAAAGTACCCTTTAACTCCGCTTCGGACCAATCCAACCAGTTGAATTTGGCATTCTTTGGACGCATCTGGCTGGTAATACCCGTGTTGCCCTTGGTGCTTTCCTTTATGCTGACGACATCGCCAGGACGCAGCTCGAATGAAGGAACGTTTACAACATCCCCGTTGACAGTGATATGCTTGTGCGTAACCAGCTGACGGGCAGCAGGACGGGAAGGAGCAATGCCAAGACGGTAAACAGCATTGTCCAGACGAGCTTCAAGCAACTTGATCAGGTTCTCACCCGTAACGCCTTTACGACGGACAGCTTCTTCGAATGTCTTGCGGAACTGACGCTCGAGAAGGCCATAAGTATATTTTGCTTTCTGCTTTTCCTTCAGCTGCAGCGCATACTCACCCGGAGCCTTACGCTTCTTTGTACCACCATGCTGACCGGGAGGGTTACTGTTCTTGGTCAGATACTTGCCATTGCCTAAGATCGGCTCTCCAAAAATGCGGGAAATTCTGGTCTTTGGACCTGTGTAACGTGCCATAATGTATTTGTTAGATTTTTGAGTTCCCGGATAAGATTATTCAAAAATCTTAAAATTCAATCTTACCCAGCTTGCAATATGCATAAATGTACCGCTCGAAAGCGGTACACTATTGATAAACTATACTCTGCGTTTCTTCGGAGGACGGCAGCCATTGTGAGGCAGCGGAGTCACATCCTTGATCATCACCACTTCGATGCCGTTGTTGGCCAGAGCACGAATGGCACTCTCACGACCTGAACCGGGTCCCTTAACGTATACATCGACTTTCTTCAGCCCTGCGTCTACAGCAGTCTTTGCTGCATCGGAAGAAGCCATCTGGGCAGCATAGGGAGTGTTCTTCTTGCTACCCTTGAAGCCCATCTTACCGGCGCTGCTCCAGGAAATAACCTGGCCACTCTTGTTGGTGAGGCTGATGATGATGTTGTTGAAGCTGGCAGTAATATGGGCATCCCCATAAACATCCACCTTTACGATCCTTTTCTTAGCAGCAGCTTTTGCGCTGTTCTGTTGTGCTTTTGCCATGTTCTTTTAAATAGGTAATCTTTCTGTTTTTTAATAAATCCCGGTTTCAACCAGGACCAGACCAACCCTCCACCTGCACCAGGGTATCCGTAATTGGTCTGAAAAAGTGCATATGTTCATCTATATCTGGCCTTCGGCCCGCTGCCCATGGGCAGCTAAAACATAAGCCGGTCCCTGCAAAAACAGTAAACCAGCTTATGACTAAAGACTATTTCTTGGCTACCTTCTTCTTACCGGCAACTGTCTTACGCTTACCTTTACGTGTACGGCTGTTGGTACGGGTACGCTGACCACGGACCGGCAACCCCTTACGATGACGTAATCCACGATAGCAGGCGATATCCAGCAAACGCTTGATATTCATCTGCACTTCAGAACGAAGCGCGCCTTCTACCTTAAATTCATTGGTAATGATATTACGAATCGCATTCAGCTCATCGTCATTCCACTGATTCACTTTCTTGTTCAGATCAATACCTGCAGAATTCAGGATATACTGAGCAGTAGTACGGCCAATACCGAAGATATAGGTAAGTCCGATCTCCCCTCTTTTATTTTTTGGTAAGTCTACACCGGCAATACGAGCCATATTCTAATTTTAAAAATTTAATATAAAGACCTTCGGCGGAGCTGCTTCGCCACGCTCCTTCTCGGTCGTAACCTTCGCATTCGCTCGGTTAACCTTGACGCTGCTTAAAGCGGGGGTTCTTCTTGTTAATTACATAAAGCTTGCCCTTCCTCCTCACGATCTTACAATCGGCACTGCGCTTTTTAATGGATGCACGAACTTTCATGATATTAATATTTGTCTTTTCAATGGCATCATGGAATTCGCCCGGAGGCTCATCTCATGATGATATTATTTGTATCTAAAAATAATTCTTCCCCTTGTCAAGTCGTATGGACTCATCTCTACCCCGACCTTATCACCAGGTAATATCCTGATATAATTCATCCTCATCTTCCCAGAGATAGTAGCCAGTATTTCATGCCCGTTTTCCAACTTTACCTTGAACATAGCATTAGATAGGGCCTCTAAAATAATACCATCTTGTTTAATGAGTGCTTGTTTCGCCATACAGTTTTTGGGAGCGCAAAGATAGGAATAAATATAATTGCGTCAAAAAATTGGTTAAAATATAATTTTTCGCCGCAAATCCCGGTCCTGCCGAAATATAAAACCCCGGCAAAAGTAGCAGATTTTTTAATAGAATGACCCTTTTTTAGGCTAAATCCCGCTTTTTGTAGCCTGAACAGCCCTCGTCAAGTCGATTTTGGTCATCTGATGGAAGTGATTCTGCAATTGATGCACACTCAGCGGTTGAGTAATATGCCGCCTGTCTTCCCGATACCACATCTCAAAATGGGAAAAATCCCCACTTTTAGACAACAGGACCCGGAAAGGACCTCTCAGGTATTTCACCTCCCCATCCCCGAATTCCTGCTTCTCAAAACCCAGTTTCATCAATTGATCGTCATCCAAAGGAATGGGATACAAATCATTCGGCGTATACCAGAACTCATCCTGCTCCCCGACCTGAACGTTGATCTCCTTGTCCTCGGCATTCAACCGGATCACTTCCCCTTCCTTACGCTGGCCATCAAACTCAACCAGCACAATATCCCCCATTCTTAATTCATGAAACTGGATCATATGACATCGTTTTAGTTTGTTATTTCCGAATTTACGGGATTTCAGGCTAAATCGCAAATGAGAACTTTCCCCGCCCCCAGCGCCGCAGCTCCCCATCGCCGTAACTCCACAGCTCCGCCCCGGCTGTACCCGTCCACGCTGCAAGCCCATCGCAGCCTATACCAGCTGCATCGCCGCCAGCCTGTCATTGATCATCCCGATCTCCTCAGCACTCAGCTTCACCCGGATAGCCCCCGCATTCTGCACCGCCTGTGCAGCATTCCTTGCCCCAACCAATGCAATCGTAATGCCAGGACGATCCAGCGTCCAGCGGATCACCAGCTGCGCCAGACTGGCCCCCTTTTCCGCCGCCAAAGGCCGCAAATCATCCAGAAAAGTATTGATCCGGAAAAGATTCTGACCCGTGAAATACTTGCTCTCCGCCCGGTTATCCCCTTCATTATAGGTATGCCCCGGTTTGATCTTTCCCGTCAGCACTCCCCGCTGCAAAGGGCTATAGGCCAGGATAGCCTTATGATTCTCAATACAATAAGGCACCAGCTCCGTTTCAATATCCCGGCGGACCATGCTGAACGGCACCTGGTTGGACGCCAGCTTCAGCGTCTTCTCCGCCTCCATCATCTGCGCCTTGTCATAGTTCGACACCCCAACCGCCCGAACCTTCCCCGCCTTCACCAGCCCGGCCAGAGTTTCCATCGTCTCCGCAATAGGTGTGGTGAAGTCCGGCCAGTGGATCTGGTAAAGATCAATATAGTCCGTCTTCAACCGGCGCAGACTATCCTCGCATTCCTTTATGATACTGTTCTTCCCCGCATATTTATAGATGTCCAGCGGCTTCCCGTCATTGTCCTGGCTCTTAAAGGCAAATTCCCCTTTCGTATCATCCCACCGCATCCCAAACTTCGTCATGACCTGCACCTTATCCCTCGGAATTCCCTGCAAAGCCTCCCCCACGATCTCCTCGCTCAACCCCTGCCCATATACAGCCGCCGTATCAATTGAGGTCACCCCCTGATCGTAGGAAGCCCTTATCGCTTCCACCGCATCCTTCCGCTCCGATCCACCCCACATCCATCCCCCAATGGCCCAGGCGCCAAAAGTAATAGCAGAGGCGCATAAGCCTGATTCACCGAGTTGTCTGTATTCCATAGTCTTTTTTTTGGAACACGAATTTACAGGCAACAAGGCAAATCAGACCGGCCGCTCCGACTAACTTTATACTGAGCTTTTAATAATTAATAAATGATCACCGCAGCATACGTCACCGGGGCAATTGCCTCTTGACCACATCAGCCGGGTACCGCAGGGCGAGCTCCCTGATCTCATAGCTGAATCGCTCAAATGTCTCTTCCCATAACCGGGCCTCCTCCGGAGTATACTCATAAAACCCTTTTGCATTGGACACTCCCCGGCCTCCTGCTTTGACGATCTCATCGATCAGCGCAGGGACTTCGGTGCTATTGCTCAGCGTAGGTAACAATTCCTTCATCACCGTATGATAGGCCGCTACGCCCGTGAGATCCATCCACCGGAATACCCCCATCAGCGTCATCCAGTAACCGGCATTATTACGACAGGCACGGTCGACATCCTCGATCGTGGCATAGCCGTTTTCGACGAGATGG
This sequence comes from Puia sp., assembly GCA_036499285.1. Classification (GTDB taxonomy): domain Bacteria; phylum Bacteroidota; class Bacteroidia; order Chitinophagales; family Chitinophagaceae; genus Puia. The sequence continues at coordinate 84,853 of DASYEB010000046.1, read as the reverse complement.
AAAGCTTCCCGGTATAGCGCATACATCAGCCTGTTAGTAATGAACCCCCGTATATCCTTACGCACCAGTGTGGGTTCCTTTCCCCAGTTATGCGCCAGCCGGTAGAGCCATTCGGCTTTTTCAAGCTCGCTGTTCCCGCCGCAGATGATTTCCAGGAACCTCGTGGTATGCGAAGGCTCGGCCCAATGCAATCCAAAAAAACGCCCCGGACGAAGAGTGTGTTGCTGGAGGATACTTATCGGGATAGCCGAAGTATTGCTCGTCAACAGGACGTCAGCACCGATCACGGCCTCGATCTTCCCATACACTGTTTGTTTTATGGAAAGGTTTTCCAGGGTACATTCGATGACCAGCACACAAGGAGCAAGATCACCATAGTCCTCCGTAATGCGCAGGTTTGACAAATAGATTTCAGGATTTTCACGGGCAAGGCCCTCCCTGTCCGATCGTAATAAGTGCCCCCGGATCCGGTCCGTGGCGGTAAGCAGGTCCGCGGGGAGAGGCGCCACCGCAATGACAGGATGGCCCGCCATTAGCAGACAGGTAACGATACTGCACCCCATCAGCCCCAATCCCACGACCCCTACAGGCATTTCATTTATATCAAATTCTTTTTCCATGCTTAGTAAGTAGCCCGCCCGCCGGAAAGGTCAAATGTGAATCCGGTAGTAAAGCTATTTTCCGGCGAGACAATATAAGCCACCAGGCCCGCCATCTCTTCCAGTGTCCCGCAACGCTTCATCGGTATTTTATCGGTCATGTACCTTACCTGTTCTTCGGGCAGGACATCTACCAGGGCGGTACGGATAACTGCAGGTGCCAGCGCATTGATCGTAATACCCGTCTCCGCATATTCTTTGCCCTGCACCTTCGCCATAGCTATGACAGCGGCCTTAGAGGTCGAATAGGCCAGCATTCCGGCATTCCCTTCTTTTCCCGCGATTGATGCTATATGCAGGATCCGGCCATAGTTGTGTTTCAGCATCACCGGCAGCACATATTTGGATGTATAGTAAGACCCCATGAAATTAACGTCATAAACCCGGCGCAGATCAGCACTGTCCGTCTCGTGACTTTTTATATTGGTCCGGCCGGTGATGCCGGCACTGTTGATCAGGATATCGATGCGGTTATACCGCCCCGCGATCTCATCCACGACTTGTCTCACTTCTTCCTCCTTCGTGATATCCGTCACATAAGTGGAACAATCGGATGCGAATTCCTGCCGGATACTTTGCAGCTGTGTATTGTTATTATCCAGCAGGGCAAGCCGGACGCCTTCGATGGATAGTTTCCGCGCAATGGCAAGACCCAGACCCGATGCGGCCCCGGTGATAAGCGCTGTCTTATGCTTTAATGTTTCAGTCATCTTCCTGTTTTGGTCCAGGTAAAATAACGAATAAGAAAATAAGAATTTCGATCAAACGATTGCGTAATCGAAAGTCACGCGATCAGAATACTTTATTGCCGGAGGAATACGTAGCCGTTACTTTCGTCTGCAATACCGCAGCGGCGGGGATTTCCATAAGGTCCTTATCGAGTATTACAAAATCGGCCTTTTTCCCGGGCTCCAGACTGCCGATCTCTTTTTCCAGACAATCCGCCTTCGCCGCCCAGATCGTCATTCCCCTTATCGCCTCTTCTCTTGTCAATGCATTCTCGGGCTGAAACCCACCGGCCGGGTGACCGGCTGCATCCACACGGAACACCGCCGCCAGAAAGGTCTTGAAAGGACTGATATCTTCCACCGGGAAATCCGTCCCCAACGGTATCCATCCATTCTGCTGCAGCAATTGCTTAAAGGCATAGGCTCCTTTTAATCGCACCGGACCCAGTCGTTCACCAGCCCAGTACATATCGCTCGTGGCATGTGTAGGCTGTACCGAAGGGATAATCGAAGCCTGCCCGAAGAGGCTGAGATCAGCGGGATCGATCACCTGTGCATGCTCAATACGCCAGCGCTTATCATTTTTACCCTTAAGATATTTATTGTAGATCTGTAACATGATCCGGTTAGCCGAATCCCCTATCGCATGCGTACACAGCTGAAAATCCGTTCCTGCCACCACCGCGGCCAATGAGTCATAATGCGCAGGGCTCCTTAGCAGGAATCCCTGCCAGCCCGGCTTGTCATCATAAGGCTTCAGCAGACAAGCTCCCCGGCTGCCCAGGGCGCCATCCGCATACGCTTTCACCCCCTTTACATACAGGAGGTCCGTCTTATAAGGCCCCTTCGGCAGATAGTAAGAGAGGTTGTCCTTATTATCGCTCAGCATCACATAAACACGCATCTTCAGTTTCCCAGCCTTTTGCAGCGAGTCCAGTCTTTCGATGTCCACCCTGTCCAGCCCGCAATCCGTCACCGTCGTAAGCCCCTGGGCAAAACATTTTTTCTGCCCCGCATCCAGCATCAGGTGCCAGTCCGCTGCCGAGGGTTCGGGCACTTTCGAATCCACCAAATGCTGCGCATTGTCTATCAGGATCCCCGTCAGCCGGCCATTTTTTGTTTCGACCGTACCGCCTTCCAGCTTCTGCCCCGGTTTCACCCCCGCCAGCTCCAGCGCCCGCGCATTGGCGATCACCGCATGGCCATCAACCCGTCCCAGCACCACCGGCGTGGAAGGGAATAAATTATTTAATAACGTGTTGTCAGGAAAAGCCTTCCCGGGAAATTTATTCTGATCCCAGCCGCGGCCCAGTATCCAGGCCTGCCCAGGATGCGCATCGGCAAATTGTTTCACCCGCTGCGCCACTTCTTCAAAGCTGGTACTGCCATATAATGCCGCCGTGAATAAAGATTGACCATACCGCACAAAGTGCGCATGCGCATCGATAAACCCCGGGTAAACATACAACGCACCGCCGCCATCGATCACTTCTTTTGCAGAATACTTACTCCGGATCTCATCGTCCGTCCCCGTAGCCAGGATCTTCCCGTCCCTGACCACCAGGGCCCCGGCCGTAGAAAAAGCACTGTCTGCTGTGTATATTTTACTGTGATAGAGGAGGAGGTCCGCCGCCTCTTTGGAATGACAGGAAAAAAGAACAAGACCAATCAGGGCCGTCGACAGTAGTTTGGCAGGTCGCATGTAGAAAGATTTGCCGACGAATATAAGGAAATCCCGCCTATCCCGGCTATTCCGCCCAGCTCATTGTATATCCCGGATTCTCGATCTCCAATGCCTCCACCGTTAGCATCAGCGGATGAAAAGTATCGACCATCACCGCCAGCTCCTTTGTTTCTTTTGCACCGATACTGCGCTGGACAGCGCCGGGATGCGGTCCGTGAGGTATCCCGCCCGGGTGAAGGGTCATCATCCCCTTTGTTACATGCTTCCGGCTCATAAAATCTCCATCCACATAGTACAGAACCTCATCACTGTCGATATTACTGTGATTGTATGGCGCCGGTATGGATAAAGGGTGGTAGTCGAACAGACGCGGACAGAAACTACAGACCACGAAGTTATGCCCCTCAAAAGTCTGATGTACGGGCGGCGGCTGATGCACCCGGCCGGTGATAGGCTCGAAGTCATGAATGCTGAACGCATACGGATAACAGCACCCATCCCAACCAACGACATCAAAAGGATGATGCCCGTAATGAATGCCATACATCCTGCCCTTTTTCTTCATCTTGATCAGAAAATCCCCTTTTTCATCGATCGTCGCCAGCCGCTGCGGCCCGCGAATATCCCGTTCACAATAGGGAGAATGCTCCAGCAGCTGCCCATAAGGGCTTAAATATTTTTTGGGATAACGGATAGGGCTAAAGGATTCAACGATAAATAACCGGTTATCACTATCGTTAAAATGGATCTGGTAGATCGTTCCCCTTGGCAGCACCAGGTAATCCCCATATCCGAACTCCAGCTCACCATATAAGGTCTTTAACACCCCGCTCCCTTTATGTACAAAGATCATCTCGTCCGCATCCGCATTCTTATAAAAATACCCCTCCATGCTGCCCGTAGGCGCCGCAAGTACAATATGACAATCACTATTCACCAAAACAGGCACACGGCTTTCCAGGAAGTCCGCCGTTGGCTTGACCTTAAATCCCTCAAAACTCCGGTGTTTCAACATCTTCTCCTCCGCTATACGGGGCTGCACATCATAAGGATCATCCGTAGCAATGATCTCCGTCGGCGGATGAACATGATACAATAAAGTGTAATCGTTGGAGAAACCTTCCGTGGAGAACAGCTGTTCCGAATAAAGGTTGCCGTCCTCGCGGCGAAATTGCGTGTGGCGTTTGTGAGGAATTTTTCCGAGGGTATAATAATGCGGCATAATGTAAAGCTAATCGTTCCCGTAAATTTACAGTAATTTTCATTTTTTTAAACGGATTCCTGGTATGAAACCCGCCAATTCAGGTATGAAACTGTTCTTCTTTTGTTGCGTAGTAGCCCTGACCGCCTGCCATCACCGGACAAAAGCAATGAGCTTCTATTACTGGCGGACGACTTTCTCCCTTGACAGCCTCGAAACAAAGACCCTGCAGGACAATTCCGTCCACAAGCTGTACATCCGTTACTTTGATGTCGATTGGCCGGAAACAGATACCACCCCCCGCCCCGTCTCTCCCATTCGTTTTGCCACATCTCCGGCATCCTATACTATCGTACCCGTCGTCTATTTCAGGAACAGGGTCTTCGAAAAATTAACCCCCGCGGCCCTTCCCGGTTTTGCAGCGAGAGTATTTGCTCTCGTCCGGCGGATCGGTGGCGCCCGGGCCATACCATCCGACGAGATCCAGTTCGACTGCGACTGGACCCAGCGGACAAAAGATAATTATTTCAATTTTCTCCGTACTTACCAAAAACTCTCCGGAAAAGATCTCTCCTGCACCATCCGTCTGCACCAGGTAAAATATCCCGACCGGACCGGCATCCCCCCTGTAAGCCACGGCGTGCTCATGTATTACAACATGGGAAATATCGATGCAGGAACAGACCGGTCCATTTATGAAAAGAACATCGCCCGCCGTTACATACCGTCGCTACGCTCCTATCCTATGTCCCTGGACATCGCCCTTCCCTTATTTTCCTGGGCCTTGCTGGTCCGCAATGGAAAAGTCGTCCGGTTGCTGGACAAGATGAACGCCGGTCTTTTTCAAAAAGACACCGGCTTCAATTCCCTTTCTGCAAATTTGTACAGCGCAAAACAGGGTTGTTTTAAAAGTGGTTATTATTTTCGCGCAGGCGATACCGTGAAGGTGGAGTCGGTTTCAGCCGACGACCTGATGGAGATCGTCGCCGATATCAACAAACATTCAAATCACCGAATCCAAAACCTTATTTTTTTCGACCTCGACCGCCAAAATCTCCAACTATATGACGAAGATCTTTTTAAAAAAATATTGGATCATACTGATTAGCGCCTGTTGCATCAGCACAGGCATTGTCCTGGCCTGCGCCGGCGACAACGGACCCGAATACGGGACCTCCAACTTTACACCCGAGGTCTTTGTGGACAGCGCCTATAGCCCGTTCTTTTACTCCTATCAGTTCTACTACGGGATCAATTACGACGAGAATCACATCACCCGATTTAACAGAACGAATGTACAGGAATGGGCCGCCTATATAGGAAAGCCGGCAATGACCTCAACCCTCGACTACCTGCTCAACCACGCCGGCACTACTTCGGTCGACAGCGCCCTTGCCCGTCCTGCCGCAGATAAAAGAACACAGGCCTTTCTCGATTATCTGAAGCTGGCCAAACGATCCGAAGCCTTTGCCCTTACGCCCATCGAGCGCTGGGAACCAGACACCGCGAAAAAGAACAAATATTTCAATGCGGTCACCCTCAACCGCCAGCTCCGGGAAAAGCTAACCGCTGCTCCCGATGTCTTTTTACAGGAGAGATATTGGTTCCAGCTGGTACGATCCGATTTCTTCAACGAGTCCCCTCAGGATGTCATCCGCACCTTCGACAGCTATAGCCAGAAATTCCCGGCCAATACTTTGTATTACCGCAGCCTCGCCTACAAGGCCGGCGCTTATTATAAGTTGAAAGATTATGCCAGGGCCAACTATTATTATAGTCTTGTTTACGCCGGCTGTGATCAGCTAAAAACAGTAGCACATTACAGCTTTCACCCGCAGGAACAAAAGGACTGGCTGGAAACCCTCGCCCTTTGCCGGAATAAGCAGGAAAAGGCAACCCTCTGGCAGATGCTGGGCGTGATCTATTCAGACCCACAGCGAGCCATAAAAGAGATCTACACGCTCGATCCCGGGTCCGATAAGCTGGACCTTCTCCTGGCAAGAGGCGTGAATCGGTCCGAACAACGATTCGGTTCCTTCCAGGTAGGGCTGGTCTCAGGAGATATGGGCATTCCCCCGACGGATAGCTCCAATATGACCCTTCGCACCCTGGTGACTCACATCGCCGAAGCCGGTAATACCGCCAAACCCTGGATCTGGCAATTGGCCGCAGGCTATCTGAATATGCTCGACGGACGGTACGACAACGCCCGCAGCTGGTATACAAAGGCAGGCACGACCACGCCAAAAGAAACCCTTCCACAGGCCCAGCTGAGACTGTTACGTCTCCTCAACACACTCGCAGCAAGCCGCACCATCGACGCTACGCTGGAAAAACAGATCTATCCGGAAATAGTGTGGCTGGACAGCAGTCAGTCCGACCAAAGCTTCCGGAACAACGACGCATTTACCTGGGTCAGAAAACTCATGGCAAAAAAATACAAGCTCCTCGGCGACAAGGTCAAGGCCGAATGCTTTTTCTCCGAACCCCGATTCTATACCGACGACCGGAATGTCGAATCATTAAAAGCGTTTTTTAATAAACCGGGCAAGACTCCCTATGAGAACCTCGTTTGCAGCCTTTCAGCGATAAAACAACCCGACCTCTTCGAATACCAGGCCGTCCGGCTTTGTCTCAACGATCACATCGACGAAGCCATCGCTGCCATGAAACAGGCAGAGCCGGGTGCGGCAAAAATTATCCTGCCCGGTAATCCTTTCAACGCCCGTATCAACGATTGTCACGACTGCGACCACGAGGCCCCGCAAAAGATCAAATACAGCAGGACCGATCTGCTGCAAAAGCTGAAGGAAATGGAGAATAAGGTCAATGCGGGTCAGGATGTCTACACCAATGCCATCCTTGTCGGCAACGCACAGTACAACATCACTTATTATGGTAATGCCCGCGCATTTTATGAATGTAAGGTCATCGGTTCTGATGGATGGTATTCCCTGGACAGCGTTTTCCAGGAGCCGCTGACCCGTATGAAGACGGCCATAAAATATTATACGCTCGCCCTCCATGCAGCGTCCGGCGACGAACAAAAAGCAAAATGCCAGTACCTGCTGGCTAAATGCCAACGCAACGAATGGTACAACAGAACAGCCGGCATCCGTAACCCGTGGGCCGATAAAAAGGAAGATCAGCCCGACTTCATCGCATGGGATGGTTTCAAAGCGCTGAAACAATATAGCAGCACAAAGTATTACAGCGAAGTCCTGAAAGAATGCGGTTACTTTAACACCTATATTCAAAAAGCGCACTGATGCGCCGCCAACCCGAAAAATGTACCGACAATGTTGCGAATTGGCCTGATATCCGACACCCATCACTTCCTCGACGAAAACGTCTTCAAACACTTTGAAAAATGTGATGAGATCTGGCATGCCGGCGATTTCGGCACTATCGAAGTGGCAAATAAGCTGGCCGCTTTCAAACCCCTGAAAGGCGTTTATGGCAACATCGACGGACAGGATATCCGAAGCGTCTACCCGGAAAAATTACGCTGGCAATCCGAGGGCATCAAGGTCTTTATGACCCATATCGGCGGCTATCCGCCAAAATACAACCCCACCGTAAAAAAAGAATTACAAGCCGATCCGCCCCAACTATTTATCTGCGGGCATTCGCATATCCTCAAGGTCATGTACGATGACAAACTCCAATGCCTGCACATCAACCCAGGCGCAGCCGGCCGGCAGGGCTGGCATACCTTACGCACCCTGGTCAGACTGACCATCGACGGCAATAACATGAAGGATTGTGAGGTTATCGAGCTCGGAGGACGCAGCTAATAAGTCCATTACAGCCATTCCAGCAGCTTGCTCCGCAGCTCGTTCGGTTTGAATGGCTTGCTGACAAAATCATCCATGCCACAGGCAATTATCTCATTGATGATCTCATTCTTGGGCGAAGCCGTAATGGCAATGATCGGGACATCCTTAAAATGTTTGCGGATCTTCCGCGTGCAGGCAAAGCCATCCAGCACCGGCATCTGCACATCCATTAAGATCAGGTCGTATTTCTTTCGGGAAACGAATTCCAGCGCCTGCCGGCCGTCTACGACTATATCCAGCTGGCCGCCCCATCCGGTGATGAAACGCCGCGCGATATTCGCATTAAAGGCATTGTCCTCCGCCAGCAGGATGATCCTGTTCCTGAATTGATCATTGCTTTTGGTGACCACCTTCGGCGCCACCACCGCAGTAGCAGGCATTTCTCCAACCTGCAATTGGATGCTGAAATGAAAAGTAGAACCCTTCCCGGGAACACTCTCCAAAAGGATTTCCCCTCCCATCAGCTCTGCCAGCCGGCCCGAAATAGAAAGCCCCAGTCCCGTTCCGCCATAAAGACGGGTCGTATCACTATCGGCCTGGGTGAATTGTTCAAAGATCTTTTCCTGTTTATCCGCAGAAATGCCGATTCCCGTATCGACAACGGAGAACCGCGTCACGAACAAAGGACCATTGTTTTCAGTCATCTCCACCTTCAGCTTCACTGACCCTTCCTGTGTGAACTTAATGGCATTGCTGATCAGGTTGTTCAGCACCTGCGATAAGCGGAAACTATCTCCTTTCACATAAAAAGGCATTCTATCGTCATACTCAACGTCGAAGACGATGTTCTTTTCTTTTGCCTTAAAACTAAATGACTGATATAAGCTTTGCGTCAGCTCCCGCAGGTTGAAGTCAATAGCAGAAAGCTCGATCTTGCCGGAGTCCAGCTTGGTAAAGTCCAGGATGTCGTTGATGATGTGAAGCAGGCTTTCCCCCGAAAACTGCAGCGTACGCAGGTCTTCCTGCTGATCTTCCCGGGGCTGGTTCTGCTGCATCAAATGTGTGATCCCGATCACAGCATTCAAAGGCGTACGCAGCTCATGGCTCATCACACTCAGGAACTGGGACTTGGCCTTGGCAGCCTGCTCAGCCTTTTCCTTCATTTGCAACAGTTCCTGCTCCCGCTGTATGCGGCTCGAAATATCGCGGATAAAAGCGCTGTAATAAAATTCGTTGTCGTCCTTGATCCCGGTGATCGTCAGCTCGATAGGAAATTCCTCTTTATTCTTCCGGACAGCCGTAAGCTCGATCCGCTGGTTTACGAAGCTGTCATCGCTTTCACCCAGGAATCCCCTGAACCCATTCCAGGTGGAATATTGATAAGAGAACGGTATGATCGTTTCCATCAGCGTCCGTCCCCGTACCTCGCTCTCCGTGTACCCGAAGATCTCCGTGGCTGCCTTGTTCCAATGGATGATATGACCGACCTCTCCGATAATGACGATCGCATCCAGCGCCGAAGAGATCACCCCGCTCAGCATGATCTCATTCTTCCTCAGCAGTCGTTGCGTCCTTTCATTCTCCCTGATCTTTGCATCCAGCGCAATATTCAGCTGCTCAGACTCCGCCAGCTTGTCCAAAAAGATCTGTTCTATCTGCGATTGGGAAAAGATCCCCAGATGCTCCCGGTCCACGATCTCTTTTGGGATCAGCGAGATCATGTAAGGAAAAGCTTCCAGCTCTTTATATCTGGTAGAATAGGTCTCGTAGTTCTTTTCGAAGATCTTGCCAGCCAGAGACTCTCCATAATTGCCGCTGACAAACTTAAAGGTCTCAAAGCTTAGAAATTGTAATTTCCGGAAGATCTCCGGCTCCTGTATATCGATCTCAAGAATAGACAGCTCCTTCTGCTTCTTCTCGATATAACCGTCTCCGCCCCGTCCAAACTTATCTCTGACGGCCGTCAGGAAAGATTGCAGGAATTGAATAGCCAGTGTATTTTTTTGCTCGGTCTCGGAAACAAAAAGAATATTAAAGATAGACCCGTCATGCAGTAATGCAGGAAATCGCTGCCGGACCCTTTCCCGCAACGACTTTCTCGTGGGCTGTTCTATCAGCTCGAACGAGGTTAGATATTTTTCGAATAAGAGATAGGTATGAAAGGCTTCTTCCGCATCTTTTCCGGCTGCCTTACGACCCAGTTGTATCAGCTGTTCCGCATTCGCCGGCACCGAGATACAATCGATAAGAAAGTCAAATAAAGCACGGAATAAAGCAGATTGATCGTTGTGTCCCCTGAGACGCCCCGACCTACCCCTACCCTTCAGTAAGTTCTTAAGCATGAAAGATCCTATGCCGCCCTACTGGCCTTGTAAATAGAATAAAAGCCAAGTCCCGACAATCCCCAGGTAAGGATCAGCGCGATAAACCAGGCAATAGAGCCGCTTAGCTGACCCAGCAAAGACTTAAAGAGATTGAAACCATAGTAGTGCTCTATCTGCATGTGCAGATGACCTATAGCCATGACCAGGAAACCCCAGGCCATATAGGTCATGCCTTTACCAAACCTGCCGCCACGCAGCGCATAGGCAGTAAGGAAAGCAAAGAATACAGCGATAAAAAGAAAGGGCAGCTCCATGATGCCAAACCAGTAACTCATGTTGGAGCCGTGGGCGGCGGTATTGTTGACTTGTAAGAGATCACACTGCACCTGACAATGGGCAGGAGAAGAGGATGTAGCGATGATACCCACGGTTAAGATCAGCAGGAATAGGGGTTTAAATTTTTTCATAACAATTTGGATTTTGAACAATAATTGGGGCTTTTTCCCGTCTGGATAAAGTCCTGTCTATCTGCCAGACCGGGATTATATGTTGTACATATAATACTCTTAACGAACACAGGACAAAAAAATTGCAGCAACCATGCAAAAGATCCGTACAACGTTTGTTTTTGATGAAAACCTGAATGCCACTTTTTTAGCTGAATTGTTCGAAGGTGATACCACATACGCAGAAACTGTTTTCGAAGATTTTCTAAAGGATCTTCCCGTCTATTGGCAGCGGGTCGAAGCTGCTTATGACAGCCAAAATCTTCCCGTATTGGGAACAAGCGTTCATACCTGCAAAACACTCTTCGGTTATGTCGGTTTTACCGATCTTCAGGAGCAATGTCAACAATTCGAGAACAAATGTTCCGTTAATAGTGCGGAAGAGCTTCGGGTGGATTATATCCTTTTGATCCAGCGAAAAGAAAGAGCTCAACATATAATAGAAAAAGAATATGCCAGATTAAGGCTGTTCAACGAAGGGGAAGTAGTATAGTCGTTTGCAATGACACGAGCTTTCCCGAGCGAAGCGAAGGGAACGACCAAGGAAAAGCGAGGGACGATGCTTGTCCGAAGGTCTACTGCATTACACCATTGAAAGGACATTATCTCGTGATGAAGACCACTTGTATCATAGTAGAAGACATCCAGATCGCCGCAGACTTTTTACGAAAGTTCTGTGAAAAAAGCGAACTGGTCGAAGTAAAAGGGCATTTCCTCAATGTTGCGGATGCCCTCGAATTCCTCGACCGGGAGAAAGTGGACCTTCTCTTTCTTGACGTAGAAATGCCAGGCGCCACCGGCTTCGACCTTCTCGACAGCCTTACTTACTCGCCAAAGATCATCCTCACCACCTCCAAGACAGAATACGCGTTCGATGCCTTCCAATACCACGTCAACGATTATCTGAAAAAACCTTTTACGTACAAACGCTTCCTGGAAGCTATCCAAAAGCTGCAGCAGCAGATCCAGGCCCAGGAGCCTGCTCCCGCAACCATTCCGCAACAGCAAATGCCTGTCACACCCGTTCAGGGCCCGGACACCGACTTCCTCTTTATAAAATCAGAGGACAAACTGGTCAAAATAAAAAAGGACGATATCCTCTTTCTCGAAAGCATGCGCGATTACGTCAAATTCGTGACTCCCGGCAAAAGCTATATCACCTACAGCACCCTGAAGAATATGGAAGAAAAGCTAATCGGCCCCCTCTTCCTGAAAGTACACCGGTCCTATATCGTCAATATTAATAAAATAGACGACATCCGGGGGAATATCATCTATTTACTTGGTAATCAAATCCCTATTGGGAAAGGCCACAAAGAGGAAGTAACCGCCCGGCTCAATATCCTCTAGAACCGCCACTCTCTCAAATCCCTTCGCCGGGGGCTCGTGTACTTTCGTCGGGCAAAACACCCCCTTTATCGAAAAAGTTTCCTTACTCCCTCACACTTTTACATCTTTGTACCAGCAAATGAAAACGTCCAAATCCCTGAAAGACCCTAATATCCAAAATCCAAAAAAAGTAAGTTCCAAAACCCAAAATCCTAAGAAAAACAAATCCCTGAATCCTTAGAAAAACCCAAACCCAAAGATCCTTAAAGAACCCAAAAACCTAAATCCTGAGAAATAGAATTTATCCAAAGACCTGAAAAACCGTAGTGCAATCCAAAAAGCCTGGAAAAACCCTTAGTGCTCCAAGATCCGAAAACCGTAATCCGTTGATCCTTGAAAACCCGACGAAATCCGACCATCTGATGAAAACCTGTTTAGCGGGATCTGTTTGACTGTAGTGCAAATACCTCATCTGAAACCGAGAAACATATTGAAGTCCAAATCCGAAAAACGTAGAAGATGCCAGGGGCAATTGAGTTGTGGCAAAAAATAATCAAAAAATTAATTTTTTATCCCAACACCATGAAGTCTGTACACTGCGGCCGAGGGCCTTGTGTACTAACTGGACAAGGTCCAGTTGACCTGGGAAAAGTGAAATCCGTCCAATGATTCCATCCCATCCATGATCCCTCGATGAGCCTGAAAATCGATCGTTGACCCTGACAAAAAAATTGCCGCCACGGAAACAGAACACCCGTGGCGGCTTCGTTTTTATCCCATCTGCGAACTCCAGCTCTGCTGGCACCCCTCTCCGAACCCCAACAAAACCTTTTCGCCGGGCCACAAACCTTCGCCCGCGCTGCCACACACGTCCTCGGTCGTACCCTTCGCCGGGGGCTCGGGTACTTTCGTCGGGCAAAACCCGCCCCTTATCGAAAAAGTTTCCAACCTCCCCCACTCTTTTACATCTTTGTATCAGCAAACGAAAACGATCCAAATCCCTGAAAGACCCCGAAAATCCAAACATCCAAAAAACCTGAGATCCCAACCCTGTAGAAAAACAAAAGATCCTGGATCCTAAAAAAAACCAACCATCCGAAAATCCTGAAAAACCCAAATCCAAACCCCCTGAAATCCAAAGATCAGTAATCCAAAGATCCCGAAAACCAAAAGATCCAATTCCCATTACGACCCTTAGATGAACCAATGAACGATCGATGGCCCTGACAAAAAAATTGCCGCCACGGAAACAGAACTCCCGTGGCGGCTTCGTTTTGTACAATACGTTATCTCCGCCCGTCTTATAAAGACGCCTCTCCCTACAGCAATGGCCTGCCGATCCCTGTCCGGAACGGCCAGGGCACAGTAACCAGGATAATAATCAGGGCTACTAAAAACAACCAGAACGACCTCTTGAACTTCGCCGCATCCGGAATATTCTTTTTCGCGGCACCCTTGCCGATCGTGATCAGTACGATCGCGATCAACATCCCCGTAAGATGTTCGATGGCAAAAAACCGGTAGACCTTATCCTTCATCACATCCCCAAAACCCAGGTTCCGGATATTTGCCAGGCCCCAGGGGCCGGCTATCCACAAATAAAGACCGATCAGCAGCGTCGTATGCGCAGCGATCATCAAAAAAAGCCCGGTCTTTTTATCCCCGGCAGAAAAAACTCTGCCGGCTGTCATGCCTGTATAACTCCTGTAAATAGCGATCAAAGCCAGTACGATGATAACCCATCGCAAAAAGCTATGCAAGTGTAGTAATCCGGTGTACATGCTACTATATTTTTTTGTGAGACCCAAAGCTACAACCACACTGCCGAATTTCCGCCATCATTTCGCCAACCCGTAGTTTTTCTTAGTTTTGCCGGATGAACAAATCATTGTGGACCCTTTGCCTCCTGTTTTGTTTCGCAGGGTTCTGGACAGCAGGCTGTAACAATAATGGAAGTGACAACAACGATCAGCAGGCCGCTGTCTTACATCGCCAGCCCTTCTTACCCCTGACCGACTCCCTTTCCCGCAATCAGGCCGGGGATAAAGCCGGCCTCTATTTCAGAAGGGGCGAACTCCTGGCCCGAAACAATCTCCACGAGCTGGCTCTGAAGGACTATCAGCAATCCTGGAAGCTCAACCCTAACGAGCTCACCGGTCTTCGTTATGCGTCCACGCTCTCCATCCTCAGCCAAACCGGTCAGGCCATCAAACTATTACAGGATTGTCAGCAAAAGTTCCCATCCAATACCTCCTTTCCCTCCCTGCTGGGCGAACTATACCAGCAATCAGGCCGCGTCACAGAAGCCCTTAGCTTATACGATAACCTCTTAAAAAAAGACTCCGCAGATTTTGAGATCTGGTATGAAAAAGGATTGTTGCTGGAAAAAGGGAAAGACACCATCGGTGCGATACAGGCGCTTGCAATCGCTTATCAGCTCCAGCCCGTCAATACTTATGCCCTGGAACTGGCCCACCTCTACGCCGAAAGCCGCAATGCCGCAGCCCTTACCATCTGCGATAATGTACTGCGCAAGGACAGTGCTCATGAATTGTTGGACCCCTTTTTTATAAAAGGCATCTACTATTCCAATATGACATTGTACAAAAAAGCTATTGTACAGTTCGACTCCTGTATCCGCCGTGACTGGAAATTCACAGATGCATATCTTGAAAAAGGAATAGCCCTCTATGAACAAAAAGCGTATGACACGGCCCTCAGCACTTTCCAGATGACCATCCGGGTTTCAAATACTTATCCCGATGGGTATTACTGGGCCGGCCGCTGTTATGAGGTCACGGATCAAAAGGATAAAGCGATCCTCTATTACCGGCAGACGCTGGCCCTGGATAAGGATTTTACCGAGGCGGCTGAAAGGATCAAAAGACTGCAGTAATTGCCCTATCTTTAAGAGCTCTAAATAATAATAAAAAATGCCCATTATAGCACCCTCTCTGCTGGCCTCGAATTTTCTCCGGCTGGAAGATGAATGTAAGATGCTTAACGAAAGTAAGGCCGACTGGTTCCATCTCGACGTGATGGACGGACGATTTGTTCCCAATATCAGTTTTGGCATGCCGGTCATCGCACAGATCCGCAAGGCTACCACAAAGGTCTGTGACGTTCACCTGATGATCGAAGAGCCTGAAAGATATGCGGAGGACTTTAAAAAGGCGGGAGCCGATCGCCTCACCGTACACCTTGAAGTCTGCCGCCATTTACACCGGAATATCCAGCAGATAAAATCCCTGGGCATGAAAGCGGGTGTTGCCCTCAACCCTCATTCCCCGGTCGACCTCCTCTCCGATGTATTGCAGGACATCGACATGGTGCTGATCATGAGCGTCAACCCCGGTTTTGGCGGCCAGGAATTTATCCCGCATACCTTCCAGAAGATCCGCAACCTGCGCCGCATGATCCACGACCGGGGCCTGGATACCCTTATCCAGATCGACGGCGGCGTCACCACCGAAAATGCTGCCAGCCTTGTAAAAGCCGGCGCCGACGTCCTGGTGGCAGGTACCACCGTATTCAAGTCTGATGACCCTAAAGCGACCATCCATACACTTAAAAATTGTGATTGATCGTTAAACTATAAAATTCTTGAGATTCTTCATCGCCGCCCTCCTCCTCCTATTCTTTCAACCGGTATTCGCTCAGAAAAAGGCAGCGCCATCCAAAGATGGGCCTTCGGCCAGGCTGCCCAAGGCAGCCTTTGTCTCAGGCAGGCTCCTGGATGAGAATGAAAAACCATTACCCGGCGTATCCGTCATTATCCTTGGCAGACAATCCGGCCTCATCACCTCCGACTCCGGCACCTTCCGGATGAAAGTGCCGGCCGACAAAGCAATAGCCCTTGTCTTCTCCTTCACCGGTTATAAGACCGAACAACGCAATTTCCTGCTCAACGAACAGGAAGACGAACATATAGTCGTTCGATTGGAAAGAGGTCAACGCACCCTCCAGGAAGTGGTCGTCTCTGACCAGCGGGAAAGCCGTGAGACAGGTCTCGTTCGTATCAATCCCAAAAATGCAATAAATATTCCGGCTCCCATCGGCGGCATCGAAAGCCTGCTCAAGGTCTTTGTCGGCTCCAATAATGAACTGACCTCACAGTATTCCGTCCGCGGCGGCAACTACGACGAAAACCTCGTTTATGTAAACGATTTCGAGGTATTCCGCCCCTATCTCGTCAACAATGCCCAACAGGAAGGACTTAGCTTTATAAACCCTGAGCTGACCCGCAGCGTCAATTTTTACACCGGCGGCTTCCAGGCCCGGTATGGCGACAAAATGTCTTCGGCGCTGGATATCCAGTACAGGAAACCCACGACCTTTGGCGGCTCAGTGTATGCAGGACTGTTAGAACAGGGACTTCACCTCGAAGGGACAGGCGCATCAGGCCGTTTCACCTGGCTCGTCGGCGCGCGCAACCGTACCAACAGCACTCTTCTTAGCAGCCAGGAGACCAAAGGGACCTATGCCCCTTCTTCTTCCGATCTGCAGGCGGTGCTGACCTGGCAGCTGAACAAGGTCAACCAGTTGGAATTCCTCGGCAATTTCTCCCAGACCCGCTTCCACCTGGTCCCCGAGTCCAGCCAGCTCACGTCTTCTATTTTCTCCCCGTATTATACGGCCAACCTCGGCCTCGACATCGCCTTCGACGGCCAGGAGAAAGACCAGTACCAGACGAATATGGCCGGACTTTCCCTTACACAGCAGATCGATCACAACCTGCGCCTGAAATGGATGGCCTCCCGGTTTGAAGACAAAGAGCAACAGGACTACGACATCACCGGCGCTTATCTTTTTGGCGACAGGGACTTCGACAAAACCAGCTCTACCTTCGGTCAAATCACCAATCCGCTCGGAGCCGGAACCTATCAGAATTTCGCCCGCGACAAGCTGAACATCGACGTCTATAATGTCACGCACAAAGGATATCTCACCGTCAACAAACATTTCTTACAATGGGGAGTCAGCGCCGAACGACAGGTCGTTCACTCGCAGCTGAACGAATGGCAATACCAGGATTCCGCCGGTTACTCCCTCCCCTATAACCCCGGCATACCCAGCCTCAGCAATGTCGTCCATTCCATCGACAACCCCGGCATTACCCGGTTTACCGGCTTCATCCAGGACAATCTCCTCGTACAGAAATCCGGCGACTTCACGCTCCAGGGCGGATTACGCTACAACTATAATACCCTCAACAAAGAGTTCTTATTATCCCCCCGTTTCGGAGCCTCGTGGAAACCCCGCAATGGAAAAAAGGACATCGTCTATAAGGCCTCGGTAGGCATTTATGACCAACCGCCTTTCTTCAGGGAAATGCTGCGATCCGACGGCAGCCTCAACACAGCCCTGAAGGCCCAGCGCAGCTGGCAGGTGGTAGCAGGGTTCGATCGTAATTTCAAGCTGGGCGACCGCCCCTTCCGCTTTACCACAGAAGCCTATTACAAACAAATGACAAGGGTCGATCCCTATGACATCAACAACGTACATATCCAGTATTTCGGTCTCAATGACGCAAAGGCCTATGCGACCGGCGTGGAGTTCCGGCTCTTCGGCGAACTGGTAAAAGATGCCGAGAGCTGGGTAAGCCTGGGCTTTATGAAGTCTATGGAAAAGATCGACACGTTCTATTACAACTATACCCTCAACGCACAGGGCCAGCCGACAGACAGCGTGAAAACAAAGGCCGGCTGGGTACGACGCCCCTCCGACCGGCTCTTCACCTTCGGCCTCTTCCTCCAGGACTATCTGGCAACCAACAAAAACCTCAAGGCCTTCCTCAACTTTCTCTACGGCAGTGACCTTCCTTTCAATATTCCCGGCAACCTCCGCTACCGCAATGCCCTCACGATCGATCCCTATATCCGCATCGACGTCGGTTTCAGCGCCCTGCTGCTCGACAGCGAAAAAAGCAACCGCCGCAGCCATAGCCCCTTCCGTAACTTCGAAAATATATGGGCCACCCTCGAGGTCTTCAACCTCATCGACCGGGCCAATACCATCTCCTATATGCTGATCAAAGACTTCTCGAATACCACCTATGCCATCCCCAACCGCCTCACCCCCCGCCTTCTAAACCTCAAGCTCGTCGGCCGCTTCTAACCCGCAGATCCCCTAATATTAACCCTTACCTGCACCGTATTTTCCGTATTCGGATACGTAGTTTTCCCAAAATTCCGCAAATTTTCCCATTTCGAGACTCCACAGCATCTATGCGAAAGTGTAACCCATACATAATCAATGCCTTGCTTTTTGGCAGCATATTGGCCTATATACCTGTAAATCGCACAGTATGAAAACTATCCTTATTAATCTTATCGCCAGCCTTACCCCTGCATTCTCAAAAGAAAAAATGCCCGCGCTGATCCCGGTAAGGGTCGTCACAAAGGTGTTTCCTGATCAACACAGCTAAAATTACTGGTTTATGGTTATGGCAAAAGAAATTTCGGTTTACCCGAACCCGTTTGATTATTACATCATCCTGGAAATTACATGCGAAGAAGACCTCGATTGCATTATCCTGCTGGCGGACGTAAAGGAAGAAAAAATAATCCGCATGCTCGGCGCCGGCCTCAAAGCCGGTATCAACAGGATCCCGCTCGATGACCTTCAGTTCCTGGCCCCCGGCACCTATCAGCTAAATATAAAGACTGCCGCCGGCGATCCCATCTATCAATCAAAAGTATTCAAACAATCTCCCGACACTCCGGCCATCAATCTGAATTAAGGCCGTAGGCAATAAAAATATGAGCAGCCTTCGAACCCAAAGAGGGGGACAGTTCCGTGTCCCCTTTTTCTATTCCCCTGATCACCCCGCCCAAACGCGCAGTCTCCCGCTCCTCCCTCTTCCCCTATTTATCCCGTTTGCAAAATCGGTTTTGCTAAAAAATATTTTTCGATATCAAAAAAAAGTTTTTAATATTGTATACCAGTATGTACCAGTATATAATTTTATAAAAAGCTTTGATTTTTAGTAAAAGCCAAAACGACTGTCTATGCCACTCAAACATCTATTCCTAAAAGGCGTCCTGTCCGGATTTCTCGTTTTCCTTTCGATCCTGTCCTTTGCCCAGACCCCAGCCATCACCGGTAAGGTCATCGACGACAAAGGCAATCCCCTGCCGGGAGCAACAGTAACAGTCAAAGGCAGCAGTCTCAGCGTATCAGCCGACGCACTCGGCCAGTTTAAGATCAGCGCCCCCGCCGGCGCACGTACTCTCGTAGTCACCTCCATCGGCTTTACCGATAAGGAAATAGCCATCAACGGCCAGACATCGCTCAACATCGTATTACAGCCCGACAACAAAGCACTCAACGACGTAGTGGTCGTTGGATATGGAACGGTCCGGAAAAAAGATGTTACCGGAGCCGTAGCCAGCATCGCTTCAAAAGATTTCAGTCCCGGCGTCATCAACAACCCCCTGCAACAGATCCAGGGTAAAGTTTCGGGGCTGGTCATCACGCAGCCCGGCGGCGATCCCAACGGCAGCCTCATCATCCGGCTCCGCGGCCAGACTTCCCTCAGCGGCGGGCAAACACCCCTCATCGTAGTAGACGGTATTCCACTGGACGACCCTAACCAGCTCTCCAATATCCCGGCAACAGACATCGCTTCCTATGACGTGCTAAAAGATGTCTCCGCCACCGCCATCTATGGATCGCGCGGTGCCAACGGCGTTATCATCATCAACACCAAAAGAGGACAGACCAGCAGAAGCCGCGTCGAATACAACACTTATGTGGGCATGGACCATATCGAAAAAGGTTTCAACCTGCTCAACGCCGACCAGTGGCGCGCCGCCGTCAAGACGATCCCCGGCATCACCCCTTCGACCATCGCCGGACTCGACCATGGCGCCAATACAGACTGGCTCAAAGCTATCACCCGCACGGCCTACACACATAGCCACAACATCGCCGTCTCCGGTGGCACCGGTGGCTTCAATTACCGCGCTTCCGTAAACTATATGAACCAGGAAGGAATAGTCATCAATTCCGGTAAAGAACAATATAGCCTCCGCTTCAACGCTGAGCAAAAAGCCCTCAACGACAAGCTGGATATACAGGTCGCCCTGTTCAGCAGCCAGGTCAACCGGAAATATGTTGATTACAATATCTTCGATTATGTAAACACCACCCCGCCGACCTATCCCGTATACAACCCGGATGGTACTTATTTCGGGTATTATGATTACGACCAGCAAAACCCGGTTGCCCAGCAAATGCTGGAACAGAACACCAGTAAGGAGAGATTGTCGCAATATTTCGGCCGCGTCGATTACACCCTTTTCAAAGGTCTGAAAGCAGGTGTACAAGGTTCCATCACCCAGCTCGACACCCTTGCCGAATTCTTCCAGCCTTCCCTGCCCGGCGTCGGCAATATCAACAATGCCAGCCAGGCCCACCGCCAGTCGGATTCAAAAAAAGGAGACATCCATCTAAATTATCTCAACAGCTTTGGCAAACATTCCGTATCCGCCACAGCTGTCTATGAATACAACGATTTCACCAACCAGGCCTTTGGCGCTTCCGGTCAGAACTTCCTCGTAGAGGACCTGCAGGATAATTACCTGTCAGGCGGCAACCCGGCCCTCAATGTCATCACTTCGTATAAACAATATTATAAGCTCATTTCCTTCCTCGGCAGAGCTACCTATAATTTTGATTCAAAGTATTATGCGACCCTTACTTTCAGAAGGGATGGTTCTTCAAAAGTCGGTGTCAACGATCGTTGGGGCAACTTCCCCTCCGCCTCGGTCGCATGGCGGCTGAAAAGCGAGTCCTTTCTGAAAGACGTCTCCTGGGTCGATGACCTCAAACTCAATGCCGGTTATGGCGTGGTTGGTAACCAGGATGCCATCAGCCCCTACAATACCCTGCTGACCCTCGGCAGCGCCGGCAGATATTATAATCCTTCCAACAGCGCTTATCTTTATCCGCAATCATATGCCCCCAACCAGAACGCCAATCCCGATCTGAAATGGGAGACAAGACGCGGAGCCAACGTAGGCGCCAGCTTTGCCTTCTTTAACAACAGGCTCAATGGTAATATCAACGCCTTCAGCGACAAGACAAAGAACCTGCTGTTCACCTACACCGTCCCCGTTCCACCGTTCTTCTACAATACCATCCTGGCCAATGTCGGCGATCTCACC
This sequence comes from Puia sp., assembly GCA_036499285.1. Lineage (GTDB taxonomy): Bacteria > Bacteroidota > Bacteroidia > Chitinophagales > Chitinophagaceae > Puia. The sequence continues at coordinate 63,473 of DASYEB010000046.1, read as the reverse complement.
AACAAAGGGCTCGAGCTTCAGCTGAACGGAGACATCATCCGCGCCCGCAATTTCAGCTGGTCCGTAGGCGGTCAGATCACCTTCGTCCGTACAAAGATCACCAGCCTTTCCGGCTCTTATGACAGCACTCATCTTACCACTAATAATATCCCCGTCGGTTATGCCGAAGGCCGTGGTTATGACGGTAATGCCATCACTTATCTGTCCGTGGGCAGGGCTCCTTACTCATTTTACCTCCCGAAGTTTGCTGGTCTCAGCCCGACTATCAATACTTCAACCAATAGCAACCAATTATATTATGCCTCCGATGGTTCAAAAGTCGCTGACATCACAGCAGCAAAAAAGAACTACATCGACCCGACTCCAAAATTCACCTATGGTTTCAACAGCAATTTCAACTACAAGGACTGGGGCCTCAACTTTTTCCTTCGCGGCGTTTATGGTCAGAAGCTCTTCAATGACTTCAGCAACATCGTAAGCAATTTCTCCCGCCTGCCGGGTAACAACGTGACAAAAGACGCCCTCACCAACGGCATAAGAGGTTCCCAAACCGCCTCCGACCTATGGCTTGAGAATGCCTCCTACCTGCGGCTGGACAATATCACCCTGTCATACAACTTCCGTAACATAAAAGGCATCGAAAGCCTGCGCGTCTACGCAACCGGCACCAACCTCTTCGTGATCACTCACTACAAAGGCATGGACCCGGAGGTCCGTAACGGCGATTCCAACCAATCCTATATCGATACCAATGTCTATGGTGACGCCTTTTATCCGAGAAGCCGGACGGCTCTCATTGGTGTAAACGTTTCCTTTAAATAATCCCTTAAATAGTCGAATATATGAAGCTTGTTATAACGAAAAATAAAATGCTGGTCCTGCTGACCCTGTGCAGCACACTGGGCGCCTGCACGAAACTCGACCAGAAAGTGTACAGCGTCGTGCCAAACCAGAACTTCTGGCAGTCACCCGACCAGATAGCAGCAGGCATCGCTCCGGCCTATGCAGCCCTCACCGTTATCCCCGACGGCAACTTTCAGAACCTCCAGGAGACCAGCTCCGATGAACAGGTCGTCCCGGCACGCGGCAGTGACTGGCTCGCAGACGGACAACATATCCAGCTGTGGACACATACATGGAACAGCCAGACCGCACAGGTGAGAGATGCCTGGACCGACCTCTATGGAGGTATCGGGAAGATCAATTTCATCCTCGGCATCGTCAACACACTCAACCCCGCCCCCCCAAACCTCGATAAGATCAATGCAGAGCTAAAGACACTGCGCGCCTTGTATTATTACTGGACAATGGACCTCTACGGGAACATTCCACTGGTAACGGATTTCAATACCAACCCCAATACAGTCACCAACAGTCCGCGCACCGATGTATTCAACTTCATCGAAAAGGAGCTGAAGGACAACATCGACCTGCTGACAGACGAAGTAAGCCCGACAACCTATGGCCGCGTCACTAAATGGACGGCCTTTTGCCTGCTGTCAAAATTGTATCTCAACGCCGGCGTTTACACGGGTACTCCCCGCTGGGCCGATGCCGTCAGCATGTGTGATTCCGTCATTGCGTCGGGGAAATACAGCCTGCAGCCCAACTACTTCGACAACTTCTCACAAAACAACGAAAGCTCGGTAGAGAACATCTTTGTTATCCCTTTCGATCACGTCAACATCGGAGGCCTCAACTACGAAGCCGAGAACCTGCATTATCAGAACAACATCAACTTCCAGCTGAGCAGCGGTGCATGGAACGGTTTCTGCAGCAATGCCGAGTTCTATAGCCACTATGATACGACCTCCGTCTATACGGTCAAAGGCCCCAACACCTATCGTACCTTCCTCGATGCCCGCAGCGGCCAGTATCTCATCGGTCAGCAGTTCTCTCCCGTCTTCACCTACCCGCCGAATACCAATGTACTCGTCGCCAGCACCGATCCTACCCTGAAGCTCCAGGACGCCCAGACCGGCAAGAGTCTTTCCTTTTATGCCAACATAACGGAAATAAGCAACCCAGCCGATACCTTCCGCCTCGCCGGCTTACGTAATATCAAATATTTCCCCAATCCGGGCACCCAGGTCAGCATGAACAATGATGTCGTCGTCTTCCGGCTTGCAGACATACTGCTCATGCGCGCCGAAGCCGCCCTCCGGAACGGGACCGCTGCCGCCACCGACCTTGGTTATGTCAATTCGATCCGCACCCGCGCCTATGGCGGTGACGCCAGCCACAACTGGACCATGACCGATCTCACCCTGCCTCACATCCTCGATGAAAGAGCACGCGAGCTGGCATGGGAAAACGTCAGGCGACAGGACTGTATCCGTTTCGGCACCTTCGGCAATGCCCGTACCCCCAACAAAACCGTCGACGCCGACAATCATTGGCAGATCTATCCTATCCCCCAGGCCCAACACGACGCCAACCCTAATCTGAAACAGAATCCCGGCTACCCAGCCTTCTAAAAAAAAGCCGGCGCCTGCCGGCTTTTTTTAACTTTATACAATGAAAGCTGTCATCTTCGGCCTCTGCCTTCTCTTTTTGTTTGCCTGCCATTCCCCGTCCATTCCCGGCGAAGCCCCTTTGTTCCAGCTCCAGTCCCCGGCACAGACAGGCATCGCTTTTGTCAATGACGTAAAGGATTCTACAACCCTCAACATCTTCAACTACCGCAACTTTTATAATGGGGGCGGCGTAGCCATCGGCGATGTCAACAACGATGGTAAGCCCGATATCTTTTTTACAGCCAACCAGGGTTCCAATCGCCTTTATCTCAACGAAGGCAACTGGAAATTCCGGGACATCACTCAAATGGCCGGTGTCGCCGGTCTCCATAAATGGCACACAGGGGTCACCATGGCCGACATCAACGGCGATGGCTGGCTGGATATTTATGTATCCAACAGCGGAGAGCCAAATGGCAGCAAAAGAGAGAATGAGCTATACATCAATCAGAAAGACGGCACATTCAAAGAAGAAGCCCGCCAGTATGGCCTCGACGACAAAGGCATCGGCACCCAGGCTATTTTTTTCGACTACGACCACGACGGGGACCTGGACTGTTTTATCCTCAACAATAGCTTCCGGCCGATCGAAAGCTTCGGTTATGACCGGTATATCCGGAATACCCGCAGCCCCAGCGGCGGCCACCGTCTTTATCGCAATGATGGCGGTCATTTCAGTGACGTCAGCGCTGAAGCAGGCATCTATGGCAGCGAGATAGGCTTTGGTCTCGGTGTGACGGCAGGCGACCTCAACAACGATGGCTGGCCGGATCTTTATGTCTCCAACGACTTCTTCGAAAAAGATTACCTGTATATCAACCAGCACAACGGCACTTTCCGCGAAATGACAGAGGACGCCATAGGCCACCTTAGCCTCTCTTCCATGGGTTCCGACATGGCCGATATCAATAACGACGGGAACCTCGACATCTTCACAACCGACATGCTGCCCGAAGGAGATTACCGGCTAAAGACAACGACCAAATTTGACAACTACAACGTCCAGAACGCCAAACTGAAGAACGACTTCCACCACCAGTTCACCAGCAACTGTCTGCAATTGAACAATGGAGACGGCACCTTTAGCGAGATCGCCTGTCTGGCCGGCATAGAAGCCACCGACTGGAGTTGGGGCGCACTCAGCTTCGACTTCAACAACGATGGCTGGAAAGACATCTTTGTCAGCAACGGGATCAGTAAGGATCTGACTAACCAGGACTTCCTCGACTTTTTCAGCGACGCTGCAACCACCGCTCACGTTAAGGAGCAGGGTTTTAATTATAAAGAGTTCCTCGACAAAATGCCCTCGACTCCCATTTCCAATTATGCGTTCGTCAATCAAAAAAACCTTCGCTTTACCAACGAAAGCAAAAGCCTCGGCCTGGCTGCTCCCGCATTCAGCAATGGCGCCGCCTACGGCGATCTCGATGGAGATGGGGACATCGACCTTGTCGTAAACAACGAGAATAGCACTGCCTTTGTCTACAGGAATATGACATCCGAACGCAAAAACGCAAATTACCTTACCATACAATTAAAAGGCACGGCGCCCAATACCTTCGGCTTCGGGGCCCGCGTAACCCTCTACGCCGGCGGCCAGCAGCAGGTGCTGGAACAAATGCCCTGTCGCGGTTTCGAGAGCAGCGTCGAACCCGTATTACATTTTGGCCTTGGCCAGGCAAACGAGATAGACAGCCTCGTTGTGGGCTGGCCCAACATGAAGCAACAGACACTCTATCACCAAAAAGCCGATACAACCCTCATCCTCCATCAGGATCTGGCCAGCCAGCCCCTTCGCCTGCCAGGCAATAACTCACACCCGCTCTTCCAAAACACCACGGCAACAGACATCACGGGCGCCATCCGCCACTGTGAGAATAGTTTCATTGATTTTGACCTCGAAAACCTGGTCCCAAAAATGCTTTCGACCGAAGGACCAAAGCTCGCAATAGGAGACGTCAACGGGGACGGACTGCCCGATTTTATAACAGGCAACGCCGCACATGACACAACCCGGCTCTTCCTTCAATTACCAAACGGACACTTCGCGGAATCACCACAATTTGCCTTTGCCCGCGATAAAGATGATGAGACTATCGGGCTGGAATTATTCGATGCAGACAATGACGGAGACCTCGACCTCGTCGCTGCTTCCGGTGGCGGGCAGGACCCGCCCGGCTCGGTCAACGGGCTGACACGGCTTTACCTTAACGACGGTAAAGGCAATTTTACCAGGAGCCTCACCGGCTGGCCGCTCATCAGCCTCAACGCCTCCTGCGTCAGAACCCGGGATTTCGACGGCGATGGTCTCATAGATGTCTTTATCGGCGGCCGCAGTGTCACCGGCAGTTACGGCCGCAATCCGGGTTCCGTCCTTTTAAAAAATAAGGGCAAGGGAGTCTTTACCAATGTCACTGCATCCCTCGCACCCGACCTGCTGTCATCCGGTATGGTCACCGATGCCCGTTGGGCTGACATCGATGGAGACGGACAAAAGGAACTGGTCGTCGTCGGCGACTGGATGCCCGTAACTATTTATAAGTATACCCGCGGACGGCTCAGCAAAACAAAAGAGCTTCCTCACTCCTCAGGCTGGTGGAACTGCCTCAGCATTGCCGACATGGATGGTGATGGCCGCCCGGACCTCATCGCGGGTAACAATGGGTTAAATTCGAAGATCAGAGCAGACGAACAACACCCCGCCCGCCTTTTCGAAGGAGACTTTTCCAACAATGGAAGATCGCAGTGCATAGCCGCTTATTATAAAACGGACGGCAAGTCCTATCCAATCAACCTGAGAAGCGACATCGTCGGACAGATACCCCTGCTAAAAAAGAAATTCCTGCGTTATGACGCCTACGCAGGCAAAACACTCGAAGAGGTCCTTACCGAAGAACAGCGGAACAAGGCCCTCCAGCTCAGCGTTGAACAGACACAAAGCTGCGTCTTCTATAATGAAGGCAACCAAAACTTTACCATGACGCCCCTGCCGCTACGCGCACAATTCTCCGCCGTATTCGGCATCTGGGTGTCTGACCTCAACAATGATAAAAGACCTGACCTGTTATTGGGAGGAAATTTCTACGGGCTCAAACCCGAGATCGGACGCCTCGACGCCAGCTATGGTGTCACCCTGATCACGGACAGCGGCCCCGCTCCCCAAAGCGCCCCCACCCGCCACTTTCACTATCTTTCACCCGCCGAAAGCGGCCTCTTTATTCGCGGCGAGGTCAGAGACCTGCAATCCATATCGACACCACAAGGCCCGACCCTCATCGCAGCCCGCAACAATGATTCCCTTCAACTATTCCGTAAAACGATCAGTAAATAGGATAATACAGCGCGTGACCTTTCGTAAATGGCAGTGCAACTTTCGTCAAATGCTGATCCAGCATATATTTATCCATCGCCCGGCGAAGATCCGGCAATGCATTCGATGAATATCGCCCGACCAATAGCAGCCCATTGGCAGGAAACTTCAATAATTCAACACCGTTCTCATCCGGCAGCGCCCGCGACACCGGTATCCCAACGGCAACCAATACGCGATCTTTACCCACCGGCTCATTTACCGTATAAAGATCAAATGCCGAAGGCAAAACCCCGTTCTTACCCAGATAATCCATCAGCTGATTCCGCAGCGTATCCAACCGCACTTTTGCAAAAGCCGGCGCCACCGTATCTCTCCTGGTCATAACCAACGTATCGGTTACCGGCTGAATGCTGATGTCAAACCCATAATGCGTCACCGGATCTTCAAGGAATCTCTTTAACGAGTCCAGCCCAACCTCCATCACATCCCCCTTTATCCACTCTCCCAATGAAATAACCCGGGTTGCAGCAACCCGGGTGTAGTTGATATCGCGATCCGGCACAGCCGTAAGGGATAAATAATCGTTGTCATCCACCTTTGCGACTACCGCAGCGGGATTATTTGCCGTAATAACAAACCTATGTCGCGCGGCATCAGGATACCAATGCCGCCAGTTGGCCACATCGGTCAGCTGAGGTCCCACATCGAATAGGGACGCCCTGATCACGACCTCTTTGCTGACCCTGATCCGCCATGGCCACGACAGTAGCAGAATCAGCACCAACGCCGACCCAACAACAAAAATGATCTTCTTCATTATTTTACCGCCTGCATTATAGCAACAATTGCGCTCAGCTCATTTTCATCAGCAATATATACATTTCCATAGTCCGTTATCTCCTTCGTCTGGTAAGTCAGCGGGTTAGGCACGATAGCCCTTGCCGACGTGTGAAACTCATAGGCTCCTGTGGCAATCAGCTTTTCGATATTGGACGACCTCACCCCCGCACCCGGCATGATGCTGATCCTGCCCGCCGCCTGCTTCACCAGCTTTGCCAATACCACCGTCGCATCGGGAGCCGCACTCTTCTGACCCGACGTCAATACCCGCTCGCAGCCACAGTCGATCAGCTCCTCCAATGCTTTGTACGGGTCCGGCACCGCATCAAAAGCCCGGTTGCAGGTCACCGCCATCGGGTAAGCCCATTCCACTACCCTTTTCATTCTCTCGATGTCTATCGTCCCACTAATGGTCTGGATCCCGACGGATATTCCGTCGCAGCCTATTTCCTTACAGACCAGGATATCTTCTTTTACAATGGCAAATTCCTCATCATCATAAAAATAGTTGCCTGACCTTGGACGCAAAATAGGAAAGAGATCGATGCCTATCCTGCCTCTAACCCTTTTTATCGTTCCATAACTTGGATTCGTACCACCTTCTACGGGGTTGTCACAAAGCTCGACCCGTTTCGCTCCGACCCTTTCCGCGATGATACACGACTGAATATTAAAAGCACAAACTTCTAAAACAAGGTTTTCCGCCATATAAAAAATTTAATAAATGCTCTTCCCGTCATACATTTTCTCCTCTCTTTCGCTTCGTACCGCATAGGTAAAACCCTTTTGCAGGCAAAAAGCGCCATACTCCCCTTTCCTGTTCAAAGCTAAAAAACCTACCTGGATATCCTTAGCTTTTGACGGATGCCGGCGAATGATGCGCTCCACAGCTTCCTTACAAGCCATTTCCGGGGACATCCCCTGCCGCATCAGCTCCACTATCAGGTGCGAACCGACGATCCGGATCACCTCTTCTCCCACACCCGTTGCCGTGGCAGCGCCCACTTCATTGTCGACATACAGCCCGGCGCCAATGACAGGCGAGTCGCCAACCCGGCCATGCATTTTATACGCCAGCCCGCTGGTCGTACAGGCTCCGCTAAGATTACCCTGCGCATCGAGGGCTATCATACCGATCGTGTCATGGTTTTTCGGACCGCCCGGCATGGGATCGTGTTTCTTATCATAAAGCCGGTTCTCAATATTCTGCTCAGGCTTATAATGCGAGGTCTTCAGCCATTCCTCCCAATCCTTCCTGCTCTGCGCGGTCAGCAGGTTCTCCTTCTTAAATCCGTTGGCCAAAGCAAACTGCAATGCGCCTTCCCCCGCAAGTATCACATGAGGGGTCTTTTCCATCACCAGCCTCGCCACCGATATCGGGTGCTTGATATACTCCAGACACATCACGGACCCGCAGTTATACTGATCATCCATGATAGATGCATCCAGCGTTACCTTCCCATCCCGGTCCGGGAGCCCCCCATAGCCGATCGTCTGGATAGCCGGGTCCGCCTCGGGGATCATCACTCCCTGCTCTACCGCATCCAATGCCCGGCCCCCCTTCTTCAATACTTCCCACGCACCGGCATTGGCCTGTTTTCCAAAATCCCAGGTGCTCACCACGATCGGCCCTCCCGCTGCGGCGCCACCCGCAACAGACCCGGCCGGCGCAGCCTTACCCTTCAGGCCGCTGGCGAGGGCCGCACCCCCCATTAATGATTGCGTCAAAAATTTCCTGCGTGTATTCATTACTTAAGCGTTATAGTTTTTGTAATCGTCGGCGTAGCCGACATTTCTTCCACTCCACCACCGGCCGTCCAATTGTCCTTGTGGATCACCACCTTTCCCGGCAAATGATCCTTGTCGGCAAAGGTCAGCGAGAACTGCGCCGCATCACCGGCAGCATTCACGACAAGACTGAGATGGATCAGCCCAAACGGTGTCCGCACCCCATTCAACGCGGTTCTCGCACCCGGAACCATCCACTGCCGCGGCAGCGCTTCAAAAAGATGCAGATCGTTGCCCCTGTCCAGTTCTATCATATGCACGACCATCCGGACAAACTCCGCACTGGCCCAGTTGTGCGGCATATCCCCCACCTCGTCATTGCCCTTGCCCTGCGGCTTTTGCTCTTCACGCCATACCATCGTCGGAGAAGAGTGATTGGCATAGTCATACAGCAATTGCGGGATCTCCTTTGTCCTGCCCAGCCACTGCATGGCATGACCATAGAACGAGGCGAAATAGGTCCACAACCCCTGCTCCATCCAGCCCGTGTTCAGCACCAGCCCTTCCTCCCGGTGATCGTGCAGCATGCTCACCGTGCCTTCCGCGATCCGGCGGGTCTCGGCCGTCGTATCAAAGATCTGCCCGGGATAGACAGACTGGCAAAAGGCCCACTGCCCCTTCGCAGGGGGAAAATTGCCTTCATTATTGATCATGACAGGCAGATAAGTATTGCCCTTGTCATCCTTCCGCAGGTCCTTTCTTGCCTTCGTCAGGAAAGTATTGAAAAAGTCATCGTACTCTTTTTGCCAGGCCGCCGCTTCGGCTTCCTTCCCCAGCCAGTGTGCGGCACTGATCGCCCACTTCATCCCGCTCAGACACCATTCGGTATTGGAGTAGTCATTGCCATGCTGAATGCCGCCATCGACATTGCCATCCGGCAGCAGGCCGTAATAGGATTTGGACGGATCCTTCATCGCTTCATCCCGCAGGAACCTGATCCGCCTCAGACAGCCTTCGACAACACCCCAGTTCTTCTCCATCCATTTCTTATCCTGTGTCAGCATCGCATGCCGGACAAGCATAAACGGCACCAGCCCATTTTCCTTATGAAAGGTCGTGATCATTTCAAATCCGCCATCCGGCAGCTGATAATGGGTGAGGTAGTCTATACAGCTGCGCACATCTTTGACATAGTCTAACATCGTCGCTACTTCTAACAGAAAACTTCCGTCAGCCAGCCACAAACCCCGGTACATGGTAGGCCCTACATGGAACGAATGATTCCCTTTCCGGATATCCTGCGCCTGGAAAATATTCCGGATGCTGGATTCAACCATGGCCTGCACCCCCGCGTCGGGCACAGTGATAGCCGCCGCACTGGGACTGTTCTTCTGCCACCAGCCCGAAGCAATAGCCTCCTGGTTTTTTGAATCCGCCACACTCGCACGAAACCCGTCCCCGCGGTTAAAGAACCGGCTCACGGTAATAGCCATCTCCTTTTGTTCTCCTGCCCCCAGATGTACCGACGGCATAACCAGGTGAAAGGTATTGAAAGAGTCTTTAACCAGCTTTCCCAAACCACCTGAAGCAGACACCACCGTCTCATCCCCGGCATTCAGTCTGTTTCCCTCCATCTTCAGCTCTTCAACGCCCTGGTAACGAAGCACAGGAACAAAAGCCCCCGCTCCACCATTATTTTTCAATTTCACTAAAATATGATACCGCCTCGCAGGCATGGGCACACGCGCCGCAGGAGCATATAACACCGCAGTCTTGTTTTCTTTTCCACTCACAATAGATTCTGCAGCAGGCGCCGCTCCGTCGAACATCCACAAACCGTTCACAAATGCATTTCTGTCCCTCGTTCCCGGTTTATTGCTGACCACCACAGTAAGGATCCCATCCTGGTCGACATCCTTGCTATCGAAGATATATACCCCCGGTTTCCTTACGCCAAAATCCTTCACCGGATCGATGTCCCGGTCCTTTTGCGAAGAGCCTTCCACATTGATCCGCATCATCCGTATCCCCGCAGTGTCATATTTACCTTCACAAAAGCCCAGCGCGATAGTATGCGCGGCACCCGGTTTCACCTTGATATGCAATTCAACAAGCCCTTCACCCGACAAGCCCTTCATTCCATAGGCAATATCATTAAAAGAAGCGTCACAGGCCACCGCTGGTTTGGACCAGTCCTTTTCCGTCCGGCGGCTGTCATAACGAACGATGCTATTCAATGCTTCCTCCCCTGGTATCTGAAGGAAGGTCTCCTCCTGTACTGCAATATTGCCCGCCGACTTCAGCGTCCGGGTTATCGGCGCACGGGCCGACAACAGCTGCTGGTCTTTCCAGGTCAGCGGTGTCGCACCATCCAATCGGATCGAAAAAGAAAAATCCCGCGGCCCTTTATAGTCATAATCTCCAAAGATCTGACCTTCCTTTCCCACCAGCGTCTTTACCGGATCGTCAGGAAGACATACCAGCGTCTGCCACCAGGGTGGACTATACCGGTGATCGACAGTCAACGAGGCAGCTTGCGAAGCCGGCTGCTGAGCCACCTGCGGAGCCAGCTGCGAAAAGGCAGGTGTTTGGGCAAAGAGCAGCCCTGTTACGAAGCCGAAGCTCCGTTTCAATGTTCGATACAGCATACAATCAGTATTTAATGTGGAGCGATAAATATATTTTCCATTTCTTCCAGCGTCTTCCCCTTCGTCTCCTTCACGATGCGCAGGCTAAAAAAGAAATTCACAACGCTAAAGCCCGCAAAGATCCAGAACGTAACAGCAGCGCCGGCCTTCGCCAGCAGCCAGGGAAAGAACTGCCCGACCACCCAGACCGCTATCCACAACGCCAGCGTGCAGACGGAAACAGCCCGCACCCGCACAGGAGTAGGGAAGATCTCGTTGATGATGATCCAGGTCACCGGCCCAAGCGAAAAGGCAAAACAGGCGATATACATCAACAGCAGCACAAGCAGCAGCACCCCCTGTGTATGACCGAAGTAAAATAATACACCACAGAATAAGAGAGAAAATATGATCCCGCAAAGCCCCGTTGTCAACAACAATTTTCGCCCATACTTATCCGACCATTTTATGGCCACAAACGTAAAGAGCATATTGATCACGCCGATAATAACCTGGAAGATCAGGGCATTGCTGCCACCGATCCCCGCCGCTTCGAAGATGCTGGGCCCGTAGTAAATGATGGCATTGATGCCGGAGAATTGCTGAAAGACGGCCAGTAAGATGCCGATCAGCAAAGGGGTACGAATAGTTTTATCCCACAGGGATATTTGCCGGCTCACATTCCGGGCCGCCGCCGCCGTCATTTCCGAAAATTCATGGGCTGCAACAGCCGGCGGACGGATGCTGTTCAGTATACTCAACGCCTTTTCTTTCTGATTGACGGCGATCAGCCAGCGCGGGCTCTCAGGAATTTTTACCAGTAATAAGATAAACACGATGGAAGGAGCAGACATGGCCAGAAACATCGGACGCCAGGCCTCCTGCTGCACGTTTGAGATAAACAGCGCGTCCGAACAATAAGCCAGAAGGATACCTACAGTAATAGCCAGCTGGTAATAGGCGATCATCCGGCCCCTCTTATCCGCAGGAGCAAATTCGGCTATCAGCATCGGCGAAACGACAGACGCCATCCCCACCCCGACACCCCCGACCATACGGGCCGTTACCAGCCAGCCAAAGCCGCCGGCAAAGCTGCAGCCGATCCCCGAGATCAAAAAAGCAAGCGCCGCTAAAAAAATGGTCTTCCTCCGGCCGATACGGTCGCTCAGGACCCCCGTCACCAATACTCCCAGGATACAACCCACCAAACCACTGCTCACAAACCATCCCTCCTGTGCCGTGTCCAGCAGAAACTGCGATCGGATCAGACCGACGGCGCCGGAAATGACAGCCGTATCAAAACCAAACAACAACCCGCCGATCGCTATGGTCAAACAGATAAAATTGGTCTTCGTAGAAAAAGCAGAAGTCTCCATATGGCAATCGTTTATTAACGCTTATAGTCATCCGCATATCGCTCAATATCGTCCTGCTGCCAGTTGCCAAAAGCAACCTCCAGCACCCGTACAGGCTTATCCCCCGCACAGCTGAGACGATGCCGTTCGCCCGCGGGTATCCAGATCTCATCCCCGGCCTTACAGGCACGAATCTCATCTCCAACCTGTACCTGCGCACCATCATCGATCACGATCCATAGCTCAGCCCGGCCGGTATGCGATTGCAGGCTAAGCCGCTGACCCGGCAGCACCGACATCAGGCTCACCGTACAATCTTCATTATTGGCAAACTGTTTGAACGTTCCCCACGGCCTTGTGACAAAGGCTACTGCCGGTTTCTCCGCCGGGATGGGTTTGGTAACATACTCTGACATAATTTATAAGTTTATGGATTCTTCCGTACAAATGCTTTCATAGTCCCGCATTCTTTCCCTGCACTCTCCCCATAAGGAGTAACCGTGTATTCTCCAACAGATTCCGGCACGACAAACGTCTCGGCATAGTGCACTACAAAGGGCTCGAACGCCCCCGAAGGGCTTTCTACCAATGCCTCCCTCCCCTCCACCAGGTTCAGAACATTCACGCTGCCATTAGTATGGTGCGTCACCTTCCCGGTAAACCAATGCCGGCGCGTCTCAATAAATTCCCTTTCATGTAATCCCGTCCTTTCCTCGCGCCATCCTTCACCGGATGCTATCGGCTCCACCACATTGACCAGTTCCTTCTTTGTCCGGACAGGACCAAGGGTCCAGTCGATCACCTTCTTCCCATGCCCGATATTGATCGGTCGCGGTTTCCCGTCCAGTCCCATCCGGCCCCAGTCCCATAGCTTGAACGTGAAGATATAGGGCGTCGCACTGATCTCCAGCACCATGCTGTCCTTCCCCGAGCAATGGATCGTACCGGCAGGGATCAATACATGATCATGCTTTTTTATCTGCCATTTCCCGACAAACTTTTCTGCTTCAAAAGGTTTGTCGCCGGCCTGTGCCTCCTCCAGTTCCCGTACCATCGCAGCCGGTGAGATCTCATCCTTGAGCCCCAGGTATACAAAGGCCCCCGGCTCCGCGTCGAGGATATAATAACTTTCATCCTGCGTATAGTCCATCCCAAAATGCTCCCGGATATATTCGGTTGTCGGATGCACTTGTAGGCTCAGGTTCCCCCCGCCCATCGTATCCAGAAAATCGAACCGGATCGGAAACTCATCCCCGAATCTCGCCTGCACCGCATTCCCCAGCAAGGCCCTGGATTGGGCAAACACCAGGTTGATGGCCGGCGTCTCGAATAGTAGGTCGCCAAACCTGATCAGCAAACTATTTTCCTCCGGCACACAGTCGAAACACCACGCATAGTTCGGCTGTGAATTATCCAGCCCGCAATACTTCTTCATCCATTGCCCGCCCCATGGCCCCGGGTCAAAGAATGGCACCAGCCGGAAGGGCTGCGTTACAGCCTGTTTGAGAGCCTTGTTCAATGCAGCACCCGTCACGATCTTTGGCAGCCCCGCCTTTGTGCTGTCGACGACAAAGTCCCATTTGGTCATCAGGGTCTTTTTGTGCTTATCCGCTACGCGCCAGTCCACAAAAAAAGCCTGCTTGTATTGAAGAGAAGCCTTGAGTGTCTTATTCGTCAGGCCCAGGTTGGCTGTCTCATTCCGACGGAAACGAAGCTGCGCCTCCCAGCGCGGCATGTCAAAATAGACCAGCAGATCCCACTGCTCAGCGATCAGCGTAGCGCCCGGTCCATAGATATACACCGTACCATTCGTTTGGCTCACCGCCTTCTGCATCGCCCTTCGTTTGGAACTGTCAAAAAAATCAACCAGCTCCAATCGGGTAATGTATCCAAAGATCTCGTCATCCGTCACATCGGGATACACCAGTTCCAATATCTTTTCTTCCGTCAGCATCGCGTCACGGGTGTAAAAGAAAGTTCCGGGCAACGCCGCCTTCAACCGCGGAACGACTTCTTCATCCTGCACCCCGGGATAACATTCTATTGCCACCAGCTTTTTGACCTGGCTGCCTCCCGAACGGCTATTTCTCTCTCCGCTGCCCCCATTGGATCGGTCCGCCGCCTTTCCTATGACCCGGCCAACGGCCTCCCAGCCTTCATGGCAATCCTCGTCCTGTCCCTTCACCGTTATGAAAGGCGTCTTATCGTAATTTGCTACCATAGTTATATGTTAAATTGTAAGCAGTGTACTACTCCTGCTATGCCTGCGTCACTGTGTAATTGTGTACTCCGTAGCTTGACCTTCCCCCATGGACACCAGGCATGCCGGTGAACCTTCTCCGTAAGATAAGGCAGGATCTTATCGGATTGCGCCATCACGCCGCCTCCCAAAACCACTACCTCAGGGTCATACGCATGGATCAGGTTGACGATCCCCGCAGCCCATACGTCAAAATAATCCTGCCGGATCCGAAGAGCTAATTCGTCCCCCTCCTCCGCCATCGCGAACAACGTTTCAAGATCCATGGTCTTCGCCTCGCTGAGACGGCTCTTTTCAAAACCTTCCGCTTCCTTTACCCTTCCTTCAAGACTCCAGGTGGAACCATATGCTTCCAGACAGCCCGCATTGCCGCAGGTGCATTCACGCCCCTCGTATTGTACGGAGATATGTCCGCCCAGGCAACCCGCCTGAAAATGACGCCCCCGTAATAATTTTCCTTCTATGATCGCAGAAGTCCCGATGCCCGTGCCAATGGTCATCGCCACAAGGTCATTCGTGTCCCTGCCCGCACCATATTTCCATTCTCCTACCGCCGCCATCCGCGCATCGTTGTCCAGAAAAAAAGGGACATCCCAGTGTTGCCGGACCCAGCCCGGCAGGTCCGCCACCAGCGCATCATCATATTTTTTATTGGTCGACAGTATACGCTGTGAAGAAGGGTCCACAAGTCCCGGAAAAGCCAGACCAATACCACCCAGTGCCCCACGCGTCAGATGATACCCCTGCAACAGACCATCGATCTCTTTTTGTAGGGCCGGCAGACTCGCTTCAAGGCCCCCCGCCGCATTCGCCGGGATGATCTTCCGCGCTACAACAGCCCCCGCCGTGACCAGGCCGATCTTCACCCGCGTGCCCCCCAGATCGATGCCAATATAATACGTGCTCATATGGGTCTGTTGATCAGGGTTGGATGGCCATTCACGTCAACCAATATTCTTGAAAAGCCAAACTGGCTGATAGTATCGTAATCATGCCCCGCATCCGATGGCCAGAAGGCGCCAAAAGACAACACGGTATTGCCGGTATTCGCCGTCCGGTGCGCCGTATACCCATTGATATAGTGAATGCTGCCAGGCTCCATTTTCTCCGCCCAGGTGTGCGTCTTATCCTCGTTCATCAGGATCAGCATCCCTTCCCCTTCCATACAGATATAGATCTCCGCCCTGTTCCTGATCTTATGAAAATGCCCCTTGGTCATAAAATACTCCTGGCCCACCTTACCCGGATGAATATAAGTGATTCCTAAAAAAAGCCCGCCTTCCATGCCATCCGGAACAGGAAAAGAAGATTCTACTTCATAAACCAGTTTGTCTGCCGGCAATGCTGCATAAGCCGCCTTATCACTGAAGATATCATCCAGATCACCAAGACGTCTTGACAAACGATCGATACCCTCACCCTTTAATTTATTTCCGGCAAAACTCAATTTTGGCAATACAATGTCGCTCATATGTCTTTGTTCGGCACGTGGCCCATTTTTGTCTATCAATTAAAACGATTTCCTGTCGATCATAACGAACGGATTCTCCATCACTTCGCGTTTCCCGCTCACCACCATCTCCGCCATTGCCTTACCCATGGTCTCGAAATCTGTCGTTATGGTCGTGATCCCATTCCCGATCACACTCTTCAATGTCGTCTCATTATAGGAAATAACCCCGATGTCTTTCCCCAACTGCCAGTCTTTTACCCTCGCCGCAAGGATAATATCTACCAGGTTATTGTCGTCGATGACAATAAAAGCATCCCCCTTCTGGATCTCCGCCACATTTATGCTGCTTCTGACTTCCGTCGGTATTATCTTCTTCTTCGCAAACTTCTGAAACCCGGAGATGATATCCCTCGTCCGGAGCCCATCGGGAAAAAGAAGAAATAGTCGCTTGTATTTCCTCACCAGCTGCTCGGAATCCATAAGGATGGAAAAAATATCCTTTTCAAAGTTTTGATAAACCCCCGGATAATTCTCCCGGTATTCCTTCAACCCCACATCAAGCAAAAAAGTATGTTTCAGATCCAGTTTTGAAAGAATGCCCAGCGTATTGTCATTCACCTCCGGCATGATCACAAACGTATTGTAATAAGCAGCCTGCTCCCTTATCAGCGTCTCGAACATCCGGATGCTATGATGATGGAAGTAAATATCCAGCGAACAGGTCTCCGGCAGATTATTCAGCAACGCATTGTATAAGGTCTCTTTATAGGGGGTGAAGGTGCTGAACAGTAAAAAGATCTTCTTCTTCTGCCGGGTTTCCGTACTCAGTACGAAATAACCCTTTCCCGGAATGGAATCGATAATACCCGAGCTCCGCAATTCATTGTAGGCAGTGAACACAGACCCCCTCGCCAGCGAGAACTCAGCAGAGATCTGGTTTACCGATGGCAACATATCATCCTTGTTCAATATCCCGTTGTCAATGTTTCGGGAAATGGACTGGACGATTTGCTTGTAAACAGGCGTGGTCAAAGAAGGATCGATCTGAATAAGGTCTGTTACTGTTTTGGCTTTCATCCCTAATCGTGTTTTGTGCTTTGTTCACGTTCGCTTCGCCGCATCAATCCCTCAGCGTCACTGCATCACGCTCCTGCGTCTGCATCACGCCTGCTCCGTCCGGCATTCCACCACGTACCGCGACCTCAGCGTTTGGTAAAAGTAATACTTTTTTTGAAAATATAAACTGGTATATACTGGTATATAATTTTTTTCTTCTTTTTTAGCTCTCGCCCATTTTTTATCTTTGGGCGTAATGACAAAACTTTCTGTAAATATCAACAAATTTGCTACCCTGCGCAATAGCAGGGGCGGCAATAACCCCGACGTCGTCAAAGCTGCAGTGGATGCCCAATTATTTGGCGCCGATGGCGTGACTGTCCATCCCCGCCCGGATGAACGCCACATCCGCTATGCAGATGTCTATGCCATCAAAAAGATCATTACCACCGAATTCAATATTGAAGGCAATTCCCAGGAACAGAAATTTGTCGACCTTGTACTGGACGTGGTTCCTAACCAGGTGACCCTCGTCCCCGACGCCCTCGGACAGATAACCTCCAACCATGGCTGGGATACCATCCGGCACAAAAGCTACCTGACCGACATCATAGGGGTGTTTAAAAAAGCCGGCATCCGCGTATCCCTCTTCGTCGACCCCGTCATTGCGATGATAGAAGGCGCCGCCGCCACAGGAACCGACCGCGTCGAGCTCTACACCGAAGCCTACGCGCATGAATGCCATACCGACCGCGACAAGGCCATCGCTCCCTATCGCGCCGCCGCAGAACGCGCCATTCTATTAGGCCTTGGCCTCAACGCCGGTCATGATCTCGACCTCCACAATCTCCAGTTCTTCGCCCGCAATATCCCGGGCCTGGACGAAGTTTCCATCGGCCATGCCCTCATCAGCGACGCCCTGTACTTAGGCTATGAGAATACCATTCAGCTTTACAAACGCCAACTACAGTAGCCCCGTTTTACAGGTTCAGTTCCCTTTTCTCACGCTTCAGCAACATCATCCTGCTTATTCGCCTTCAATATAAAATCCCCCCTGCCAGGGGGGATAAACATTACTTTTACTGGATCTTCAACATTAACCTGTAAAACTGCTTCACTATGAGTAAAAGTCTGACTGCCGGCTTCCTGCTGGCCCTATTCTGTTTCAGCTCACACACTTACGCCCAGTTGACCTCATTGCCCAACGGCGGCAACAAAAAAGCGGCCTTAACCGAACGCATAGGCATCACCGATATCAGCCTGCATTACGACCGCCCCGGCGTCAAAGGACGCGAAGGCAAGGTCTGGGGCAAGCTCGTTCCCGAAGGGTATACCGACCAGGGTTTTGGCAGCAGCAAAGCCGCACCCTGGCGGGCCGGAGCTAACGAGAACACGACCATCGAGTTCAGCACCGACGTCGCCATCGAAGGCCAGCCCCTGCCCGCAGGCAAATACGGCTTCTTCGTAGCGTATGGCCCCACCGAATCCACGCTTATCTTCTCCCGCAACAGCACCTCATGGGGCAGCTTTTTCTACGATCCCAAAGAAGATGCGCTTCGCGTAAAGATCAAACCCGTAGCGATGGATAAAGAAGTGGAATGGCTCAGATACGAGTTCCTGGATCAGAAGGAAAATTCCGCCACCATCGCCCTCGAATGGGAAAAACTAAGCTTCCCTTTTAAAGTCGAGGTCGATTACGTCAAAACCCAGCTGGAATCCTTCCGCCGCGAGCTGCGCACCGACAAGGGTTTTATCTGGACATCCTGGAACCAGGCCGCCCAGTTCTGCGCCACGCGTAACACCAATCTCGAAGAAGGACTGGCCTGGGCCGACTCCGCCGTCAACCCAAATGTCGTAGGCGACAAGAATTTTACCACCCTTTCCACCAAGGCCCAGATCCTGGCGCTGCTCAACAGGAAAGAAGAGGCGGATGCCGTCATGAAGGAAGCCCTGCCCCTTGGTAAAATAGGCGAGATCCATCAGTATGCCCGGTTATTGATCACGCAGAAAAAACCAAAGGAAGCCTTCGAAGCGTTCAAGCTCAATTACGACAGGCATCCCAATGAGTTCACGACGAACATGGGCATGGCCCGCGGTTATTCCGCCACCGGCGACTACAAAAAAGCGCTGGAGTATCTCAAAAAAGCACAGGCCCAGGCGCCCGATGGCCTCAACAAAACCAATATAGAAAAATTACTTCCCATGCTCCAGGAAGGAAAAGATATTAATTAAAAAAAAGCCGGCCCGAAATTCTCCGGGCCGGCTTTTTTCAAGGCGTATTATTAATTACATCCCAATAGCTCACAAAGTCTCGCCTGCAGATCCGCACCCCTCAGGTTCCTTCCCACGATCTTCCCGCTCGGATCAACCAGCAGGTTCTGCGGGATACTCTGGATATGATATTTTGCTGCTGCCTCATTGTACCAATACTTTAGATCACTCACCTGCGTCCAGGCCAGACCATCGTCTTTTATCGCCTTCACCCAGGGCTCCTTGGCCTTATCCAGCGACACCCCTAACACAGTAAAATTCTTGCTCTTGAACTTCTGATAAGTATTCACCACATTCGGATTCTCCATCCGGCAGGGACCACACCAGCTGGCCCAGAAATCGACCAGTACATATTTTCCCTTAAACGAGGAAAGGGTCACAGCATGCCCCGACGTATCGTTCTGTGTGAAGTCTATGGCTTCCGTACCTACGGCTCCGATCTTTGCATCATCTACCATCTTTTGAAGGTATTGGGCATAATACCCTTTCTGAATCTCAGGTGACAGCGAATGCAGCCGCCTGTCCTGTGCCGTCGCGTCTTCGGTCAGCTGGTTTACAACGACCAGCACAAAAGGGGTGACATAGGAAGATTTCTTCTTTTCGACAAACCCATCGATGACCACAAAGATGCTATCCGTCAGCTTCTTGTACTCGCGAAAAAGAGAGTCCTTCTTCGGTACTCCCGCCGGCGAATTAGCAGTCGTCATCAACGCATTCAACCGCGCAAAATAAGGATTGAACAAGGCCTGGAAAGCCACAAAGTCATCATTGGAAGGAGATCCGCTGACCTTTAGCTCTTTCATGTCCTCCGTCGATCCCGACACACTCAACTTATCATTCCCCATGAACAAGGGTGCCTTTTTCTTTACCGCATCAAAATTCAGCTCATATAAATTAGGCTCTGATACATGACCGCTAAGCACAAATTGGCCGCCCTTTACCCTTGCTTCCGCCACCGTATCCGTCGGGTTCGACGCATCTGTC
This sequence comes from Puia sp., assembly GCA_036499285.1. Lineage (GTDB taxonomy): Bacteria > Bacteroidota > Bacteroidia > Chitinophagales > Chitinophagaceae > Puia. The sequence goes on along the minus strand of DASYEB010000046.1, from coordinate 43,070 downwards.
AGGGAGACCCTCGAATTCTCCGTAGCCCCTTTCACAGTTCCCGTGATCGTAAATTTATTTTCACTCCCGGCCGTCGCAGAGGAGTTCGCAGGCATCTTGGTATTCTGTGCCAGCCCTACCACAGGAAGAGCCAGCAATACCCCAAAAAACAACTTCATATTATCCTTATTTTTTATGTCTTTCACGCAACACATTTGTTACGTCCTGTAAGTTATATCCTTTTGCGTTAAGAAGGATCAAATAATGGAACAGCAGGTCTGAAGCCTCATCCAGGAATAATTTATCATCATGATCCTTTGCCTCGATGACCAATTCTACCGCTTCTTCTCCGACCTTCTGAGCTATCTTATTGATTCCCTTGCCAAAAAGACGGGCAACATAGGACTTTTCAGGGTCCGCCTCAAGACGGCGCGCTGCTATCGTCTCTTCCAGTAAAGCCAGAAAGTCCTCCCGGTGATTCTTTTCATCCCAGCAGGTATCCGCTCCCGTGTGACAGACCGGCCCCAGCGGTTCAGCCTTGATCAGCAGGGTATCCTTGTCGCAATCCACAGCTATCTCCTTTACTAACAGGAAATTACCGCTCTCTTCGCCCTTTGTCCAAAGACGCTGTTTGCTCCGGCTGAAAAAAGTGACCTTCCCTTCCTTCTGCGTCTGCTCCAATGCTTCCACGTTCATATAGCCTAACATCAGCACTTTAAAGGTATCGGCATCCTGTACCACAGCCGGCACCAGGCCATCGGGCGATTTTTGAAAATCTATCTGCAACTTACTCATAGTCGAACCGTTATATTATGCTCCCGCAAATATCCTTTTAATTCCGGGATTGCAATTTCCTTAAAGTGAAAAATGCTGGCCGCCAATGCGGCATCCGCCCTGCCGGCTCCCAGTACATCCACAAAATGATCTTTTGTACCACCGCCCCCGGAGGCTATGACAGGTACCGTCAAAGAGCTTGCCAGTTCCCGCGTTATATCCAGCGCAAATCCTTTTTTTGTTCCGTCATTGTTCATCGAGGTCAGCAGGATCTCCCCCGCCCCCCTGTCCACCCCTTCCCTGGCCCAATCCGCACACAACACTTCCGTCTTCACCCTGCCCCCGTTCAAATAGACATACCACTCGCCGTCTTCTTCCTGTTTCGTGTCGATAGCCAATACCACACACTGGCTGCCAAATTCCTTCGCCAGCTCCGATATCAGCTCCCGTCGTTTGAAAGCAGAGGTATTCACAGAGATCTTATCCGCACCATTCTGCAACAGCAGGCTGACATCCTCCACACTGCTGATCCCCCCGCCCACCGTAAAGGGGATATTGATATGATGCGCTATCCTGTTCACCAGTTCGCGCAAGGTCTTGCGTTTTTCGTTGGTCGCCGTAATGTCCAAAAAGACAAGTTCATCGGCCCCCTGCTGTGCATACAACGCCCCCAGTTCTACCGGATCCCCTGCATCTCTGATATTTTCAAAATTGACGCCCTTTACAGTACGTCCGTCCTTTATATCCAGACAGGGTATGATTCGTTTGGTTAACATAATTCCGATAATTCTTTTAAAGTAACCCGTCCTTCATAGATAGCTTTTCCAATGATCACCCCCTTACAGCCAATCTCCTCCAGCCTCAGCACATCATCCATCCCGCTGACCCCCCCGCTGGCGATAAAATGCAGCTCAGGGAATTTATCGATAATAGTCGCATACAATTCCAAAGCAGGCCCCTGCAACAGCCCATCCTTGCTTACATCGGTACAGAACAGCTGCGTGATCCCCTTCCCGGTATACTCTTCGATAAAATCGTAGATCCACCGGTCCGTTGTCTCCAGCCATCCGCCAACGGCTATCTTCTCCTCCTTCACATCAGCTCCCAGCAGGAAACGGTCTGCCCCATATTCCTCCAGCCAGCTCACAAAAAGAGGTCCGTCCTTTACCGCAATACTACCCACCGTTGCTAAGGCCGCACCGGAGTTGATGACAATGTCCACGTCCTGCGCCGTCTTGATGCCGCCGCCAAAATCCACTACCAACCCCGTCTTCGAAGCCACCGTCTCCAGTACCTTCCAGTTCTTTACCTTCCCGGCCTTCGCTCCATCCAGATCTACAAGGTGCAGTCTTTTCAATCCCGCATCCTCGAATTCCATCGCTACCTCCAAAGGGAACTCATTGTAGATCTTCTTTTGTGCATAGTCGCCCTGCGTAAGCCGGACACATTTCCCGTCGATGATGTCTATTGCCGGAATGATCTCCATTGTTATATTCTGTCTATAAAGTTTTTTAATATCCTTTCCCCTACCTGCGCCGACTTCTCCGGGTGAAATTGCACCCCGTAAAAATTCCCCTTATGCAGTGCAGAACTGTAAGGCTGTACATAATCCGTCCGGCCAATAGTATGTTCACCCAGCGAGGCATAATACCCATGCACAAAATAGCAATAGCTCTGATCCGCTACCCCTTCAAATAATCCCGTCTTCAGATCATATATATTGTTCCATCCGATCTGCGGAACTTTCAGCCCGCCGCCACCCGCCGCCGGCGCAAATTGCCGTACCCCCTCATCGAAGATCCCCAAACACTCCGTATCATTCTCCTCACTATAGCTGCACATCAATTGCATCCCAAGACAGATTCCCAGTACCGGCTGCTGCAACTCCTTTATCAGCTGGTCCAGCCCCCTCTCCTTCAGATAGCTCATCGCCGTACTCGCCTCTCCAACTCCCGGAAAGATCACTTTATCCGCGCTCCGCAGCGCCGCCGCATCATCCGTCACGACAGCCTCCCGGCCGATCCGCTCCAGCGCATACAGGACCGATTGGATATTCCCCGCATTATATTTTACAATTGCCAGATTCATCTTCCTATTTTAAGATAGTATCCAAAAATTCCCGCGTCGCGTCAGCGACAGAATTACCATTCTCCAATGCCTTGATATAAGCCGTCCCGATAATAGCCCCGTTGGCATGCAGACAAGCCGCCTCAAAACTGGCCTTATCCCTTATCCCAAAACCAACCATCACCGGATTCCGCAGCCCCATCCCCGCAAGTCGCCGAAAGTATTCCTGTTGGTCATTGATCTCCTTATTCTTCCCCGTAGTGGAAGAGGATGACACCGCATAGAGAAAACCCGAGCTCAGCGAGTCCACCTTCCGGACCCGCTCTTCCGATGTCTCCGGTGTCACCAGGAATATAAAGTCAAGACCATATCTTTTCATGACGGGCCCGTATTCCGTTTCAAATTCGTAGATCGGAAGATCAGGCAGGATCAGTCCATCTACACCCGCTCCCGCCGCCGACTCACAGAATTTCTCAAAGCCATACTGCAGCACCGGGTTCATATATCCCATCAGCAGCACAGGTACTCCGATAGCCGGCCGCATAGTCTTCAGCTGACTGAACAGCGTGGCGATGGTCATCCCGTTCTCCAATGCTTTCGTGCTGCTGGCCTGTATCACCGGACCATCTGCCAGCGGGTCGCTATAGGGCATGCCCAGTTCGATCAGGTCCGCCCCATTTTCCTCCAATGCCTTCAGCACTTCCAGGGTGCTTTCCAGCCGGGGAAAACCCGCCGTGCAATATACATTCAACACCTTTTTACTCTTCTTCTTAAAAAGATCGGATATCCTGCTCATGTTCTAAAATGTTTGTTCTTCCATTGCTTTCATATAGGTTGCCATATCCTTATCACCCCTCCCGCTCAGACACAGCACTACCGTATCCTTCTCATTCAGCTGCAGCTGATCCAGCGCCGCCAGCGCATGCGACGACTCCAGTGCCGGTATGATCCCCTCCAGCCGCGTCAGCTGGAAAGCAGCCGCCACGGCTTCCTCATCGGTGGCGCTCAAAAAAGTTCCCCTCCCGCTGTCAAATAAATGCGCATGCAGGGGCCCTATTCCCGGGTAATCCAGGCCGGCAGAGATGCTATGCGGTTCCACTACCTGCCCATCTTCTGTCTGCATCACATAGCTGCGGCTGCCATGCAGCACACCCGGCTTGCCCAGCTGCGTCGTCGCAGCGCTCATCCCGCTTCCAACCCCATGCCCCGCCGCTTCCACAGCTATCAGCTCGACGGAAAGATCATCCAAAAAATGATAGAACGTACCCGCCGCATTGCTGCCTCCGCCGACGCACGCAATAACATGCGTAGGCAATTCACTGCCCGTTTTTTCTTTTAGCTGTATCCGTATCTCTTCGCTGATGACACTCTGAAAACGCGCTACCATATCCGGATATGGATGCGGCCCAACCACACTTCCAATAATATAGTGTGTGTCTACAGGATTGTTTATCCAGTCACGGATGGCCTCATTGGTCGCATCCTTCAGGGTCTTGCTGCCACTGGTGGCCGGGATAACCTTCGCACCCAGCATCTTCATCCGCGCTACATTTGGCGCCTGCCGTTCGATATCCTTCTCACCCATGTAGACGATACATTCGATGCCCTTCAACGCACACACCGTAGCAGTCGCCACGCCATGCTGACCCGCTCCCGTCTCCGCAATGATCCGGTGTTTGCCAAGCCGCTGCGCCAGCAATATCTGACCGATCGTATTATTGATCTTATGCGCCCCCGTATGATTCAGGTCCTCCCGTTTCAAAAATATCTCCGTATTGTATTTTGCACTCAGCCTTTTGGCCAGGTACAATGGCGAAGGGCGCCCCACATAGTCTTTTAACAACGATTGGAATTCCTTTTGAAAAGCCGCCTCATGCATGATCTCCAGGTATCTCGTCCGTAATTCTTCCACATTGGGATATAACATCTCAGGAATGAAGGCACCCCCGAATTTTCCATAATAACCCCGTTCATCCGGAGACTGATATGTTTTCATACTCTTTTATTTATGCGTTGGGATTCTTAACATTATCCAGGAACGTTCTTACTTTCTTCAGATCTTTTACACCCGGACTTATCTCAAACTTACTATTGACATCTATTGCAAAAAGCTTCCGCGCGATCGGCTCTTTCTCAAATACCTTCAGCCTGTCCACATCCGCCGGCTCGATGCCGCCGCTCAAAAAATATAATTTGTCTATATGCGCAGGCTTTAGCGTCTCCCAATTGAATTTCTTCCCCGTCCCTCCATATCCTACTCCTTCGGTATCAAAAAGGAACATGTCGCAATAATCCTGGTAGGGACGGATCAGCCAGTCTATGGGATCATTCTCACCCATCCGAAAAACCTTGATGACAGTAATATAGCTGGCCAGCTGCTCGCAAAACCGCGGTGTCTCATCACCATGAAGCTGCACCATATCCAATCCATAGGAGTCTACCTGCTTCATGACTTCGTCATAGACAGCGTTGACAAATACTCCGACCTTGCCTATACGTAGTTTTGCCTTTTTGAGTTGCTCGCCAGCCAGGTGGCGAACGACATAACGCGGAGACTTGGGGTAAAAGATAAACCCCGCAAAATCCACCCCCATGGCGTCCAGCTGCCTGACCTGGTCAAGTTCGGTCATCCCGCATACTTTTACTCTCATATGTTTTTAATTTCCCTTACAAAGGCTCCAAAAGCGGCTGCCGGGTCTTTTTCCTTCATAAAACGTTCCCCGACCAGGAAACCCTGGAATCCAGCCTTTTTCATATGTAGTATCGTAGCCGCTTCGTTGATGCCGCTCTCCGCGATCAGCAGCTTCCCCGCAGGGATCTTCTTACTGAGCCGGATCGAACGCTCGACATCTACGGTAAAGGTTTTTAAGTCCCGGTTGTTGACCCCTACCAGCGCTGTTTCATCACAGATATGCCCCAGCTCTTCCTCGTTATGGATCTCCAGTAAAACCTCCAGCCCCAGCGATAGGGCAAAACGCGCCAGACCCCGAACTTCCTCCGGCGTCAAACATGCCGCGATCAGCAAAATGACATCCGCCCCCATCGCACGCGCCTCCACGATCTGGTATTCGTCGATCATAAAATCCTTGCGTAAGATAGGGATCCCATTTACCCGGGCCGCACGAAGATCATCACTCGTACCTCCAAAGAATTCGGAATCCGTCAGCACCGAAAGACAGCTCGCCCCGGCCGCTGCATAACCCTTCGTCACCGATTCGACAGTCACCTGGTCATTGATCACGCCCTTCGAAGGGCTGCGCCGTTTAAACTCCGCAATGATCCCTGTCCTCGCCGGATCAAGAATACTCTGCCTTAAAGACAATACTGTTCTCGAAAAGCCAGCCTCCTTCTCCAATGCCGATACCGGCGCCGACACCTTCCTTTCCGCCACTTCCTTCCTCTTAAATGCTATTATCTTATCTAATATGTTCATTGCAATGCGATTAATTTTTCCAATGCCCCATAGGCTTTCCCGCTTTCCAGGCTTTCCACCGCAGCCCCATAGGCCGATTCATAATCGACAAATCCTCCGCTTGCAAATAGTGCCATAGCCGCATTCGCCAGCACCACCGCATTCTGCGCCCAGCTGCCTTCCACCTTCAGTATCCTGACAAAGATCTTCGCCGCTTCCTCCACCGTATTGCCCCCATAAATATCGGTAGCATTTACCATTCTCTTACCTAATTCTTCGGGAGTCATGATCTTTTCCCCCCTGTTCGTAATGACCTTTGTATCCCCTGTGAGGGAGATCTCATCATAGCCATCCAGACTGTGAATGATGGTAAACCTCCCTCCCGTCTGCTGAAGCAGATAGTTGTAGATCCTCGCCATTTCCAGGTTATAAACGCCAACCAGCTGTGTCATTGGAAAAGCAGGGTTGACCATCGGTCCAAGCATGTTGAAAAAGGTCCGGACACCCAGATTCTTGCGAATAGGTCCTACCGTCTTCAATGCCGGATGGAATAAGGGCGCATGCAAAAAACAGATCCCCGCGGCTTCTATCTCTTTCTTCAGCTTGCCGGTGTCATTCTTATGATGATAGCCCAGCTGCTCCATCACATTGGATGCGCCGCTGATAGTGCTCGCACCGTAATTCCCGTGTTTGGCCACCTTATGCCCCGTTCCTGCCACGATAAAACACGCCAGCGTGGAGATATTAAAAGTATTTTTCCCATCTCCGCCCGTCCCGACGATGTCGATGGTTTCCTGTCCGTCGAGATCGACACGGACACAGAGGTCCAGCAATGCATCCCGAAAGCCTTGCAGCTCTTCAATAGTGACGCTGCGCATAAGATATACCGTTATAAATGCAGCCAGCTCGCTTTCATTGAATTCAGCCCTGGCGATACGGGTCAGCACATCTTTAGCCTGTTCCCGGCCCAAAGTTTTATGCTCAAACAAATATTGTAATATCTTTTTCATTGATTTAGTATTATTGCTTCAACCAATTCGCCAGTATTTTTTCACCCAATGGTGTCAGCACGCTCTCCGGGTGGAATTGCACCCCTTGTACATCCAGGGTCTTATGTCTCAACCCCATAATAAAATTCTTTTCATCCCTCGCCGTCACTTCCAGCTCGTCCGGCCAACTTTCGTCACTGACCACCCAGCTGTGGTATCGGCCAACTTCCAGGGTCTCCGGCAACCCCTCGAACAAAGCGCCCGGCTTCAACACCTTTATCGGTGTCGCCACCCCATGATACACCGTGCTTAAATTCACCAGTTTCCCGCCAAACGCCTCCCCGATAGCCTGGTGCCCGAGACAAACACCCAATATCGGCTTCGATGCAGCATACTCCCTGATCAGGGGCAATAATAGTCCTGCCTCGGAAGGAACACCCGGCCCCGGAGAGAGAATGATCTTATCATAATCCTTCACTTTTTCCAATGGCACCTTATCATTCCTGTACACCTCCACCCGCTGTTTCGTCAGCTTCTCCACCAAATGCACGAGGTTATAGGTAAAAGAGTCGTAGTTATCAAAAACAAGTATTCGTGTCACGATCGTTTATTTATAGATTATACCAGCTGCGCAGCGTACAAAATAGCCGACTTCAGCGCACCCAATTTATTGTTCACTTCCTGTAATTCACTTTCCGGCTGGCTGGCTGCCACCACTCCTGCCCCGGCCTGATAGGTCAGGGTATTGTTCCGGCTTAGCAGACTGCGGATCATGATCGCATGTACACTGCTCCTGTCAAACCCCATAAACCCTATACAGCCGCCATAATAGCTCCTGGCGGTAGGTTCATATCCGTCGATCAGCTCCATCGCCTTGAACTTCGGAGCCCCGCTGAGCGTACCCGCGGGGAAAGTGGTCGCCAGCAGAGCGAATGGATTATATCCTTCTCTCAGAAGTCCCCGCACCTCGCTTACCAGGTGAATGACATGAGAATAATATTGTACCTGCCGGTAATGCACCACCGTCACGTTGTCACAGTTGCGGCTCAGGTCATTCCGGGCCAGGTCGACCAGCATCACATGCTCCGCATTTTCCTTGGCATCCTTTAGCAGCTTGTCCGCCATCTGCCTGTCTGTAACATCATCTCCGCTCCTTTTGAAGGTCCCCGCGATAGGATGCACAATGGCCTCTCCGTTTTGCAATAATATCTGTGACTCGGGAGAAGATCCCATCAGTTTGTAGTCACCATAGTCGAAGAAGAATAAGTAAGGCGAAGGATTGATATTCCGTAAAGCGCGATACACATTGAATTCGTCACCACTAAATCCCTGCTGAAAACGGCGGCTAAGCACGATTTGGAAGACATCTCCCCGCAGACAGGAATTTATACCCTTTTGCACGATCTGCCGGTACTCCTCATCCGTAAGATTCGAGGTCTCCTCTCCCATGGGCTGGAACGGATAAACCGGCACATCCTTGCTCCGGATCAATGACTCCACCACCGGCAATTCGGATTCTATTCCATTTATCTTATTCTCACAGATATATAGCTCGTCTTTAAAATGATTGATGGCGATGACATATTGGTACAGGCGGTAACGCATCAATGGTATCCCACCCCCGGTACCGGGTTTAGGCTCAAATTTTATCGTATCGAAAAATTGCACCGCATCAAAAGTGGTATACCCAAACAGCCCCTGCGTCGCCCTCACCGGCTTTTCCTTTGCCACCTCGATATCAAACCGCTGCATGAACTCCCACAACAGCTTCGGCGTATCCGAAAGATTTTGCAAAGGCACCCGCTCAGGCTTCTGCCCCGGCAGCTTGAATTCAATGCTCCGTGTATCCGTGATCTCCATACCGGCAATGGCATTGATGCAGATAAAAGAATAGCTGTTCTCAGCTGCATGGTAATCCGTGCTTTCCAGCAGAATAGTGTCCCGGAACCGGTCCCGCAAGCGCAGATAAATACCAACCGGCGTATAGATGTCCGAGAGCAGCTTCTTACAATTTGTCTTGATTTCTATCTTTTTCATGTCTGGGTTGGACTCAGTCCAATTAAAATGGCGCCAATAGTTAAAATGGCATAAATAAAAAAGGCCCCGAAACTCGGGGCCCAATCTGGTAAATACTATTGATAAACTATGACAATAGCCTTACTCGCCCCGTTCGGAGTTCGTATGCCACCACCATTGTTGATTGATCGTTATCTTCATTGTGAAGCAAATATCTATTTGAAAACTCAAATCGCCAAATTTTTTTATTTTTGACAACGAGTGCAGGAACCCAAATTATATGAGAAGGACTTACTGAGAATGGTAGCAGCGGGCGATGAAAAGGCTTTTGGCCTCTTATTTCATCAGCACTGGGATCATATTTACACGGTAGCATTAAGCATTACCCGCTCCGTTACCACATCGGAGGACCTCGTACAGGACATCTTTTTGAAAATATGGCTCAACAGGAGCCAGCTGACTTCCATCGAACACTTCGACAACTACCTTTTCATTGTTGCCCGCAACGCTATTTACACCAGCCTGCGCCAAACCGGTATAAAGGAAAGTCTCCTGCAAAAGCTGGAAGACCCCGGCACGGCAAGCTGGACACCCGAAGAGGAATTGCTGGCCAAGGAATCCGGAAGACTGATCCACCAGGCTGTCGGGCAATTGTCCCCACAACAGCAGGAGGTCTATCGCCTCAGCCGGGAGGGCGGCCTGAAATATGAACAAATAGCCCAACAGCTGGGTATCTCAAAAAGTACCGTCCGAAACCATATGGTCAAAGCCCTTCAAAACATCAGGGAATACCTGCAGGCCAATACCGACGGCCTTCTTCTTATCCTTTGCCTCTTATCAGCCGTGCTTTAACGCTTGCTCCCGCCATTACGCCTTATACCGCCCTCCCCTTATCCAAAAAAATAATTAAAAAGAACTAGACCTCTTTTTTCCGGCGATAGTCTTTATTACAACACCTGATCTTATATGAACGAATTTGACGATTTATGGGAACGCATCCTCTCCGACCAGTTAAGCGAAGAGGACCAACATCGGCTTCGGCAGCTGCTGCAGACACAAAACCAGCAAATCCCCGATGCCATCGATAAAATGCTGATGGACAAAGACCTGAAAGGGCTTGCCCCCGCCGACCGGGAACAGGTACTTCTGCAACGCATTCTGTCCGGTCATACCGCCGCTGAAACTCCGCTTCAATCCGCCATCGTCCGTCCATTCTACCGGCGCCGGACCTGGGCAGCCGCCGCCGCGATCCTGTTGCTCCTGGCCGCCACGACAACTATCCTATACCTCAACCACAGAAAAGCCGCCCCTGCCGGCACCCCGGCATCCGCCATCGCGAAACAGGACATCCTTCCGGGTCACAGCGGCGCTATCCTCACCCTGTCCAATGGAAAACAGATCGTTCTCGACAGCGCCGGCAACGGAACTCTCGCCAGCGACAGCCACATAAAAGTCATCAAAAAGGACGGCCAGCTGGCCTATGAAGGCAAGACAGCCGAAGTCCTCTACAACACCGTCTCAACACCAAAAGGCAGACAATGGCAGCTGACCCTCGGCGATGGAACAAAGGTCTGGCTGAATGCAGCCTCCTCGATCCATTATCCCATCAGCTTTACCGGCAACGAAAGAAAAATAGAAGTTACCGGAGAAGCCTATCTTGAAGTCTCACCCGATGCCGTATCCCCCTTTGTGGTAATGACACCCACACAGAGGATACAAGTCCTTGGCACCCACTTCAACGTCAACGCTTATGCAGACGAACCCATCCTGCGAACAACCCTGCTGGAAGGTTCCATAAAAGTCAACGCAACAGGAAAAACTATTCTCCTTCATCCCGGCGAACAAGTGGCCAACAATCCAACCACCGGCGACCTTGCAACAACAAAACCGGATGTCTCCAACGTCACCGCCTGGATCAACGGTCGTTTCAAATTCGATCACTCGGATATAAAGACGGTCATGCGGCAAATAGCCCGGTGGTATGATGTCGAAGTAGAATACCGCGGAAACCTGCCCGACTACCAGTTCGCAGGCGGGACCTTCCGTAACAACAACCTTTCCGAAGTATTACAGGTCCTCGAACTAAGTGGCCTGCATTTTAAATTGGAAAACCATAAAATTATCGTCATGCAATAAAAAGAGGCTTGCAAGCCCAAAATTATTCCAATAAAAAACCGGAAGCATTCGCGGTGCCTCCGGCGAGGAGTTGGATGATAAGAACAACAAAACCCGATAGGCTCATTATTCTTTAACCCAAAACTATATGCAAAGTATGCAATTTTCTGCTAATGGGAAAAGGCCGGACGGCCGGCTTTTCCGAAGCCAATTTTTACTGCTTATGAAGTTGACAACCGTGTTATTATTGGCTACCTGCTTACAGGTCAGCGCAAAAGCCGTCTCACAAACGGTGACACTTAGGCTCTCTAATGCGCCATTGGAAAAGACACTAAAAGACATCGCCGCCCAAACGGGTTACGAACTCTTCTACCGGCTCGAACAAATGAAAGAAGCCAGAAGCGTGTCCATCGAAGTGAACAAAGCCGAACTAAAAAGCGTCCTCGACGTGATCTTCCGCAATCAGCCCTTCACCTACGCCATTGCCAACAAGACCATAATCCTTAGCCCCCGGCCTGTGCTTCCCGCCTCCCCCCTACCGGATACTATCCCAACCTCCGATATAAAGGGAAAGGTCCTCAATGAACATGGTACACCCATCGGCGGCGCCACCGTCACCGTAAAAGGTACCAAAAGGGCAAACCTCACCAACCCGCAGGGAGACGTTTTATTACAGGGCATTCCCAATAATCCCACGCTCGTCATCAGCAGCATCGGGTACGAAACACAGGAGATCAGGTTAAAAGGAAACCAGACCTCCTTCTTCGTCCATCTGAAGATAAGGATCACCGAGCTCAGCGTCATGGAAGTCAACAACGGCATGTTCACCCGTAACAAATCCAGCTTCACCGGCGCCGCCACTACCTATACCGGTGACCAGCTAAAGACCATCGGAAACAGAAATGTCCTCGAAAGCCTGAAAACGCTCGATCCTACCTTCGTACAGATCACCAACAACAACCAGGGCTCCAATCCTAATACCTTGCCCACGTTTGAGATCAGGGGACGCACCAGCATCAGTACCACCGATCTCAACGACCAGTTCAACTCCGATCCCAATCAACCCCTATTTATTTTGGATGGCTTCGAAAGCACCCTCCAGGCCATCTATGACCTCGACATGAACAGGGTCTTATCCGTGACCATTCTAAAAGACGCCGCATCCACGGCTTTATACGGAGCAAAAGCATCCAACGGAGTAGTTGTAGTGGAGACGAAACGTCCTTTGCCCGGAGAGCTGCGTATCAGCTATTCCGGTGATTTCTCTCTCGACATGCCCGATCTCCGCAGTTACAATCTTATGAACGCCGCCGAGAAGCTCCGTTTTGAAAAATTATCCGGCATTTATAACAATCAGCCCAATACGCAATGGCTGTCCGACCAGCAATATAACCAGCGCCTCACCGCCGTACAACAAGGCGTCAATACCTATTGGTTGAGCGAACCGGTACACCTCGGCGTCACCAACAGGCATTCCATCCAGCTTTCGGGGGGCACCAATGCCCTGCTCTTCAATGCCGGCGCTTCCTACGGCAACCAGGACGGCATCATGAAAGGATCAGGCCGGCAGAACTGGAGCGGTAATTTTAATACGACCTACCGGAAAGGAAGAGTCAACATCACCGATATGTTTTCCCTCTCCGGCAATACAGCCACGGCATCTCCCTATGGTGACTTTTCCCTCTTTGCCCAGGCTAACCCCTATTTTAAGAAGCGGAATGCTGACGGCACCATACCAGAATACCTGGATTCCGTCGTCTCCAGAATGACCAATCCGCTCTACACCGCTTCTTTGAATAGCATCGATCAGACAAAAAGTTTTGCTTTTTATAATAACCTGCAAGCCATCTTCAACCTGGCCGCCGGCCTGAGATTACAGGGAGGCCTTCAGCTAAGTAAAGGCAACAGCACCGCCATCGCCTTCAAGCCACCGGAAGATCCTGGTTTCGATAATGTAGACTATCATCAGAAAGGTAGTTACAACAACAACCGCGCTGAAAATACTGGCTACGCCGGCAACATCATGCTCTCCTATGCCAAAGTGGTTGACAAACATCAGTTCAACGCCAACGCCCGCGCCGATCTCCAGCAAACCTCGGCTAATTCCGTAGGATTTTCCTCCGTAGGTTTCCCTTATGGGACCAATGGCAATCCATCTTATTCCTTTAGCTATACTCCCTATACAACCCCTTCCGCCTCCTCAGCCCGCTCACACAGCGTAGGATTCCTCGGCAGCATCAATTATGCCTATAACCAACGCTTCCTCCTGGATGCCACCTACAGGCTGGATGGCGCAAGCGTATTCGGATCCAACAAACAATTCAAACCCTTTGCTTCCGCAGGCCTCGGCTGGAATATCTCGAAAGAAAAATTCCTGAGACAGTATCGTTTCATCGACCTGCTGAAGATCAGGGGAGATATAGGTTATACCGGTAATGAGAACCTGGGACAGTTCAGCTCCGTATCGGTCTATTCCATCCAGCCCGGCCTCACCAACTTTGGACAGGGTCTTGAGCTTTCCTCTCTTGGCAACGCCAACCTCGCATGGCAAAAAACCCTCCAACAGTCCTATGGTACAGACTTCGCCTTCCTGCACAACCGCATCAGCGGTTACGCCGAATACTTCATCAAAAGGACCGACCCGCTGGCCATCGGTGCCAATAATACCCTTCCCTCCTCCGTTGGCGTCAATGGGAATTATGTGATGAATATCGGCCAGCTCACCACAAAAGGATGGGACTTTAACCTGCGCCTGTCACCCATCTACAATATGAAGAAGCATATCATATGGACAGTCGGCATAACAGGCAGTGCCTATACCAGCAAGTATGGAGGTCTCGGCAATAGTCTTGCGGCCCTGAACAAAGCAGAACAAACCAGCAACGGACTCGTCCGCTACCAGGACGGATACAGCCCCGACGATACCTGGGCCGTCATATCAAAAGGCATTGACCCCGCTACCGGGCAGGAACTGTTCCTCAAAAAGGATGGAACGCTGACATTCACCTACGACCCGAACGATATAGTCAGGATCGGTAGTACCCGGCCAAAAATAGAGGGGGTGATCAACACCTCTTTCACGTATCGCAATTTCACTCTTGGCGCCAATATCCGGTACAGCTATGGCGGTTATATGTTCAACAGCGCCATTTACAATAAGGTGGAGAATATTTCCCAGTCCTACGTATACTACAACCAGGACAAACGCGCCCTGTACCAACGCTGGCAAAAACCAGGTGATGTCTCGCAGTTCAAATCTATTTCAATCACATCTTATACACCCATGTCCTCCCGCTTCCTGGAGAAGAACAATTACTTCGACGGGGAATCCTTTAGTCTTGGGTATCGGGTAGCCAATGGCTGGATAAGACGGCTGAGCATGCAAAGCCTGAACTTCACCGCCTACCTGAACAGTATATTCTGGCTGGAAACGGTAAAGACCGAGCGCGGTATAAATTATCCTTTTGACAGAACGGTTTCATTCAGCGTCAGCGCTTCGTTCTAAATAAAATCTTACAACAATGAGACAAACCTTCATACTTCTACTTGCCCCCATCCTGGTGATGACGGGATGCAAAAAATACCTCACCGTTCAGCCGGAATCCTCCTACACCGAGATCCAGGTCTATTCCAGCGAAAGAGCCGTACAACAGGCCCTGAACGGTTTATACAATGACCTCGCCGACAACAGGCTCTATGGCGCCTGCCTGACGATGACCACCGTCGAAATGCTGGGTCAGCGGTATAATGTGACATCCTCCGGTACCTACACGTATTACCAGACACAGTCCTTTGCTTACACGCAGGATTCCGTAGAGGCCGTTTTTGATGGCTTATGGCAAAAGGCCTATGGTACTATTCTTAACGCGAACAAGTTCATCTCCATGATGGACGCCACCGTAAAAAGCGGCGTGCTGACACAAACCCACGCCGACCAGATGAAAGGTGAGGCCATCGGCATCCGGGCACTCCTGCATTTCGACCTGCTTCGTTTGTTCGGCCCGACATACTCACAGGCATCCGGCCAGACAGCCATCCCATATTACAGAAAAGCCGATGGTAACTCACAGCCCCTTCTCCCGGCAAAACAGGTCATGGACAGTGTCCTCTCAGATTTTTCACAGGCGGAAAACCTGCTGTCCAATGACCCGGTCATAACCGGCGGGATCATCTTCTCCCAGGACTTCTATAATGGCAACCGCAATCAGCGTTTGAATTATTTCGCGATAAAAGGACTGATGGCAAGGGCTTACCTTTGGGGAGGAAATCCATCCGCCGCCCATGACTCGGCAATTGGCGTCCTGACCCAGGGTGAAAAATGGTTCCCCTGGCTAAAAGACAGCATCGCCCGGGTCCTGATCGACCCCGACAGGATCTTTTCACCGGAAGTTCTGTTCAGCGTTTACAATACAAACCTGTATATCAACCATCTCGCGTATTTCAGCGCGGCGCTAACGGATCAAAGCATCCTCGCGGCACAGCCAACCCGCCTGGCCAACACCTTTGAAAGTAATACCAACGACTACCGGTATACCACACCCAATTCGACTACCTGGCAGATCAACGGGAAAAGTTATCCCACCTTCTTCAAGTTCGCGGACGTGGCCACACCGACAAAACCCTGGCGTTTTCTGCAACCCCTGCTGAGAAAATCGGAAATGTACTATATCATAGCAGAGACGGACCCCAGCTCCACCGTTGCCATCGCCGCACTGGATACAGTGAGATACCATAGAGGTGTCATCAACCTGACCCCGGCCGCCGTAGTGGCAACCGAGATCCAAAAGGAATACCAGAAAGAATTCTGGGGCGAAGGACAGTTGTTCTTTTATTACAAACGGAACAATAAGACCTCCATCCCCTCCGGTACTTCCGGCACTGCCAACATATCCATGACCGCCGCCAAATATGTCGTCCCCTTACCCCTTTCCGAAACCACACCGCGGTAACAAAAACATCAAAACATGAAACTCCTGAATTATATACTTCCCCTGGTCCTCATCGCTTCCTGTAAAAAGGAAAAGCTGCTGACCTACGATACAAAAAACAATGTCTATTTTAACTGGGTCCAGCAGGTAACCGTACGCCTGGATACCCTCAACATTTCATTTGCCTATAGCCCGGCAACCGTACAGGACAGTACCTTCCTGATGCCGGTACAGATCACCGGCGCACCAACAGACGTAGACCGGGAATACAGCGTAGTAGCAGACCCCTCCTCTACGGCGTCAGCAGCTGACCACTACGTATTGCCGCAGAAGTTTGTCATCCGCGCCGGTAAACTCACCGATTCCTTTCCGATCAAACTGCTCCGGGCCAAAGATCTGCAGGACACGACAAAGACCATTATCCTGAACATTCGCGCCAATGCCAATTTCAACACGGACCTGCAGAAAATTCCCGCCTCCGGTGACACCATCAATACCCTGACCTTTAAATTCTATGTCTCCGACATCCTGCAGGCAGGCCCTTACTGGACAGGCGTCTTTGCCCCCTACTTCGGCATCTTCAGCATAAAAAAAGTTCAGCTGATGAACCAGGTCGTAGGAATGCCCCTGAATTTTCCGATCGTTGGCCTTTCTGATCTCAACCTGTCAGCAGACGCCTCTTTTTATGCCATTTCCATGAGCCGGTATTTACAGGACCAGGCAGCAGTAGGCCTGACCGTCTATGAAAGCGATGGTATAACCCCCATGACCATGGGAGCAAGCTATCAGTAATTCTTAATCTCAAAAACTCATTACCATGCGAAAAATAATTTCCTGGTGTTGTATACTAATAATTTTCTCCTCCTGTTACAAGGACCTCGGCAACTATCACTATCACGACATCAACAACATCACCTTTACGAACTTCGATACCGTAAACGGATACTCTACCCTTTTCAACGATACCTTTCGGTTATCGCCTGTTCTTGTTTCTTCACAGAACATCGATAACGATACCGCCTATACTTATAAATGGACTTATCGTCCGAGCAGCGTCCTCAGTGCCGCAGCGGACTCGCTTTTCTCTACCAGCAAAAACCTGAACAGGCTTATCACGCTGGCCCCCGGCAGTTATACCCTCATGTACAAGGTCACCGACAAGACAACCGGTGTCGAATTTCATATAAAGACGACGCTGGTGGTTTCCACCGCCGTCTACGAAGGTTTCCTCGTTCTGAATGATGTTTCCGGCAAGTCCAGGCTGGACATGTTATCCTTCAACAAAACACAAAGCACCTTTACTCAGTACACCGATATCCTGCAAAAACAGGCCTCCACTGTGCCCATGGACGGACAGCCATTACAAGTGTTTTGTATGGTCTATATCCGGGCAGGACTGGTACCTCAGAATTATGGCATCTTCCTTTCTACATCCGGCAATACCAACCGCATCAACCAGGAGACCTTCGCCTGGGACCCAACTTACAATATCCGTTACCTGATGGTCGGCAATGTACCCCAGGGCGTCTCGGCTCAGCATCTCACCGGGAACTATATCAATACCAATAGCAGCACCACCATCTATATGTATGCCAACGACGGCAATATGTATTGTTATTCCACCAATGCCGGATACGCATTCAGATATACCCCGGTAAACGTTTACAGCACCGGAGGCACTCCCTTCAGGACTACCCCCTGGGTAGCGACAGACGGTTCCTCCGCCGTATTCTACGACGCAGACAACCGGAATTTTGTAGTATCTTCCGGTGTTGGCATTGCATACGTACAAAAACCCACACCCACCCTCAACTACCCCACGGGTTACGACCTCTTATGGATGGATTGTAATTATTACCCCGAAGGAGGTCAGGTAAAAAGAACCTTTGCCATACTAAAAGACCCGGTCACTTCAAAAATATATCTGCTCCGTTTTACCCTGGGAGTTGCACAGGATTATTTCCAGGAAATAACAGGTACCGACATCTCCACTGCCAGTCTTTTTACGGTTAGCCCCGATTATGGTTACCTGTTCTACAGTTCCGGAGGTAAGGTCTATGAATACGACCTTTCATTAAAACAAAGCTTTTTGATGGTGGATAAAGGAAGCGCTCAAATAAGCTATCTATCCTTCCCCCATATCTACGACCGTTATGGCAATGCCAACTACGTGAAATGGTCCAAACAGCTTGCAGTAGGCTCATACGATCCTGCAGGTCCTGCAGACGCCAATGGAACACTGGAACAATATACCATACAACCCGTCAATGGCCAGATTACCCCCGGCAACCAATGGACAGGATTTGGCAAGATAGTTAGCCTCGCATACCGCGCTCGTTTTTAACACTTAATTCAACAAAAAATGAAAAAGATATTCTTCTTCTTATCCGCCCTGATCCCTTTATTTATCCAGGCACAGCATCCTTATACCGTCAAAGGTCAGATTGCAGCACCGCTCAATGGAAAGATCACGCTGAACTGGTACAACATTGAATCGGGTAAACATCTTGACTCCGCCAAAATTACCGATGGTCATTTCACCTTCAAAGGCACGATCGACCAGCATCAGACAGGTCAGCTGATTTACGGCTCCTTAAATTTTCAAAAAAGCATCCTCTTCTATCTCGAACCCGGAACCATTCTCATCTCTTATCCGGAGGGTGCCGAATACCCCAACCTCGCCGGCACACCCCTGAATAAGGACCTCCAGGCTTACAACCAGCTATTATATGCCTTCCTCGACAGCGTCAACAAAGACCGCCCGGAAGGAAAAAGATACGCCTGGTATAGCAAAGAGATCATGAGCGGAAAATTACAGGTGATCAAAAAGTTTGTGGCAAAGCACCCCGCTTCACCCGTCAGCCTTGACCAGCTGAACCAGTACTCTATCGGCAACAAGACCCCCAATGCCCTTGATTCGCTCTACAAAAAACTATCATCCACCTTACAAAGATCCCCTGCTGGTATTGAGTTGGCCACCCGTATCAGCGGCATGCGCTCCGCCGACATCGGTGATAATGCACCTGCTATCACCCTGCCTGACACCAGCGGTCATGATGTCTCACTGTCCGACTTCAAAGGGAAATATGTTCTGATTGACTTCTGGGCTACCTGGTGCGGCCCCTGTATGGCGGAAATGCCCAACGTCAAAAAAGCCTATGATAAATATAAGACCAACGGCTTTGAGATTCTTGGTGTCTCCCTCGACAGACCCGATTCAAAAGACCTCTGGAAAAAGGTCATCGTTCGCGACCATCTGAACTGGACACATATCAGCGATCTGAAATGGTGGAACAGCAAGGCCGCCATGGCTTATTATGTCAATTCCGTTCCCGCCAACTTCCTGGTCGACCCGCAAGGTAAGATCATCGGTAAGAACCTTCGCGGCGAAGCCCTTCAGAAAAAACTGGCGGAATTGTTTCATAGCACCAGCTTCAACATCGATGGTAAGATCCTTTCAGATACCATGCTGAAAGGGAAAGTCTTTCTTCAATACGAAGACGACGGAGGCGCAGGCAGGGATAGCTGTATCCTCGTCGACAACACCTACCATTTCTCCGGGACAATGAAAGATGGTGCGATAAAAGCGAATCTGTTCTGGATACAGCCGACAGACGGCCGGCATTTCTCCGGTTTTGCCCAGTTCTATATGGCGCCCGGTAATACCAGCGTCGTGCACCAGGCCCGCTTCAATACCTTTGATGTACCCGGCTCTGCCATACAAAAAGAAAATCAGTGGTTGAACAATCTCCAGGCCAGGCACAACGAGGTCTATGCCGACAGCGCAAAATTCTTCATCCGCCAGCATCCTGATTCCTGGATCAGTTATGTGGCATTGGAAAACATGACGAGATACAGAATGATCGACCAGGATACCGCTGCCGTCCTTTACACGCAGTTCAGTCCCCGGCTAAAGACTTATGACCAACCCGCACAGCTGGCGGCAAAGATAACCGGGATGGCCGCTACCATAGCCGGCAGGCCCGCTATTGACTTTATTCAATCCGATACATCCGGCAAACCGGTCTCCCTGTCCTCCTTCAAGGGGAAATATGTACTGATAAAATTCTGGGCCAGCTGGTGCCACCCCTGTCGGGCGGAGAACAAAGTCCTTACTCCTATTTACCACAAATACAAAGACAAAGGCTTTGAAGTGTTGGGCGTATCTCTCGATAATGCCGTCGGTAAGCCAGCCTGGATAAAAGCCATAAAAGACGACGGCACCGACTGGACGCAAATATGCGACTTTAAAGGCGCACTTAATGATGCTGCCGTTAAATACGGCGTAATGGTCGTCCCTACCAGCTTCCTTGTAGACCCGAAAGGAAATATTATCGCAAAAAATCTCATGGGCGAAGCGCTTGATCATAAACTCTCAAACTTACTCAACTAAATAAATGAAAAAATTACTACCGGGAATGATCATGTTGATCATTCCCTTCCTTTCTATTGCCCAGCAAAGAAGACCAATGACCGATAGCGTCCATCCCCGGTCAACAACAGGCGCGACATCCACACCATCTGCCCCAAGGTCAAAACCCAAACCCTATAACGAGGTCATCACGGACCACGCCATCTCCCATCCCGGCCTTTTCACCGTGCACAAGGTCGACGACAAATATTTCTTCGAAGTCCCCGACTCCTTGCTGGGAAGAGAGATCCTCATCGTAGTCCGCCTCAGCAAGACACCCGGCGGAATGGGGAAGTATGCAGGGGAAATAGTCAGCCAGAAAAGTTTTCAGTTTGAAAAAGGGCCCGACAATAACCTCTTCATGCGCGTAAAAACCCTGGTCAGCCAGGCCGATTCCACCAATGCCATTTCAAAGGCCGTCGCTAATTCCAATATCGATCCCATTGCAGCCTCCTTTCCCATTGCCGCCTACGGAAAAGAAGGGAATAGCTCTGTCCTCGATCTGACCGAGTTCTTCCACACCGACAATCCCATTACTGGCCTGACGGCTTCGCTCAAAGAAGGCATGAAGCTGGGTGGACAGGCCGCCGACCGGTCTTATATCCAAAGCATCCACACCTATCCCGTCAACACCGAAGTTCGTGTGGTAAAGACCTTCTCGGCGAGTCCCACCCCTCCCCTCATACTTGCCTTCGGCGGAAGGTCGACATCCCCTGCCGGAGACGTGGCCGGCGCGGCTACCTTCGAGGTCAACACCTCCTTCTTACTCCTTCCGTTACACCCTATGCCCCGGCGTTTATACGACCCTCGCGTCGGCTATTTTGCCGATCGGTTTACCTTCTACGCCGACGATCAAAGACGCGCCGACGAGCACACCTTTATCGTAAGATGGCGGCTCGAGCCGAAACCCGAAGACCTCGAAAGATACCGGAGGGGAGAGCTGGTGGAACCCGCCAAACCTATCGTTTATTACATCGATCCCGCGACGCCCCGCAGGTGGCGTCCCTACCTCATAGCCGGTATCGAAGACTGGAACAAAGCCTTTGAAAAGGCCGGTTTCAAAAATGCGATCTCTGCCAAAGAATGGCCGGAGAACGATTCCACCATGAGCCTGGAAGACGCACGGTTCTCCGTGCTCCGTTATTTTGCATCGGAAATAGGCAACGCCTATGGCCCCAATGTCCACGACCCGAGAAGCGGTGAGATCATCGAAAGTCATATCGGCTGGTATCACAACGTCATGCTCCTGCTGCATAGATGGTATATGATTCAGTGCGGAGCAGTAGACCCCAAAGCCAGAACCATGCATTTCGATGACTCGCTGATGGGCAACCTCATCCGCTTCGTCTCCAGCCATGAGATAGGTCATACGCTGGGCCTTCGGCATAATATGGGAGCAAGCAGCACGACACCCGTAGCCCTATTACGAAACAAGGCCTGGGTCGAAGCCAACGGACATACCCCTTCCATCATGGACTATGCCCGTTTCAATTATGTCGCACAACCCGAAGATCATATTACTGAAAAAGGACTCTTTCCCCGTATAGGCGACTATGATAAATGGGCCATTCAGTGGGGTTATCGTTATACCGGGCTTTCCGATGAAAAGACCGAATCGAAACTGACCAACCGCTGGATAGTCGATAGCCTCAAAGATCCCCGCCTCTGGTTCGGAGGGGAAGGAGGTGGCGCCGATCCCCGCTCTCAGTCCGAAGATCTGGGCGATGACCCTGCAAAAGCCGGGGAGTATGGCATTCTCAACCTCAAACGCGTATTGCCGCAGCTCCCCGAATGGACACGCGAAGAAGGGGATACCTACCAAAACCTGAAAGAGACCTACGGAGACCTTATATCCCAATTCGGAAGCTATATGCGCCATGCACTGAAATATATCGGCGGCTCAACCGAAACCGTCCGCAGTGTCGAACAACAGGGCCCCGTATATACACCCATAGCGAAAAGCCTGCAGAAAGAGGTCGTTAGCTTCCTCAACAAACAACTATTCACGACACCCGCCTGGATCATGGACCGGCAACTGCTTGATAAAATTGACCAGCCCCAGCCATCCATTATCGAACCCGTCATAAAGATCCAGCAGGACGTCCTTATAAATCTCATCTCCGTGAATACATTGGCCAGACTGGAAGCCAATACCACCCGTTATGGCGCCGGCACCTATACCATGGAAGAGATGCTCAATGACGTCCGAAAAGGCGTCTGGAGTGAATTGTATACCGGCCGCCCTACCGATGTATTCCGCCGCGACCTGCAGCGCACCTTCGCACGTTATCTCTCCGGCATCGTCGATCCGCCCGCGACAGAAACAAAAAAGATCGTCCCTAATGAAACCCCTGCCCCTGACAGAACAGATGTTTATACCATCATGAGGGCCCAGCTAAAAACCCTGCGTAAGGAGATCGAAACCGCTCTGCCTAAAACCACCGACCACCTTACCCGCCTCCATTATGAAGATATCGTAGCTTTACTCTCAAAAAAACCGGTTCTCTAACCGGTTTTTTTTATATTTAGGCATGCCAAACAACGCTGCCCCCCCCATTCCGTCAACTTCGTCCATCCCACAAGTCCTGCCAAAGCAGCCGCCCACAGGCTCCCAGCGTCTTCTATCCCTCGACTTCATGCGCGGCCTCATCATGGTCCTGCTTGCCCTCGAATCCGCCGGCCTGTACGAACATCTTTCGAAAACCCCTGCAGACGGCTTTCTGATCCGGCAATTCTTTCATCATCCCTGGCATGGACTGCACCTCTGGGACCTCGTACAACCCGCCTTTATGTTTATGGCAGGTGCAGCAATGGCCTTTTCACTCAAGAAACAACGCCAAAAAGGAATGACCTGGGGACAGTCCTTTCAAAAAACGCTAAAAAGATGCGGGTGGCTATTCTTCTGGGGCGTGCTGGACTATGCCGTCAGACCAACCGGGCTTTCCTTCGAGCTCTGGGATGTACTGACACAGCTGTCCTTTACAACCCTGGTGGCCTTCCTCATCTTTCAATGGCCCGCCATGACCCAGATCGCCGTCTGTGCCGGGCTTTTATTGCTCACCGAGCTTCTCTACCGCCTTACACATGTGCCGGGCTTCGATCAGCCCTTTACCGACCAGCATAACTTTGGAAATTATATAGACCTGCTCCTGATGAATAAGATCAACCCCGGTGGCTGGGTTGCCATCAATTGCATCCCCACGGCTGTCCATACCATCGGGGGAGCGCTCGCCGGCAAGCTGCTGCTCAACGCAACAACCCTCAACGCAACAACCCCCAAGGCGCCAACCCCAACACCCAACCCGGCTCTGACCGGAAACAGACCCGGCGGACCGGTGCGGACACTCTTATTATGGGGGTTCATCACCATAGCCCTCGGATACGCACTCGACTGGAGCAATGTCACACCCATCATCAAACGCATCGCCACCAGCTCATTCACCCTGGTTTCCCTTGGTTATAGTCTTTTATTACTCGCACTGCTTTATTGGTGGATCGATGTAAAAGATCATCGTCGTTATCTCCGGTTCTTCACCGTCGTAGGCATGAACTCGATCTTTATTTATCTGTTCTTCGAGATAGTAGGAGACCGCTGGTTCAACGGTTACGCCACAGCACTGACCAGCTGGGCCCATCCCATCATCACCTCCCTCATCATATTCGCCTGCGAATGGGGACTGTGTTATTTTCTCTACCGTAAAAAAATATTTTTTAGATTATAGCTGCAGCAATCGTCCCGGCGCGGGCGCGCGTCCTACAGCACTCCCTTCGTACTCGGCAAATAGCTGCTCAGCGGATCCCGCCGTACAGCCATCCGTATGGCCTTTGCAAACGCCTTAAAGATGGCTTCTATCTTATGATGCTCATTTTCTCCCTTACACTCGATATTAAGGTTGCACTTCGCCCCATCCGAAAAAGACTTGAAAAAATGAAAGAACATCTCCGTAGGCACTTCCCCTATCATCTCGCGCTTGAACTCCGCGTTCCAGACGATCCAGTTGCGTCCTCCGAAATCGATCAGCACCTTCGCATCGGCCTCATCCATCGGTAGCGCAAAACCATACCGCTCCATACCCCGCTTGTCGGCCAATGCCTGCGCAAAAGCCTCTCCCAGCGTGATGCCCGTATCTTCGATCGTGTGATGTTCATCGATATGCAAGTCCCCATTGACCCGGATAGAAAGATTCATCTTGCCATGCCGGGCTATCTGCTCCAGCATATGATCAAAAAATCCCAGCCCCGTAATGATAGCCGCTTTCCCGCTCCCATCTACATTCAGATCGATCTTTATCTGCGTCTCGCTGGTATTGCGTTCGTGCACCACCCTGCGCAAACCCAGCTTTAGAAATTCATAGATCTTGCTCCAGTCCGGCGTTTCCAGCGCGATCGCCCCATCCAGGTCACGACGGGAATCACTGATCTCCGCCCCACCCAATAAAGTCGTAGATGACGAATCGTCATTATTCAGCCAGATGGCCTTACAACCCAGGTTCTTCGCCAGCTGCACGTCCGTGATACGGTCCCCGATGACAAAAGAATGTTCGAGATCATATTCCTCGTTGTCAATATACTTCGTCAGCATGGCCGTCCCCGGCTTACGGGTCGGCAGCCTCTCTTCCGGTGTGCTCCGGTCGATAAAGACCCCGCTGAATTTTATCCCCTCCCCTTCCAGCGTCTTCATCACAAAATTCTGCACCGGCCAAAAAGTGGCTTCAGGAAAAGATGCCGTCCCCATACCATCCTGGTTCGTCACCATCAGGAGCTCATAATCGAACTCACGGGCTATCCTGCTCATATACTCAAACATATTCGGGTAGAACTCCAGCTTCTCGAAAGAATCGATCTGGTAGGTCGGCGGAGCTTCCTTGATCAGGGTGCCATCCCTGTCTATAAATAGAATTCTTTTCATGTGCCGCAAAGCTACATTAAAAAAAAGTTTACGCCATACATGAAACTTTTTATATTTTCACACATTCTTTACGCCATAAATGAAATCATGAATAACTATATAAAGCGTCCATTTTATAGCCATAGGATCATCCCATTTATCGATAAACAGATCATCAAGGTGCTCACCGGACAACGGCGCGTTGGTAAGAGTTTTGTGCTCTACCAACTGATCGATGAAATTAAAAAGAGAAGCAAAAAAGCAAACATCGTTTACATAAATCGTGAATTGGAAGAATTCTTGTTTATCCGGGACAATAAAGATTTAAACAATTACCTGAAAGACAAATGGATAGAAGGCAAAAGCAATTATTTATTCATTGATGAAGTACAGGAAATCGAGAATTTCCAATTGTCACTGCGTAGCTATCTTGCAAAAAACACCTGGGACATTTATTGTACAGGGAGCAATGCAAATATGCTTTCAGGCGAACTTGCCACTACCCTTGCCGGTCGTTATGTCGAGTTTCACATCCACGCCCTGAGTTTCCAGGAATTTATCCTCTTTCATAAGCTCGAAAAAAACTTCGAAGCTTTAATGAAGTATTTGCAGTTTGGAGGTATGCCCTATTTAAGTAACATCGGGTTAACAGATAACCTGCCGTACGAATACCTCAGAAACGTATACTCTACGATCCTGTTAAAAGATGTCGTGATCAGAGAAAATATTAGAAATATATCCTTTCTGGAAAACCTTGTATCTTATCTATGCGATAATGTTGGCAGCCTGTTCTCGGCTTCAAATATCAGCAAGTTTTTGAGATCTCAGCGAGTCGATATTTCACCTCAGTTGACACTGAACTATTTAAAGGCTTTAACTAATGCTTATTTCATTTATAAAGTTTCGCGTGCAGAAGTAGGCGGGTTAAAAATATTTGAGATTGGGGAAAAATATTATTTCGAAGATTTAGGATTAAGAAACGCCATTAGTGGGTTTCACCAAAGGGCTGATCTGCATAAATTGCTTGAGAATGCAGTTTATGTTAATTTAATCCAGGAAGAATTCAAGGTTTACGTAGGTAAATTGGGGCATAAGGAAATAGATTTTGTAGCTGATAAGAACGGACAAAAAATATATATTCAGGTTGCATTGACGATTGCTGATCCGGATACTGCGAGACGCGAATTTGAAAATTTGTTGCTGGTCGAAGATAACTACCCAAAATATCTGGTAACCTTGAATGATCCAATCCTCGGTAATGACTATAAAGGCATAAAACAAATGAATCTGCTGGAGTTTTTGAATGAGCCAAAGGCCTAAGCAAAAATGCGTATCCCGGTTACCCTGAATACGCATTTCTATATTCGATCATGACTTACCGCTATTGTACCGGCTATTTCGCAGGTGTATTCGTTGCGCGTATCGCCTTCACCTCTGCTGCCGTTACCGCTTTCGCCTTATTCCCAAAACTATTCCGCACATAGGTCAGTACATCGGCTATCTGTTGATCGGTAAGGTCGCTGTGGGGCGCCATCACACCATGATAATCCTCTCCCTCCACCTCTATGCCCGTCATCCCGTTGAGCACGATCTTCACCAATTTGCTCTTATCCCCAAGCACAAATTTCGTCTTCACCAGCGGCGGGTTCATCCCCGACACACCCAGAGCATCCGCCTGATGACAGGCCAGGCATTGTTCAAGATATACCTGTTTGCCTCTTGTCATGGAAGCCGCCATCCCTCCGCTGGCTGACTTTGAAGCAGCAGGCTTCGCTGTAGTGGCCGGCTTTTTCGTTTGCGATATCAGCAGCATAGCCATAACAAAAAGGCTGCCGGTCAACGCCGGAAATACTATATGTTTTTTCATCTGTCGTTCCTGCAATTATTTTTTATATGATATCTTCCAGATCGTTCCCTTGGTATCGTCCGTTACATAGATCGACCCATCCGGACCTTGCGCCAGTCCGCAGGGGCGATAGTTTACACGACCCGAAGCCGCCTTTTCAGGACCTCCGGAGAAGTTATCCGCAAAAACTTCCCAGTCACCGCTGGGCTTACCATCTTTGAACGGTTGGAAAACGACAAAATATCCCTTTTGAGGTTCGGGAGCCCTGTTCCAGCTGCCATGAAAAGCGATAAAAGCGCCATTCTTGTATTTCTCCGGGAATTGATTGCCGGTATAGAACAAAAGACCATTCGGTGCAAGATGCCCCGGAAAAGCAACCACAGGGTCCTGTGCATCCTCACCCGCCGTCTTCTTTCCATCACCACCATATTCCGGAGCCAGTATTTTTTTATGCTGGAACTGATCGTAGAAGATATACGGCCAGCCGCAATTGGAGCCCTGATGCAGCTCATACATACACTCC
The DNA here is from genome assembly GCA_036499285.1 of Puia sp. Taxonomy (GTDB): domain Bacteria; phylum Bacteroidota; class Bacteroidia; order Chitinophagales; family Chitinophagaceae; genus Puia. The sequence continues at coordinate 15,122 of DASYEB010000046.1, read as the reverse complement.
GCGGGCAGCTCTGCACTTTGTTTCGTATCCCAGATGTCAGGGAATAGATCGTGCAGCTGGTCACGGCCATGCTGCATGACAAACAGCGAGTTGGTAGCGGTATTCCAGTTCAGGCCAACCACATTGCGCAAACCCGTAGCATAACGCTTGCCGGTGCCATAGGTCTGATTCAGCTGATCTGCCTTGAACAACCAGATCCCGCCTGCCGAATCGAGGATAGGGCAGGGCTTCTGGCCCGGTGATCCCTTCGTCCTGTCCTGAAGCTGGCAGGCATTGGAATAAGCGCCGATATTTACAAACAGATCCCCCTTATCATTCAGCGCGATAGCCTTGGCTTCATGCTCATGACGGCTCAGCAACCCGGTGACCAGCTTTTCAGGCTTATCGGGATTTACTACATTATAGTTGCCATCCAGCTTATAACGAAAAACTTCTTCATCGGAGCTGGCATACAGATACCCATTGCTGATAGCCATCCCCGTCCCCGTAAAAGTACCAAAGCCCATGATCTTATCCGCCTTCCCATTCCCATTGGTATCCTGGAAACGATAAATACCCTTTCCGTTCTTCAGCTTCTGCAGCTTGACAAAAACGGCTCCGTTTGGAGCCACGGCTATATGGCGTGTCCTTCCAAAAGAATCTACCAGGGTCACGGCAGAAAAACCCGAAGGCAATTTCAGCTGCGAAGCGGCATCCGAAACCTTTGCAGGTTTACCTCCCTTGTCGCCGCCGCCATCACCGGCACAAGCGATCAGACCAGTCAGACATAATCCTGTTAAAAGAGGCAGGAATCTCCTCGATATTACTTTCATTCTGTTGATGAATTGTTGCATGGATAAAAAGATTAACTGCCTGTAATTTAATTTAAAAATCCCCAACCCTTTACTAATTTTTATCTTAGACTAGGACCTCAGCGCCCGCAGCGCCTCCACCAGTTCCGCATTCTCTTTTTCAGTCCCCACCGTTATACGCAGACATCCCTCGCAAAGCTCCACCTTGCTTCGGTCCCTTACGACAATCCCGTCTTCCAGCAGGCTTTCATAGATGCCCCGTGCATTATCCATCTTTACCAGTAAAAAATTGGCATCGCTGGGATATACTTTCAGCACCAGCGGCAAACCAGCCAGGTCGATAGCCAATTGCTCCCGCATAGTTACCAGCTGGCGAATCATATCATTGACCTGCCCCACTTCTTCGAGGGCCTTCAGGGCAAGCTCCTGGTTGACCTGGCTGATATTATAGGGCGGTTTTACCTTATTATATACATCGATAATGGCTTCGCTTGCAAAAGCCATTCCCATCCGGAGACCCGCCAGCCCCCATGCCTTGCTCATCGTCTGCAGCACCACCAGGTTCGGGTATTCGCTTAGCTCCTGGATAAAGGATTTGTGACGGGAAAAATTGATATAAGCCTCATCTACTACCACCAGCCCCGAAAAATTATTCAGAACGGTCTCGATGTCCTGGCGATTCATGGAGTTGGCCGTGGGATTGTTCGGCGAACAGATCCAGATCATCTTGGTATTTTCATCCACCAGGTTCTCCAGGTGCACAAGGTCCAGCTGAAAATCATCCAGCAACACCGCCCTCCGGACTTCCACATCATTGATATTCGCACTCACGGCATACATCCCGTAAGTAGGCGGGTTGATAATGACATTATCCTTCCCAGGAACACAAAAGGCCCGGTACAACAGATCGATGCATTCATCACTCCCGTTGCCAAGGAATATATGCTGCGGCGAAATGCCCTTTATTTTACTGACGGCTTCCTTCACCTTCCACTGATGAGGGTCCGGGTAACGATTATACCACCGGGTCAACGGCGAGCCCAAACTGTTTTCGTTGGCATCGAGAAAAACCTGCGCCTCGCCTTTGAATTCATCGCGGGCAGACGAGTAGGGTACCAGCTTGCGTATATTGTCCCGTAAAAGCTTATCTAAGTCGAACATATAGTGTTAGTTCAACCATAGAGCAGCTGACTCTTAATCAGCGGGTCCATAGTTATTGATCAATTTGTTTTTCCATTCTTATACTTACCGCTCTTGCATGCGCCTCCAGCCCTTCCGCTTCCGCCATTCGCCGCACCGTCATTCCAATGGCATCCAGCCCTTCCCGGCTCAACTGTTGGAAAGTTATCTTCTTTACAAAACTATCCAGGCTCACCCCGCTATAAGCCCGGGCATGCCCATTGGTAGGCAGCACATGATTGGTGCCGCTGGCATAGTCGCCTGCGCTCTCCGGAGAATAATGTCCGAGAAATACAGACCCTGCATTGATCACCTGGTCCGCTAAAGACTCGGGTTTACTGCACGCCAGTATAAGATGCTCCGGGGCATAGTCATTCAACAACTGCATGGCCTGGGTACTGTCCCGTACAATAAAGGCACGGCTGTTTGCCAATGCCCGCTGGGCCATATCCGAACGGGGCAGCTGCGCCACCTGCCTGTCTACCTCGGCCAGCACCGCGGTCACCACAACCGATGAAGTGCTCACCAGCACTACCTGGCTGTCCGCACCATGTTCCGCCTGGGATAGCAGGTCGGCCGCCACGAATAAGGGATCACAGGTCTCGTCCGCATATATAGCCACTTCACTGGGGCCCGCCGGCATGTCGATAGCCACCCCATCCCGCTGTACCAGCTGTTTGGCACAGGTGACATACTGATTGCCCGGGCCGAAGATCTTATACACCCCGGGAACAGACTCCGTCCCATAAGCCATCGCGGCAATAGCCTGCACACCGCCAATCCGGAAGATCCGCGTCACGCCAACCAGCTGCGCAGCATAAAGTATCGCAGGATGCAGCCGTCCCTCCGGGTCAGGAGGCGAGCAAAGCACAATCTCCCTGCAGCCCGCGATCTTCGCAGGTATCGCCAGCATCAGCAAGGTAGAGAACAATGGCGCCGTTCCCCCGGGGATATACAAGCCCACTTTTTCAATAGCAACCGACTTACGCCAGCACTTCACCCCGGGCATCACCTCCACGACATTTTCGGCATGCCGCTGCTGGCTGTGGAAACGCAGGATGTTCGCATGAGCCGCCCGGATAGCCGCTCCCAGCTCCTCCCCTACTTCGCCCGCCCCTTCGGTGATCTCCTTTACGCTCAGCTCAAATTTCTCCGGCGCCACCTGGTCAAACTTTTGCGAGAATTCCCTGACGGCCCTGTCACCTTCCTTCTGCACAGTAGATAAGATTGCCTCGACCCTCTGCTCCAGCGATCTTGTGTCGATCACCGGCCGCGACAAGGCTTCCGCCGAAACACCATCTGCAGTACTGACGTCTATAATCTCCATTATATGATCATTTTTTCAATTGGAACGACGAGGATACCCTGAGCGCCTGCACCTTTTAGCCGCTCGATGATCTCCCAAAAATCATTTTCGTTGAGCACGCTGTGTACACTGCTCCACCCCGGTTCCGCCAATGGCAGCACCGTCGGGCTCTTCATACCCGGTAGCAGGCCAATTATCTCCTGCAGCCTTTCGTTGGGTGCATTCAACAGGATGTATTTGTTATTCCGGGCCTTCTTTACCGCGCGTATGCGGAAAAGGAATTTCTCCAGCAATAGCTGCTGGTCCTCACCCAGCCGTTCGTTCCGGATCAGCACCGCCTGCGACCTCAGCACCGTCTCCACTTCCTTCAGACCGTTCATGAACAAGGTGCTGCCGCTGCTGACGAGGTCGACGATGGCGTCCGCAAGGCCAATGCCCGGCGCTATCTCCACCGACCCGCTGATCTCATGGATCTCGGCGCTGATCTTATTCTTCGCCAGGAACTCCCGCACCAGGGTAGGATAGGTGGTCGCGATCTTTTTTCCATTGAGATATTCCACTCCCTCATAGGTCTCGCTTCTGCCGACAGCAACGGCCAAACGACATTTTCCAAACCCCAGCTGCTCGATGACCTCGGCCTTTTTATTCTTCTCAAAAAGGACATTCTCACCCACGATGCCAATGTCCGCTACCGCATCTTCCACATACTGCGGAATATCGTCATCCCGGAGAAAATAGATCTCCATCGGAAAATTGTCACATTCTGCCTTTAACTTGTTAACTCCGTTCTTAAGGTCGATCCCGCAATCTTTTAGCAGCTTTACCGAATCGTCATACAGCCGGCCGGACTTCTGAATAGCGATCTTTAGTTTGTTCACAAATATTCATTTAAATAAAAAAAAGAGGGCTCACCTCCCGGTAAGCCCTTAATAAGTTTTATGCTAAGACAAAACATCACCGGCCTACCCCTCATATAATGAGACTCGTAAGAAAAAATGATGGTGATGATGTTGCCTGTTATTCTGCATGTCGTCTATTATGCCGCATATTGATCTCAGCGCATTAGCGCCGCTTTGCGCGCCAAAATTAAGCGCCAGAACCGAACAACCAAAATTAATTTTTATTTTCCCCCGAACTTTCCCAGCTGCTCCTCCAGTTGCTGCACGTGCTTCTGCGAATGCCGGTATTCTAAAAAATAATAAATGGAAAGCACCAGCAGGATCTTGGACAATATGAACACCGCTATAAAAAAGGTCTTCCAGTGTCTGTGTACCCGGATATAAGGAGTACTGACCTCGACCGGGATATACTCACCGGTCTTCTTCTGCCGCCTGTAATTACGCCGGTTGTCCTCCCTGATCTCCGGCAATGCAGGTAATTCCCGAAGACGGGCCTCGATCCTTTCCTTTGTACCCGGAGGCGGCGGCACTTCGTTATCGATCGCAAAAAGTTCCAGGTGATATTCAAAATCAGACAGTGCTTCCTTCAATTCAGGATAATGCGGCAATAGTTGCTCAAATTCAGTAACCTCCAGGGGTGTGGCCAATCCCAGGGCATAGCTTTCTACGATTCCGCTTTGCAGATAAAGTTCAATATTCACTCTCTACAATATAAATAAGCTTGAGATAAAGAGGCGACTTAATATATAAAATTAATTAATATTACGGGAATATACTTAGTGCACCAAAAGATTCAACAGCAAAACTCCTACCAGCCCCACCACAGAAACAATGGTCTCCATCAGCGACCAGGACCGGATAGTATCTTTTATCGAGAGATTGAAATATTCTTTGAACAACCAGAAGCCGCCATCATTGACATGGGAGAACAACAGGCTGCCCGCCCCTACGGAAAGCACCATCAGGTTCGGATCGACATGCATCCGGTTCATCAGCGGCAGAATGATGCCCGCAGCCGTGAGCCCCGCCACCGTAGCCGACCCCAGGCAGACCCGGATGATAGCCGCGATCAGCCAGCCCAGTACCAGCGGATGCACAGGCCACTCCTGTAAGATGCCCGCTATCTCCCTGCTGACGCCGCTATCCAGAAACACCTCCTTTAGCGCCCCCGCGCCCGCCACGATCAGCAGGATCATAGATATATCTTTTGCAGCCTCCTCATAGATCCGCATGATCTTTTTAACGGGCATTCCCCCGCGTATACCCAGTGTGTAGGTAGCCGTTCCGATGGCCAGCAACAAAATAATGGACGGATCGCCCAAAAAGTCTATCACACTCCTAACCACCGGAGGCAGCGTAAATAACAAGGGCAACAGGGTAGTCAGCATCAGCAGCAGCACCGGCAGCAAAGAGGATAATAGGCTGTTCCCCATGCCCGGCAGTTGCGACTCCGGCTTGTCCGCAGCCACCAATCCTTCCAGCGGGGATGCAACGATATGTTTCAGGGTCCGGGAAAAAACAGGTCCCGCTACGATTATAGCCGGAATAGCGATGCAGACCCCATATAGCAGGGTCTTCCCCATATTGGCATGAAACTGTCCTACCAGTGCCGCCGGCGCCGGGTGCGGTGGCAGAAAACCATGTGTCACAGATAGAGAGGCCAGCATCGGTAACCCGATATAAACAGCCGGCAGCTTATACTTATATACTACCGAAAAGATCAACGGAACCATCAATACAAAGCCCACATTGTAGAACAGCGGAATACCGATAATAAAACCCGTCACCATCAGAGCCCACTGAATATATTTCTCCCCGAAGACAGACATCATGGTGGAGGCGATACGCTGTGCAGCCCCGCTTTCGGCAACCATTTTGCCTAGCATGGCCCCGAGGACGATCACGATAGCCAATTGTCCCAGGGTATCCCCGATACCCTTATATAAACTCTTCGTAATACTGCCGAAAGGAATGCCCAGCAAAAGACCCGTTACGATCGACACCACCAAAAAGGCAAGAAAAGCATTCACTTTTCCCCATGAGATCAACGCCACCAATAAAAGAATGCCGAACAGAACGATCAATAAATTCATACACAGTCTTATATTAAGCCATTCGGGCGGGAGGCCCGATTAATGAGAATCCCTTGTCACCTGCGACCCCGATCCGCCTGCTAAAAAGTCCAGATCAGCGCCCTTGTCAGCTTGCTGAACATGATTGACATACAAATGCACATATCCCCGTTGCGTCCCTGGCACCTCGGGGGAAACCCACTCGCTGCGCCGCCGCGCCAGCTCTTCATCCGTCACATCCAGGTGCAGCCGCCGGCCGGCTACATCCAGCTCGATCCAGTCCCCATTCCTCACCAATGCCAGCGCTCCGCCGACAGCCGATTCAGGCGACACATGCAATACTACAGTGCCATACGCTGTTCCGCTCATCCTCCCGTCGGAGATCCTGACCATATCCGTCACCCCTTTTTCCAGTAATTTTTTGGGCAGCGCCATATTCCCGACTTCGGGCATTCCGGGGTAACCCACAGGCCCTACATTCTTCAGCACCATTATACAGGTCTCATCGATGTCGAGAGCAGCATCGTCTATCCGTGCATGATAGTCTTCGATAGTTTCAAATACTACAGCCCTGCCCCGATGCTGCATCAGCGCGGGACTGGCGGCAGAAGGTTTGATGACGGCCCCGTTCAGCGAGAGATTCCCCCTGACGACAGCAATGCCCGCATGCGGGATCAGCGGTTCCTCAATAGAGCTGATGACCTCGCGGTTATAGCAGGTATCCCGTCCCATTATATTCTCCCGGTGACTTTTCCCGTTTACCGTCAGGACATCCATATCCAGCAATTCCCTCAACTCATGCAGGATCACCGGCAGGCCTCCCGCATAATAAAAATCTTCCATCAGGAATTTACCCGAAGGCATAAGGTTCAGCAGTAAGGGGATCTGGCTCCCCAGGATATCAAAATCCTCCAGCGCCAGCGGCACCCCTATCCGACCGGCTATGGCGGTAAGGTGAATGATAAAATTTGTGCTCCCGCCGACAGCGGCATTTACTTTTATAGCGTTCTCAAAAGCCGGTCTTGTCAGCACTTTGGATAGTCGCAGGTCCTCCTTTACCATTTCCACGATCCGCCGCCCCGAAAGGTGCGCCAATACTTTTTTGCGGGAGTCCACGGCCGGTATCGCCGCCGCACCCGGCAGCGTAAGCCCCAGCGACTCCACCATACAGGCCATAGTGCTGGCCGTCCCCATCGTCATACAATGCCCCGGGCTACGCGACATACAGCTTTCCGCCAGCAGATAGTCCGCATCGCTCATGATCCCCTTCTTCCTGTCTTCGTCAAACTTCCATACATGCGTCCCCGACCCGATATCATGTCCCTGGAACTTGCCATTCAGCATAGGACCACCCGGCACTACCAAAGTCGGCAGATCCACACTGGCAGCCCCCATCACCGTGGAAGGCGTGGTCTTATCACAACCTGTCAGCAGGACTACCCCATCCAGCGGATTGCCGCGGATAGACTCCTCGGCATCCATGCTGGCCAGATTCCTGAACAGCATAGCCGTAGGTTTAAGCAGGGTCTCCCCCAATGACATGACGGGAAATTCCAGGGGGAATCCCCCGGCTTCATATACACCGCGTTTCACCACCTCGGCGATGTCTCTTAAATGGGCATTACAGGGAGTCAGTTCTGACCAGGTATTACAGATCCCGATGACCGGGCGGCCATCGAACATATCTTCCGGAAACCCCTGGTTCTTCATCCAGCTGCGATAGATAAAACCCATCTTGTCGGTCTTACCAAACCAGTTCCGGCTTCTTAGCTCCTTCATGAACAATCATTTTTGATCAGAAGGAAAGATATTTAATTATCGGCAAATCAACTAATCACCCTTAACATACTGTTTGTAACTATCATTGATGTAAACCAGGATGTCCACATTAGCCGCCCGCCGGCAATACTCGTAGGAAGGACGATATTTCAGCAGAAACTGTTTGAGACTGTCCCCCGTCAAACGCGTGTACTTCACAACAAGATCCTTATTATAACGCGCATCCACATAATATTCCTCCTCCTCCTTTGCCAGCCGCTTCTCCAGCTTCTCCCGCTGATGCTCCTTCGAACCTGCATTCCGGAAAATATTCAGCGTGACACCTACCCCGTCTCCCTTGCGATTGTGATCGACACGCGGCGTATTGTCATGTTCATACACCCATGCATATTCCTTCCGGCGGTCCATAGAATCCAGCTGGTAGTTGCTGAACTCTCCCACCCGCACAGCCTTCAGGGTCTGCGCCCGGATATCCAGGTAGACAGGGAAGCCGGCCGTCAGCATCGACGCAGTCACCGTCACCGTGTCCGCCACATATCCCACCGAAGAAAAGGAAACATGATCGCCCGGAACAACCTGGATCCGATAGCTGCCATTCTCCTCCGAGAGATCATACCGCTGCGCGGAGATATTATGAATACTGACCGAGACCAGCACCTCCGTACTGTTCTTCTTAAAGATCTTGCCGGTAAGAAATTGCTGAGCGCTGCCCTCAATGGAAGACAGCAATAAGAAAAGGACGAGGAAATAAGTAAGGTATCGCATAAGTAAGTCAGGAGTGCGCCAAATTAGGTTTATTGGCTGGTATTAAGGCCGCTCTGGCCTTCAAGTTTTTGTTAAAAAGGTTTTAGTACTTTACATTTATCCAGCGAATTTTGTTCCAGCCCTTTATATTCAATTTTTTAATAATGAGAAATATCTTCGTATATACCCTGTTGATATTGCATTTCAGCGCCTCAGCAGCCTCCAGTCTACCCATTCCCCTTAGTCCTAAGCAGGAGTTTTACTCCATTCGGATCTATCAGCTAAAGACTCCGGAACAGGAAGCCAGGGTCGAAAAATTCCTCCAAACAGCTTTTCTCCCTGCCCTTCATCGCCTAAAAATTTCCGAAGTGGGTGTTTTTAAACCCATTGGAAATGACACCGCCGCCATTCGTCGCATCTATGTGCTGATCCCCTTGAGATCGATGGAACAGCTGACCAGCCTGGCCCCATCCCTGGACAAAGATGCCCAATACCAGGTCGACGGCAAGGATTACCTGGACGCCTCGTACGACAATCCTCCTTATGTCCGTATGGAATCCATTCTTTTACAGGCATTTCCCGATATGCCCCAACATGCCGCCCCCACCGCTTTGCAAGGTCCCCGGGACCAACGGGTCTATGAGCTCCGCAGCTACGAAGGACCTACGGAAAAATACTATGCGGGTAAGGTCCGCATGTTCAATGAAGGCGGGGAAGTGCCCCTCTTCAATCGCCTGGGCTTTAATGCGGTCTTTTATGCCGGCGTCATCACAGGAAGCCATATGCCAAACCTGATGTACATGACTACCTTCGACAACATGGCCTCCCGCGAACAGCACTGGAAGACATTTGGCGAAGACCCCTTCTGGAAAAAGCTGGTAGCCGCCCCCGAATACCAGCACAATGTCTCCCACGTCGACATCGTTTTTCTGCATCCCACAGGCTATTCCGATCTGTAAAAAGCTCGCTATTACAGGTTAACACTTACTGTTTTTTACAATTTATTAAACAGAATTGCTTTATATTGCCTATTATATTTTTGTTATATCCCTTTTTATAGCACTTTTGTACCATCTTTTCTTTTCTGAATAGTACTACGGCTTTGCAACTGCCCGACTGCCGCGAAATAACAACCCCTGGTTAAGACTTCAATAGTAGGACACGTCTCTGTCATCCAAACCATGCCTGCTTTCTATGTTTACTCTAACCAAACATCCCGCCAACGGAACATTGTCTGTAAGACCCGTCAATAAAGCAATGGACCGCTCTATTATCCGTGAGATCTTTCGCAAAGAATTCTACGGCAATAATAAAACGCAATACCCCGATGACGGTTTATGGGAGATCTACGATCGGATGGAAACAAATGGCGTCTATGGCGCTTACCTGGTCTCCCAGTGTAATCACATCCTCTTTTTATTGGAAGTTCATCCTGCCGTTCAAATGGACCTGAGGCCGGAATTGCTGTCCCAGCCGGGAACCATCGGTATCTATTGTTTTTACCATTCCCTCCGGGAGACGGTTAACCTCCCGGCCTTCAGGGCTTGTATCGCTTCCCTGTTCGGCGATCCTTCTATTCGTAACATACTGACAACAATGAATCACCTTCCGGCCGGCGACCCGAGAAGCCTCCTGCTGCACCGGTCGGGCTTCTCCCGACTTTCGGAAAACAACGACCGGACTGCCGTCTATTCCTGCACCCGCGAGAGCTTCCGGCACTCGGGATTGATTGTTGTTCCCCACAATGAGCAATCTTCGGTACACGCCTGAAACTTCTGCCGCCCGCGGCATACTATTTGCCTTTCTTATGTCGTTAACTGGACATAATCCGGTATAAAAACGACAACCATGAAAAACGCAGACAAACCCTTTATTGGCATTATCATCGTCACCATTGCCATTTTATACAGCGTCATCGCGATGATCAGCTAAAACCCCATTCTTATCGCCGCTGATTTGCAGACGCACTCATGGGAGCTTATCTTTATCCCATGATAAACATTCGCCCCGTCCTTCCCGCGGACAATCCCGCCATCGCAGCCATTATTCGAAACACGCTTACTGAATTCGGCGCCAACCAGCCCGGCACAGCCTTTTACGACAAGGCTACCGATGACATGTTCGCCAGCTTCCAGATAAATGGCAGCCGCTACCACGTCGGTATCATCGACGGCCACATCGCCGGAGGCGGCGGCATCTATCCCTCCGCCGGACTACCCGAGGGAGTATGTGAACTGGTAAAAATGTATCTCGCTCCTGAAGCAAGAGGAAAGGGGCTGGGCAAACAGCTCATTGAAAAATGCCTGACCTTCGCCGCTTCCTACGGCTACAAACAAGTGTATATCGAGACTATGCCCGAATTACAGAAAGCCATGTCCATTTATGAAAAATTTGGCTTCCATTACCTCGATGGACCTATGGGCAGTACAGGTCATTATGGCTGCTCGATCTGGATGTTAAAAGATATATAGAGCTGCACCAATAACCCAAACGTTATAAAGGGACGATTTAAAAACGGGCGATTCAACGTCGATGAACACTGGGTTTTAGGATAAACTTAAACCCGACGCGTTCATCGCAAATTTGTCGGGCCTTCGGCCGCGAGAGAACCGAGTTTACGAAGGTTCCGAACGAGCTTCTCAACAGTGTTGAGGAGCGAAGTTCTGTTCTCGCCAGGCAGCGGGGGTTTGTTTAGGGGGAGTATCACTTTACGATGCAGGTCTTACTTCGTAAATCGGACTGAAAAGATACAATTTTCCCGTGGCCAATTCCACACATTGATATCTTTTTCTTAGTTTTTTTCCTTTCCGGAACACCCGGTTGTCCTCAAGACTAAAGCAGGCCCCCTCCGGGATCTGCTCCACCAGCAAAAGTTCGCCCGGATTCTCATCATACCGGCGAAGCACCCGCATCAGACCCTCATCCGCGCAACTGCTCGCCGGCAGGTCATGCAGGTTCTTTTTCAGGGCCGCGAGGATATCCGCAGGAAAAATAGAAAGCCGGATGAACTCTTCCAGCATTTTCCGGTAAATGGTCTTCCATTCTTTCCCATGCGATTGCACCCTGTTACTATATTCCATGAACGTAACCAGGTGAGCCAGCTCATGAATAAGAGTGATCAGGAAAGACCAGTGATTCAGATTCCCGTTGACGCTGATACGATGATTCTGGTCCCGGGTGGCATGCCGGTAATCCCCCAGTACGCTCTTCCGCTCCCGGGTGATAGTCAGATGCACCTGGTAATGATTGAGATATTCCAGGATCAACGGAGCAGCAGCAGATGGTATCCACCGGCGTAAATAGTCTAATGGAGCTTCGTTCTTAGCCATTTTTCGGCGAGGGCTTCGTTGTCATATTCATCAGGATCTTCACCTCAAAGAAAGTATAAAGTATATACAGCACAAAACAACCGATAACACCATTCCGGTTCACAGCCCTGCCGGCCATAAAAGCATAGATAAATGTCGCCAACAGGCAGACCAGCATTTTGATCAGCAGGCTCCCATACATAACCCGAAGAAAGGCATGTACATTGGAATTATGTAAAGCCTTGATATACAACCAAAAGCTTATCCCCGTTACCAGGAATAGTATGCCGTTACCCACCAGCAGGACACGAAAATCCGCATTCCAGCCCGCCAGCACATTGCGGCCTAACCCTATAAAAAGACCCGCGAGTATAAAAACAAGCAGAATAGGCAGAAAAGACCTGCCGGTTACCTTATTTTCCATCGTTTTTCCGTGAACTATCTTTGATCAGTTTGATAATTAAAACAACAATTACCAGCAAAGGTAAGCACCAGGAAAGGATTGGAAAAGAAACCTTCAGCCATTTGTCCGCCTTTATCCCCAGCACCACGGCAACAGCTATCGAAGCCGCTACTTCTGAGGATAATCCGGCATAACGTAAAAGTTCACGACGCCGGTCGCCATCGCCACGCCGATCATTGTCGCCACGCCGGGACTCGCGAGGACTATTTCCCCCACCCCCATTATCCGGCGGCGAGTTCTGCATTTTTGAGTTCTTTCCTTATATCTGCCGGCTTCCCGTTCCCGGAAGGAGCATTGCTCGTAGCGGCAGGCGTCATATGACATTGCCCGTTGAAGTTGGCAGTAGGTTCGATCTGCAGCTTGGCCGCCTGGATATTTCCATTCAGATGGCTTCCGCCCTTCAGCTGCAACAGATCCTTCACCTTGATAGTACCGGTAACTTTGCCCATGATATCAGCCTGCTGGCCATTGATATCACCTTCTACAACGCCGTTGGCGCCGATTACGACCTTGGCTGAACAGTGGATGTTGCCAACCAGCATGCCGTCGATCCGCAGATCCCCGTTGCTGGTAATGTCGCCCTTCATAGTAGTGCCGGCCCCGATCAGGCTCGCGCTTGCACTCACAGGAGTTTCCCCGCCGAGTGAAAAATTATCAGATTTGGTCTTTCCGTTAAACATACAATATGGATTTTAGTTATTCGTAAGTATTTGGATCTGGTTGTTCATGCTGTCGTCACGGCTCGGTCACTCCCCGCACTGGATCATTATTGCCCTAGTCGCTTATCTTCTCGGTCTTCGGAATACTCAGCGTATTCGTATCCAGCTTCACCGTCGTATTCCCCTGTAAAACGCTTCTGATGCCCTGTAAGTATTGATCCTTATATCTCACCTCCTGCTCTAACGAATCTGTCCGTATTTTTAGTTCACGGAGGTCCTTCGTGTTATTCACATCCCCATACCCCGGAATATACAGCTTCAGTGGTGTAAAAACGATCAGCGCCACCGTCAGCCCGGTCAACAATACAAAAATCGTGCAGAGAACCGTGTAAACGCTGAGACGGGACAATTTAAAAGTCACAACCTCTTCATAGGTATCATCGTTCATTACTACCAGGCGGTAGCGGTTTTGAAGACGTTTTAAGGTAGAATTGGCATCGAATTTGGCCATATTGGATAAATTGGACTTGTTCCGATAAAGATAATAAAATAAATTCCCTGAAAATCAGTTATTAGCTAGAAAGTTTAAGTTTGCATCCGCAAACTCTAAAAGGTATACGTGACATATAGTAAGATCCTGCTTTCAGTCTTTTTCGCGTTCATTTACCTGGCCTCCTCGGGACAGGTAGGTGTTGACTATACCCTCGTAAAACCGAAAAAATTCGAGAATCGTACGCTCGCCTCCGAAAAATCCAACAACGGAAAAAAGTTCAAAAAAAGTCGCCGCTTCATTCAGAACACCATCACCCACTATAATTACTACTTCAACGCCAACGAAAAGCTGAAGATGATCCTCGAACGGGCGAAATCCCAGTTCCGCGACGACTATACCCGGCTTCTCCCCTTCTATAATTATACTCTCGAAGCAACACTCGCTCAAAAAAGAGAGCTCGACTCCATTATTTATAAATGTACCGCAGGCATTCTCATCCATGACACCCGCAACGACTGGATCGACAACCTCTACCTGCTTATCGGGAAAGCCTATTACCTGAAAAAAGATTTTGACTCGGCCTATATTACCCTTCAGTTCCTGAATTTCGCCTTCGCCCCAAAAGAAAGCGATGGCTATGACAAACCCATCGGCAGCAATGCCAATGAAGAGGAAGGGGGCAACGCCAATATCGTCTCCACCATAGAAAAAAGAAATATCCTGCAACGGGCACTGTCCCTGCCGCCCAGCCGCAATGATGCGCTGATCTGGACAGTACGTACCTACATCGCCAAAGAGCAATTTGGAGAAGCATCCGCCCTCATCGAAGTCCTCTCGCATGATCCGGAATTCCCCGCCCGCCTCGTGCCCAATCTCAACGAAGTAAGAGCCCTTTGGTTCTATAAAAGATCGATCTACGACAGCGCCGCCGTCTACCTGGAAAAAGCCCTGCCCGCCGCCACCACCCGCGAAGAAGACGCCCGCTGGGAATATCTCATCGCCCAGCTGTACGAACGCGTCGGCAACTCCTTTGAAGCAAAAACATTCTACGAAAGGACCATCACCCATACCTATGACCCGATCCTCGAGATCTATGCCCGCCTCAACGCCATCCGCCAAAACAAGGAAGGCGCCGCAGATTTCATCGCCCGTAATATCCAGGCCCTCGCACGTATGGCACACCGTGACAAGTACGAATCTTACCGGGATATTATTTACTATACGGCCGCACAAATGGAACTCGAAAGGAACAATACCCCCGGCGCCGAGAGTTTCCTGCTTCAAAGCGTTCACTATGCGACACAGACAAATAGCCTCCAGAGGAACAGGTCCTTTCTCCAGCTGGCCAATCTTTCTTTCGATGAAAAAAAGTACAGAGCCGCCAGGAATTACTACGATAGCCTGAACATCGGCTCCGGCGATGCCGCCG
>DASYEB010000045.1:0-89046 GCA_036499285.1 Puia sp. | reverse complement strand
CGCCAGCTATGGTCTTCTGCTCAAAGGCGATGGCAAGGGAGGACTGACACCCGTGCCCGCTGCCCGATCGGGCTTCTTTGTAAAAGGAGCGGTCCGCGATATCCAAACTATAAAAACGAAACATCAGTCCATTATAATAGTTGCAAAAAATAACGACCCGATACAACTCTTCACACACCAAAAAAATTAACGATATGAATACGTACGATGCAATTGTCATTGGATCAGGGATCAGCGGCGGCTGGGCGGCAAAAGAGCTGACAGAAAAAGGCCTCACAGTGCTGATGCTCGAACGCGGCCGCCCCTTCGAACACATCAAAGACTATCACAGCGCCGACAAAAACCCATGGGAAATGCCCCATCGGGATCGCGCCACGGCACAGCAAAAGGCGGACCGGCCGGTCATCTCACGTTACTGGGCCATGTATGGCACCGCAGCGCACGAACCGATCATGGACTATTGGACCAATGAAAAAGAATGTCCTTATGTCGAGACAAAACCGTTTACCTGGTGGCGGAGTTACCAGATGGGCGGTCGTTCGATCCTCTGGGGCAGACAAAGCTATCGCTGGAGCGACTATGACTTCGAAGCCAATCTGAAAGATGGCATTGCCGTCGACTGGCCCATCCGCTACAAAGATCTCGAGTCCTGGTATACCTATGTCGAGAAACATGCCGGCATCAGCGGATCGATGGAAGGCCTGCCTCATTTACCGGATGGTCATTTCCTGCCGCCAATGGACCTCAACTGCGTCGAGAAAGACGTCGCGGCCCGTATAAAGGCACAGTGGAAAGGCCAGCGGCATATGTTCATCGGCCGCGTCGCCAATCTCACCGCTGCCATCCCCGGAAGGACCCAGTGCCAGTTCCGCAATCGCTGCTGGGAAGGCTGTCCCTTTGGCGGCTACTTCAGCACCCAGTCCTCAACCCTCCCCGCTGCAATGGCAACCGGCAAGCTCACCGTCCGGCCCTGGTCCATCGTCACAAGAATTTTATACGACAAGGATAAAAAGCGCGCCACCGGTGTCGAGATCCTCGACGCGGAAACAAATAAAACCTATACGTACAACTCAAAGATCGTTTTCCTCAACGCCTCCGCACTCAACAGCGCCTGGGTATTGATGAACTCCGCCACGAATGTCTGGCCCGATGGACTTGGCAGCAGCAGCGGCGAGCTTGGTCACAACGTCATGGACCATCATTATATGCTGGGTGCTCAGGGTATGGTGGACGGCTATGAAGACAAATACTATTATGGCCGTCGTGCCAATGGATTCTACATCCCCCGTTTTGCCAATCTATACGGGGACAAACGCGACTTCCTGCGTGGATATGGCTTCCAGGGCAGCGCAAGCAGACAGGGCTGGAGCCGCGACATCGCAGAGATGAACATCGGTAAGGAATATAAAGAGGCGCTGACCGAACCCGGCCCCTGGCAAATCGGCGCCACCGGCTTTGGCGAGATCCTGCCTTATCATGAGAACAAGATCAGCCTCGACAAAAACGTAAAGGACAAATGGGGACTGCCTGTACTGAACATGGATGCCGAGCTGAAAGAGAACGAGCTGAAGATGCGTAAGGATATTGTCAAAGAGCTGGTCGCGATGTTTGAGGCGGCAGGTGTAAAAGACATCACAACCTGGGACAGCGATAAATATGCCATCGGCCAGGGAATTCATGAAATGGGTACGGCAAGAATGGGAAGGGACCCGAAGACCTCGGTCCTGAATGGACATAACCAGGTATGGGATGCGCCAAACGTTTTTGTAACGGATGGAGCATCGATGGTTTCCTCCGCTTGTCAGAACCCCTCCCTTACCTATATGGCCATGACGGCACGCGCTGTCGACTTCGCGGTCAGTCAGCTAAAAAAAGGAGACCTCTGACCCGGTGAGGAAAGAAGCGTTTTATATCATCATCGTCTGGCTTTTTACCGCCTGTCACCATCGGCCGGCTACTCTTTTCGACCTGCTGCCGGCAGAGCGCACCGGCATCCGATTTGAAAACCGGGTCACCGATACCGACACGCTCAATATCCTCGACTACCTTTATTATTATAATGGCGGGGGTGTTGCCATCGCGGATTTCGATCGCGACGGTCTGCCCGATATCTATTTCGTCTCCAACCGGGGCGCCTGTGTACTGTATCGTAACAAAGGCGATCTTCGTTTTGAAGACATCACCGCAAAAGCCGGTGTAGAGGGCCGGGGCAACTGGAAAACAGGCGTCACCATCGCCGACGTGAACAATGACGGCTGGCCGGACATCTATCTCTCCGAGGTGGGCGGATATAAAAACTTCCACGGCCGCAACGAGCTCTTTATAAACAATCATGACGGCACTTTCACCGAAAAGGCCCATGAATATGGTCTCGACATAGAAGGCTTTAACACGCAGGCAGTATTCTTCGACTACGATCACGACGGCGATCTGGATGTCTTTATCGTCAATCATTCCGTGCATTCTAATGAAAGTTATGGCGATAGTTCTATGCGACGGGTCCCCAACGCCTTCAGCGGGGATAAGTTGCTGCGAAATGATGGGATCCCGTCCGACTCACCGCGCTCCGCCGTGCGCAGGCATTTCGTCGAAGTAACGCAACAAGCCGGCATCTACAGCAGTGTCATCGGGTATGGATTGAATGTCATGGTCGGAGACATGAACAATGATGGCTGGGAGGATCTCTATGTCAGCAACGACTTTCATGAAAATGACTACTACTATCTCAACAACCGCGATGGGACTTTCACCGAAATGAACCGGCAGGCTTTTGGTCATGAAAGCCGTTTTTCGATGGGCAGCGATATTGCCGACATCAACAACGACGGCTGGCCCGATCTGATCACTCTCGACATGCTGCCGTCGCAGGAAGCCCTGTTAAAAACGTCCTCCGGAGATGATCCGCTCAGTATCTTCAATTTCAAACTCAGATATGGCTATCATTATCAGTACTCCCGCAATTGTCTGCAGCTGAATACGGGAGCGGGCAGGCGATTCAGCGACATTGCCCTCTATGCCGGGGTGTCGGCGACGGATTGGAGCTGGTCGCCGCTGATCGCCGACTTTGACAACGATGGGCGGAAAGATCTTTTTATCACCAATGGTATTCAGCGCAGACCAAACGATCTCGATGTCATAAAGTTTATGTCTTCCGGCAATGCCGACAACGCTGGCAACACCGGCAATGCTGGCAACACCGGCAACACTGGCGATGCTGGCAACGCGGACGCCGCCGCAATAATGGACAAGAGCCGGGCTGCCGATTGGCAAACAGTGGCCAAAATGCCCCCCGGCAAGGCTACCAACTATATCTTCCGATCAACCGACAGTCTTGTTTTTGCTGACAAGACCCGGGAATGGGGGTTCGATCATCCGGCCTTCTCCAATGGAGCCGCCTATGCCGATCTCGACAACGACGGCGACCTCGACCTGGTCGTCAACACGGTCAACAGTCCCGCGATGATATACAGGAATAACGGGACGGCCAACCACTATCTCGACGTTCAGCTCATCGGGCCGCCCGATAATGCGCTTGCTATCGGCTCAAAGGTCATCCTCAAAAATAAGGGCGCCATTCAATTGGCACATCTTACCGCGACACATGGCTTTGAAAGCAGCAGCCTTCAATACTTACATTTTGGGCTTGACAGTCTGACCAGCACCGACACACTACAAGTCATCTGGCCCGACGGGGCTGCTCAATTAATGACCCACGTAAAAACAAATCAGCGACTAACACTAAATTACCGCGACGCAAAACCGGGGCAACCTTCGCTTTTGCCATCGCTAAGCACGCCAATACGCCCTACGACGCCCACACCCCTGCTTGTCGATATCACCGATTCGATCAATCTCCCGTATCATCGTATCGCTTCCGGCTACAACGACTTCGACCGTCAGCCGCTGCTCCCGCACCAGCTCTCTACCTGCGGGCCCCGGTTATGCATAGCCGACGTCAACGGAGACGGGCTCGACGACATCTTTATCTGCGGCAACAGCCGGCAGCCGGGTAGTCTTTTCGTCCAGCTTCCTTCGGGAAAATTCCAGGCATCCAACCAGTCCCTCTTCCAGGCCGATGCGATCTGCGAAGACGCGGATGCCGTTTTTCTTGACGCCAACGGAGACGGACAGCCCGATCTGCTGGTCGTCAGTGGCGGCAACCAATACCTGGATGGTTCGGCAGCCCTGACCGATCGGCTCTATCTCAACGACGGGAAAGGCAATTTCAGAAAAGGTTCCGCTCTGCCATTCATACCCGAGAACAAGTCCGTAGTCGTCGCAGCCGACATCGACGGGGACGGCGACACCGATCTCTTTATCGGCGGCTCTGCCATTAGTGACCATTACGGAGACGCGCCTCTATCCTATCTCTTGCTAAATGACGGCAGAGGCAATTTCACCCGCGCCGATGAGACATACGCCCCCGGCCTCGCCCATATCGGGATGGTTACAGCAGCGACATTCACCGACATCGATAAAGATGGCTGGCCCGACCTTGTCATCGCAGGCGAATGGATGCCCATAACTGTTTTTAAGAATCAGCACGGCAGGCTGCAAAATATCACGGCAGCCCTTGGTCTTCAGCATACCACAGGCTGGTGGACATGCATAAAGGCCGTTGATCTCAATGGGGATGGACTGGACGACCTGCTCGTCGGCAACTGGGGGGAAAACTCAAAGCTCCGGGCAAGCCCGGCGGCGCCTTTAAAACTCTATTGCGGCGACTTCGATGGGAATGGCCAGTCCGACCAATTGCTGGCGGTGCCGCGTGACGGAGCATACTATCCTTTTGCCGGCAAAGACGAGCTCGAACGGCATATGCCCTCTCTTATCCGAAAAAAATACAACACCTACTCCAGCTTTGCAGGCCAGACCATCGGCCAGATCTTTGGAACCAAACTCGAGGCAGCCCGGCTGCTCCAGGCAGAGACGCTCAGCTCCGTCAGGCTCCTCAACACCGGGCAGGGCAGATATCTCCTATCCCGTCTGCCCGACGAAACACAATGGTCTCCCATCTTTACCTTTCTCCCTTATGACGTCGATCATGACGGCCATACCGATGTCATCGCTGCCGGCAACTTCTATGGGGTCACCCCCTACGAGGGGCGTTATGACGCGAGTTATGGTACCCTGCTGCTCGCAGGCACTCACGTTGCCGCAACGGGGCCGTTGCTCGAAGGCGAGATCAGGGATAGCAAGGTGTTGCGCACAAAAAAAGGACCGCTATTCGTCTTCTCCCGCGTTGACAGCTCACTGGTCTTTTATCGTCCGGGCACCTCAACGCACTGAATCTGCCCTGATCCCGCAATCACAGCTGCAATTGGCTGGTTTCAGCGAATCGATTTTTGCCAGCGCCTTATCTGTCTCTCTGATCTGCGTTGCATTCTTTGAATCGGCTGCCATCACCTGAAACTTACCAAAAGGCAGATTTGCAACGGCTGTATTCATTTCTTCCTTTGTTGTCACCCCGGGCTCAATGATCAGGCGCTGCCTCCTGCTGATGGTCCATTGCAATCTGCCAAAGACGACCTGGCCTTTGTAGTCAACCATGACCAGTATATATCCCTCTTCCCCCTGCGGCAACGGTATCATGCCATCGTCGGTTAAGAAGCCATATTCGTCACCCTTATCTTTCAATAAACCTCCCCTCTGAAATATCTTCATGGCAGGGATCACCAGCAGTATGTTGGCATCCTTCCGGTACGCTCCTTTTATGGTGACACGCAGCTCACTGTTGAGGATCCCTTTCGATTCGCTCACCAGCAGATCGACGTTGCTCCAGCCGAAGGTATTGATCGTAAAACTATAATACAATGCTTGACGGTCCTCTACGACCACCGGCGTGTTTGCCACGTTCAACGGATGAGACCCGCTTTGCCTCCTGCCATTCCCGTCCACCCAATTCTCCCTCACCTGCTTCCCATTGTCATTGATCAGTAATTGTCTCTTGCTGTGCAGCGAATCCAAATAACCACGGAGCGAATCCAGTGCGTGATAATAAGCCGCACAGCTGTCGAAGGATCTTTTATAATCTTCTACCGAATTGCTATCCATCGTTTTACTTTCATTCTCAATATAGGCATACAACTGATCCAGGTCCTTATCGGTGAGTTCGGGGAATACACTCATGGGTGTCTTGTTCCAGTGGTCGAAAAGACACCTGCTATATGCATCGGTCAAGATCATGCGCTGGTTGTTACGGGTGAACCCAGCCAGCCAGTTTTTGTCCCTTCGCTCCGGCAAAAAAGCCAGCCCGGGTCCCGTCAACGAGTTGCCAAGACCATGACAGGAGGCACAGTTCGTAAGAAACAGCTTTTTCCCATACGCCAATTCCTGGTTTGTCGTCGTGTCTTCGATCATGGACCGCGGATCCACCCAGTCTATTCCGCCTTTTCCATCCTCCATGCCTTTATACACCTGCATGTTGTCGCGCCAGGGAGACGCCGGGATCGAGACAGTGATGGGCTTCTTCATCGTGACCTGGGCGCGGGCGGAAGCATCACCGGCCGGCCGTATATCGATCATACCCCCGCTGGTAAGCAGCCGCCCCTTGCTTACCGTCAACAAGCCGCCACGGACAATATCTTCGATGGTATAGGCTTCTCTTATTTCCAGCTGTACCTTTTGAGCCCCGCCCATATCCAATGCTCCGGCAGGTATCTTCAGAATCGCACCCCTGGCCGTCGTAATGACGGTGTCTCTGTCTACATCGATCGTGACGATCTGACCAGGAAGTTTATCCGGTCCAATGAACTTACTTAGCGGGGAGACTTCGGGCGATAAGGCACATGCGGCAAGACTCAGCATGGCCAGCAGAATAAGAAAATAGGGGCGCATAGTGATAGGGGTTTGGTAAAGACCATGAAGTAAATATACGCCATCCGGCTCATTATCCCCGTCTTTCATAAAGCGCGCCGAAATCTGCGTGATACGACTCCATATAGACCTTCAAGCACAATAAATTCATCCATGGTATTACTGTTTTACTGGTTCATAGGTAACCATGATCATCCCGCTGTCGAACACTTTCGAAGAGGTTAGCTTCAGATCCAGCTTATTCTTCATCCCCTTGAATACCGGCACCCCTTCACCCAGCGCAACCGGGTCGATCATAAACCCGTATCCATCGATAAGGCCCGCATCAACCAGCTGCGTCACGATGCTTCCACTGCCCAGGATCGTCATATCCTTAGCGGCCTCCTGCTTCAGTCGCCGCACCGCGCCGACCAGGTCCTCTTTTATCAATCGCGTATTATTCCAATCCACCTTCTCCAAAGTTCTTGAAAAAACGATCTTCTCCGCTTTGTTCATGGCATCCGCGGTGACCGGTTGCTTCTCTTTCGCAGCAGGCGTAGGCCAGCTGGCGGCCATGTGTTGATACGTCACCCTGCCAAACAGCAGTATATTACCCGATTGCGATTTTTCATCCGAGAATTTAGCCATCTCAGGATCGAACCTGTGCCAGCTGATATCCCCGCCGGGTCCCTGGAAATACCCATTTAATGTGATGAAGTTAAAAACCGTTACTTTCCTCATTGTCAATAATTTAATCGTTATGAATGTATTTTATGCCCCCATAACAACCAGTGATGCAAAAATTGGACACACCTTGTATTAACTCTCGCCGTCAAAGACCTCTGCGGGAAATATGCGATCAATATACCGGTCCGGCTCTTCAATTGCAACGGCTTCCTGACTTGAAAAACGGCTTTCGGCATATCCGTCAGCATTGAATTGCAACACCTGTACGCCATAACTTCTGTACCATTGACCAGCGCCGTCATGCCATTCGGCTTCGAATCTCACGGCCATCCGGCCCTTTAGTGCGCCCCAAAGATCCAGTTTCAGCGTATAGTCCAATTGTTGTTCGAATTTGCGTTGCAGGAATTGCTTCAATTCATTTCTGCCTTTGATGAAAATTGTGCCATCGCGCATTTCGACATCGTCGGTATATCCTTCCAGGATCTTTTCCGGAACAGGTGAGTTCCAGGCGGCTTCTTCAATTGCCAGTCTTTCGGCAGCTGTCTCCATGTCCCATGGCGGGGTCGGGAATTTTGTACGTTTTGTTTCCATGCTATATTTTTTATTCCACAAAAGTCCGAAACCACGGGCCAGTAGACCATGGACAAAGGGGGCTTTTGCATGGACAATTATTACCTTTGTCTATCATGTCGCAGCAATCATTTACGATACTTGATCCTCAGACCCGGGAAATAGCTCTTGGCATCACCCGATTTAAGGATGACGGTCTTTTCAACAGCCCGGAGAGGTACAACTACTTTTCGATGCTGCTGATATCAAAAGGAAAAGGCAGGGTCCGAAGAGATCTGACCAGCTATACATTCAGCAGCGATTGTCTTTTGTGCTTTTCAATCTACCAGCCATTTATGATCCTGCCCGAAAATGAACTGGAAGGAGTGCTGATCAATTTTCATCCGGGCTTTTTCTGTCTTTTCCAGCATCGAAATGAAGTCTCCTGCAACGGGGTCCTGTTCAACAACCTTTATGACACGCCGGTGGTTGACCTGAACGCGGACGAAATGCGAAACTTGTCCGTTGTAGCCGATCAGATGACGACGGAACTGGGGCACCATGAGCAGCCCGACCAGGATGTGCTGCTCTCTTATCTGAAGATCTTTCTCATCGAAGCGAGCAGGACAAAGATCAAACTGCGCCAGGGCGGTGAAGCCGGAGTTTCCAAAACGCCCCTGACCCTGAAGAACCTGCAGAACGCCATTGAGACAAATTTTAAAATACTGCATAGCCCGGGTGATTATGGCGAGCTTCTGCATATTTCGACAAAGGCGCTTAACAAGGCCAGCAAGGCCCACTTCAATAAAACCTTGTCCGACCTGATCGCCGAAAGGCGAATTATCGAGGCGAAAAGGGAATTGTATCTGACGTCAAAGGCCGTAAAAGAAATTGCGTTTGAGCTGGGCTATGAAGACGAATTTTATTTTAGCCGTTATTTCAAGAAAAAAGTGGGTGTTTCGCCTCAGATATTCCGGGATAAGGTAGGTTTTGATAAGGGGGATCTTCCCGGCGACGGATCGGGTAATAAATAAGCAGAAACCGGTGAAGATATGTGCATAGACCCAAAAAGGAGATCGGTAAATTTGAGCATACTTAAAAATGCTCCAAATGAAAATATGGCTATTTTTATTGCTCTCTGTTTCCCTGACGAATGTCATTGCCCAGACTGAAGAGGCAAGGTTGGAAAGAGCGCTGTATGACCTGCCAAACCTGTCTTTTAAAAAGGTCTCCGGTCCGTCCGATAAATACCTGAAATACGATCTCATCATCAGGCAGCCCCTGGATCATCAGCATCCCGAAAAAGGATATTTTTATCAGCATGCCAGCTTGCTGCATAAGGGCTTTAGTAATCCCACGGTGATCGAAACACAGGGGTATTGGCTGGACACCAGCAGAAATGAAGTGGAAGAAATGTTCGATGCCAACGATATCAATGTC
Organism: Puia sp.; assembly: GCA_036499285.1. GTDB lineage: Bacteria > Bacteroidota > Bacteroidia > Chitinophagales > Chitinophagaceae > Puia. The sequence goes on along the minus strand of DASYEB010000045.1, from coordinate 79,575 downwards.
GAGTATCGGTTTTATGGAAGATCTGTACCCGATCCTTTACCATGGGAGTACCTTACCATTGAGCAGGCGACGGCAGACCTGCATGCGATAAACCAGCTTTTCAGGAACATCTATACCTCGAAATGGATCAGCACAGGGATCAGTAAGGGTGGCGAGACAACGCTGTACTACAAGTATTTTTATCCAAAGGACGTAGACCTGTCCGTACCCTATGTAGCGCCGCTTGACAACGCGCTGGAAGACAAACGGCTTTATCATTTCTTCGATACAGCCGGGACAGCCGTATGCCGCGCAAAAATATTCCAGGCGCAGGTGTTCCTGCTGCAGCACGAAAAGGAAGCGGTAGAAAAATTAAAATGGTATGCAGAAGGCGCACACCTGCACTTTAGTTATACCGGCAGCATCGGCAAATCCTTTGAATATGCAGTGCTTGAATATCCATTTGCATTCTGGCAATATCATGGTGAATGTGATAGCATCCCAACCGGTAAATCGCTGGACGACTATATTACCTACCTGATGAAGATCTCCGACATAGCCGCCTTTTCCGATGAGGGGATAAAACTATTCGAAACGCATTATTACCAGGCGGCTACCCAAAGCGGCTATTACGGATATGATATAAAACCTTTTTCAAAATATCTCCACTATTTTAGCGGGGAGAACCCGTCGGCTACTTTTCCGCCGAAATCTGTTCCAGTAAAGGCTTTTGACGGAAGCCTCAATGAAAAGGTCTCCAACTGGCTGGCCGCCGATGGCAACAATATCGTCTATATCTATGGCGGGATCGATGCATGGACGGCTGCGGGGATCATCGTTTCGGATAAGGTGAACTCAAAGCGGTTCCTGGTGCCCGGCGCCACTCATGCGACTGCCCGTGTGAAGAACATGAGCCCGGAGATGCAGAGGCAGTTTGCACAGAAAGTGAAGGAACTGACGGGGATGGACTGTCAGACAATGAGTATTGAATAACCCGCGCCTCAAAAGACTCGGAAATTCTGAATTGTTGCATGATCAGACAAGATAAAAAATATCACGGGGAATTTATATCTTTAGGGCATTAGACTCTCTTTATAAATAAAATGATTTTTAGCGGCATCGATCCACTATCGGTGCTGAATGATCCTGTTGCCTCCCGGTAACAAGTGATAAAATATTTTAATTATTTATAAAGAGTAAGATGCAGAATACTTTAAAGATAGCCGTCATCGGCGGATCGGGTAAATCGGGCAAATATCTTGTCCGGCAATTATCAGGCAGGAATATTCCTTTCAAAATGCTTCTCAGGGACCCCGGGCCGTCCCCGGTCAATCATCCACTTATAGAGGTCATAACAGGCGATGTACGGGATTACAGCGCAGTACGTTTGCTGACCGAAGGCTGTAGCGCGGTGATCAGCACCTTAGGCCAGCCAAAGGGTGAGACGCCTGTTTTTAGCCAGGCGACGACCAACGTCATTCGCGCCATGGAAGAGCACCGGATCAAAAGATATGTCCTTATCACCGGGTTGAACGTCGATATGCCACAGGACAGGAAAGGACCTGCGACTGCATCGGCCACCACGTGGATGAAGACAAATTATCCGCTTACAACGGCCGATAAACAAACAGAAGCCGGCATCTTATCGGCGAGTCATATCAACTGGACGCTGGTCAGGCTTCCTTTGATCGGGCTGACGGATGATCTGCCGGAGATCAGGGTCAGCCTGGAAGATTGCCCGGGAGATAAGATCGGCGCCACCAGCCTTGCCCATTTTCTTATCGGGCAGTTGTCGGACAGTACATATGTCCGAAAGGCTCCTTTTATAGCAAACTTGTAATATAGATAGGAGACCAGGCGGAAGCGGAGGTAACAATTTCCTAATACTTACGCGTAGACCTGAATCGCCTGATCTCCGTCTTTTTTAGAAACAATCTCTAATGATCACACGCGAGGCCAAAAAGACCACAAACCTTGTCTATATCGCATTATTATTATTTATAACGGGTGGCCTCGGCAACCGCGCTGCAGCGCAGGGTTCCGCTCAAAGCCAGGGTTCGGCGCCGGCGCAACCGGTCCACATCAATCCCTGGGCGCCGACAGAGCTGGGCCTCCTGCCTCCCATCGCCCCCCTTTCCGAAGGTGTCTGGCTGAAAGGCGAACTCCATGTCCACTCCCGTCACAGCAAGGAATCCTCGAACAATCCCGTCGCAAAGATCATCTCCTTTTCAAGGTCCGTCGGCATGGATTATATCTGTATCACCGACCATGATAACCACGTAGACGGGGACGTCGCCCACAACACCTGGGCCGATCCCGAATTCAAATCTGATTCTCTCCTGCTGTTGTATGGCGCCGAATGGACCACGACCCGCGGCCATGGTAACGTCTTTTCGGCCAGGCCATATGATCACCAGCGACTATACGATGTCCGGGACCAGCGCGACGTGGTAGTCGGCGCCGTAAAGAAGGAGCTGGGAATACATCTTTCGGCTAACCATCCGAGTGGAAAGGATCATTTTGGTTATTCCTATGACATAGTCAATTCCATCGAGGTATGGAATTCCGCCATCTGGTCGAAAAATGCCAACGCCATAATGATCTGGGACGACATGCTCTCTTCGGGTCGTAAGCTGACCGGCAGAGGGGGAAGCGATGCGCATCATGGCGTGCCCGAGACACCCGGCAAAGCGACGAAAAACAGCTACCAGGCAAGGGCCAATTATGTCGGGACCCCTACGACCTGGGTGTTTGCGACCGCGAGGACTTCCCAGGCGGTTGTGGACGCACTCACATATGGACGGGTCTGCGTCACCTCGAACCCGTACGCTCCACGCGTAGAATTTTATGCCGACCTCGACCAGGATGGCAAAATGGATATGATGATGGGAGACAACTCAAAGTCGACAGGAAAGACCGTAACGTTCCGCGTTCAGCTGACCGGGAAGACCGCTGCGGATTCCACCTATACTATCCGCGTGGTAAAGAATGGCAATGACTTTAATTCCTTTACGACAACAGGGAAAAAGCCGATGATCGAATTTACCGATACGCCTGCAGCAATTGGCCGTACCTATTACCGCGTGACGGTGGAAGGACCGGCTACACCCTATCCGCAGGTTCCCGGATCGATGGCGCTAAGCGGCAATATGGTCGGTCTGTCCAATCCGATCTACTTCAATTTCGACCCGAATTTTTAATTGACAGGTTTCAACGATACCTTGATCGTATCAGTTGATCTGGCAGGGAGGGTCATTTCAAAACCCACTCTGATCGTACCCGGATTCGGCGCATCATAGCTATTGGGAGGCGGATCGGTCGGCCATGTTTTCATGGTGAGATTGCCAGCAGCGCCGGATGCCGGGGCGCCAGAGGTGGGCGCGCCGTTGGTACTGATGCCAGCGCCATCGGAGCTTGCCACGCTCAGCAGGAGCCGGTGCCCGTCCTTTGTCAGCTCGGCGGAGCCCGGCCCCGTGATCTTTACTGTCGCCGGCGTCACCATCGTCCAGCGTATAGTCGCCGCCGTATCGGAGGCCCGGATGATATCCGACACCACCACATATTTCTTGTCTACGATGGCTATGGTTCGCTGAGCGCCGGCCAGCGAGCCTTTGTATATTTCCGAAAGATCGGTGGTCGCGTACATCAGATCGGGCGAAGCCGAAGAGGCCGTGATCGGCGCGTATCCCGCTACCTGCTGATGCTGGTTATTGATGGTAAGTGTGTTGTGTGCCTGGTTTTCATAACGAAACACCGTCCACCGTTGTGCATTCTGGTTCCTGCCCCAGATCTGCAGCCCTTTGGATTCAAGGGATTCATATTCCTGGGCGCCGAGGTCCATCGCCCATCTGACCCCATCCGCATCCATGACAAAAGAGCCGACGTCCATATGCGCGTGGTTGATAGAGCCGGAGCCACCCTTCATGGCGACATAGATGGCCGAGGGATCCGTCCATGACGTGCGCATCAGGGCCACCGGGTTCTTACCGCGGCCTACCCACATCGTCGCTGCCGGAGGCTGCGTATTTTCGATGGCCAAACCACTGCCCCAGATCATCATCGCAGGCAGAAGACGATCATAGACATGCTTTTTCGGGTCTTCATTTAACAACCGGCTTCTTTCGACCCATAGCAGGGAAGGGTCGGCGTTTTTTTGTGCAAACCAGAACATCGCGGGCTCGCTCTCGCCGCTGCCGCCGGCATCCGAAAAATTAAACGGCTTTCCCGTCGGTCCCGTCATATTCTCGAGGAACCCGGCCGTCTTCAGAAATCCCGGTTTATCGCTGAGGCCGAAGTCCTGTCCAAACGCTTTGTCCAGAGCGCTGATGAGTAATACGTTAAAGCTCGTGCCATAACCCCAGTAACCATACCCCTCGGGATAGGCGCCGTCCGGAGCCATGTCCTTCATCGAAGAGACGACTGTTTCAATGCTGCGATTGATGATCTGTTTAGCCAGCGCCGGTTCGTCATCATATATAGCCAGCGCGCCATACATCATCCCCGCATTGCAAACCTGGTTCCAGTTGTGTTCCACTTTCAACCAGCCATTGTTCTTTGGGTCAAGCGACGGTTCTATCCCTTTTTTTATGATCGCTTCTTTGATGATCGCCCTCGATGCAGACGGAAGACCGCCATACAGCCAGTCATATCCTATCGACATCGCCATCGTCATCTCGGCCACGTCGAGGAAGTGTGGCGGGTTCCAGTCACTGAATGCGGCTATGGCAAGCATTTCTTTCTCCGCACGTTGCAGGTATTTAGCGGCTCCGGTGGTCCGGTAAGCATAGGACAGAAAGAAGATGCGCCGGAGGGCTTCTCTTGATTTGTCCAGCAGGCGACGGCCTATCTGGATCCGTTGCACCGGCGGGAGGGTAATGATCCGGTCGGACTCATCGAGGATGGCTTGCTGCATCTTGCTCCAGATCTTGTCTTTGCCGATGCTCTTTTTCAGCGCGGCCTCTTCACCTTTTAAGAGTAGGATACGGGGGTGCCCGAGATAACCGAGCAAAGCGAAGGTTACGGGCGAGGAGGAGCGAGGGCCGATGCTCCGACGAAGCTCTGCCGGAGACCCGATGTAGTCGGTCTGCGCAATCAGCAGGTGACTAATAGAAAAGAGTAATATGGCGGTCAGCGCTGATCTTCTGCTGGCTCGCATTATTGCCATTGCCTTCATATACATTATTTTCAATTTTGCTGGCCATCGCGCCATAGGATTCGACGCCATACCCATTGTTATACTGAATGCGATTGCTGATCACCGTTATATTCTTATTGCCTGCGTACAGAAACTCCGCCATCAGACCGCTGCGGTCATTGGCTTCTATCAGGTTCCCCTTTAATGTAACATTCCTGCTTTCCGCCAACAGTACCCCAAAATAACCATTTCGCGCAATCTCACAACCGGTGACAGACACATCGGCGCAATGGTCCAGGGAGATGCCGCTTCCCAATGGGGAGGTGACCAGCCGGCTTCCGGAGACTGTCACCCCTGTGCAGTGAGCCAGTAGAAGATTATGGGTCAGCTTTGGTCCGGGTGGTACGCTGGCGCCGTTCTCACTAAGATCGCAATTGATGATCTTAAGGTCTGTGCCGCCGCTGATGGACAGACCGGAGTAGGTTGCGTTTCGGATAGTGAGATCGATCAGGTTGATACGTGCGATCCGGCTGATGTCTGCGCGCTGGCCGATGCCCGTCATCTGGCCTTCGTTCTCCGCCCGGAACAGAATGCCGCCGCGGTTGTAGCCGCCTTTGGACGACCGGCTGGAGTTGGGGTCCGTTCCGGGTTCCGTTTTGTTGGAGGCCTCTATGACGAGATCACGGATAGTTACATCGTGGAGATCGGGGCTGGCATTGATCATGGTCTCGCGCTCGCCTGAAGCGGGATCTAGGAAGAGAATGGTTGCGGCGCCCTCGCCTGTGAGCGTGACGCCGGAGGGGATCTTTAAGGTTGACGGCAGCTTGTGAACGCCGGCTTTGGCGACTACCCATCTGGCGCCGGATGAACCGGCTGCGGCTGAGTCCAGCGCTTGCTGGATCGACTGGCCAGGTGCTACATAAATTGAGTTAGATGGGATAGTTGGAGCGGATGCCCCCGGGCCAGTGGTTGCAGCAGCTCCCGCGATATACGCAACACTGCTTGCTTTTGGCGTTCCATGCTGCGGCGGTAGAGCCTTGGGCGTTCCGTGCTGCGGCGGCAGACCCTTGGACGTTCCATGCCTGGGCACCAGACCTTCGGCGGAGCGCGCCGGCACACCAGGCGCCCGCACACCAGGCGCCCGCACCGCAGTCAGCACAGACCGCGAAGCCTTCGCCCGCACCGAATCAGCCGCCCTTTTTGTATAAGGCAGATCCAGCCCCTTCGCCGTATAATGCCGATAGACATATTCATAATCATCCCTCAGGACCTTTGCCCGCTCCGAGATGGTACAATAACAGTAGGGGGTCTCGCCCAGCAGGAAACGGGCCGTGTACTCAAAACCCAGTGCGATCCTGTTGTCCGCCATAGAAAAAAGATCGGTCCCCTGCGTATAAGCAACCTGCGCAGCTCCTGCAAATTCACCGATGCCAAGCTGTACATGCCCCTGATCGCGCGGGCTTTCCTGGCATTGCCCGTTGGGGTAGATGTATTTGAAGATGCTGCCATTTACCGGCCCGTGTTTGAAATGATCGACGGCATTGTCATACAGGGGACGATTGTCGGTGAAGACCGCTATCGCTATCAGCGAGTGAATGATGGCCCCATCCCAGTTGCCGTTGGCCTGCGGGTAATAAGGCCTTATCAGCGGATAATAAACGCTCATCAGCATATTCTTAAACGCCTCGATGTCCTTTTGTGACCAGCCCGCGCCGGTATAACGCAGGATCTCCGCCGCATTACACAACAAATGTCCCGTCCATCCCGCGAGCAGTTTCGCATCGTTGTAGTCGAGGTCCCAAAGTACAGGGGACCAGGTATTCAGTATCCCGATTGCGCGGGAAGCATATTTTTTATCTCCGGTAATATACCAGACCAGCGCATAGTTGTACGCCATGTTAGCGCATCTGGAGAGATCATCGCCGCCGATGTTGGGTTTTCCGTAAGGGCCGCGCAGCACATGCGTGTGGGCACGCACGACAAACTCAGTATCCGTCGCAGCCTTCAGTCTCCCGAAAGCCGAAGCCCACGGCTCTTCCCCGGACAACACCTTTTTTTTCATATACGCAAGATCGGTAGCATTTTGATCTATGCCGGGATGCATAAAGGACTGTGACTCCCTGGTCTTAGACGACTGCGCCAGACAACTCATCAGGCCGGCAAATACCAATACCAACACCAGCGCGAGAACATTTTTATAACTCATTCCATTCTATTTTAAAGCGTACCGCTTCATGCTGATCGTCGCCGTGCCGGAAGTAGTGACCGCATTGAAAAAGATATAGGCCCTGTATTTTCCATCCGCCGTCTCCACCCATACCCCTGCATCCTGTTTGAGGTTGATGGCGTAATTCGGACTGTTCGAAAGATCGATCGTTTGAAGATCAATGTCGTCGATAAAGATACCGCCGTATTGCTCGTTTGGCGCAAGATTGTGGTCCTGCAGATTAAAGGTCTTCAGCAGTTTAGCCGTCCTGTTGACCCCGGCAGGCAAAGTTACACCCGGCAGGTATTGAGGATCAGCGGCGGGCGCTGCCAGGGCATGGTTAAAGGCACTGGTCGTAAGATTGCGGTACAGATAGACAAGATCGACACTGCCGGCATGTGCCGCTGCATCGGTAGCATTGTATACCGCAGTATCCCCGATGGAGATATACATCAGGTTGCCATCGCTGACCTTCATGTTCAGCTTCATGTCCATCTTCGCGACGGTATAAGGCCCCATGACAGTAGAGATGCTTTCGCCGTCACTGCTGGTGGCCGTAAAAGTGATGCTAACCGTTTTGCCGCGGGCCGTCTCCGGGATGACGTAATAATAGCGAAGCGTGGCAGCGGAGGTATCGTGATTATAGGTCACTGTCGTCGTAGCGCCGCTGGTCACGGCAGGCGTCCCGACGGGAACACCGACATCCGCACCATTAGAAGCCGTATAAAAAGACCTGTTCTCCATAAAGGTACCTGCGGCTCCTGCGATGGATGCCACAGCCGTACAGGACACCAGCTTCCCCTTGGAAGGCAGGATGGCCATAGCATAGGCAAATTCGATCTGCTGCCCTACAATGTTAGGACCGAGTGTTCTTTTGATAGCCTGGTTCTGTAGTTTGTCCGAAGGCGTAGGAAGAGCATAATCGCTTTTCTTACAGGAAGTGCCGGACAGCGCCACTACCGCCAGCACCAGGATCGCCAAAGAAATATGTTGATGTCGCATAGTAATAAGTTTAACGTGGTGAGTGAGCCGGCTTATTTTAACGTGGTTGAACGGTTATGATGACGCTGTAGGTTTTCCTGATCTTTCTGTCACCGGATACGACGGTCCATTTCCTCGAATTGGACAGATCGGAAAAATCTGTCAGGCCGGTGACCTTGGGGTCGAGAATACAATCCTGTGTCAGCGTAAACTGCGGATACAGGTTCTTCAGATCGGTGCCGAACTGGACGGTTACTTTAATGGTCTGTGCCGTGGTGTCGATAACAGCAGCGCCTACGCGGACGCTTACAAAGTCGGTCCCCTGGATCTCAAAGCTGCTTACCGAACATTCCCTTCTTGTCGTGATCAGCAGACCATCCCCATCTACGGGAGTACTTTTTTTACAGGCTGCCCATGTAGCGCCCACGAGCAGGCAAATGAGTACTATCGATATATTTCTTTTCATTTTTTTAAGTTTTATCTCCATGGAATATTCTGAGTAAGATTGGGATTCTTGTCACGCTCGCTTTGAGGGATCTTGAAGATATAGTCCTGTTTGTATTCGAGATCGGCTGTGTTCTGGAAATAGCGTTGCTGGTTAGCGCCCCAGGTGTCTATACGCCATACTCCCGGACTGCCCGGAGGTCCCCAAACTCTTTCCAGGGCTCTCCAGCGGCGAAGATCGAATGACCGCTGGCCTTCTCCGATGAGCTCGACGATCCTCTCCTGTTCGATGGCATTAAAAAAGTCCTGGTAGCTGGCGGTCTTTGTCACTGCCAGCGGAGGCAGGTTACCGCGATGGCGTACTGCATTCACGAGTGCGATGGCGTCGGGCAGTGGACCGCTGACCTCATTTGAAGCCTCGGCATACATCAGGTAGACGTCGGCCAGGCGGATGACCGGCCACGCAAAATCGCCGTCACTGCGACCCTGCCCGGCATAGTTGCGGACAAATTTGCGGAAGACATAACCGGAGTTGCATCCATCTGTATTGTAGGTGATATATTTAACGCCGCCGATAGTGACCGTTCCGGCCCAGGTCTGGTAGATAAAAGGGACCATGCCGGTGGACACCTGCGAGGCGCTGCCCATGCTGACCTCATAATCCCATTGGATGGTGGATTTCATACGATAGTCGCGGTCAGCATAACTGTCCGGGTTAACCGCCGACCCGGGCGTTGTCCTGGCGACATTACCAACAGCAGGTACCGTGGGGTTCATCGGGATCAGCGGGGCAACAAAGTCACCGGTTATGGTTGACTGATAGCGGTCGGCTATCTCATACCGGGGAGCAACCCAGCACTGTGACCCTTCATGCGAGCGGCCGGAGAAGTCACGCATCAGCTCTTCCCCCTGGGCGGTGCCGGTTCCGCCATGTGTAAAGACCAGCAGCGCCTCAGGATTACCGTTGGCCTTTGGCATAAATAAATTAAAGTAATTGGGTAAGACATCTGCCTTGCCAAGCGCATCGATCTGACCGGGGTCGCCATTCATATACAGGGTCGCACCGAAGTCATTGCTGACGGATTTAAGGTCAGCAGCAGCGGCAGTAAAGGCGGCCGTAGCCTCGGCAGGACTTGGAGTAAAGCCCTCCAGCTCCGGCCAGCCGTATTTATTCCAGGAACCCCAGTACAGCTCCAGCTTGCCGCGCAGGGCCAGGGCCGCTACTTTTGAGGCCCGTCCCAGTGCGGATGCAGTCTTGGGAAGATTGTCGAATGCATAGCTATAGTCGGCCAGTATGGAATCCTTCACGGCGCCGATCTTCATGCGCGGAAGGGATGCCACCTGGCTGTTGTCGGTTGGCGAAAAAGTATAATAGGGCACGTCGCCCCACATCGTGATCAGCTTGGAATAAGCCAGACCACGCAGGAGCCGGGCCTCTCCCTGGATCGTTTTTAATACGGCGGACGTGCTAAGGGTGCCGCCGGATGCCTGCATCTTTGTGACGTTGTCGATCACATAGTTGGCGCGGTCGATGGCTCCGTAAAGATATTGGTACATTTTGTCGAAGTAGCTGCCATAGGCGGTAGGTCCAAACATATTGGCCGTGCTGGAGCTCTGATAGGCATCGCCGAGCCTCAGGTTGCCGACAGTGGTGCTGTTGCCGCGGCACCGGAAAAATTCGGCCTGTCCGTCAAAATAATAATCGCGGTCGAAACAGGGCCTTATGGCTGCATACAGACCCAGGAGGCCGGTGGTGGCGTCTGATTCCGTCTTCCAGAAGTTCGCCGGTGAGGGCGCGACGGTGGATGTCTGATCCAGCAGGTTCTTCCTGCACGAGACCGGCAGCAGCGTACAAAGAGCCAGCAGCACAAGGGTAGATGTTGAAGAAATGAGTTTTACTTTTTTCATATAGCAAGTTTAGAAGCTGAGTTGAACAGCAGCTGAATAAGATTTATTAAGCGGATAGAGATTGTTGTTGTTGCCGGCTTTCTCCGGATCAAGACCCGGGAAGGAGCTTATCGTCAGCAGGTTCTCCGCGAGCAGGGCAATGCGGAAATTGGCGACACCCAGCTTTTTGAACATCGGTTTGGGGAAGGTATAACCCAGCTGGACGTTCTTAAGGCGGAGATAGCTCATGTCGTAGAGCCAAAACGTCGTTTGGGCTGTATTGTTACCGCTGCCGCCGATGCGGGGCCAGCTGCCGCCGCGGTTTTCGACCGACCAGGGATTGGTCAGGTCCTGCTGGGTGACAGCATATCGGGAGGTGTTGAAGTTGACATTGTTGAAAGCGTTCAGCCAGAAATCCTTACGGCCTGCGGTCCCTGTCCACAACATGCCGATGTCGATGCCTTTCCACGAAGCAAACGCATTCAGGGTATAGCTGGTGGTTGGCCTGTCGCGGGATGCCTGCAGGGCCTTCTCGTCATTGTTGTCTATCCTTCCGTCCCCGTTGAGGTCCTGGCGGATGATGTCTCCGGGTTGTGCGGTCTGTGGAGTGCTGTTGTAGATATTGCCCCATGTCTGAGCGAGGCCCTGGTCTACATAGGTGTACACGTAGTTATAAGGCATGTTGATAAAGACCGTGTTGGCTACGTTGCTGGAATTGGTATAAGTCGCACCGCGGGTGAGCAGCTGACTCCATTTTTCCAGCCTGGTCTTGTTGTAGGACCCGTTGACGCTGACCCCGTAATTGACGGAGCCGATCCTGTCCCTCCAGGCGATGGTGAGTTCAGCCCCGCGGTTGCGCATGTTCCCGATGTTGGTACGGGGAGGGGGAAAGGCTCCTGCCAGCAGATTGGACAGCTGCGAACCCTGGATGATGCCCTTTGTCAGCCGGTCGTAAACGTCGATCTCGGTCGTTAGCTTGCTGTTCAGGAAGCCCAGCTCGAGACCGAGGTTCAGCACATTGGTGGATTCCCAGGAAAGGTTCTGATTGACCAGCTTGCTGTTGACAAGACCGATGACCCCGGTTCCGCCGATCATATAGTTGTTGGCGGAAAGGGTGGTTTGCTGTTCGTATCTTCCTACGCCGCTGTTGTTACCCAGGGCGCCATAGGAAGCGCGGAGCTTACCGCTGCTTAAGAATTTGTCGAGGAAAGGTTTCAGGAATTTCTCTTCCGTGAAACGCCAGCCCACGGCGCCGGAACCAAACAGGCCATAACGCTGACCCGGAGCGAATTTGGACGAGCCATCCACGCGCATATCCCCTTCGAAAAGATATTTCCCATAGGCGGTGTAGTTGACACGGCCGATATAGCTTCGAAGACCTTCGGCGCTGTCCACCCCGTTGTTGGAGTATACGTTGGGAAGCGCTCCGTCGATCTCGGTGATGCTGGGTGCAAGCCGATCGTTCCTCGAAGCCCCGAGTGTCCGGTCATTCCAATACTCTTCGCTATACACGAACAGGGCGGACAGATCATGATTGCTGCCGAAAGTGGTATGATAGTTCAGACGGGCGTTCATCAGTGTTTTGTAGCCGTTCAGGTTCGTATTGGAGACGGCTGCATTGGGTCCGAAATACACCCGGCTGCCATAGGCATTTGTCTGGAAATTAAAGGCCTGTGCGGGAGTAGGGGCGCTCCAGTTGAACTGGTTATAATAGATCATATTATAGTCCAGACCGGCGGTAAGTCCTTTGATAGGCGTCCAGTCCCAGTATGCGGTGGCATTGATCTCCTGCCGGGTCTGGTGATTGGGAGCATTTATATATTGCTGGTAAGGGTTGTAGGCCTGCGGATCTTCGCCATAGGCCATTACGCCGCCATACATGCCGCTTACGGGGTCATAGGGGGTGATGCCGGCGACGGCGTATTGCATGTCGAACCCGGCGGTGTTGGTGGAAGCCGGGTCGGTAAAGCCTTCTTCAAGAGCGTAGGTGAAGTTGGACCAGTTGCCATTAAACTTGACGCCGGTGTTCATGTTGCTCTTTAGCTTGTAATCGAAATTGAACCGGGCGTTGTATTGTTTGTAGTCGTTGTTGATCTGGAGACCGTTCTCATTCCGGGTTCCCACCGAAATAAAGAAGTTCGATTTCTCACCGCCGCCGCTTGCCGATACATTGTAGTTCTGGCTCTTGCCATCACGCATGATGATGTTCCACCAGTCGGTATTGGGGTAGCGCAGCGGGTCGATCAGTCCCAGGGCCATCCATTGGTCGATGGTACCGTTCTTATATAGCTGATTGGCAGGAAGCGTATTGGTGGCCGCGCGGCGCTGTTCCGTGGTCAGGGCAAGGGGATAGTTTGCGAGGAAGTCGATGCCGCGTGTGGGTTTTTCGAGGGCGGCATTGCCGTTAAACGCGAAGATCGTTTTGTTCATTCCCCTGCCCGTCCGGGTGGTGATGAGGATTACTCCATTGGCGGCCCTTGATCCATAGACCGAAGCGGAGGCCGCGTCCTTCAGGACGGATACGGTCTCGATGTCGTTGATGTTGACCCGGTTGATGTCCACGTCCGGTATGCCATCCACTACGATCAGCGGGGCGCTGTTGTTGGGTGTTCCCATGCCGCGGATCAGGAGTGCGGCGCCATTCCTGCCCGCCATGCCCGTGGACTGGGTAGCCGCCAGACCGGGGACAAGGCCCGTAAGTCCTTCCGAGATATTGGGCAGCGCACGGTCCGTGATCTTGTCGTCAATGGTGACCGTGCTTACCGCGCCTACCAGGTTGACCTTCTTCTGCCGGCCATAACCGATCACGACGATGTCGTTCAGGGCGCTGACCTGATTGGCCAGTTTTACACGGTATTCCATCTCATTGCCCACCGTGACCCTTGCGGCTTCGTGGTTGCCATAGGTAAACACCAGCGTGGCGCCGACCGCAGCATTGATGGTGAACCGGCCGCTGGCATCTGTGCTGGTACCGGCTTTTGACTTCGCGACCATTACCGAGACACCCTGCAAGGGGGCGCCAGCCGAGTCCGTTACTGTTCCTGTGATTTTTTTTACCTGGGCGGTGGAGATCAAAGAGAGGCCAATGAAAGACAAGAGAAATGTAAGCCTACGCAGTAAGTTGTTCCCTTGCGGGTGGTGTAGTAGCATAGCAGTCATTTTGGAGTTAAGTAGCATCCAAAACTTGTCAAAAAAACTGGAATCACGCTCCTGTTTACCCGTATTTATTTACGCAAACGATTACGAAGAACTTGCAGCGATCGGGTCCGGCGACCCTGTGCGACGCGTAAATGAGCTTATTAGGCCTTATTTCCCATCTTGTTGTGTTGGGGCGCATCCTCAAACCTCGACCCTCTTCATTTCCGGCGTAAGAAAATGAATGATGATCCACGCTATCAAATACGCCGATCCGCAAATGATAAAAAGGATATTATACCCCCCAATAATATTCCCTTTGGTCTTATATACGTCAAGAAGATACCCTACCAGCCCGGGAAAAAGGATCCCGCCCACAGAACCTGCCATTCCACCGATGCCAATGACCGAACTCAAGGTCTTTTTGGGAAACATATCGGATGCGACGGTAAATATATTCGCGCTCCAGGCATTGTGCGCTGCGGCCGCAAGACTTATCAGACCTACAGCTGTCCAGATATTCGTCGCATACCGCGCATAAATGATGGGCACCACACACAAGGCGGCTATAAGCAATACCATCTTTCTTGCTCTGAAAACCGGCCATCCCTTCTTTATCATCCACGACGAAAGATATCCGCCCCCGATACTTCCAATCGTCGTAGCCAGATAGACAACGCCAAGCTGGGGGCTTGGCCTGGTGAGGTCTAAAGCAAACGTAGAGGAAAAATAGGACGGCAGCCAAAAAAGAAAAAACCACCATATGGGATCAGTAAGGAATTTGCCCGCTATAAAAGCCCATGTCTGCGGGAGACCCAATAATTTCTTCCAGCTTATTGACCGCTCCTGCCCCGGCGCCTCCGGCCGCTCCTGCCCGGACGCATCTTCCTTATCGCTGTTGATATGATCATATTCAGCAGTGGAAAGACCTTTTTTCCTCATCGGTGTCTCATAAAAGATCAGCCAGAAGATCAACCAGACAAAACCTAGCCCGCCGGTGATCAGAAAAGCTTCTTTCCACCCATAGGCGCTGAGGATCAATGGGACCATGATGGGTGCAACGACCGCGCCGATGCTGGCTCCCGAATTAAAAAGGCCCGTTGCCAGGGCCCGCTCTTTCCTGGGAAACCATTCTGCGATAGCCCGGATGGCGGCGGGGAAATTGCCCGATTCACCCAACCCTAAAAACCCCCTTACGAAGATGAAACCGGATGTGCTGTTCACCAAAGAATGGAACATGGCCGCTATACTCCAAAAAACAATTGAAATAACATACCCTATTTTTGTCCCTATCTTATCGATAAGGCGACCAAAGAGCAGCAACCCCACGGCGTATGTGAAGGAAAAAGCCATTACGATCCTGCTGTAATCCGTCTCAGACCATTTGAATTGTGTCTCCAGCGTCGGCTTCAGCAAGCCGATGACCTGCCGGTCGATATAGTTGATGGTGGTGGCAAAGAACAATAATACAACTGCCATCCACCTGTAATTTCCCTTCATTTCAAATCCTTTAAAACAGAAAGCTCCTGCCGCATTTGCCCCAGGATCCTTCCGTTGACTTCGATCAAATGTTGTGTGCTGCCCGACTTATACCATTCTAAAAACCGGTCCTGGTGGTAGAATGGTTCGGGGGTGAGCAATTCATTTTCCAGGTAGCTGATGAGGCTTGAGAAATAAGGGTCTCTTTCCCCGGCTATCATCATCCTCGCACGCAGGGCATTGTATTCGTTCAATTGCCGGTTGATGGTTTGAATATACCGGGGATGTTGAAAAACAGCCGCCCCGGATGTTGCCCCTACGTCGTGGATCAATACGTCGCGCATGAGTACGTCGTGGATAAAGATTCCCGCCCCGCCGTCATGATTCGGCTTCTCCCTCCCCATAAGGCCGGCGATGGTAGGACTGAGATCGGTATGTTCGAAATAAGGCAGTTGTTTATTCCTGGCAATGGAAGGACCCGTAAAAACCATCGGTGTCATCACGCTGTCCTCCTCGATGATCGGGTGCCAGCCTTGTTCGCTTTGACCATGATCCGAGGTCACCACCAGCAGGGTAGACTCCCACTTCCCGCTCCGTTGAAGATCGGCCACCAGCTCGCCCAGCAGCCGGTCAGCCTGCTCGACAGCTCCCGCATAGGGTGAGCCTTCCCCCCATATATTCCGGTAATAAGGTTTATCCGGCGTAGTATAGGATAAATAACGGCCTTCATTACCCGGTGTCTGCAGATGGATCCTGAAATACTTCGTGTCATATTCATTCAGCAGCCGGATGCTTTGCCTGACCACCGCCTCATCGGACAGGTTCGGATTGTGGATATTGATGTTGAATCCCTTGCTGACGGAGAGATAAGCCGTGGTATTGGCGACAAAGGCCGTGACCTCGGCGGGCGCAAATACATCCTGCAGCATTTTATTGCCGGCTTTGATAAACAGCGTCCCCTCCTGCAATACCGGGTTTGGAAAAGACGAGCTGTGAAGATGCCCGTATTCTCCAACGGTAGGATGATGCGGTACGATCATATACGACCGGGCAACGGATGTACCCTGCGCTGCGAGCCCGTTCAATACCGGCATATGCAGTTTCTCCGGCGCCTTCCAGTGAAGTCCGTCAATAAAAAATACGATGACCCTTTCAGGCAAAATGTTGGGTTCCTTTTGCATAATTCTTATTTCCGTTGATCCGGATGCCGGTCTTAATTTCTGCTGACTTCAATGCCCGTCTCAACTTCTTCTGCCGAATACGGCGCCTTTTTCGATCGGCATGACATTGTCCGCATAAAATTTCAGCCAGTTATTTTCCAGGTCTCTCACCCTGGGTTTCCAGCTCTTCATCCTGGTTTCCAGTTCCGCTGCTGTGACGACAAGATCGATCCTTCGTTTGTCAAGATCGATCACGATCGTGTCGCCTTCGGCTATTACCGCCAGTGGACCGCCGCAGGCCGCCTCCGGCATTACCTGGCCGATAGTGATACCTTTATTCAGTCCCGAGAGCTCGCCGTCTGTGACCACCGCTACACTGTCTGCCAGCCCCGCGCCACTCAATGCCGCCATGAAACTACAGGCAAACACGGTACCCGGTCCACCTACCGGCCCCATCATACGCAGTATCACAATATCTCCGCGCCGGATATTTCCTTTTGCCAGCTCCTCCATCGCCAGGTCCTCGTCCTCATATACCCGCGCCGGGCCGCTAAAAGTACGGTTTGCCACATCAAATCCGGAAAGTTTTACTATCGCCCCGGCAGGCGCCACATTGCCCCGGATAATCGCCAGACCCGGCTCCCTGCGAAAGGGATTATCGATGGGGCGGATGAAATTTTCATCGATCTCCATCTCTTCCCTGAGATTGCCCGCCAGATCGTTGCCCTTTACCGTTAGTACGCCGGTGTTAAGACGGGACCGCAGCCTGTGCATGACGGCATTCGTACCGCCCGCCCGGTCAAGGTCTTCGATACGATGGGGACCATTCGGCCTCACCTGTGTGATCTGTGAAAAATGAAGGGATTCCTCCTCGAACATGGCGACGATGTCAAGGTCCAGCCCGGCCTCTACCGAGATAGCCGCCAGATGCCGTACCGTATTGACCGAACAACCGATGGAGATGGCCACCCTCACGGCATTTTGAAAAGCTTCCTTTGTCAGGATATCCCTTGGCCGGATATTTTTCTCCACCAGCTCCATAATCCTGGATCCTGCCGCTTTTATGATCTCCTTTAGCCGATCGCTGCCCGCTCTTACCGGGGTCGTCCCCGGCAGCGCCATACCCAAAGCTTCCGCCAGACAATGCATGGAATTGGCCGTGGCCAGTCCCGCACAGACACCCGGCCCTTTGATGGCGCAACGGGTCCAGTCTTCCATTTCCGCCAGCGTCATCTTACCCGTCAGCAGGGTCCCCACCCCTTTATATACTTCCTCGATATCCACATCCTTCCCATGACAGTGGCCGCCGAGCTGGTAACCGCATGGCACGTCGATAGCCGGGATGTTCAGTCTTGCTGCCGCCATAAGATGGGCAGGAGTGGTCTTGTCACAGGAGGAAAGCAGGATCATGCCGTCCAGCACCGCACCTTCTATCATCACCTCGATATCGTTTACCATCAGATCTCTCGTGGGCATCAGGTAACGCGCCTTCTTCCCGGCAGAGGTCACAAAATCCGAAGGCGCGATCGTGTTGATCTCGAATGCCAGGCCGCCGGCTGCCCATACAGCCTCCTGCGCCAATACGGAAAACTCGTCCAGATGCTGGTAACAGACCGACAGACCCGACGAAGAATTGATTATCGCGATCTTTGGCTTATCAAAATCCTGCTCCGGGATTCCCATGGCGATCCATTGTGCTCTTCTGACAGCCCAACGGGTGCTTCCCTTTTCAAAATTACTTCTTAGCTTATTGTTCATCGGCGCACTTTAAATTATTTTGTTTCATCCAATCCCTCACCATCATTCCATTCAGCCCGGAGGCGGTAATATTCTCCCGCCGCATTAGCCCGCATGCGGCCCCGGCGGCGTACCCCATTCCAAAACACTGGGCCGTCACCCTGGCCGAGGCCAATGCCTCATGTTCCGCGGACATGCATCTTCCCGCCACGAGAAGATTGACAGCGTCCCTGGGGATCAGCGTTTCAAACGGTATGTCGTAATAGTCGTCCTCCAGGTAATGGATCCTGACGCCATCCGCCCCGTGCATCTCTATGGGCCAGGCCGAAAAGGTCACGGCATTCTTATTCTTCCTTCCTCCGATGACATCGGCATTCAACAGCCTTTCTTTCCCGACGATCGAACGGGTCTGCCGGATCCCTACCTGTACACCGGTATCCGACATATAGGCCCCGGCAAACGCAGCCACGCAGTCCACGAGAAACCGGGCGTACTCCCTGGCCTGTCTCCGGCCTTCCATTTCCGCAAAACTCATATCTTCCGAATTCGTGCCCATTGGGATGCGACCGTCCTTACCGGTGATTCTCGTCATATTGCACAGCACCTCGCCGGAATTTGGCAGCGGGAAAATATATACATGATGTCTTGGCAACTGATAATCCCCTCCCTGGTCTGCAGCTGCAACCATCCTGTTTAGCGCTGAAGGGTCCAGCGCCAGGAATTCCTTCATATCTACATTCGCCATTTTGAAGATCATGGTGGGCGTTTGCACCAGACCGTTGTTTCCCACGGAAGTGGGGCCGGCAATGCTGTGTACTGCTTCTGCGTCCCCGGATGCATCGATGACAAAACGGGGTTGTATGACGAACTGACCTTCCTGTCCTTTTAATAACAAAGCGGTTACCTTACCCGCGGCATCGGTGAAGGCTTTTAAAAAATGGGTGTGATACAGGATGCGGCATCCGGCGGTCAGCAATATTTCGTCAGCGGTCTCCTTCCATTTCAGACTATCGTGAGGCAGTAGCCGCGTCTTGCCGAATGGTACCGGCTTAACCACTCCATCCCTGTCTTTCAGGGCCCTGTAGAACTCGTCGGCAAAACCGAAAACGATCTGTTCAGGATTTACGCCGCTGCTGTATAAACCGCAGATCGTCCCGCTGAGCCCCGCAACCGTGGCGCCGCCGCTAAACCCGTATTTTTCCACCAGCCAGACGGACAGGTTAAGCCGGGCTGCTGCGACAGCAGCGGCGACACCCGAAGCACCGGCGCCAATGACGCAAACATCGGGCTGGCCATATACCGGCACTTCATAGGTCTCTACCCGGAACCTTTGAGTCATGAAAAAGACTTTCTTTTTTGTGCTGCTGAAAAATATTGCAGGTTACAAATGTTCAACGGGCTTTTGCCGTTGATCGTGTCCATGACAGCCTGTACGGCTGCAATGGCGATGCGTTCATTGGACTCTTTTGTAGAGCCCGCGATATGCGGCGACAGGATGACA
Source organism: Puia sp. (assembly GCA_036499285.1). GTDB lineage: Bacteria > Bacteroidota > Bacteroidia > Chitinophagales > Chitinophagaceae > Puia. Next base: position 59,932 of record DASYEB010000045.1, on the reverse strand, counting down.
TTGGGGAAGGCAAGCAAGGGGTTATCCGCAGCCAAAGGCTCGTTCCTGAAAACATCCAGCGCCGCACCGGCAATCCTTCTTTCCTCGAGGGCCCGGACCAATGAAGGCTCATCGACCAGGTCGCCGCGGGAGGTATTGATCAGAAAAGCGCTGCTCTTCATCAGGTTCAGGTATCTGCTGTCGACGAGCTTGTGGGTCAGGGGAGTCGAAGGACAATGCAGGCTTACAAAATCCGATTCGCTGAAGATGGTCGCGAGATCTTCCGTGAAAGACGTTTCCAGACCAGACCTGTCGATAAAAGGATCATAGGCGGTCACTTCCATTCCCAGACACCTGCAAAAACCAGCGGTGGCCTGTCCGATATTTCCGTAACCGATGATACCCACTTTTTTGTTTCGGACATCCATTTGATTGGGCGAGAAACGTTCCTTCCACTTCTGGCTCCGGACAGCCCTGTCCATAAAAATGATCTGTTTTGCAAAAGCCATTATCACCGCCACAACGTGCTCGGCCACGGTCTGGTCATTGGTGCCAGGGGTATTGCAGACATAGATCCCATTCTCCCCTGCAAATTTAAGATCCACATTATCGACCCCGATACCCGTCCTTACGATAGCCTTCAGATTGACCCCGGCGCTGATGACCTCCTGGTCGAAAACAGTAGTCGCCCTCAGTATGGCTGCATCTGCCTCCCCTATCAGGGACAGGACGGTTTTCTTCCCGGGATCGGGCGCCAGGATCACCTGGACCTTCCCCCGCAGCATTTCCATCCCCTTCGGATTGATAGGCTCTGAAATAAAAACTTTCGGCAAACCCTTCATATTTTTCTTTTATACGTTTGATTATTTTTCCATTACCTGTATCAATGCGCTGAAGTCCAGGTCGCCTTTTCCGGCTTGCAGCAACTGCTCCATTTCCCCCGACATCAGCTCGGCACCCGGCAGGAAGAGAGCCCGTTCTTTTGCCGCGCTCAGCGCAATTCGCAGGTCTTTTCTATACAGCTCTACTTTGAACCCCGGTTTAAAATCCCGGCGGATCATCCGCTCGCCCGTCAACGAAAGGACACGGCTTTCCGCAAAACCACCAAGCAGCGCTTCCCTCACCTTCGCGACGTCGACACCTGCGCTTTTCGCCAATGTAAAAGCCTCTATCACACCCTGTGTCGCCAGCGCAGTCGCTATCTGGCTGCAGGACTTGGTTATCTGGCCGGCGCCGATGGCTCCCATATGGCTTATCTTTTTCCCCAGGACCTGGAAAATGGGCAAAACCCGCGCGAAGGCCTCCGTGGACCCTCCAGCCATGATCGACAACGATGCCGACACCGCACCTACTTCCCCACCCGATACAGGCGCATCCAGCGTCTCTACTCCCAGCGTCCTGAACTTTTCGTGGATCTCCAGCACGGTAGCCACGTCTATCGTCGACATATCTATAAAAAGTTTCGCCGGACCCAGCCCATAAAACAGGCCTTCTTCATCAAGCGCCACTTCCCTTACCTGGGGTGAATCGGGCAGCATGGTTATGACGACATCGCTGACCCGGCCCAATTCCTTTGGAGATATGGTGATGACGGCCCCTTTCTGGCGAAACTCATTCAGCGTCTCTTCATTTGTAGTAAATATATTCAGCCGGTGACCCGCCTTCAGCAGGTTCATCGCCATCGGCTTGCCCATGATCCCCAGTCCAACGAATCCAATATTCATTTCAAAAGTTCTTCTGAGATTAATTATTTTATTGCGTTACGCAATGTTTCGGCTACTTTATTGCCCTACGCAATGTTTCGGCTACTTTATTGCTTTACGCAGTGTTTCGACCATTTGTCTGGCGCCCTTGTTCAAAAAACCTGCATCGGTGCCACAGGCAATAAAATGGATGCCCATGTCCTTGTATCTCTTCAGATCGGCCGCATCAGAAAGCAGGATCCCGGCATGTTTACCCGCGCTGGCTGCCGCCGCGACTATCTGCCGCACAGCGTTGACGAATAGCGGATGATCCGTCTGTCCGAAAATTCCCAGCGCCATCGTGAGATCTGACGGACCGATGAACAGGACGTCCACGCCGCTGGTGCCTGCAATGGCATCAAGATGATCCAGCGCTTCTACTGTCTCTATCTGGATCACACCCAATAATTCACCGGACGCCCGTTGACTATATCCGTCGAAATCTGCCCCATAATCTGCCGCCCTGATCATTTTCGCCACCCCCCTTATTCCCGCCGGTGGATACAATATGGCTTTCACAGCCAGTTCGGCCTCCGTCGCAGTCTCGATCTTCGGGCACATAATTCCATCGGCGCCGGCATCCAGCACCCGATGGATCCTTTGTCTCTGATAGCTTTCAACCCTTACAATCGCAGATACATTCGTATTTTTCAAACCCAACAGCTGGTAAACCACATCCCCTTCGGCCCCCATCCCATGTTCAAGATCGATAATGACCCAATCAAAACCAGCGTTGGCGACTATCTCTGTAGTTATCGCATTTCCCAGGCTAAGAAAGGTGCCTATCAATACTTCCCCTTTCTGTAACCTTGTCTTTAATCCTTTCATTCGTATAATAAATTAATTGTCAAATAAAGTCATATTCGCCAGGACGGGCTGCTTCATAATTTGCAAAAAAGAATATTATATTTGCCCCTTCTAATAGATTTTTTGCATAAGAATATTTGTTATATTTAGCTGAAATAACGATTGCTTTTTTCACAGCTATGAAGCCTATACACGTAAAAAATAGTTCTTCACCCAACCACTCTTTTACCATTGAAGAGCGGGTCAGCTCGGGGTTCAGCATGCCCTATCACTTCCACAGTGAGTACGAGCTAACAGCAATACTAAAAGGCAGCGGATCAAGATTCGTAGGCAACAACATCAGCACCTTCGACAACCCGGATATGGTCCTGATCGGTAAGAACCTGCCTCATCACTGGCACAATGACCGGGAAGGACATCAGTCCAATGATGCCGTAAAAGCTTTGATCCTTAAGTTCGATTCTGATTTCAATGGTATCCGGCTATTCGATCTGCCTGAAAACTACCAGATACAAAAGGTTCTCGATAAGGCAGCCAACGGACTGAGAATTGTCGGGGAAACCTCTCATAGACTGGTTTCTCTGATGGAGTCACTGCTGAAAGCCACAGGTCCGGAAAGGATATCTCTCCTGCTGAAGATCCTGTATGAGATCGCCATCTCCGAGAACCTCGAGGTACTGTCCAACGACGGATATGTTCCGCAGATCAAAGAAAACGACCAGGACAGGATGAACAGGGTCTATGAGTATATCATGGCAAATTGTATGGGCGATATCAGCCTTTCACAGGCTGCTTCGGTCGCCTGTATGAATGAAGCCGCCTTCTGCAAGTATTTTAAAAAACGCTACCGCAAGACGTTTGTGCAGGTGGTGAATGAGATCCGGATCAGTTATGCCTGCCGGGAGTTGATGAAGGATGACGAGAACATAACGGAAATATGTTACAAGAGCGGCTTCAACACGTTCTCCAATTTTACGAAGACATTCAGGAAGGTGATGGGGACAAGCCCGAAAGAATATAAAATGAAATTAAGGAAACTGGAGCGATAGCGAAGGTAAGCCGGGGCGATAGCGAGGGTAAGCCGGGATGATAGCGAGGGCAGCTCTGGAAAAGCTCAAAAGAAGCCGGAGCAATTGCTTACTTAAAGACGGTCTGGTCAGGCAGGTCTTCCCCACTCCAGATCCTTTGCTGCGTCCATTTGCCCTTTGGCTCTGTCCAGAACGGGTCGTCGGGTGGGATCCCAAGATGAGACAGTCCCAGCGTACACATATATAACGCGCCAGTATAGTTATATACGTCACGGGCATTGACCTGCTCACCCACTATACCCGCATTCAACCATCCTTTTTCGTCAAAAGTGCCCGGAGCCTCCATCATGTGTCTTATCACCGCGGTGATGGCCGACCGGGTAGCGCCGGGGTTTAAAGAGCCGGGCAGTTTTTTTTCCCGGAAAGCCATGTACTCCAGCTGCTGCAATACGGCTATCCGGTATACGGACGAACGGCCTATCACGGGCAAAGTGCCTTCCGGCGAAATAAGGTGCTCCAGCACTTCGGCATATCGCCGCCCGCGCCGCCGGCACTCCTGCTCAAGCCGGTCCACCGGCAGTCCCATATCCCTGCAATTCCGCAGCACTTCCAACAATAGGGGATGTATCACATAACTGTTGTAATAATCCCAATGAAGATCGGGACCATCCCCATAAACGCCGTCCCCCATGTACCATTCGCGATGTTTCTTAATGGCATACCTAATAGGTTTCATCTCGCATTTACCGGTGAATTTCCATAGGGCGCTTTCTATCACCGCAGGAAAAAGAAGCCAGTTGCTTTCATTCGGCTTAAAACCTCTGTGGCTTTTCAGCGCCGTTATGACATCGTTACGCTGTTCGGGCGTCAAGGGGTCCCACAACTGTTTTGGTGCGATCAGCAAAGGATAGGCAATATAGGCTGCGTGAACGATCCTTTCCTGCGTCGGGGTATCGAACAGGTAATCACGCGACCGGGGATTGGTGGCATTTACAAGACACCGTCTTGCCAGTTCAATATATTTAGCGCGCAGCCGGCCTTCCGTTGTGCTGTCCGCCCCGAGCGATAACCAGGGCGCCAAACCCGACAGGGTACGACCAAAGGCCTGTAAGGGAGAGGTCCGGATATTGCTTTCGCGGGTCTCCCAATCTTTGCGGGGAAATACCGCGCGAAGTCCTTCGTGGCTCAAAGGAATAAGGACGGGGTCGGCTATTTTTAATAACAGGTTTAGGGTATAGGTCCTGTCGTCACGGCCGTTTGCGCCGGCAGCGGGTTGCTGTGTCGTGGCGCTAGGTTGCTGTGTCGTGGCAGCGGGTTCCTGCGTCATGGCAGCGGGTTCCTGCGTCATGGCGCCGGCACCTGGTTCCTGCCCCTTCAGCGCCTTATACACCTCACTCCCCGCCAGCAAAAAAGCACCCGTGCCATAGGTCTCGCCATCCTCATATTTTACATTGGCCGGCGAATCACCTACCTCCTGCACATATCCCAGCTTCCCGTCCGGATGAAGCGACTCCTTCAATGCCGCCCACCCTTTTTCAATAACAGATATAAATTCACTGCGTGGCAATAAGCCATTGTTCACACCCCAGGTCAGTGCATATACATAGAAACCCGTTCCGCTGGATTCCTTCTGCGGAAAGTTCTCCGCATCCAACAGACTCTGGCTCCAGAACCCGTTCGCCAGTTGAAGCCTTTTCAATTTATAACAGATGGCTTTGAATTGCTGTTCAAAAAAAGGACGCGCAGGATGATCCTTCGGCAGGTACTGCATGACCCTTGCCAGGCCGCTTGCGACCCATCCATTACCCCGTGACCAGAAGATCTTTTTCCCGTTGGCCGACTTCATGGTAAAGAACCGGTCGTCCCTAAAGAAAAGACTGTCCCCCGGTGAGTAAAGATAATCCGAGGTCCGTCTCCATTCCCGCACCATAAAATCCATGTACCCGGGCTTCCCGCAGATAGTAGCCAACCGCGCAAACGCGGGCGGAGCCATAAACAGCGCATCACACCAGGACCACCATTCCCACCAGTACTTGTTATTTTTAAATGTGATATCCGGTGTCAGCTCCCTCTTCAGCGGCGCATCCATCATAAAGCGGGATTTATCGATCATATACTTTTTCCCGGTCAGCTCATACAGTTCGAGGAATACCTGCGAAATAGCCAGGGAATTGGCATCATAGGGACGGGCGATCGGCTCCCAGTCGACGCGCTCGCCCATATCCTCTACGTCCTGCAGATACTTCCTGTCGTGCGAGACATTGTACAGGGCCATCATCCCGATATAGAACGGACCGTATTCCCAGGAATTCAGCGCCTTGCCGGTCGGGTGCGCCACCTGCCAGTCCGCGGCTTTTTTCATCAGGGCCAGCACCTCATCCGCCGGCGCAACCACCTGTTCCGGCGCCGCAGCAGCCTCCACGCCCGCGGGTGAAGCTCCACGCACCGGCGCCCCGAGAGCCGCACGCTCACGATCCCGCTCCGCCGGCGCAACCACCTGTTCCGGCACTCCAACACCCCCCGCGCCTGCCGCCATCCGCGCCGCCGGCACAACCGCCGGATCCCAGACCGGCTCCACCGTATAACTATACGAATAGCTCCTGTCTTTCAAAAGATAGGGCTCATGCGGCAAGGCCCCCCAACTATTATCTCCCCCCAAACCCCTTTGTTTCAAATCAACATGCAGCGAAATAAAATCCCTTTCATTCAGATCCGAAGGATGCTGGTTCTTTTTTGTGATCCCGGGGTCCAGATCCTCATCCGTATAAGGCAGCGCACTGTAACAGACAGGCTGAGCCCCGGTGATCTGTATCCCAAAATTATCCCCGTCGGTAAGCTGCACCCAGCGTACATCTGTCCGGTAACCATTCTCCTGCGGACGGATATAATTCGCCACGAACTGATCCTTCAGCTGCTGGTCATAGATCCCGATGAATGCCGCCGTATTACGATCGTTATAATTCTCCCAGGGTCCCCGCCCGTAGAAACGTATATGGCTGAAGCTTTTGGGCAGCCTGAGCCTCATGCCGTAACGGGGCATTTCCGGAAGATCGGTAGCCGCGTTGGTCCCCGTAGCCGCATCGGTCCTCACAGCCGCGTTGGTCCTCGTAGCCGCGTTGGTCCTCGTAGCCGCATCGATCTGCATAGCCGCCCCGATGCGCACTGCCCCATTATTCATCACGAAATAAGTAACGACATAATTTACGCCGGTACCGGCCAGTATATAATAAACCTTTACCTCTATTCCCTCGCTGGTCTGGCGCCCGGTCTCTACCTTCACCAGCTTTTTATTTTGATGCGCCGACCGCCAGATACCCAGCTTTTCAGGCATATCGTTCCCAAAGTCATTGTCTGTGGGCGCCCTCCAGAAATAGGGTTCGGGGAACCTGCTGATCAAAGACCTGCCTTTATAAGTATAAGCGACGAGTTCGCCGATACGTGTATCAAATTTGCCGCTGACGTCCCCGGAAGAAAATTCGATCCGGTCCTGACCGGCTTTGACCACCAGCGCGCCGGAAGGCTTTTTTGCCGCCGGGACATATACCATCTTCTCCCCGCCGAACTGCTGCTCTCCAACGACATGCCCCGTCGGGATCAATCCCTTTCCTGCCTTCGTGGAGGCATATACGTTCAACAGATACTCCGCATCATCCGCCAGGACGGCCATCGGAATACGAATATCTTCTTTCTCACCCGGAGCCAGATCGGACCCAAAGCTGCCCTCCTTATATTCGATCCCGTTCCGCAAAAGGACCCATTTGAACAGATAACCGGACAAACGCGTAAAGCTGAATTCATTGCTGACCGTAATCACCCCATGGCGCCAGTCCTTGTCTTTAAAAACAATATCCTGGTATACCTTTTTTACCTCGTGCAGACCGGGGTGAATACTCCTGTCGGCCGCGACCAGCCCGTTCGCGCAAAAGTTCTCGTCATTATGCAGCCCGCCCGAGCCCAGATCGCCGCCATACCCCCAAAATTCCTTACCCGCTGCGTCCCTCGTTTTTATCCCCTGGTCCACCCAGTCCCAGATAAAACCGCCCTGCATTCGGGGACTGCTCTTGATGATATCGAAATATTCCTGGAAATTTCCGTTGCTGTTGCCCATCGAATGGGAATATTCACACATGATATAAGGCCTTTTTTTCGAGGTATCCCCGGCATAGGCTATCATGCGTTTCATCCGGGGATACATAGGACAAACGATATCGGTATTCCAGTCCTCTCCTGCCTGCTCGAACTGGACCGGGCGGTCTTTATCCTTTTGCTTCAGCCACCGGTAGGCATCATGAAATACTTTGCCGTTGCCGCATTCATTGCCCATACTCCAGATGATGACGCTCGTCTGATTCTTATCTCTTTCGAACATCCTTTCTATCCTGTCCCTGATAGCCGGCGCCCAGGACGGCATATAGGCAGGATGTACGGTGGTATCAAAATCGCCCTGCAAGGCTGCACCCATTCCATGCGCCTCGATATTGGCCTCATCCACGACATATAATCCATACTCGCTGCATAATTTTAACCATAGGGGATCATTGGGATAGTGTGAGGTACGCACCGCATTGATATTATACAGCTTCATCAGCCGGATGTCCTTCATCATCCCCTCGCGCGAGGGCACATGCCCATACACTTCATCATGCTCATGCCGGTTGACGCCATGTACCATTACCCTTTTGCCATTCACCAGCAATTGGGCGTTCTTTATTTCTACTTTTCTGAACCCGATCTCCTGTGATGTCACTTCGAGGATGTCACCCCGCGCGTCTTTCAGGGTGATCAGCAGCCTGTACAGTTCCGGCGACTCGGCGCTCCACCGTTTTACTTTTTTGATCTCTTTTGCAAATTGTAGGTTATCCGAATTTGCCGGCGACTGCTCTGTGCTTACCCCCGCCTGCCCTCTGTTTACCGCTGGCTGCCCCGGGTTTGCCGATGCGCTTGCTGTGTTTCCCGGCGTCCGCCCCGAGACTTCCAGGATCTTCCTGTTCGCGCCGTCGTACAATTCCATCGTAGCGCTGAGCGGCGCCCTATCGGGGTTCAGCACCCGCAGATCGAGCGTCAGCAGGCCATTAGTATAGGATTTATCCAGATCGCCTTTTGCAGTAAAGTCCAGTATCCGGGTCCTGTTCTTAGCCACGATGCAAACGTCTCTTTCGATACCCGTCAGCCGCCAGAAATCCTGGTCTTCGAGATAACTCCCGTCATGCCACCTGAACACGCTCGCACTAAGTATATTATCCCCTTTTACCAGGTAGGAGGTGATGTTGAACTCGGCCGGTGTCTTGCTCGCTTTGCTGAAACCGACCGCCTTCCCGTTGATGTACAGATACATCGCACCCGTCACCGACCCGAAATGTATTATCACCTCCCGGTCCGCCCAATCGGCCGGTACCGTAAAATGTTTCCTGTAAGTGCCTTCCGGCGCAAAGGAATGATCGATAAAAGGAGGATTTTTTGGAAAAGGATAAATGATATTCGTATAAATGGGAATGCCGAACCCATTCAGCTCCCAGTTGCCGGGTACAGGTATCGACGACCAGCCCTTGTCGTCAAAAGATACCTCGTGATAATCGGTGGTCCGGGGATCCGGCCTGTCGGTATAATGAAACTTCCAGTCCCCGTTCAGCGACCGGTACCAGGGCGAAACAGCAGGGTCATCCTTCAAAGCCTGCGCCACATCCCTGCAGGATATAAAGTCTGCACAAGCCGGTTCTTTATTGATGTCGACGACCGTCTGGTCCTCCCATTCCGTAAAGCTGAACAACCCCGCTTTTTTGATGACGACCTTCACCGGGTATTTTATTTTTTGCCGGTAGTCGCGCAGATACTGAAACCACTCCTTTCCTGATGTGATGGCCCCGGCCTTATCCCAGGCCGCTCCCCGGTACCAGGTCACAGGCTGACCAGGCCGGCTTTCCAGCAGGGAAAGCAGCTGCCCTTTTTCGGTCATCATTTTTTTTACGGGCTCCAAAAACACACAGGCCACCCCGGTAGTGCCGTTCTTTGGGTCTGTGGGTTCCCAGTAACCCATGATCCCGTTGGATTCGTCCAGCAATTCCATTCCCGCGCCGGGTCTTTTTACAATACCCGCGACCACTGGCAGCGGAGAGGCGCCGGCAGACCGGGACGAAGTGCCGCCGGTATAAGAATAATCAGCCTCAACCTTATGCAGCTGTTCCCCGGCATCGATAGTCACGGTTTTAATGACCTTTACATTATCCGTCCCCACCTTCCACTCATCGTAGTCCAGCTGGAAACTGCTGCGCAGCGGTCCATTGTCCAGGATCTTCCATCTGCGGTAGTTGCCGGAATACCAGATCGAATCCTCCCGGAAGGGCGCAATATCACCCGCCCCTAAAGAAAAACCTACCTCATAATAATCCAGTCCATTGCCATGATCCGTATGATAATCGCCATTTTTATACCGCTCATCGATGACCAGCCTGTTTGTACGTTTGACCCAAACATCCATACCATGTGCATCCTCGGATGTATGCTCCAATGCCTTGCCATAGGCCCGGAAGGCTATCTTGTCATTCTCCCAGGCAAAATCATCTTTCCGCTCGGGCACATCCCTGCACATGGTCTTTGCGGGGATGGTCACCGGCTCACCTTTTTCCAGTCGCAGCACAAGTCTTCCCGCTGCTGCCATAGAAACCTGCACCAGCAGGTTCTCAATGACCGGGCCGCCTTTGTGCTCCAACTGCCACGGCGCCTGTTCCTTTGTCGCCGGATCAAAAACAATAAAGTGAGCAGTATCTATACCCGGCCACGCAGACAACACCTTTTTCCAGGGAATGCTGATCACTTCTTCCTGTCTTTTTACTGCGATGGGATTTGAAAGCTCGATGACGGCCTGGCTTTTCGCCAGCAAAGGAGCCGTCAAAAAAACAACTATCACACCAAGATACCTTTTCATAATGTAAACTCAATTTGAAGCCGGCTGGCTGAATACAAACCTGCTCTCCCCTTTTAAAACGTTGGGGTCTATCGCAAACGATACACGGTAGAGCTTTTTGCCCCAGGAACCGATCAGTTTTTCATCGTCCATCATTGTTTCTTCTATCAGCGGAGACATCGTCCCGGGAGCATACTTCAGCCGTAGAACAGGCCGCCCGTCTGTTTGACAGAACACGACGGTCCCTTTTCCTGCCGTCTTTATCTCACAGCTGCTCAGGAAATTTATCGTAGTCGGGCCTGTTCTTTTTTCAAATGAATATCCGTCGGACAGCATGATCCTATTCCGGTCCCGGTCGAAGATAAATTTTCTCTTCCATTGCCGCACAAAAGCCGCTGGTGGATAGGCGGCGGAGAGATCCATGGAGGCCACAACATGGCCGTCCTTTTCCTCAAAAGACACATGGGTTGCCCGGAATCCCTTCCCATCCTTTTGCATGACACCGTTGATGACCGGGCAATTATGCCACTGGGACTGCATGTTCCAAAGCTCGTATCTTCTGCTGCTGAACGTCTGTGCCGTATAAGTCCCGACACCGGCATCGACGATAACCGGCCGGCCATCCGCATAGATCAAAAAATTGCCCACATCATTGTGATTGTGACTTTCGCCATTATTGCCGCCCTGCACAGCCAGGAACAACCCGGACGTCGACGCTGCAACAGACCTTGCCGTCATCACCTGCAGATCGGGCAGGAAGGACACGGCGGGAAGAGGAGCTTTTGCCGTCAGCCCAGTCAGCTGGTCATACACCTCCACCGTCTCCAGGAAATCGACAATATTATTACCCGGGATCTCTTTTTTATTCAATGCAAAAAGATACGCGCCGAATTGCCGCAGGGTATCGTCATCGAACATTTTACCAAATCCATAGACACTCGCACCACGAGGAATCGTCCTCGGAGAAGCATCGGCAAAATTTACAAAATAGTCCCCCGCGATATGCACCTTGTAAATATAGCGGCCCATATTATGCAGCAGCTCATTGGAAGCCCAGCTTAGCTTACCGCCCGAGACGCTGTTAGCCATCCACAGCAGACCGATCAGCTTTCCGCCGGCAATACTCCAGTAAGAAGGGCCTTCATCACAACCGCCGTCTTTGGGATACTGGTCTATAAAGTGATCAGCGCTGCCGAAGACCTTCTCCATCAGCGACCGGAGTCTGTCCGGGTCTGTCTCCGCCAGCAAGGTCACCTGTAAAATATTGGTATTGATCCAGGCATTCCAGTTGTTGACGGCCTGTCCTTTAGCCCCCATCCACCAGAGATCGCTGCGCCGCAGATAAGGATCGAGGATCCGCCTGTGCAGCTCGTAAGCGATCCTTTTATTGATGACCGGCGAGCAGCTATCCAGTTGTTCGCAAAGCATGTATTGAATATCCGCCACCATCGCCGCCGTCTCTGCACTGACCAGGCCGATTATCTGTTCCGAAGGATCGGGCAGATCGGTACCGGCCTTCTGCAATCCAATGATAGCGGGGATCTCCCAGGTACTTTCCTCGAGGGTGGTCCACAAGCCGTTGACGATCGGGGTAAGATATTTTTTGTCGCCCGTCACCAGCTCTCCGATGACAAGACTGTTCAGGTTATCCCTTCTTTCATTCAGTCTCTGCTCATACCTGGTCCTGTTGCCGGTCCGTTTGTAGTCCAGGTAAAGGCTGGCGGGCAGCGGAGGCCAGTCAAACGACAACGCCTTATCTGCCCTGGCGGCAAAAGCTGCCCTGACCGAATCCGGCAATTCCCGGATCTTTGCCAGATAACGTTCTTTTTGCTTAGCCTTCCAGACCGACAGGTCATTGGGAGACAGCTGAAAACCGGATTGGCTCAGCGCTGATGAAAGAACCCCGCGCAATCCGACCTGCTGCCCGACCTTTTGCCCCATACCTGCATTACCCGATACCATCAGCCACAGGACCAGCGCCAGGCAACGCAGGGTGTAACCTTCCTTCTTCACCATGCCTGATTCCATCTTCACCATGCCCGCTGGTAATTTTTTGATATTGCCTACCAATTTAAATTTTGGGTCAATTTACCGTTTAATGCTATTTCTTTAGTAGGTAACCCCCACAAATAGTCCCTTAAAGGATTAAATTTCCGGTTCGACGCCGCTTCCAACAATACATACCCACCAGAAAGAGGCGGTGTAGTACCGGCAGGATTCTCCGCGGCGAAATATTTTCTACCCAGCACAGCCGCGGGCAATACCGTCTCAGCCGTTTTCCACCTCAGCAGGTCCCAATAGGCCTGGCCTTCAAACGAAAGCTCGATAGTCCTTTCTCTTCTGATCTCGGTCTCCATATCCAGGTTGTTGCTGCTGACGAATGCATTGGTGAGCAAAGGCAGTTTGCCGGGATCATTATTGGTAGCCCTGTTCCGGATCACATTAATGGTCAGGTCCAGGTCGGCATCGCTGATCGCGCCGTTCAGCTCAAATTTAGCCTCGGCATAATTAAGCAGCACTTCGGCATATCTCAGCACGTTGAAATTGACAAAGCTGATATTCGAGGTCCAGTCGCTGACTATCCAATACTTTCTGAACCGATAAGTGATGCCCGCCACATAAGGGATAAGTCCGCCTATGGTAGGATTGACAAGCGTGTTATTATAAACGGACATGGCCATACGCGGATCCCTGTTCTGGAATTCGGTCAGCGAGCTGGTCTGACTGGCCGAGGAGTCAAAGGCCGACTTACCCTCGGGCAGACCGTCCTTGTACAGGAAAGCATCCATGATGGCCCGGGTGGGGGCGATATGCGCCTGGTCCAGGTAAGACCGGCCATAATTGTGGGAAGCGATATTATTGCTGAGATTCTGGCCGTATAACCTTACGACGATATTCTCCTTATTGGTAGCATAGGTATAATTTGCCTCGGCTCCGGGGATCGACTGGATAGGGTTACCGGTCGGGCCTCCGTCGTACTGGAATTCATAGAAATAGCTGTCGGCCCCCTGTGATTTGTACAGGGAGTGCTTCCCTTCGGTTATCACCGTATTAGCAGCGTCGACGGCAGCCTGCAAATTCCTGGTGGAAGTAGCGATACCGCGGAACTTATCCCAGGTCCCCTCGAACAAAGCGACCCTCGACTTATAGGAAACCGCCGCCGAACGCGTGATACGACCGTATTCGGCAGCCGCCAGCACATCCGGCTGCGGGCAGTAAGCGGCAGCAAAATCGAGGTCCGCATAAATGCTGTCGACAACGGCCTGTCTTGGCGTACGTGCCGAGTACAGCAGCGAGTCGGTCGCGGTCAGGACGCTGTTGATGTAAGGTACATCTCCAAAACGCTTGACCAGCTCGAAATAGGCCATACCCCTGAAGAAACGGGCTTCGCCAAGATACCGGTTGATCACCGCGGCATCGCCCGTGACACCGGCGGATTTTACAAGGATATTGTTAGCTGCCCTGATCAGCTTATAATAGTTGGTCCACTCATTGGAAGTAGCGGGCGCTATACTGGACCCATCCCCAAAACCCACAGAACGGTCACCAAACGTCTTATCGGAATAATTGTCCTGCAAAGGAGTAGGATACCCGGAAGGATCATCGGTGCCAAGACCGTTCAAATACGTGTACAGATAATTACAGGCCTGGCTCAGATCGGAAGTGGTCTTCCAGAAATTATTATCGGAAAGCTGCGCCCCTGGAGACTGGTCCAGCTGTTTGGTACAGGAAGCCAGCCACAACATAACCACCGGAACGGACCAAAGAATATATTTGAATTTATATTTTCGTATCATGACGGGAGAATTTATCATTTAAAAAGTAACATTTACCCCGGCAGCATAGGTGCTGAAATAGGGATAGGAATAGGCGACGCTGTTGGGACTCTCAGGATCGAAATATTTATACCACATCTTGGTTGCCGTAAATATATCCTGTCCGCTGAAGAATATCCTGACCTTCTGTACACTGATCCTGTTCACCAGGCTGGTAGGAAGAGTATACCCTAACTGGAGATTCTTCAATCTTATGTACGATCCGTTCTGAACAAAGCCGCTGTTGATATGGGTGTTGGTCCCCCCGCCTGCAATGGGTCTTGGAAACCTGGGGTTCCGGTTGTCCTCCGTCCAGTAATTATTGATATAGTTGTCTAAAGGATAACGCCAGCTCTGTACAAAGGGGATGGCCTGTGTCGGGTAGATGATTATGCTTCTCTTGCCCGTTCCCTGCAGGAACACGGTGAGGTCGAACCCTTTCCATTGCGCACCGAGATTGATCCCGAAATTATACCGTGGAGAAGTATTACCGAGGTTGACAAGGTCGCCGTGATTAGCGGGTGTTCCCGTACCTCCATTGATCAGACCGTCGCCATTCACGTCCTTGTACTTGATGTCTCCGGGTCCCTGGATGGCTGCGCCAAATTGTTTAGGACTCCGCGTAACTTCGTCGGCAGTCTGAAAATATCCCAGTGATTGGTATCCGTAGATCGAATTTATCGGCTGACCCGGCAAGGCCTGGTTGAGACCTTCGCTATAGACCACGTTACCCAGGTACCTGGTGATCTTGTTCTTATTGTCGCTCAGATTAAAGCTTGCAAAATAGGAGACGCTACCGATCCTGTCCTTCCAGGTGATATCGAGGTCCCAGCCTTTTGTCTGCATGGCTGCGGCATTCGACGTGCTTGGTGTAACCCCCAGCACCGCTGGCAGGTTCACAGCAATCAGCATATTGTTATTCACTCTCTCATAGAAGTCCAGGCTGCCGCTAAGCCTGTTGTTCAATATGGCGAAATCCATTCCTACATCTTTGGTGGTGACTGTTTCCCATCCCAGCGCCGCCGAAGGCAATGCCGCCTGGTAGATATAGGTGGTCGCCGCATTGTTGAATGGATATACGCCATTTACCAGTGTGGCAATGGAAGGATAATTGTTCTGATAAGGCTGACCCAGCTGTGCATTCCCCAGTTTGCCCCATGATCCCCTGACCTTGAGCTCGCTGATCAGTTTGGAATCGCGCAGCCAGTTCTCCTGCGAGATCCGCCATGCAGCCGAAAAGGCCGGAAAGGATTGTTGCCGGTGACCGGGCGCCAGACGCGAGCTGGCGTCATTGCGTACCGTAGCCTCAAAAAAGTATTTATCCTTAAAATCGTAGTTGAACCTTCCGAAATAAGACCTCCAGGCATTGGCCTGCAGATCGTCCGATAAGGCCGTCACGGGCAAAGTGGCATTGGTGGTATAGTTTACCGTAGCCAGGCTATTATTGACCAGGTTGGTCAGCGTTGCATTCAGCCGGTCGTAATTATAATACTGGTATTGAAAGCCGCCTAAGAGATGGAAATGGTTGTCGCCAAAGGCATACCCGTAGTCGGCCAGGAAATTGGTGGTATAGGAGCTTTGGGTGGTGCGGTACTTGTTGACGGAATTGGATTTATTGACCCACGCGTTCTGGGCAAATGTGCCTGAGGCCTTGACAAAACTATACAGCGGCACGGTCTTGGAAAGCCAGTCCTGGTTGTCCTGTTCCAGATGCGGGCTGTAGTTGGCGCTCAACGTCAACCCCTTCACGACATTGGCTTTTAAAGTAAAGACGGCATCCAGCAGGTTTTGAGTGGTATTATTATACCCGCCGTCCTTTAAGGTAGCGTAGGTATTGGTACCGGATAAATACTGTGTATTGTTGCTGCCGGGCACGAAGATCGGGGTGATGGGCCGCAGGTTGTAAATGTTATACAGCAGGCCATAGTCGCCGTCGAGCGTAGCGGCAGCGGCCTGTACCTTGTTTTGTGTAAAGGCGACCCGCGTGTCCAGCGAGAAGACCTTACTGAGCTTGCTCGTCATGTTGATCCTGGCATTATAGCGCTTGTTCCCGTCAGGTCCAACTTTCAGCATTCCATTATTGTCATTGTATCCCAGCCCGATAAAATATTTCGTATTATCGTTGCCGCCTGTCAGGTCCACATTATGGGAGGTCGTGCTGAAATTATTGTTGATCGTCATTTTTATATAGTCCTGCTCGCCGTAATAGAACACGTTGGTCGGATCGGTCGGGACAAAGGTAGTCGCAGGGTCTTTGAACATGGCTATTTGCGCATCGGTATAGGAAGGGGCTGCGCCATTATTTTGATTGGCAAGATTCTGCAATGCCGCGTCGATATGATAAGCAACGGTTTTCGGGAGGCTCAGGGGCTGTTTATTCTGATACATCCCCGTATAATTGACCGTCAGCTTCCCCGACTTCCCGCTCTTCGTCGTAACGAGCAATACACCATTGGAAGCTTTCGCCCCATAGATCGCTGCTGCCGAAGCATCCTTCAGCACAGAGATCGACTCGATATCACTGGGATTGATCAGGGTAAGATTAGCATATTCCACACCATCCACGATCAGCAGCGGGTTATTGGTACCATTCAATGAGGATATGCCTCTTACATTGATATTCCAACCCTCATATCCGGGCTGACCGCTGGAACGGCTAATGATCAGGCCGGGAGAAAGCCCCTGCAAAGCCTGAACGGCATTGACCACGGGCCGGTTCTCCAGCGACTTCTTGCTGATGGTGGACACCGCACCCGAGATGCTGGCTCTCTTCTGCGTGGCATACCCGACAACAACGACGTCAGACAAGGCATTGTCGCCGTTCTTCAACATTTTAATGGTCAGATAACTTCCCGTAATTTTTTTTGAGACCGGGGTGTAACCGACGAAAGAAAACTCTATCGTCGCACCGGGCGGCATCTCCAGCCTGAACTCTCCTTTTGCATCCGTACTTGTTCCTTTGGATGAATTGGTGACACGCACGGACACCCCAGCCAGAGGAGCGCCATTTTCATCCGTCACCTTGCCTCCGGCGCCCTGGGCATAGGAGATAACGTGCAGGCAAAACCCGCACAACATAAGCAGCAATTGTTTAAAAGATCGATACTGAATCATGGCCTTTTTTATAGTTTTGATTGTTTAAGGCTTACGCAAACAAATTGCGCAATTTCCGGCACAGGGAGTTTAATGATTGTTGCTTCAAAAGTAGCGAGTAGTAAAAAGCATGTCAACCCCAAAATTTGCTAAATAAAGTAAAATATTTGCCTGTCCGGTTTTGTAACCGGGGCTGACCGGCGAGGTTGCCGGTAGATGGACGCAGGACGCGTATTTAAGGAGAAGCAATTATTTGAGCACGGCCCTAAGGGGCACCTGCGCCCGCAATGCGCAGGTGCGCGAAAAGATTCAGAAAGGATACGCTGCGATGTCGGCTTAGAGACAACTCATTTTCTCCTATGCCAGAAATAATAGGACAAAACCCCCGGAATGATCCACGCAAGCATCGTCAGTATCAGCGGATCGAATTTGCCGGATACAGCTATCCCCGAATAGACCGCGCCGGTCAGGTCAAAAAACAATCCGGCATAGGCCCACTCCTTGATCCTGTTGAAACCTGGGATCAGGATCGCAAGGGAGCCAATAACTTTTGCGACGCTGATGAACTGGATAAAATAGATCGGATAGCCAAGCCCGTCATGGAATATTTTGACGGTGTCAGCGCCGGGCTTTATACCGTCGGAAGCGGAGAACAGCATCAATGCCGAAAAAAGAAGCGTAAAAACCCAGTAGAGGATGGTGATGGTTTTGGGTTTCATTTATTATTTTTTGTCAGTTTTGTTTTGAAAACTTATCATCCAGTTTATCCCATATTTGTCCGTGAAAGAACCAAAGTAAGCGCCAAAGAACATATCCTTTAATGGCATGTCGATAATGCCCCCGGCCGATAGCTCATCAAAGATCCTTTTGGCCTCCGCCCTTGTTTCGGGTTCGACGCTGATATGCATATTATTGCCCCGTACAAGAGTAAATCCCATTTCTTTGGGGGCATCTGTTCCCATAAGGACATGATTACCGGTGATCGGCAACTCCACATGGAGCACCATTTTCTTTATCGCCTCCGCGACAGGCGGATGATCCTGATCGGCCGGGATATCGCCAAACCGCCGGATGCCGTCCCCTGCAAACCGGGTCTTAAAAACAGACTGATAGAACAGAAAGGCCTCTTCCGTATTACCGGGGAAGTTAAGATACGTACAAACTCTCGACCGGTTATCTTTTTTAAACTCCCCTCTCAGCATGAACTGCGCTTCAAGATACTGATCCAGATTTTCCAGTGATTTTGTAAAGCCTTCCTTAAAGCCCATTTGAATCACCTTCTCCAGATCCGAAAGACTCCCGTACTCTGCCGTAATGCTGACCGTGGTCGTATCACCCGCCCCATGGAACACATTGGAGAAATGCGAAGTGGGGAATTGGACATTGACATTCCCCTCCTCATCGCAAAACGAATCCGACCCCGAAAAACTTTTTCCTACTTCAATTTTTTTGTACCTGGCCCTGCACCAGTGTGCAGTACTCTCCGGAGATAGCATGGCATAAAGCCAAACACCGCCTTCCCTGAAATCCATCGACTTTGTCTTCGTCTGGAAAGGTTTTGGCGCCCACCACTGATCCAGCAGCTCCGGCTTTGTCCAGGCATCCCAAACCAGCGGAAGGTCCGCAGCGAATTGCCGTTTTACATTGATGGTGTTGTTTTCCTTATTTACGGAAAAATCAAAAAGCAAATTCGGATTCATTTTCTATTTTTTTGATAGTAGATAATAGGCTTACCAAACCCATGCTCCCATAATACGAAGCCGATCGGTTGCAAATATATGTGCAGCCAATCGGTTTCCCAAATTTATTTACTAATTTCTTACCGATTTCGCCGGTAAAAAGGGCAGGTTCGGCGTCAACTTAGTCCGCTTCGCTGTTTAGTGGTTGCCCTAAGGCCAGGCCAGGGAATATTTTTATAATGTAAAGCCATAAACTATGCGATCACTTTTATTCATAGCTTTCCTGACAAGTACTTTATTCGTAACAAAAGCACAAAATTTAGCAAAAATGCAGACAACCCGGCAGGATTCTTCTTCAATCGCCCAGGCATTGGAGACTATTTACTATAAAGGCATCTATGAAGGCAATGTCGATGTCCTGAAAAACATCTTCCATCCCGGCACCCTGCTGTTCGGGGATGTAAAGGGTCAGCCTTATGCCAAAAGCCTTGAACAATACCTGGATGGCGTAAAGAACCGCCAAAGCCCAAAGGATTCCGGCAAACCCTTCGAAGGGAAGACCATTTCAGTGGACGTCGTCAACTCGATAGCCGTCGCAAAAGTGCATGTCAAAATGTATGATTTTGAATACGATGAGTTCCTTTCCTTTCATAAATTCGACAATCAGTGGCTGATCGTCAATAAAATGATCACGGACGTTGCCGAATGATCACCGACATTGCCAAATGATCACCGACATTGCCGTATAGATCTCATCGAAAAAAGTATAATTCATGAACAGCTCAAAAGTTTGGTACGTGACAGGCGCCTCACAGGGTTGGGGGCTGATCCTTGTCAAAAGACTGCTTGAACAGGGCCATCGTGTGGCGGCCACTTCCCGAAAAATATCCACGCTGACCGAGGCGGTGGGGCCGGAAGCAAAAGACCGTTTTCTCCCGCTGGCGGTAGACCTCAACAACCTCGACAGTATCGGGGCCTCCATAGAAAACACGCTGGCCGCATTTGGGCAGATCGATGTGGTCGTCAACAATGCAGGATACGGAATGGACGGCGCAGTAGAAGAAACAGACGCGACTGCCATCCAAAACATTTTCAATGTCAATGTCCTCGCAACGATAAATGTCGTGAAGAGTGTTCTGCCGACCTTGCGCAATCAGCGATCGGGCTATATTATAAATATGGGGTCGGTAGCCGGTTTCGTAGGCGCACCCGGCTGGTCCGTTTACTCCGCCACCAAGGCGGCAGTGGCGGCATTTTCCGAAGTGCTCCTGCTGGATGTAAAAGAGTTTGGGATCAGGGTTACCGTAGTGGAACCGGCGGGCTTCCGCACAGGCTTTTTAACAGAAAACTCATTGGCCGTCGCCCCCGCGACGATAGAAGGTTATGAAAATGTAAGAAAGACAAAGGAGCGGTACCTGTCTATGAATGGACGACAGCCCGGAGACCCCGACCGCGCCGCGCAGATCTTTATAGAGCTTGCCGACAACCCCGACCCGCCGTTGCACCTCTTCCTCGGCAAAGACGCCTACAACAGGGTTCGGGAAAAGCTTGAGGCGATGTCCGCAAGCCTGGAAAAGTGGAAGTCAACCACGCTGGGGGCGGATTTTCCGGATTAGAAGGACAGCGGCTAGCCCGGACCAACGGTCCAAAATGTCTGATCCGGCATCCATTCTGTCCGGTTCACCCCGAAGCCGCTTTCCACTTCAGCCGTCATATCCCAACTTTGTGTCATCAAAAACATAAAACAAAGGATATGACACAGAAAACAACAAAACGGATCTACTGGATAGGCACCGCATTGACTTCACTTTGGTTTGGCGCCAGCGGCATTGGCGAACTGACCCGGAACCAGTATGTCTGGGAGGTAACATTGGGTCTACACTACCCCGCCTACTTTATATATATACTGGGCGTCGCGAAACTGGCAGGGGTCACCGTTCTTTTGATCCCCGGCAAGCTGCTCCGGTTAAAAGAATGGGTATTCGCGGGAGTATTCTTCGACATCATTTTTGCGTTTACCTCCAAGGTCAGTGTGTTTGGGCCCGCGGCGGCCGTTGATGCCATAGTCGCGTTCATCATGATAACGGTAACCTATCTCACGTTCCGGAAAGTATACCCCGCAAACTATGCAGTAACAGTTCAAACGTTATAAAAAAACTTAAATATATGAGACCAGTAAAGCTTTTGGCCATTTTTGTCCTTTTTATATCCCCCATTTTCGCCTCGGCCTATAAACCACCAGTCAAAAACGTCGTTCTCGTACATGGCGCTTTCGCAGACGGTTCAGGATGGAAAGGAGTCTATAACATCCTCACAAAAAAGGGTTATCACGTCAGCATCGTACAGAATCCCCTGACCTCTTTAAAAGATGACGTGGCTGCAACAAACAGCGTCATCGACGCGCAGGATGGCCCTGTAGTATTGGTGGGTCATTCCTGGGGAGGCACCGTCATCACAGAAGCCGGCGTGAATCCAAAGGTCGTCAGCCTGGTGTATATTTCAGCCTTTGTGCCTGATAAAGGCGAATCAGCCGGCAAATGGGTGGCAGCCGCTCCGGCCGCGCCCGAAGCAGGTTTTACCAAACCCGACCAATATGGCTTCGTGTACTTCGATCCCGTAAAATTCCACGGTGGATTCGCCGGTGATCTCAGCCAGGCGCAAAGCGATTTTTTGTGCGCGGCACAGATACCGATCATCGGTAAATGCTTTGAGGAAACAGTTGACCAGGCTGCCTGGAAAACGAAACCAAGCTATGGTATTGTTGCAACAGAAGACAAGGCCCTGGCTCCTGCTACCGAACGCACGATGTACGAACGGGCACATGCAACGATCACGGAAATAAAGTCGAGCCATCTCAGCTTTATCTCACACCCCGATGCAGTGGCTAAGGTGATCATGGCTGCAGCGGGGAACTAACGATCCTCCATCCAGCTCAGAAAACCATGTGATTTTTCCTTATTGACAAGCAGCTTTTCCGGGGTCTCGACCGTCAGGGTGACAAGCAGCTTCCGTAAAAAATAGGGCTCTACCTGTTTGATCCCCTTGAAATTGACGAGGTATTGGCGATTCACACGGAAAAACTGTTTCGCAGATACAAGGCTCTCGATCTGATCAAGGGACTGACTGAGGTCAAACCGCTGCTTGTCGAAGCTCACTATCGACGTAAGGCCATTGTGAATATAAAAGAAGGCGATGTTCTCCGTCGGCACTGTAGTATACTTCTGATGCTTAAAGACGAGGAAGCTGTTCTTCCCCGCAGGAGGTGCCCCCAGCTTTGCAAGCAGGTCGCCGAGCTCGGGCACTACCTTTTGCTGGAAGAAATTCTTTAGCTCATCGACCTTTTTGAAAGCCTCCCCGATATCGGACTTCGAGAACGGCTTGAGGACATAGTCCACCCCATTGCTCTTAAACGCCTCGAGGGAATATTCGTCATACGCCGTGCAGAATACAACGGGGCATTTGACCATGACCGCTTTGAAGATCTCAAAACAAAGACCGTCCGCCAGCTGGACATCCATAAAGATCAGGTCGGGCTGCACCCCTTCGAGCAATGCTTTTACCGAGCTTTCGATACTTTGATAACGCCCGGTTATTTCGGAACCGGGCCTTACGTCCCGGATGATATTCTCCAGGGACTGTGCGGTCTTTAGCTCGTCTTCAATGATGATGATATTCATAGATCAGAGGAAGTTTGATTTGAAATACGTTATTGACGCTGACGATGTCAATTTGTTTGCCATGCAAATGGCCGTAACGCAGATTGATGTTCTTCAGACCTACGCCAAGAGAATTGTTCTCCCCCGTCCTCAGCTGGACCGGATTCTCGACAACGATCTTCTCATCCTCGTTATAGACCCTGATATGCAAGGGCCTTTGTAAAGAGACGACATTATGTTTTATACAATTCTCGATCAGTAATTGCAGGGTGAACGGGGGGATCAAACTGTTCAGTGTCTTTTCATCAAGCGTGCTTGTAAAAGTAAACCCATCTTCGAAGCGGGCTTTCTGAAGAAAGATATAAGCCTTGAGTATCTCCATCTCCTCGCTGACATGGATCAGATCCAGTTTGCGGCTTTCGAGCGTATAGCGATAAAAATTGGAAAGCTTCAGGATAAAGTCGACGGCCTCCTTGTCACCGCTTTCTACCATTGCCTTTAAGGTGTTGAGGCTATTGAAGAGAAAATGCGGATTGATCTGCTGCTTCAGCGACTCGTATTGCGCGCCCAGGTTGTCGTTCCGGGTACGTCCCAGCTGCATGCTGACATGCTGGTTCTCATAATGCTGCTGGAGCAGATGAAGAAACATATAAAACACCAGGTTGATCAGGATGCCCCTTACTTCGACCATCAGCATCACCGGCCCGAAATTGATATGAGAGAGGATCAGCTGTTGAACCCAGGCCAGTCCCAGCATGACGGCAAGCCCGACTGCCAGGCTGATCAAAAGCCTGGAATAAGACAGCCCCTGCGTTCGGGGCCGGTCGGCCCGACGCGACAACATAAAAATATTGAAGTACCACATCAGCAAGGCAAACGCGGCGGTTATACCTGCATTGACAGCCGCCTCTGCTGCATGGAAATGGGACTCGGCGATCTGTGGTATGGAGGATAAAAGCCCCAGAAAGATCGAGCTGGTCCAGATAATAACCGGGGATATCTTAAAACCTGGTTCCTTCATTACCGCAAATGTAAACAAGACACCCGGTAAAAACCGGGTGTCTTGTTATTTTAGTAGAATGCCTTATCGCTTATTTCAGGATCTGGCCTTTCCCGTTGACCATTCTCTTTGTGGCCGCGATGATTTGATGAGTCAGCTCGCCTGAAACCACCACAACTTTATATTTTGCGACGGGGACGGCGATCGTGGATACGTCAGGAAGGGTAAATCTCGACGTACTCAGGGGCGTCAGATAAAACTGAAGCGTCACTACCGACAGGGCCGTCTGATACGAATAGTTATAATCGGCCAGGTAATTGCCATCCGGACCAGGGACATAGGAAGAGATCCGATAAGGGATTGGCAGCCATCCGTCCGTGTTGAGTGCCGGAACGGCCGTAAAATAAACCATCACCATGCCGCTGTCCAATACGCCCTGCGTGATGAGGCGTGAATATCTGGTATGCTCCTGGGAGGGGTACAAATAAGCCGAATTATCTTCGAACTCTGCACCGACCAGTCCGCCTGTTGTCCAATCCTCTGAATTGACAGTGAAGGTATCTACCAGCGCATTCGACCCCGAAGAACCCGCGGCGCCGTCTGCTCCTGCCGCGCCATCAGCACCTGCCGCACCGTCTGCCCCTGCAGCACCCGTTGCTCCTATCAAGGAAACCGGGGAACCCCAGCCCGACGAAGCCTTAGGACCGTACAGATCCGTTTTGGCCACATCCAGGTAAAAATCACCGATGGACCCTACTGCGCTGGAAGGCGCACCGTCACCACTTAGGATAGTATTGCCCGATAGACCATTGGCGCCGGCAGCCCCTGCCGCCCCAGCCACTCCGGGCGCCCCGGCTGCACCAGGCTGGCCGGTGTCTCCCTTTTTGCAGGAGGAAAATAATAAAAACGAGAATAAACCGCTGACAAGAAATACAGATGCAATTTTCATGTTGATTACCTTTTTCAATTTGATACTGGATTTAAAAATGTTATTTCCGATTTCGAAACGCGAAACTAACTGCATCAGTATCAATTGAAAGAGGCAAACGTATATTCTTACAGTTTTTTAAGGGTTATTGCCTAACAAAATATACTGGAAGAATAATAGAAAACACACCGGACACGGTTAATGTGCTCCCGCTAAAATAACTTTGTGACCAAAATTGCTGACCAGGTACAGGGAAGCCCCGAGCGCTATGATATCCTTGAAAAGGAACAGCCCCAAAAAGCTCATATAGCCTATACCCTTCACCGATATGACAGACCCGGGAGTGGTGATAACCATCGTGCTGGTCACAAAAAACATCAGCGTGGCTATAAGTCCGCCTGCGACACCCGCTTCAGGCTTGAAAAAGCCGATGATCATCAGTGAAGCGGCAGTGACCTCGGTGACACCGATCAGGGTTGAACCTTTATACGTCCCAAACACCTTAAAATGCCAGCTGATCAGCGGACTATTGGAGACGAGGGGCACAATACCCTCGGCGCCGGGTGCCGTCATTTTAAAAGCGCCTGCCCAAAGAAGCATCACGATCATGCCGATGCTGATGACCATAAAAGGAAGATTATGGCTCGTTATCCACGCAGAAATTGTTGTCAGGGTGTTTTTCATGTTTTTTGTTTCTTGTTTTTTTTATTATATACCTTTTATTTCTCCGCCATCCATCCGGATAGCTGCACCGATCAGCCACTTGGCGCCGGGTGATACCAGGAAAGCGATCAGCTCCGCAATTTCTTCCGGCTCGCCATAACGCCCGATATGAGCATCCACCAGGAATTTACCCTTTGCCTCCTCCATGGAAAGACTATTGGCCGCAGACCATTTTTTCAGAAAGTTGATCCGGCGATTGGTCATCACCGGTCCCGGCAATACACTGTTCACCTGTACGCCATCAATGATACCCTGTTCGGCAAAAGCCTTTGCCAGCGCAACTATCGCAGCATTGATAGTGGCAACCGCCGCAAAACCGGGCTTTGGGTCTTCCGCCGAATTACCGGAGATAAAAACCACCGAGCCCCTGGATTCCTTCAGATAAGGCCAGGCTTTTATAGCGAGGCGACGGGCGCCATGAAGCTTCATTTCCGCACCATCGTTCCATTGCTCATCCGTCATTTCAAATAAATGGATCTGCGGCACGGCTCCGGCAACATTTATCAGGGCATCGATCCTTTTAAAGTTCGCAATGGTTTCATTGATCACCCGCTCAACAGCCGCTACCTCTCTCAGGTCTGCGGCTATCGTGAAGGTCTCAGCGCCAGCCTTTTTTATTTCTTCCGCCGTCTTTTGCAGCTCAGCCGATTCGCGCCCGACCAACACCAGACCGGTAAATTCTTTTGCCAGCCGGATTGCAGTGGCCCTTCCGATACCGGCACTTGCCCCGGTTACAATTGCAATCTTCATACTAGTGATTTTAAAAATTCAAGTATATCATTACCTATCTCTTCATGGTGTGTTTCGAGAGCAAAATGGCCGGTCGGATAAAATTTGACTATGGCATTGGGCAGATCGCGTTTAAAAGCTTCTGCACCCGGTGGAAGAAAGAAGGGATCCTTATCGCCCCAGACGGCTAACAGAGCGGGCTTCTTCTTCCTGAAATATTCCTGGAACCCGGGATAGCCATCGACATTGTTTGCATAGTCCCTGAACAGATCCAGCTGGATCTCGACATTCCCGGGACGGTCCAGCAGCATCTGATCGAGCGTATAGGACTCGGGAGCGACAAGCTCCTCGTTTGACACACCATGGATATACTGCCATTTGGTCGTCTCCGGCGTGGTCATCATCTTCAGCGCCTGACGGTTCTCTTCCGAAGGATCGGCCCAGTATTTTTTTATCGGGTTCCAGCCGTCACTCAGCCCTTCTACATAACAATTCCCGTTCTGCGAGATGATGCCGGTGATCTTCTCCGGATTCGCCACCGCCAGCCGCCAGCCTACCGGGGCGCCATAGTCGAATACATACATGGCAAACCGTTTCAGACCCAGCGTATCGATAAAACCCTGGATCACCGCCGTGAGGTTGTCGAAAGTATAGCTGAAATCCTTGCGCGAAGGCGACTCGGTAAACCCAAACCCGGGAAGGTCCGGCGCGATCACCCGGTATTTCGTGCTTAACAGCGGTATCAGGTTCCGGAACATATGCGAAGATGTTGGATAGCCGTGGAGAAGCAGCACCACAGGAGCATCCGCCGCACCGGCTTCCCGATAAAAGACATTCAGACCAACTGCCTTAACGGTCTTATAATTTACAGTGTACTTTTTCATTGTTTATTATTTTAAAAAGTGTTTGATCTCTTCACCAATCTCGGTACCATATTCTTCCAGCGCCAGGTGGCTGGTCTTGTAGCTGTGCAGGACAGCGGAAGGCACATCTTTTTTTATCGCCTGTGCCGCCGACAGGGGGAAAAAGACGTCGTTCTCACCCCAAACCAGCAGGATCCTTGGCTGATATGTCTTCAGAAAAGCCTGCCACTTCGGATACTCGGCGATATTGCTCGCATAGTTCTGCAACAGGTCGAGCTGTATCGACTCCTGGCCGGGCCGGCTCAGATAATGCAACGCATTGATATATCCGTCAGGATTGATCCTGCTTTCATCGGCCGCACCATGCAGGAAAAAGAGTTTGATCCCATCCAGTGACAGCAGCGGCCGCACCAGCTTCTCGGTTTCCGGGTTCCGGTCCGCCAGGTAAGGAGCTGCGTCTTTCATGGCCGGGCCAAGACCTTCTTCATAGGCATTCGAATTTTGAAGGATCCAGGCGCCGAACATTGTCGGGCGGCGAATGGCGATGCGAAAAGCGATGGGCCCTCCATACCCCAGGGCGTAAACAGCAGGTCTGGTCAGCGCAAGCTTGTCAATCCACTTCTCGATGGTCAGGGAGATATTATTGAATGTATATTGATACGAACTCTTATCCGGCACATCGCTGTTTCCAAAACCCGGGAAATCCGGCGCCACCAGATAGAAATCGTCTTTCAGCTGCATCATCAGCTGTTGAAATGCGCTGGACGAATTGGGGACGCCGTTCAGCAGCACAATAGCCGGCTTTGCCCTGCTGCCCGCTTCCCGATAGAAAATAGTAACCCCATCAACGTTGGTGGTCCTGTATGCGACCGATGACTTCTCCATGATCAACCTTTTTTTGTGGATAATGACGATGGATGATCCATCCGCGTGCCAATGTTCAAGTTGTTGTCGGTCAGCTAAATAGCAAACGAGCCCCTTACGAGAAATACGAAATCCGGGATTTTGACATCGCCAGGAGGATAGCGTTAAATAAAACAGACAAGTCTGTAGCTATTTGTGATGCAGCCATGCGGTAGTTTTGTCGGACCTTTACAATCATGCAAAAAAAAGTCGGCGCGTTTTTGCTGTGGCTTCTCTTTAGTAGCATCTGTAGCCCTGGTCAATCCCAGTACCAGTATCAGACATTGATACGGCCGGAAGATCGCTTCGAGCTGCTCATGCGGCAGGGGGACTTCTATCGCGATATGCAGCTGAACGACTTTGGCCGCCGGGTGACAGACAGCGCCATCTTTTTCTATCGCCAGGCCTACGACCTGGGTACTGCCCTCCATTCACCACATTTGCAGACCCGGTCGCTTCTCGGCATCGCCTATGTACAAATGCTCAGTGATCAGCCGGACTCGGGCCGGACCTCCTATCACCGGGCTATCACCGGGCTTCAGCGACTCCATGATACGCAGGGAGAGGCAGCCGCCTGGGCATCGCTGGGGACAGGGATCCGTGACTTTGAAGGTCCTACCCGCAACGAAAAAATAGCCGCTTTCAGACGATCAGAAGAGCTCTACCGGCAGACAGGAAAAATAACAGATGCCCTCCGGGAAAAAGAGGCCGTCGCCAACGTTTATCTTCGCGCAGGCAGGCTTGACACGGCCGAATCCCTGCTGCAGGCCACCCTCAAGGAATATACCGCCATTCACTACAGCAGGCTGTATCATACGTACGATCTTCTGACGGGCCTCTACAAAACCAAAGGCGACTGGCCGCATCAGCTCTATTATGGATTGGAAATGGTCAGGAATGCAGAAGAGTATGCTCCAAAGGCGGAGCTCTTCCGTTACTATTATATCATTGGCGGATTCTACAGCGATGCCGGTATGCATTCCGAAGCGCTCTACTATCTGAGGAAGGCGGCAGAGTACAATGCCGCCTACTCCAACCATAAATTTTTCTATGACCAGCTCAAGTCACTGACCGATGAGCTGCTGGCCGAAGGAAAGCCGGAGGAGGCCCTTGCTTACTGTAAGAAAAGCATCGCGGAAGCCCCCATCCCGGGCAACGATGCAAAACTTTACTATAATATGAGTCTGGGCGATTGTTACCTGGCCCTGGGTCAGACCGACAGCGCCCGGGATCACTACGGGGTAAGCCAGACCTGTCTCCTGAAGGAAGAGACCAGCTACAATTTCAGCATATACACCTATGCTTTCCTATATGCGCGGCTGGGAAGACTCTACTTCACCCGGCATCAGTTCGCCATCGCCCGTTCTTATCTCGGTAAGCTGGACTCTGTCCCACCGCATATAATCAAACCCGCCCAGCTTAAGTCGAACGAGCTGCTACGCTTCCGGGTGGACTCGGCCATGGGCAGCTTCGTCTCCGCCATCCGCCATTACCAGCTTTACAAAAATATCGAGGACTCCCTTCTCAACGTGAACAAAAGCCGTCAGATCGTCGAAATACAAGCCAAATATGAGACCACGCAGAAGGAACAGGAGATCAAACTGCTGCAAACCGAAAGAAATTTTATCACCGGCGGCGTGGGGTTGATGCTGGTCATCGCCATTCTCCTTTACTACGCCTATCGGACCAAACGGCGGCTGAATCTGCGACTGGAGGACAAACAAGTAGAGATCAACCAGCAGAATGCCGAGCTTCGGGCGGTGGTGGCGGAAAAGGACTGGCTGCTAAAAGAAGTCCATCATCGTGTCAAAAATAATCTCCAGATCATTACCAGCCTTTTAAAAACACAATCCCATTTCCTGGAAGAAGGCAGCGCCCGCAATGCGATCAGGGAAACGTTGAACCGCGTGCAGTCCATGTCGCTGATACACCACCAGCTCTACACCGAAAGCGACATCTCCAGTATCTACCTGCCGTCCTATATCAGTGACCTTATCTTTCATCTCAAAAACTCTTTTAGCGACATTTCCAAACACATCAACTTCCGGCACAAGGCTGAACCCATTCGTATGGAAGCCGGGCAGCTCATACCTATCGGCCTTATCCTAAACGAAGCCGTCACCAACTCGATCAAATACGCCTTTCCAAAGGAAGACGCGACCAGCAGCGGCATGGTCAATGGTACCGGAACCATCAGCGGCACGGTCAATGGTACCGGAGCCAGCAGCGGCACGGTCAATGGTACCGGCGCCAGCAGCGGCACGGTCAGCGGCACCATCTGTATCAGCCTTCTTTCTGCGGGGCCCAACTGTCTTCAACTGACCATTTCGGATGATGGCATCGGCCTGCCCGCGGAAGCCGATACGCGCACGACCCGCTCGCTGGGTCTGCAGATGATCAGAATGCTCACAAAACAACTGGATGGCAAATTAATCATAACCGGCAGCCCCGGAGTCACGATCGTTGTCAGTTTCCCACTCAAATATCAACACAATGAATAGAAAAGTCGTCATCGTAGAAGATGAATCGATGATCGCATATGATCTGGAATTGACGCTTAGCAGAGCGGGCTATATCGTAGCAGGTACCGCCGACTCCTATTCCGAAGCGCTCAGCATGGTCCGGCTCGAAAATCCGGACATCGTCCTGGTCGACATATTTCTAAAAGGGTCTCTTACGGGTATTGATCTCGGGGAGAAACTATCCGGGTTCCATGTACCGTTCATCTATCTTTCGGCCAACTTCCAGGAGTCGGTGCTGGAAAAGGCAAGGTCGACCTTTCCCTACGGCTTCCTGGTCAAACCCTTTCGCGAGGAAGAATTGCTGGCGATGATGGACGTTATCCTCTATCGTCATCAGAACGGCAACGAGATCCGGTTCCGGCAGGAAAAGGAGCTCGAGAGCATTCTCCTGCACCTCCTGAACGAGGAAGGCGAATGGATCAGTAAAGTGGAAAAGATAGCCAGCAGCATTCAGCCCTATGTCCCGTTTGACGTTCTTGCCATCCGGCCCGACCATCAGACAGAGTTTCTTGCAAACGGCCTTATGCTCATCCGTTCGGGCTTTAACAAATATAAGGTCGTACAGGAAAAAGAATTTCATGAGCTGACGGGACTGACAAATGCCGATGTCGCCAACCAGCTGAGGAACCACATCGTCGAACCCGGCATCTTCAACGATCACGACTTTGACAAGCTGGCGGCCCGATGCCGGGTACGCAGCATTCTCTCGACCCTTTTCGATCTGCGGTCATCGCTTCACCTGCCGATCTTCACCGCAAGGGGTTCCATAATCCATCTGCTGTTCTTCAGCCGGAAAAGCGAGGGATATACCATTGAACACCAAAAGCTCCTCAGCCTTGTCAACCAGCCGCTCAGCACGCTCACCGAACAGATGATCCTTGCAATACCCGAGGCGGAAAGAGCAAAGGCAGCGCAGATCAGCGACGCCGCGCAAAAAGGCAGCGGCTCAGGGTACTTTAATGGCATCATCGGCAACAGCCACAAGATCCTAGAGGTCTTCGATCATATCAGTATTGTCGCCCCTTTGGACGCCTCGGTCCTCATTCTGGGAGAAAGCGGTACGGGAAAAGAGATGATCGCCAGAAGCATCCACGAACTTTCGCCACGCCGCAACCAGCCGCTGATCATCATCAATTGCGCCAGTGTGCCGGGGAATCTTATCGAATCAGAGCTTTTTGGCCACGAAAAAGGCGCCTTCACCGGGGCGCTGGAAAGACGCAAGGGTAAGTTTGAAGCCGCGGACAAAGGCACCATCTTTTTGGACGAGATAGGCGAAATGCCCATCGACATGCAGGTGAAGCTGCTGCGGGTCCTCCAGGAAAGGGAGTTCGAACGCCTGGGCGGAAACCACCTCATCAAGGTGGACGTCCGCATCATTGCCGCCACAAACCGCGACCTGGAAAAGGCTGTACGCGAAGGGAAGTTCCGTCTTGACCTGTACTACCGGTTATGTGTATATCCTATTCTCGTCCCGGCCCTGCGCGATCGCAAAGGGGACCTGTTGCTGCTCACCAATTATTTCATGGAAAAATTCAACCGGAAGTTTGGAAAACAAATAACAGAGATCTCCCCCGCCGCCTGGCGTCAGCTGGAGTCGCACAGCTGGCCGGGAAATGTCCGCGAACTGGAGAACTGTATAGAAAGAAGTATCCTCCGGACCCGGGGTAATATCCTTGAGGACATCTCGATCTTCTTCATCGGGAATGAAGAAAAGGACAAGCCGGTCCAGCAGCAGAAGACGGAGCAATCCATCGAAGACGCCATGCGGGATCACATCATCGCAGTGCTAAAAAAATGCAAGGGCAAAATATCGGGACCCGGCGGCGCCGCGGAATACCTGAAAATGCCGGCGACAACCCTGCATTCAAGGGTCAAGAAACTGGGTCTGAAAAAATATACATTCTCGGATGGCGGGTAGCCGTTCTTCAAAGAAAACTCTACCTTTATATCATGAAGAAGAGGTCGATCCGACAGGATATCATCGACACGGCTGCCAGGTTGTTCTACAGACAGGGCTACTGCAATACCGGGATAAACCAGATCATTGAGGAAGCCGATATTGCCAAAACGTCACTATACCAGTATTTCCAGTCAAAGGAAGAGCTGCTCATCGTCTACCTGGAGGAAGCCGGGCGGCGCACCTTCGCAGCCATAGATGATGCGATAGCACAGGCCGGCACTCCGGAGGAAAAGGTTCTCGCTGTATTCGATCACCTCGAACAGTCGGCTACCGGGAAAGCCTACTATGGCTGTAGCTTTCTCAACCTGGTCTATGAAATACCGGAAGATGCTGAAAAGGTCCGGGAGAAGATCCGCACTCAAAAGGACGCCGTCCGCAAGCTCTTTGCGGATATCCTTCGGCCCGCGGCCAAGGAAGGCCTTGCGGACGAAATGTATACGCTGTTCGAAGGCGCCCTGATAGCGAATAAAGTCTATGACGAGGCCTGGCCGATCATCACGGCCCGCAATATTGCAAAAAAGCTGCTATAGAATCTACTGCTATGTCAGGTACGAAACATACGCCGAAAGCGAGTGAGCACTACGGCACCGGCGACAAGGACACGAACGCGCGCAATATCAGCGGCGCCGAAAAGTCGATCGACCGCTATACTCCCGAAAGGGTCAATGCTTTCTCCGATGGCGTCTTTGCCGTCATCATCACGCTCATGGTGCTGGACCTGAAAAAGCCGGCCGGCGCCAACTGGCATTCCCTGCTCTCCATCTGGCCGGTGATCATAAGCTATGTTGTCAGCTATCTCTTTATTGCCATCGTATGGGTAAACCACCACTACCTGCTGAAACATACGACCCGTGCGACCCCGAGGCTGATCTGGGCCAACTTTGGCCACCTTTTCTCCGTATCCTTTGTCCCCTTTCTTACATCCTGGATCGCGGAGACGGAATTTCAGCCTCTCCCTGTAGCCATGTATGCACTCATCTTTTTGATGGTCAATATTACCTATCTCATTCTTATGTGGGAAACACTTTGCGACGGCAACGGGGACCCTTTTCCAGACAGGGCCAGGTACATCATAAATATCCGGTGCTTTACCACCATTGGCCTGTTCTCGACCGCGCTGGTCATCTCTTTCTGGTGGCCGCTGGTTGGATTTATAATCACCTGCAGCTGTCTGCTGCTGTACATCCGGCCGGAAGCTTCGCGCGCCTGATCAATTACCGGAAATATCATAAAAGACAGCCTGTGGGCGGCCCTTCTTCGCCGACACATCGAGATAGGTTATGCTGCCTTTCTGCGTATTCGGGAGACTGTTGGGTGAAGGAATAAATTGCCTGAGGATCTTCCAGTTGGCGCCGTCACTGATCAGCGTAACGGACTGGTCCGTCAGCCAGAGTGAGCAGTACGACTGTCCCTCTATGAATTGCAGCCTTTGGGGAGTTATGGTCACTATGGGGGTCGGAGTAGAATTACTGTAATTCGATATCGAATAGACCCGTCCCGCGCAAGCCCTTGCATCAGGTAAGGTAGCCGTCGTCGCCCTGGCGCCTGTAAAAACGACGGACTGATCTATCGCTGTGAGCGTAGTGCTGTACGAAAAGGATCGAAAGGCGGCCGACCCGGATCTCCGAAAGCTCAGTTCCGGGTCTTTCGGGACCCGTTCAGTATATGTTTTCCGCAGCCACGTGGCAGCAAGGAAAAGGGGTGTAAATGCTATAATCAGACCAACCATAAAAACCGAATTTGATCGGGGCATAAATATCCGGATCTCCGGGCCCAAAATATAGTTGTATTATTCGAAAAAAAATAAAATATTTAAATTCCTGATCTAATACTAGGGGCAAACACCTAAAAACGGCATAGTCACGCTGATCATCCTCGCCCGCTGATCCCGCCTCGCCCGCTGATCACCCCTCAACCGCTGATCACAACTCACCCGCTGATCACCGCTCACCCGCTGATCCCCCCTCACCCGTTAAAGCTTTATAAAGCTCTGCACAGACTGGAGATTCCCTTCTGCATTGACGATCTTCAAAAAGTAGTTGCCATGGTTCAAACCGCCGATGCCGATGGTATTCTGATTGAACCCGGCGGACAGATGGGCCTGGCCTGTCATCATCAATACACCGGATGCGCTGTATATCGCGATGTCAACCCGCGTCGCCCGAACGCTGGCGATGGTATAGTTCAGTGTGGAAACGGCCGGGTTAGGGAACAGCCGCAGGCTTCCTTTATCCATAGAGCTGGCGGCATTGGCCAGGGTGACGATCTTCGAAAAAGAGACGGCATCATCCAGGTCGACGTGTTCGATACGGTAGGAAACGGTCCCTGCGGGCATGTTCTTGTCGACATACTGATAGGTCTGGGCCGTGCCGGCATTCCTGGAACTTATTACACCGACGGAATCGAAATGAGTACCATCGATCGAGCGGGTGATCACAAAATATTTTCCTACCGACTCCTGTGCTACAACCCAGGTCAAAAGAGCAGAGTTATTGTTATTTAAACTCCCTGTAAAGTCGGCCCATTCCACAGGCAGAGTAGAGGAGACGGTCACGGTTTTTGTATAAGAAGCCACCGTACAGGTACCATTGGAGACCGACAGGCTAACGGTCTTGCTGCCCATGCTGGTCCATGAAATGCCGCTCGGAGCCTTGTTGGTTGACGTAGAAGAACTGGCGCCGCCCGAGAAAGACCAGCTGTAGGACGTGTGGGCCGGGCCATTAACCAGGGAGAAATTATTCTCGTCTGAAACTCCCGTAGTGGCAGGGCCATTGATCGATAAAAGATTTGTGCTGGCGGGTGCAAGCTCGATATCCCATAAGAGCACTCCGTAAGTAGTAGTGTTGTTACTGGACAGAAATTCGACCTTCACTTTCTTGTCAGAAGAATTAGAAGGAATAGTAACCGTAAAGGTCTCGGTCTGGGGAGACCAGCTGGTATTGTTGTAGTTCTCGGTGTGATTTACATAACTTGTATTGGAGGTGACACCTGTCACCTTAACCTGGACACCGGGATTGGCGGGTGTACCGGACTGGGGCCTGCGTGTCACCTGGTAAGACAGCGTATAGCTAAGACCGGGCAGTACACATATCTGTTGGTTGAGGCTGGCCTGCTGGTCTACCTCGGTAACATAAGTACTCGAAGAAGGACCTCCGTAAGTGGTCTGCGGATTGATCTCGAGGACGGAACCTGATGTCCACCCGGTAGACGCGCCTCCGGTAAAACTGGGATTGACAATGAGGTTCTGCGCTTGCAGATTGCCGGTATTAGAGGTAAACAGGGCTGCAACCAGGATCAGACGGCCAGCCAGAGATAAAGATGTTTTGATTGTGTTATAGGCTTTCATAAGGAAATTGTTACTGTCACTACCTATAAAAGAATCGGGCCATTCTGTATATGATTGTTTTGCAGTTGTTTTTACATATCGATAAATTTAAGGTATTCCTAAAACGGGAAATTATTCCGAGTTTGATCTCATTTCCGGGTTTGCGCCGGCTCCGGTTTATCTCCTCAGCACCGGCCATCCGTTGAACCAGCTGATCTTCTCGATACGCAGCTTCGACCTGCCGCCGTCAGCCGCATCATAACCATGAAAAACCAGGTAGTCTGTTCCGTCGAAGGTCACCGTCGCACTATGTCCGGCCCCATGCCACTCCTTGTCGCCTTCCACTACCAGCGATCCGCCGCCCAGGTTCATGGGCACGCCGTCTCTATCCACATACGGCCCCTGCACCTGCTGTGATCTTCCAACCATGACCTTATAGGTGCTCTTCTCCCCACGGCAACAATAATCAAAAGATACAAAGAGGTAATAATAATTGTCTTTCCTGAAAATAAAGGGCCCTTCTATCGCCGCATCTCCCGCCACCGAGTCGGGTAGTACAGGATTCCTGCTCCGGCTGGCCACGGTATACCATTCCTCCGGACTGGCGACGGCAGTACCGTCCGCCGTCAGCCGCACCAGCTTAATGCCATGCCAAAACGAACCAAACGCCAGCCAGGGTGTCCCTCCTTCGTCCCTTATCAGATTGGGATCGATGGCATTCCACATATCCCGTCCCGGAACCGACTGTATGACCTTTCCATGATCCTGCCATTTAAAATCGGGCGAAGAAGGATCGAGCGTCTTATTCGTAGCCAGTCCGATACAGGAAGTATTTTTTCCAAAGGCAGAAACCGAATAATATAAATAGTACAGCCCGTTGTGGTGACTGATATCGGGAGCCCAGGTATGTCCTCTGTAACCGGGTATTGCCTTTACGGCCCACTGCGGCGCCTCGGCAAACACCGGCTTCTCTTTTTTCCAGCTGGCCCTGTCCTTTGAAGAATACACCGTTATCCCAAACCCGGTGCAGAAAAGATAATACGTGCTGTCCTGCCGGATCAGGACGGGGTCATGTACCGGCGTTTGGCGTGTTGGCGTGACCACGGCCGTATCGGTCCGCCGCGCAGATGACGGCCCGGCTGGTCCTGATGGATGCTTAACCACTTGCGCGGATGACTGCACAAGCAGTTGCCCGGATAAGCCGGTCTGCAAGGCCAGCAAACAGATAAAAACGGAGATATTTTTCAAAGCTTTACTTTCAATACGGTGAAGGAATAAGGGCCAGCATCGACGGTGAGCTTCCCATTTTTTATTGCGACGTCCTGGTCGGAAGGGCTCACAGCCGGCGCATCACCGATGCTGTTCACGGCTGCCGTCTCATCACTCTGCAAGACGGTAAGGGTGGCTTTGCCGGTTAGTTTTCCCGCTCCTTCGATATTCAGGGGTATCGTCTGCGCCTTCGCCGAAACGTTTACCATCTTTACGATAAGCTCGCCGGTCGCGTCATCGATGACGGCAGACGCATAAAGACTATCCTCACCCGCCAGCGCCTTCTTATTCCGCAGCGCGGGCACGACACGGGTGCCCTTATTTACCGAGAACAATTTCTGTACAAAATAATTCGGTGTGGCGTTGACCCGCAGATTGTCCACCCAGATGAGGTCGGGCGTCCACTGCCAGCCATCGACGTGGGCAAACAATGGCGCGTAACTGGCCATGGACACCACATCCGCATTCCTTTCCAATCCCGTCATAAAGGCCGCCTCGGAAAGGGCGGTCTGCCAGTTGTTCCTGTTATATACGCTGACCGTCTTATCACTCTGCGCGGCATATTCTCCCGCAAAGATCCTCGACCCGTTACGGGGGAAGGAATCATAACGCCGGGCATTCTGCAGGAACCATTCCGGCCTCCGGTAATAATGCTCGTCGATGATATCCGCGTGCATGCTCCGCAATTCTTTGTTCAGATAATCGTATCTGTCCCCATTGGGATCGGTGCCGCTGCTGTTGACCAGGCGGAAATCGGGATATTTCGCTTTGATGGCTTTTGTGAACACCTTCAGGCGTTCGATATACTGCGGGCCCCAGTTCTCATTGCCGATGCCCATCATTTTCAGATGGAAGGGAGCCGGGTGCCCCATATTGGCCCGCACTTTACCCCATTTCGTATTTACATCACCGTTGGCAAACTCGATCAGGTCCAGTGCATCCTGCACATAAGGGTCCAGCTGGTCCAGCGGCACGACTTCCGCCGTGTTGAACTGGCAAGCCATTCCACAATTGAGGATGGGCAAGGGTGCAGCGCCGATGTCTTCCGCCAGCTGAAAATATTCATAAAAACCAAGCCCAAAGGTCTGAAAATAATCCGGCGTAGGGCGATGGGCAAACTCATAGTTCCAGCGGTTGATGATCAGCTGTCTGTCCTCTATAGGACCCAGGGTCTTTTTCCATTGATAACGTACCGACAGGTCATGTCCTTCCACGATACAGCCTCCGGGGAACCGGATAAACCCGGGCTTCATATCGGCCAGCATCTGGATCATGTCGGCCCGCATCCCGCCGGGACGGCCCTTCCAGGTATCCGAGGGGAAAAGAGAGACGATATCCATGTCTATCGACCCGGCACCTTCGAACCAGATATTCATATGACCCTTCAATGTCGAATCTGTCGCGTTGAAGCTGACGGCAGCCTTCTTCCATTCTTCACCCGCAGTGACAGCAGGGTTAAGCGAAGCAGACCCGATAACCTTTCCCGCGCTGCTTACCAGCTCAACATGCAGGATCAGTCCGGCGGCCGGCAACCGGTACATCATCGAAAAGTCATACCGCAAACCTTTTTTGATCCCCATACCACGAAACCCTTCATTGGTGATACTCAGCGTATCGGCCGGCTCGGCTTTTTTTACCTGGAGGAAACGGGGATTCGCCACGTTAACCTGGGTATATGTTCCTGCAACCTGGGGATTCGATCCCGCAGCTTCCTTTCTGTTCAGCACCAGCACGCTCCCTTCTCTGAATGGACTTTGCTTAACCTTCCAGCCCATCATCGGTTCATAGAACTCGAAGCTTCTGTTCTTCACCAGCTCTGCATAAATACCGCCATCGGCACCGAGATTGATGTCCTCAAAAAAGATCCCCCACATCGTGGGCTGCACTTCCGCAATGGGTGCATTTGCTTTTATGACGATGTCGTTCCCGCTTTGTGCGTCCGTCCGTGTATGTGCGCATAGCCCTGTAGCAAGTACCGATGCGGCTAACCAATTCTTTATTCCCATATAACGATTATTACTTTTTTTTACCCCAAATGGCTGTCCCTGTATTGTTCAAGCCTGTGAATATGATACTATTTTTTTTATTTTCCCAGTCCCTGCCTTTCTGAACAAAGACTTTTTCCGTAGTGCCGTTGCCCCATTTCAACTGTAGCCACGGAGCGCTGTAGGTCCAGGTGTCCGCGGCATTTCCATTCAGCGTTCCACCGGCATCGACCGACAGGTCCACCGACGTCTGAAGATCGGGCGACGTCTGTTCTGCGGCATACCCGGGCACGACGGTATAGTTCAGCACGATCCTTTCCCAGTTACCCACTACGTCCGCCGCAGCGATCAGCGAATCCTTTTCCCAGGCATACCGCTCGGGAGAGGCGATCGGCCATCCATCAGCCGTCCAGAATAATTTCCGGACATGAAGGTCCATATAATATTTGTCGACCGTCGGTCTCCCCTGGTGCGCGATAAAATATTGTCCCGCACCGTCGTCGAATACTGTGCAATGTGCGACGCCCTGCCAGCCGTCGTGACCGGAAAATTTATACGGCGCGATGATCATCGGTCCATGATCGGCATCCGTATTGGCATCCGCCCCGGCATAATCATAAAAAGGACCATCGGGCTTATCACCCCGCATCACCCGCACATTGTATTTTGTCTCGAGCCAGTCATAGGCAATGAACAAAAAATATTTATTGAGCGTCGGGTTATATCGCAGCTCGGCTCCTTCGATATTGCCATTGTACTTACCGCCGGTAAAACCGCGGTTGGCAATCCGTTTGCCCTTGTCCCCGGGTGCAGCCGCCAGCCCCGTCACAGGATCGAGCTTTAAACTATAGATACCGTCCCAGGCCGAACCATATACCATCCAGTGTTCCCCGGCCGCAGTCACAAGGACGGAGGGATCGATGGCATTTGTCTGCGTCACGTTGTCGTTTTTGGAATTGACGACAAGGTCCTTTTCCGTCCAGGGACCCTCGGGATTGGTGGCCGTCGCCAGCCCGATCACGCTGAGCCTGGGTGTCGGACTGGAGAGCGAATAATAAAGACGATACTCCGCTCCCACTTTTACGACGCAGGGCGCCCACAACGCATTGTTGGGCGTACCGCCGGCACCCTGTATAAATGCTTTTCCTTTGGCAGGCAGGTCGGCAAAAACCCACCCGACATAATTCCATTCCACCAGGTCTTTTGACTTGCGGATCTGCAATCCGGCACGCACATCGATCCCATAGCCGACATCGGTGCTATAACAATAATAATAATCACCGGCTTTTATGATGGCCGGATCGTGTACGTTGTAAGATCCCCATTGCTGGTAATCCGCCATCGGAGTCACCGATGCATACGTGTCGGTGATCAAATTAATATCAAAGACTGCCACGGGTGGAGCAGGCGGCGCTGGCGGATCACCTCCATCATTGCCCGAACCGCTCTTCTTACAGGCGGCAAGGAGTACAAGACCCAGGATCAATAGTTTATTTTTCATATGGTTTTATCAGAATTGAAATGAGGTGATCATCATTTGGCGCGGCCAGCAGTAAATTGCCCCTGTCTTTTGTCCTGACGATCTTCATGTCTCTTATATCTCCGTCGAGAAACAGTCCGCTCCGGGTCCCGTCTATCGGCTTCCAGCCGCCCCTCCCATCTCCTTTCAGCAGGAGGCCATAGGATGCATCGGATCTGCCGGTATTGGCCTCAGCCTGGTATTCGTTGCCTGCGAGGATCAGATCGATGCGGGCATCTCCATCCACATCCGCGGCCACAATACAATTGACGGGAGCGAATTGCGCCTGCACCGGCAGGACATGCGGGCTGAACTTCCCTCCTCCCCTGTTCTCCAGCCAAACGCTGGCCGCGGTCTCACACGTCAGCTCCGTCCAGCCACCGGCGCCAAAATCGTCGATCAAACGGGCCATCGTCACCGTCGAAAAGTCCTTATGCAGCAGATACTTTTTCTTGACCGCTGGTATCTCCTGCGCCAGCTGATTCCTGTCCAGCGCGGGATACAATTGATAGTCGCCGCCACCCCCATTGCGACCGCTGCGCCCACTGCGACCGCCACCCCCATTGCGACCACTGCCCCCATTGCGACCGCCGCTGGCTCCCTTTATATAATAGGCGGGTATCAGCTCATCCGACCCATTATTGTCCATATCCTTTGCAAATAATTTCATCGGCCTTGACGGGCTCACGCCATACCGGTTGTTGAGCCCCGTATTACCCACGACGAAATCGATGTCTCCATCTTTATCGACATCGACCGCCCGGATGCAGCGCCATAGACCTTGCATATGATCGAGGCCAGTGTTATCCGTGACTTCGGTGAGACTACCACCCACCCCTCTAAAAAACCGGATCCCCATCCACTCTCCACAAACGACCAGGTCGGTCTGCCGGTCTCCATCGAAATCCGCAAACACCGCATCCGTGATCATACCGGGGAATAGCAGTTGCCCGCAAACCTCTTTTGTCACATCGGTGAACTTTCCGTGGTCGTTCCGTAACAAATAGCTTCTCGGCGATTGCGGATAGCGGTCCGGCGAGACCCTTCCGCCGATAAAAACATCCAGGTCGCCATCTCCGTCGATATCGGCTACAGCTATGGCTTTTGTGACATCCGTTATCGGCGGCAGGGCATCCTCCGCCAGGGTAAAATGTCCTTTACCATCGTTGAGATACAACCGGGGCTGGTTGTATTTTTTAACAGCGAACTCACTGCTGCCGCCGGTGACCAGCAGGTCGAGATCTTTATCTCCATCCGCATCAAAAAAGATAGCCCCAAGGTCTTCCCCCGATTTTATACCCGAAACAAGATCTGTTGATTCAAACTTTCCACCCGGCCCCTCACCACCTCTACCCGCTCCTTCACCAACTCTACCAACTCCTTCACCACCTCCACCCGCTCCTTCACCAACTCTACCCGGCCGCTGGATAAAAATTTTACCCGATTGATTGGCGGCGCCGCCCACAAAAAAATCTTCCAGTCCATCTCCGTTCACATCACCGGTGGCAATACAAGGCCCCAGCTGTGAATACTTTTGCAGGATGGGCTGATGATCCCCAAAATCATAGTGCGCCGTCTCCTTATGTTTAAAATCGATACCATATTTGTCGCTGACATCGTCGAACAACGGCTCCATCCGCGCCGGCGTCGCTCGTGCGCCAATCATCGCCTCCGCTCGCACACCAGTCGCCTGCACCGCTCGCACACCAGCCGCCGCATCCCCATACCGCACCTGCAAATATTGATTGGCCTTCACCTGTCTCAACACCTGCACCTTCTCATCCGGCCATCTCACAACAACGGAATCCACCGATAAAGCCGCACCCACTCCAAAAAACAATCGCTGATCCACACACGAAGAAAAACCCCTCACCGGCGACTGCTCAAGAAACTGCCTGTTCCCATGATCAAACAATGTCACGGCAACACCAAACCCATCCCTGTTGCCAGCAGGTCCCTCGAGACAAAGCCCAAGAAAATTGTGCGCGGCGCCCGCAACATCCTGCGCTCCACCCGCAACGCACTTCCTTATATCATTCCTCCACACAAAAGCGGGCTCATTAATAGTATTAACCACCAGGTCCAGATCCCCGTCATTATCCAGGTCGGCATATACCGCACCATTCGATATAGCCGGCACATCAAAACCAGCGGCCTCCGATACATCGCTAAAAGTCAGGTCACCATTATTATGAAAGATATAGCTGTCCATTTTTACGGAGCCATAAGCATCCAGCTTTCTCCGCAGGACGTTCATGTCCTTATGATCGGTCCGCGGATCAGCGTGTCCCCCCGTGCTAAAACTATAATTGCCCGTATACCCTCCTTGCGCGCTGGTAAAACTGGCATAATCGTTATTCGTCACATCCTTTCCCAACCCATTGGTGATATGGATATCCTTCCAGCCGTCGTTGTCCAGGTCCGCCATCAGCACACTCCAGCTCCAATCCGTCTGGAAGATACCAGCCAGCTGACCGATCTCGCTGAAATAGGGCACGTCGCGCCTATTCCCATTATTCAACTGCAACATATTCCGCACAAAAGAAGGCTGGTAACCCCACCGCTGCTGCATATCAAACTTATTCTGGCTGGCCGCCCCACCCATCATCTTCTTTCGCTCATTGGTCTCCGGCAGCATATCCACCACGGCAAGATCCGGCAGCCCATCATTGTTGATATCGGCCGCATCCGCCCCCATACTGTTGTAACACTGGTGGCGCAAAGCCATCCCGATCACATTCGAAAAGGTCCCATTGCGGTTATTCAGCCACAACAGGTCATTGGCCAGAAAATCATTGGCGACATAGACATCCGGCCAGCCATCCCCATTCACATCCGTGATCACCAACCCCAGGCCATAGCCATCCTCCTTTATACCCGCCGCCGCCGACACCTCGTGAAAGACAGGATGCGACATACCCGCCGACGCGCCATCAGACCCACCCGCCGGCACACCGTCATTGCGATACAACCGGTCCTGCGCCGCCGCAAACCCGCTCGTATCCCTGGGCCGCAGATCATTGGCGGTATGTTTGTAAAGGTCATGATTGAGCAGGTACATGTCGAGGTCCCCATCTTTATCATAATCAAAAAAGGCAGCCTGCGTTGAAAAACCGGTATCGGCCAGCCCATACGCTTCCGCCTGCTCGGTAAAATGCGGCGTGCCATACATCGCTCCGTGCAACGTGTCACGCAGCGCCCCATCACGCAATGCCCCATCATTGATAAACAATAGATTCTTACGCTGCGCCGCATTCCCCGAATGCGACACGCACACATAAATATCCGGAAATCCATCCCCATTTATATCGACAACACTCACCCCCGTACACCATCTCATCGTCTCCAACCCCGCCGATATCGTGACATCTTTAAATTGGAGATTGCCCTGATTGATATACAATCTGCTGCTGACCATCCCACCGCAAAAGAAAAGGTCGGGTAGACCATCCTTGTTAAAATCGCCTACCCCGACCCCGGAACCATTATAGGTGTATTCATCCAGGAACATATTCACCGAATCACTCTCGGTGATGGTATTGGTAAAATCAATACCGGTCTTGTCTGCATC
Organism: Puia sp.; assembly: GCA_036499285.1. Taxonomy (GTDB): domain Bacteria; phylum Bacteroidota; class Bacteroidia; order Chitinophagales; family Chitinophagaceae; genus Puia. Next base: position 15,935 of record DASYEB010000045.1, on the reverse strand, counting down.
TATCTTTGTAAAATGCAGCCTGTCAGCAACGGCCTCCTTATCCCTGCAGCCAAAAAGGACCAGACCCAGCAACACATACCTTATCTTGTACCCCTCCCACATCAATTGGCTGAATTGGGCTTCAGATTTTTATTTACATCCAGCTCTATCTGTGGAACAGGCAGGTATTCGTTGCCGGGAGTATAGGTATTAAAGTCCTTATCGTGCGTTTTTAATTCTTCCAGTTTGGCGGGATCGCTAAACCATCCCCAACGGATGAGGTCGTGGATACGCTGCCCTTCGATAGCAAACTCCAGCGCCCGCTCATGCGAAAGCTGGTCCCGCATCTCCGCCTGCGTCATATTCGGTTTCACCGTAGCCAGGTCCGGCAATTTGGCTCTCGCCCGGACCTGCTGGATATACGCATAGGCATCGGAGGTCTTGTTGGTCTCGTTCAGCACTTCCGCATACATCAGCAGGATATCGGAATAACGCAGCACCCGGTAGTTGATGCCCGATTCTGCCGCATTCTCCACCGGCTTGCCATTCCCGACGCCATCATTCGTATACTTCCTGGGATAAATGGCCGTATCCGGATTGAACCAGGGCCTTCCATAAGCCAGTACTGAATTGTCTGCCGGCTCTTTGGAAGCGATGGTCACCAGCAGACGGGGATCGTCCTTCCCATCCACCGTTTTTTCTTTCTTGTATTCATTATAGATCCACCGCGTAGGCAGATAATCGGAAAAACCCGCACCTTCCATGCCATAGGTCACCGAGATCGCCTGCACCTGTTTCCAGGAACCCAGCGGATCACCGGCCCAGTTGATATCCGTACCACCCGTGCCTTCCGTAAACTGCACTTCAAAAAGAGACTCACTATTGTTCTCGTTCACATCCTTGAAATTGTCCCTGTAGTCGGCCATCAGGGAATATACTCCCGCCAGCGGACCGCCTGTAAAGAATTTCTGGAACTGTGTGGCCGCATGGGCATAGTCCTTTTTATACAGGTAAGCCTTGCCTAATAAACCGGCAGCGGCGCCCTTCGTTGCCCGTCCTCTTTGTCCCTTGTCCGGTCCATCGACATTGTCATAGGAGATGGGGAGGTTTGTTTCGGCAGCGGCGAGGTCGGAATATATCTGGTTCCAGATCTCGTCATCCGTAGCGGTTGCCGTGAAATATTCGGTGGCGTCTTTAAAAGGCTCGGTAATGATCGGTATCGTCTTGAAGCTGATCGCAAGATTGTAATAAGCCAGCCCACGCAGGAAATAAGCCTGCCCAAGGATCCTGTTCTTCTCCGCGTCCGGCAGCACGGATGGGTCGTATGCACCGACATATTTTATCACCTGGTTCGCCCGGTTCACAACGAGATAGAAATCCCTCCAGATCCAGAAAACGGGATCAGAGGTGGATGGAATAATAAACTCGCCCGTCAGATCGAGATCCAGCCAGGGGCTGTCACCCGTGAAGTCGTCCCCGCGGCTATCGCTAAGCCCCGGGAACGACCGCATATAGGTGCCATCGACCGTCAGCGCATTGTATATCGCGGTACAACCCGAATAGGCCTGATCCTTCGTTTTCCAGAAGACCTCCGTCGTCTGTTTGTTCGGGTTGTTCAGATCCAGTTTGCGCTGGCACCCGGAGAAGGTCAATCCGAGACCGGCAAACACATATAATATCTTCTTCATTTTCGTTGATTTAAGGTTGATTAAAAGCCAACTTGTACGCCTACCAGCAGGGTCCGGGGTTTGGGATACGAACCGAAATCAAAACCCGGGTTCAGCGTACCCGATGTAAAGTCGGGATTATAGCCCTGGTAGCCCTGGAAGGAATATAAGTTCTGAGCCGTGACATACACACGGGCATTGGTGACTCCCTTGACAAGCCCGTCCCGCAGCGAATAACCCAGTGACACCGTGTTGATCCTTAAATAGGTTCCGTTCTGCAGCCATCCCGGGCGATTGGAATCCTTTGAATTGTTGACATCGTCGTCGTTGAGACGGGGGATATCCGTGTGGGTATTCGAGGGTGTCCATCGATTGAGCATATCCGTGCTATAGTTCAGCGCGCCGGCGGAATGATGCAGGTCCCTGTACATCCGGCTATTGATCATAAACTTCGCGCTGCCGGAAGCAAAGACGCCGATATCGAAATGTTTGTAGGCGGCCGAAAAGCTAAACCCATAATTGTACCTGGGAATGCCGCTGCCGATGTAGGTCCTGTCGTATGCCTCGTCGATGACGCCGTCGGGTTTTCCGTTGGGGCCGCTGATGTCCTTGTATTTCACATCCCCCGGTTTCAGCACGGCGCCAAACTGTGTGGCATGGTTGTTTATCTCATCCTGGCTCTGGAAAATGCCGTCATATACAAAACCATAATGCTCGCCTATCTCGCGTCCGACTACAGTCTTTGAACCGGTGCCGATCAGCGGCTGATTATCGCCGCCGAGCTGCAGCACCTTGTTGTTCACTGTCGACAGGTTGGCGGAGATATCATAGGTAAAGGCGCCCTTTGTCTTATGATAGGAAAGAGAAACTTCGATCCCTGAATTTCTCAGCGTGGCCGCGTTCACCGTGGGGTTCAGGTTCTCATACCCCGTGCTGGCCGGGATCGTGATACCCACCAGGATATCCGTGCTCTTTGCATAATAATACTCGGCCGAGAAATCCAATGAGCCATTCAGGAAGGTACCGTCAAAGCCCGCATTCGTAATGGCCTTCGACTCCCATTTTATATCGGGTGAAGCTACGAGGGTCTGCAGACCGCCGATATAGTTGGTGCCGTTGAAGGTATACACCACACCGGAGTTGACCGTTCCCTGGAACTGGTAGTCCCCGATCTCCTGGTTACCCAATTTACCATAACTGCCTCTCAGCTTCAGCGAGCTGACAGCAGCAGGTGAAACATTCCAGAACTTTTCGTTGCTGATCTTCCAGCCTACCGATGCAGCCGGAAAGTAGCCATAACGGTTTACCGGAGAGAACCGCGATGAACCGTCCCGGCGAAGCGAGGCGCTCAGCAGATAGCGGTCATTGTATGAATAATTCACCCGGCCGAAATAAGAATCGAGGGCATTCTCGAACTGGGACCCTTTCGAGGAAGTAGTCGCACCATTGCTGATGACAGGATAATAGGGCGGCGTAAACCCTTCCGCCCTCGCCTCACGCAGCACGGAGCTGCCATAACGGTAGGACTGCCCCGCCAGCACCTCCAATACATGTTTGCCAAAAGTCTTGTCATAGCTCAGGGTGTTCTCCACGGCGGCATTGGTATAGACCCGCGAGTTATCATTCAGCACGGCCGACTCCTTGCTGAAGAACTTACCCAGGTAAAACGGAGGCTGCCAGGTGTAATCCCTGGTGGTCGTTTTGTCATAGCTAAGACTTGTCCTGAATCTCAGATGATGCCCGTTGTTGTTTAACAGCTTGAGCTCACCGTAAACATTGCCAAAGGTCCTGTCGACATCGATCCAGTTGGTCAGGATGCTGTTGATCCCGATGCCGTTGAGCGAATTGGCGCCGTTGAACTCGGAGTTGCTTCCGCCAAAGCCGTTGAGATTGGCCGTGTCATAAACAGGCATCGTAGGAATGGCCGTCACGAGGGTGCCGATCAGCGGAGGGATGCCGCCGAGCAAAATATCATCCCTGAAAGTCAGTGTATTCTCATGTGAGTGCGTATAGCTGAAGGACTCGCCTATTTTCAAGATACCTTTCTCGGCGCTGGTGTTGATGCGGGCGGTATACCGCTGGTAGTCGGGGCCATTGCCTACATAGGTACCCTTCTGATCAAAATAATCCAGCGAAAGATTGTACGCGCTGGACACGCCCCCGCCGCCAATGTTGATGAAATGATCCTGCCGGGTGCCGTGCTTCAATCCTTCTTTCTGCCAATCGGTATTGATCTTTACATAACCCGGATTGGTCGGATCGTTTGCGGGGAACAGGGGCTTGCCCGCGTTGGTACGGGACTCGTTGTTCAACGTCTGGTACTGTACCCGGTCCGTGACCTTCTGACGCTGCCAGACATTGTCCGTACCGACATAACCGTTGTAGCTGACCTTCATGGGTGTGCCTTTTTTGCCGGTCCGGGTCGTGACGATGATGACGCCATTGGCCGCCGCCGCACCATAGATGGCCGCCGCAGATGCATCTTTCAACACGGTCATCGACTCGACGTCGTTGGGGCTGAAATCCCTGATCGTGGCGCCAGGCACACCATCGACCACATAAAAGGGCTGCGAACCGCCAAACGTGCTAAAGCCCCTGATCCGAACGTTGGGCACTGCACCCGGTTGCCCGTCACTGTTGACGGCTACTCCCGGCGCCCGCCCCTGCAGCAGCTGGGACATGTCGCTGGCACTGTATTTCTTCGCGTCGGCAATGTCGACCGTCGAGATAGAACCCGTAAGATCTTTTTTGCGCTGGGTACCATATCCCACCACGACCACATCATCCATCGACGTGGCCCTCGACATAAGCGTCAACGTCAGATTGCCGCTGGCGCCTGCCCTTATTTCCAGGGTCTGGTAACCGATGGACGACACCTGCAATATGTCACCGGGAGCCACGGCAAGATTGAAGCTGCCATCCCCACCGGTGATGGTCGATGTCTTTTTGTTTTTTAGGGAAATGGTAGCTCCCTTTATAGGAAGCCCCGCTGAATCCTTTACCTGGCCGGTGAGCTTCCCCTGAGCCACCGCCGATTGGACGGTCATCAGCAGGATCACCAGGATCAACAAGCTAATCGGCCTACCGGAACATGTTCTTTTCATTTTTTTCATATAGCATTATTTGGGGTTTTAATTACGTGTCAACTTAACGTTTATTACAAAAGGCAAAAAAATCGCTTGTGAGATACTGTCCTTGAAAATCACCAAACGGGGAAAAAGGAATGTCTGTAACACATCCATGTAAAAGAAGCTTGTGCGGGAGTACTGCATCATAAGCTGGCGTTTTGGCAATCGTTGGTTGAAAGTTATACGTGGTGAAGGTGATAAAAATAATTTTGTCCGGTTCGTCGTATCGTCTCAACATTTCGATAAAACTTCTCAATTTTATCGCCCGGTCGAAATAACTTACCCGCCTTTGCCTATATTTATGTTCCAAAAGCTAACTCTATTCGATTGATCCATAACGGTTTCATACTTGCCATTCTGCTATTCCTCTGCTCAGGTGCAGCGGGTCAATCCTCAGGTGCGACGGGCCAATCCTCAATTGCAGCGGGTCAATCCGCAGGTGCAGCGGGCCGATCCTCAGGTGCGACGGATCAATCCGCAGGTGCGGCGGGCCGATCCTTTTATTTCCGGCACTACCAGGTAGAAGATGGCCTCTCGAACAATGCAGTGCTTACCTGTGTACAGGACGACAAGGGATTCCTGTGGTTCGGCACAAAGGACGGGTTGAACCGTTTCGACGGATATACCTTTAAAGTGTTCCGGCACGACCCCGAGGATACCACCAGCATCGGCAACAATTTTATCCATTGTCTTTTTATCGACAATGACCATGTCCTTTGGGCGGGTACGGACAAGGGGCTGTACAGATATGATGAGAACAAGGAAAGCTTCACCCTGCTGCCCACGCCATTCCTGCTTCAGGTCAACGATATAAAGATGGATACCGCCGGCAATCTCTGGTTTATCTCCAACTTTAATCTTTTCAAATACACCGTCGCCACGCAACGGCTGCAGCGCTTCGATCTGGACCATTATTTCGAGGCCACTTCGATCTGTACCCTTGCCGACGGATCGGTCTGGGTCTCCACCTCCACCGGGATGCTGGAAAAATATGAGCCCGCCGGCAACCAGTCGGCTTCAGGCGACCGGTTCACCACTGTCGACCTATTCACGCATTCTCCCAAATCGGTCTCCAACTGGATCGAACATCTCTACGCAACCCGCGACGGCAACATCCTTGCCGGCACGTCCAACCAGGGGGTAAAGGTCTTCTACCCCGCCAGCCGCCAATATGCCGACGTCCTCACTTACAACCCGGACCATACGGAGATCTTCGCCCGCAACTTTCTCCAGACATCGGATCATGAATGCTGGATCGCCACCGAATCGGGCATCTATATCTACAACCTCAATACCCGGGAGTCCACCCATCTCCATAAAGAATACACCGACCCGTACTCCATCTCAGACAATGCCGTCTATGCTTTTTGTACCGACAAGGAAGGCGGCATCTGGGCGGGCACCTATTTTGGCGGCGTCAACTATTACCCGCAGCAGCCCGTGACCTTTAAAAAATACTTCCCCGAGAACGGCCGCAACAGCATCAGCGGCAATGTCGTCCGCGAGATCATCGAAGACCATTATGGACAGTTGTGGATCGGGACGGAAGACGCCGGGCTGAACAAGCTGGACACCGGCACCGGGAAGTTTACAAATTATTTACCGACCGGCACTGCTGACGGCATCTCCTATACCAACATACATGGCCTCCTGGCCATTGGGGATGAATTGTGGATCGGCACCTTTGAACATGGCCTTGACGTCATGAACATAAAGACGGGAAAGGTGATACGCAAATACGCCAAAGGAAAAGAGAACAATATGCTGCGAAGCAATTTCATCTATTGTCTCTACCGGTCGGAGGACGACGATATCCTGATCGGCACCACCATCGGCGCCTACCGGTATTCCCGGAAGACCGATGACTTCTCGCTTCTCGAAGGCATGCCCCTGCACAACTGGTATACCAGCATCGTAAAAGATAAACAAGGGGTCATCTGGGGCGCCACCTGGGGCAATGGCGTCAACTACTATGACACCCGGACAAAAAAGGGAGGCAATTTCAGCTACCGGCAGAGCGACCGGACCAGCCTCAGCCACGACCGGGTAAACAAGATCTTCCAGGACAGCTACCACAATCTTTGGTTTGCGACGGAAGGCGGCCTGTGTCGTTTTGACCCACGGACCCGTTCGTTCAGGCGTCTCACGACAGCGGATGGCTTTCCATCAAATTTTATCCTCAGCATTGCCGAAGACGACAACAGGAGATTATGGATCAGCACCACCAAGGGTCTCGTCTGTTTTGACATCGCCACTCAGAAGCTGGCCGCCGTACTATCAAAAGCCAATGGGCTGCTGAACGATCAGTTCAATTTCGGGTCCGCCTTTAAAGACAGGAATGGCAATATGTATTTTGGCAGTGTAAAAGGATTGATCAGTTTCAAGCCGGGCAGACAGTTGAAAAAAGACTTTTCGCCTCCTATATATATCACCGGCTTCCAGGTGAATAACAAAGAGCTCGCCATCAACAAACAAGGCTCGCCGCTGCATCGATCCGTCACGTTCACGGATAACATCGTCCTCACCCATAGCCAGTCGACGTTCAGCATCGACTTTGCTTCTCTGAGCTATACCGCCCCCGAGATGTCCGAATATGTCTATAAGATGGAAGGGCTGGACGCGGACTGGACCTATTTGAAAACGAACCGGAAGGTCTATTTCACCAATCTCTCCCCGGGCGAATATACCTTTACCGTAAAGGCGGCTGGCAGTAAGGAGACCCGTCTCGTGATCGACATCTTACCCCCCTGGTGGACAAGCCGCTGGGCCTATAGCTGTTATACCGCTCTTATCCTGTTGCTGATCTGGTATATTACCCGCGCCTGGCGTTTGCGGCTAAAAGAAAAAGAAAGGCGGCGGATCGAACAGCTGGAGATAGCAAAGGAGAAGGAATTATACGAGGCCAAGATGCAGTTCTTTACCAATGTGGCGCATGAGATCAAGACGCCGCTGACCCTGATCAAAGGCCCGTTGGAAACCGTCATTCGAAAAGCCGGCGACACCCCGGACATCAAAGACAGTCTTCGTATCATGGAAAGGAATACCGGCAGACTGGTCGACCTGACGAATCAGCTGCTGGACTTCCGGCAGACGGAGATAAACGGATTTAGCCTTGCATTTACCGAGGCCAACATCTCCGCCATCGCGGAAGATATCTTCACGAGCTTCCGGCCGCTGGCTGAACAAAAAGGTTTGTCTTTTAATTTCTTCAACGGCGGGAAAGATAGCTTCACTGGCGCAAAAGATAGCTACGCTGGCACAAAAGATGGCCACGCGGGCGCGAAGGATAGCTCCGCGGGCACAAAAGACATCTACGCATTTGTCGACACCGATGCTTTTAATAAAATACTCACCAACCTCCTGAGCAATGCCGTGAAATATGCCAAAAGCAAAGTAGAATTGCATATATTTCCTTTGCGGCCGGGCGACCCGGGCTTTGTCATTGAAGTAAAGAACGACGGCTACCTGATACCCATGGAAATGAAGGAAAAGATCTTCGAACCTTTCTTCCGGCTAAAAGAGACCGAAAAGCAAAAAGGGACGGGGATCGGTCTGGCCCTCTCGCTTTCACTGACACAGCTGCATAAGGGGAGCCTGTTCCTGAAGGAACCCGAAGAGAATATGAACGTCTTTTTTGTATCCATACCCATAAACCAGGTTGCCCTGTGACAAGATCCGGCTGCCAACTAACCAAACCAGGCTACCTTGCGACAAGACCACGTTGCCGGGAAACCAAACCAGGCTACCTTGCGACAAGACCACGTTGCCGGGAAATCAAACCAGGCTACCGTTTGACAAAATCATATGCTGTATGACAAAGCCTCTACTCCTACTCGCCGACGATAACGAAGAGATCCTGGAATTTCTCGAGCATGAGCTGAGTGAAAAATATACCGTGCTAAAGGTCCTCGACGGCCGCGAAGCGTTGGAGCTGCTAAAAGAGCACGTAGTCCAGCTGCTGATCTCCGACGTCGTCATGCCGGTGATGGATGGCTTCGAGCTATGCAGGATCATCAAGACCGATCTGGAATATAGTCATATCCCCGTGATCCTGCTCACAGCAAAAAACACGATGCAGTCGAAGATCGAAGGGCTCGAGCTCGGCGCCGACGCCTACATAGAAAAACCATTCTCCCCCGAATATCTCAAGGTCCAGATCGCAAACCTGCTGACCAACCGGAATAAGATAAAAGAATACTTCGCCAGCTCTCCGCTGGTACATATAAAAAGCATCGCTTATTCGCGAGCTGACGAACAGTTTCTTGAGCATATCAATGACTGCATCATCCGAAATCTCGAAGACACCGACCTGGATGTGGAGAAGCTGGCCCGGCTGATGAACATCAGCAAACCTACCTTGTACCGCAAGATCAAATCCTTATCGGATCTCTCACCCAACGACCTGATCAATGTGACCAGGCTGAAAAAGGCGGCCGAGCTCCTCGCCGAAGGCAAGTATAAGATCTATGAAGTGTCCAATATGGCGGGGTACGCGTCACAAACGAATTTTGGGAGGAATTTCCTCCGGCAGTTCGGCATGACGCCGTCGGATTATCTGGCGATCAAAGAGGCGGAAAAAAATAAGACGGAAGAATAAGCGCTATTTCTCTCTTCAATCTCACTGATAGATCTCCTGCAACTTCCGGTTCAGCGCCTCTCCGCGCAAACCTTTGGCAATGATCCTGCCATCAGGTCCAACCAAGAAGTTCTGCGGAATGCTGTCGCAACACAGCCGGCGCCAGCAGGGCTACCAAACTAAATTGAATCATCTTTTTCATCTTTTTAATTTTTAGTGGTGAACGCCGCCGCCCGTTATGATATCCAGTATCCCTTCCTGTTCAATAATGATCATGCCATGGCGGTCGCTGGTGATACCTTCGGATAAGGTATAAGTATACCGCGGAGTTCTCCCTTCCATGACGGTCGGGAGAAAAGAGAATTGAATATTATCATATTTCTCCCGCAGCACCTCCCCTACTTCTATGATATGCGTGGAGATGACAAAGACGCAATTTCGGTATTCCGCAAAGGCCGCGGTTATGGCAAGGGTCGCATCATAAGCGTCCTTTACATTGGTGCCTTTGAACAATTCGTCAAAAATGACAAGCAAAGACTGCGACGCTCCGACCGATTCGGCGATGGTCTTAACCCGCTGCACTTCCGCGTAAAAATGACTATACCCCATGCTCAGGTTATCCGGTACGTTGATCGAAGTATATATGCCATCCTTTACGGAGAAGACCATATCTTTTGCGGCAACCGGGAAACCCATGTGGGCAAGATACAGGGCTATGCCAAAGGACTTCATAAAGGTCGACTTGCCCGCCATATTCGCCCCGGTCAGGAAGACAACATTCCGGTGCCGGTCCAGCAATACCGGGTTGCCCACGGCCTTATCCAGGCAGGGATGCCGCAGATCCCGGGCCTGTACGATATAGTCCTCTTCCGGCAGCGCATGAGCATAGGAAAAACCTTTCTCAGCAGCAACCCGGCTAACGGCAATATACAGGTCAAAATGATACAGGATCTCAAGCAGTCGCGTCAGGCTGTCCTGCAAAACAGACACAAAAAGATGATGCAACGCCGCCAGCCTATACCAGGACATGGCCCCAACCTCCTGCTGTGACGGCAGCCCGGCCAGCCGGCGATCGTCGAGAATAGCACGTGCCGCCGTCCATTTCGCGACAAGCAGGGCCGGTGCTTTCGCAGCAAGCAGGGCCGGTGCTTTCGCGGCAAGCTGGTCCGGTGCTTTCGCAGCAAGCTGGTCCGGCGCTTTCGCAGCATCAAACCGCCGGATAAAATCCCGGCAGTCCCGCAAAAAACCAACAGTCGCCCCTACCCCTTCCCGGATAACACCATATCTTTTATCATTGACAACCGTTTCCAGCAGACGCAGGCGCCCTGCCTGCACCGCCATAACCAGGCCGCTGCTGCTGCCACCCATGCCCACGTAGTCTTCGACAAGCGAGACCTCCGACCCGGTGAACGGGAAAGTTGCCGGGTTTGCCGACAGATACCGGAAAATGTCGCTGCGGGCATTGATGGCCTGGTGATCGGACAAAGGCGAACGGAATAGCTCATCGAGAAGCCGTTCCCCTCCCCTTGTCCTGACGGTATTGAAAAGAGTATAGACCGAACCGGGTTTGTATTTTCCAAGAAGATTGAGGTCGTCCGTCGTCTGTTTATCCGCGCTAAAACTCATACCGTTTCATTTTTCGTTAGTTTAGGCTTCCCGTTTTTCAGAATATCGAGAATGCCTTCATTTTGGATAATGACCATCCCGTGACGGTCGGCCGTAACCCCTTTCTCCAGTGTATAGGTATAAACCGGCACACCTTCGCGCAGCCGGGTCGGCAGATATACAAAACTGATGTTAGGATTCCGTTCCCCCAGCACCTCTCCCGCCTCGATGATATGCGTGGAAATGACGAACATCGAATCCCGTCGTCCGGCAAAGGCAGTCGTCAGCGCAACAGTAGCCTCATAGGCGTCCTTTACATTGGTGCCGCGAAACAGCTCATCGAATATCACAAACAGGCTTTTCCCCAGGCTGAGCTCGCGGGCCATCTTTTTTACACGCAGCACTTCCGCATAAAAATGACTCGCGCCCATCCCCAGGTCGTCAGGCAGGTTGATGGTGGTATAAATGGCATCCCTGACCGAAAAGACCATCTTCGCCGCAGGTACGGGTAACCCTGCATGCCCCAGGAACAGCGCGATCCCCAGCGATTTCATAAAGGTCGATTTCCCGGCCATATTGGCTCCCGTCAGGAAAATGACATTGCTGTCGGGCGTAATATCCAGCGTGTTGGGGACGGCGCTGCTCACCTGTGGATGATAGACCCCCTCGAGCCGAATGAAATGCCTTTCTTTCGGCAACGCCTCGGCAAAACTGAATCCACGGTCCCGGGCGACTTTTGCGACCGAGATATACATGTCCAGCTGATAGATGTGTTGCAGCAGCCGGCGGATGATGTCCCGGTGACGGAAACGCAGGACAGTGTCGTATTGCGCAACATTCTCAAAAGACAGTTTTCCCTTGTGGTCATCCAGCATCAGCGGCTGCAGCGCCGGTTCGGCCAGCAGCGCGACAATGGCTTCCTGCTCGGTCCGATACAGACCGGCTCCGGACCGCGCATCCACGCCGGACCCGGCACCCGTTGCAGGCCGTTCGCGGACGCCGGCGCCTTCAACAAACCTCCTCAAAATCTGCAAGATCTCCACCAGCGCCACAACCCCATTATAAATGGTCTTATACTCACTATCGGCTGCAATAAGACGGGAAACCTTACCCATCAGACTTTGCTCGCCGGCGCTGAGCTTCGTCCTCTCATCGGCATTAGCCAGGTATAGCTCCGCCTGATCAAACGTCTCCGGCCGGAATGGAAACCCGACAGCCGCCTCCGCAAAATACCGGATAAGACCACAACGCTGGTTGATCCGCTCCACGTCCGCCAGCGGATAACGGAAACAGTCCTCCAATATCGCCGCTCCGCCCCGGGTATAGGTCCGGTTGAAAAGAGCATAGATAGAATCGACTCCATGTTTGCCGAAGATATTCAGATCTTCCAGCGTCTGCTGGTCGGTAGTAAATCGCATAATTATTTTCTTTTGCGCCGGATAAGAGTGACGGCTCCGATGAGCAGCACCAGACCGGGCAGGATACCGAGCAATAATACTTTTAAGAAAGAAAGACCGCTGTCGGTGAGGGTCAGTCTTTTGTCCGCGGACGGTGGCCGGTAGCCATCGATGGGGAACTCCCCATAGCTGAACCAGCTGAACAGCGCCGTGCTGAAATCAAAATTCGATGTCCTTATATTCTGGCGGGCCAGTTCCGAGTTACTGAGAAAATCTGCGTCGCCTGAGACGACGATCCGCTGCTGTTTGCCATTGATGTTACGGGTTAGGCTTACTGCAACCGGCAAGGGACCTTTCTGATCTCCCTGGTCGGGAGAATAGACGAGGGCGGGGCCTGTGGGTTTCTTTTTCTTTTCTTCGTCGGGCTGGTCTCCGATAAAAGTGACGATGGTACCCGCAGGCAGATTCGCAACCGAGCTGTTGTCCTCTGCTGTCTCCAGCTGATCCTGGTCGGGTTTGATCTTTTTGTTCCAGCTGGACGACGCATTGTTCATTACCAGCGGAGTGATGGTAAAGGGGCCGTTCTTACTGTAGCTGAGCGCTGCCGAACCGCGCATGGTGACGGGCATACTGTCCTCAGCATCGTCTTTCAGCTGTCTGCTGAGATCGATGGCCGCGGGCGTGAGAAAGGTCTGTATAAGTTCGGGGGAGAAGTTCTTACTTTGTTCTACAAGCATGCCATCCATCAGCTGGATGCCCAGCGGCCGCAGCAGCGGATTGAGCAGGGACTGTTTGCCGGGTTCGCCACTGATGAGCAGATTGCCGCCTTTTGCGATATAGGCATTGATCTTTCTCAGCGTAACGGTATCCAGTTCGACCTTTGGATCAGCAATGACCAGCGCTGCAATATCAGCGGGGATATCCTGGTCTTTCAGCGATACGGTGCCGACATCGAAGCCCTGGTTGACGAGTGCGTACCGGAAGGTGATCTTTTCTGTCAGCAGGTCGTAGTGGCGGTCGCCGGCCTTACCGATACTGCGTTCGCCTTCGCCCTGCAGGAAAACAATTTTCGGAAGCTTTGCCTGCAGAAGGCGTTTGATCGCGGCGCCGGTCTCCGCCTCCGAAGGCCAGACACGCTGGTCATCAAATAACCGGAGGAAAGTGCTCCTGTCCCTGTACTGCAGGTGCATCACATAGCGGTTCTGTTCCGGGCGCAGGTCGATGATCTTATGGATCTCTTCCGGAGTCTTGAACATGGCCAGGTCCATCTTCATGGATTTGGCATATTTCTCCGCCAGCGCCTTCAGGTTCATGCCGGGATTGTATTTGAACAGGTTCTTATCCCCGGTGCTGTCATAAAAATATACGTAGTTGAATTTTATATTCGGCTTGAAGCGGAGATAGGGCTCCCAGCGGGCCATATCTTCGTTACGCTGGTCGGGGCGGCCATACCAGAAACGGTTGTCCAGCAAATTGACGTAGGTGGTGACTTCGATGGGATCATTGCCAGTCTCTTTGAGGATCTTTTGTCCTCCTTCGGTGAGCGTCATTGTTTTGGTGGAAGTATTATCCCAGTAACCGATCCATCCGGGGCGGGAGGTGACATACCCAAGGGCCAGCGCACCGGCTGTGATCAGCGTGTACCGGCTGATCTTTATCCAGACGGGCTTCGACTCCCGGTCGGACTGCAATTTATAGATAGCGAAAGCCAGGAATACAAATATGATCACCAGGAAATACAGGATATCTTTGGTGTTGATCAGTCCTTGCAGCATGTGGTTGGCGCGGCCGGATATGGAAAGGAAATAGGTCAGATCCCTTACAAAATCTTTATCCTGCCATACCGTGCCGATATAGTTCAGGACGGCCAGCAGTACCAGCGTGCTCAGGGCCGCGACCACCTGGTAGGAAGTCAGACAGGACATAAACAGACCGATGGCTGCATAGGCGCAGAGCAGCAGGTAGAGTCCGAACAGGCCGGAGAAGAGCAGACCGGCATCGGCGGAGCGGATGTTGAACAGGCCGCATACGACAATGAGGGCGAGGACGAGGATCAGCACCAGGTTGTAGACCATCATAGCCATGAACTTCCCGAAGATGATCTCGCGGACCTTTATCGGTGAGGAATACAGCAGCTTGATCGTTCCGCTGCTGATCTCCCGGCTCATCAGTCCCATCGTCAGCAGTGGAAGATAGAGATATAATTTGCCGGCAAGGCTGGGCCAGATACCATAGGGCGGTGTGAACAGGTTGCTGGTGATGAACTGAAGATATCTCAGATTAATTCCACCCATCTGCTGTTGCGTGAGGTATCCTTCGATCGAGCTGGTGTAGGCCAGACCGCTCTGAAAGAGGAAGGCCACCAGTAAGAACCAGGCTATGGGAGAATAGAATAGCAGGGCCAGCTCCGTCCTTGCGATCTTAAGTGTCGTTTTCATTCAGGTTTTAATTTTTGGACGTGTGGTTTGATAGTTGAGCAAATATTTCGTCGAGGGAGCTCTTGTCGAGGGTGATCTCGCGAAGGCGCCAGCCGTTGCGTACGCTGGTCTCTATAATGGTCTCGGTGATGGATGGGTCACCATTGAAATAAAGGCGGATCTGCCGCTCTGTGAGGAAATCCACTTTCATGGCTCCGGGTATCTGCAGCAGCCGGGTGTCCACGGGGGGATTGTCCATGGTCATCAGGACGCTGTGCGGCTCGACATAATTGTTGAAGGCGTCCATGGTATCGGCGAATACGATACGGCCGCCCTCGATCATCTTGATCTCTTTACAAAGGACCTGAACTTCCGACAGGATATGCGAAGAGAAGATCACCGCCCTGTCGGCGGCGATCTCTTTTATCAAAGCCCTGACCTCGATGATCTGATTAGGATCGAGGCCATTGGTCGGTTCGTCCAGCACCACCAGCTGAGGCCGATGGACGATGGCTTGTGCGATGCCTACGCGCTGGCGGTAACCACCGGAAAGATTACGGATCAGGCGATCGCTGAAATGAGCGATGCCGCAGCGTTCCTTGGCGTCTTCGAGGGCGGGCCGAAGCTCTGTCTTCGTCATTTTGCGAAGATTGGCGCAATAGACGAGGTATTCATCTACGGTCAGGTCCATATACAGGGGCGGATTCTGCGGCAGGAATCCGATGAGCTTTTTTGCAGCTTCGGGTTCTTTGCGCATGTCGATGCCGCCGATAAAGACATTTCCTTCGGTCTGGTTCAGGGCTCCGCAAAGGATGTTCATGGTCGTGGATTTGCCTGCTCCGTTGGAACCCAGCAGACCTACGATGCCGCTCTGGCTGATCTCGATGTTGATATCCCGTATAGCCCAGCTGCTGCTGTATTTGTGGGACAGATGTTCGATTCTGACGATCGGTGATTGCATAGTAAGTAAGAAATGGATTGAGTGTATGGTTAACAGTAAACAGTCTCTAATGATCCATGCCGAACGTCAATGAGTAAATCAAAGTGTTTCAACTTTAAGTTCTCGGAGAACCGGACGTGAGGCTCGCGCCTCATCCGGCTCCTATTATCCAACCGATGGCACGGCGCCAATGGTCCAGTGAGCGAATAAATTGGGTTGCTTTAGG
>DASYEB010000044.1:0-67526 GCA_036499285.1 Puia sp. | reverse complement strand
CAGAGGTGTCCACCAGTTGGAAGGGCTGAAGTTCAAACCAACCGTCGTAGTATTGCCGGCAGAATCAAGCAGGTTGCTCGTGCTGGTTCCCAGCAGTGAGTTCCACGGCAGACCGACCGCATCCTGGTAGGCCACATGCGCATAGATGCTCGTATTCGGACTCCTGTCCTTCACCGTTACCCCAAAGGTCCGCACCGCCGAAAGACCATTGTTATTCGTCACCTTTACCTGAACCGTATATACACCCGATGCAGCAAAGCCCGGATGCAATACCAGCTTCGCCACCCCGTTGGACACAGGCGTAAGAACATATCCCGCCGGAACACCACTCACCGCAACGGCAAGCGTATCCGATGTATTCTGCTCATGCGAGTTCAGCGTGATGCTCAGGGAATCCCCTTCATTCATTGAATATGCAGCGACCGTATCGATCACCGGCGCATAACTATTATTCACTACCAGGCTGAATATTGTCGTATCCGCTCCGCCAAACCCATCCGTCACCGCAACACCCAGGTTCGGATACGTATTCTGATCGGTCACCGCAGGACTGAAAGCCAGCGAAGCCGTTCCGTCATGATTGTCCGTCAGATGAGCAAAGCCCGGCAAATTGATACCCGAGTATACCAATACTCCTCCACCCACATGCGTAGCGCTCAATGGCAGGGCCACCGTCGTCCCATACCGTACCTGCTGTGCAGACAGCTTCGTGATGACAGGCAGATTATCCAGCGTCCTGACGGAAACTATCGCCGTCGCTGCCGAATTCCCGCCTACACCCGTAGCATTGACCTTATAATAATAAGTGGAATTGGCAAACAACGCCGTATCCGTATAAGAGTTGACAGCGACAGTGCCAAGCAATACAAAATGCGTAGTGTCAGCCACCGACCGGTAGACCTGGAATCCTGTTACTGTGCCGGAACTATCCTGCCAGCTTAATCCCGTGCGGGAAGAAGACAAAGCCCACGCCACCAGTTGGTACGGCGCAGAAGGTGTCGCCGGCAATGGTAGCGTAGTCGCTATCGAATTAGTATTGACAAAAGCGGCGGCAGGTATATTTTGCTTGGTAATACCAGGCCCCTGGTAAGAGGCCGTCAGTGCCGCACCGCCGCCCTGCTGGAAATAGGTTACGAAGATTGGATATGCACCCTTGGCGAGCGTCAGCACACCCGATCTTTCCGTTGTGCCCTGGAGGAAATCATTCCTGACAACCAGGTGCGTACTGTCAAATCCGCCGATATAAAGATCGCTTCCATCATCGGATGCAGTATAGAAGGTATAGCTGCCCGTTGTCGGAATACTTATCGTACCCTGGTATTTGAAGGCATAATTTGTCGTCGTCGTCGCCGGTGACAAAGAGACATTTGTCAGCGTACCCGTCAGCGCAGGGGTCAGTGTCTTAAGAGTCGATAGATTGCTGGCCGTAAAATTCGTATAGAAGCTATACTGAATGCCGCCAAGAGAAGCAGGATCAAATCCCGATGCGCCATACTGATTGACGGCCTGCACCTCATAATAATAGGTCGTAGACGGCTGAACAGTGGAATCCGTAAAGCTCACGACATTCGCAGCCGTAGTGGTTATAATGGAATATGGCCCGCTCGAACTGACAGACCGGTATACCTCGAATCCACTCTCATTATTGCTGGAATCTACCCAGGTAACGTTCACTCTATTATACGCCGTTGCCGTCGCATGGATCTGTACTGGCATCGCAGGCGCGGTACCGGCCGGAACAAAAGGACTGGCAAAATAAGTATCCGCAATAGTGTGTTGCGCATTATCCCCGAAGAGGGCCGTACAGGCCCAGCTGACACCCATCACTGCACCGCCGCCTGCCTGGAAGAATTCATAACAGACAGGATATACCCCGGGTTGCAGGGTCATTGCAGTACTGATTATCTGCTGCGTACCATGAGCTCCGTCGTTATTGACCGTAGCCGTGCTGATGCTGCCAGGCGTCAGCGTGTTGAACCACATTGCGCTGCCATCATCCGAACTGGTGGCAAAAGTATAGCTCCCCGCAACAGGGATCCGGATATATCCCGTCCACACATATCCATAATTGCTGGCCTGGGTCGCATTGGCTATGCTCACGTTCGGCATATTACCTGTCATCACCGGTGTAAGGGTGCTGAAAGCAGGCAGCACATTCCAGGCATTCTGCGTAGTGTAATAAGAATACGTAAGCCCGTTGATCACAGTAGCAGCCGATATCTGGTTACTCTGCACAGAGATATTACCGCTGCCATCCGCCGCCGTCACCGCAAAAGAATATTGCTTGCTGGAGTCAAGCCCTCCGACCACAAAGTTTGTGTCGGGCGCCGTCACTATATAGCTCTTCGCACCATTGACATAAACAAAATATTTGGAAACGCTGACATTGTCCGTCGCACTGTTCCAGGTCAGCGATATAGAAGACTGATTGGTGGTGACCACCTTAAGATTCGCAGGCGCAGCCGGGGCTGTCTTATCGGATTGAGTAACAACACTTGTCTCATTGGACAACGCTGCCGCACCCGTGCTGTCCACGGCCCGCACCACATAATAATATTTTACATTCGGTTTCAGACCCTGATCCACGAACCGCACCGTATCCGCCGGCACCAGCCCTGCAAATGTATACGGCCCGCCAGAACCCAGGCTGCGATAAACTTCAAAACCGGTTTCCGGATTGACAGGATTGGGATTCCTCGCCCAGTCAAGTTCTACCTGGGTAAAAGACAACGCATTCGATACAAGATTGGTAGCCGCGCTGGGAGCATTTGGTCCAGCCGCATTTACGACCCGGAAGGCCGGTGAATAAACACTCGAACAACCAAATTGCTGCGTCACCGAAACGATATACTGACCCGGCTGTGATACCGCCAGTATCCGCTGAGTGCCTATGACAGCGTCGCTGCCTACCTTCTTCCAGGTATAGCTGGTATACCCGCTATCCGGAACCTGCAGGTTCACCGATGTCATGCCATCCGCACCGGGAAGCACATTGCTCATCGCTCCCGAAACAGAGATCGGCGGAGTTATCGTCGGAGTTTTTATGGACAGCACAACCGGCACATGCGACCAGTCAGACCATATACCACCCCTTTCTATACGGGCATCATATCTACCCGTCGTCGTCGCAGTAATAGTATTCGAAGTGGCTCCGTTGATGATCACACTATCCTTCCGCCATTGATAAGCCTGGAACCCGGCACAAAGCCCTATCGTAACATTGATAGGGTCTCCGGGACAAAACTGCGTACGCCCAAACAAGGTCCAGGGATTCGCAGCATAGGCCTTATTCATAAAAGGCCAGAAGGCTGGCATCGACCACGTGCTATCCCAGGTATCATGACCCTGGGTCGTCATATTCAGATCGGTGTAGTTAGCTCCGCCAGCCGCCATCGCGTCCGCTACCTGTGAAGCGGTGAAAGGAGCCGGAGAACCATCCTGACCCCCATGTATATTCCAGATGGGGGTGTACTTTACCTCGTTGACAATGCTGCTCGACTTATAGGCGATATCTACCCCCGACATCGGGACAATGCCCGACTCATAGGTCGGATAGGCAAGATACATCGCCCAAGTGCCGGCGCCGCCGCCCGAAAGACCGTTCCCCGTGACATGAAAAGGATCCAGCTTATTATTGGCAACCATGTAATCGATAATATCCTTAAAGGCCGCGAACTGGTTGACTCCCCAGCTCCCCGTGGTCTGCATACACAGGATGTAGCCATCAAATGTCCCGTTATCCACGCCGGCCTTAAAAATATCACCGCCATGGAAAAGCTGGTACTCATTGTCATAGACAGTTCCCCCTTCTCCTACCCCATGCTGAAATATCAGCATCGGGTATTTCTTCCCATCATTGGCCGTGGGATTATAGCTCTTGGGAAAATACAGCCGGAAAGGATTGCCGTTGTAGATGTAAGCCTTATACCCCGTGGTATTCCAGCTCAGCCTCGGCGTCCTGACCCACTTGGCGATCACCCCGTTATTAGGTACGATCGGCTTATGGGCAGTGTCATAATTCACCAGCGTATCAGTCGGGTTTAAAATACTTTGTCCAAATACCAGTGGCCCGGTGAACAGGAGCAAAGCGATCAACAGAAACTTAAAAATTCGGGTAGAATTTTGCATGATTTATACTTAAATATTTATATACATCTTCCCCGGGGCATGCATAAAAGAATGCCCCCACGAATTTTTACACGGATATTAAAGGAAATAAAATGGGATCAAAGAAAAGTGATAGATATTAGAGAGGGTTTATCTTAGGAGATAGAAATAGTCAATAGGAGATAGATCTGAAAGAGGAATAGGCTTAGTTGAAGTGGCTGCAAATTACACTGATTTTTCTGATCATGCAAATTAGTGCAGATTAAAACGCACGTGATTAACCGCTAAATAACATATGTTAACCGATCTTTTCCTTATGGGCGCGAAAAAATAGATGCTTATTGACGCAAAGCGGCTGACTCAGACCATATATATTAGGATTTTTCCCAAACTGTCATAAACCCGCCATTCAGCTGATAAGGTAACAGCTCCGCAACAGCGCAGTCGAATCGTTGCAGCGCCTTGATCTTTTTGGAGAAGAAAGAAAAGGGAAAAACGTCTTCGATGAAATTAGTTTTTCCATACCGCACAATGCTGAACTGATGCTGGCTTGCCAGCTTTTCCAAAGACGAACGGGTAAAAAATTGAATATGCGTAAGATCGTCGGCGCTGCTCTGCACCGTAGTGCCCTTATAGCCAAAAGCCGATTTCATCTTCTGGACGGACTTCCACATCCAGTTATTCTTTTTTTGAAGGGCGATCACGGGTCTCGTAACCAGCAGTTCCCTCGGACCCTGCCCATTGGGAACCGTCACGATCAATACCCCGCTCTTGTTCAACAATTGATGCAGGACATCCAGCAGCTTTCCGGGATCATTGAGATGCTCCAGCACCTCACTACAAATGACGGCATGATAATTATGCCCGTCCGCTACCAGTTTCTCGGCACTCACTACCTCAAAGCGGACATTGGGAAATTTGTTGAGCTCCCGCGCCCGCGCTATAGCTTTTTCACTTACATCGATCCCCTTTACGGTAAAACCCTTTTCACCAAGGCTCCTTGAAATGACGCCATTGCCACAGCCGACATCCAGCACCTCGGCGCCGGTAGGCAGCCTTTTTTGCAGGACATCGATGATGAAGTTCAACCGTTTAATATCAGCAATTCTCTCAAATTCCATAAGGGATGATTTTATAACAAAATTAAAATAAGCGTTTTATTGCAATACATGCGAATATACATTCTCGATCGCTCTTGTCATAGTAACAGCGTTGAACTGTTGCCGCACCGTTTCCATAGCCCTTTGCCTCAAACCCTCCTGTAAAACTTTGTCCCTGCCAAGTCTTACCAGCGCCTCACTCAATGCCTCCACATCCCCCGGCTTGACCATTAGCCCGTTCTCGCCATCCCTCACCACCTCCCGCGTTCCATCCACCTGCGTGGCAATGACCGCCTTACCCATGGACATAGCCTCCAGCAATCCGATCGGAAGCCCTTCCCATAAGGAAGGCAGCACAAAAATGTCCGCGGCAGCCAGGACATCCGGCACATCCTGCCGAAAGACCTGGAAATAGACCTTATCATCCAATCCCAGCTCCTTTACCAAGGCGATACCCGCTTCCTTTTTATCCCCATCACCAACCATCAGCAGACGCATCCCCGGCAACATCGCCAACGCTTCCCTGAAAGCTCTTATCAGAGTAAGTGGCTGCTTATGAGCGGTAAATCGCGCAATAAATAAAACCAGCAGCGCGTCAACAGGTATACCCAGCTCCTCTCTTATATTGCTGAACACCCGGCCGGGTGAAAATCGCTGCTGATCTATCCCATTGTTAATGACAATAGCCTTTAATCCCGGGATATATTCCAAACCGGATTCCCGATTGGACGCCGATACCGCGATATTTACCGAGGAATGCGCAGTGATCCAACGCTCTCCCATTATACGCAGACGCCTCACCAACGGATGCTGATCATTGTGAAATGACCAGCCATGAATAGTATATACAAGAGGTATCTTCAGATGACGGGCAGCCCACAACGTATTCGAGCTCGCCCGCGTACCGTGTGCATGCACCAGGTCCACCGCTTCCGACATCACCAGCTCTTTCACCTTCCCCCACTTGGTAACATCAAATGGCCTTAGGGTATGCAGAACATGCACCTTCACCCCCATCGACTGCAGCCTGTCCACCATCGGCCCCTCCGTAAAGGATAGCACCACCGGTTCGAAACGGCTTCGATCCATGTTCTCCACAAGGCTTAACAGGTGCGACTCCCCGCCCCCGATCTGCCCCTGACGAATACACTCCAATACCTTTATCTTCCTGTTCATTGTTTGTTTCCTGGTCACCTAAATTTTTTCGATCCAACGGTCATACCAAAGCTGGAACATCAATACCTGCCAGAGCTTTTGGTAATTCACCTTCTTCCCCGCCAGGTATTCGTCCCGCAGACGAATAATTGGGCCGGCCGCAAATACACCGGTCGCAGCCAGACATTTTTCACTGAGATAATACCCCAGCTGCTCCTTCAGGTCATCCCTGAACCATACCATCAATGGAGCAATGAATGGCCTTTTCGGCCTCTCCATCATCGGTTTGGGAATATATTTATGCACCACTTCCTTCAGGAGCCACTTATTCACCCCGTCCCTGATCTTAAAAGAGGAAGGCAGAGTCGCTAAGAATTCGACCAGCCGGTGATCAAGCATCGGCTCCCTCCCTTCCAGGCTCACAGACATCGTAGCCCGATCCATCTTTACCAGGTTGTTGTCCACCAGGAAAGTCTTGTAATCGATGGCCAGCAGACGGTTCACTACACCATCATTATGCTCCAGCTTTGCCCCATCTTCAAAAAAGGTCGGATACCGCTCGAATGGTTTCCCAAGGAATGACTCGACCTCACTCTCCGTAATGTACTGACTGATGTATTTCACCGCGCTCACAGGATCATGACTCCTCCATATCAGCTTCATCTTCTCGTATCGTGTCGAAAAATTATATTGCTTGTTGAAATAAGGTATCATCTCCGGGTTGATCAGAGACATCGCACCACTAAGCAGACTCTGCGCAAATGCCGGCATACGGGTCGTATACCTCTCCGCCTGGTTGAACTTATTATACCCGCCAAAGATCTCATCCCCTCCATCTGCACTCAACGCCACCTTCACCTGCTGGCGCGCCAGCTGGCTGACCAGCACCGTGGGAACAGTTGAATTATCCGCGAAAGGCTCATCGTATATTTCCGGTAGCCTGCTTAGGACATCCCCAGCCTCCCTCGCCGTCAGATACCACTCCGTATGATCCGTACCAAGATATTCGGCTATCTTTTTTGCTTCGGGCGCTTCATTGAACTCCTGTTCGTGAAAACCGATCGTAAACGTCTTTAGCTTCTCGGTCCGGCCAGTCTGCAATAAAGCAGCCACACTGGAACTGTCATAACCACCGCTCAGGAATATACCTACCGGCACATCCGCTACCATGCGATACTCATAGGCACTCTTCAAAAGCCCATCGGTATGCGCAATAGCTTCCGCATCCGAAATATCAAGCTTGGGCTTATTGTAGTAGTCAAATACATCCCAATACTTGGTCAGCTCCTGCTGTCTTGTACGCAGATCGATGGTCAGGTAATGCCCCGGCAGTAGTTTGAAAGTATTGCGGAATATGCAGTGCGGAGCAGGAATATAACTATACTGCAGAAAAAGAGCAAGGCTGTTCACATCGATCTTCTTAACAAAACCCGGATGCTGATGCAACGCTTTCAGCTCACTCGCAAAAAGCAAAATATCCTCGCCCTGGAAATAATACAGCGGCTTGATCCCCGCACGGTCACGGATCAGGATCAGTTTCTCTTTTGCCCGGTCATAAAGAGCAATGGCAAACATCCCTATGAACTTCTGCACCACATCCATGCCCCAGCAGTGATAACCCTTAAGTATCACTTCTGTATCCGACCAGCTGTTAAAACTATATCCCTTCTCCACCAATTCCAGGCGGATCTCCTTGAAATTGTATATTTCGCCATTGAAATTGACAATAAGATCTCCAAAATGCATCGGCTGATGCCCCAAAGGAGAAAGATCAAGGATGGATAGCCTCCGCTGACCAAAACCTATAAAGGCCCGGGGAGCCTCATATACTTCATGACCACCATCATCAGGCCCACGGTGTAACATCGCATCCGTCATCGACCGCAATAGCTCGACGGTGCTGTTCTTTTTAAAATCCGCAAATCCGGCTATACCACACATAAGCAGTTCAGTTGAAGGTGATTTTACGATTGAATTGCCAGAAAATACCTCTCCAGAAAGACCTGAGATGTTCTTTTTGCCCCTTGAACAGGTAACTTAACGTGTTTTTGGGTATCGTAAACAAAATAAAATATCCGGCAAACAACAATTGAGCCGACCAGGACATATTACGCCGCATAAATAGTATCCTGTTACGCGTCAGGTAATAGGTCTTCAACGGGCTGGACTTACCCGTCGTCATCGATTCCTTATGATAGATCAGTGACCGGGGTTGATAATATATCTTATAACCGCTCCGCTTGACCTGCTCCGACCAGTCGAACTCCTCATAATAAAGAAAATATAGCTCAGGCATCCTTCCCACCTCTTCAACAACATGCCGGGGTATCATCATGGCGCCCCCATGCACATAATTCGTCTGGCTTACCTGGTCATACTGCCCCTTGTCAGCTTCCCGGCAGCCGATCATACCATTGCGACCGGTAAAAGGACTCACGGGAGCATAACCCGCATATTCAATGGTGCCCTTGGCAAAAAAATAATGGAACTTCGGACTGGCCATGCCCGCATCCGGATAGGTCCGGAATATCTCCAGCAGACCTTCCAGCAGACCGGGCGTGAACTCGGTGTCGTTATTGACAATAAACAGGAAATCCCCGCCGGCAACCGCGATCCCCACATTGTTCCCCCCGGAAAAACCCAGGTTGGCACTGTTTCGGATCACTTTGGCGGAAGGGAAAATAGCAAGGAGATCTCCCGTAGGGTCCTCCTTCGAATCATTATCTACAATAATGACCTCAATATTTTTGTAGGTATTCTGGTCATTTATGGAACGGAGAAAATCACAGGTAACGCCTGTGGTGTTCCAGTTAAGTGAAATGATAGAAATTAAAGGGTTATCCTTCAACATAAACGGTTCTCTTTTAGCGGGTAAGCATCATGCAGGTCCGGCTTCCGGTGGCTGCGGGGTCAAAACAAGACTACTATACGTTCTCCTTTTGGAATAACGCATTTGGGGTATTGGCTATTATCCAGAGATCCGTAGTAAAATTACATTTTGAAGCATAATCAATATCCAGGCTGATCCTCTCCTCTACCGACATATCCTTGTTACCCCTCTTTTTCACCTGCCAAAGCCCGGTGATCCCCGCCGGCGCCAGAAAACGGGCAGCATAATCATCCGTAGTCAGAGTTGCCGCTTCATAAAGAGGCAAAGGCCTGTTCCCGACTAAAGACATATCCCCAAGCAACACATTGAACAATTGCGGCAGCTCGTCCATACTGGTATTACGCAAGAAACCCCCGACCTTCGTGATACGGGGATCGTTATTTACCTTGAAAAACACCGGTCCGGTCTCGCCGGAATAAAGATTCAAATGATGCAGCTCCGCAACACGCTTGTCCGCACCCTGCTGCATCGTCCGGAATTTATAAAAATTAAATATCCGGTATCCCCGGCCCGCCCTTTTGGCAATATAAAAGATACTACCCCTCGATTCAAGCCGGATAGCTATCGCGATCAGCACAAATAAAGGACTCAGTATCAACAAGGCAATTGACGCCACGAGGATGTCAAAAGTCCTCTTTGACAAAGGCCCGAAAGCCCAGCTTCGCCCTTTGATGTCCTCTTCTATCTTCGGAACGGCAACCTCCTTTTCCGCAAGCTTCAGCTTCCGGAGAAATTGTACCTTACCCTGGATATCCTTGTCGGCTGCAGTACCAAGAAATATTACCTCGTCCGGGCGAATTATCCTTTTGGAGAACTCCAGATCGGCACCCGCCAGCCCCGAACAATCGAGGATGAATGGAATACGCCGCAATACAGGATGTTTGCGCATGAACTGGGCAAAATCCCTGACAGCTTCCGGCTCGAAAACAGCCTCGCAGATAATAACCTCCGGAACCAAATGCTGATCAGACTTGAGATTTCTCAAAAGCTCATCCTTGATATTCACCAGTCCTTCCGTCGCATAGCCACGGCTATACATCTTTACCAGCTTCTCAATATGATCGGTATTCTTACCGATATAATAGAAACCTTCATAATGCACGTCCATGGATACCGGCAGTTGATACGAGCGGTAACCTGACACAATTTTAGTTCTTTTTTCTACGGTCTTGAGTTGTAGTGCTAACTCCATAAAAAAGGTTTAGTGATTTCATACATACGGTGGTTCAGAATAGTAGCGTGTTGATCTAATAGGAAATACGTCTCGAAATACACAAATACAGATAGTCCTTAATACGTTCTTTCATATAGTAATCCTCGCTCTTATTCTTTCTTATTGGGCCTTAATCGAATCGTTCTTCACCATGTTCTTCAGAAAATATACAAGGTCAACGGGGTTAAAAGGTTTTGAAAAATGCTTCACAGCTCCATACTGCATCGACTTCGCCTCGGTTTCCGCCACATCCAGCCCCGACAGCACGATCAATGGAATATCACCATATAATCCACTTGTGGATAACTGCGCGATCAATTCCCATTCTTCCATATCAGGAAGTTGGGGATCCGCAATTATAAGATCAGGAAGCTCTCTGTTGGAAAGATAATACATCGCCGAATATCCATCAGGTACAGTCACAACATGGTAACTCTTTCCTAAAACTGTTTGCAACAAAAAACGTATCGCCTTGCTATCATCAATAGCCAAAATTTGCCTTTTCATTACCGGGGTCATTTTAAGGGTAAAGCAGAAACTAATCTTTCCAGGATTGGCAATGGAAAACTTGGCTTACAAGAGGTATTGGCGTGAAACACTTCTTAAATGGAGAAGCAGGCTTATCTTTAGTGATGTGGATTATAACTCTTAGATTCCAAAAACTGAAATAAGGAATTTCAAGGATGGTGGCTCGAATTAAGCAATACATGCAAGAGTTAAGTAGCCTTTATTCAGAGGATTTGAATATGGCAGGCGTTAATAGTTGCGTAAAAGTAAAGCTTGTTTTCTAAATTTTCAAATTAATTTGTGACTATTTTTGGATAACAATGCAAAAATGGGAATTTTTCCAGATATAATAAATACCCATTAAATGGTATTTTCCGAAATTACCCAGTTCTCTTCATAAAAACATACATTTATATATATGTATATATAAATAGCTCATATTTTGCCTGGTATCTTACCTCACACATCAACGATACCCCTCATAACGTCAACGATGTACCTCATAACGGTTTGGCAGCACCGACATTCCCAGTTTCTCCCGATCCCCCTTTCCCAGCTTCTCCAGGTCCTCCTTTCCCAGCCTCCCACCCTTTCCTCCAATCACATCCTCCAGCTGCCCCTCCGTCCTTATCCCCACGATCGCACTCGTCACAGCAGGATGCCCCAGTACATAACGCACAGCGATATCCGCCATGGTATTTCCCCCGCCTGCTACCGATCTCACCGCCTCAGCAGCCTGCCGCACTTCTTCCTCACTCCTGTCAGCATAAGCAACAGCCTCCTTCCCCGCCAGCAACCCTTTAGCCAACGCCCCCCGCACCAATACCCCTATCCCCGCTTCCTGCAGCAGATGCAGGCAGCTTTCCTCCGGCCTGCGATCCAGCAGGCTATATTGCATCATCACACTCACGATCTTACTCCGCTTTACATACTCCCTGATCACATTCGGCCGGATGGACGATAGTCCGTAATATCTTATCTTCCCCTGTTGCTGCAACAGCTCAAAGGCTTCTATAGTCTCATCGATCGGATCTTCCATCGTCCCCCCATGCAGCTGGTACAGATCGATCCGGTCTGTCCGGAGACGCTTCAGACTTTCTTCCACCGCCCCGATTATATATTCCTTCCGGGGATTCCAGTCCCATCCGCTCCTATCCTCACGCCACTGGTTCCCGACCTTTGTTGCAAGAAATATCTCCTGCCGCCGGTCCTTTAGTATCCTGCCCACCAGCTCCTCATTCAATCCCCTCTCATACAGGTCAGCCGTATCAAAAAAATTGATCCCCGACTCCACCGCACGATGGATTACCCGGGTCGCCTCCTGCTCGTCTCCCAATGACATACACCCAAAACCAATGCGGCTGATCGAAAGAGTCGATCGCCCCAGCTGACAATAGTTCATTATTCCTTTATGTTATAAGTGGATTTAATTCTGACGCGGCCAGTCTGCCAGGCGGCAGTCCCATCAGCCACGTATTCAGCTCATGCACCTGCGCCTTGTGCATAGGCTGCGTTACCCGGGCACCGTCAGCCATATAGGTGATCGTCATCATCTCCCGGCGGCGATCCGATTCATTGGCAAGCGTATGATGCACCGTATTTCCATAATGCCAGGTCGCATCCCCGGCCCGCATTCCCGCTGCATAGCTCAGCGGAAAATGATGCTCTTTGATATATTTCCGGTACAGGCTGTCCGGCTCCGAAGAAAGTTTAGGGTCCCAGATCGTGCCATTCTTATGAGAGCCCGAGGCAAAGACGAACATTCCCATCTCGATACTCACATCGACAAGCGGCATGGCCATCGTCACCGTATCCGCCGTATCCAAAGGCCAGTAATATTGATCCTGATGCCAGTAGGTCGCCCGGCCGCCTGCATCTTTAAATAAAGCATGATCATGATAGATGCGCACCCCCGACACACCCAGCAGATCAGCCGCCACCCTCGCCAGCCGTTTGGACAACACAAATTGGCGCACCCCCTCATCCACCTGCCAGAGATTCACCACCTGCCCAAACATCCGTCCATAAATTCCCCGCTCCGGCAATTTTCGCCTCGTGGCCTTAGCCTCCCGGCTTTGCTTTTTCACCGCCTCAAGTATCAGCGCCCGGTAAACAGTCATCTCCTGTGTATCCAGCAGGCCCCGCACAAGCAAATGCCCGTTGTCCCGGAACTCATCCCGTTGTGCCGTGGAGATTTCCCGGCAGCTGTTTAATAATGGTATCGTCCTGGTCAGCGCCATTGTGTCCCTAAATTAGTTTTTCCTGCAACAATAAAAAAACACATCTCTGATACCGTAGATTCCGAATCGCCTCACGTAGATCTCCATTCCCGCTCTTCGTAAACACACATCTTGTAGAATTATACTGCGCTGCCTTCTCAGTTATTACCCTTACTCGCAGGTTAATTTTGCACACCGACTATAATAGGTTGGCTTTTTAAATTATCTTGACGCATTGTTTCGGACAGACTCTGTTCGGCACAAATATGATCCAATCAAAAATTCAATCCCTATGAGAAAAAAATTTACTTTTCTCGCGGCATGCGCGTTGATAATATTTTATCTGCCCGCGGTCGCACAACAACATCAGGCGCTAAAGCTGAATGACAGCAATTTCGTCATCTCATTCGGCGACCCCATCAACCTCTCCACCTCCGGAGATTTTACCATCGAATTCTGGGCTTATATAGAGGACTCTGCCATGGATCACCAGGTGCATCAGTTCGTTTCCAGTACCTCTGACCTCGAGCATGCTTTTCACATTGGTTATGATGGTACCGACAGCACTATCCTGCTCAATGGCAATCTATCCGATTTTTGGGGCAACCCGTTAACTACGGGAGTAAAAATGCCCGTCCACCGATGGACACATATCGCCCTTACTTACAACAGCACCTCGACTGCTACCAGCCTCTACATAAATGGGGCGCCAAGGATATCGGCATACTCTAGTCTCAGCTCTTCGGAAAAATTCCGGATTGGCGCTAATTCCGATCTGAGCGAGCGGGCCATCGGGAAAATAGACGACCTAAAGACCTGGAATATCGAAAGGTCCGCCTTTAGTATCAAAAGAGATATGTTTACTGACCCCGACCCCAATGACCCACTGCTCCACGTCTGGTTCAAGATGGATGACAACGGCACCACGACCATCGAGAACGAAGCTACCAATGCAAGCAGCGAGGATGGTACCATTATCGGCCCCGGCGCCCCCAATTCCTGGACTTACTCCCCCATCCAGAACAGCAGCAACGGCCTGACCTTTAATGGCTCCGAAAATGACCAGGTGATCATCCCCGATTCTGTTGCTTATGATACGATGTTCAATGCTTCCAAACCCGGTACGATAGAATTCTGGGTCGACGCAAGCGGCCTCACCACATCGTGGAGCACGCTCGTGAGCAAATACGGACAATACAGCATCCTCCTGAATTCGACACAAATAGGCATCGACAATGGCAGTGGTACGATCTATACCTATACACTGATTCCGGCAGAATTCCCACAGGGTCTTAATACCGATCAGGGCAACGGTCCCTGGTCACACCTGGCCTTTGTATATGATGGCGCCGGCACTACCAACCTGTATTACAATGGCTTTCCTCTGGGCACAATCACATGTACGCTGGGAGCAGCATCGCCCGGTCAGCCGCTGACCTTCGGTGTTACAAAAGACGACATCGGCGCCGACTCCCGCCCCTTTACAGGCGGCATCGACGAGGTCAGGCTGTGGAACGCGCCGCTGGGAGACGACGATATCGCGAATAATTACAACAACACGCTCAGCGGTACCGAAGCCAATCTGGTCAGCCAGTTCACTTTTGACCAGGGCGTGCCGGATCAGGATAACACAGGGATGCTCACGGCATTCGATAATGTTGCCAGCAACAACGGTACGCTTGCCAATTTCCAGCTAAGCGGTACAGGCTCTAACTTCAATCTGCATACGCTGATCGATGTCGCCGTTCCTCTGCCCATAACGCTTACAAAGTTCACAGCCCAGCGCAGCGGCTCCGAAGGCCTCCTCCAATGGCAGACATCTCAGGAAGAGAATAGCAGGGACTTTACCATCGAAAGAAGTACCAACGGCAAGACCTATACGACTATCGGTGTCGTTGCAGCAGCAGGAAAAAGCTCCACGCTGCTGAATTATACATTCACCGACCTGGCGCCGGTCAGAAGTGCCAACTACTATAGGCTGAAACAAAGTGACCTCGATTCCAAATCCACCTACAGCCCCGTACGGACGCTCAACTTTAGTGAGTCGAGCAGGTTAGGCTGGTATAGCACGGGCAAATTATCCGTCGAGGTCAGCCTCTTACAGGGTAATAATGAGAATTATTCCCTTTCCGACATCAGCGGCCACACGCTGCGGCAGGGCCAGCTTTCCGGCGGGAAAACAGAAGTATCCCATCTGCCGGCCGGTGTTTACATCGTAAGGGTCGTCACAAAGGTTGGAGATACACTAACCAAAAAGATCTTCTTATATTAAAAGTTCAAAAGCCGCTATACAAAAAAGGCCCCCGACCGGGGGTCTTTTTTTTTCTGCAACACCATTTATTTCCGCAACACCCATTTATTTCTGCAATACCCGATCCCAATCCTTCCAAACCGCCTCATATCCCTGTCCCCGGATCATCTCCGCAATTTTCGCAGGACTCCGGTCATCATGGATCTCAAACTGCTCCAGCGATTCCGGATCTACCACGTACCCACCCGGATTGGTCCTCGACCCCGCACTTAAAGAAGTTATCCCAAGCCTGATCGCATGATCCCTGAACACCGGGCTTTCCCGCGTCGACAAAGACAATTCCACCTCCTCATCCACCAACCGGTAAGCGCAGATAAGCTGTATCAGCTCCCGGTCTGACATAGCCACCTTCGGCGCTAATCCTCCCTCCCCCGAAAACGGCCTCAATCTCGGGAACGAAAGCGAATATCTCGTCTTCCAGTAAGTCTTTTCCAAATACCTTAAATGCAGCGCCGTAAACCAGCTATCCGTTCTCCAATCTTCAAGTCCGATCAGCACCCCGAGCCCCATCTTATGGATACCAGCCCTGCCCAAACGATCCGGCGTCTCCAACCTATACCCGAAGTTTGATTTCTTCCCCTTCGGATGATGCACCTTATAATCCTCCCGGTGATAAGTTTCCTGGTAGACAAGCACGGCGTTTAACCCATGCTCTATCAGCCGCGCGTATTCCGGCTCGTCCAATGGCTGCACTTCCATAGAAACCTGCGCAAAATGCGGTCCCACCACTTCCAGTGTTTTTATAAAATAATCCATTCCAACCGTCTGGCTGGCTTCCCCGCTCACCAGCAACACATGCTCATATCCCATTTCCTTTATCGCCGCCACCTCTCGTAATAATTCCCCCGCGCCCAGTGTCCGCCGGCGCAGTTTATTCTCATAGCTAAACCCGCAATAAGTACAAATGTTCTGGCATTCATTCGACAGATACAGCGGAATATACAGCTGGATCACCTTCCCAAACCGCTTCTGCGTCAGCCGGTGACTCAACTGCGCCATATCCTCAAGATATACAGCCGCAGCAGGCGAGAGCAAGGACTTAAAATCTTCCAGGTCACGTTGGGACTTACCCAGCGCCCTTTCTACATCCCGGGCTGTCTTGCTGTAAATACTCTCCTTTACAGCCGCCCAGTTATAGCTGTCAAATATTTCGGTAAACATACTTGTATATACAAATTCAAAAAATGAAAAACACATTTCGTCTCTCAATCCAGCACTCAATGCGGCACCCATCGTCACTCAATGACGCACCCATCGTCACTCAATGCGGCACACATCGTCACTAATGCGGCACCCAACCCGCCACTCAATCCAAAAACGCCGTCAGCGGACTGCTCGCCACCGCATGCCCCGACTCCGATCGCACCGCCAGCCTTGCTTCATGCGCCATCCGGCCACACTCCACCGCCAGCCTGAAAGCCCTTCCCATCTTCACCGGATCCGCACTCGCCGCAATAGCCGTATTCACCAGCACGGCATCCGCTCCCATCTCCATTGCCTTCGCCGCATCGGAAGGAGCCCCGATCCCCGCATCGACAATGACAGGCACCTTGCTTTGCTGTATTATAATCTCCAGAAAGTCATAGGTCCTCAGCCCCTTATTGCTGCCTATCGGTGACCCAAGCGGCATCACCGCTGCAACACCCACATCCTCCAGGCGTTTGCACAATACCGGATCCGCATGTATATACGGCAACACGATAAACCCCCTTTTCACCAGGTCTTCCGCCGCCATCAGCGTTTCCACCGGATCAGGCAGCAGCCACCGCGGATCAGGATGGATCTCCAGCTTCAGCCAGTTGGTCCCCAGCGCCTCCCGCGCCAGCTCAGCCGCAAACACCGCCTCCCCCGAGTTCCTCACCCCCGACGTATTCGGCAGCAAATGCAGATGCGGATGCCGCAAATATCCGAGCAGATCGCCGCCCGCTCCCTTCCCACCCGCTGCCGCCACACGCCCACCAGCTTCCACATTCCCATCAACCCCCGCGCCGCCATCCTGCGCCACCACTGCTCCCACATCCTGCGCCCCGCGCCCCACATCCACCCGCCGCAACGCCACCGTCACCAGCTCCGACCCGCTCGCAAGCAACGCCTCCTCCATCACAGCAAAAGATCCAAATTTCCCCGTCCCCGTAAACAACCGGGACCCAAACGTCTTACCCGCAATAGTCAGCATATTAAAATAGTTTATTGATCGATTCCACCATCGCTGCCCGGTCCCCGGCATGAACCAGCATACCGGAAAAGGCTATCCCGCTTAAACCAACCCCAAACAAAAGCGCAGCATCCTTCATCTCTATCCCGCCGATAGCCACCACAGGAATAGACACCCCTTCCTGTTTCATTACCCGCATGATCTGCCGGTATCCCTCCAGTCCAAGAATAGGACTCAGGTTCTTTTTTGTCGTCGTATACCGGTAAGGCCCCAGCCCGATATAGTCCGCCCCCTGTACACAATGCTCCCGGATATCTTCGATGGTATTCGCCGTGCCGCCAATGATCATGTCTTCGCCTAAAAGCCGTCGCGCCTCACTTACCGCCATATCCTGCTTGCCAAGATGCACGCCATTAGCTTTTACTTCCCGCGCCACCTCTACCCTGTCATTGATTATCAACACACAGCCATTGGCATCGGTGATTGCTTTGGTAGCCAGCGCCGTCACCCTCACCTCCTCATCGGATGCCTGCTTCATTCGCAGCTGTATCCATTTGATGCCTGCCTTACAAGCCGCCTCCACCTGTTGCAAATGATCCATAGGTCCATCGTCCATCGTGAGAAAATAAAGCCTCCCCAATGGACGCCAGGTCGCTATATTCACCGGGCTTGATGCCATCCTAATAAAGTTTTATTGCTGGTTAAAAATTGCCCGATATACCGTTTCGAATAAGCCGCCGCCGCCGGTAACGAATACCCTAGAGCCAGATTGGCTGTTAAAGAGGAAGACAAGACACAGCCACTGCCATGTTTGGGATAAACAAGCCCTCCGCCCGTCATCACATCAAAAACCTGCAGCTCACCCCCGCTCCACAAATAATCCGTGCCCGGCACCGACGGATGATGACCGCCTTTAAGATAAATGGAACTACCCCCTTCCCGCGTCAAAACCCGGCATCTCTCCATAAGATCCTCCCCCGGATATAGCCACCCCATCTCCTCCCAGTTGGGCGTTAGCAAATGACACATGCCGAACACAGCTTCCCAATCATCCATCTTCTCTGCCGCGATCCCCGCCCAAAAAGCAACACCACTGCTGGCCCTGATCACCGGATCAAGCACCACCCTCACTCCTGGATTATGCCGCCGCAGATGCGCTATTATCTCCGCCGCCGCTTTCATCGATGGCGTAATACCCATCTTCACCCAATCAAATCGCCTGGTCGCAAAACACAAGTCTATCTGCTCAAAAACTTCCTTCATAGAGAACCATTGCACCCGGCTCATCTCCCGCTCATTCTGGAACGTAAACCCCGTACATACCGCATACCCATATACGCCATGCGCCTCCAGCGTCTTTACATCCGACAGGACCCCTGCACCCGCACTCTGGTCATAACCAGCCACTACCAGCACATTCGCCCGCTCAATACCCATCCGTTATTTTTTTAAATTGTTCATACCTTCTCACCGTTTCAGCCGGGTTCTCCCAGATCCAACCCAACAAAGCCGCCCCCCTCCACCCATGCTCCAACAGAGCCCCGATCGTATCCGGTCCAATCCCGCCAAGACCCACCGGCAAACAAGGAAATCTTCCCACCGGCCGCCGCAGCAACCCTTCATTCGCGGCATAACCTGGCTTGGAGATACTATCGAACAAAGGACTGATAAACGCATACGCCAACCCCTCCGGCAATGCCGCCAGCTCCGCCCAGGAATGCACAGAAGTCGATACAGCCATCCCATCCGCACCAGCCGCCGCAACGCCCTGCTCACCCCCCACAAAAGGCCCTCCCCCACTCCTCCCACTCCCATCCCTATAATCCACCGCCCCATGCACCTGCGACAGCCCATAACGCAACGCCAGCTCCCGGCTTCCATGCAACACCAGCCGCGACGCCCATCGCGCAGACAACCGCCCCAGCAAATTCTCTATTTCCACCGCCGTAGCCTCCGGCTTTCGGATATGCAGCTTCTGTAAGCCGGCCTCCAGCAAACCCTCCAACAGGTCCACCTCACCGTCAAACACAACAGGCAGCGTCAGCACCGTAACGAGAAGATCCCGCCCCGGCAAATGAATAGTATTTTCTTTTTCAGGCATCATAAATAGATCTCCGCACCATTTTCGCGGAACGCTTCCGCCTTCTCCTTCATCCCCGTCTCCAACGCAGCTTCACCATCTAATCCCTTCTCGGCTGCATAACGCCGCACCTCCTGCGTGATCTTCATCGAACAGAAGTGCGGACCGCACATCGAACAAAAATGAGCCACCTTCGCACCCTCCGCAGGCAAGGTCTCATCATGAAATGATCGGGCCGTATCAGGGTCCAGCGATAGATTGAACTGATCCTGCCAACGGAATTCAAAACGGGCCTTGCTCAACGCATCATCCCTGCACTGAGCCCCGGGATGCCCCTTTGCCAGATCAGCAGCATGAGCCGCTATCTTATAGGCAATCACTCCATCCTTGACATCTTTTTTGTTAGGTAAGCCCAGGTGTTCCTTCGGCGTGACATAACACAACATAGCCGTTCCATACCAGCCGATCATGGCCGCCCCGATGGCCGATGTAATATGGTCATAGCCCGGCGCAATATCCGTGGTCAACGGCCCCAGCGTATAAAAAGGAGCTTCCGAGCATTCTTTTAGCTGCTTATCCATGTTCTCCTTGATCAGATGCATAGGTATATGCCCCGGCCCTTCAATGATTACCTGGCAATCCTGCTTCCACGCCTTTTTTGTCAGCTCCCCCAGCGTCTCCAGCTCGGCAAACTGCGCGGGGTCATTGGCATCCGCGATCGATCCCGGCCGAAGCCCGTCACCCAGCGAGAAAGAAACGTCATAGGCTTTCATGATCTCGCACATCTCTTCGAAATGAGTATAGAGAAAACTCTCCCGGTGATGGGCCAGACACCATTTCGCCATGATTGATCCGCCGCGGGAGACAATACCCGTCAGCCGCTGCGCCGTCATTGGGATATAACGCAAAAGCACACCCGCATGAATGGTAAAATAATCCACTCCCTGCTCGGCCTGCTCGATCAGCGTATCCCTGTATATCTCCCAGGTCAGCTCCTCGGCCTTTCCACCTACTTTTTCCAATGCCTGGTAAATGGGCACCGTCCCTATCGGCACCGGAGAATTACGCAGGATCCACTCCCGCGTCTCGTGAATATTTTTTCCGGTCGACAGATCCATGATCGTGTCCGCTCCCCAACGACAAGCCCACACCATCTTTTCAACCTCTTCTTCTATGCTGGAACTCACCGCGGAGTTCCCGATATTGGCATTTATCTTCACCAGGAAATTACGGCCG
This sequence comes from Puia sp., assembly GCA_036499285.1. Lineage (GTDB taxonomy): Bacteria > Bacteroidota > Bacteroidia > Chitinophagales > Chitinophagaceae > Puia. Next base: position 46,553 of record DASYEB010000044.1, on the reverse strand, counting down.
ATGATCATCGGCTCCGACTCAGGATGATTGATATTCGAAGGAATCACCGCCCTGCCCGCCGCCACTTCATCCCGCACAAATTCCGGCCGCAGGTTCTCACGAATAGCAATATATTCCATCTCCGGCGTAATAATTCCCTTCCGCGCATAATATAGCTGCGTCACCACCCCTCCTCCAACAACCCTTCTCGGCGCAGCTTCCCCCGCTACAACCCAGGATTCCCGCAGCCGCGGCAGCCCCTTACGTACATCCAGCTCAACAGTAGCATCCGTATAAGGACCGCTGGTGTCATATACCGTTACCGGGTCATCGGGACCAGTCAGCCTGATCTCCCGCATCGCCACATGAACAGGATATAATTGACCCGGCACATATATTTTACGCGAAGCCGCAAACGGATCACGACTGATCACGTGCTGTCCCGGAGTACTATCTTTCTTCATATATATAAATTTAATTTCACTCTCGCGCCAGCCTGACCCTATCCACCCTGTGTCGCCCTTATCACAAATACATTATCTCCTGGCTGCAGCACATACCGCTCCCACTCCCCCCTGGGGACTACTGCCTGGTTCACGGCGATAGCTATCCCATCCGCCTGCCGGATAAACAACAAAGGCAGAACATCGGCTAACCTGCCGTTTTCCGGTACCTGAAATTTTTGCTGATTGATGGACACCTCTACCATGCGAATCGGGTTGATTGGCAAATAAATTAACGAGGTGCCGCTTACGCGTATGCAAGAGTCCATCTTTTCCCTTCGCCGGTATTATCCGGATCAGGTTCTGAGGGTATTATCTCAGCCCGTATCAACGAGCACCCCTAAAGTACAGGGTAAAGGTAGGGAGAATTTATTGAAAACAAAAAGTCCATTCATATCTGCCGGTGGCAGAGATGAATGGACTCATAGATCACTGAAACTTTAACTTATAGCTTGACGATCTTCTTTATTTCAAGTTTATTGCCAACCTGTATCCGCACAAAGTATACTCCTGCAGAAAGATTCGAGGCAGGGATATTTACCTGGATAAAATTGGAGGTCTTGCTGAAATTATAGGCCGCTTTTACAGAGCCGACCCCATCGATCAGCTGTACCTGCATCTTCCCGATCTGCTCATTATTCATCCGCAGCGTCACCTGGTCATGCGCAGGATTGGGGAAGAGCGTAAGCTCATCGCCGATAGCCGTTGTCGAATCGCTCATAAAGGCGGAGTTCCTGCTTACAGCATCTCCTTCCGTGGCAGTAGACGTCGTGCTCTTGACAAACTGCAGCCAGTTTAAATTCCAGGTTGAACCAGTACACTTTACACGTATGGTCTGTGCCCCGGCCGCCAGGGTTACATTGGCTGTCACCGTTTGATAGATCTGCCAGCCACTCGTCCGTGGGACATTTACCGTAGACAGAACAGCCCCGGCCGTGGTTGTCAATTGTAATGAAGCGCCCGAATTTGGAGTTGCCGTCCGGAAACTGACTGCATACTGACCAGCAGCGCCAACATTCACATAATAGTCCATATAGTTACCCACATCGACCCAACCCACATTCAGCCCGCCGCCTGCATCAGTCGTGGCCTGCGTCCCTCCCCCGCTAATGACGGTATAGCTCTCTGCCTCTATCTTCCCCGGGATCGCCTGGGCACCCGGTGCACTGCTTTGTGCGAATTGCATCCAGTTGAAGTTCCAGTCTGATGAGCCGGTAGATTTTATGCGCAGCGTTTGCACCCCGGCCGGCAAAGTCACCGTAGCCGTTACCGTCTGCCAGGTCTGAAATCCACCCGTATTGGGAACGCTCACCGTCGTCAGTACAGCGCCATTCGCCTGCATCAATTGGAGGACAGCGCCCGCACCCGGTGCGGCAACCCTGAAACCGATCGAATATTGACCTGCACTGGCAACATTTACGCTATAGTCCATATAGTCGCCCACATCGATCCAACCCACATCCTGCCCTCCGCCGGCATCCGCCGTGGATTCCTTTGCAACACCCGCCATCGCTGAATAAGCCTCCCCTTCGATCTTCCCGGGAATAGAGACAGCTGGCGGAGCGCTGACGATTTGAGTCAGCTGCATCCAGTTGATATTCCAGATAGGTGAGGCCACAGATTTTATACGCAGCGTTTGCACCCCGGCCGCTAAAGTCACCGTAGCCGTCACCGTCTGCCAGCTCTGATACCCGCCCGTATTGGGAACTTTCACCGTCGACAGGACAGTACCATCCGTTTTCGTCAATTGGAAAGAAGCGCCCGCATTAGGCGTGGCAACCCTGAAACCGACAGTATATTGCCCCGCCGCAGCGACATTTACACTATAATCCATATAATCACCCTGGTCTATCCAACCCACATCCAACCCTCCACCCGCGTCCGCAGTGGATTCCGTTGCGACACCCGACATCGCCGAATAACCTTCTGCTTCAACCTTTCCGGGAACAGCTACCGGATTTACAACAGGCGCAGCTGGCGGAGTCGACGGAGGAGCTGACACTCCCTGGGTATACTGCAAAGCCCATTCATAGATGCTCTTTCCATTCAGTCTGTAGGTGGGATTATAAAATTGCTCCCAGCAGCAATGCCCGCCACTGTAAGCCGTGGAAATGGCATAATTCGGCCTGTCCGCATTTACATCCAACACCAGGTTCAATGTATTGGCTCCGTGAACATCCGTAGCAGATCCAAAACCCCATAGCTGAACATTATCTTTCACAATGTTATCCGCATACTGCCCCCGGTAATAGGCATTCATCACAGCACTCATAGGAATTAAAGCCGCAACCTTGTGCGTTGCGCTTACCGCCTGGCCGGAAGCCTGGATCTTCCCTACATACTCCAGCACACCTTCTCCTCCCGCAGAGATCCCCGTTAGATAAAGCCTTGACTCATCAACCCGATAAGTCTTGACCAGCCAGCTCAGAATTACTTCCAGCGCAGGCGCAGAGGTTGAAGTGCCATATGCAGCCTGGGGACAGACAACAATATACTTATACGATTTTTTATCGACCGGGTTGACAAAGCTTGACGGCCAGCTGCCATGGGCAATGATATATGCCGGCCCGCCCGCCGAAGAGCTGTTATATATGGTAGAAGGATCAGTAAGCGAACCTTCCCCAACTCCATGAAGAAAGACCATTAATGGATACTTTGTAGTTGTCTGCCCATAATCATCCGGTAAATGCAAAATGGCCTTTTCCGTCCCGCCCGTACTGTTGATAGGCACATTGATGATCGTCTGGTCGCCTTGCGCGAAACAAAGAATTGGAAATAATAAGACAGGAAATGTCAGTTTGAGTAGAAGATGTTTCATAAATATTGGATTAAAAAAATTTAGCAGTGTAATTTTCGAACATTGTTGTTTAATTGTAACGTTAGGGCAATACGATTTTACTCCATACAAATAGCTGTTTTAGCCATTTATACGGGTATACATAGGAAAGCAATAGTTAATTTAACTAAGGAAAGGTTCGAACAGAACGAGAATCTAGGGGTGTGCGTAAACCGATAAAGTCAGAAGGAGAAAATCAAATGCAAAAAGAAAGTAAGGGAGGTATTTTTCTTGGGGAAAAAATTCCACACTTTTTTTGACTAATCAAGAGCGCTGGTTTCATTTTTTTGGCTTTTAACAGATAAAGATCAAACGCATGCTTTGATTCAAAAACCATGCTAAAGCTGAAAATAGTGTGGCTTTTTTTTTGCTTGAGCGATTTCTTAACACGACGGGTCATTCCCTTATCTGACCTGCCCCGCGTATGACCCATTTCTCCGTCACCAGCTTCTCCAGCGCGAACGGCCCCCGGGCATGCAGCTTCTGAGTAGAGATCCCGATCTCTGCCCCCAGCCCCAGCTCCTCCCCATCAGTAAAACGCGTGGACGCATTCGCATATACCGCCGCAGCATCGACCTCCGCAAGAAAACGCTCGCAACGTTCTCTATTCTTCGAAACGATAGCCTCGGAATGCCGCGTCGAATAACGTTGTATATGTTCCAACGCTTCGTCTATATTGCGAACTATTTTTACCGCACATTTCAGACTCAGGAACTCCCGTGCAAAATCTTCCGGTTTAGCCTTCTGCAAAAAAGGATATCCCTTCAACATCCGCCACGCTGCCGCATCCGCAAAAATTTCCACTTCATGCTCCGCCAGCATCCCCTTTACCCGACGCAGCAACGCCGGAGCAACGGCAGCATCAACCAGCAACGTATCCATGGCATTACAAACAGAAGGCCTCGACACCTTCGCATTGACAACGATCTTCGCCGCCATATCCAGATCGGCTTCCTTCTCCACATAGACATGACAGACACCCGCGCCCGTTTCGATCACCGGTACCAGGCTGTTGGCCCTTACATACCGGATCAGCGACTCCGATCCTCTCGGGATCAGCACATCTATCCAACGGGTAGCCGTAAATAATTCCTGTACCGTCTCCCGGTCCGCCGGCAACAAGGTAACGCAGTCCGCATCGATACCACTGGCCTTCAACACTTTTTTTATCAGCCCGACAGCTACTTTATTGGTTTCATTCGCCTCCTGGCTGCCCTTGAGCAAACACGCATTCCGGCTCCTCAGACACAACGCGGCTATATCAAAAGTAACGTTAGGCCTCGATTCATAAATGGCGCCTACCACCCCCAACGGCACAGCCCTTTTTTCCACCTTCAGCCCATTCGCCAGCGTCCGCTTGTCCAGCAGCTTCCCGGATGGATCTGGTAGCCGGCTCACTTTCCGGATACTCTTTGCTATAGCTCGAATACGCTGCTCATTAAGTAATAGCCGGTCATTCCGCGGATTGGTCGGGTCCTGCCGTTTCAGATCTGTGGCATTGGCCTTCAACAACAAACCACTTTGCGCTTCCAGCTCCGAAGCCAGGAGTTGTAAGGCCGTCTTCACCTGCCGGTCCGTACACCGCCTCAGCTCCACCGCCGCCTTATAGGTCTTCAGGATCAAGGGCTTTATTGACTTCATACTTTAATTCGTTTTTTAAAACAGAACAATATCATCCGCATGCGCCGCCACCATATTCTTACTCGAAAGATGAGCCGTCATCTCTGCGGCCCCCATCTTCACCTTCGCCACACCAATGATCATGGAATCCTCGTCCTTCAGCTGTACCACTTCCCCGGGTGCAAACTTCCCCTGCACCTTGCTGATCCCCACACTCAGCAGGCTCCGGCGTAATTCCAATGCCCGTGCAGCCCCCTTATCGACAAATATGCTGCCCAGGGTAATGGAGCCGCTGGCCAGCCATTTCTGCCTTGCCTTCAGATTGGAAACACTCGGCGTAAAACTCGTCCCCGCGCTGCCGGCCAACGCATCGGCAAATGGTTTCTGCCCCTTCAACCCGCAGATCACCACCCTTATCCCCAGCGAACAGGCCAGCCGGGTAAAGGTCAGCTTGGACAACATCCCTCCCAGCCCCAGGCTGCTCTTGCCCTTCTCCACCAATCCCAGGATCCGGCTGTCGACCTTCTCCACCCTTGGAATGATCTGTTTGCCCGCGTCCAGGAACCCGCCCACCGAAGTGCAAAGCAGCAAAGCTTCGGCATCGAAACCAATAGCAGTCAGGGTAGCCAGCTCATCATTATCGGAAAATTTCAGCTCTACATTGCTCACCAGGTCGTTCTCATTCATCACCGGCAAAATGCCATTTTTCCAGAACTCCGCAAAAGTCTCCCTGAGCTGGAGGAATCGGCTACGGCTGGAAAAATGCTGCCGTTCGCAAAGAGCCTGCGCCACCGGTATGCCATAAGCAGAAAAATGCCGCTGATAATGACGGATCAGGATTGGATTCCCTACCGCCGCCGCAGCCTTCCTTTCCGCAAGCGTCCCCTTGTACCCGGAGAAATAAGCCCTCCCGCTGCCCACCGCCCCGCTGGAGACCAGGATCACGTGATAATCGGCAGAAAGCTCGGCGATCCCCGCAGTCACCTTTTTAATAATAGCCTGCACGATCTCGCCTTTATCATTCGTAAGAACCGCTGTACCTAACTTAATGACCAATACGGGCTTCTGCATGGCGCAAAAATATCAGATTCCCGGGACATTCCTGCGCAGGCTCCCAAAACGAAACAGATCAATAATAATATATTATACACATAAATATGTCTTGGACAAGCAAACCGGCGTGGGACTAATTATCGTATGTAAATAAGCCCGGCCTTCGCAAAAATGTAGCTATATTGCAGTACCCTATACCCTGGCCGGCATTTTGCATAATTACCGTACTGTCATGCCCGACCAAAAAACTTTGACCTATCGACCCCAATTGGACGGACTCCGCTTCATTGCAGTTTTTGGAGTCGTCTTCTACCACTATTCCGGCTGGCTTCGCACGCTAAAGCTGCCATTTACGGTGGAAATGGGCACTTTTATATCCTTCTTCTTCGTTCTGAGCAGTTACCTCATCACCACTATCCTGCTTACCAACAAACATCGTAACAAGTCGACAACAGAAATAGCATACAATTTCCTGGCCCGTCGGACCCTGCGCATTTTCCCAGCCTATTATTTCTATTTATTGATCCTGCTGCTCTTACCCTATGCAGGTCACGACGTTCACGAACACCCTCTTTCCTACTTTCTCTATCTCTCGAATTTTCGCACTTACTTCGGTCAGATCTGGGATAACCTGACCTCACATCTGTGGACACTTGCCGTAGAAGAACAGTTCTACATCGGATGGCTATGGCTGATCCTTCTGGTCAAAGATAAATACCTGCCATCCCTGTTATATTTCATAATAGCCGGAGGCATATTGTTCCGTATGTTGTTTTTTGTCCTCCACCCGGGAGCCCCGGATGAAACGGTCCCAATGGTCATCCTCACACCAGCCTGTATGGACAGCTTCGCCTTCGGCGCCCTCCTTGCTTATCAGCATTTTAATAATAAGACCAGTGTTCCCTTTCTGAAAAAATTATTCGTCTTCATCGTTCCCCTATGGACCATCCTGATCCTGACCCACCAGCGGCTCATCCTGCTTGGCTTCGACAGGGTCTTCGCCTCTATAGGAACAATGATCCTAATTGAAGGAGCAAACCGGGGTTATACCAACAGATTTGGCGCCTTTCTGCAGCACAAATGGGTTACCTGGCTGGGTAAGATCAGCTACGGCATCTATCTCTATCATCTGCTCATCCCCTTTGCCTTCTGGAGATCATATAATCGGATGACCGCTCACTTCCTTAGCCGCCATATCTCGCTCGCACCGCTCACCGAAGTCCTCGTCAACCCCGTGATTAGCTTTTTATTGTACTTTACCCTGACAGTACTATTTGCCAGTGCCTCCTGGTATTTCCTGGAATCACCCATCAGTAAGCTGAAACGACACTTCAATTACCGGAGCACGAAACAGCAGCCGATAATCTTTCCTGCTTCGATCGATACCGGATCAGGATCTTTACAAAAAGTTTCGCCGCAAAATAAAATGTAGTAGGGTTCACATCCATTCTAAGGGCGGCTACAGCCTGCTGAAATGCCTGCCACCGCTGCTTATACCCATGATAGACCATATCCGAGGTCTTGGCAAAATAAATGGAAAAATTTCTATTCGCCAACCGTCTCAGACGATTTCGCTTGTCTTCCGGTAGGTAATGTTGTATCAATCCTATCACCTTCCGGATATCCCGGATATTCTGACCAGACAAAAAGTATCGGCTGGTAATATTGGCCTTATGTATACGATAATTGGCCAGCGCAACCGGTGAATGCACGATAGGGAACCGATAGGATATTCTGACCCACATTTCCCAGTCTTCGCCATAGTGAACACCAAAAAATGCCCCTAATTCCTCATAAACAGATCGTTTTACGACCATTGCCGGCGGCTGAATGCACTGCGTTTGAGATATGATATCCAACCAGTTATCAATGTATCCCGGCTTTTCCGCCAGTACTCTGTTTGGATACAGGACGACACTGCTCTCATCCACATAGTGAAAGCCCGTAAAAGCCGCCCCCGCCTCGGGGTAATTTTCAAAAAGGAGCCTGATCTCATCGTAAAAACCAGGCGAGACAAAATCATCCCCGTGTAAAAGATGAATCCATTTCCCCTTCGAACGATTGAGACAGGCTTCGAAATTGCGGAGACTGCCAACGTTTTCCATCTGGCGATAATACCCGATCCTTCCCCCACCGATAGTCTCGACGATCTCCTGCACGTCGGCATCCGTACTGCAATCGTCGACCACCTCTATCTGCATAAGCCCCGGACCAGGGTCCTGCCCCAACACAGTTTCCAGCAATTTGGGCAAGTACTGGCTACAATTGTAAACAGGGATCATAACCGACCACAAAGGGCCGGCCTCCCCCCTGTCCAATGCTGCAATGACAGGCGGGCTTAAAGGTATTCGATCATTACTCATAGACCCGTTTTAGCTATTCATGGTACGTTATCAACTATTTATAATATACTGTCCAATTTTTAATCCCCTTCTTATACTCCTCCCTCTCGGCTTCATTCTTCAAACCAGCCTCCTGTCTCTTCAATACCCTGATCGCCTCCCTCGCCATCGCCCTCCTGTTCGCTGACCGGTTCTTCCCATGAATACGATAGGCCGCTATTTTATGAGCATGCGCATAAACAGGCCAATCCCTCGCTATACGCAAATTCAGATCATAGTCCTCACATGCCGCTACCGCTGGATCAAAATAATAATCAAAGAACAGCTCCCGGCGATACATCACCGTCGCCTCCATGGCAATATAATTTCCCTGCAGCAAAGCAGGATAATTATCCCCCGCCTTCTCCACAGGAACAGGGCTTTCCAGATAACCACCCGCCTCATCAATACGATCGTGCCCCCCCGAAACAAAAGCCGCATCCGGATAATAATTAAAATAAAATAGATTAAGCTCCAAAGCATTTACATATAAGAGATCATCCGCATCAAGGAACACAAGATAATCCCCCTTGCTGAACGCAACCCCGATATTTCTCGCCGCACAGGGCCCCACCCGCTCCACCCGGATATACCGCACCTTTTCATACCGCCGGCACAACACCTCAGTCCCGTCCGTACTGCCATCGTCGACAACAATGATCTCCACCCGCTGAAAAGTTTGCTCCAGCACACTTTCTATCGCCAGACCAAGATATTTTGCATGATTGTATGCCGCTATAACAACAGACACAACCGTCTGATCATTGACGACCGCCGGCCTCATCAGTCGCTCATCCGCCTTTCCGGCCAGCGGGATCAGTTCCGCCTCTTTCTTTCGTACCGAACGATAGTAAAGCCAACCGGAAAAACAACCCTTTATCTCCTCCCACAACATCCCGTCCGCCCTTTTCAATCTTTTTAAGTAATACAGGGGTAACCCCCTGTACAACCTGACCTTATTTCCTTTATGCCCGTATCGTTCGTATTGCACCTCCAACGCGGCGACATGCCCCCGCATATAATAAAAAAGCTGCTTTTTTAATCCCGGCATGGTGCTTCTATGCAAATGATATACCACTACGTACGGTAGATACAAACAATTCCACCCCTCCGCCAACACCCGGTACCACATCTCCGAGTCCCCGCTACAGCCGGCCGCGCCCACATCCAGCCTTTCATCAAAGCCACCCGCCAGCCGGAAAATATCCCGCCGGAATGCCATGTTCGCCCCGGCGCCTATCTCCCAGACCGGCGCAGCATACTGCCCATGCCCCAGAAACCACCGATGATCAAACAGCTTCGGGAGATATCCCTTATTAAAACTCCACGACCGCTCAAACGTATATTGAGATAAGGTATCCAGCCGCCGCGGAATAACCATTCCCGTAATGGCCATTACTATCGGATCGGAAAAGGCAGCCTTCAGCTCCTTCGTCCATTGCCGGCTCACCTCCACATCGTCGTCCGTATAAGCGATCAGTTCCCGGCCCGCCGCCCTGGCCCCCGCGTTCCGGGCAATATCCAGCCCCGGTCTGTCCTCCCGCACATACTTTACACCCGCAAAACCCGCAACGACCCTCTCCGTCCGGTCATCCTCAGACGCATTGTCCACAATGATCAGCTCGAAATCCCTGTCATCAGAATTCAGCAAAGCCCTGATACTGCGTTCCAGGTCCTCCGGCCGGTTCCGCGTACATATGACAACGGATAAACCACCCTCACCCCCTCTCAGAGGAGGATTCAATTGATAATACTCCATCACAGGACCAACAAGCTCAAGGATCTCCTTTTCATACGCTGCCAAAGCTATATTATCCCCCTCCGACTCCAGCCAGTAATGACCCAACGGCAATTCTCCCTGCCAGATGACAAGATAATATCGCCCCCCGGACAACACTTTATCCCTTATCTCTCCTACCTGGAGATGCTCAGTGATATAAGGTTGGAACTCATTCATCCGGCAACAGTTTTTCTGATCTCAGTGTCACCGGGAAGTCCGGTCGCACATGACCGATCCACTTCCCGTACCAGGCAGTATTCTCCCGGTAGTCCGCCACCTGGAAGCTCAGACAGGACTCAAAATAAAAGAGCCTCGAAGTGGTATTGCTGACAAACACGATAGATATATAATAGGAGCCGTCATTCAAAAAGTTGGCAGGTATCAGGCATCCTCCGCTGACTAACCCTCTTTCCAGCGAAAACCTGGGCGAAGAGATATCAAAGATGCAATCCCCGGCCAGGTTAAATAGATGAATACCCACTATCAGATCTGAAGATGTCGGCGGCTCATACCAGAATTCCAGTTCCAGTTTCAGCGCCGTACGGATATCGATGATATTCCCCCCATCCGGATAGTCCGGGATCAGCTCCACCCGCTTTATACGCACGGATTGATTGCCCGGCGCAGTTTGAATGTCCGCATATTCCTGCTGCAAATACTGTACACTTTCTTTCTGGAGGTATTGCGCGATCAGCATACCAGGATCCCCGCTGGCCACAAGCTCCCCCTTCTCCAAAAGAAAAGCCCGCTGACAGAGGTTCCGTAAAGCCTGCAGATTATGGCTCACAAACAAGACCGTCCTCCCCTTGGCAGTAGAGACTTCCTTCATTTTCTTCAGACACTTCTGCTGAAATTCAGCATCCCCCACCGCCAACACTTCGTCCACGATCAATATCTCCGGTGTAAGGTGCGCCGCCACGGCAAAAGCCAGCCGAACATACATCCCGGTGGAATACCGCTTTACAGGAGTGTCAAGAAAAGCGCTGATCCCCGAGAATTCAACGATTTCATCAAATTGCGAAAGTATCTCCCTTCGCGTCATGCCAAGGATATGTCCGTTCAAAAAGATATTCTCTCTGCCCGTCAGGTCTCCATGAAACCCGGTTCCGACTTCCAGCAGGCTCGCTATCCTCCCCCTTCCCTTAACAGACCCCTTTGTCGGCTTCGTGATATGGGAGATTATCTTCAGCAGTGTCGACTTCCCCGCACCATTCCTTCCGATAAAACCGACTACTTCCCCTGCCCTTACCTCGAAGCTGACATCCTTCAAAGCCCAGATATGTGCTTCTTCCCTGCCCTCCTTTGACGGCCTCAGCCGCTGCTGCCACCAATAGCTCCAATCCTCTCTGAACCTGCCGGACCCCTGCATACCCAACCGGTAATACTTGGATAAACCCTCCGCCTTAATGATAATTGGATCCATAACTTACTACAGTATTAGTGATCAGACAATATCCGTCAATTTCAATTCATGCCTCTTAAATAAAGCAATGCCGCAAACCAGTATGACCAGTATATCGAAAACACAAATGAACAGATAGTCATAAGAGACAACCTCCCGCCCAAAACAAATGGCCCGGAAAGTTTCTATCAGCGGGGTCAGCGGATTCAGCCAGAACCATAGCTTTTCTCCTCCCGTAACAATACGGGCCGGGTAAAATACTGGGCTCGCAAACATCCATATCCGCAATACGAACTGCAGCGTATAATCCAGGTCCCTGTACTTGGCCGTCAGCACACTGATGATTAAACCTGCCCCCAATCCAAAAAGACCTGTCATTAACAGCAACACCGGCAGGAAAAGCCAACCCCAGCCCGGCCCTGGCACCCCACCGGAAGCATAAAAGAGAAAATAAATGCAAAAAAACAGGATCATCTGCACCAGCAGACGCATGGAATGAGCCAGCATGCTGCTGACAGGGACTATCAGCCGGGGAAAATAGACCTTGCTGAAAATGGCGGAATTGGTCAGGAAAGTATACATCGCCCCGCTCAGACAGTCGGAGAAGAAATTCCAGCAAATGACCCCGGAAAGATAGAACAATAGGGCAGGCACCCCATCCGTAGAGACCTTTACGATCCTCGCAAAGATCAGCCAGTAGATCAGAGTTGTCAGTATCGGCTGCAATAATATCCAGAAAGGTCCAAGAACGGTCTGCTTGTAGTTGGCCAGCAGATCACGCCTTACCAGCCGAAACAAAAGATCCCTGTATCTGACAATGGAACCCAATTCCCACCGGAACCAGTGATATTCCGAATCGACCTCCCATTCCCACTCATCGGTTTCTTTCAAATCAATTGAGTTTAGGGTTATCCAATAAATTCCCCGCTTGCGACTCTGCGCAATATAATTTATTTTAGTACAAAAAGGTATGAATATCCGGCAATTCCCGATGGTTTTCATCCAGGCCCTGCTGCTCACAACGCTCCTGGCAGGCAGTCTCGACGCCCTGTCGGCGATCACACAGTATACGCTGGCAGGGAATCACCAGCCCGCCCGCATTTTCCGCTACATCGCCAGCGGCTTCTTTGGGAGAGATGCCCTGACCGGCGGTACCCCAATGGTAGTATATGGGGTCTTATTTCATTATTTTTTCGCTTTCCTTTTTACGCTTGCTTTCTTCCTCCTTCATCCATACATACCCTTTCTTTCCTTACACCCTTTTATATCCGGTATCTTGTACGGCCTCACCGCCTGGCTCATCATGAACCTGCTCGTAGTCCCGCTCTCCCATATAGGCGCCCGCCCCTTTCACCTGTGGCCCTCCCTCATCGGCGCCGGCATCCTCATCATCGCCATCGGCCTGCCCATTTCCCTCCTGGCCAAACGCTGGCTCAAAGAGCGTTGATCCGGCACTCGCTTTAACCCGCCCCATTCTCCAATAATTAAAAAAGGGCGACCCACCGGCCGCCCTGGTAAAAGATCTATATCCCAAAACTAATATCCCGGGTTCTGATACATCTTCACCGGATCCAGGATGTTCTCCGCATAAGGTATCGGAAAGTATTCGTCCTTCGTGCCAAAATTGGCAATATTCGCCAGCCCCCAATCCGCCGGGTTCTTCGAATGAATATAATTGACAAGATCATTGATGCTAAAGAAACGCAACAGATCAAACCACCGCTGATGCTCGAAGGCCAGCTCCACCCTTCTCTCATGCAGGATGGCCAGCTTGAGTGTCGGGAATTTGGTGCTGTAGGCAGGGTCTCCCATGGAGGCTGTATAGGTCGGCATTCCAGCCCTGGTCCTTACCATATCGAGATATGTGATAGCACCGGCACTATTATTCTGGTACATATTCACCTCGGCCAGCATCAGGATCACATCCGCATAACGCAGCAGCGGCCAGTCATTACCGCCATAACCGTTCACGCCGGCAGCACTGCTGGTGTCGCGAAACTTGGTGACATACCAGTCGTTCACCTGCGCATTGGCATCAAACTTAATAGAGAAGGTCCCACGCGGATCTGTTGGTTCATATTCCTTTACAAGGTCATGGGTTACATTGTCCCCAAGGCTGGAGGAAGGTTTCCTGGTAGTCACCTGCTCCCCTTTTGCCTGAGCATCCGCAGCAACATTGGAGTGATAAGTGATGTCTCCCTGGATATTCACGATCTGCCAGATCAGCTCAGGACAGGTTGCCTTCTTATTGACGTCGAATACATCGGCATACGGTATCGATGAAAGCGCTCCAAACTTTTTCATGTTGTAACAAGCCGACAGGTAGTAGTTCGCGCTGTCCAGATCGGTCGTGCTCCCGGCAGCACCGGCATTCCCTCCGTCGAGAGTGGCATACCGGGTCAGGTATACCTGCCCCAGGATAGCAGTGACAGCCTGCATCGAAGCCCTCCCCCGGTTGCCGGCAGGTTGTGTTACCGGCAGATTGCTCTTTGCCGCATCAGAAAGATCGGCAACGATCTGCTGATAGACAGCCGCCGCCTTTGCACGGAAAGCAATCGCATTGATCTGACCAGGCGTCCCCAGCTGCGTCGTCACTAAAGGTACATCACCCCACTTACGCACCAGGTGGAAATAGATCACGGCACGCAGGAACTTTGCTTCCGCTACATACTGCGATTTCGTGCTGTCGCTGGCAAATTTTACCGCGTCGACATTTGATAAAAGTATATTACAGCGTGTTATCGTCTGGTAAAGCGCCAGCCAGTGTTTTTCCAGGTAGGAATTGGTCGGCAGGATGGAAAAGTTATTGAACTGAAAAGGCTCACCCGCATTCGACTGGTTGTCATTGGTGCCCGTATCGTCCGACCGCTGATCAGTATACAGATCACTTTCCTCGCCGATACAGTCGCTGCTGCGTAAGGACTGATAGCAGCCATTCAAAGCCAGCAGGACATCCGCCTCCGAAGTAAAGAACTGGGGTATCGTCACAGCCTCCGGATCGGATTGCTGAAGAAAACTTTTTTTGCAGGAACAGAACAGGATGCCCATAAGCAGTACCGTCTGTATGAATTTATTTCTCATCGTATTAATTTTACTCGTTATCAGAATGTTACACGTACGCCCATGTTATAGGACCTGACCAGCGGATAGATCCCATAGTCGATACCGGGAGAAGTATTGCCCGCATAAGGATTAGTGTTGTTCGCGCTGTAGTTGTAGTCCACTTCCGGATTGTATCCCTTATACTTGGTGATCGTAAAGGCATTGTTGAGAGACCCGTAGACCTTGATGCCATTAAGACCCGCCTTACGAAGAGCCGTTATCGTCGGAACGTTATAGCTCAGACCGATATTGGTACAACGAAAGAAGCTGCCGCTCTGGAGATAAAAGGTAGAGAGACGCGTACTGTTGCTCTGCGTTCCCGCTCTCGATGCGCGGAATACCTTTCCATTACCCGGCTGTGCTTCCGAACGATAGCGATTCGCCACATCTTCGTACTGGTTGCCCGATCCTTCCATGTTATACAGGTAATAGTCCTGGCCATCCAATACCTTATTTCCATAGGAGCCCGCAAAGGAAGCGCTCAGACTGACAGCATGATAGTTCGCCGACAGGTTGAAGCCATAGGTAAACTTCGCATAGGGCGAGCCGATGATCCCAAGATCTTTGCTGTTGACAACCCCATCTCCATTGACGTCCTTAAAATAAATATCACCCGGACGCAGCGGATTGGTTTGCGCTGTCGAACGGGGAGGGCCCTTCAGTACATATCCCTTGGGGAAGGATTGACTTGACGCACTGTAATTGGCATCATCTGCCGCAATATTAGCCACATCCTTCTGCCGGACCATACCAGCAACCTGGTATCCGTAGAACATCCCGATCGGCTGCCCCGCTTCAGTAATGCTGGTGAGATAGCTCCGCTCTGCCCCCGCCGTAATGATCGTGCTGGCCCCACCCAGGTTCAGCACCTTATTGCGGTTGACGGAGATATTGCCGCTGAGGTTCAGATTGAACCCGCTGCTTTGCACCAGCTTGGCATCCGCCTGGAAGTCAAAACCTCTGTTCTGGATCTTTGAATTGTGCAGGTTGGTGAGGATGGTAGCGGCGCCGGCAGCACCCGTAATATTATCCTGGATCAGCAGGTTATAAGTACGGCTGTCATAATAGTTCGCGATCAGCGACAAGCGATCGTGAAAGAGCCCCAGATCAAACCCTACATTGTATTGCGAGGTCGACTCCCAGCCCAGCCCTTTGTCCCTGGGCACCCCCGGAAAATAGGCCGAAGACACCTGGCTGCCTTGTCCAAATACTACTCCCGTGGGAGAAGAAAAGGTCTGGATGGCATTGTAGTTCCCGATATTGTTGTTTCCGCTCAGACCCCAGCTCGCCCTCAAACGCAGGGTCGTATTTTCTTCCAGCCATCCCTTGTAGAAGCTTTCTTTAGAGATGTTCCATCCGCCCGATACGGAAGGGAACAAAGCCCATTTGTCATCCGGACCAAAACGGGAAGAACCATCCGCCCGCAACGATCCGGACAGATAATATTTCCCGGCATAATTATATTGTATCCTTCCCAGGTAGGAAGCCAGCGTATAGGTCGCCTTGCCATTGGGCAGCGTACCCTGGTTGGGTGTAGTCGGCGCACCCGGTTGACCGGTATTGACAAAGATCTGTCCTGTTCCACTACTCGAGATATCCGGGATCAGGTCATTCGTAAACCCTTTCGCCGTGATATTCGTCACATCCTGGTCGGTTTGTTGTGCCGTATAACCAGCCAGGATATTGATGCTATGTTGCCCGAACTTGTGGTCGTAGTTCACCGTAAATTCAGCCAGTTGGTCCTTGAACGATATGGTCTGTATCTGCGCATAAGCAGCCGCTATCGACTGTGGAGAGAAAGGCGGGTTAACGCCGCTGCTCAGGCTGCTCGGCAGGTAATAATTATATTTCTCACCATAGGTCTGGAGACCCAGGTTGGCCTTGAATATCAAATGAGGGATCAGCTCATAGGTGGCAAACGCATTGTAGGTATTCCTGTTACCCCTCCGCGTTATTTGCGTCCGCTCCGCCGTGGCGATCGGGTTTTCTATCGACTGGTAGCCGTACTGCGAAGATTCCTGGTTGGCAAGCCAGGTAGCCACCGTTCCGTCTGCATTGTAGGCAGGGAACAAGGGCATATAGATCAGCGCGCCAAAGGCAGGGCTATGATCCCAGCGTCCTTCCTGTGTTTCATGATTGGTATTCCCGGTATAGGCGATATTGGCGCCGACCTTTACCTTATCATTGACATCCCCGTCGATGTTCGCGCGGAAGTTCACCCGCTGCTGCGAAGTAGCCAGCATGATCCCGTCCTGCCCCTGGTAACCGCCGCTGATGGCATATCGCATCGTCTTGGTGCCGCCACTAAAAGACAGGTTGTGACGGACAAAGGACGCATTCCGGTAAAGCTCATCCTGCCAGTCGGTATTATATTTAGGCGTTATCTCTTTCTGATTGGCAAAATCATATAGCTCGGTAGGAATGCTCACAGAAGCACCATTTCCGACCCTGGCTACACGCGTGTTGTTATCATCGGAATACATAGCGTCATTCCATACTCCGCCCGTGTTCTGTACGAGATCCTTATAGCTGTCATTACGCCCGTCGATCACCAGTTGACCAAACTGCTGCGCATTCAGCAGCTTTACTTTCTTGGCCAGCTGGTCTACACCAACGGTGACATCATAATCCAGGTGACCCTTCCCTTCCTTACCCCGTTTGGTCGTTATCAGCACGACACCGCCCGAAGCACGGCTGCCATAAATGGCGGCAGAAGCGGCATCCTTCAGGATGTCTATCGACTCGATATCGTTGGGGTTGATATAAAGATCATTTCCCGCCGGATAACCATCGATGACATATAGTGGATCAGTACTCGCATTTATCGAGCCTACACCTCGTACCCTTATCTTAGGACTGGCATAGGGAGAGCCGTCCGTCTGGGACACCACCACACCGGCTACTTTCCCTACCAGGGCCTGACCCGCCGTGGGAGCCGAAACGTTCAGCTCACTTGCCTTTACGCTCGCAATACTCCCGGTAAAATCGCTTTTCCGCATTTTTTGATACCCGACCATCACCACCTCGTTCAAAGCGTTTGTCCCTTCGTGCATTCTTATGTCCAAAGGAGACGCACCCTTTACCAGCACATCCTGCATACCATATCCTATAGAAGAAACTTCCAGGTGCGAACCCGGAGCCGCCTCTATGGAATAATGACCATTGACATCCGTAGGCACCGACATGCTGGTTCCTTTCACATGCACCGTCGCACCCACCACCGGCTGACCATTGTCATCCGCCACCGTACCTTCTATTTTCCTTCCTTCAGCCATAGGGGCAGTAACAGGAGGCGCCACCGGCACATATTTCAATGTAACCGTCTTCCCATCCATTAAATAATGTAAACCATACTTTTTCTGCAGGATCTCCAGCGCATCCTGGAGACGTCCTGCTTTCAGTTCAACACGATTCAGGCTCACCTTTTCAAGAGCCTCCTGGCTAAAAGAGAAATTGACACTGGGCGCCTGCTGTTGCAGCGCTGCCACTACCTTGGCCAGATCTGTCTCCCTCAGATCGAGCCGGATGCTCTGGGCCGAGACATGCTGTCCTATGCTCAGCAGCAATAGGAATAGCCCCCACATCATAAAGCTTTGTTGGAATTTTCTTGTCATACCGTAAGTATTGATTTTTATTGGCTACTAATTTTTTTTCCCGGCCGCACGTACAGGCTATCCCCTCTCCGCGTAAAATGCAGATCCCATCCAAAAGAAAGATGCTCAAGCACTTTCTCCAATGCCGTATTCTCAAACCTTGCCGTGATCGTTTGATTTTTCAGGGGCCGGTCGTAAACAATATGCACCCCATAACGCGCCTCCACCTGCGCCAGCGCCTCCTTCAATGGCGTCTCGTAGAACAGCAGCCTGCCCGCTGTCCACACATCCATTTCGCCGGGCGCCTGTTGCATGATCTGCCCGGCCCGTAATTCTTTATCGTAGATTAGTAATTGACCCGGCACCAGTACCTGCTCGGCTTTGCCTTCCTTTCCGTCATATGCCACCCCAACCTTGCCGCTTTGCAGCGACACCCGCAGCTGCCCCGCCTCGGGATAAGCCGACACGTTAAAGGCTGTCCCAAATACCCTTGTAAAAGTTGCACCGGCCTTCACCACAAAGGGATGATCGACATCCGGCGCCACCTGGAAGAAAGCCTCTCCGCTCAATCGCACTTCCCGGTTCCGGACAAAATCCGAATGATAGGATAAATGTGTAGCGGAATTAAGCCAGACTATAGAGCTGTCCGGCAACAAAACTTTTCTTACCTGCTGATAACCCGTTGAGATAGTAGTAAAGTCAGGTTGTTTCGGCTGAGATGCCTTTTGCAGCCGCCTGTTCCACTGGATCAATATCCCCCCCGACACAACCACGACTCCCGCCCAGACCGCGGCATAACGCAACATTTTACGACGGCGGTGATGCCTTCCCTGGTTTCCTGTGTTTTCAATGGCCTTCCACAATTCCATCACCATCCTTTCCTCTTCAGCAGGACTTATCAAACGCACACTCTCCTTCTCCCTCGTTATACGATCATACCATCTTTCCAGCAATGCAATCTCCTCCTCCGTACACTCACCTTTGATATATCGTGCTAACAATTCCCTGATTTGTTCTTCCATACACATATTAGTCCGGGAACTAACAGAAAGAACTACCCGAAATATAAAATTTTCACAGCTGCAGACCGCAGCCGCTTACGTATCTTCTGTAAATGATTCTTGACTGTATATGGAGACACCAGCAGCTCTTCCGATATCTCCCGGATACTCTTCCCCTCCCGGGCGCTCAGCAGGTATACTCTCTTCATCTGCGCAGGCAGCTGCTCCAGCTCCGAAGACACAAGAGCCTCCCGGCTCTCCAGTTCCTCTTCTTGGAAGGCAGCCGTCAGCACGGCTTCTTCCTTCATCACCAGCGTCCAGGCCTGCACCTGCTTTTCCGACAATTGTTTTTCCCGCAGCCGGTCGAAGATCTTATAGCGGGCCATACTATATAGATAAGAAAAAACTTCATTTTGGATCTTTATCCTCTCCCGCTTTTCCCACAGATCTAAAAAGACTTCCTGTAGGATATCTTCCGCTTCCATGGCATCGTCCGACCATTTATAGATCGCCGCCATCAATGCATGCAGGGTACGCCTGTACAATTGCTCAAACGCAGGTCTGTCACTCTCCTGCGAGATCAGTCTCCAGAGCTCTTTATCGCTACGCCTGTCCGGTTGCATGTCGCCTTACCAATTTATATCTATAAAATTGACATTCCCCTTCCGGGAAGATGTTACTGCTACTCCCTTTGAAAGAGATGACAGGAACGAGAAGCCTTCCAGCTCATCTCCACGGTCGATATTATCCACTACCTTAACGATCTCCGCTTTCCCCGACTCCAACGACTTCTTCAGGTCCACATAGGTGAACTGCCACTTCCTTCCTTCCACCTGGTTCTGTATCAGCACCAGGAGATTCTTCTCCGGGATCCATTGCATGTTCTGAACCCAGGGGCCGCAGGTAAATTTCTTATAAACCACTCCTTTTTCACTTGTCTTCTTAGCATCCTGCAGCATAGCCGGATCATACAGCCGCACCTCGTTAGCCCTGTTCCCATAGTCCGCCGTAGCTACATACCATTTATGATCATATTCCACATACTCGGGACGGGTACCCTGTATACAGGCGTCGTCCTCGATCACATTCAGCAGATTCCCGCCATCCAGCGTCCCCGTCCGCTGCAGACCAGCCCAGTCTATACAATAAATGAGGGCTTTCCATTGGTTGGTCGCTTTGTTGAGAATGACGCTGTTCCCCATGAATACCGGCAGTTTGCCATGAACAGCAAAACCCGTAGGATGATTGATGACATCAGTATCATTTAGAGTAAGCCTGTATTCATGACCCGTATAATGAAGAGAATCCCCCTTCCACTCAAATTCCCGGATCATCCCCACTTCCCTGTCACCATACAAATAGGCCTTGCCATGCTGCCAGGAAATGCCCTGGCAGGCGCCTAAAGAATCAATGGTAAAAGAATGGGATAATGACATGTCAGGCTTACCTTCATAGGAGGCAACAGGTGCTGCACTAAGCCCAACCAGCAGAAGCAGAAGTAAAGGTCGCATAAGTTCTGCAAGATTACCACGTTTTCCGGCTTAGGTACCTGTTTAGGACATTATGATTGGATTACTGAATGTTGAAATAATTATTAATTCGTCGCAAATGGGTAGTTCTTTTCTACTTTTTGCAGACTACTAAAATTGAGGCAAAAATTATTGGGAAATATAATTTTTCACCTCAATATTGCTAATATCTGTGCTCTTCGAGCACGAACTGGACCCCGTCCAGTTAAATAAATGCTGAAAAATATGACCCGCCAATACAGGAAAATGCTACTAGCCGTTCCTCTTTTTCTGATCGTGTCTATCTCTATCAATGCTCAGCCCGGCGCGATCGATTACCCTGGCTCCCCCTCGCTAAAGAGTACATCCGTTGCTAAAACGAATTTCCCCGGTGGCGCCGGCAACGGCTACCAAAAGAACTATAAATTCCTCCATTCCGCCAATCTCGTCGCCGACAAGAACTTTTATTGGCTGACCGTCCTCGGCCAGACCCCTGCTTTGCAAAACCTTCTGGCCGCCGACCCGACCCTGCGGTCCATCCATGACCAACGCCTTTCCGCCCTCAAAAGCCATGTCACTGATTCCTGCACCTGGCCCGTTTCCCTGGTAACGGACTTCCGCTTCACTTCGGCAGACTCCCTCGAAGTAGCCAACGCATTGGTTACCCTCTATCACAACAACAAGGCTCCCTTCGACGCCATGGTCGACCAGCACCTGCGCCCTTCAGGCTACTACCAGCGTTTCATTGCCGGTACGAACGAACAGCTTCTCTTGCAGGCCTGGGGACAAACAGTCGTCGGCATCAATTATATCATCGATCAGTTCGGCCTTGGCAAAAAAATGCGCTATCCCCTTATCGATTCCGCCAGTTATGACGTCAACAGTCGTTATTATCGCACCGTATTAAAGGACCTTTTCGCATACCTTAGCGAACAGGAGAATGCCCTGACCACTTTTTATCATCCCTCTCTCGCCGTGGCGCTCCAGTTGATGGACGTCAATAACCGCGATGAACCAGCCCGTTTTGAACCAATGGAAGCAGGGGAGAACCAGGCCGCCGTACAGAAGATAGCCCATACCGACTGGAATAAATACAAATACGCCACCATCGTCATCCCCGGCAATGGTCCGGTCCTGACGGCCACGCCGATCAGTGCCGACAACAAGCTGCATTGTGCCGTCGCCGCTATGCGGTACAAGAACAACCTGGCGCCTTTTATCATCGTCAGCGGGGGCTTTTGTTATCCGTTCAGAGGTCCTTACTGCGAAGCGATAGAAATGAAAAAGTTCCTGATGACCCGTTTTGGCATTCCCGCATCTGCGATTATCATCGACCCGCATGCCCGGCATACAACTACAAATATCCGCAACGCCGACCGTCTCATGATCCGGTATGGCATCCCTCTCACCAAACTTTCCGTATTCGTTACCACCAAATCCCAGGCAGACTATGCGGCAGCGCCCTCCTTCGACCAGCGTAACCTGCGTGAACTGGGTTATCTGCCCTATCGCGACAAACAACACATCTCCATACATGATATCACCTTCTATCCGGTAATGGAATCCCTGCATATGGACCCATATGATCCGCTTGATCCATAAAAAAAGACCCCCGGAGTGAAGCACCGGGGGTCTTTTTCATTTTTCTATTTCTTAGTCACCACATTCTTCAATCCGTCCAGCAGCGCCGTCCCTACCGGCACCCCCCATCCCGTTACCGCATCATACCCTGTCCCTGCCTTATATCCTCCAATGGATGCCGTACTATTGTCTCCCGATACGATATCCCGGAATCCGGTTGTGCCAATTGTCTTCCCGCCACCTCCCTGTTGAAACAACAAAGGGTTCAGATATCCAACCGGTGTCCCCAGGCTTGCATTTATTCTTGCGATCAGCGACGCCCATAAGGGAGCCGAAGCGCTGGTGCCGCCGCTCGCTCCTCCCTGCCCATCTACTACCACCCAGTAACCCGTGTTGGCGCTGGCATCGGCAGCTACATCCGGCACTATTCTGCCGTCGATAGCCCCGGGATTCACCGATTTCATCGTTACCGTCTGCCAGTCGGGGCGGGGAAAATAAGTGCTTATACCTCCGCCCGTACTGCCCCCGTTGTCCTGTCGCAAGCCATCGCCGTCCTTCCACGCAGTCTCAGTGACAGTGCCCGACGCCGACTTTTTCAGCGTGGTCCCGCCCACCGCCAGCACATAAGGGCTGGAAGAGGGGAAATCAACATGCGCATGACCATCCCCTACCTGGTCGTCCGATCCGTCATCTCCTGCGGCTACACAGATGGTGACACCCAGCAGTGCTGCAGACTTCAGGGTATCATTGATGGCATCCAGTGCCGCATTGGTCCAGGCGCCGGGCGCATCTTCCGCATATCCCCAGCTGATAGACAACACTGACAATGGATTCTGCTCATCATGCACAGCCGTATCGATCACATTTACCCATCCGCTTTCATCAAACGAAGAAAAATAGACCACGATGTTTGCCGCAGGACATGTACCCGCGACAACTTCCACGTCCAGCATAACCTCTCCTTCAGCCCCATCCTTCTGATTGGTCGGAGTATTGTTGACAGAGACGGTCCGGACAGAAGGCATCGAAACATTGGCATTCTTACAGAAGGTAGCCAGATCGCTTTCAAAATAACCTCCGCCAAATTCTATCAAACCTATCGTCTGCCCCTGGCCGTTACCATCCGGAAAAGAATATATAGTCGCCAGCTCTTCCGGGTAGAACCAGCTCCGGCTGGCAGCAGCCCGCTCCGCCAGGTCCAGCGAGGTTCTCCGCCTCTTGATGGGACGACGTTTTACCATACTACGGGTGTCCAGGCCAAATACGCCGGTAATAATATCCTTTAACTCGGCCGGGATCTGTACGTCTCCTTTCCTTCCCCGGTAATTACCCGACTTATGGGAATAAAAGAACAGCTTTAGCTGAAAGACCGATTCAATAACATCAGCCGCTCCGCCAACCCGGATGCTACAGCTGATCGCATCCTCTTTCAATATTTTTAGCCCCAGACCGGTAAGCACCGTTCTTACCTTTTCCATATCAGCCGGAGCAGCCCCATACTGCTCCGCCAATGCAGCCCGGCTGATGGGTTTTACCGGACCGCTTATCTCCGGCAGCGGATTCTTCCGCCGCACCTTTATCGTCAGCTCGATCCATTCATCAGGATCCGCAACTCCCATTACACTTGCTCCCGGCCGCACAGCCCGCATACTTCCTGATAAAAGAACATGCGATCCGCCACCTGCCCCAGTTGCCGGCGTAACTCCTTTTTCTTCACCCGTTTTTTCTTGACGCGTTGATTTCATACGATGTGTTTTAAATTTCTATTAAATTTACTATCGCCATTACTCCGATGGTCCCCTCTTCGCACTCAAACCAATCCCAAAATTCGTGCGGGGATTCTTCCCTGTCTCAATTTTAATCCTGTTTTTTTCCCCGTTTCACGCGACAGCTCCCAATTCCTGTTCCAGTTCTTCAATAGAAGGCAATTCCCCCTTCAGATTATCCGGCACCGCATTCATGATCTGGTATTCAGCAACACCCAACGGACTACTTATATTCTCCAATGAATATTCCACTACCACCTTATTCGGTGTCCTGCACAACAATATCCCGATGCTCCGCTGATCCTGCGGATGCCTCAGTTGAGCATTCACCGCATTCAGATAAAAGTTTAGCTTCCCCGCATACTCCGGCCTGAATTCATCCGCCTTCAACTCGACGATCACATAACACCGCAATCGGGTATGATAAAATAACAGGTCCAGGTAAAATTCATCCCCACCCACTTTTAAAGGAAACTGTCTCCCCATATAAGCAAACCCCTGCCCCAGCTCCAAAATGAACTTTTGAATATGATTTGTCAACGCAGTTTCAAGGTCCTTTTCCCTTGCCTCCCCGCCAAGCATAAGAAAATCAAAGTTATAAGGATTTTTCAGCGTCTCCTTCGCCAACTCGGATTGCTCACCAGGCAGCGTCATGCTAAAATTATCAATGGCCTTCCCTTGCCTCTTGTAAAGCTTACTCGCGATATGCGCCGCCAACGTCGCCCTCGACCAGCCATTCCTAATCGTTTCCTTAACATAGAACAACGCCTCCGAAACATCCGCACACCTAGTGATTATCAGACAATTATGCCCCCACGGAATTTGTACCACAACTTGTTGCACTTTTATAACCCCACTCTCTCCACTTTCTCCCCCAACTTTGGCGACATTCCCCAATTGTCCCACAACCTGTTGGACTTTTCCACTTTCTCCCCCAACTTTGGCGACATTCCCCAATTGTCCCACAACCTGTGGCACAATTGCATCCTGATAAAACAAAAACCACCGTTGTATATAAGCCAAATTTGTCCTCGAAAACCCCTTCACCCCGGGAAAAGCCGCCGACAGATCCTTCGCCAACTGCACAATCAACCCATCCCCCCAATTCGCCGTCTTCTGCTTCTCACAGATCTCCCTCCCTAACTCCCAATACAATTCCAACAGCTCCCGGTTCACTGCGATCGCCGCCTTTACCTGCGCCGACCGGATCCTTGTCTTCAACTCCATCACCCACTTCTTATACTGCCTGTCAATAACCAACTTCCTTTCCTTTTCTCCCCAGGAAAACGTAAGTTTAAATCATGAAGCACCAATTCTACTGCACCATCCTGTTAGCATGCGCTTTACTCACTCTTTCCACAGCAAACGCCCAAACACCACCCGCATTGGCAGCCATTCGCCAGCAAGACATCAAAACCGATATCTTCGAAATGGCAGGCGACCACTTCCGCGGCCGCGAAGCCGGCACCCTCGACGAACTCAAAATAGCCGTATGGCTCGCAGAAAAAGCCCGCGCCATGGGTCTTCGCCCGGGCGGAGATGATGCGACGTATTTCCAGTTCTTCTCCATGGCCCGCAACCGGATCAGCCCCGCCAGCACCATCGCCATCGGAACACAAAACCTCCGGCTATGGACCGAAGTACTGGTCCCCCAAACAGCCCCCGCCACCGTCAACGCACCCATCGTCTTCATTGATAAAGCCGATACCAATCGTACCGATCTTAAAGGAAAAGCCGTCGCACTCATCGCTTCGCCCGAAGGCCTTAACCTGCAGGTCTCCCTTCCATCCCGCCGTTACATGGGTTACGTTGCCCGCCGCTACGCAACAGGCCTCCTGGCCAAAGGCGCCGCAGCCGTCATCTTTATCGCGGACACCCTTGCCGAAGCCAGCTGGGCGCTGAACGCTTCCTACTCCGATCACGGCACCTATGCCAACGAAGGCGACGCCGGAGACAAAGTCGCCGAACGGCAGCCCATCCTATGGCTGCACGCTTCTGCCCTGTCCCTTGTAAAAGTTCCGGGACAAAACCTTTCCGTTCAGCTAAACATTGAACATTTCTTATATCCTTCTGTAAATGTGATTGCGATCCAGGACGGCAAAGACCCGATCCTGAAAAAGGAATACGTCGTATTCAGCGGTCACCTGGACCATGACGGGGTCAGAAATTATCCCGGCACCGATTCGATTTACAACGGCGCCGACGACAACGCCAGTGTCAACGTAGCTTTGATGGCCATCGGCCGGGCCTTTCATCAGCAACCCGGACGACGCTCAGCCCTCTTCATCTGGCATGGCGCGGAAGAAAGAGGTTTGCTCGG
The DNA here is from genome assembly GCA_036499285.1 of Puia sp. Classification (GTDB taxonomy): domain Bacteria; phylum Bacteroidota; class Bacteroidia; order Chitinophagales; family Chitinophagaceae; genus Puia. The sequence goes on along the minus strand of DASYEB010000044.1, from coordinate 20,128 downwards.
CTCCCGGTGGTATGCAGTCCATCCCACCGTCCCCAGGTCATCCCTTGTCGCCGTTCTCAATGGAGATATGATCGGCCGCAACAGCCCCGACAGCGCCGCACTCCTGGGTGTACAGCCCACTCATCGCAATTCGCCGCAACTGGTGGCAATGGGTCTCTCAGCCAACCAGGAAGGACCAAAATTCCTCCTCGACACTGCTTATGATAAAGCTACCGGCATCCCCGCCCTCTTTTTTACTTCCCTCCTCCACCCGGACTACCATACCCCACGGGATGAAGCCTCCCGTATCGACACGGAGAAGATAACCCGCATAGCACAATGGATGTACCGTACAGGATGGAAAGTAGCCAACGCCGACAAGCGGCCGGCTGTAGACCCCGATTTTAAATTGGAAAGGTAGCCGCATAACGCAGTAGCCGCATAACGCAGCAGCCGCACAACGCAACTGCAGCTATTAAGCCCGGTTACCCTATTCCCCGCCGGGCTGATACTTCTTCTCCATATTCTTCAGCACATCCTCGCGGTAAAAAAGCACGTCTTTAAACCAACCGCCGAGATACATCGACGCCTGATCCGAAAAATGCGGCGAAGCAGGATCACTGCTCTCCCCTCCCGTCACGATCGTTTTTGCCTTCACCTTCTTTCCAAACTCCACCGCCGCAATAAAACTATTCCCCGAATATCCATACCGTTTTTTCGTCCCGGGCATCACCCGGCTTACAAAAGAAGGCAGAGCGCCAAAATAAGAGGGCACCAGACCGGATGGAAGACTTGGCTTCCTGTCGTCATAAGTCTCGATGATCTTCCCCGTCAGGCGCTGGTACCGGCAGATCTCCCCCCATTCCACTTTCCACGAACCATACCGTTGCCGCAATTCATTCAGGACCGCACTTAATTCACCCGTCTTCTGTACGGACGTAGATGCAGCCAATTCCGCCGTTATATTCCCAACTGCATTGGACGCATCCTCCGATGTCCTCGGCCGTGGAGTATAGGAGGCCATCCTCGCTCCCCATTCCACTGCTAAGGTCGTAGCAACGGAATGAACAGCCGAACGACGATCCCATTTCTGCAGAATGGCCATCGGTTCCTGTAATATTTTCTTAGTGGAATCGGGTGCACTGGCATAGGCCTCGAACAAAGCAGGAAGTAATACGTCAAAGGCAGTCAAATACCGGTCATAACCCTTGGCAATAAGACTGTCCAGGGTAAACTCGGATGCACCAGCCAACAACCGGGCTGCATTCAAAGCCCGATAATTCTCTCCGTCAGGAGCCATATATGCCGGATACCTGGTACGGTCGGGACTGCTGCTGCCCGAAAGAGAATAAGGCGTTGAATTACAGTTCTGGATCCAGCCCGTAGCCGGATTATAAACATGCACGATCTCATCCAGCTCATGCAATCCCTTCCATTCCGTTGCCGCAATAGAGCCGTCTACCGGTAACGCCCAGTTGTAAGCATTATCCCGCTTTGGCATAAAATTTCCATGCCAGTAAGCGATATTGCCCTGGTCATCGGCATACACCGTGTTATTGGTAGTATTGGCGCGAATATCCATTGCCTTCTTATATTCGTCAAAAGTATTGGCCTTCGTGATCAGCCATGCCTCCAGCAAAGCATTCAGCGATCGGTTGTATTCCCGCAGACTCAGCCATTTTCCGTCACGGCTGGCCATCACCGGGCCATGATGCGTATAAAGACCGGTCACCGGCAGGGCCTGCAAGGTCTCGTCCTTTTTATAATATACCGTAAACGGTTTCGCCGTCACCGGCTTTGTCTGACCCTCGTATTCATAAACCCATTTCTTATCATCCTGTCGCACCTTCTCTTCGTACAGATCAGCAACATCTGCATAACTCGACGTATGCATCCAGCCACAATGCGCATTAAAACCCTGGTATATAAAGAACTGACCCCATGTCACAGCACCATAGGTGTTCAACCCTTCCTCGCTCACCAGCTGTACTTCCAGCCGGAAATAAAAGGGAACGTGCGGGTTGATATATAGTTCTGTAGCCTCCGACGCGGTACGAAACCCCGCCAGCGCAAACCCATTCGAACCCCGCTCCTGCTCATCCTCTTCCTGCGCCGGCTCCCCAACACCGCCAGTACCCGCCCCTTCCCGAACCTCAGCCGCCGCAGTACCATTCCCCGTCGCAACTCCGCTACCAGCCTGCTCTTCAACCCCCATCCCCCTATCCGCCAGCACCATCCTCTCTACCGCCGACAGCTGCGATGTCTTATGTAACCGGGCCGAAACAGCCCCCATATTCTTACTATAAAAATTTTTGATCTCATCCATCTTCACACCTCCCAAACTCGTCGCCGAAACACTGCCATCCGTAAACATCAAAGCATACCAGGGCTCCCACCGCTTCAACAGCAATGGCTTTGTTTCCGGATGTTTATAAAGATAATAGTTGATCCCATCCGCAAACGCATCCAACAGCTTATGCATCCAGACCGGGCTCTTTTGATAGTCCGATACTGCCTGCGCACTATCATACACCAGTCGCATCATGACATCCGTATACAAATAGCTCTCTCCATAGGCTTCCGCCTGCCGGCCCAACATTTCGAGGTAGTTCTTCTCTACCCGGTTGAAATCAGTCTGGCATTCGGCATACATCAGCCCAAACACGACGTCCGCATCTGTTTTCCCATAAATATGTGGTATTCCCCATTTGTCGCGGATAATAGTGACGGTCTTAGCCTCCGCCTCACAGCGACGCTGCTCCTGCACAGAAAGTGTTTGAGCCTGGGAAAGAGCCGGCAATGCAAGCCCGGCAACAAGGAGCATAAGCAATCTATTCATACCCTAATTTACTTTATAATTCCTAATATCTCGCCGCTTCCCCCGGCTTTGGCAAAGAAGCCTTGATAAACCTTCTCAGGCTCTCCGTCGCCTCCGCAAGATCAGGCTTCCGCAGATACATCATATGCCCACTGCGATAACCCTCCCAGTGCAGCCTGTCCTTCAGCTTACCACTGGGGTCCAGCTGCCAAAGGCTATACTTCGCATTGAAGTAGTCACAGGCCCCGTCATAATATCCGGACTGGATCATCAAATGCATAAACGGATTTTCTGCAATAGCCTTCCGCAGGTTCTCCCCGGTATGGTCATTCTGATTATTCCAGGGCCGCACAGGTCCAAATAAATAGTAATTAAGATCCGTTTTATAATGCAGCTCCTCGCGCAGATAGACATTCATCGCCGGCATAAAAGCATGGTTCCAGGCATTCAGCTCCGCATTGTAATCCGGGCTGCTACCGGCATCCTGCTCGTCGATGCCCTTGTAACGTGAGTCCAGACGGCCAACAGTAAATCCCTTATCCCGCAATAATTCCTTCCAGAAAAAATTGGAGGGAATGATCAGGTTCGATTGCAGGATGGATTTCTCCGACAACCCGATATACCTTGACATCTTCGCCGCCAGGGTTTTCTTTCTGTCCTCTTCCAAAAAACCACCCTTTGCCAACGCGGGAATCAGCTCATCGATAGTAAACTTCTCTACTTCTGCCAGCAGATCCGTCAGATCGCGCTTCTGCACATCCGCCGGCAACATCTTATGATACCAGGCCGTCGCCGCATAATACGGAACCCGCAGCGAGGCCTTCACAAATTCGCTCCGTTCGATCCCCAGTTCTGTCGGCGAGACAAGTATCACCCCATTCAGATACATCCATTGCGCTTCCTGTAGTTCCAGGGCCAGTCCCGATGCACGCGTGGTGCCATAGCTTTCCCCAATCAGGAACTTTGGCGACGCCCACCGGTTCTTACGGCTGACAAAAGTGGAGATCCACTGCGCCAGGTATTTGATGTCTTCATTTACCCCAAAGAACCGGGACGTGGGAATTGCCGCGCTCACCGCCCTTGAAAAACCTGTGTTCACCGGATCGAGATAGACGATGTCGGCAACGTCGAGAATAGAGCTGCTGTTCTCCTTTACCCCATAAGGTTGTATCGGGAATCCTTCATCGTCGATATTAAGACGCCTCGGGCCGGTATACCCGATCTCCATCCAAACCGATGGAGTGCCGGGACCGCCATTAAAAGAGATGACCAATGGCCGGGCCGCCCGGTCCTTTATATCGGATCGCTCATAATAAGTATAAAATACGCCGGCGATCGGTTTGCCTTCCTCATCCCACACGGGAATAGTACCGGCAGTAGCGTCATAAGGGACCACCTGCCCCTTTATCGTCACCTGTGAATGTGTAGTAACAGAGGAATCGATATTCAATACCCGGCTGCCAGGTGGCATTTTTTCAACCGGTGGAGTAGCAGGTGGTGCAGCCGCTGCATTCCGCTGCGCATATCCCTGGCCCACCACACCCGCCAAAGCCAACAAAAGTGTAATTTTTCTCATACGACAATTTTGATTGACGCTAATTTAAGCCGGAATTCCCACCACCACTTCCCATATATTAACCAGCCTGGCCTCAGCGTCACATCACCCTCCGCAGCAACCTCACCCCATCGCCGGGTCCGAAACCCCATCCTCACCCGTCTCCACCCGACCCGCAAAACGCCTCTCATACCCTTCATACCCCTCCACCCGCACCGTAAAGTCATACCACCGGTGCCCGGCCAGTTTCACGGCAATCGCATTCGGTCTCCCCAAACCTACCTTTTCATCCATTCTTTCCGCACCATACGCATTATCGATTATTTTTATACTGAATATTTTATCCCCACCCCCAAACACCAGGCTGCACTTACCCTTCGTAGTGACCATCCGGATACCCAAGACCGGGTCCCCCTTGCTGCCGGAAAGCTCCCGATACCATCCGTTAGGACCATGTACCCGCAGATCATACCGCCCATCCTCCAGCAAAATAAGGTCAGTCAAACGATCACCCGCCTTCACCGCATAGTTTCTGACAGTCCTCTCCCGCCCATTGACATATACCGTAAAAGGCGAGCCGGCAGACCCAAAAGCCTTCGACACCCCAACCTTCAGTTCACAGCTCTTTTTATCAGGGCTCAACTGCCCTTCAGCCGCCAGTTCATATGGCAACGCACACGATAGCCTCGTCCCCTTCTCCTGCTCCGGCAGCCCTTCCCACCTGGACCCAAGGCTCCGCGCAGCCGCTATCTCCGACTCGGAGAGCTTCCTGTACCCCGCAGGCAGATCCCGGTACTGCGCCTGGTTGATTTCCTTCAATACCACATCCCTTTCCAAAAAAGGAGGCAGCGCGGCCTTCTCCCCCTTATACGGCCGGAACACCGAGCTCAGATCCCCACACACCGTCCGGCGCCATTCGCTGATATTGGTCTCACGCACACCCTTACCCGTTTTATGACGGACAAAGTTCTCCAGCAGCATCAGGATAGACGTATGATCCGATACCTGCGAGTTCACATACCCGCCCCTGCTCCACGGCGACGCTATCACCAGCGGCACCCGGTAGCCCAATCCGATAGGACCGCCACGCGCATCCTTTTCCCTCGCCCGGAGCAGATCCTGCTCCCGCGTATGATATTCCAGCGCCGCATCGATACCCGCAGATACACGGCCAGTCTCCGGCCGGCTCGGGTCCGGAGCAACAAAGGGCGGTACATGATCGAAATAACCGTCATTCTCATCGTAACAAAGGATAAAGATCGTTTTCTTCCACACCTCGGGATTCTTCGTCAGGATATCCATCACCTCCGATACATACCAGGCCCCGTACCACGGCGCCCCCGGATGATCCGAAAAATTCTCCGGCCCTACCAGCCATGACACCATCGGCAAGCGGCCATCCTCCACATCCTTCCGGAATTGCCACAGGACATCCCCCTTCGGCACTTTCATCTCGCGGCCAACAGCGCCATCAGTATAGCTCAACGAAGACAACGTATGATAGTCAGGATCCGAAACATTCCTCGTAAATGCCCGGGCAAGCAGATCCTTCGCCCGCTGATCCAGCTTTTCATAATTCTCCCTCGTCACCACCGCCATATCTTTCTCCGCAAATCCCAGCAATGCCTTCTGTCTCCCCAGTCTCTGCTTCAGCTTAACATCCGCCGGCGCCGCAGCGATCTTAGCCTCCAGTTCAGCAGCCTCCTTACGTAAGGCATCCACGATCGAAGGCAAATGATCCATATATGCCGGCGAAAACCGCACCTGGTATTGTGTAAACCATTCTATCGGGTTATCCGTAAAATTCGAGAGCCAGGCATCCTCTTCTCCCGCAAAGCCCTGGTAGATGCTCAGCTCATTCTGATAGATCCGCCAGTCCACACCCGCATCCTGCAGCCGCTCCGGGAAAGTGGTCCACGACGCTTCAACACGGTAATCCGTATCCCCATTCCTCACCCTCGCCCTCACAGAAGCCTTCTGCTCATCGCGGATCGTTCCTGTCCATAGATGCAGCCGGTTCGGCGTAGTACCCGTCAGGGACGAACAGAAGTTCTGATCGCATATCGTAAAGGCATCCGCCAGTGAATAATAAAAAGGAATATCCCGCCGGTCATAATAACCCATGGTCAACGGCATCTTCCCATACGCCTCATTACCCGATGGTTTTGCCTGCAGCCATTTATCGTATCTGCCTTCATTCCGCGCATCCGTCTGGTCGGTCCAGGAATGAGGCAGCGATCCCATCCAGGTAGCCTTCGTATCGGTAATGTCCAGCCTGAACGGCGCAAACGTCTCCCCCGAAACATTCTGCTGTAGATACACCGGGTTACCCCCCGGTAAGGTCACAGCCCTCGGATCACGATAACCCCTTACACCCCGCAGCTTTCCATAACAATGATCGAACGACCGGTTTTCTTGCATCAGTATAACCACATGCTCCGCATCCAGCCAGGTACTGCCTGCCGGTGGGTCGATAGCCAGCGCCCGCTGAATGGAAGGAGGCAGCACCCCGGCCACGCCGGTAGCCCCCGCAAGAATGGCCGCTTTTTTGATAAATTCTCTACGATTATCCATGTTCTAAAAAGTAAGTGGATGTAAATTAAGCCCATTTATGTGTTCACGGCCCGGATAATGATTAAGCTAATGTAAAGGTTGTGGAACATTTTCCACATTGCCCAACTGTGATTCGGAATTCTGCAGATCTTAAAATGAGTATATGATGAAATATAAAAAAATATTACTGGTAGATGACGACGCGGATGACCGGGAGATCTTTGAAGAGCTGCTCCATGATCTGGACCCCGATACCATCGTCGACAGTGCAGAGAATGGCCTGGAAATGATCTCCCTTCTCAATTCGACCGAAGACGACGACCTCCCGGGTGTGATCATCCTCGATCAGCACATGCCCAAAATGTCCGGCAAGGAAGGCCTCATCTTCCTAAAGAAAGATCCCCGCTACAAAACTATCCCGACAATCATTTATTCCACTTACCAGGTAAAAGATTTCTGCCTGGAATGCCTTACCCTCGGCGCCGAGGACGTAGTCGACAAGCCGGATACAATGCAGGCCTATCGCGATATGATCGAACAGTTTCTGGTGACCCAATAGCCTATTCAACGCCCCTGACATTCATTGGAAGCACATACAGCCCTGCCGAAGCCGTTATAAACAAGGTCTTCCGGTCTCTCCCGCCAAAACATATATTTCCCACCCACTTTTCCGGAACAGGGATATAAGCCACCTTCCGCCCCGCCGTATTATATACCGTCACCCCATTGCCCGTCAGGTATAAATTCCCCTGCTCATCCAGTGTCATCCCATCAGAACCCTTTCCACAAAAAAGTACCCGGTCGGATAAGTTGCCATCCGCCCCGATCCTGTACTTATACGTCTTCCCGCCCCCAAGATCCGATACATATAAATAATGACCGTCCGGCGTTCCTACAATGCCGTTAGGTTTCTTCAGGCTGTCCGCTGCCACGATTGCCGCAGATGCTCCCCGCGCCAGGTAATATACTTTCTCCCCATCCAGGTCCGGCTTCGTCCTCACCCAGTAGTCCCGCTGATAATAAGGGTCGGAAAAATAGATCCCGCCACGGGCATCGACCCATAGATCATTCGGCCCGTTAAAACGCTTCCCCCCAAAATCGGTTATTAATATCTGCACCTTCTTATGCTTATCTATCGCCCACAATTGCTCCTCCTCATCCGCACAGGTGATGAGACGGCCCTTCCGGTCAAAATACATCCCGTTGGAACGGCCCGCACTGTCCATGAACAATACCATCCGCCCATCCACCGTATATTCCCATATTTTATTGTTCGGCTGATCGGTAAAAAAAACATTCCCCTTCCTGTCTACAGCTGCCCCCTCCGTAAAAGAGAACTGCCCCGAAACCTCCTTTAACAGCCCTCCCACAATAGCCGCAGAATCAAAAGCGACAGCCTGCTGCCCCCTTACTCCGACAGACAGTATCAGCAACGGTATGATCGATATTTTTTTCATATTCTGAACTTTCGGCCTAAAACTAAACCATTTCAGTTGGATTATTTTTGTAATTTAGAGCAAAATTGTTTTAATGGGCCTTTCGGCTTCCTCCGTCATACCCTTATTATCCAAATGGGAAGAATACCTCAGCACAAACCCTGATGGTGACATAACCGGTTTTGCCCGCTGGGTCCTGGCAGCAAACTCCGCATCACCGCAGCAGCAACCCCCAACTTCAGCCGCAGCTCCCGATTCCCCAGCAGCCGTCCAGGCCCCTTTTCTTATTACCCATCTTTACCGGGACCTCCAGCAACGCTCAAAACCCATAGCCAAACAGCTGGGCTTGACCAACTCCCTGGAACTCGACATGCTTGTTCACATCGCAACTCTCACAAACCCAAACAAAAAACAGGTCTGCCAGGAAATGCTGATCGAAAGCTCCACCGGCGTAGAGATCGCAAAAAGATTAGTGGCCAAAGGCTTCCTCAGGGAACAACCCGACACAAAAGACAGACGCGCTGCCAGGCTCAGCCTCACAGTAAAAGGAAAAGAAACCGTCCTTCACGGATACAAGGAACTGGCGGCTGTTCATTCTGACTTACTTAGCACCCTGCGCATCCAGCTTCCCCCATTATCTTAATTTTATCAATTGCCACCTGTAACATCCGTTATCCTTTCTTCCACTTATATTTGGTAGACAAACCCCCTTTATGGTCTGGTACGAAAATGAGGTCCAAAGACTCGAAAATGAAAGGACATTACTGACCTACGAGCCCAAACTGCTTTTCTACGGCAGTTCGTCTATCAGACTCTGGGAGAGCCTGCACGAAGACTTTGCCCCCTGGCAGCCCGCCAACCTCGGTTTCGGCGGCTCGACCCTGGCCGCCTGTGACTGGTTCTTCGATCGGCTGGTGGCGCCTTTTCACCCTTCTTCCATCATCGTTTATGCAGGGGACAATGACCTCGGCGATGGCCGCCACCCCGAAGAGGTCTTCATTTTCTTCCAGCAGCTGGTCAGCCGCACCCGCCAGTGCTTTGGAGACATCCCCCTGGCCTTCATCTCCATCAAACCAAGCATCTCCCGCTGGAATATTGTCGACAGTATCCGGTATACCAACAGAATTATCGCAGATGAAATAAATAAGCAAGGCAACAACCTGCACTTTATAAATGTCTATAATAAGATGACCGACAACTCCGGTTATCCGAAAAGAGAATTCCTGGACCCCGATGGATTGCACATCAACGATAAAGGCTATGCTTTATGGAAAGAAGTAATACTGCAATATCTATCAGACCGGACGTCATGAAAAGAGAATATTATAAATGGTTCAGCCCTTACCTGGAGCGGGACATGGAACTGCTGGTCTTCGGCCACGCCGGAGATCCCGTATTGTTCTTCCCCACCCGTACCGCCCGCTTCTTCGACTATGAAGACTGGCATGTGATCGACGCGCTCAAACGAAAGATCGAAGCAGGAGCCATCCAGATCTGGTGCCTCGACAGCGTTGATAAGGAAAGCTTTTATTCCAAAAGCCTCCATCCGGCCCAACGGATCCTCCGGCACCTGCAATACGAAAAGTATATCCTCCACGAAGTCCTCAACCTCATACAGCAAAAAAATCCCCATCCCACCGTCGTGGCCGCCGGCTGCAGCCTTGGCGCATACCACGCCGCCAACCTCGCCTTTAAATATCCCGGCCTCTTTCATAAAATGGTAGGCCTTAGCGGACGCTATGACCTCACCACCTCGATGGAACATTTCGACGACCTCTTCGAAGGATACCGCGACGATACTATATATTACAATATGCCCGGTCAGTTCATTCCAAACCTGCAGGACCCACAGTTGATCCGCGAGATCAAAGCACTGGAGATCATTTTTGTAGTAGGAGAAAAAGACGTCTTCCTCGAAAACAACCGTATCATAAGCAACGCACTCTGGGCGAAGGGCATCTGGAACGCACTGCACCTGTGGGACGGAGAATCCCACAAAGCCAAATACTGGCGGCATATGGTGCAGCTCTATTTTTAGCCCGGACCCGCCGCATTATTTATTTTTTCTTCACCTCCACCTGCCACTCCCCGCCGCTCCCGATCTTATTTGCCGCCGCAAAATTACCCTGGTTCAGCGCAAACGACAATTGCAACAGACTGTTCAGGTAAGCCAGCGGTTGACCCACAGCCACCGCGCCAAACGTTGACATATAAGGCATCTCACCGGTATACACCTCCTTTCCCTGGTGAAGTATCCTTACCTTTAACTCCTCACCGAAACTGATATGCAGCTGCTGGAAAAGGTCCGCAGGAATATTCGTCCATACATTCCCGTATTGCACATCCAGGACAGGTATCGTTCCGGTCACCATCGATCCCCTCAGCTCCGCCTTTTGATAAGGAATGGACACTACCTCCTGCTTTGCCAGCAAAGGTCCCACCTCCTCAAAGCTGATCACCCCCGCCGCCAGCCGCGCCCCCGTATACGCATATACATCACGGCCATGAAAAGTATAGGATCTCTTCGAATCCTGCCGCCTGTTCAATGCTTCATTGATCTCCCTTATCTCACCAAGTCCCAGGGATTCGGCTATCAGCGTCAGCGTCCCGTTGTCAGGAGTCACGATATATTGTCCCGTTTTTGTCCTCATCACCACCGACTTCCGCGCCGTTCCCACACCCGGGTCCACCACCGAAACAAAGACCGTCCCCGCAGGCCAGTACGGCACCGTCTGCTGCAGCCGGTATGCAGCCGACCAGATATCATAGGCCGGTATCTCATGCGTCAGATCAAACAGCTTCAGTTCGGCCGATACCCCCATCGCCACCCCCTTCATCTCCGACACAGCCCCATCCTTCAAGCCAAAATCGGACTGGAATACGACGATCCTGTTCTGGGCCCTGCCCACAGATCCCATCAGGAACATTCCTGAAAATACCAGCGCTTTAAGAAGGTTTGCTTGCCCCATAAGTCAAATGTTTTATCTTTATTATCCCGGCGCAATGTACACTATATCATTCCCACGCGCCGGCCATAATTGAAAATAATGAAAAAAATCACACCCTTTCACGTCGCAGTACCAGTCTATGATCTACAGGAAGCAGCAACTTTTTACCGGGACGTCCTTGGCTGCGAAGAAGGGCGAAGCTCCGATCAGTGGGTTGATTTCAATCTCTATGGACACCAGTTCGTGATCCACCTGAAACCAAGGCCGCCCAAAGAAGAAGGTCTCCACTCCAACCCGGTTGACGGTCACGATGTACCCGTACCACACTATGGCGTCGTCCTCGACTGGGATGAATGGCACAACCTCGAAAGCAGGCTGAAAGCCCGGTCCGTCCATTTCGTCATCGAACCCTATATCCGTTTCAAAGGCCTCCCCGGCGAACAGGCGACCATGTTCTTCCTCGACCCCTCCGGCAATGCCCTTGAATTTAAAGCCTTCCAGGACATCAACCAGCTCTTTGCAAAATAATATGAAAAATTTACTATTAACCATTACCGCCCTGACCTGCGCCCTCATCACAAACGCACAGATCAACGCAGCTTTATTCCGCTATCCCGACGTCTCCTCTACCCAAATTGTCTTTACCTATGCCAACGACCTCTGGGTCGTCCCGAAAGAAGGTGGGAAAGCGCTGCACCTTAGCTCACCGGCCGGTGTAGAGGTCTTCCCGAAATTCTCTCCCGATGGCGGCACCATCGCCTACACCGCCGACTACGACGGTAACAATTCGATCTATACCATCCCGGTAACAGGTGGCATCCCCTCCCGCCTCACGTGGCATAGCAGCGGTGAGCGAGTAGTAGACTGGTACCCCGACGGCAAACACATCCTGTTTGCCTCAGGCCGCCAAAGCGGACGCGAACGCTTTAACCGCTTCTTCTCCATCTCCGCCACCGGCGGCGACCCCGAGGTGCTCCCCCTGCCTTACGCAGAATACGGCACCCTGTCACCCGATGGCACCCAGCTCGCATTCACCTATACATCCCAGTTGGGCCGCAACTGGAAACGCTACCGCGGTGGCTGGGCGGGCAAGATCCATCTCTTCCATCTCACCGGTTTTGCCGACGAGAACATCTCCGCCGGCACCGACGCCGACGAAGAGCTGCCCATGTGGCACGGTAACAGCATCTTCTTTCTCTCCGACCGCGGCGAGGAGAAAAGAATGAATCTCTGGGAATACGATATCCCCTCGAAGAAGTTTACCCAGCTTACCCGCTTCTCGGATTATGACGTACACTTCCCCTCGCTGGGACCCGACGACATCGTCTTCGAACAGGGCGGCTCACTCTTTCTTTATACGATCGCAGCCCATCAGTACAAACAGGTACCTGTCCAGGTCGTCAGCGACGAGAATGCCCTTCGCCCCACCCTTCAGCCCGCGGAAAAAATGCTGGCGAATTCCTTCATCTCCGCCGATGGCAAACGGGTACTCTTCGAAGCCCGCGGTGACATCTACACCGTTCCTGCCGAGAACGGCCCCGTAATAGACCTGACCCGGACTTCCGGCATAGCCGAACGTTTCCCCGCCTGGTCTCCCGATGGTAAATACATCGCCTACTGGTCCGACCGCTCCGGCGAATACGAGCTCACCCTCCTTGAAGCCGGCAAGAACACCCCGGAAAAGAAGCTCACGTCCTACGGCCCGGGCTTTCGATATAATCTCTTCTGGTCCCCCGATAGTAAAAAGATAGCCTTCATCGACAAGGCAATGAAAATATACATCTTCGACCGGAATAACGATCAGACCACAGAGGTAGACCAGGCCCTGCAATATTCGGATGGCAACCTCCAAAACTTCACACCCAGCTGGTCCCCCGACAGCCGCTATCTTACTTTCGACCGCGACCTGGTCAACGGACACCATGCCGTATACATCTATGACTACACTGCCAAACAGCTGCATCAGGTCACCTCATCTTTTTACAGCAGCAGCAGCCCGGTCTTCGATCCTTCCGGCAAATACCTTTTTATAACAACCAACCAATCCTTTAACCCGCTCTACAGCGACCTCGACAACACATTTATTTATCCGAATTCTACAAAACTGGCAGCCATCGTATTGCAAAAGTCGACCCCCTCTCCTCTTTATCCGAAGAATGATACCACGGCCATAAAAGAAGAGAACGCCCCGGCCGCCGCAGTCAGTGACAAAAAAGCAAAACCTCCCGTTGTCCCTCCTCCATCCAAACCATCCATCCCCGCCGTATCCATCGACTTCGACGGGCTGGAAGCCAGGCTGATCTTATTGCCCACGGATGCCGGCAATTACAATTCCCTGCAGGCCATCGATGGCAAGCTGATCTATCTCCATCCATCCAATACCGGCTCAGAAACAAAAAGCCAGGCACTTCGCTTCTTCGACCTCGACAAACGTACAACAAAGACGATCCTTCCAGACGTCAGTGGTTACCAGCTTGCCGCCGATGGCAAACACCTGCTGGTCACCAAAGACAGAGCCTACTTCATAGTTGCCGCCGACGAAGGCCAGAAAATGGAAAAGAAGCTCCGTACCGCCGAAATGCAACAGTGGGTCAATCCCCGCGAAGAATGGCGACAGATCTTTGTAGACGCCTGGCGTATCGAACGGGATTATTTCTATGATGCCAAAATGCATGGCGTCGACTGGAATAAGGTAAAGACCCAATACGGGAAATTGATAGAAGAAGCTTCCACCCGGGAAGAAGTGGATTTTATCATCGGGGAAATGCTTGGTGAACTTAGCTCCTCACATACCTATCATGGAGGCGGCGCGGTTGAAGACACCAAACGGGCATCTGTAGGGTATCTCGGCATCGACTGGGCAGCCGACGGAGATTATTACAAGATCAAAAAGATCATCCGCGGCGCAGCCTGGGACGCAGAGGTCCGTTCCCCCCTTGACCAGCCCGGCGTCCCCGTCAAAGAAGGAGATTATATCCTGGCCGTCAACGGGGTGCCGCTGACGACCAAAACCGACCCCTATGCCGTCTTCGGCAACCTGGCCGGTAAACCCATAGAGCTTACTTATAGCAGCAACCCCTCCTTCAACGGAGCCCATAACATTGTCGTGCAACCCCTGTCGGCAGAAAACCGCCTGCGGAACCTGGCCTGGATAGAAGAAAAAAGACGCCGCGTAGAAGAGGCTACCAATGGCCAGGTCGGTTATATCTATGTCCGCAGTACCGGTGTCGATGGTCAGAACGAACTGATCCGGCAATTCACCGGCCAGCTGGATAAGAAAGCGCTCATCATCGACGAACGATTCAATGACGGCGGCCAGATCCCCGACCGTTTCATCGAAATGCTCAACCGCAAACCATTGGCCTGGTGGGCTACCCGCGACGGCATCGCCTGGAAATGGCCGCCCGCAGGCAACTTCGGACCAAAAGTGATGCTCATAAATGGATGGAGCGGCTCCGGCGGCGACGCCTTCCCGGACTACTTCCGCAAGACAGGCCTCGGCCCTCTCATCGGAACCCGCACCTGGGGCGGCCTCATTGGTATCAGCGGCGCACCAGCCCTCATAGACGGTGGTAACATTACCGTCCCCACTTTTCGTATGTACAATCCCGATGGCACCTGGTTCAAAGAAGGACATGGCGTCGACCCCGACATCCTCCTCCCCGAAGACCTGACCCAGGGCGCACAAGGAAAGGATAACCAGCTCGAACGCGCCATCACCGAGATCACCGAAGCATTGAAAAAAGCAACACCACCACCAAATCGCCCAGCCCCCGAGGTTCGCTAAATAACTCCCGCGAAAAAGGGCTCGCCAAAGGCGAGCCCTTTTTCGCGCTCAGCGAATCGCGGACGGCGTCAGCCGGCCGCGATTCGCTTCCTCTGTAACCATGATGTAAACAACGTATAAAACACCGCCATAATAATAGCCCCCTTAAACATCCCCGTAAACCCCCACGCAGCCAACCCTCCAACCACCCCTATAAATAAAACCAAAAAAGGCAGCTTCCCCCCACTCTTCGCTATCAGGATCGGCTTCAGCAAAGCATCTATCAGCAACAACCCGATCCCGTAAATGATCAGGAACACCGTCACGCCGGTATGCCCCTGCACTGCCGTCCATATCACCAAAGGCACCCACACCAGCAAAGGCCCCAGTTGTATCAGCACCAGGAAAAAGATCAGCCCCGCTAAAACAAATGAAAAAGAAATACCCGCTATCGTCAGACCGATCCAGGCAATGATAGCCGCTATAAATGCCGTCCCCATAACCCCGATGGAAACCCCCTTTATGGCCTGCGTGGTGGCCGCAAGCAACGTAAGCCCGTCCCGCCGCCCCAGCAAATGCTCCATCGTAGCCTTCACAGGCTCAAGTATTTTTTCCCCCGAAACAAGAAAAAAGGCCGAGATAATGACACCAACGATCACCTGTAAAACCGTTCCTATCATCCCCACCCCGCTGCTCAGCACATGCCGCAAAGCCACCCTCACCTGCTCCTCATTATGAGCTATCACATCCTTGGGACTTTCCTGCAGCTCCTGCCAGAACGAACTAATGTCCTGCCCCACAAGCGGCAGGTTGACGATCCAGGCAGGCAACGACGGAAGACCATTCGCCTTCAGCTGATTTATCCCGACCATCGCTTCTTTTATATGCCCCCTTAAAGCCGAAACAATATAAATAAGAGGCAACGCAACGACCGCGACCAGCAGGATCGAATAAACAACAGCCGCCAGCTTACGCCGCTTATTAAGAAGCCGCACAAGCCGCTCGAACAGATCCGCAAAAGACACCGAAAAGATCAGCGCAAATGTCAGCACGCCAAAAAAGACTTTTAAGACATCATATAAGGCCAGCATCAGGCTCAACAACAAAAGAAGTACCAGTACCGTCTCAATAATACTACGGGAATCGTTTTGAATATATTTATTCATAAAATGCCGCTTGCAGCTAAAGTTAGTACAATTTTAGCCGTCAGCATACCCGCGCCTCACTCAGAACCCGGGACCTTTTATTCAGACCTCAAACTCTTCACCGGATTAGCCAGCGCAGCACGCACCGCCTGAAAGGACACCGTCACCAGGGCAATCCCCACCGCCAGCACCGCAGCCAGCGCAAACACATCCCACCCGATGGTGATCCTGTATGCGAAATCATGCAGCCAGTGAGACATCGCCCACCAGGCCAATGGAAACGTTATCACCGCCGACACCAGCACCAGCTTCAGAAAATCCTTTGACAACAAGCCGATGATCCCACCCACCGTAGCACCCAGTACCTTCCGGATACCGATCTCCCTTGTCCGCTGCTCTGCCGCATACGCAGCCAGCCCAAACAGACCCAGACAGGCAATAAAGATGGCCAGCAATGAGAACGACAACGATATCCCTCCCATCCGCTGCTCGGATTTATAAATGGAATTAAATTCATCATCCATAAAGACATAGCTGAACTGCTGCCCCGGCACCATTTTGTTCCAGGACTGTTCTACCTGCGACAGCACCCGATGCACATCTTTTGTGTGTATCCGTAAAGCTATCTTCCCTTTCTCTTCATGGAGAAAAAGGCCCATCGGCGTCACCACCTGCCGCAGCGAATTAAAGTTGAAATCCTTTACGACGCCTACGATATGATATTCAGTGACGTGTTTTGTCTTCAGGTCATCCAGTTCATATAGCTTTCTTCCTATGGGATCGCCAACACCTATCAGCCTCACCGCCGCCTCGTTAAGTATAACCCCACTGGAGTCCGTCGGGAATTGTTTTGAAAAATTCCTGCCCGCCGCCAGCTGCATACCCAACACAGGAAGGTAGTTCTCATCGACATTCCAGTTCTGCATGGATATCGCCTTCTTCGGATCGATATCAGGAGTAAAGAAAAAAGCATTGTCGTTCCGGTAATCCGAAGTCGGAAGATAGCCCGTCATGGTAGCTCCTTCTACTCCCGGCAGTCTCAATAAGCCTTCCTTGTAAGCCCGGATCTGACTGCCCAACGCATAGGTATTCTGTACGATCAGCACCTGCTCCCGGTTAAAACCCAGCGACCGGTTCCGGATATACCCAAGCTGACGATAGATGACGGCTGTGCCTACGATCAGGAAAATAGAGGTCCCAAACTGGAAGACCACCAGCGAATTTCGCAACCAGCTTCTCTTAAAACCCGACGCGACAGACCCCTTCAAAACCGCGATAGGCTGAAAGGCCGAAAGAAAAAACGCGGGATAGCTGCCGGCCAGCGTTCCCACGACCAGCACCAACGCCAGCATCGATGGAGCCAGCCAGGGCCGGGAAAAAAGACCGATCGACATCTGCTTTGCCGCCAGATCGTTAAAGATCGGCAGTAAAAGCCAGGCCATACCCAGCGCCAGCACCATGGAAAGGAAGCTGATCAGCACCGATTCGATCATAAATTGAGTGATCAGGTTCACACGCAGCGACCCCAGCACCTTTCGGACACCAACCTCTTTTGCCCGGTTCGCTGACCGTGCCGTCGACAGGTTCATAAAGTTGACACAGGCTATCAGCAGGATAAACAAGGCTATAGCCGAAAAAATATACACATACTGGACATTCCCATTAGCTTCCAGCTCCGCTGTCTTATTGCTGTGCAGGTGAATGGAAGTCAAGGGCGTCAGCGAAAACCCTACATAGCTGCCGCTTTTAAAAAAGTCATCCAGCGAAGTCTTGACAGCGCTCTGTAACAGGGGCCCGATATACTTGACGATCATCCCATGAAACTTCGCCTCCAGCTTGCGGGGATCAGCGCCCTTCCGCAATAAGACATAAGTATTGAAGTTGTTGCTTAGCCAATTATCGTTCTTCGCTTCGTCCGACTCCGCCAGGGAGATATAGATATCAAAGTGGAAATGAGATTGGGCCGGGAGATCCTTGATTACAGCAGTCACCTTATAAGGTATGGTGTCATTGATTATCAGGCTTCTCCCAACTACCTGCGTCTCGTTAAAATACTTCTTTGCGATTTTTTCGGTGATCACCACCGTGCGGGGTTGCATCAGGGCCGTATGAGGATTCCCCGCCAGCATCGGCAGGGTAAAGACATCAAACAAGGTCGAGTCGGCACGGATCACCGCATCCTCCCGGATATTCTGGCCGCCCTTCTTCACCGTTATCCCGCCATAACCCCGGAAACGCACCTCCTTCTCAACCTCCGGAAAATCCCTCAACATGGCCGGACCCGTCGGCGCAGGCGCCACCGCCAGGATAAAATGATTCCCGCCAAACTTGATCTCCCCATCCACCCGGTAGATCCGGTCCGCATTGACATTATACCGGTCGTACCCCAGCTCATCCATCACGTAAATGAGGATCAGCAGACAGGTCGACAAACCAATAGCCAAACCAATGATATTGATAGCGGAAAAGCCCTTGTTCTTCCAAAGATTACGCAAGGCCGTCTTGAGATAATTACGGAGCATAGTTGGAGGTTATGCCCTCTTAGACGATCCGATCCATAAAAAAGTTACAGCCTGTTTTACCTCCCCGGCACCGGCACAACAGGCAACCCCTCGTTCCCGCTCTCAGAAACCGCCTGTACCGCAAAAAAGTAATTATCCTTTGAATACGGCACCTTCACATCCGTCTCCGTCGTAAAGATCTTCTTTTGCCATACCGCGCTCGTTGTCTCCCGCATGAGAATATAATAGCCCTTGACCTTCCCATACGCAGGCGCCTTCCACATCAGCTGCGTCCCGTTCGTCAGACTGCGCACCTCCACCTTCACTTCCTGTGGTTTACCCGGCGACTTCGCAAGGTTCGCCAGATTCGCCAGGTTCATGGCCGTATTTTTCCGCAGGTACTCAAAATCCATAAATTCCACCAGGTCTCCATAGACTACCCCTTTCTCCGTCCGGACATCCTGGTGCTGATGATTGAAATTCTCATTCATTTCCGTGATCCGCACCGCGGCAAACCCATTCTCCTGGAAAGGAGAATGATCCCCGCCCCTTAAAAAACGATCCGGACGATAAACCATCACGACTTGCAAATTATCTACATAACGCTCCCCGATCTCTTTGACATATCTGGCCAGTTGCCTCGATTGACCATCATTCTCCATACCCATCTGCCTTATCTGCTTTGCCTGTTTATCCATCTCACCGAAAGGCAGCCCCTCACTAAAAACCCGGACCTGTGTATTATTGATGATATTCGTCTCATTGCTGTTATTACTCCCCACAATGTCATTGTTCAGCATGGCTTCCACATTCCAGTTCTCCGCCTTCGCCTTTTTGGCCATATAACCCGACCCCAGCAGACCCTGCTCCTCCCCGCTCACGGTTACGAATATAATGGTCGCCGGAAAAGAATGTTTGCTCATTACCCTTGCACACTCGATCACCGCCGCACTTCCGCTCCCATCATCATTCGCGCCAGGTGCATCATTCGTTCCATCCATTACATTCGTACGCCGGCTGTCCAGGTGACCGCTGACGATAAAGACACGGTTGTCGTTCGGATCGGTCCCCTTCAGGGTCGCTACCGTATTACCCAGGCTGATCGGGGCCTTCACCCTTCTGCCATCAGCCGCATAAGTGGAAGTATCTACGAATGCGGTCAGCCGGCCACCGGAAGCAGCCGCAAACTGGTTGAATTTCGTCAGCACCCATTCCCGCGCGGCCCCGATCCCCTTTTTCTTATCTGTCGTAGAGCTCACCGTACTGCGGGTACCCAACGCCACCATGGTCTTTATATAAGACTGCAGCGAGTCCGCATTGACTTCCTTTGTCATATTTTCTATTTCGGGATCCCGTTGAATGGTCGTTTGGGCTTTGCAAATAGTCATCGAGCCGGTCAGGAATGCCAGTAAAACAATTTTTCTCAT
>DASYEB010000043.1:0-154168 GCA_036499285.1 Puia sp. | reverse complement strand
AAAGGACAGCGCGGTCTGATCGTGTCTCAGCCGAAAACGGGTAAGACCATGCTCCTGAAAGCGGTTGCAAATGCCATAGCGGCCAATCATCCCGAGTGTTACCTGATGATCGTGCTGGTTGATGAAAGACCGGAAGAAGTGACGGACATGGAACGCAGTGTAAGGGCCGAAGTGATCGCCTCCACCTTCGATGAACCCGCGGAAAAGCACGTTAAAGTATCTACGATCGCCTTGCAAAAGGCAAAACGTCTGGTAGAATGCGGACATGATGTAGTGATCCTGCTGGATTCCATCACCCGCCTCGCACGTGCGCACAATACGGTAGCTCCGTCTTCAGGAAAGGTCCTGTCAGGTGGTGTCGAAGCGAACGCCATGCAGAAACCGAAACAATTTTTCGGCGCCGCCCGTAAGATAGAGAACGGCGGCTCCCTCACGATACTGGCTACCGCCCTGATCGATACCGGCTCTAAAATGGACGAAGTGATCTTCGAAGAATTTAAGGGTACCGGTAATATGGAATTACAGCTGGACCGTCGTCTTGCCAACAGGCGAATTTTCCCGGCCATCGATCTTGTCTCCTCATCTACACGCAGAGATGACCTGTTATTGGAAAGGGATGTATTGCAACGTATGAATCTGTTGCGCGTCTTCCTGAACGATATGAATGCCGAAGAGGCGATGAATGAATTGCTGAAGCGCATGCGTGGAACCAAGAGCAATGAGGAGTTCCTGGCCAGTATGAACAGCTGAACAGACCGCAGACCGCCGCAAACGCCTCGCACCGGACCGGATGGATCAAACCATAACGGATCGAATCATCGTGGATCGAATAATCATGGGTCGGGAAATCATGGATCGAATAATCACGGCTCGAACAATCGCCAGGAGCGCCAGGGTTCAAATCCCCGCTTAGCTGCGAATCCGTGGCGTCAATCAAACTAAAGCATCGATCTTTTTCGCCAGTTTTCTGTCCCTGTCGGTAACCGTATTGCCGGCATCATGGGAAGTAAGGCTGATCTCCACCGTATTGTAGACATTGCTCCAGTTGGGATGATGATCCATCTTCTCTGCTGCCAGGGCTACCCGGGTCATAAAGGCGAAAGCTTCCGAAAAGTCTTTAAATTCGAATTTCCGGTAGAGCGTGTTATTTTTTTCTTCCCACATATGCGTGTGTTTTTATTATCGCAGCAAAGCCCGGACCAGGCGTGATCAGGCTTAAAAGATGAGGTGTCCCTTGTTTTTGATCTTGTCGTGAACCAGCTCCATCACCAGCTGGACACCCGGGACCGTTTTTATACAGCCGATCAGGTGCAGGAGCTTTTCATCCGGCACGACATCTCCTTTGAGGAGCCAGAGAAAGTCCAGGTGTTTAAATTCCGGTAGCAGGTATTCCCCGTCAAACTGATTATTATAGAGAAAATGTTGCAGGGAATTGCCGGTCTCGCGGTATTCATAAACGCCGAAAAAATAGTTCCGCTGCCGTTTCGTAAGCTGGATCTCTATGCCATTGTTGATACGGAAGTCAAAACGCAGCCGATTGTTCAGCTGCCAGCAGAACTGATAGTCCTTTACCGGGGCTACGACACCCAGCAGGCGGGTGTCCTCGAAGAACTCCCCTGTCATATCGTCTATGTTAAGCTTGAGCTTCATTGTCTTCGTTTTGTTGTGCCGATCGTGCCTGCAAAGTTGCGCGGGTGGTGCCGGCGAATTGCGCGGGTTGAGGGGGCTGCGATCAGAATTGGACCGGGCGTTCGATGGTGTCGTTGCCCCGGCGGTATCTCACTGTAGTCTTATCGCCCTTTTTAAATTTCCCCAGGGCTTCCATGTAGTTCTCCAGGGAGGTGACCGGCCAGGAACCCAGCTGTACGATGACATCGCCTGTCTTCATACCTGCACTCTGTGCGGGCCGGCCTTCGCTGACCCCATCGGCGCGAACTCCGCTGCCGCTGAAGGTATAATCCGGCAGGATACCCAGCGTGACGCTGAAGCGAGGTGATCCCTGCTGCTGGTCGCGCGTCTTTGTAAAAGTAAGACGCCCTTTTGGATTAAGGTCCTGCACCAGCGAATAAATGAATTTTACTACCTGCAGTTCGCCGGTGTAGTTGATCTTGTCAAAGTCGTCACCCGGCTTGTGGTAGTCCGCATGAATGCCGGTAAAGAAGAAGAGTACGGGGATATCCTTCTGATAAAAAGAGGTATGATCGCTGGGGCCGAGGCCGCTGCTGTCGAAGTGAAGGGTAAATAAAGAAGATTTGAGCGTCCCCCAGGCCGGTGAAGTGCCATATCCGCCTATTGTCAGGGCATGGGTCGAATCATTGAGCCGGCCGATCATGTCGAGATTGATCATATAATTGATGGACTTAAGATCAACGGGGGAGTGTTCCACAAAATATTTGGAGCCGAAGAGGCCGAGCTCTTCTCCGGAGAAGGCGACGAAAAGGTAGTTGTTGTTTTTTAGCTTCGAGGTGGACAGCATCCGGGCGAGCTCGAGGATTCCGGCTACTCCGCTGGCATTGTCGTCTGCTCCGTTGAAGATGACCCTGTGGAAGGCGCCCGCCGCATCAATGGTGCTATCCGGTCCGCGGTAGAGGGTGTTGCCGTCCTCTCCATAACCCAGGTGGTCGTAATGAGCCCCGATGACGATGGTCTCCCGGGCCTGGTTGTCCATCCAGCCCACTACATTATGTCCGGTACGTTGTTTTTCCGTAAAACCGACCCTGATCTTCAGGTCGACAGATGCCGATTCGTCCTTCAGGTACTTTCTTTTGGCGGCTGCGGTCAGGTAGAGGACGGGGATGGCGGCCGGGGAGGATCTGTCATGGGGGTCAAAAGCCAGATTATCGGCTATTCTGGAGGAGTTGTAGAGGATAAGGGCGGTGGCGCCCTTTTTTGCACAGGCTGTTATCCGGGCCCGGATGGCGCCGGGGAAGTCGAAGTGCGGATTGCCGGTATTGGCTTCCAGGAGCTCCCGGAGATCAAGGAACCAGGGTACCCCGGCTTCCTGAAGGGCGATGGCGGGCGAGCCGGATACCGATGCTGACGCGCTGAGGGCCAGGGGGAAATAATCCTTGTTGAGCACGAGGTTGCGGTCGTTTACCGTGAAAAAGGATTCGGCGCTGATCCGGCGTCCTTCGTCGACCGGAAAGGCCTGTAACCAGCCATTATTGTCTCCTTTGGGCTGTAATCCGGCCTTGCTGAACCCGGAGCTGATATAATCGCTGGCGGCCTTTTCCCCCGGGCTGCCGGTTCTCCGGCCTTCCAGCCTGTCATCAGCCAGATAGCGGATATGTGCCTCCAGGTTGGAAAGCGTGATCTTATCGGGTTTTTTTAATTTTTGGGCGGAAATGGTCAGAAAAGCCGGAGACAGGGTAAGTGTAAGCACAAAAATACGGAGGATCATAAAAGCCGGTTTATCGGAATAAAGGTAGCGCGGATTTATTTTCTACACTCACCTTTTTTCCTTTAGTTTTGCAGATTGGCCTTTTCGGAATGGACCCGGGATTAGCGAGGGCGAAGCCCGAAGCTAACGGGCGATGCCTCAACGGTGTTGAGGCAGTAGCTCTGAGGGCGAAGCCTGTAGCCAGAAGGGTGCCGGAAAGGGGATTTGTTAAAAAAATGTATGGCGCTACCGCACCTTATTAAGTATGTATATACCAATGGGACCGACGAAGTAATTCGCCGGGGGAAAAAGATCCACGCTATTGGTTACGTAGAGCTGATCGAATACGACGAGCTGTTCGAATCTGTTACCTTCCGGGTTAAGGACGACAGCTATTCCACGTATTATAAAGTGTACGTGCAGAAATTCAAGGACGCCAAAACGCTGTCCATCCGCTGCAGCTGCCCCTATAACCTGGGGGATATCTGCCGTCATGAAGCGGGGGCATTGATCCAGCTCCAGGAGCTGCTGGACAGGAACATGCTGAAGGCGGAAGAGATACATTATGACCAGCGTCATACGGTCGTGAAAATGAAGTTTATCGACCTCAAAAGCATCCGCCTGCTTTGTTCGCAGCAGACCCTGGCTGATGCCGAAAAATTCCTCCGTACGGAAAAGGCCAATATCGAGTTTGCAAAAGATGAGGTCGTCAAAGCATCCGTTAAATTAGAAGATCAGACATATCAGGTCGTTCTGCGTAAGAATGAAGAGAGGAATTTTGATACCAGCAGCGACTTTCCGGATCCTCTGCATCCGCTGTCCCTGCCGAAAGTGATCGTCTTTCTGCAGCTGCTGCAGGCACACGGCGCTTATTATTTCGACAGCATCCGCAATTGGGACAAGGAAAAGAACAAGCTCCTGGAAGCATACGGGTATTCGCTTTCGGATGACCTGAAGGGTAAATTTGAATTCACCTATAAGGAAGGCAAGCCTTTCCTGCGGGTACTGGATACTACTATCAAACGGGTGGCGCCCCTGGCCAGCAGCCGGCCCAGGGCAATGGAGGCGGAAGTGCCTGCTGCCATCGTCGAAGAGGAAAAAGTCGCGGGCAATGCCCAGCGGCTGGGTGTCGTCTTCAATTTCAACCACGACGGCTTCCCGGGGTTTGCCCTGGATGCGATAGCGGGAGAAAGCAATGAGGAGCAGAGTGCCTATGCCGGCAAGGTAGAGAAGATGGATCTTGTCAAATTTATCAACAGCGATCCTTTCAATGAGTTCGACAAGCAGATGATTCCCTCCCTGCGTAAGATGCAGGGTTCGGAGATCAATAAATATCTCAATCGCAACTCCCCTTTTAGCGGCATATGGGAGAATATCATCCATCACGAGGAGGACGATCTGCCGGAAGAGACGAAGAAGCTGATGGTGGAGTATCTGCATCCTAAATTAAAAAAGCTTTTTATAGAGCTCAACGTGAATCCGTTCGTGTTCTATCTCAACGGGCATAAGGCTTTTAAGACGGCCAACCTGCAGCCGGTGGGCTTGTCCGCGGACCCGGTGACGCCCTTCTTCAGTGTCGCCGCGGGGAAAGGCGTCTATGAGCTGAGCTGTTATGTAAAGATCAACGGTCAGCCGGTAGATCTTTCCCGGAATGAGTGCAAAAGTTCGCTGGTCTTCTTTTACAACAATAATCTCTATCTCTGGAACAGGCCGGAGGACATTGCCCTGATAGAAAAATTTGCGGGGAAAGAAAAATGGACGATCAGCAAGGAAGACTGGCCGGCCCGGCTAAAGGATTTTGTATTGCCATTGACGACCGAATATCATGTCGACTTTGACAGCGACCTGGTCCGGGAGGTCAAGGATGGCGATCCGGAAAGAAAGCTACTTCTGCAGGAAAAAGGCGATTATCTGGTTTTTCAACCACTGTTCTCCTATAAAGGGTTTGAGACCAGGCCCGGCGGGAAGGACGAGATCATTGTTCCGGATGGTGACCGGGTGTTGATCGTACATAGGAACAAGGAGGCGGAACTGCAGTTCTTCCGCAAGCTGGAATCGCTTCACTCCCAGTTCATCCACCCGGAGACTTCGCATAGCCTGGCACTCAAGGGTGCGGATGTGCTGAAGAACAACTGGTTCTTCCTCTTTGTGGACGCCATGGAGGAGATGAAGATACCGGTCTATGGTTTTGATGCCCTGAAGAATTTCCGTTTTAATACGGCCAAGCCCCAGACGAAGATACATATCAGCAGCAATACCGACTGGTTCGATGCCCGCGTGGATATCGTCTTTGGTGACCAGAAAGTGACCATTGCCGATGTAAAAAAGGCGTTGGGGAACCGGCAGCAATTCGTTCCGCTTCATGACGGCACCCTTGGGGTTCTGCCGGAGGAGTGGATCAAAAAATACTCCCTTCTTTTCCGGGTTGGGGAAGGGAAGAGCAATCAGCTGCGCCTGTCAAAGTATCATATGAGCGTTATTGACGAGCTCTATGAAGGCCGCAATGAAGAGGAGCTGATCATCCGGCTGGAGGAAAAATACGAACAGCTGCGGGAATTCAACCGCATCCGCGAAGTTCCGCCGCCGGCTCACCTGGAACCGATCCTGCGGCCCTACCAGGTACATGGGTTTCACTGGCTCAATTACCTCAAGGAAGTCAACTGGGGGGGAATACTTGCCGATGACATGGGTCTTGGTAAAACGATACAGGCCCTTTCCTACCTCCAGCATTTCCGTACCGCCAATGGCCGTCTGAGCGCGCTGGTCGTCTGTCCGACCACTCTTATGTTCAACTGGGAGAATGAAATAAAAAAATTCACGCCGGACCTGACCTATCATATCCATCATGGCGGGGACCGGACGCGCAGCAAGGAGATACTTTCCCAGTACAACGTGATCATCACCACCTATGGCACTTTGCGCAGCGATATCAAGCTGTTGCTCGAGATGGCTTTCGACTATGCGGTATTGGATGAATCCCAGGCTATCAAGAACCCGAGCAGCAAGGTCACCAAGGCGGCCTGTCTCCTGCAGGCCAAAAACCGGCTTTGTATGAGCGGTACGCCCCTGCAAAATAACACCTTCGATATTTTCGCGCAGATGAACTTCCTCAATCCCGGCATGCTGGGCAGCCTGGAATTCTTCCGCCAGGAGTTTGCCGTTCCAATCGACAAGTTCGGCGAGCAGGACCGTAAGGAGCATCTGCGAAAATTATTATATCCTTTTATCCTCCGCCGTACCAAGGAACAGGTAGCCAAGGACCTGCCCGACAAGACCGAAACCATTCTCTTTTGTGAAATGGAAGACGAACAGAGGAAGGTCTATGAGGCCTACAGGAATGACTACCGGGATAAGATCCTTGGTACTATCGAGACACAGGGCATCCAGCGGTCGCAGCTGACCATTCTCCAGGGTCTGATGAAGCTGCGGCAGATCTGCGACTCGCCTGCCATTCTCAACGAGACGGACCGTTATCCAAACAACTCCATCAAGCTCGACGAGCTGGCCAGGGAGATCGCAGAGAATATTGGCGACCATAAAGCCCTGATCTTCTCTCAGTTCCTGGGTATGCTGGCGCTGATAAAGGAAAGACTGAAAGAGCTGGGTATTCCTTTCGAATATTTCGACGGCAGCACTTCTGCCATAGATCGTGAAAAGGCCATACAGAATTTCCAGAATGACGACACGTTCCGCGTTTTCCTGATCTCCCTGAAGGCGGGTGGCGTAGGTCTCAATCTTACGGCGGCGGACTATGTCTATATTGTCGACCCCTGGTGGAACCCTGCCGTGGAACAACAGGCCATCGACCGGACCCATCGTATCGGTCAAACCAAGAATATTTTTGCCTATCGCATGATCTGTAAGGATACGATAGAAGACAAGATTCTGCAGCTGCAGGAAAAGAAACGCGTTCTGGCCAGGGACCTGATCGCGGATGATGATGGGTTTGTGAAGAGCCTGACGCGGGCGGATGTGGAATATCTGTTTTCATAGGCCAACGGGATTAATACCGGATTAAAAATTCACCGATAGACCTGTTTTCAAGGGGCCAAATATGCCCTACCTTCACCCTGCCGGCAATCCAATTTTACCACTGGTAACTCTGCCGTATGTGCAGAGTAAACGACCTGTTATTTTAGCAGTCAATGATCGGCTATGACTAAGTATGTACTTTTATTACTATTAAGCGGGCTATTTTTCACGACACGCTCATTTTCACAGGCTAATCCGCCGACCACTTCTCCTGTCCGGGTCAGAGGCACGGTGCATGGGATCGTTTTTGATTCCACTGCCGGAAAGCAGCCTCTCCCCAATGCTACCGTTGGTGTACTGGCTGCAGGAGCGGATTCGACGGAGGCGGAATTTGTCGTTTCCGATAAGAAGGGTGCTTTTACGCTGAGAGGTCTGAGGGCTGGTCAATATACCCTGACAATATCATTCGAGAGCTATCAGCCGATCGTAAAGAAATTTACGATCTCGGAAGCCAGTACTGATGTAGACCTTGCCACGCTGTATATGCATCTTTCGGATAAGACGCTGGAGGCCGTGGTTGTCCAGCGGCCGCCGATGGCGGTAAAGAAGGATACGGTGGAATACAATGCCGGTATGTTTGCGGTAAAGCCCAATGCGGTAGCGGAAGACCTGCTGAAGAAGATGCCGGGAGTACAGGTGGACAAAAGCGGCAACATCACGGCCCAGGGTGAGACGGTTACCCGGGTTATGGTGGACGGAAAACGTTTCTTCAGCGATGATCCGAAGCTGGCGACCCGGAACCTGCCTCCCGATATCATTGACAAGATCCAGGTCTTTGACGATCTCAGCGACCAAAGCAAATTTACCGGCTTTGATGACGGCAACCGGGTAAAGACGATCAATATTGTGACGAAGAAGAACAGCCGGAAAGGCTATTTCGGAAAGTTCGTGGCCGGCGCCGGAACGGATGAGAAATATGATGAAAGTATAAATCTTCACCGTTTTGACGGGAATCAGCAGATGTCAATTTTGGCCCAGGCAAATGACGTCAACAAACAGAATTTCACGCCCCAGGATATTTTTGGCGGCGGCGGTGGTGGCGGCCGTCGCGGCGGCGGTGGTGGTGGCGGAGGGCCTGCTGCGAGCACGAGTCCGACCTCTACCGGTGTAACAGCGGTATGGGCCGGTGGCGCGAACTACCGTAATTCCTTTGGCACAAAGACGGACCTCACGGCCAGCTATTTCTATAACAACCAGCATGTGAGCCTGACCCGGAAGGACAGCTCGCTTTCATCCGTGAGCGATACGTCCACGAAGATCTCGTCGGGTGGCAGCTACGCCATCAACCAGATCCAGAACCATCGGATCTTTGCCAACCTGGAATCGAGACTTGACAGCAACAACTCGCTGATCTTCCGTCCGAATATCACTTTCCAGAAGAGCACGCCCTTTGGGAATTCCAACACCTATACGACCGATGCGCATTCGAATCCTGTCCTTAACCAGGTCGGGCATACGTCCAGCGACAATACCGGGTTTAATATCAATGGCTCGAACCTGCAGTTCCGGCATAGGTTTGGGAAACCGGGCCGAACCATCTCATTAGATGTCAACGGAACGGTTAATATCAACAATGGCTCGGGGTATAATTACTCTGTCAACACGCAATACACGCCGACGGGTCCTGTGGCTTCGACGCTGAACCAGTTCTACAACGACTCCCTGCATTCGGTCTCACTGACCCCTACCCTTTCCTATACGGAACCGCTGGGAAAAAGGATGATGCTGCAGCTGAGCTATAACCACTGGTATACAAAGAATACGACGATCAACAATACCTATGCTTATGACGAGGCGACAAAGGGGTATACTCATTTTGACAGTCTCTTCAGCAACTCCTATAAGTTTCTTTCCAATGCCGACCAGGTCGCGCTGGCCTGGCGTCTCGAGGGTAAAAAGCTCAACTTGTCCGTCGGCTCCGGCGTACAATGGACCAGCTTCAACAGCGACAATACGACAAAGAACATCACGGTGGCCCATGACTATGTCAACCTGACCCCGACTTTGAATTTTCGCTATACGATGTCTCCGACCCAGCATCTCCGGCTATTTTACAACGGCAGGACCGGAACGCCCTCCCCTGCTCAATTGCAACCGCTGACAACGACTTCGGACAGCATCAATTTCACGACGGGTAATCCCAATCTGAGACCGCAGTTCACCCATAGCCTCCGGCTATTATATACCAATTTCGATCCGTCGACACAGCGCGTGATCTTTGCGACCATCAATGCGAGCACTGTTGTCAACGACATTCAATCAGCCATATACTATAAGAAGAATCTGGGAACGGTGACCAATTATGTAAACCTGGGCGGGACCTATAATATCTCCGGCTACTTCAATTATGGCTTCCCTTTAAAGAGACCAAAGTCCAACCTGAACCTGATCACCAATGTCAGCTATTCGCAAAGCCAGACCCTTCGGGCGACGGATTCTACGGCGGCCAGTCTCAACCAGTATTCGCATCTGTACACAAAAAATACCGTACTGGGGGAAACCATCTCGTGGACGACGAATATCAGGAAGAACTTCGACATGAATCTGAGCGCGGCGTCTTCGTATACCATCCCTACGATCCCGGGGTCGGGCAGCGGTCCGGCAAAGACCGACAGCTCCTCCGGTAATACCAGTAATAACCTGAACTCCTTTACCGAAAACATTTCGACGGAGTTTACTGCGTACACCAATAATGGCTGGCTGATCTCGGCTACATTCGACTACATCTATACGTATAATCATTCGAACACTTACAATGCGAGTGTCCCGCTGCTGACCCCGTCTATTGCCAGGCAGCTTTTCAAAAAGAAGAATGGAGAGCTGAGACTGACGGTTTTTGATGTATTGGGCAAGAATACTTCGGTGAGCAAGACGGTGGGTACCGGCACGGTTTCCTATCAGCGGACCAATGTACTGAGCCGGTATGCCATGCTGACCTTTACTTACAATCTGAACAATTTTGCAGGAGCTAACCAGCGGCGGATGCCGGGAATGTTCCCTGGCCGTTTCCGTGGCGGCGGCGGCCGTGGTGGCGGAGGACGATATCCCCTGAATTAGGGACAGGAGTTGCTTTGGGCCGGCTTATCGGGTGCTTTTACGGGATAAAAAGGTATCTGAAGCGCCTACCTGGGAATGTCCGTGTAAGATGATGGATAGCAGTGTGCCCAGGAAGCGGGATGGATTGGAGGAAGGCCTGTAGATGTCTTTGTAAATGCGCGTTCTGCGAACGTCGTATTGCATGTGGTTTTTCTTCATCGGACTTAATTGAATTAAGGGGTAAACAATTACAATTAGAGTTGTATAAGTTACGGTCTTAACGTCCAATTTACGGATTTATTTTATAAAGCCCTGTTAAATTGGCAGAAAATAACGGTTAATGGCAGGGCGCGTGGTGGGCGCGTGATTCGTACTATTACTATTGCAAGTGGCGGTTAAGCGCGGTATCTTACCGGCAAATCCTTACTATGAGAAACTATATTCTCACGTTTGCGCCGGTGCTGTTGACAGCTACCCTTTCTGCGCAAGGGGTTTTTTCTAACAAGACCCAGGCCGTACTGGAACAGGTGATCCAGGATTATCCGAACCACTTTTACAACATAAAAGGCGAGATGATCAGCCAGGCTGTGCAAACGGCCAGGTATCGTTCGACCCTGCAATTGCCAGGCTCGTCATCGAGCGTCATCACCCTCAGCACGTCTGCGGGTGTTGCCGGCTCAGGCTGGGCCTGTATGGTCCTCGAAACTGGGAGCTTTGAAACGGCAAAAAGCCGCTTCTCGGAGATCTATACACAGCTGAGCAACAGCATCATCACATCCGGCAATCAAAAGACATTCATCCTCAGCGGTCAATATGAGGCGCCGGCCGAAGACCGCAAGTCTACCCATGTTGTATTTTCTTTATTACCCGGTGTCGGCAACATGAAAAACCTCAAGGTTGATCTTTCTCTGCAGCAGGTGGAAAAGGTATGGAAGATCGTCCTCGATGTGCAGGATGGGAAAGAGCAAGCGCAGGGGGAGATGACCAGCAATTAGGGGGTTGCGGTTGCGGCAGCGATTGCCGGGGGCTTTTAAACCATCAGCGTATAATTCCGGAGCACGGCATCGATCTCTTCCAGCCGGAAGGGCTTGGAGATGTATTGGTTCATGCCGGCTTCCAGGCATTTTTCCCGATCGCCTTTCATTGCGTCTGCTGTAAGGGCGATGATGGGTAAATTACACCAGGGCTCCGGCATCTGCCGGATGTGGCGGGTGGTGGTATATCCGTCCATCTCGGGCATATTTACGTCCATAAAGATCATGACGGGGTCGCATTGCGGAAGTCTTTCCAGCGCCTCTCTGCCATTGCTGACCTGGATGACCTCGAAGCCCATACGGCGCAGCACTTCCGAGATCAGCAGCATATTGATCGGGTCGTCATCGGCAACCAGGATACTGGTTGGCTCGGAGACCTTTTCCACACTGCTATTTGGCACGGTGAACTGATTGTTCTCCTGGTTCAGGTTCATTTCGAAGAGAGACAGCAGTGCGCCATAGAGTTCGTGCATCTTCACGGGCTTGGAAAGGAACTTGGTGATGCCGGCCCTGGAGGCTTCGTGCTGATAGATATTCTTTTCCAGGGAAGAAAGCATTAAGATAAAGGGCTGACCGCCGATGATCGGGAAGGTCTTTTTGATCTCTTTTACCAGGGTTATGCCATCCATGCCCGGCATGAGGTGGTCGGTAATGATGAGGCTGAAAGGCTCTTTCATCTGCCGGGCTTCTTTGATCTTTGCCAGGGCCGTCTCTCCATTCGCTGCCAGTTCGGTGGGAATATGAAAATAACTAAAGATCTCCTGCATTAGCAGCAGATTGCTGCTGTTGTCGTCTACAATGAGCACTTTTTGCAGCAATGCTTTATCCGGCTGCTCTACTTCCGGCTGTTCGTTGGCGACTTCCAGGATAAGGTGCAGGGTAAAGGTGCTGCCCTTGCCAGGTTCGCTTTCTACGGTGAGCTGTCCGCCCATCAGTTCGGCAAGGCTCTTCGAAATGGTAAGGCCAAGGCCTGTGCCGCCGTATTTACGGGTGGTTGAAGTATCTGCCTGGGTGAAGCTTTCAAAGATCTTTTGCATTTTCTCCTTCCGGATACCGATGCCGGTATCTTTTACTTCGATTGCCAGCTTGATAAAAGACTTCCGGTCTACCTGGTAGCTGTTGCTGACCTTGCGGATAGAAACCAGGATCTCTCCATCCCCGGTAAACTTAATGGCATTTCCCAGCAGGTTGACGACGATCTGCCTGATCCGGACGGGGTCGCCGAGGAATTGGGACGGGATGGTCGGGTCAACGCGATACAACATCTCCAGCTGTTTCTCAAACGCCTTCAGCGTGAGCATGTCTATCGTCTCTTCGATAAGTTCGTCCAGCTTGAAAAGGGTGTGATCGATGAGCAGCTTGCCGGCTTCGATCTTTGAGAAGTCGAGGATATCGTTGATGATCTCCAGCAGGCCATAGGCAGATTTTTTTACGTTCTGCAGATAGTCGCGCTGTGCCTTTTGCAGTTCGGTGGTCAGCACGAGATCGGTAAAACCGATGATGCCATTCATTGGCGTCCGCAGCTCGTGGCTCATATTGGCCATGAACTCGCTTTTTGCATGACTGGCGGACTCTGCCAGCTCCTTTGCCTGCACCAGCTCCACTTCGATCTGTTTGCGTTCGATGGCAGCGGCTACGGAAGAGGCGTAGGAACGCAGGATAGCGAACTCGGCTTCGTACCATTCTCTTTCTTCCTTCAGTTCATCAAAGCCGACAAAGCCCCAGAAGGTGCCGTCTTTCAGGAAAATGGGCAGGGCAACGCTGGACAGAATGGCTGTCCGGTCGAAGATAGCTCTCAGCTGCCCGTCTTCTTCCGTGCTTTTATAGCTTACAAAGGGCAGGTGATCTATCAGCGGCTCGATGATCTTTTTTATGCTTTCAAAAGGAATGTTCCTGATATCGGGATTGCCTAGCCGGAAATCCACCGGTCGTTCGGTCCATTCGTGGATCTCGGTGGTAAACCATTCCTGTGAAGTCATGTCGAAGTGATTCTGGAAGATAAAAACGCGGCTGACCATGGCTGTGCTGCCCAGCACCTGGATGGACTCTGTTATGGCCTGGCTGAGATCGGTATTGATCAGGAGCGAATGTGTCGCCTGTGCTACGGCATGCAGCAGATGGTCTTTTTTCTTCAGCTTTTCCTGTGCGATCTTCTGGTCGGTAATGTTCCGCGAAGTGCAGATCAGCTTGACCAGCTCTGCTTCGTCGACGATGGGTTTGATGATAGTTTCGAGCCAGATATAGGTGCCGTCCCTGCGAAGGATGCGGTAGCGGACAGTGATGCTGCTTTCTGTAAGGGCGGTGTTCTTGAGGGTCGCTTCTGCAAATGCGGGTACCTGGTCCGCGGGCAGGAACTTATGCCGGTCATCGGGGTGGACATATTGTTCGAAGGACCTGCCGATGATGTCATCGACCTCGTAACCGAGTACCATTGCTACGGACGGGGAAAGGTACCAGATGGTTCCGTCGACGGCATGGACGCTGATGATATCTTCTGAATTCTCTGCCAGCAGCCGGAATTTCTGTTCGCTGTTGAGCAGGGCATTTTCCGCTTCTTTCTGGAATGTGATGTCCTGGGCGATGCCAAACTCCATCTGTTCGTCCACCACCTTTCCTTTTACGGAGAGGTAGCGCATCCATCCCTGCTTGGTTATGATACGACAGGAAAAGGAGGTTTCATAACCGGTATTTTCTTTATGCTGCATGGCTTTGGCAAACTCTTCGGCTACGAGGTTAAAATCTTCCGGCACTACATATAAATGGAGGAAATTATCGAGCGCGATCTTGTCAGGGTCTTCTTCATCCATGGCGAGCAGGGCTTTGAACTCCTTGCTGAGGAAAAGCTCGCTGTTAAAGAAATCCAGCTTCCAGGAACCCATTTTGGCGTAGGTCATGGCGTAGGAAAGGGTGCGGATGGCTTCTTCCTTCCCCTGTTCCATCTGTAGTTTTTCCGAAACGTTGAGGCCGATACCCTGGATCTCGTTGACCTGGCCGTTCTCTCCCAGTAATGCGAGAAACTCCCATTCGGTCCAGAGAAATTCCCGGGACTGGCCGATGGGTTTGCGGATCAGCAGGCGGGAGACTTTGCCGGGGTTGTTCCAGCAGTCATTGGCGACCTGCTGACAGCGGGCCAGGTCTTTTGGAAAGATCGTTGTATAAAAAAGGACGCTATGGATGTCCTGTTCTGTATAACCAAATGTTCTTAAGAAGGCGGGGTTGGCATAGGTAAAATTCCCGTTACGGTTGATCCGGATGACATAGTTGGTCTGGGACCGGAGGATGGAGGCGAGGAATTTCTTTTCGTTCAAAAGCTCATTGCGGGCTTTCTGGAGCTCTTTGTAATTCTTTTCGCCTTTTTTAAAGGCGGGTTCGAGCACGAGGATGATCAGTCCGATGATGGCGGCGAGCAGGGAGATCAGCTTGCCGGTGTCGATGGTAGCGACCTCGCTGTTCTTTTCCCGGACCAGCTCGGAATAATGCTGGTTAATCTCACCCATGAGGGCGTTGAACTTTTGCTCGTTGTACAACAGGTCCCGGAGGTAGAGCTTTTTGTTCATGACCAGCAGGGGGGAGTCGGCTTGAGTCAGTTCCTGTCCGATGGCCATCATAGACTGGAAATATGGCTGGGAGGAGGAAAGGAGCAATTTTATCTGGAAGATCTGCTGCGGAACGGGGGAAGGTGTGGACCCGGCCTGTTGCTGCAGCTGTGCCTGGCTTTTCTGGAAGACGTCCAGCTGGGCGGAAAGAGTATCCCTGAAACCGGGCGAGCTGGAAGCTCCGGGGTTGTTTAATAGCAGAATGGACTCTTTGGCGATGCGCTGACTGAGTGTCTGTTGGTGTCCTGACCGGTTGATGGCTTCGATGAGTTCCTTATTTTCCAGGGATTTTATGTGGTTAAAATAATATCCAAAGAAATTGAACAGAAGCACCAGCACCAATAAGACTACCGAAATGCGTATTAATTTACGAAAAGGGCTTTTCATGAATATGAAATGGGTCTCCGCTTATAGGAACGCAAAATCCGGATTTTAAGTTTCTGTAACTACAAAAAAAACCAGCGTAAACACTTACATATTGAAATTTAATAGTTTATGACCTGTTCTTCGATGGTTGAAGGGAGGGGACGCCATTCGTATTGCTGGTTGCGCAGCTGGGGTTCGAATCCGGCTTCCCGGATGGCTTCCTGGATGCCGCGGGCTGTGAAGCGGTGGGGGGCGCCGGCGGCGCTGACGACATTCTCTTCCAGCATGATGCTGCCGAAGTCGTTGGCGCCTGCCTGAAGGCATAGCTGGGCGGTCTGTTTACCTACCGTGAGCCATGAGGCCTGGATATTTTTGACATTGGGGAGCATAATGCGGCTAATGGCGATCATGCGGATATATTCTTCGGGGGTGGTCAGGTTATGTACGCCGCGAATGCGGGTCAGGAGGGTATCCACGTCCTGGAAGGTCCAGGGGATAAAGGCAAGAAATCCTTTTGCTTCGGCGGGTTTTTTCGCCTGTACTTCGCGGATCTTTACCAGGTGTTCCATCCTTTCCTGCAGGGTCTCGACGTGTCCGAACATCATGGTTGCCGAGCTGGTGATATTCAGCTTATGAGCTTCGTGCATGATATCGAGCCATTCCTGGGCCCCGCATTTCCCCTTGCTGATCAGGCGGCGGACGCGGTCGACCAGGATCTCTGCGCCGGCGCCGGGAAGGGAGTCCATGCCGGCTTTTTTCAGCCCGGACAGGACGTCGTGATGGCTCATTTTCTCAAGCTTGCAGATATGCGCCACTTCGGGTGGGCCTAAGGTATGGAGCTTGAGGTTTGGGTACAGCGCCTTTAGCTGGCTGAAGAGGGTGGTATAAAAGCTTAGTCCCAGCTCAGGGTGGTGTCCCCCCTGTAGCAGGAGCTGGTCGCCGCCCCAGCGGAAGGTTTCTTCGATCTTTCTTTTATAGGTGTCGAGATCGGTAATGTAGGCATCTGCGTGACCGGGTATCCGGTAGAAATTGCAGAACTTACAATTGGCGATGCAGACATTGGTGGTATTGACATTGCGATCGATCTGCCAGGTGACCTTGCCGTGCGGGACCTGTTTTTTCCGCAGTTCGTCGGCGACATACATCAGCTCGGTCAGGGGAGCGTGTTGGAACAGAAATACTCCTTCTTCGATGGAAAGGAATTGCTGTTGGAGCGCCTGATCGTATAATAAAGAGAGATTCATCCAGCAAATGTACGCAAGAGCGGGCTGTTGAAAAAGAAGGATATTTTGCGATGAGCGGTTTGAAATCTTGGTAAATACAAGTTATTTTTAATAAGTCGAACACCCTACTAACTATGCTTAGCCAGAAAAAACGCCTTTCACCTTGTCATCCTTTGATAATGTTGCTATGCCGGCCTATTCTTATCCTGCTCGCGAGCCTGATCCTTCTGACCGGCCGTTCTGCCGGCGCACAGGAAACTTTCGCCCGGCCGGCGAAGCTCATTACCACTTTTCCCTTCACGCTGTTCACGGGAGGGGTCATTCTCATCAAGGCGGGGCTGGACAATTTTTCCGACAGTCTGAATTTTATTCTTGACACAGGGAGCGGGGGTATTTCACTGGACTCTATGACCTGTCTGCGGCTGCGGCTGACGCCAAAGCCCTCGGACCGGACCATCCTGGGTATTGCGGGCATCCGCCAGGTAAAATTCCTGTATAATGAAACGCTTCGTCTGCCGGGTCTTTCGGTGGACAGTATGAACTTTCATGTGAATGACTATGATATTCTTACGAGCGTGTATGGGGAAAAAGTCGATGGCATCATCGGGTATAGCTTCTTTTCCCGGTATATCGTCCAGATCAACTATGACAGTCTGCGGATCTCGGTGTATTCAAAAGGAGCTTTCCGTTATCCCAAGGGGGGGTATATGATGAGGGCAGTAATTGCCAGTCTGCCGATCGTGAATGCCCAGGTCTCTGATGCCCTGAGGATCAACAACCGGTTTTATTTTGATACGGGGGCGGGGCTTTGTACGCTGCTTTCCACGGACTTTGTAAACGACAGCCTGCTGCTGGACAGCCGGAAAAAGAGTTACTTTACGCAGGCGCAGGGTCTTGGGGGGAAGGCTACGATGCGGCTGACGACGCTGAAGGAGGTGCGGATCGGTCCTTTCCGGTTCCGCAAGGTTCCAACCTATGTCTTTGATGATCAATATAATGTGACCTCCTATCCTAACCTGGGCGGGCTCATAGGGAATGATATTCTGCGAAGGTTCAATGTAATTCTCAACTATGACCGCAGGTCTATATATCTGATGCCCAACTCACATTACCGGGAGCAGTTTGACTATTCGTATACCGGACTGGGGATTTACTGGGTGGACGGAGAGATCCGGATCGGGGACGTCATGAAGGATTCTCCGGCCGATAAAGCCGGGTTGAAGGAGGATGACGTGATCCTGGCGATCGGCACCAATTTTACTAATAACATCCAGACTTACAAGAACTTACTACAAAACCCCGGGGAAAAGGTCAAGATTACCTTCAAGAGGAACGGGGAGCTGCAGCAGACCTATTTGCGGGTAAAGAGCATTAAATAGCAGGCCGGGAGTATTAAATAGGTGGTCCGGTCGCCCAGCCGAACTTTTCTTTAACTTGCACTCCCTTTCAAAGGATTGCAACTATGATAAAATTTGAAAAATTTCAGCTGGCAAACGGCTTAAGGGTCGTGGTACATGAAGACGCGGCTACTCCGATGGTTGTCGTCAATGTTCTATATGACATTGGCGCCCGCGACGAGGACCCGAAACAGACCGGTTTTGCCCATTTATTTGAGCACCTGATGTTTGGAGGCTCCGTGAATATTGAGGATTTCGAGACTCCTTTGCAACTGGCAGGGGGAGAGAACAACGCCTATACCACCAACGACTTTACCAACTACTATATTCAGCTGCCTGCGGAAAACATCGAAACGGCTTTCTGGCTGGAAAGCGATCGGATGTTGTCGCTTGCTTTTGATGAGAAGAGCCTGGAAGTGCAGCGGAAGGTGGTGATGGAGGAGTTCAAGGAGCATTATATCAACAAACCCTACGGGGATGTCTGGTTCAAGATGCGTGAAATGGTGTATACGAAGCATCCCTACCGCTGGATGACCATTGGCAGCGAGCTCTCTCATATTGAGAATGCCAGGCTGGAGGACGTCAGGAACTTTTTCTTTAAATATTATCGTCCGGTGAATGCTATCCTGGTCGTGGCGGGAAAAGTGACGGTGCAGCAGGTGCGTGAACTGGCGGAGAAATGGTTTGGAGATATTCCTGCCGGAGAAAAATATGTTCGCGATCTGCCTGTCGAGCCAAAGCAAACGGAAGCCCGGAAGATGGATGTAAAAGCAGATGTTCCGCTGGACGCCCTTTATAAATGTTACCCGATGGCTGCGCGTACGGAGAAAGGATATTATGTTGCCGACCTGATCACGGAAGTTTTGGGCGGCGGCGCTTCTTCCCGGTTGCATCAGGCGTTGATAAAGGAGAAGAAATTGTTCAGCCAGATCGAATGTTATCATACGGGCTCAAATGACCCAGGCCTGGTTGTCATTGAGGGGAAGCTGATAAAAGGCGTCAGCCTGGAAGCTGCCGACGCGGCAGTGGAGGAAGAGCTGGAAAAGCTGAAATCCGCAATGATCACTGAAAAGGAGCTAACCAAGATAAAGAACAAAACGGAATCGGCCATCGTCTTTGAGGACATGAGCGTAATGAACCGTGCGAACAGCCTTGCCATCTACGAGCTGCTTGGGGATGTCAACATGATGAACACCGAGCTGGAAAAATATCGTGCCGTCACGGCGGAAGAGATCCTGGCGACAAGCCGGGAGATCTTTGATATCCGGAACAGCAACACTATGTATTACCGCAGTGAAAAATGAATCTAACGATGATCACACAACAAAAGTCTATGCTAAACAGAAAGGGCGCTCCCGTAATAAAAGACGCAATAGAATTTGAGCTGATATTACCTCCGTATAAGAAACATGTGTTATCGAATGGCGTGGAAGTCTATGCCATCGATCTTGGGAGTGTCGATGCGATGATGATCAACTGGGTCTTCGATGCCGGCAACTCCTATGAAAAAAAGAATGGGGTGGCGGCGGCTGTCAGCGCCCTGCTGAAGAATGGAACATCTACCCGGAAGGCGTTTGATATCAACGAGCATTTTGAATATTATGGGGCTTATCTCAATCGCAGCGCCCAGCATGAGACTGCGGAGATCACCCTGCATTGTCTCAACAAATATGTTCACGAACTGCTGCCTGTAGTGGCCGAGCTGGTGACGGATTCGGTCTATCCCCAGGAAGAGCTGGACATCTATAAAAAGAATGCCCAGCAGCGTCTGCAGGTGAGTCTGAAAAAGAGTGATTTTGTAGCAAGCCGCCTGATCGATTCATACTTATACGGGATCGATCATCCTTATGGGAAATACAGCGTTATGGAGGACTACCAGGATCTGACGAGGGAAGACCTGCTGGCCTTTTACAAGAGCTATTATCAGCAGGGGGCGTGCAGGATCATTGCTGCCGGCCGGCTGCCGGGAGACCTGATCGCGCAGCTGGAGGCCAGTTTTGGGAAGCTGCCTTTACATGCTCCCGCTTCGGTTAAGGGTGGGGTTGGAATTGCAGCGCCTGGTGTCGCTGCGTCGGGGATTGCGGCGCCTATTGTACCGGCTACGCAGAAGAAATATGCTATAACGAATGATCCCAATGGCGTCCAGGGGTCTATCCGGATCGCCCGGAACTTCCCCAACCGGCATCACCCCGATTTCCAGCGGGTGCAGGTACTGAATAACGTTTTTGGCGGATATTTCGGATCGCGGCTGATGGCCAATATCCGGGAGGAAAAGGGGTATACCTATGGCATCTACAGCTACCTGGTCAATAATGTCCAGGAGAGCGCCATTGTGATCAGCACGGAAGCCGGAAAGGAGGTTTGCGCGGCCACGATAGAAGAAGTATATAAGGAAATGAATGACATAAGGGAAGATCTGATCGACGAGGAGGAGCTGCAAATGGCCCGGAATTTTGCCATCGGAACTGTCCTGGGTGATCTTGACGGGCCTTTCCATGTGGCCGGCAGGTGGAAGAATATTATCCTGAATGGGCTGGGCATGGATTATTTTGAAAAAGGCATAGAGATCGTGAAAACGATAACTCCTGAGGAATTGCAGGAGCTGGCGAAAAAATACCTTGATCCTGCGGATTTCTTCGAGTTGGTGGTAATATAAATGTGCCTAAAATTCTTTACCTTGAACAAAAGAATCACATGAACTTCCTGCTCCGCATTGTTATCACGGCGGTAGTTGCGTTTGCATTGTCTTCTGTTCTTCCGGGCATTCATATTGATACTTTCTGGACTGCGATGGTACTTTCGCTGGTTCTGGCGGTTTTAAATTCTTTATTGAAACCGATACTTATTATTCTTACCCTTCCGATCACGATCCTTACTTTTGGGTTCTTCCTTTTTATAATCAATGCCCTTATTGTAGAGCTTGCCAGCAAGTTTGTAGATGGATTCTACGTACGTAGTTTTGGCTGGGCGCTGCTGTTCAGCCTGCTATTGTCGCTGCTGACATCGCTGTTATACAGGGATAAGGATAAGGAAGAGGTGGACAGGTAAGAGAGGGGTAATATTATAAGCAAAACAGCCAGGGCGATCTTATGTATTTCGACAGAAAAGATTTTAGCAACGAAGAGCTTATCCGCTTGTACAAAAGCATTTTGCTACCCCGGATGATCGAAGAAAAGATGTTGGTATTGCTGCGTCAGGGCAGGATCAGCAAATGGTTCAGCGGTATCGGACAGGAAGCAATAGCGGCGGGGGCGACCCTGGCCATGGATCCGCAGGAGTGGATCCTTCCTCTTCATCGGAATCTGGGTGTATTTACCAGCCGTCAGATGCCGTTATCAAAGTTGTTTCTTCAATGGCAGGGTAGTCCCGATGGTTATAGTAAGGGGCGGGAAAGAAGTTTTCATTTTGGCAGCCGGGAGCACGCCATTTGCGGAATGATCTCCCATCTGGGGCCGCAGCTTGGGGTTGCGGATGGCATTGCGCTGGCGTATAAGCTTCAGAAGAAAGATCGTGCGGCCCTGGTGTTCTCCGGCGATGGCGGCACCAGCGAGGGGGATTTTCATGAGGCCCTGAATGTGGCGTCGGTATGGGATCTGCCGGTCATTTTTCT
Organism: Puia sp.; assembly: GCA_036499285.1. Taxonomy (GTDB): domain Bacteria; phylum Bacteroidota; class Bacteroidia; order Chitinophagales; family Chitinophagaceae; genus Puia. Next base: position 132,495 of record DASYEB010000043.1, on the reverse strand, counting down.
GATCGAGAACAATGGGTATGGGTTGAGCACGCCTGTCTCCGAGCAATACCGGTGTGAGAGCCTGGTGTATAAGGCGGAAGGCTATGGCATGGAGGGTGTCAGGATTGACGGGAATAATATTCTTACTGTATATGATACGCTGCGGGGGATCCGCGAGTATTGCATCAAATACCAGCGGCCTTACCTGGTGGAATGTATGACGTTTCGTATGCGGGGGCATGAGGAAGCCAGCGGGATGAAATATGTTCCGGCGGAACTGGTGGAAGACTGGGGGAAGAAGGACCCTGTTGCGAATTATGAGACCTGGCTCCGGGAGGAGGGGGTTTTGCCGGAAGATCTGCTGGATCGGATCCGGGAGGAGACCCGGCAGTATATCGAGTCGGAGCTGAGCGGGGTGCTGGATCCGATCAATATTGTACCGGATACGGAGGTGGAGGTGGATGATGTTTATGCGCCGGCGGCGCGGGATGCCAGGGTCGCGGATGCGGGGAGTGCCGGGGCGGCGGATGGTCCGGAAAAGAGATTGGTCGACGCCATCAGCGAAGGGTTGAACCAGTCGATGACGAGACATGAGAATCTGGTCCTGATGGGTCAGGATATTGCAGAATACGGAGGGGCGTTCAAGATAACGGATGGATTTGTAAATAGATTTGGCAAGCACCGGGTACGGAATACTCCACTTTGCGAGAGCGCGATCGTCGGCTGTGCGCTGGGCCTGAGCCTGGAAGGGTATAAGAGTGTCATGGAAATGCAGTTCGCGGACTTTGTTACGGCCGGTTTCAACCAGATCGTAAACAACCTGGCCAAGATCCATTATCGCTGGGGGCAGCCTGCCGACGTGGTGATCCGGATGCCTACGGGCGGCGGTGTTGGTGCGGGACCTTTTCATTCTCAAAGCAATGAAGCCTGGTTTGTGCATACGCCGGGACTAAAGGTTGTCTATCCTTCGACGCCGATGGATGCAAAGGGGCTGCTGATCGCGGCCATCAATGATCCGAACCCGGTGCTGTATTTCGAGCATAAGGCGTTGTACCGCAGTATCAGCGGTCCCGTGCCGGAGGCTTATTATGAGGTGGAGATCGGTAAAGCAAGAATAGTACAGGAGGGCGAGGATCTCTCGATCATTACTTATGGGGCCGGGGTACATTGGGCTTCGGACTTTGCGGCTGCCCATCCGGAGCTGTCTATCTATATTCTTGACCTGCGGACGCTGCTGCCCCTGGATTACGCTGCTGTCCGGGCTGCCGTGGCGCGCACGGGAAAAGTGTTGATATTACATGAAGATACCCTTACCGGCGGTATTGGTGCGGAGATAGCGGCATGGATCAGCGAATTTTGTTTTCAATTGCTGGATGCCCCGGTCTTCCGGTGTGCCTCGCTGGATACGCCGATACCTTTTAACGGTCAGCTGGAAAAGAATTTTTTGGCCAGCGCGAGGCTGGGTGAATATGTAAACAGGATAATGGAATATTAGAACTGCAGGCGAAAGCGGTCAAGTTTTGCACCTTCCGTGCACAATGCTTGAAAATATTTATGGGATTATATATCTTTAATCTAAATAGGATAAGGTTTAATGGTTATGGAACTGATTAGGGCAACCTCCCCTCTCAAAGGGAGGTTTTTTATTCGGCAGACCCCTTATCTCCGATGAACCATTGTTCCTTGTTTTTAAACAACACATTGAAAGTTGTAAAAGAGCCGTAGATACGGGTAATATATTGTTGCAGGTTTACCTTCTCTTCATCACTGAGTCCCTTATGTCCGTTGATCTGCTGTTCCAGGACCCTGAGCCTGTCGCGTGCCATTACTATCTTGTGAAAGAAAATGTCGATCGGAATCTCTTTTGGTTTTATGGACTTGTCGCCGGAGTGGAGGGTCATGATTCCGCCTTTCCACTTGTCGCCGAGGGGAACGTTCTCTGTCATTCCACCCCAGAGGCGAAGTATTTTCAGAAGGGATCTTTCTGTTTCAGAATGTGTCTCCACTTCTTCGGTCACGTTCTCGCGAATGATCTCGTCCAGGGAGGGGTCGGTTTTGTCGACCTCTTTGATGCCATGATGGATAAAGGAAATAAGATAGACGGCATATTTTACGCCGACGATGACTCCGGGGCCGAATTGGGTGTGTTGGAGGCGGGTCCCGATGCCCAGCGTTAGTTGATCCATAGTGCGATTTTTGGCAAATATAGAAAAATGGACTCAGGGCCGCTCTTTGCGGTCTTTCTGGTATTCTTTGAAGGCGAGCTTGACATAGTCCAGGAGGTCGTAGTCGGTAGCTCTCTCGCAAAACTCGTAGGAGGGGCGATATCTTACCATAAAGCTGTCGAGTTCGTCGCCTTCGAGGTGGGTGACCTTTAGTACGATAGACCGGTTGAAACGGTGATCGACAAATTTATCATGTTCTTCGTCTTCGAGTCTTCGCTGGAAGGCCTGGATGCGTTTGGTCCTGGCAAAGCGGAACACATTGATCAGCTCGTCGAGGTCTATTCCTACGCCTGCCCCGTCGGGGCTGGGACCATTGAGCTTGAAGCCAGGCTTTTTAAAATTGAAAATTTTTGCGTAGTCCTTTCGGTTCTGAATGGAATCATTTCTATAGCTGCGGGGCATGACCTTTACTTCTTTCAGTTCGGTCGGGTCTACATGCAGTGCGATGTCGAAGCCATTGTAAAGATTGAGTGATCTGACGGGATACCGCATCGTGGCCTGGCCGAGGTAGGAAAAATAGATAGAATCGTCCTGGTTGACCACGATCGTATAGTTGCCATTGGAGTCTGTAGCGGTGCCGCGGCCGCCGGTACTGAGGACGCTGACGCCATCGAGTGGTCGTGTCCGGTACATATTGTATACGGTACCATGTATGGTGACCTGCCCCCAGGCTTCGCTGCTGATAAAGAAGGACAGAACAGATAAGGAAAGCAGCAATAAAAGCTTATGGGTAGAAAGAGACAATGGCTAATTATTTAAAAATTTTAATGAACATACTATCAAACGGGCTATAAAAAACACCCCGTTCAATTTTTTAACGATGATTTGGCGACAATTGCTTCAATTATTTTTGGAAAATGCTGATGTTCCAGCCGGTGCACTTTTTGTGCCACGGTCGCGGGCGTGTCTTCCGGTGTAACGGGCACGCGTTCCTGGAAAATGACCTGTCCGTGATCGTAAAGCTCGTCGACATAATGTATGGTGATACCGGTCTCCGTTTCCTTTGCTTCAACTACTGCCTCGTGTACAAAGCGGCCATACATCCCTTTGCCTCCATATTTTGGTAAAAGGGCCGGATGGATATTGATGATCCTGCCTGGCCAGGCTTTCACCAGTGTGGAAGGGATCTTCCATAAAAACCCTGCCAGCACGATAAAATCCACCGCTTTTTCACGCAGCGCTTCAAGATAGGCCGTCCCGTGGAAAAAGGCCTCTTTTTCGATGATCAGGGTGGGAATACCTTCCTTTCCGGCGATGTCCAGCACCCCGGCTTCGGGTTTGTTGCAGACGATGAGGCTGATCTTTATATTGGCATTGGAACGAAAATGATCGATGATCCTTTCGGCATTGGACCCTGCTCCCGAGGCGAAAATAGCAATCTGCTTCATGGACCAAAACTACACTAGCCGGGTTGAATTTGGATAACAGCTTCACCGAATTTGGTGACTAATTTTCTACAGTGTATCTGTTGACATTTCTATGACAGAAGGTCACGGCGATTTGTCGTAATCACCTGAAATCCACGCCCCACACGGGAAAAAAAATTTTATGGATGTTGATATATTGTTAAAATCCTGACTTATTTTTGCAACCTGTTAAGGAGATTTTTCCACATTTATACAACATATTGTATATATGACCAACTATAGACCAATTGTTAGAGCGCTATTATTCAGTATCCTCCTCCCCTCTCTGGTTCTACTAGGAAATACTTCATATGCTCAAGACGGTAAAGCTTTGTTTCAATCGAATTGTGCTTCGTGTCACAGTCCGTTCAAGATTGTTACCGGTCCTGCATTGAAGGGTGTTACCGAAAGGGTGCCGGACAAGACCCTTTTGCACGCCTGGATCAGAAACAACCAGAAGGTGCTGGCATCGGGGAATCCGTATTTCACGAAGCTGTTCAACGACTTCAACAAGACCCCGATGAACGTGTTCGAGGGTTCTCTTACGGACAAAGATATCGACGCTATCCTCAGCTATGTGGAAAACGCCAAGGCAGCGCCAACAACTCCTGAGGGTGGAAGCGGAGAAACTGCCGCTGCAAAGGGAGCCGAAAGCGACAACACGTTGCTTTATGGGATCCTGACGCTGATTCTCGCTGTTATCATGTTCGTCCTGCTCCAGGTGAACAGCAGCCTGAAGAAACTCTCCGACGACAAAGAAGGAATCCCTGCTTCCGAGCCGGTGCCTTTCTACAGAAACAAAGCTTACATCACTTTTGTGATCCTCATCCTGTTCCTGATGGGTGGTTACTGGGTAGTGGAAGGCGCTATCGGTCTTGGTCGCCAGCAGGGTTACCAGCCGGTGCAGCCGATCTTCTATTCGCATAAGGTACACGCCGGGATCAACCAGATCAGCTGTCTTTATTGTCACAGCAATGCGCTGGATTCCAAGCATGCTACTGTTCCGCCGCTGAACGTGTGTATGAACTGTCATGCTGCGATCAACGACTATAGCAAGGGTCCCAAGCTATACCGCGAAGATGGCAGCGAAGTAGACGGTACGGCCGAGATCCAGAAATTATACAGCTATACCGGCTACGATCCCAAGACGAGCCGCTACAATACCGCTACTGCTAAGCCTGTGGAGTGGATCAAGATCCACAGTCTTCCCGACCATGTATTCTTCAGCCATGCGCAGCATACCAAGGCAGGCAAAGTACAATGCCAGACCTGCCACGGCCCCATCCAGGAAATGAATGAGGTAAAACAATTCGCGCCACTCAGCATGGGCTGGTGTATCAACTGTCACCGTACGACAAAGGTCAATTTCCCTGATTCTGCGGGGAACAATGGCAACAAGTTCTACAGCATTTATGAGAAATTCCATAAAGACCTGAAGACCGGCAAGATGGATAGTGTGACGGTGGAGAACATCGGTGGTACTGAGTGTCAGAAATGCCATTACTAATCCCTGTTCGGGCGGTTGAATAGAAGGATCCTGACCGGATTTGAAACAAAAATTGAAAGACAGTCTATATATAATGTAAAATCCATGCTCCTTAAAGCTATCGGGTGTATATCCCGGAGAATAATGGGGTCTAGTTTAACTTCTCAGCTATGAGCGACAAAAAATACTGGCAAAGTTTCGGAGAGCGCAGTAACAGCGAAGCGTTTCAGAAATCAACGGAAGACGAATTCAGCGAGAGTCTGCCGTTGGAAGGCCTGGATGGAAAAGGACTGCTCGACGCAAAAACTCCCCGTAGGGATTTTCTTAAATATCTGGGCTTTAGCACGGCTGCCGCGACCCTGGCTGCCAGCTGCGAAATGCCTGTTCGCCATGTAGTCCCCTATCTCAACAAACCGGAGAATACCATTCCCGGTGTTGCCGACTATTATGCGACGACCTACACTATTGGCGGGGATGTCGTCCCCATCGTAGCAAAAGTCAGGGATGGCCGTCCTATCAAGCTGGAAGGCAACAAGCTTTCTTCTCTTGGTCAGGGTACTACCGGCGCCCGTGTTCAGGCTTCGGTGCTGGACCTGTATGATACGGCCCGGCTTCGTTTCCCTGTTCAGATCGTGGACGGCAAGCCGCAGGAAGTCAGCACTTTCGAGGCCTTTGACAAGCTGGTAGCCGACGCGCTGGCCGGGTCTGCGGGAGCGCCTTTAGTGCTTCTTACCGGCACGCTGACCTCTCCTACCACCAAACAGATCATCAGCGAATTCCTTGCAAAATATCCCGGCAGCCGCCATGTGCAGTATGATGCCGATTCATACAGCGGTCTGATACAGGCTGGCGAAGCTTCCTACGGAAAGAAGGCCATTCCTTCCTACCGGTTTGACGAGGCGAAGGTGGTAGTAAGTCTTGGTGCCGATTTTCTTGGTACCTGGCTGAGCCCGGAACAATTCAGCCGTGCCTATGCAAAAGGAAGGAAGATAGACGAGAAGAATCCGGAAATGAACAAACACTTCCAGTTCGAAAGCCTGCTTTCTCTTACCGGAGCCAATGCCGACGAGCGTTTCACTCACAGGCCAAGCGAAACCGGTGCGGTTGCGCTGGCGCTGCTGGCTGAGTTAGGAGGTTCCGTAACGGCTCCTGCTCTTCCTGAGAAGCTGAAAGCCGGTGTGAAGAAGGCGGCTAAGGAGCTGATGGAAAATAAGGGGAAGGCCCTTGTCGTCAGCGGCAGCAACAACGTGAATGTTCAGATCATCGTAAACGCGATAAATGAAGCAGTCGGCGCCACCGGAACTACGGTGGACTGGGCTTCTCCCCTGATGACCCGCCAGGGCATCGACGGCGACATGAATGCGCTGGTAGCCGATCTCAATGACGGCAAGGTTGGCGCATTGCTGGTGTACGGAGTGAACCCTGCATATGACTATTTCGATGCGGAGAAATTCAAAGCCGGCGTAAAGAAGACAAAGGTCTCCGTCTCCTTTAACGACCGCCTGGATGAAACAACCGAGCTGGTAAAGTTTGCTTTGCCTGCGCCTCACTTCCTCGAAAGCTGGGGTGATTCGGAAGCTAAGCCCGGATATTATTCTTTCCTTCAGCCTACTATCGCTCCTCTTTTCAAGACCAGGCCTTTTGAGGATAACCTGCTGAAATGGAGTGGTAATGCTACTACTTACGAAGCCTATTTCAAACAATACTGGACCGGCAAGCTCGGAGGCATCGAAGCCTACGAAAAGGCCCTGCAGGATGGTGTAGTCGAACCTGCTGCTGCGGCGGCTGCCGGCGGAGCCACCTTTAACTCCGCGAAGACCAGCGACGCTGCTGCTGCGCTGGCCGGGGGTAAGAAGGGCGGTGCTTATGAGGTTGTACTTTATCAGAAGGTTTCTATCGGCACCGGCGCCCAGGCCAACAACCCCTGGCTGCTGGAACTGCCTGATCCTATCTCCAAGGCGACCTGGGACAACTATGCTGTCGTCTCCCCGGATCTCGCAAAGAAACAATGGAACCTCGATCTTTCCGATCGTCGTCAGGCTGATGGCTATGAAGTCTTCCCTGACAAACAGGTGATCAAGGTAAAAGCCAATGGAAAAGAGCTGACCTTACCGGTGGTGATCATTCCGGGCACGCATAACGAGGTCATCGGTATTGCTGTCGGTTTTGGCCGTCAGAGCGCCGATCCAAAGAATAGTGCCGATTACATCGGCAGAGCCGCTGCAGGCTATGATGGCACAGGTACCGGTGTCGGCAAAAATGCCTTCCCGCTGCTGAGCTACAACGGTACGACGGTAGACTGGTTTGGAACCGATGCAAGTTTTGAAAAGACGGATCTGAAATATAAGGTCGCCCAGACCCAGACCCACAGCAGCTATGAAGGCCGTACGGAGGTGGTGAAGGAGCTGACCCTGGACGAGTTCAAGAAAAATCCGGAAGTCGTCCGGGAAGAACGCGAGAAGGAATTGAAACCTTTTGGCGGCATCGAGAACTTTGAATCGGGGGGTACTCTCTATCCTATCTACGACAAACCCGGCATCAAATGGGGTATGTCGATCGACATGAACTCCTGCTTTGGCTGCGGCGCCTGTGTGGTGGCCTGTCATGCAGAGAATAATGTACCGGTGGTTGGGAAGGGCGAAGTGCTTCGTTATCATGACATGCACTGGCTTCGTATCGACCGTTACTATTCCACTCCCGGCGGCAAGCTGGATAACCCGGATGATGTCCAGGTCGTCTTCCAGCCCATGCTTTGCCAGCATTGCGACAACGCTCCCTGTGAGAATGTTTGTCCGGTGAATGCTACCAATCACAGTTCTGAAGGGTTGAACCAGATGGCTTACAACCGTTGTATCGGAACCCGTTATTGCGCAAACAACTGTCCTTATAAAGTACGTCGTTTCAACTGGGCCGATTATACCGGCGCTGACAGCTTCCCTAACAACCAGGACCAATCGACCGTAGGCAAGCTTGATCCGGCGGTGTTCCAGATGAACGATGACCTGACACGCATGGTGCTGAACCCCGATGTGGTTGTCCGCAGCCGCGGTGTGATGGAGAAGTGCTCGTTCTGTGTACAGCGTCTCCAGGAAGGCAAGCTGAATGCCAAAAGGGAGAACAGGGTCATTAAAGATATGGTAGACATTCAGACGGCCTGCCAGCAGGCATGTCCTACGGATGCTATTGTGTTCGGCAATGTCAACGACAGCAATAGCCTGATCAGTACTACCCGTGCGCAGCATGCACAGCGGCTGTTCCATGTTATCGAAGAAGTGCACACACTGCCGAATATCAACTATCTCGCCAAAGTTCGTCATGCAGAAGAAGCATACGGCGCGGCAGAAGAAAGCGACGGATCATCAGCGGCTGAAAAGCATTCATTGTAACATGTATCAGTTTTAACTAATAGCAAAAGCTAAACTAATATGGCATCATTAAGGTACGAATCACAGGTAAGAGCCCCACTGGTAGATGGAACTAAAGATTATCACCAGGTTACGGAGGATATTATACGCCCGATCGAAGCCGCTCCGACGCGTGCCTGGTGGATTGGCTTTATCGTCTCCGTTGCGTGTCTTATTTTCGGTATTATATCAGTGACCTGCCAGGTCGTTTACGGGGTTGGTCAGTGGAACCTGAACAGGACCGTTGGCTGGGGCTGGGATATTACCAATTTCGTGTGGTGGGTCGGTATCGGTCACGCCGGAACGCTGATCTCCGCCATCCTTCTGCTTTTCCGTCAGCAATGGCGTACCGGTGTGAACCGTGCTGCGGAAGCGATGACCATCTTCGCCGTTATGTGTGCGGGGCAGTTCCCGATCTGGCATATGGGTCGTGTATGGCTGTGTTTCTTCATCATGCCTTACCCCAACACGCGCGGACCTCTCTGGCCCAACTTCAACTCGCCCCTGTTGTGGGACGTGTTCGCCATCTCGACGTACTTCACCGTATCGCTGCTGTTCTGGTATACGGGTTTGCTGCCCGATCTGGCGACGGTGAGGGATCGCGCCAAGCTGAAATGGAGAAAGGCTTTTTATGGTGTCGCGTCTTTTGGCTGGTCCGGTTCTACCAAGCACTGGCAGCGTCACGAGGCCCTGTCCCTGGTCCTGGCCGGTTTGAGTACTCCTCTTGTATTGTCTGTACACACGATAGTATCCTTTGACTTCGCCACATCGGTGATCCCGGGCTGGCATACTACCATCTTCCCTCCTTATTTCGTTGCGGGCGCCATCTTCTCCGGTTTTGCCATGGTGCAGACCCTGCTGCTGGTTACCCGGAAGGTGCTGAATCTGAAGGACTATATCACCATGGAGCATATCGAGGTAATGAATAAGGTAATTGTGCTGACCGGTTCCATCGTGGGTATCGCATATCTTACCGAACTGTTCATCTCCTGGTATGGTCAGAATAAATTTGAAGGATGGGCTTTTGCACAGAACCGGGTCAACATCTTCAGTCCCTATGGCTGGGCCTACTATATCATGATGAGCTGTAACGTGCTTTCGCCCCAGATCTTCTGGTTCCGCAAGATGCGCCGTAATCTTACCGTTACGTTCTTTATGTCCATCCTGGTGAATATCGGGATGTGGTTCGAGCGGTTTGTGATCATCGTTACTTCCATCTACCGGGATTATCTTCCCAGCAGCTGGACTACCTATTATGCTCCGAGCATCTGGGAAGTCGGCTTCTATGTAGGGACCTTTGGTCTGTTCTTCACCTGTTATTTCCTGTTCTCGAAATTCTTCCCGGTAATTGCGGTTGCCGAGATCAAACATATCCTGAAGAAAGCCGGAGAAAGTTATAAGGATAACATGGATGGCATCGAGAAGGAATCTGTGGAAGACTTTGCACATGAATATGCTCATGCCCACTAGTGGGGTGACATGGTTTTACCGCCGCGGCTGCGATTGATCCGGTTGCGGAAGAAATTGAATAATTAGAGCTAAAAGCTAATAGTATGGCAGTTAAAAAATTTGTTGTCGGCGTTTTTACGGACGAAAAAGTGCTGTTTCCCGCCGTTAAAAAGGTTCGCTCTGCAGGCTATAAGATCCACGATGTGTATACGCCGATGCCGATCCACGGTCTCGACCAGGCAATGGGTTTAAGGGAAACGTCGTTGCATACCGCCGGGTTTATTTATGGTATCACGGGGACTACGACGGCTCTCAGCGGTATTGGCTGGGTCTTCAACAGCGACTGGCCCGTCAATATCGGCGGTAAGTCACACTTCGATCTGCCCGCCTGGATACCTATTACATTCGAGCTGACCGTATTGTTCTCTGCTGTAGGAATGGTGTGGACCTTTTGCTGGCTTTGTCAGATGGCGCCTTTTGTCCGCAAGCATCATTTCAATCTGCGCAGCACGGACGATCAGTTTACGATGGTGATCGAATGTACAGAAAAGACGAACGAAGCTGAGGTAACGGCTTTCCTGCAAAGCGTCGGAGCTACGGGCATCAACACGCAGGTTGCTGAGACCGGCTGGTGGTGGGGGCGTTACGATAAGGACAGAAAACCAGTTGAACTCAAAGGAAATGTATTAGCGTAAGCTTAAGTATATAAAGCATGAAAAAAGTATTCATCCAAGCGGGCCAAGGGGCCGCTGACCGAAGGTCCATCATTAGCGGTTTTGCAGCAAGGGGCTATTTTTTCAGAAGCCCGTTGATGCAAATCTCGTGTATCATAGTAGCAGTGACCTTTGCCGTTGGCTGTGGCAGCGATGTCCAGCGCGATCCCGGCAAGATCTATATGCCTGACATGGCGTATAGCAGGGCCATAGAAACTTACTCCGTTACTGAAGAGCAAAAGGCGGAATGGCTTAAGAAAGGAATTCACTACAGCAATACACCAGTACCCGGGACCATCAAGAGGGGCGAGCTTTTCCCTTTCCTGATAACAAAAGACAAGGATGGCGACACGACGAACTACGCCGCCGCCAAACTGGTAAAGAGTCCGCTGACATCGATGGACACGGTGGAAGCCGAACGTCTCTACCTGGTAAACTGCGGGATCTGTCATGGTCCGAAGCTGGATGGCAATGGTCCTTTGTATAAAGGCGGTGACGGTCCTTTCCCGGCAAAGCCCGCCACGCTGGTAGGGGACAAGAAGTATGAGGCTATGCCGGAAGGGCAGATGTTCTACTCCGTCACTTACGGAAAGAACAAGATGGGCAGCTATGCTTCCCAGATCAATACGAAGCAGCGCTGGATGGTGATCGCTTATATCAAGTCCAAACAGTCGGCCGCTACCAGCGGTAGTGCGGCGGCGGCGTCTGATTCAACGGCAAAAAAATAAAACAACTAAGAAAGTAGCAAGAGCAACTGGATTAACGAATACACTAAATCATTGTCGAATGGCATCCATTAAAGAACATTTTGAAATACCCGGCCGATACAAACAGTGGGCAATGGGGTTGATGGGAGTCGGAGTACTTTCCCTGATCATCGGATATATACTATATGGTAATGGTACGCCGGAGCAGAATACACGGTTCTGGTCGGCCCTGCTGCAGAACAGCGTATACTTCCTGCTGGTCGTGAATGCCGCCATGTTCTTTTTTGCTGCGACATCGCTCGCATGGGCCGGCTTCCAGATCTCGTTCCGCCGTGTGACCGAAGCCCTCGCCGCATCTGTCATTCCGATCGGCGCCATAACATTTGTGATCCTGATGTGTCTTGTATTCGGCCATAAAACGCTGATCTATGAATGGCTGGATAAGGATGTGGTAGCTCATGACGAAGCGCTGAGAGGGAAAAGCGGATTCCTTTCCCCTGCCTTTTTTACTGTTTTCACGGTACTGACTATCGGCCTCTGGGCAATTCTGGGCTATAAATTACGCGCCCTTTCCCGTTCGATCGATGACACTACCCTTACTATTGCAGAAGCAAAAAAGTACATCTTTAAGAATACGGTGTGGTGCGCGGTATTTATCGTATGGTTTGCGCTGACCGTCGCCTCTGTCACTCCCTGGCTGTGGCTGATGAGTATTGACGCACACTGGTTCTCCACGATGTACAGCTGGTATACTTTCGCCGGTACTTTTGTAGCCGGTATAGCTCTGATCTCCGTTTTCGTAGTGTATCTGAAGAACCAGGGTTACCTGGAATATGTCAACCAGGAGCATCTGCACGACCTTGGTAAGTTCCAGTTTGCCTTCTCGATCTTCTGGACCTATCTCTGGTTTGACCAGTTCATGCTGATCTGGTATGCCAATATCTCTGAAGAGACCATTTACTTCAAGACGCGTTTGAACGGAGCTTATGAGGGAATCTTCTATCTGAGCCTGGTTATCAACTTCCTGGCTCCCCTGCTGATCTTTATGAGCCGCAACTCCAAGCGTAACTATGCCACGGTAACTTTTATGTCCGTACTTTTGCTTTTCGGTCACTGGCTGGATACTTACCAGGCGGTCTTTGGGAGTACCAGCCCCAAGCACGTCCCCCTCAACCTGTTCGATTTTGGACTCGCGCTGGGATTTGTAGGATTGATCATGTGGCAGGCGGGCAGGGTTTTAGCCAAGTTCCCGCTCCTGGCAAAAAATCATCCTTTCCTGAAAGAAAGTATTATCCATCATACTTAAAATTCTTTTAAATACCATGTCAACGTTTTTTATAATACTAATCTTTTTGTTCGGCTTCCTGATCACATTCCAGATCGCGAAGGCCAGTGAGTATGTCGGTGTACTGAAAGGAGAGAAGAAGAATTTTGAGCAGAACAACCGCGTCAATGGTTTCCTGATGATCGCCTTTCTTGTATTGGGATTGATCGGGGTATACTGGTGTAATGAGCTGTTCAGGGGGAAGATCCTTGGCGAGTCCGCTTCCGTACACGGGGACCAGATCGACACCATGATGTACATCACCATTGCGATCACGGGTGTTGTGTTTGTCCTCACCCAGATCCTGCTGTTCTGGTTTGCTTACAAATACCAGCATTCAGAAAAGAGAAAGGCGCATTATTTCCCGCATGACAACAGGCTGGAAGTGATCTGGACGGTAGTCCCCGCCATCGCGCTGACGGTGCTGGTAGGCTTTGGTCTGTTTTACTGGTTCCGGATCACCGGCGAAGCTCCCGAAAATGCCCTGCAGATAGAGGTTACGGGCAAGCAGTTTGGCTGGATCTTCCGCTATCCCGGTCATGACAACGTTTTTGGCAAGAAATACTATCAGAATATCAGCGACAAGGACAACAATGCCCTGGGTTTGCTTTGGGACGACGCCAGCACGCATGACGACGTCGTGGTAGGCAATGAAATGTATATCATAAAGGGTCAACCCGTCAAGCTGATCATCAATTCCCGCGACGTGATCCATGACGTAGGTCTGGCTTATTTCCGGCAGAAGATGGATGCCGTACCCGGTACGCCGACCACCATGTGGTTTATACCTAAGTTCACGACGGATGAGATGAAGAAGAAACTTGGCAATCCGGACTTTGAATATGAAATATCCTGTGACCAGATGTGCGGAAGGGGTCACTATACCATGCGTGGCATCATCAAGGTGGTGACGCGTGAGGAATATATCCTTTGGCTGGCCAAGCAAAAACCCAACTATGTGCAGGTATTTCCTGACAAGGACCCGAATGCTCCTGTGAAGGCGGACAGCACAAAGACAGCGGTTGTGGCACCGGTAGCAGCGGCTAGTGTAGCAACAAAATAAGTAAGAATCCAATAGGTAAAAATTTTTCTAATGAGCAACGAAGCAACATTACACGGACACTCTGAAGTGGGAATCTCTCATGATGAGCATCATGATGAGCATGACGGTCATCACCATCAATCCTTCATTACGAAATATGTGTTCTGCCAGGATCATAAAATGATCGCCAAGCAGTTCCTGATCACGGGGATGATCTGGGCTATTATCGGTGGCCTGATGTCCGTATTGTTCCGTCTCCAGCTGGGATATCCGGACACGCACTTTCAATTCCTGGAAGACATCCTGGGAAGCAAATGGGCCAGGGGCGGACAAATCCAGCCGGAGTTCTACTATGCCCTTGTGACAATGCACGGTACCATCCTGGTATTTTTTGTGTTGACGGGCGGGTTGAGCGGTACTTTCGCCAACTTTCTGATCCCCCTGCAGATCGGTGCGCGCGACATGGCGTCTCCGATGCTGAATATGCTGTCTTACTGGTTCTTCCTTGGAGCCAGCGTTGTGATGATGTCTTCTTTATTTATCGAGACCGGTCCCGCCAGCGGCGGATGGACCTCCTACCCTCCGCTTAGCGCCCTTGCGGATGCTTCTGAAGGATCGAAAACGGGTATGGACCTCTGGATCGTCTCCATGGCCATGTTCGTCGTCTCCTCTCTCCTGGGCGGTTTGAATTATATCTCTACTATCCTGAATATGCGTACGAAAGGCATGAGCATGACGCGTCTGCCGCTGACGATCTGGGCGCTGTTCTTTACGGCCGTTCTGGGTGTCCTGTCTTTCCCCGTCCTGCTTTCTGGTTTTATCCTTTTGCTGTTTGACCGTCATGGCGGCACCAGCTTTTATCTATCCGATATCTTCCTCGCCTCGACCGGCAAGGCTCTGCCAAATGAAGGCGGCAGCGCTATCCTCTATCAGCACTTGTTCTGGTTCTTAGGTCATCCGGAAGTCTATATCATCATCTTGCCTGCGATGGGTCTGGTGAGTGAGGTCATGTCGGTGAATTCGCGCAAGCCGATCTTTGGCTATATGGCCATGGTTGGTTCCATCTTCGCCATTACTGTCCTCGCCTTCCTCGTATGGGCGCACCATATGTTCGTAACGGGTCTAAACCCATTCCTGGGATCGGTATTTGTACTGCTGACACTGCTGATCGCCATCCCCTCGGCCATTAAAGTATTTAACTGGCTGACGACGCTGTGGCGCGGGAATATCCGGTTCACGCCGGCAATGCTATTCGCCATTGGTTTTGTGAGCACCTTTATCTCCGGTGGATTGACCGGGATCTTCCTTGGTAACTCTACACTGGATATCCCGCTGCATGATACGTATTTTGTGATCGCCCACTTCCACATTGTAATGGGTGTATCGGGTATACTCGGCATGTTTGCCGGCATCTATCACTGGTTCCCGAAAATGTACGGCCGGTATATGAACAATACGCTGGCTTATATCCACTTCTGGATCACTTTGATCGGCGCCTACCTGATCTTCTGGCCGATGCACTATGAAGGTCTGGCCGGCATGCCGCGCCGTTACCTGGATTACAGCAACTGGATCTCTTTTAACCAGTTCGGAGGATTGAACCGGTTTATCTCGACGGTAGCCATGATCGTGTTTGCCGTTCAGCTGATGTTCGTCTTTAACTTCTTCTATTCCATTTTCAAGGGCAGAAGGGTAATGACGAGAAACCCATGGGGTGCGAATACGCTCGAGTGGACAGCGCCTATCCGTCCGGGACATGGCAACTGGCCTGGCGAGATCCCCGAAGTTCATCGCTGGCCTTATGACTACGCGAAGGACGGACGTGACTTTATTCCGCAGACAGAGCCATTGGGCAGCAATGAAAGTGCCCATTGATAGCAACTTATAGGGGATGTGGGTTACATTCCCATCACAAAGGAACGCCCATGGCGTTCCTTTGCTTGAAAAACATAAAATAGTTATGGAGGAGACCGTGAAGCAACCGAGTTCTTTAAAATTTGCCGGCAAATTGCAGGATTACAAACTGCTGATCAAGTTTAATCTCAGCTTCATGGTCGTGTTTTCCGCCCTGATCAGTTATTTGCTGGCACCGAAAGTCAAGGAATTTGACTGGGCTGCGATGGGGCTTTTTTTCCTGGGTGGTCTGCTGGTAACCGGCAGTGCCAATTCGATAAACCAGATCGTGGAGAAAGACACCGATGCCATGATGAAGCGAACGGCTAACCGGCCTGTAGCATCCGGGCGGATGAGCGTACAGGAGGCCTGGACCTTTGCGATAGTGGCGGGTATAGCGGGAGTGCTGATCCTTTCGCATTTCAACTATCTGACGGCGGCGCTGGCGGCTTTCAGCCTGTTTGTATATGCTTTTATCTACACTCCGCTGAAGAAGGTCAGCTCCATATCCGTCCTTGTCGGGGCTATTCCGGGCAGTCTGCCCTGTCTCATCGGCTGGGCGGCGGGAAATGATGACCTTAGTGCCGGTGGGTGGGTGTTGTTTGCCCTGCAGTTCTTCTGGCAGTTCCCGCATTTCTGGGCCATTGCCTGGATCGCGCACAAGGACTATACGGCGGCCGGTTTTAAGATGATGCCGTCCAATGAAGGACCGACCAAGTATTCAGCCATACAGGCGATAATCTACTCCCTGCTTCTGCTGCCGGTGGGCATACTGCCTTACTTTACGGGCATGAGCGGGATAATAAGCCTTGGGGTCGTGACCATCGCTAATTTGTTCATGGTGGGAGTGTGCGTGCGGCTGTATAGGGAAATGACCGTAAAAGCCGCGAGAAGGGTGATGTTCGGGAGTTATATCTACCTGCCGGTAGTATTGCTGGCGTTGCTCGCCAATAAAACGGTCTGAGCCATCATTTTGAGAAAATTTGAACAGTAGGAGGAATCATGATACAATCAATTGAAGCAAAGGAAACTGTGAACGAACAACGAAATAAGATACATCCCCATAAATTTACTTTATGGGTGGCGCTGGGCAGCATTATTATGATGTTTGCCGGATTGACCAGCGCCTATGTGGTAAAGAGGGATCAGCCGGGCTGGACGACGTTTGAGATCCCCAAGGCTTTCTGGTATTCGACTGCTGTCATCCTGACGAGCAGCCTTACGATCCAGATGGCTTTGAAGGCCTTTAAGGACAGGGAGATGCAGCGTTATCGCAATCTTCTGACCACGACGTCGGCGCTGGGTATTCTTTTCGTGGTGCTGCAGTGGACGGGGTTCCGCCAGATCTGGAATACGGGGATCACGTTGAGGGGCTCCGGCGGCGGGCAGTTCTTATATGTCATAGCGGGTCTCCATGCGGTGCATGTGCTGGGGGGGATTGCGGCGCTGATGGTGATGTTCGTAAAGGCGTTTGCTTCCAAGGTCCGCAGCTACAACAGCGTACCGGTGGAACTGATGAGCACCTACTGGCATTTTGTGGACCTGTTATGGATCTATTTGCTCGTTTTCTTTATGTTCATACATTAATTGGACGGAGTCGGTTATTTTTTGACGTAAATCAAATATTCAGTTTAGTTAAATAAATTTGCAAACCAACTAAAATAACAACATGGCACAAGCAGTACCGGCAGGTCAGAAATGGTGGAGTGGCGGGAAGAGCCCCTTCAACGTTGAGTATGGGAAACTGATGATGTGGTATTTTCTGATGAGTGATGCCTTTACCTTTGGCGCTTTCCTGATCTCTTACGGCTCTATCCGTTTTGCCAGCAATGGCTGGCCCGACCCGAATGAAGTATTCAAAGCCTTCCCAGGAATGGGTGAGACGCACATGCCTCTGGTCTTTGTGAGCCTGATGACCTTTATACTGATCATGAGCTCGGTAACGATGGTACTTGCTGTTGCTGCCGGACATAATAACGATCAGAAAGCTGTGACGAAGTGGATGATCCTGACGATCATCGGCGGGTTTGCATTCCTTGGCTGCCAGGCCTGGGAGTGGACGCACCTGCATGGTGAAGGCGCCTGGTGGGGACGGAATCCTTTTCCAAATGCAGACGGTTCTGCGGCTTCTACCAACTTTTCCAACTTCTTCTTTACGATCACAGGCTTCCATGGTTTCCACGTATTCTCCGGGGTGATCATCAATACGATCATGCTGATAAAGAATTTGCGGGGTGATTTTGCAAAACGTGGTCACTACCTGATGATCGAGAAGGCCGGTTTGTACTGGCACTTTGTAGACCTGGTATGGGTATTCGTATTCACTTGTTTCTATTTACTTTAGGCGTTTAACTTCAAATAATCTTATTTATGTCTGATATTCAAACACCAACCGGCCACGCACCCGTAGCGCAATTCGATACCAAACCGATCTGGAGGACCTTCTGGATCCTGCTGGGCATTACCACGGTGGAGCTGATGCTGGCTACTATTCACCTGAAGACGGGGTTTCCGCCTAAGTATGTACTGAATGGCGTGTACCTGATCCTGACCTGTGCGAAGGCTTTCTATATTATTGCGGAATTCATGCATCTGCGTCATGAGCTGAAGAACCTGATCATGACGATCGGCATCACCTCTCTGTTGTTTGTCTGGTTCATCATTGCTTTTCTTTATGAGGGTAATTCATACCGGGAGCTGAGGAACCGTTATGACCGGCATCACGCTGAGCAGAGTCATGTAAAGGCGCCTGCGGAGCCAGCAGCGCAGAAACCCGGATCACCGGAATAGTGCGTAGCATAGAAGCGCTCCGCGCTTTTGGAATGCGTGGCGAAGAAGCGCTTCGCGATCTTGGAATGCGTAGGGTACTGAAAAACAATATTGGAACCATCGCTGCCAGCGATGGTTTTTTTAATTTAAACAGCATACAGTGAGTAAGAAAGCGCTTTTGGCCTTATGTATCGCGGTGGTAATGCCCCTGTTCTTTTACATGATCGCCAGGCAATATAAGGTGCCGATGCCCGGTCGGTTTTTTCCTGATTCGGTGGTCACGGTCATGAAGGATGGCAAGCAGATGACCGATACGGTATGGCATAAGGTGGCCAATATATCGTTGCAGAATCAGCTGGGGCAGACGGTGAATCTCGATCAGCTGAAAGGAAAGGTGGTGGTGATCGACTTTTTCTTTACCCATTGCGCGAGCATCTGTCCGATCCTGACGAAGAATATGCGGCATCTGCAGGACGGGCTAAAGCAAAAGGACAACATGAAGGGGGTGGATACGAGCTTTGTTCAATTCCTGTCGCTGACGGTGGATCCGGCGCATGATTCGGTGCCGGTCATTAAGAAATATGCCGATCATTACGGGATCAATTCCGATGTGTGGTGGCTGCTAACGGGTCCGAAGAAGACCATCTATGATTTTGCGCTGAACGAGCTTAAGCTGGGTTTGCAGGATAGTGTCAGCGTCGATTCGAACTTTGTCCATACGGACTATATTGCCCTGCTTGACAAGGACAGGGTTATCAGGGGATATTATCATGGCACGGATACGGCTGCGGTCGCCAGGCTGGCGGATGATCTGGTCTTTATCATGCTGGAGAAGGATAAGAAGAGCAAGCCGGCCTTGTTCGGGGAGTTGCGTCCGTTGCTGGTGCCTATTATCATTATTCTGCTGGGGACCGCGCTTGGCGTCGTATATTTTAGCAGGAAGCCAAAAAAATCGAATACAAGTATATGAGTCAGCAAATCGTCAGACATGGTGCGGGTGATTCCGGCGGCGGGCCGGGTGCTGGGGGTCGCGGGTCGGGTTTACCGGGCGGCGGACGGAGCTATACCAGGGCGATCATCATTGTCTCTGTCGCCATACCTTTGGCGGTGGCTTTTCTAATCCTGGTGCCTGCGGCGAAGATCGATTTTGGGTTTAACACGCATGTGCTGCCGCTTTTTCATGCCATCCTGAATTCCAGCACGGCTATCCTGTTGCTCGCGAGTCTTTATTTTATAAAGAATGGCCGGGTCCGGGCGCACAAGACGGCTAACCTGATCGCGGTGGTGTTGAGTACGGTCTTTCTTGTATCGTATGTGATCTATCATGCTTCGAATCCATCCACGCGTTTTGGAGACCTGAATCATGATGGTCTGTTGAGTGATGAGGAGAAGCGGCTGGCTGGTGTTGCGCGTTATGTTTATTATTTTATTCTCTCCACGCATATTATTTTATCGGGGATCATTGTCCCTTTTGTTCTTTTTACGCTCCAGCGGGCTTTCCAGGAGAAGTTTGATAAACATCGCCGGCTGGCGAAGATAACGTGGCCGATGTGGTTGTATGTAGCTGTGACGGGAGTGGTGGTTTATGTGATGGTTAGTCCTTATTATTAGTGGGTGTTGCGGCGGTTTTGCTTTTGTCGCGTTGCTAATCTCCTTATTTATTTTTGCCATGCTCCTGTTGTTGTAAGACGAGTAATGAGCGGCGGGGTTCGCTGACGCGCTCGTAGTTGAAAGGGCAGTGTTTACAACCGTTGCCGCAGCAATAGCCTCTTTCCAGGTGATATTTGGAGGTGAGGACCATTAAGCCCTCCTCGTTATAATAAAAATCGGTCCCTTCAATCAGCTGTTTCATTGGAGACGCCCTCCCGGGTGGCGGTGGTATTGGGTTGCTGTGTTGCAGCGGGAGCCGTGGTTTGCGGGTGTGTCGTGCTATTTGCAGGGATAGCGATTGAGGTGCTGACGGTGCCGGTTGTGCTGGTGCTGGTGTCGGTTGTGGTGGCCATGTTTCGGGGCGGCCTTACTCTCTCCGGGGGAGTCGGCTCCTCGTGTTTGACCTTCTCGTGTAATTCCTGGTCCCGGTCGGGCAGGGTCCCTTCCGGGATTGTAAAACAAAGATAGTGCACCCGTTTGCTTTGCGCGATGTCGAGGCTTTCGTAGTGGGTGCGGATCTTCAGCTCGTCCTTCATAGGGGCGGCATGGATATCGGCCGAATCTTCCAGCAATGTCAGACCATATAAAGCGGCCACCCATTTGGTAAACTGATAAAGGACCGGTGAATCCGTCTTCAGGTGGATGAGTCCGCCGGGTTTCAGGATCTGCTGATAAAGGCGAATAAATTTTGGATGGGTCAGTCTTCGGGTGAACCTGGATTTTCGAAGCTGGGGGTCGGGAAAGGTGAGCCAGATCTCTTCCACCTCGCCTTTGTGAAAATAGGACGTGAGCTTGTCGATATGTGTCCGCAGAAATGCGGCATTGGTTATATTTTCCTGGAGGCTTTTTTTTGCTCCTATATAGATGCGGTTGCCCTTCATGTCTATCCCCAGGAAATTCCGTTCGGGATACATTTTTGCGAGTCCTACAGTATATTCGCCTTTACCGCAAGCCAGCTCGAGGGTCAGGGGATGGTCGTTCCTGTAAAATGCCGCCCATCTGCCCGCCATCCCTTCAGGGTATTGCAGGACATTGGGGAAGGATTTGATCGCTTCAAAGCGGATGAGTTTTTTTTGGCCCATGGGGTGCAAAAATAACTAAAAATGGAGCTCCGAAGTATTCCGGAACTCCATTTGGTGTAAGGAAGAGGCAACCGGCTTAGTTGCCTGTCCCGGAGTCCTTTTTTGCCTCCAGCGCGCTGCGGATACTATCGGGCAGATTGGATAAGAGGGTATAGCCGGTTGCGTTCTCGATATCCTTTACCGTGCAGATATACCGGGTCCAGTCGGAACTGATCGTGTTAATATTTGGAGTATTGACCGCTATAACCCTTGTGCTGGTGGTGATGCGGCCCAGGTCGTTGTTGCCTTTGGGGAGGACGAGGATGACCTTCCAGATATTGGATGGCACGGCTACTCTGTTTTTGTCTACAGAAGTGGCGGTTCCTTTGGAGCCTGTGCCACCCAGGCCATAACTGCCCATGATGACATAAATCTCATTGCCGGCATTGACGAGTGATCGCCCATATGCCTCCAGGTTTGCCCATGTATGTTCGTTATTATTGGGAGCCTGGGGAATCATATTATCCATCAGGAAAGTAGCCTCGTTGGCCGCGGTAGTATTGGTCCGGTCGGCGGAAGGGCAATTGTGTCCGCGGTCAAACCCGGAGCCGGCATAAGCCGTATCCGGCACTTCATACCAGCCGGCGGGGAGGTTAGGATCGGGTCTGAAGTCGTTGGACCGGTCGATAGTGCCGAGAGAGGTATCGCCGACATACCAGCTGACCCAGTTGGGTTGGCCTCTGTCGCGGTTGTAGGACTCGATATAATACCTGAGATCATAAAGGTAATTGTCGGGGTTGGACGTGTTATTGGTGGCTCCGCTGGGATTACCGAGCAGGAGATTGGAGTTGTCGCTGGCTGTTGCGCCGCCGGTGGTTCCAGAACCATTGATGGTGATGTCGTCGATGTTGATGCGGTTGGTCCCTCCGCTAAGTTTGCGGATCTGGAAGCGCAGCGTGCCGGTTTTGTTGACCGTAAAGGCGGCGGTGGCCAGGGTCGTGCTGTTGCTGGTTATGGTCTCGCCAGTCTGCGTATAGGTGCTGCCGCCATCTGCGGAGACCCATAGACTCCAGGATGAAGCGCCGTCCGAGCCATAGGTCGCGTGGCTGATGGTAACGGCGCCGGCGCCGGCGCTGAGGTCGAAATTCATACTGAGGACGCCTGTATTGCGAATTCTGATGGACTGGTGGCCGTCTTTGGCGTCCGAGGAGCTGGTTCCTACAAGTGCGTCTGTAAGTGTCCAGGAGCCGCTGGAGAATATTACCGAGCCGGTGGCATAGGCTGTCTTGCTGCCGGATTCGAAGTTTTCAAAAAGCGTTTGGGCTGTCGATGCGACCAGCCGGGTTTTTGCGGTTTCGGGCCGGACGGCCGCGGGGGTTGTGCCGGGTGTCAGGTGCTTCGTACAGGTTGTAAAAAGCAGGAGGATGGCCAGGGGAAGCAGGTAATGACGTTTGAGGAACATGCAGGATGATTTGGTTTAATAAGAATCGGCGATACGAAGGAAAGGAAAATATGTTATGTCAGTGTTATTTGGTCGGAATTATGGGGCTGGGGGAAACAAAAAAGGCCCCGTTAAAAAACGGGGCCTTTGATAAGTCGCTGTAGAGGGAGGAGTCGAACCTCCACGGAGCAGTTAGCAGTAGCGCAATGTGCGGTGGTCAACCCCAGTCGGATCCGATTTTAGTCGGATTCGGCATTACACTATGTTTATCCTGGATCTCCACCCCCGAGACAAGAGGGCATGTCTGCCAAGTTTCATCACTCCACAATGGGAAGCCTTGTTATCAGCTTGATGAAGTAAAATTAAAGAAATGTGGCAAACATTTGTATTTTTTCAACAAAAATTTTTATATTTTCAAAATTATTCAAATATTTGCAATATACTGTAGAGAAAATTCAAAAACTATATTCAAGATGGCTGTAAAATTGAATCTCGACAAATTAGATTTACAGATAATTCATGAAATGATGGAGAATGCGGAAATCTCCTACGCAGAATTAGGAAAAAAGCTATTTGTTTCGGGAGGTACGATCCATGTGCGTATCAAGAAGTTACAGGAACTTTCCGTTGTGAAAGGTACAAAATTACATGTTGACCTTAAACAACTTGGTTATGATGTAATTGCTTTCATCGGCATCTACCTCGAAAAAAGTTCGCTTTATGATAGTGTTGCCCGGGAATTACAGAAGATACCTGAGATCGTGCGGGTCAACTATACTACCGGCAATTACAGCATGTTTGCAGAAATAGTCTGTAAGGATATTAATCAGCTGAGATTTGTGCTGCATGACGAATTGCAGAAAATAAAAGGGATCGAACGTACGGAGACCTTTATTTCCCTCGACGAAAGTCTTAACCGAAATGTACAGGTTTTTAAAGAGTAGGCGTGCTTACACCGAACAGCGGCACTCTTACACTCTCACATTCAGCACATCCCGTAATCCATTACCCAGCATATTGAACGCAAGCACCAATAACATGATCGCCAGCCCCGGCGCGAGGGCCAGCATAGGATTGTGCGTGATAATAAAATTATAGTTCTCCTTTATCATAAGTCCCCAGCTGGGCTGAGGAGGCTGAACGCCTACTCCGAGGAAGCTGAGACCGGCTTCGATGACGATGGCAGACGCAAAATTGGAAGCTGCTACAACCCAGACCGGGCCCATTACATTTGGAAGGATATGCCGGAACAAAATACGGCTGTGTGAATAACCCAGGGCTCTGGCTGCTTCTACATATTCCCGTTCTTTTGCAGCCAGCACCTGGCCGCGGATGATCCGCGCCACGTTGACCCATAGTGTGAGGCCGATCGCAATGAAGACCTGCCAGAATCCTTTCCCCAGCACCAGCATGATGGCAAAGACCAGCAACAAAGTAGGAATGCTCCAGATAACATTTACCAGCCAGAGGATGATCTCGTCGACCCGTCCCCTGAAATAACCGGCCAGGGCACCGAGGAGGACACCTACGCTCAGGGAAAGCAGGACGGTTACAAGACCGACGGCAAGGCTGACCCTAACGCCAATGAGCAGCCGACTTAGGATATCCCTTCCGTATTTGTCGGTGCCCACCCAGAATGTTTGTGTTTTTATGCGACAACCCGCAATTGCATAGGCCCGTCTTTCCTCCACGTCCTCGTCGACAAATTTTTGCACGATCAGGCTATCCCTATTCACAACATAACTATTGATGGGAATATAGTCAAAGGCGTCTTCCCGTCCATTGAGCAGACGGTCGAAGAAGGAAACACCGGATGCGGGTCGTTCTTTTGGCAGAAGCAGGAAAAGCTGCTGAAACCCCGGCCTGCGTCCGCCGATCTCCACGATGATGCGGTTCGCGTTCGGTGACGGATCGGGTGCGATGAAATAGGCGCAGAGGGCTACTACCAGCGAAAGAGCAATGACGGTAAGCCCAAACAAGGTTCCTTTGTTGTGCAGCAGACGTTTACCTATATGCAGCCTGGGATTGGTCATTAGCTTATTTTTCTGTCCTTCCAGCGGTAGCTGCCGAATTTACCCAGCCAGCCGACTACGATGGTATAGAGTATATGAAAGGGTTGTAAAAGCGCAAAATACGGCATCAGCCGCTGTTGTTGGAAAAAGGTTGCTACCGACCTGACAAAAGCGTATTCAACAAAGGTCTTTACGATCAGAAGGAGCAGCAAGACCCAGAGCCACCAGCTGTTGAAGCAGGCGGCGATGAGCAGGCCCACGAATAGCAAATTTACAAGATACACCAATAAGAGTACCCAAAAGATGCGTCGGTCATCATAGCTGTCTGCCTTGCTGGCCCAGCGAATGCGCTGGTTGAGGAAACCTGACCATCGGGTCTCCGGTTTTGTCGTAACGATAGCAAACCGATGTTTTAGGAAAAAGACCTGCCGGGGATATTTAAGATAGATCTTATGCATCAGCAGCATATCGTCGCCGCTTGGAATGGCATCGATGCCTTTGAATCCCTCTACTTCATAAAAAGTTTTTCTCTCATAGGCAAGGTTTGCCCCGTTACACATGGAATGGAATCTTGAAAAGACGGCGGCGCCGGTGATGCCTTGCAGTGTAAGAAAGTCAAGGGTCTGGAAGACAGACAAAAAAGAAGAGCAGCCGCCTGCGATGCGAACGGGTGCGGCAATAAACTTCGCGCCTTTGTCTTCGTAAAAGGAGGCTATTGTCGAAAGCCATTCGGGATGGGCAGTACAGTCAGCATCGGTGGTTACGATAAGGTCTCCGCCGGCGGCTTCGATGCCGGTGGAGATAGCCCATTTTTTGTGGGCTGTCCTGTTTTCCGGACCAGGTTGATCTGCCAGACTGATATATTTTACTGAAAGAGCCGGGGTGGCTGCGACCGGGATATGGCGATGCGTCGGGACAAAGTCCTGCACCAGGGCTGCCGTCCTGTCCGTCGAGTGATCGTCGACCACGATGACCTGGTAAAGGTCTTTAGGATAGGTCTGCCGGGCCAGTGAATCCAGGCAGCTGACGATGTTTTCCTCTTCGTTGCGGGCAGGTATGATGACGGAGATGTGTGTGCTTCCTGAAACGGAAGGCGTAAAAAACGGGATCGACCTCCAGGCCCGAAGGTACCAGGCGATCAATGCCCCGTAAACAGCGAAGACAGAACAGCTTATGATCGTAAAAAGATACAACGGGAACATAGTTCAACAAAAATGAGCGGTAAATATAAAGATCGGCTGTCTTTTGGAAGAAATTCCTGTTTTGGGAAAAAAGTAATCATCTGTTACCTATGTAATACGTTGGTAGTTAATGTATTGAAAAACTGGAATATAATTGGCTTACCATTATTAGGTGTATACTTATACCTATATGTAAATCCAATATGTTTTTTGAATTTAATAAAATTCAACATTACTATGAAAAGACCTCTACACGCTGCCGCTTATTTCATTCTTCTGATCACCTGTCTCGTCTTTAATCAGACGACGTACGCTCAAATCTCCTATACCTGGAATGGCTCCCTGTCTACGGATTGGAATACGCCGGGTAACTGGACTCCCAGCGGAATTCCCACAGCAACAGATAATGTCACCATCGTTACCGGTGGTAATACCTGTCTGTTAAATGCCAGCGCAGGGATAACGAATTTCAAGCTTACCAGCGGAACGCTTGACCTGGCCGGGTTTACGCTTACCGTAAACGGAAGTACGGCTACGTTTACCGCGGGCACGGTACAGAACGGGACTATGGCCATCCCCAATGCTACTGCAACTTCTTTTGGCAATGGTCCGGTCAATATGAACTGTATCGTTGCGATAAGCTCAGCAGCAATAACGATAAAGAATACCAGCTTTCAAAAGGCGTTGACTATAACGAAAACGGGAGCTTCGAATGACGCCAGCGCCGGTGGAAATATTTTCAATGGAGTGACGACGATGATCAATGCCGGAGCCGGGTACTTATTAATGGGCAATGGCAGCCCGGACCAGTTCAATGCTGCTGCGACCTTTAATAACACGGGGGGCAGTCAAATTTATGTGGCGTACAGCAGTACGAATAATATTTTCGGTGGGGTAACCACATTCAACAATACTCCCAGCGCCAATACGGGGATCTATGTCAGCCAGAACTCAGCCGGAACGTTGTTCAATGATAACATCGTGGTCTCTTCCAACAACGGGCAGGGGGTGATCTTTGGCGGTAATGCAACGGCTACCTGTACGCTTGCTGCTACAAAGACCATTACGATCGGGGCCGGTGGTTTTTCGGCCGGTACTTTAAATCTTAAGGAGTTTACGCAAACGGGTGCTACCGCGCAAAGCCTGACCCTCAGCGGCGGGGGTAATCTTACGCTGGGGCCGTCTTCTTCTTTTGATGGGAATGTGACCATTTCCAGTCCTACCCTGTTCCTTAACGGCTGTCTGTTTAACGGAACTACGGACATCACAAAAACGGGCTCAACGGGGGATTATAGTTCCGGTGGAAATACATTTACAGGAGTATCCAAAATTACCAACAGCGGAAGCAGCTATTTCCTTTTGGGTAACAGCAATCCGGATATATGGAATAATGATGTGACCTTTACCGATAACGGGTCCGAACGTCTCCTGCCCTGCTGGGCCAGCGCCGGTAACCAGTTCAACGGGAATATATATGTCAACACGGCTGGCAGCGCACAGGGTATACAGTTCTGTGGCGGAAATACGACGGCGACGGCTACCCTGGCTGCTACGAAAACGATCCAGGCCGGATCTACGGGTCTGACAGCCGGGTATCTGTATTTAAAACAATTTACTCAGCTGGGAAGCTCGCCAATTAATTTAACAGGCACGGGCAATACTGTTTTGTATTTAGGGCCTGGTAGTAGTTTTGGGGGATCTTTTACCGCCTCTGCTCCTGATATCTGGGCACAGGGGGCGACCTATAACAGCCCTGCAGCATTCTCGAAGACGGGGGGCTCATCGAATCACAACAACCAATATCAAAATATCTTCAATTCGACCTGTACGATCGATCAGCAAAGTAACTCAGGTTATTTCATGCTGGGGTACAACTCCAACGATCTTTTCAATGACAATATCATCATAACTTCTTCTGGTTCGGGTGGGATCCACCTGGGCTGGACATCCGGCACCGGCACACCGACCCTGGCGGCCGGCAAGACGATATTGGTGGGCTCATCGGGTTTTAGTGCAGGCTTTTTATATCTGAATACATTTACGCAGTTGGGTAATGCAACCATGAACCTGAATTTTACGGGAACAAATACGAATCTCGTATTTGCCCGTGGCTCTGTGATCGGCGGTGATCTGACCTCCAATACTCCTGACATCTATTTCAACGGAAGCCTGTTCAATGGCCAGGTAAACGCTACTAAGACAGGTTCCGGAACAGACTATAGCGCAGGCGGGAATACATTCCAGGGAGCTGCTATTTTTACTAACACCGGTAGCGGAAGCCTGATATTGGGAAATGGTAATTCGGATACGCTGAACAGCGATGTTACTTTTAACAGTAATAGCAGCGGTACGGCTTATATCGGAGCCGGATGGGGTTCGGCCGGGAATATCTTTAATGGCAATATTACTGTTTCCAGCACGGGTACTGCGGGAGGCATCTATTTTTGCCAGAATACAGGAGCTGCTGCCGTCCTTGCGGCCGGGAAAGCGATACAAGTAGGTTCGGGTGGTTTTTCTTCCGGAATATTGTCTCTTAAACAGCTGACGCAGCTGGGTAATGCGGCAACGAATCTTACGCTGACGGGTGCGACCACTCTTCTCCAGGTAGGACCTTCCTCTTCCTTTGGAGGCGACTTTATCGCAACTTCTCCCCGGATCTTATTAAACGGTTCCGTTTTTTCGGGTGTGACCAGCTTTACCAAGACGGGTGCGACGGGGGAATGGTCGTTCGGTGGAAATACGTTTAATTCCACGCTTACTGTCAACCACCTGGGCGGCGGGTATTTCGGTTTTGCAAACGGAGCACCCGATATTTATAACGGCGATGTATATGTTAATAATAACTCCACTGAAAGGATTATTTTCGGTAATAACCCAACTGGCAACCAGTTTAATGGAAATATCATTCTGACCCAGATCGGCTCTTCTGTCGGAACGGCTTTTGGCTGGTCCTCTACTACCGATGTGACCCTGGCGGCGGGAAAGACCATTTCGATTGGAGCGGCCGGATTCAGCACCGGGTATTTGCAGCTCCAGCGATTTACACAGCTGGGTAATGTTCCGGTGAGCCTGCTGCTTACAGGAAACAGCTCGCTTACGTTTGGTCCGACGTCTGCCATCGGCGGTGACCTGACGTCTACCAGTGGTTCGTTGTACTTTAGCGGCTGTACGTTCAATGGCCAGGTAAATGCTACCAAGACGGGCGCGACAAACGACTATGGCAGCGGAGGGAACATATTCAATGGCAGTACGATCTTTAACAATACAGGCACGGGTAACCTGAACCTGGGTAACGGGGCTCCCGATACCTGGAACAGCGATGTGTCTTTTAACAGCAGCGGCTCGGCTTATATCGCTGCAGGGTGGAATGCTGCCGGCAATGCGTTCAACGGGAATATCAATCTCTCCAGTACGGGATCGTCCACCGGTATATATTTTTGTCCGAATACCGCATCCACTGCTACTCTTGCTGCGGGATACGGCATACAAGTCAGTTCGGGCAGTTTTTCGACCGGAACATTATCGCTGAGACAATTTACGCAGCTTGGCAATATAGCGAACAATCTAACTCTTACCGGTGCGAACACTCTTCTCCAGGTTGGCCCTTCGTCTGCCTTCGGAGGTGACTTTACCGCGGTGTCTCCGCGGATCCTGCTGAATGGCTCTGTTTTTTCTGGAGTAACCAGCTTTACCAAGACGGGTGCGACAGGGGAATGGTCATACGGCGGGAATACCTTTAATTCAGCGCTAACCATCAATCATTTGGGTGCAGGCTATTTTGGTTTTGCCAACGGCGCACCGGACATTTATAACGGCGATGTATATGTCAATAATAACTCCACGGAAAGGATCATTTTTGGTAACAATCCGGTTGGCAACCAATTTAACGGCAATATTATCCTGACGCAGACCGGGTCTTCTCAAGGGATAGCGTTTGGCTGGAGCAGCACCACGGACGAGACCATGGCGGCGGGTAAAACGATCTCTATTGGCGCGGCGGGATTTAATACAGGGTTTCTGCAGATCGAGCGATTTACGCAGCTTGGCAATGCTCCGATGAACCTGCCGCTTACGGGGAACAGCTCTCTTACGTTTGGGCCGACGTCTGCGATCGGCGGCGATCTTACTTCTACCAGCGGATCGTTGTTCTTTAATGGCTGTACGTTCAATGGTCTTGTCAACAGTACAAAAACCGGCGCCAGCAACGATGGCAGCGCGGGTAATAACATATTTAATGGAAATGCTGTCATGACCAATGCAGGTTCCGGTTATTTATTGTTTGGCAATGGGAATAAGGACCAGTTCAATGCAGCTTCTACCTTTAACAATACAGGCAGTAACAACATATATGTAGCCTATAACAGTGCAAACAATCTGTTTGGGGGCGTGACGACTTTCAACAATAGCCCGACGGGCAATGGTCTTATATATGTCAGCAATTATTCCGCAGGAACAGCCTTCAATGACAATGTTGTCGTAACCTCTACGAGCGGTCAGGGTGTTCAGTTCTGCAATAGTAATGCAACAGCTACCGCCACCCTGACATCCGGGAAGACGATCAGCATCGGGGCCGGTGGTTTTTCAGCCGGGACACTATTGCTCAGGCAGTTCACACAGACGGGGTCTACTGCCCAGAGTCTGACCCTGACCGGTACAGGAAGCCTGGTCTTTGGACCTTCCTCATCATTTGGCGGCAACCTGACCTCTGTGAGTCCCACCTTATTTTACAATGGATGTATTTTTAACGGGACGGTTACCGCTTCAAAGAATGGGGCAACCAGCGATGGCTCCAATGGTAATAATATTTTTTATGGTTCTTTTGTAGTGACAAATACCGGCGCCGGCTACTTTATGATGGGCAACGGAAGCCCGGACCTCTGGCAGTCAACTGCGACGTTCAACAATCAGAGTCCGGCAAATCACATGTATATAGCCTATAATAGTACGGGGAACACGTTTAACGGGGATGTGACATTTAACAATCAACCCGGCGCAGTCGGTCTGTGGATCTACCCGAACACATATGGTGTCAACACACAGTACAATGGGAATATCAGCGTTACGAATATCAGTGGCGGCGGTGTATATTTCGGAAATGGTTCGGGTACGGCTGTCCTGGCCAACGGGAAAACCATCGGCGCCGGCGCCAGCGGCTTCAACAGCGGAGGATTGATCTTCCGCAGCTTTATCCAGTCTGGGGCAGGTGCTGCGCAGAACATTCTAACAACCGGCACAAGCTATATTCAATATGGTAATTCGGCTACTTTTAATGCTGCGCTGACCTCATCGAGTCCCGGTCTGTTCTTCAACAACAGCACGTTCAATGGAACGGTCAACTGTACCAAGACGGGTACTACCAATGATCAAAGCCAGGGGAACAATATATTCAATGGCGCTGCTACCTTTATCAATAACGGGACAGGCTACTTAATGATGACGGCTAATACGGCTGATGCCTATAACA
Source organism: Puia sp. (assembly GCA_036499285.1). Classification (GTDB taxonomy): domain Bacteria; phylum Bacteroidota; class Bacteroidia; order Chitinophagales; family Chitinophagaceae; genus Puia. The sequence goes on along the minus strand of DASYEB010000043.1, from coordinate 101,289 downwards.
ATGACGTATCTTTTGTCCAGAATAATACGGGTATAGTCTATCCGAACTACAACAACAACAGCACTTATACAGGAAGCGTAACGGTGACCTCTCCTTCCGCGACGGCCATAACTTTTGGCAGCGGGAATGGAACGGCCACCTTGTCGGGATCGGCGGTACAATATATGAATGCAACGGGCAGCACGGCTACGCCGGTGTTTACGAGGCTGGTAATTGCGAATACAGGCGGAGGGGTCACGTTGAATACCACCTCCATCAATGTGTCAAAAAATCTTACGCTGAACTCGGGTCTTCTCAATACTACCACCAGCCGGATCCTGACCATGCTGAATGGCTCTACTACGGCGTCCGGGGATGCCCTGTCGACGAGCTATGTCAATGGTCCCATGAGATATCAGAAACAGAGCTCAGGCGCCAGCACCCTGAACTTCCCGATCGGCAATTCACCTGATTGCCGGCCGGTGGTGCTTACTGTCAGTCATAGTTCCGGAAGTCTGTATACCTACCAGGCGCAGCTGTTCAATGCCAGCGCGGAAGCTTTAGGATATACATTACCTCCTTCGGTGGACAATGTATCGCATATACATTACTATACCATCGGCAGGACGGATGCATCGGGAGTGAATCAGCCTGTTTCGGGTCTCAGCGGCAATCAGACCATCCAGATCTATTTTGGTGCCAATGACTATGTAAGCAATGGCGGCACGCTTACGATAGTAAAAAATACATACGTCGCACCTACCGCGTGGATCGACATTGGCGGTGCGGGTGGGCCGATATACAATGCCGGCGCCAATCTTACGGGAAGCCTTACGTCGACGTCTGCTCCAACGGCTTTCAATTCCTTCTCGACGTTTGCTCTCGCGGACAGGATCGGGGGTGGGAATGTGCTGCCTGTCGGGCTGCTCTATTTTAATGCCCGGCCTGATAAGGGCGGCGTTGGGCTGACCTGGGCCACGACTACGGAGAGTAACAATAATTATTTCAGCGTCGAAAGAAGCAAGGACGGCACAAACTTCGAATTTGTGGAGAAGGTGGCGACGAAGGCTTTGAATGGCAACAGCGATATGCAGCTGAACTATACAGGCTATGACGCCAGTCCGTACAATGGGCTCAGCTACTACCGGTTGAAGCAGACCGACCTCGACGGGCAGGACAAATACTCTGAGATACAACCGGTAAACTTTGATCAGAGCAATGGTAATGTATCCGTATATCCCAACCCGACAAGGGGCCAGGTATTTGTCAAGGGTATAACGAGCAATCAGAATACCGTGAAGATCGAATGGTATGATGCGGGTGGAAAGCTATTGACGCAGGAATCGGCGCCGGTCTCGGGTGGTTTTGCCATACTGAACCCGCACTTCAATAATGGCATCTACCTGTTAAAGATCATTACCGCGGAGGGGCGCTTCATCTTCCAGCAGGTGATCATCATGAAGTAATAGCTTTTTCTATTATTTCGAGGTTTCCGGTGTGTAAGAGGTGATGGCCTGTGGGAAGAAGCAGGAGCGAGCAGAGGTCTTCGATCCCTTTCCGGAAGCGTTGACCTCTCTCTGCGCGTATGATGCGGTCGTAACGGCCATATAACAGCCTGACGGGGATCTTTCGCGACCGGATGATGTTCCGGATGAGTTCTGGTTCAGGGCGGAAGCCCCGCATGGTTGTCCAGCGGGTATAAAGGAGCTGCCGTACAGAGAGATTATCGATATAGCGGATGGCAAATTTATAAATGCCGGGGTTGACCCACCGAAGGGCGTTGCCGGCCCGGAGCAGGAAGAAGACCCAACCCGGATGCTCCATCGTAAACCGGAAAAGACGGTTGCCGGGACGGGTCTGTGTCGCGAACCAGTACCAGGGATTCATTTGGAGACCGTCGGGTGCGAGTAATACAAGCCTGTCGATCTTTTCGGGGACCAGCTGCAGCAGGTGCAATGCTACCCGGCCTCCCATGCTGTAACCGAGGAAGGTCCACTGCCCGTTGCGGCCGGGCAAACGGGCGGTTATTTCTTCGAGGAGCTTCAAGAAGTCGCGGGGGTCGAGAAACAATCCTTCTTTCCAATCGGTTTGGCCGTGAAAGGGCAGGTCGATAGCAACGATAGTAAAATCCGCGTAAAGGGACTCTTGCAGGAATGCAAAGGACTGAGCGGTCTCTCCATAACCGTGGAAGCAAAACAAGATATGCTTTCCCGTCCCTGCGGAGGCATAGTGTATCCGGGAAGAACGGAAAGGAAGAAAATTATGATACATAGGTCTTATTCAGAGGAGTCCATTGGCCTCTGCTGCAGCAAAGTTGTAAGAAAAAATCTTGTTGTTGACAAAAATTAATGTTAACTTCATTTAGTTGTTTAACTAACTGTATGCCAAACAACCAATTTAAAAAAGGAGAGCTCTATAGTTTTATCACCGGCAAGGCGTCTATTGCTATTGCCAGAAATCTGCAGAAGAAATTCAATACGGCGGGTTTGAAGATAACTATCGAGCAGTGGAGTGTGCTGTATCATTTATGGAAAGAGGATGGGAAAAGTCAGCAGGAGCTGTGCACGGCTACATTTCGCGACAAGCCAAGCATCACGCGGCTGGTAGACAACCTGGAAAAGCTGCAGCTGGTGAAACGGGTGCCTTCGGATGACGACCGCAGGATCAACCTGATCTATCTGACCCGTCAGGCTTTGAGGTTACAGGAAGAGACGATGCATCTGGCGGAAGCCACGTTGAATGAAGCGCTGGAGGGGGTGCCTGCCGACCGGATCGATATCTGTAAAGAGGTGTTACAACTTGTATACGATAATCTTCGATAGCCAATTGATAATTCTCATCAACTAAACTATTTTCTATGAGTGCGTCTACCGAAAAAGCACAGGCTCTCAAGGGGGCCGAATGGTTGATAAAGGAAAGCTCTCCTTTTGAAACGTTTGTTCCTGAAGACTTCAATGAAGAGCAGCAGATGGTTAAGGATATGTGTAACTCCTTCCTGGATACGGAGGTGTTGCCGGTGATCGACCGTATCGATAAGCTGGAGCCGGGTCTGATGCCTTCGCTGATACAAAAGGCGGGGGATCAGGGTTTGCTGGGGGCTGCGGTTCCGGAAGAATATGGCGGTCTGGGAAAGGACTTTGTTACGGCTACGCTTGTGAACGAAGGTTTGGGTGGGGGTTTTTCCTTTTCTGTAGGGGTATCGGCTCATACCGGTATCGGCACACTACCGATACTCTACTTTGGGACGCCTGAACAAAAGAAGAAATATATCCCTAAGCTGGCCAGTGGGGAATGGAAGGGCTCTTATGGACTGACCGAGCCAAACAGTGGCAGTGATGCGCTGGGAGCGAAGACAACGGCTAAATTGTCAGCGGATGGGAAATACTATCTGCTCAACGGCCAGAAGTGTTGGATCACCAATGGCGGGTTTGCGGATGTATATACGGTTTTTGCAAAAATTGACGGAGATAAGTTCTCTGCGTTCATTGTAGAGAGGGGATTTGAGGGATTTTCGCAGGGGCCTGAAGAACATAAGATGGGTATCAAGGGTTCTTCCACGGTGCAGCTGTATTTCCAGGACTGTAAAGTGCCGGCAGAGAATCTGCTGGGTGAGATTGGAAAAGGGCATATCATCGCGTTCAATATCCTCAATATCGGCAGGCTGAAGTTGTGTGCTGCGGCTTTAGGCGGGGCCAAGCGGGCGGCGACTACTACCCTCGAATATGCGAAGGCGAGGGAGCAGTTCAAGACCCCTATCGCAAATTTTGGCGCCATTAAGAACAAGCTGGCCGAGATGGCTATCCGGATATGGACGACGGAGAGCGCGTTGTACCGGGCGACCAAATGGATCGACGATAAGGAAGTGGGGCTGGCTGCGGAGGGCAAGCCATTCAATGAAGCCGTGCTGGGTGCTGCGGAGGAATATGCTATCGAATGCGCCATACTGAAAGTATATGGCAGCGAGATGCTGGATTTCGTTGTAGATGAGGGCGTTCAGATCCATGGCGGGAATGGTTACAGTGACGAATATCTTATATCAAAAGCCTACCGGGATAGCCGGATCAATCGCATTTATGAAGGCACCAATGAGATCAACCGGCTGCTTACTGTCGACATGGTCCTGAAACGGGCCATGAAGGGCAGGCTGGACATCATGGGGCCGGCGATGGCTGTTTCGAAGGAGCTGATGAGCATCCCTGAATTTGGTCAAGGCGAAGAAACGCCTTTTTTCAAAGAAAAAAAGACGATTCAGAACTTTAAAAAAGCTATTTTGCTAACTGCCGGCGCGGCTGCGCAGAAGCTGATGATGAAACTTGAGCAGGAGCAGGAGGTTCTGATGAATATAGCCGATATGGCCATTGTGACCTTTGTTGCGGAAAGCGCACTGCTAAGAGCCTGGAAGCTGGCAGACAAGAGGGGTGAGGCTGCAACGGCCTATGAGCTGGATATCATGCGGACCTTTCTGTATGATGCGGCGGACCGGATCAACAAATCGGGCAAGGATGCCATCAATGCCTTTGCCGACGGGGATGAACAGCGGATGATGCTGCTGGGGCTGAAACGTTTTACAAAAACCGAACCTTTCAATAGCAAGGAGGCGAAAAGAAGAATAGCCGACAAGCTGATCAACGACAACAGATACCCGCAATAGCGGGAAGAGTTTGCGAGTTACACATGAGGAAAGAAAAAGCCACACCGGAAATTTCCGGGCGTGGCTTTTCTATAACGGGCGGTTTCGGGCTATCTTTAATAAAAATTCAGGAATGCGTCAAACAGCGATATATATTCTGCTTCTGCTGAGAACCTATGCGGGCTTTTCCCAGGACAGCGTATGGCTGGCGCGGACGACGGGCCAGCTGCCCTATATGGAATATGGCATTGGAGACGACCGGCTTGGCGGGGCCAAGATGAGCTACCTGGATTCGAATATCGTGGTGAGGATTGTGGACAGCTTTGGCACGGACTATAAGGTCAGGCTCTCCAGCCAGCACTATGCCTATATTGCAAAGGCGAGCCTGATCCCCCAGGCCAGGGTATCCAATCGTCCTGTTGCCCATAATCCGCATCTCAGCGGCAGCATCAAGGTCTTCGGAGACACGGCATCCGACTTTGTCGTCGTAAACCTGGACGGCCGGTATCCCTATCGCGGAACGCAGCTGCTGGACCCTTCGAGGGTGGCGGTGGATATTTACGGCGTGACGAGCAATACCAACTGGATCACGCAGCTTCGTACAGCCAAAGAGATCAAAAATACCTGGTACGAGCAGGTGGAGGATGATGTCCTGCGGGTTTATATCCAGTTGAAACATGTGCAGCACTGGGGCTATAGCCTGGCCTATGACAGTACCGGCAGAAAGCTGTTGATCCGGATCCGGAGACAACCGGCGGTGCTGGATATAAAGAAACTTCGCATTGCCATCGATGCCGGTCATGGCGGGGATAATTCGGGCGCCAGCGGTGTCACCGGCAAGATCCTCGAAAAGAATTATACGCTGCTGATAGCAGAGCAGCTTCGGAAAGCCCTGAAGATGGCCGGGGTGAAAAGTGTTTTTATGACGCGGACGAAGGACACCTCGCTGAGCATGCCGGAGCGGATAGCCATGCTGAAGAAATTCGATCCGCATCTGCTGGTCAGTATTCATTTAAATTCGGCCAATGAAGACACTGTACGGGGTACGAGCACCTATTATCGTTACATCGGGTTCAGGCCGCTGAGTGTGGCTATCATGGGCCAGATGTTAAACCTGGGGCTAAAGGAGTTTGGCAATGTGGGCAATTTCAATTTTTCGCTGAATGGTCCCACAGACTATCCCAATGCCCTGGTCGAGGTTGCTTTTCTCAGTAATCGCGAAGACGAAAAGAAAATACTCAATCCAAAATTCCACAAGGCCGTGGCGCAGAAGATCTACCTGGGCATCGTGGATTGGCTAAAACAAATGAAACAATGAACGGATACCTGATGCAGGAGCAGAAATGGACTCCGGGACAAGACCTCTTTATCGAAAGCTTTGCTTCTGAAGGGCGTCTTGGCGTCGTGTTTGAAGACGACGGAGAAGCTGCCTATTTTTATGCGGTGGAGAAGGATGAGAGCGGAGCCGGGTTGAGTATCCTGGATGCGCTGCATATTTATGAAAAGGGGGAGGATGAGGGCAGTGTTCCTGCGGGGGAGGCCCAGGCGAAACCGCTGCTTATAATATGGGCAAGGGATTGGATGAAATGTGCGCTGGTCATCGATGGATATTGTCATGCCATATTCGATTTCGAGGCACATGGGGGGTATAACATCAATGAGTTTCCTCCGCCCAATGATATTTGGACAAAGGGGGATCGAAAACTGACCGATGAATTGATCCGCGGTTTATTTTAGGCCTGCGGCAGCAGCCTCATCCACGAACCAGTGTAACTCTCCGTTAACCGGTTTTATCTCCTGGGATGGGTAGAGGTCGGGATTGTAGGCGCCTTTCTGCACTTCTTTCAGGGCATGTGCCTTTCCTGTTCCCGTTGTCAGAAAAGCTATGTGAGCGGCTTTGTTGACAATCGTTTTTGTCAGCGTGATGCGGTACATATCCTGTGCGGGCAGGAAGAAGGCTTTTGCCCAGGCTTTTTCTTCGTGTACGATAGGCATGCCCGGGAAAAGGGAAAGGGTGTGACCGTCGTCGCCCATGCCGAGCAATACCAAATCAAAAGTATTGGAGGTTGTATCGAAATATTGGTGGAGGATCTTTTCGTATTCGAGAGCGGACTGTTCGGGTCCGATGTCGGTGCGCATCACGTGGATCTGGGAAGCGGGCACCGGAACAAAGTTCAGCAGTGTATCATAGGCCATTTTTGCGTTGTTGCGGTCGTCTTCAAAAGGAACGGCCCTTTCATCTCCCCAGAAGATATGCATCTTTGACCAGTCGATCTGATCCTTGCAGGGTGGCGCGGCCAGTATTTTGTGCAGCAGTTTGGGGGTACTGCCACCGGAAAGGGCGATGGTAAAACGATCCCGTACTTTTACTATTTCTGCGATAAGACCGACTATCCATCTGGCAGCGGCCTGGCTCAGCTCCTGGGCGTCCTTGTATACTTGTAATTCCATGATAGTTGATTGAAAGAGCGGACCGGGGCCCGCTCTTTTAAGTTTATTGTGTGGGGGGCATCGTGATCCAGTTGTGCCCGTCTCTGGCGATAAGGGCTTCTGCGTCTTCGGGTCCCCATGAATCGGGACTATAGTTGGGGAATGACGGGGGGCGGCTTTCCCAGGTTTCCAGTATCGGCATAACGATTTTCCAGGCGGCTTCGACCTGGTCGGCACGCATGAACAGTGTAGGGTTGCCTTCCATGACGTCCAGCAGCAGGGTCTCGTAGGCTTCCGGCTCCGGCTCATGGCTGGAATCGGAGTTGAAGACCATGTCAACGGGGTCCAGGTTCATCGACTGGCCGGGGCGTTTGGCCTGGAAACGTAAGCGAACTTCCATTTCAGGCTGTATGCTGATCGTCAGCCGGTTGGCCCGCCATGTTTCTGCTGCTTCGGGCGGGAAGGCATAGCTGGGCGCCGTCTTGAACTGGATCGTGATATTGGTCGTCTTCTGGTTCATGCGTTTGCCCGTACGAACGTAGAAGGGGACATCCTGCCAGCGCCAGTTGTCGATATAGAATTTGACGGCGGCAAAAGTCTCGACCGGTGAAGCCGGATCGACACTTTTTTCCTGTTTGTAGCCCGGCACCTTTTGTCCTTTCATCCAGCCTTCGGCATACTGTCCGCGTACCGCGTACTGATTGACGTCTTCCTTACTGATCTTCCGGATAGCGTGGAGCACATCTACTTTTTTATTCCGGATCTCATTGGCGTCAAAGGAGACGGGCGCTTCCATGGCGATCATACACATCAGCTGGAGGATGTGATTCTGGATCATGTCTCTCAGTGCACCGGAATTCTCATAGTATCCACCGCGTCCTTCCACGCCGACTGTTTCCGCTGCCGTGATCTGTACGGACTCGATATAATTCCGGTTCCAGATGGGTTCGAACAGTGCGTTGGCAAAACGGAGGGAAAGGATATTCTGTACCGATTCCTTACCAAGGTAATGGTCTATGCGATAGATCTGTTCTTCCTTGAACATGCTCATGAGCAGCTGATTGAGCTCGTGAGCGCTCTTGAGGTCGTGTCCGAATGGTTTTTCGAAAACGATGCGGGTGGTTGCCGTTTCGGAGCAGGTCTTGAGGGCGCCGAGCTTTTTTGCTATGTCGGGCATCAGCTGGGGGGCAACAGAGAGATAAAAGATGACATTGGGATGTTCGCCCATCTCGGCTTCTTTTGCCTTGATGACATCGGCAATCTTTCCGAAGTCAGCGTCTTTTTCCGCGTCCATCGGCAGATAGGAGATGTGTTTTGAGAAATCTTCCCAGTGTCCGTTGGGTTCCTCTCCCTTTCGGCGGCTGAATTGTTTGATGCCATCCAGCAGGCGTTTCCGATAGTCTTCCTCACCATATGGTGTGCGTCCGATGCCGACGATACTGAATTTCTCCGGCATCCATTCGTCGATGAATAAATTATATAGGGCAGGTGAGAGCTTTCTGAAGTTTAAGTCACCGCTGCCTCCGAAGATAAAGATGAGGGAGGCGGGTGGGCGTTTGTGGTTTTGCATATACTGTCTGTTGAGTCATTAAATCATGTTACTTGCTCCACTCGGTGTGGAAAGTGCCGGGTTCGTCTGTTCTCTGGTATGTATGTGCCCCGAAGTAATCCCTTTGAGCCTGGATAAGGTTGGTCGGCATGCGTTCGCTGCGATAGGCATCGAAATAGCTGAGGGCCGCCATCAGGCCGCCAACAGGGTAGCCCATGTGGATGGCGTGGATGATGACGTTGCGCATGTTCTGTTTTTTTGCGGACAACAGCTGGCAGATGTCTCCTTCCAGTAACAAATTTGGCAGCGAAGGGTTCTTTTGATAGGCCTTAAAAAACGTCTCCAGCAAGGAAGAGCGGATGATACAGCCGCCGCGCCAGATCTTGACCACGTCCTGCAGGGGTATTTGCATGTCCAGGTCTTTCGAGGCTACGTGCAGCTGCGCGAGGCCCTGTGCGTAACTGATGATAACCGCAAAGTAGAGTGCGTCCTGTACCTGCTGGATAAACACTTCTTTTGGTACGGGAACATCTACCGTGGATGTTTTATAGAGGCTTGCCGCCTGTACTCTTTCCTCTTTATAAGCGGAGATCTCGCGCATATTGACGGCCATATCGATGACCGGGATAGGTATACCAAGGTCCATCGCATCCTGGGAGGTCCATTTGCCTGTGCCTTTGGAGCCGGCCTTATCGGAAATCATGTCTACGAGGTAATTGCCGGTCTTGTCGTCCTTTTTCTGGAAGATATCCCGGGTGATCTCAACGAGGAAGGATTGTAATTCTCCGTCGTTCCAGTTCTTAAAGACTTTATACAGCTCTTCATTGTCGAGGCCCAGTCCGCGATGGAGGAGGTCGTAGGCTTCACTGATCAGCTGCATGATTGCGTATTCGATGCCATTATGCACCATTTTCACATAGTGACCAGCGGCGCCTTTCCCCATGTTGGCCACACAGGGGACGCCGTTGACCTTGGCCGACACGGCTTCCAGGATGGGCTGGACGTGCGGATAGGCCTCGGGATCTCCGCCGGGCATGATGCTGGGGCCTGTGCGGGCTCCGTGTTCGCCGCCGGAAATGCCGACTCCCATGAAGTGGAAACCATTTTGCTGCATTTCCGTAACACGACGTAATGTGTCTGTATAATGAGAGTTACCGCCGTCGATGACGATATCCCCTTTTTCCAGGAGAGGCAGAAGATCGTGGATGACATTGTCTACCGGTTTGCCGGCGGGTACAAGCATCATAAGCTTGCGTGGCTTTTCCAGCAGCTGGATCATTTCCGCGAGGGTATTTACTCCCTTCACCGTCGTTCCGGGTGAGGCGGAGGATTCAAGAGCAGCTGTCTTCTGAGCGTCAAGATCAAAACCGACTACAGAAAAGCCATGGTCGGCCATATTAAGAAGCAGATTGCGCCCCATAACACCGAGTCCGATCATGCCGAATTTAAATGAGTTGTTTGCCATAATTAATTTATGAGGGCCTAAATTTAGGCAATTTATAATTCCCAAATGTGTCCCAAGGCTGACAAGCTGCCATCTGCAAGACATAAACCGTAAAAGATACAATAAAATAATACGCTATAAATGACAAGCGCCCCGTGACCGGGGCGCCTGTTATGCTGAACTTATTTTACTTCATCCGGATGTGGGCTTCCCCTGTGGCAGGTTATACAGCTGATGGCGGGGATTGTTACACCTTTATCGTCCTTATCAAAGCTAAAATATTTTTTGTTGATCTTACCCGTCATTTTAAACATGTGGCGGGCCATGTTCTTTTCGGGTTTGGCGTCGCTGGCAAAATCCAGGCGATGGGAGTTGCTGTCGGCAGAAGGTGCATGGCAAAAATTACATTTTACGCCCAGGGCCGCTTTCCAGCCGTCCATTACTTTTACCAGATCGTCATGGCTGATATCTTTGGGCAATACTTTCAGATTTCTTTTTGGCTTATCGTCCGTGGGACGGATTGCGGCCATTCCGGTTACCATAAGGGTAAAAAGACCAGCAACAACTGCAATTTTTTTGTAATGCAACATATTGGAAATTTTGGTTCCTCAATTTAGGGAAAGACCGGTGAATAATCATTGAATATTTGACAATATTTTGACAATACTCCCTTTCCCCCACCCTACTTATCTTTGAAAAATAATATGAAACATAACGAAGGGGCCGGTTTGAGTAAGAGTCACATCATTATAATGGCCATTTGCACGGGTTTGATCGTAGCCAATATTTATTATTGCCAGCCGCTGCTTGTCCTGATCAGCAAGAGTTTCCATATCCCTGAAAGCAGGGGTGGCCGGATAACTTTTCTCACGCAGGCGGGATATGCGCTGGGTTTATTCTTCTTTGTACCGCTTGGGGACAAGCTCGAGCGCAGGAAGCAGATCGTGTGGATGGCTGGTTTTGCTGTGGCTGCCCTTGTCCTGGCTGCGGTATCACCTAACCTGTTCTGTCTCGAGATAGCCTGTGTGCTGATCGGCGCCACTTCCGTCATTCCTCAGCTGATACTGCCCCTGGCGGCGCAGCTGGCATTGCCGTCCCGGACGGGAAAGGTAATCGGCTCTGTCATGAGCGGACTGCTTGTCGGCATACTGCTGTCACGAACGCTGAGTGGATTTATAGGGGCCTGGCTGGGCTGGCGTGGCATGTTCTGGGTGGCTGCGGGCATCAGCCTTGGCTTGTTGCTGATCATGCGATATACTTTTCCGGCCAGCCGGCCTAATTTCGGCGGGTCTTATGCTTCCCTGATGCGGACCCTGCTGACGCTGATAAAGGAGCAGCCTGTTTTACGGGAGGCTGCCATCATTAATGCCCTGGGTTTTGCCACTTTTGGGATGTTCTGGACTACGCTGACCTTTCATCTTTCCGGGGCGCCTTTCCACTATAACAGTGATGTCATCGGGCTTTTTGGATTAGCTGCGGCGGCGGGCGCGCTTGCGGCGCCGCTGGTAGGAGGTGCTGCGGACAAACGTAATCCCCGGGTGACGATTGGTTTCGGCCTGGGGCTGTTGTTTTTGTCCTTTGTGCTGATGTATTTCCGGGCAGATTCTGTGGGAGGTATGATCGCGGGTATCGTCGTGCTGGACCTGGGGATGCAGTGTACGCATGTTTCGAACCAAAGCCGGGTATATGCGCTGGATCCGGGAGCGAGGAACAGGCTCAATACGGTATACATGACAGTGAGCTTTACCGGAACCTCGCTGGGTTCGGCTCTTGGTGTCGTGGCCTGGGACAGCGCCCGGTGGACGGGGGTATGTGTGGCGGCGATGGCACTGATAGCAGCGGCATTGGCGATCCATGGAATTACCTATAAGAGAGCAAGACCTGCGTATCAATAAACTTTTTACTATTAATCTATTATTACTATGAGCGGGAACAAGAAGGCGGCGATGGGGTTCATTTTTGTAACGGTCCTGATCGACTTCATCGGGTTTGGGATCATTATCCCGGTTCTTCCAAAGCTGATATCGCAGCTGATCCATGGCGATCTCAGCGATGCTGCCCGTTATGGAGGATGGCTGCTCTTTGCTTATGCTACCATGCAATTTCTTTTTGCGCCGGTAATGGGAGGGCTTAGCGATCGCTTTGGACGCAGACCCGTGCTGCTGTTCTCTTTGTTTGGATTTGGCATCGACTATTTGTTCCTGGCTTTTGCGCCGACGATCGGCTGGCTTTTTGTGGGCCGGGTTGTGGCGGGTATTACCGGCGCCAGCTTTACTACTGCGTCTGCGTATATTGCCGACGTCAGTCCCCCGGAGAAAAGAGCGCAGAATTTTGGGATACTGGGGGCTGCCTTTGGACTGGGCTTTATAATTGGACCGGCGCTGGGTGGTCAGCTGGGTGTCTTTGGTCCGCGGGTTCCCTTTATTGCGTCTGCTGTCCTTACCCTGCTGAACTGGCTATACGGCTATTTTATCCTTCCGGAATCTTTACCCGCGTCTTTAAGGCGGAAATTCGAGTGGAAAAGGGCCAATCCTGTCGGCTCCCTGATGCATCTGCGAAAATATCCTGCGGTTGCGGGTTTGATCGGGTCGCTGGTCCTGATCTATATAGCGGTGCATGCCGTGCAAAGCACATGGGCCTATTACAATATGGAGAAATTTCATTGGGATGAAAAATGGGTGGGGTACTCCCTGGCCTTTGTGGGGTTGATGATCGCCATCGTACAGGCTGGATTGATCCGTATCATTATCCCTAAGCTGGGGCAGTCGAAAAGTCTGTACACCGGGCTATTCCTCTATAGCATAGGCATGCTGCTGTTTGGCCTGGCGACACAGGGCTGGATGATGTTTGCTTTCACGATAGTATACTGCCTGGGAGGTATCGCCGGTCCGGCTTTGCAGGGTATTATCTCCTCGCATGTTCCGCCCAATGAGCAGGGGGAGCTGCAGGGTGCGCTGACCAGCCTGATGAGTGTGACCTCTATCATTGGTCCGCCGCTGATGACGAATCTGTTTGCCTGGTTTACGCGGAAAGAGGCGCCGATCTTTCTTCCGGGGGCGCCATTCCTTGCGGGTTCGTTTTTGATCCTGATCAGTGCGGTGCTGGCCTTCCGGAATATGAAGAAATATGCGGATGTTCCGGCGGCGGGGTAGCGCGTTAACAAATTACTAATTAAGGGAGTCTGAGCTTTTCAGTATTGCTATTTACTGAAAATGATCTATATTTGCGGAGTAAATTTGAGCTGATAACAGCAATTAGTAATTGAATGATCATTTCCGCTATTTTATCTCCGGTAATTGTTAGTCGTCTTTACTCCCTGCTTTTTTACTCAGATTGTTTTTTATTTTCATTTTTAACCAGTTATTAGTATGAACATTTACGTTTCAAATTTAAGTTTTAACGTTACGGACGAAGACTTACAGGATTATTTTGCAGAATACGGAGAAGTTACTTCTGCTAAAGTTATTATGGACAAATTCACTAACAAGTCCCGCGGATTTGCGTTTGTTGAAATGTCTGATGATGAAGCAGCGAAAAGGGCTATCCAGGAACTGGACGGTGCTTCCGTCGACGGCAGAACTATCGGTGTATCCGTAGCTAAGCCCCGGGAAGACCGCGGCAGCAGCAACAAAGGCGGTGGAGGTTCTTTCCAGCGCAGGGGTAACAACAACTACAGCAACAGCCGTTACTAGTTAATATTATCTCTATAGATACCAGGACTTCGGCTCTTAAAAAGAGCAGGGGTCCTTTTTTATTTTAGGGATGGTTCAGGCGGCTTTGTGAAGAGTGAGGGCGACCGTAGTGCCCGTATTTCCATTGTTGTAATCGATGCTGATGGTGCCGCCGATCTTCTCGGCAGCGTGCTGTACCTGGCGGATACAGTTGGCGCAGCTGCGGTAAAAATAGACACCGGCGTTCCGGACGCGGATCATGATCTTGTCATCCACCATCAGGGACTCGACGTGAATGCATTCATTCCGGGTACAGTCTACTGCCCTGTCCAGGAGGTTCCAAAGGACAAAAGCCAGCAGGTTCTCGTCCGAACCAACTTCGATGTCACGATCTATTTGATTGATAATTATCGTCTTATGACCTACGGCACGAGGAAGAAGACCCGTCATCAATTCATCTACAAACCGATGAAGGGATATGGTAGTGTTCAAATCAGTAGCCATTGATACAGGATTTTAGTAAGGGGGGCTTTCTTTTGTCGTGTAAATGTAACGCAGTCGGACATTACTTTATGAGTGGGGGGTGTATTTATTTTCAAAATTCCTATCTTGTCTCTATGAATTTTATAGGAAATCTTATATGGTTGATCTTTGGCGGGCTGGCTGCCGCGCTTGGTTATATTTTCGGTGGATTTTTATTATGTCTTACGATCGTCGGTATCCCTTTTGGTATGCAATGTTTTAAGATTGCCGGCCTGGTGTTGTGGCCTTTTGGCCGCAAGGTCGTCCCGACGGGTAATAACGGAGGTTGTCTTTCGGTACTTTTCAATATCATCTGGATCTTTTGCGGGGGCTTATACACGGCGCTGGTTCACCTTGTATTTGCCGCGCTGCTGTTCATCACTATTATAGGGATACCGTTTGCGCGTCAGCATTTGAAGCTGATGGAGATCTCCCTGATGCCGTTTGGAAAACAGGTGATATGATGACTGCTCCGGTATATATGGATAGAATATTTTAGCGCCAGTGACCCCGGTTCCAGTGATAGCCCCGCGTGCCGTGGTTCCAGCTGCCGGTGACCCAGGTGCGTCGACCTCTTGGCCGGCCCCAGTATCCGTTGTGCCAGTTATAGCGTCCACCTGACCACATCCAGTCCCCGTCGATCCAGATATAATCCGGGCCTGGTGCTACGGGCCGGGTATAATACACGTCTCCGGGCTGGGTTTCGACATATCCGTCGACGGCGCAGCCTGTGGTGGCCAGTGAGGCTGCAATTGCTATGATTAACAATGTCTTGTGCATGTTTTTATGTTTTAGTGATTAAAAGGGGGTCTATCCGTACAGAGGCGAATAATATGCCATGGCCGATAAAGGGAAATTCGGGTGCGGGAAAAGCGGATCGGAGATACTTGAGGAGGGAATTCCACAATGCGAAACCATGTTACAGTGCAAATCAGTAAATTTGCGGTCGCATCCTGTTACAAGGATCTATCTTACCATGAGTGAAACAATTACCATCCCATCAAAAACCCTGACAGCAAAAGATTTTGCTACAGATCAGGAAGTCCGGTGGTGCCCGGGATGCGGGGATTATATCATCCTCGCCCAGGTGCAGAAAGTTATGCCTACGCTGGGGATACCCCGGGAGAACATCGTTATCATATCGGGCATTGGCTGTAGCAGCCGTTTCCCCTATTATATGAATACCTATGGGATGCATTCGATCCATGGGCGGGCTACGGCCATTGCTTCGGGATTGAAGGCCAGCCGTCCGGAACTGAGCATCTGGGTTGTCACCGGCGACGGGGATAGTCTCAGTATTGGGGGGAACCACACCATCCATTTGCTGCGCCGCAATTTCGACATAAATATCCTGCTCTTTAACAACCAGATCTATGGGTTGACCAAGGGGCAATATTCACCGACCTCCGAAGAACGGAAGGTCACCAAGTCGACACCATTCGGCAGCATCGATCATCCCTTTAATCCGCTGGCTCTTGCTATGGGGGCTGATGGGAGCTTTATCGCCCGCGCCATGGACCGCGACCCCAAACACCTGCAGGAGATGCTGCTTCGCAGCCACGCTCACAGGGGAGCGTCTTTCCTCGAGATCTACCAGAACTGCAATATCTTCAATGACGGAGCTTTTGAAGTCTTTACTGAAAAGGGTTCGAAGCCGACGGAGACCTTGTTCCTGGAACAGGGCAAACCGCTTGTCTTTGGGGCACAACGGGACAAAGGCATCCGGCTGGAGGGTTTTCAGCCTACTGTTGTCGACCTTGGGAATGGCATAAGCGAAAGTGACCTGTGGATCCACGACGAGAAAGACTTTTATAAAGCCCAGATCCTGGTCAGAATGTTTGACGATCCGCGGATCGAAGGACATTTACCGAGACCTTTTGGGGTGTTCTATGAGACGGAAAGGCCGTGTTATGAGGATATGCTGAATCTGCAGATCGAAGAGGTGATCCTTAGTAAAGGAAAGGGTGACTTGGATAAGTTGTTGAGGGGGAATGAGACCTGGACCATTGTGTGAGATAAGAATACGACGATATATAAAACGAAAAAAGAGGCCAGCTCGACAGGAGAGAGCTGCCTCTTTTTTTTGGTTTTTTCACAGTGAAGTCTTTTTCGATGAATTAAGTGGAGATGAAGTAAGTGGAAACAAAAGAGCCAGCGATAGACATCGCCGGCCTGTGCTTACCTCTGAAACCACAAAAAGAAAAAGTTCGAATATATTTTCATTGCGCTCTGTTCTCTTGTTACATTGTATGTCCCATAACAGGGAATGCTACTCCACTATGCCTTTCTGTTAGTATTGGTTCTCTATTCACTGGATAGGGCCCTGTTATACAGGTATGCCAAATAGTAATCGTATTATTAAGATCATGGATCCGGACAAGATGTACCGAAGCATTGCTTAAAAAGGGTAAGAACGGAATAAATGTCTGGACAGGGGATAGGTAATTAAACAATATGAAGGATTGCACCTCATATGTTGAACTGAACCCGGATATCGATGGAATTGGAGTCTTCGGATGGAAATTGGACAGTCGGAATCGAGGAAATTGGATTCGGATAGCTTTTGGTGGCGTGTCCGTAATCAAGACGTGTATTCAGAGTGTATAAGCGGGGTAAAAATAAAGACAGTTTTGTTAAAAAGCAATATTTTTTTTCCAATTTTTGCGCTGACCACCCGGAATATCAACTCTCCCTGCAAGGGATGGGCGCTGTAAACCTTACTGAGTAAGGGTTTCAAGCTCTCTGTCGGCTGCTTTGAATGTTTTTTCTTTTTTTCTGTTGAACCACCACCCGGGAGCTGTTTTCTTCATCAGGGTATCGATATAACGCATGCCCATAAGATACCAGATGCCCTTTAATTTGCCGCTGAAGGAGGATTGCAGGGCTCTGAGGCTCATGGCAAAACCGCTGTCCAGGTATTCCATGTGATGCCAGTAGCCGGCCGGCATGAACAGGGTATCCCCGTGCTCCAGGATGACCTCGTATCCTTTTGCCAGCCGTACTGCGGGATATTTTTCAAGCTGCAGCTTGTTCTGGTCTTCGTCAAAATACTTTTCGAAGTTGACAAAGCTCAGGACCTCCCAGGGTTTCCGGTAGAGCTTGTGCTGTTCTTCAAAAGGGAAAAGCAATACCCGCTTTCGTCCAACGAATTGCGTATGAACGATATGGGAAAGGTCGATGTCAAAATGCATGTGTGTTACCGAGCCCTTTCCACCGACGAATAACATGGGGTAGCGCTTGACAAATCCCTTCATCAGCTGTTCGGGCCATTCGAAGTCTCCGACCAGCTGGGGGGCGTGTTCGAAAATATTGAAAAGAAAGATGCGCCATTCGGCGGGCCCTCTGCGGACCATATCGATATAATCCCCAAACTTCATGTAATCATCGGCCGTATTGATGGGAGTGTATGCATCACTTTTTACGTTGTTGTAAACGCCCACGTTGACCTCTCCGACAACCGACTTGAAATAATCCCAGTTCCATTTTTCGTAAGCCGGCCATTCCTTTGACAGTCCGCTGATCACTAAGGGTTTCATGGGGGTATAGTACTGATCCCTGAAGTCTTCGGGACTAATGCTATCAACCCTGTCTACCGATTGTAATTGCATACTTAAACAGAAGATTTGGGCAAATTTAAGACTAAATCTATGTTAAGGAAATGTTAGCCATCACTGGCGGTCCTTTTGCGGCAGATTTATTATAACTTTCACTATGCTATTGCACCTCCATCCGGCGAACCCCCAGCCCAGGAACATTAAAACCATTGTAGAATGTCTGCTCGACGGCGGAGTCATTATATATCCTACGGACACGATCTATGGCCTTGGCTGCGATATTTTTCAGCACAAGGCGGTGGAGAGGATCTGCCGGATCAAACAGGTGGACCCTGCAAAGGCGCAATTGTCCTTTGTCTGTTATGATCTCAGCGACATGAGCAATTATACCAAGAGCATTTCCACACCGCTGTATCGAATGTTAAAGAACTATCTGCCAGGTCCTTATACCTTTATCCTGCCCGCCAGCAAACAGGTTCCGAAGATCCTGAAAAGCAAAAAGGATACCATCGGGCTGCGTATTCCGGACAATACCATTGCCCGCTGCCTGGTCAGGGAGCTGGGGCATCCCATCCTTAGTTCTTCACTTCCGGGCAATTTTACGGGCCATGAGCCTAAGCAAAATATGGCTCATGGCCGCAAAACGTCTAATGACGGGCCTTCGGCTGCGCCTCCGGCGCCTTGGGTCGAAGAATATACTGATCCGGAGATGATCCACGATAAGTTTGAAAAGCTTGTTGATATTGTCGTGGATGGCGGGATTGGGGGGATACTTCCGTCTACCATCGTCGATTGTACGGGTGAGGAGCCCGTTGTTACGAGGAAGGGGCTTGGTGTGTGGGAAATGGAGACCCCATAAGGGGCGAGCAATGGCAGGCTTTTGCAGCGAGCAGCTAATCGATGAGGGTCAGCTGTTCTTCTTCGGGGCCATTGGGCAGGATGTTGAAGCTTTTCCGATGGTACTTGCAGAGACCGAACTTCCCGATCGCGTCGCGATGGTCCTTTGTCCCATACCCTTTGTTGCTGTCCCAGCGGTAGTGGGGAAACTCCGTATGCAGTCCCCGCATGTATTCGTCCCGCCAGGTCTTGGCGAGGATGCTGGCGGCGGCGATGGATGAAAATATGCTATCGCCTTTTATGATACAGCGATGAGGTACTCTTCTGTATTTTGCAAACCGGTTGCCGTCTATCAGTAGCAGCCTGGGGCGTAGTTTTAGCTGATCGAGAGCCAGGTGCATGGCCTTAAAGGAGGCTTTCAGAATATTGATGCGGTCGATCTCGTCGTGGTCTACGCGGGCCACGCTCCATGCAAGGGCATTGGCTTCGATATAAATGCGCAGCTCGTCGCGGTTGTCAGGACTGACCTGTTTGGAATCATTGAGGAGGGGATGAAAAAACCCTGGTGGGAGGATCACTGCTGCTGCGAATACGGGCCCGGCATAACATCCCCGGCCGGCTTCGTCGCAACCGGCTTCGGTGAGTTCCTCCTGGTAATGGCTTCTCAGCGGGATTTCCATGTCTCAAAAATAGTTTTTCTTTTTATTGCCGGACCCGGTGGTGGAAAAAAAGTGCCGAACCGGTTTGGCATGGTCCTGCTGTCTTACCTTTATGCCGCTATGGTATCCTCTACTACTTCGTTGCGCTCTGAAAATGTCTCTTTGTATCGGGCCGGTACATCCCGCCCGGTGGCCATCTGGGTTTATACTGGCGTCATTATGCTGCTGATACAGGTGATCCTGGGCGGCATTACCCGTCTAACCGGGTCCGGTCTTTCGATCACAGAATGGAATGTCGTCACGGGTGCGGTGCCCCCGTTGAATACTGCCCAATGGCAGGTGGAATTTGCTAAATATAAAGGGACCCCGCAATTCCAGCTTATCAATTCCGGTTTTACACTGGCCGATTTTAAGTTCATCTTTTTCTGGGAGTGGTTTCATCGTTTCTGGGCGCGACTTGTTGGAGTCGTATTCCTGGTAGGTTTTGTGTGGTTGATAGGGAAAAAGAAGATTCAGTTGTGGATGGTCCGGCCGCTGATAATCCTGTTCCTGCTTGGGGCTTTGCAGGCCGCTGTTGGCTGGATCATGGTGGCCAGCGGTCTGACGGGGGATGCCATCTATGTACAGCCGGCGAAGCTGGCACTGCACTTTGTATTTGCGATGGGATTGATTGTTTATGCTTTCTGGTTTGCGCTGGTGCTTTCGGTTCCGGCCAGCGCGAAGTTGAGCTTCAGTGCGACCGGCAGGCGGCTGGCTACGCTTCGCGGTCTGACTATTGTCATTCTGATCCTGATTTTTTTCCAGCTTTTATATGGAGCGCTTATGGCGGGCAATAAGGCGGCGACCGTAGCCCCTACCTGGCCGACGATAAATGGGAGTTGGATACCGGCGGGCTTGTTTAGCGGGAAACCGCTGATACAGGATCTGGCGGGTAATAAAATTACGGTACATTTTATTCATAGGGGGCTGGCTTATCTGCTGCTGATCCTGGTTGGGATCTGGTCGGTGTTGGCGGCGCGGATAGCGGGGGGGAAGGGTACGGCAGATGACGGTTTGTCCGGTGCCGGCGGCGGTGTTTTTCGTCGTCTTCGGTGGCTGCCCCTGCTGCTGATCGTGGTGCAGATAATCCTTGGCATCAGCAGCCTGCTGACGAGTCCCGGCATCATCCCGCAGCAGTGGGTGGCCTTCGACTGGCTGGCCCAGTTTCACCAGGTTACCGGGCTGTTTTTCTTACTTACAATGGTCGGGATGTTGTACCTTGTAATTCCTGTAAGATACTCTGTAACCGTATGATGCGAATCTTAAAAGCAATTTATTATTTCTTCCCCGTACAACTGCTGTTGCTGCATGTAAAAAAGTTCCAGGTATTATTAATATTCTGGCTGATCCTTTTCAGCACGCTAAATGGTGGTTTTATGCGCGCTTATGGTGCGGCGGCTCTTTTTCTTTCTCCGGAATACCTGGGAGATGTGAGCCCCATCAGCACGGCCATTGTCGGGATGGCTACCGGCATCTTTATCATGAGCTGGAATATTACGACCTTTATCCTCTTCTGCCAGCACTTTCGTTTTCTGGCTACGACGACCAAGCCTTTCCTGAAATACTGCATCAATAATGCTATCCTGCCTATTATTTTCCTGGTGTTCTATTTTGTAAAAGCTGTCCAGTTCAGTGCGGGGCGGGAGCTTCTATCGGTTTCTGCCATTATCTGGCTCAGCGCCGGGTTTTTCATGGGGTTTTGTTTTATTATCGGCGTGTCTCTTTTTTACTTCTTTCGTGCGGACAAGACCATCATCCGCCGGATGGCGCCGATGATCAGCAATCCCAGGCTGTTCAAGTCGCAGTTTCGAAAGGAGGAGATCCGGCTCAATGAAAGCCGGCTTATGCACGTGAAGTGGTATCTCAATTCTTTCCGGACGATCCGCAAGACGCGGGACGTGGCCCACTACAGTGCGGATTTTATCGAAAACATCTTCAACCGGCATCATATCTCCGCGGTCCTGTCCATTTTTGTAGCTTTTATATTTCTCATTGTCGTCGGGTTTTTTATGGACAGCCGGTTTTTTCAGCTGCCGGCGGCTGCCAGCATTCTCATCTTTTTTACTATCCTGATCTCCCTGTCCGGCGCCTTTTCCTATTTTCTTCAATCCTGGAGCATTCCGTTTTTTGTAGTTCTTTTCTTCATCTTGAACCTGCTCTATCAATATAATGTCATTGACCCGACGAATAAGGCCTATGGTCTGAACTACAATGCAAGGGAGGACCGCCCGTTGTATGACCGGGAGACGCTGCTGCAGCTGTGTTCGGAAGCAAATCTCGCAAGGGACAAGGCTAATATGCTGGGCATCCTGGAGAAATGGAAGGTAAGGCAATCGGAGGCAAAGCCTATTCTTTTCCTGGTGAATACCAGTGGCGGCGGCAGCCGTAGCGCGACCTTCACTATGAGTATCCTGCAGCGTCTGGACAGCCTCAGCAAGGGAAAGCTGATGCGGAAAACCTTTTTGATCACCGGTGCATCCGGGGGTATGCTGGGGGCTGCCTATTTTCGCGAGCTATCCCGCCGGCGGGATGAGGGCGACTCTTCCATCCATCTGCAGAATAAACGGTATATAAATGATATTTCCGGAGATCTGTTGAATACTTTATTCTCTTCTTTTGTTGCGAGGGATCTGGCTTCTCCTGCCCAGAAGTTTACGGTTGGAAAGAACGAATATGTCAAGGACAGGGGTTTTGCCTTCGAACAGAAGTTGAATGAAAATACAAAGGGTGTGCTGAATCGCCAGCTGAAAGACATTGCGCCGGAGGAGGCCGCGGCGCGTATGCCGCTGCTGCTTTTCAATCCTGTCATCACGCGTGACAGCCGGGCCCTGGTCATCAGCACCCAGCCTGTCAGCTTTCTGATGCGACCCCGGTTTGACAGCACGAAGATACCTGCTATGGACCCGGATGCGGTGGACTTCGGTGCTCTTTTTGCGAAGCAGGAACCGATGGATCTGCGGCTGCTGACGGCCTTGAGGATGAATGCCACCTTTCCTTATGTATTGCCGAATGTATGGCTGCCGACAAGACCGGTCATCGACGTCATGGATGCCGGTTTCCGGGATAATTTCGGAGAGATGAATGCCATCCGGTTTTTGAATGCTTTCAGGGAATGGCTACAGGAGAACACCAGCGGGGTTGTGCTGCTACAGATCCGCGACCGGAAGGCCGGGGGCTGGGAAAACCCCTATGAGTCGGATGATGTCACGGAGATCATTACCAAGCCGCTGCTGCTGTTGCAGGACAACTGGTATAAGATGCAGGAATATAACCAGGACGATCTGCTTAGTTTCGCGCAAAATGCGATGGGATTTCCTTTCCGGAAGCTGACATTTCAATATGTGCCAAAAACAGAAGATGCCGGAGCGGCATTGAATTTTCACCTGACGAAACAGGAGAAGCTGAATATTACCGGGTCGCTGGATAATAACGAGAACCAGCGCGCCTTTAAAATGTTTAGCGAGTTGGCCAAACACTAAGGTTGTATCAGCCGGATCGCCTTCGTCACCACTTTTACAACAAACTCTTTTGCCGGCGCTGCGGGGTCCCCGTCAATATGCAATGGTGCATATTCCGGGTTGGCTATTTCCAGTGATGGCGTTCTGAAATAAAGCACGGTCCGCCGTCCCTTTTCTATGGGGCTGGTCTGTACGGAATATCCCCCCAGTACCTGCCGGATAACGGAGAACAGGAACGAGATCCGGCCCGTTTTTTTAACGATCACGATATCGAGCAGCCCATCCTGTAAGCTGGCTTTGGGGGCGATGGTAAAATGATTGCCGAACTGATCACCATTGGCGACATTGATAAAAAAGGCATCCACTGAAAAGCTCAGTGCTCCTCCATTACCGGCAGCAGGGATGCTGATGTGGAAAGGCCAGGTGCGGGCCGTAAAAAAGTTTTTCAGGGTTACTTTGGCATAGGTCTGCAGGCCTCTTCGTGGCTGAAGGGCAAACTCGTGGGCCACCTTTCCATCGAAGCCGATGCCGCAAAGCATACAGGAAAAATGTCCGTTGATCAGAAAGCCATCGATAGATGAAGCCCTGCCGGAAAAAATGATATCCAGGGCTTTTTCGGGGTCCTTTGGTATTTTGGCGGCAAAGGCAAGTCCGTTGCCCGAGCCCATGGGGATGATGCCGACACGGGTATCCGACCCTGTCAGGGCTGCCATGACTGCGCTTACCGTCCCATCCCCGCCGCAGATGACGACATCGGTGATCTTCTCCTGTTGAATGACGGTCCGGAGGAAGTCGTAATTGCCTTCTGCGTTGGTAGGATATATGCTGAATTCAATATTTTCCCGTTGGGTCCTTTGGGTTATCAGCTGTTGTAAGGAGCTCTTGCCGCGGGTACCCGATATAGGATTGATGAGATAGATAATTTTTCTTGACACGTAAAAATTTTTATCCGGCGAAATTATCTGGCGCTGTCCGTCGTGACTACAGGGACCCGTACAACGTCTGACAGGAAGTGAACGATCCCTTTTTTCACGCTTTCCACGTCATGGGACCGGATCGAAGAGCCAATGACATGTGTGCCTGCTTCAGGGATAGCCTCTTTGTATTTCAGCGGAGCCGGCGTGCCCAGCTCATCGAACATGGAAAGGGAAGCCGAAACTTTTACGGTACTGTCCTGACGGACCTCGTCCTTATAAAAATAGAACAGGCCTACCGGCTGGGTTACTTTGGAAAAGGTTTTTTCATTCATCGTCGTCTCCAGCAGCTCTTCGAGAGCGACGACGGCTTCCGTGCGGTATTTCAGATACCAGTATTGCCGGTAGAGGGGGCCGAACTTATCTTCGCTGACGATGTAGTTGGACTTTGTCACCAGGTGAGCGATCTGTAAGCCCCAGTGATCATTCAGGATCCAGGCTGTCGGATCATTGATGGCGATATTTGGGGACATCAGGACCAGGGCCGAAACCATCTCCGGGTAAGTCGCCGCCAGCTGCAGGGCAAAAGTGCCGCCGGTGGATGTTCCCATGAGGATGACCTTATCTCCGAGCTGCCGGCCGACGGCCAGCGCGTCCCGGGCGGACTCCCAATAGTTGTCCGCGGTGAGATTGGCCATCGCATCGGTGGTGTCGATGCCGTGTTCTGCCAGTCTTGGCAGATAAAGATTACAGCCATATTTATTGGCGATGTAACGGTGTACGGGATCTCCTTCCCCCTGTGAGGCGGAGAAGCCGTGAAGATAAACAATGGCCCAGGGCGTCTTTTTGCGGCTGGAATCAGCCCAGACGATCCGGGCTTCATTATCCGGCTTGAGGTGATGTCCGGCTTCCCGGCTGCTGACATAGGCTTCCAGTGCAGCCGGGGCCGAAGGCACGGCTGGCATTGTCTTATTATAGACAGGAGTGGCCGGTGAAGGCCCTAAGAGATAAACGACGATCAACAAAACCGGAATTAGCAACCACCATCTTTTGCGCATGGGATAAAATTTGAGGGAATTTATACAATCGCCTGCAATAATAAGCTCATTTTTTCTACCTTTCCATGTCCAGGCCTGTCGGGCCGGAGCGTAATCACCTATCTAATTGACTGATACAGGAAAAAATAATGGTAAGGAGCCCGGAGAAAGCGATCTGCTGGCTCGCGTCGCAACGGGGGACCAGCTTGCTTTTGCGGAGATGGTGCGCAGGTACTGGAATACGATTTATTCGCATGGCCTGGTCTATCTGAAGTCGGCACCGCGGGCGGAAGAAATTACGCAGGATGTTTTTATGAAGATCTGGACGGGCCGGGAGAAGCTGCCGGAAGTCCGCAATCTTGACAACTATCTTTTTATCATTGCCCGGAACCATATTTTCAACGAAGCCAGGAAAAAGATCAATCTCATATACGGGGATGTCGGGGAGCGCGCCGAGACTTCTTTTTTACCCGACCTGCAGACAGAATACAAGGAATCTTACCAGCAGCTGCTGAAGGGTATCGAGCTATTGCCGGAAAAAAGACGGCAGGTCTTTAAGCTGAGCCGGCTGGAAGGTCTTAGCAATGAGCAGATTGCTACCCGGCTGGGCATTCACAAGGATACGGTCTATCAATATCTTGTAAAAGCTCTTCTTTTCCTCCGGGCCTATATGCAGGAACATATGGGGGGCACTCTCCTGGTGCTGCTGCTGATCCGGGAATGGCGCCGGATTAAATAAAGTTTAATTTTTTTTATTGGTCTACTCTATCTGAAATAAGGGCCTGTGTCTTTAATAAAAATGACAACAGACCCAAACCAACTTCCTATAAGCTATATGGACAATAACAGATTTACTGAATTACTAAACCTTTATCTCCTGGACAGGATCACGGACGTGGAAGGGGCGGAGCTGGCTGTGATGTTGAAGGCGCCAGGATCTCAGGATGAGCTTCAGCGCCGGATCGGCGAGCAGCTTCAGAACAGGGAGTTTGATCTGGAAGATCCGTCGGCAGTTGTTGTGGCGCGGATCCAGGCTTATCTGGATCGCGAGATCAGGGGTGCATCGGCTCTGGGCGATGAGGGTAAGCGGGCTGGTGGGATTGGTGGTGAGAATGTGCGGGCTCAGGTCGATGAGGAAGGCCAGCGGGAGCAAGGGATTGGGCTCCGGTCAGCGCCGGTGCACCGGGTACATTTTCTCCGACGGCCTTTCTGGCGGTATGCTGCGGCGGTATTGGTGGTCATTGTGGGCGTATATATCTATCAGCGGACAAAGAACCCGGCTCTTCTCTCACAGGAGAAACGATTTAAGAATGACCTTCAGCCGGGAAGTCACAGGGCTACGCTGATCCTGGCCGATGGGAGCCAGGTCGCCATGACCGATCCGCTGGCTGCGCTGACGACGACGCTCATGACGAAAGAAGCTGCCGGACACAGCGAGGTTAATATAACTACCCGAAAAGGCGAGACGTATTCACTGGTATTATCGGATGGAACAAAGGTATGGCTGAACTCTTCGTCCACGCTGCAATGTCCGGCAGTCTTCTCTGACAGTCAACGGAGGGTCGAGCTCAGGGGGGAAGCTTATTTCGAAGTCCGGCATGATGCGAAAAAACCGTTTAGCGTAAAGCTGCCGGATGGCTCATTGGTAAAAGACCTTGGAACAAGGTTCAATATTCATGCTTATGGTGATGAAAAGGCTATCCGAACCACGGTACTGGAAGGCTCGGTGCTGGTCGAAGTGAAGGGACATGAGCTCTCGCTGATACCTGGTGAGCAGGCGGAATATTCGGCACAGGAAGAATTGACAAGACATGCGAAAGTGGATCTGCCCAATGTGGTAGCCTGGAAGGAAGAGCAATTCGTACTGTCGGCGACCCCGGTGCCGGCCATTATGAAACAAGTGGAGAGATGGTATGGGGCTGAGGTCGTTTACCAGGACGATATGCAAAATGATACCACGGAGTTTTTCGGAACGCTTCCGCGAAATGTTCCGGTGAGTCAGCTGCTCAGGCTTTTGGAGGCGACGGGTCATGTTCATTTTATCATCGAAGGAAACAGAATTACAGTCATGAAATAAGTATAAAGAAATTATAAACGGCTGTCGCAAACTGCGTTTGTAATATACAGATGGAAGGCTCAAAAAAAACCGGAAAGTGGTGGAACACTTCCCGGAGGAATTTTGAGGAAAACCATGGTCCACCAAGACTCATTATTGTTTAACCCAAAACTGTTGCAATTTATGCAATTAACTGCTTATGGCGAAATCCCGGGGCGGATCGAAGGTCTGCCGGCCAAACGCTCCGGAAATTCCCAATCATCAATCTGGCTGGGTATGAAGTTGACAGCGATCTTATTACTTGCGGCTTTTTTACAGGTAAGCGCAAAAGGGCTTTCCCAGGGGATCACGCTGAATGTGAAAAAGGCTTCCCTCGAAAAGATCATGGCTGAGATCGAACGCCAGTCGGGGTATCATTTCCTTTACACCAAGTCGGAACTGGAAAAGTCCAGGGACATCGATGTCACGGTCTCCAATGTCGATCTGATCACGGCGCTGACTGCGTGTTTCCAGGAGCAGCCGTTTCAGTACAGCGTAGTCGGCAACAACATTGTTTTGAAAATGGAAACGCCTTCGGCATCCAGCATGATGGCCAATCTTTTCCATCTCTTTCAGTCGGCACCGCCGCCGGGAATCTTCAAAGGCAAGATCGTCAATGACCAGGGGAAGCCACTGGAAGATGCGGCAGTCATGATCAAAGGGTCCCGTAAAAATGTATATGCGGACCGGAATGGGATCTTCCAGATCGATGGGGTCACTGTCGGTTCGGTCCTTGTCATTTCCTACACGGGCTATGTTCCGGTGGAATATACGGTGAAGTCATTGGAAAGGCCGGCGGCTCTTGACAGGATCCTGCCGCCGGGATTGAGGATCTATGTCGTCCTTCAGCCGAATAAGGCCGGTCTTGACGAGATGCAGGTGATTGCTTATGGAAAGGTGAGCAAGCGTTTCAATACGGGTGACGTGACGACTATCAAGGCGGAAGACATTGCAAAAAACCCTGTTAATAATGTACTGGAAGCTCTCCAGGGGCATGTTCCCGGTATGCTGATCACGCAGGCCAGCGGTACACCGGGCAGTAACTTTACCGTACAGATAAGGGGACAAAGCAGCTTTGGCGTGAATTCGCCGTTATTCGTCATCGACGGGGTGGTCTATCCCGCGGGCCAGTCCCTGCCCCTGATCAACCCGGCGCTGAACACCTATGACAACACCAAGGCCGGCGGCGCCCTGAACGGTGGGAATGCACTCAACTATTTCGACCCTAACCTGATCGAAAGCGTGGAGATCCTGAAGGATGCGGATGCCACATCCATTTATGGTTCACGCGGGGCTTACGGCGTTATCCTGATCACCACCAAAAAAGGAAAACCCGGACAACCCCGGCTGAATGTGAATGCCTATAGCGGGCTAACCGAGAGAGGGGTGTCTCCAAAATTGATGAATACCCGGCAATACCTGGCGCTGAGGCGGGAGGCCTTTGCCAATGATGGAGCGACGCCTGATCCCGGCTCCGACCTGGATCTCGACGGCACGTGGGACAGCACGCGAAATGTCAACTGGGACAACTATTTTATCGGGCATGGGGCGACCAACACGATCACTGCCAATTATTCCGGTGGAGCAGGAACGACAAGCTATCTGATCGGGGGCAATTTTACGAGACTGAACAGTATTACAAAAGGCGGCGGAGTGCAAAACAGCGGCGGGCTGAACTTCAATATCAATACGGGAAGTCTGAATCAGAAATTTACGGCCTCTTTTTCCGGCAATTTCTCTACTACTGTAAATGACATGCTGCCGATAGACTTTATCGGTATCGGTTCGCAATATGCGCCGAACCATCCGGACTTTGTGCTGCCGAATGGCGCTTATGATTGGGAGAATGCGCTGAGGGCGACTAATCCTGTCGCGCAAAAGACGGAGATGTATCACAGCGTTGCGAACAATCTTACCGGTACAACCCTTTTGCGGTATACCCCTTTGCCAGGGCTATCCATCAATGCCACTATCGGTTACAACCTGCTGACGGTGCGGGAGCTGAATGCCTATCCCAGCACCTATATCAATCCTATTGTATATAACCCACCCGGCCAGATCGCAGAAAGCGAGCTGGCAAATACCAGCAACGCCACGGTAAACTTCGATCCCTATGCCAATTACAACACAAGGCTGGGGGCAAAAGGAAAGCTGGATGTCACGGCGGGGATGGACATGCAAAGCAGCCAGGCGAATAACACGACGATCGACGGGAAGAACTACCCTACTGATGCGACGATAAAAGACCCTACTGCGGGTATCACGGTTACTTCCACTTACTCTACGACACCTAACCGTCAGCTGGGTTATTTTGGTCGTATCAACTATATCTGGGATCAAAAATATATCCTGAATCTCTCGGGACGATATGACGGGTCTACCAAATTCGGGCCCGGCAAGCAATTCGGAACTTTTGGTTCTGTTGGCGCAGCCTGGCTTTTCAGTGAAGAGCGTTGGGTAAAGAACAATTTGAGTTTTCTCAGCTTTGGCAAGATCCGGGGTAGTTATGGAACTACTGGCGGAGACGGTGTTGGCAACTATGCTTATCTCAGCACCTACAACGTGAGTAACAATGCCTACCAGGGCGGGCTGCGGATCTCGCCCAGCGGTCTGGCCAATCCCTACCTGCAATGGGAGACGAATAAAAAGAAAGAGCTGGGTCTGGAGCTACGCTTCCTTCATGACAGGATCTGGGTGGAAACGGATTATTATGACAATCGAACCTCCAACCAGCTGATCGGTCTGCCGTTGTCCATCGTAACCGGCTATTCACAGATCCTGCAAAACTCTCCGGCTTTGATCAAAAACAGTGGTTGGGAAGGGCAGTTGACAACCATTAATATCCAAAGCAAAACTTTTTCGTGGAAGAGTATGTTCAACATCAGCGCCAACCGCAACATGCTGGTGTCTTATCCGGGAGCCACACCGGGGGTAGCAGTGAGGAATAATGCCAACCTGTTCGTAGGGAAGTCGCTCCAAAATATGCAATTGTTCGACTATGTCGGTGTGGATCCTGCGACGGGGGTATATTTTTATAAGAATGCGAAAGGCGTCACCGGCTCGTTCGAACCTATATTTACTGCAGGACTTACCACTGCTGACCGGACAGTGAGTGTGGATCTGCAGCCAAAATATTTTGGCGGCTTTGAAAATACCCTCACCTATAAAGGATTTACGCTCGACTTTTTCTTCAGCTTTACAAGGCGTAAGGGGCTTAACCTGGAGGGCCAGCAGAATATACTTCCGGGCACGATCAATACCGTGGCAACAACGGCATGGCTGGATCGCTGGCAGAAGCCCGGTGATATCAGCAAATTCCCGAAAGTATCGCAGAACGGATTCAACGCCATATTCCTTCAGCAGAACTTTACGCAAAGCTCGGGCGCATATGGGGACGCCACCTATGCGAGACTGCAGAATGTATACATTTCCTACAGCTTCCCTTCTTCTTTCCTGAAAAAGGCAAGGATCGCGGCTTTCACTGTATACATAAAAGGGCAGAATCTGCTGACTATTTCCAAATACAAATCGCTTGATCCGGAAAATCTCGCGGCGGGCGCTATGGGGCCCTTACGGATCTTCACGGGCGGATTTAACATCACTCTTTAAAAAGACAATCATGAACCGATCATCTCCACATATGTTGTTCCGTCAAACAAGAATATTCCTGATGGCTGTTGTTATTGTCGTGCTGGCAATGACGACGGGTTGTAAAAAATATCTCAACATTCCCCTGCCGGTCAATGAGATCTCTGGGTCGGACGCCTATGGCTCTGATGTGACCACGGCCGGGGTCCTGAATGATATCTACTATAATCTCGAGCTTCCCGGAAGGCTAAGCGGCTCCGGCGGGCTGGGTAATTATGCCGGACTGTATACGGACGAACTGCAGACCGTGAGCACGAGCAGCGCCGTGCTCCAGACCTTTTATGTCAACAAGATAACCGGCAATAATGGCGGGGGGTATTCCTGGAACCAGCTGTATCCGCAGATCAACACAGCCAATGTGACTATCGAAGCCATGAGAACGTCCAGTCTGCCGTTTAAGAACCAGTGGCTGGGAGAGGCCTTATTTCTTCGCGGTCTCCTGTATTACTACCTGACAAATATCTATGGGGATGTTGCTCTTGCGCTGACCTCGGACTATGTCGTCAACGGTTCTCTCAGCCGATCGCCACAAGCTGATGTCTACAAACAGATCATCGCCGATCTCAAGGAGGCGCAGGGTCTGTTGAGTACGGACTATGTCGATTATACGGGGGCAGCAGCTACCGACAGGGCAAGGCCGAATAAGGCTGCTGCCACGGCTCTCCTTGCGCGGGTATATCTCTATACCGGTGACTGGGCCAATGCGGAAGCGCAAGCCGGTGCGGTCATCGGCAATACTGCTTATGCCATAGAGACGCCTGCTAATGTATTTCTCGTGACCAGCAGGGAAAATATCTGGGGAATAACACCTACGCAGGGTCTTGCCTATGTCGTGGCTGACCCCCTGGCATACCAGATCAAGCCGGGGACGACACCTGCCGCCAGCCTGGTAGGATCGATCCTGAGCCCGCAACTGGTGAGCAGCTTCGAACCGAACGATGCCCGTTTTACCAACTGGGTAGGGGTGTCGACGGTAGGCGCCACCAACTATTATTTTGCCAACAAATACAAGATAATTAGCTCGGCGCCTGCTCTGACCGAAACGCTGGTGATGCTGCGGCTTTCCGAGCAATATCTGATCCGGGCGGAGGCGAGGGCCGAACAAAATAATCTCCCGGGTGCGATCAGCGATATAAATGTGATCCGTACCAGGGCTGCTCTTCCAGGAACAACTGCCAGTTCCCAGGCTGAGATACTGGCTGCCATTGCGCAGGAGCGGCGTATCGAATTCTTTACTGAGCTGGGACACCGGTTCTTCGATCTGAAACGGACTGGCTCCATCGATGCGGTGATGGGGGTAGTCTCCCCGCAAAAGGGTTCCAGCTGGGCATCTTATATGCAATACTGGCCGATCCTGACGAGTGAAACGCAAACGAACACCAAGCTTAAGCAGACGCCGGGTTACCCCGATTAATCAATTGCCATTACCATGTATAAGATAATTCTGTTCCTTTTCTGGGAGCTTACGGCCCTGTCTTTGTCTGCCCAGTCCGGTCTTGCTCCGGCATCGGCGGCCAACGGAGGTGACATTACCGACCCGCTGCTGCTTAAAGACGGGCGGCTTGACTCCGTGATATTGAAAGATGAAAGGCTGGCCTCCGTGGACAGGTCTCGTCTCCTGCGGGAGCTTCAGGAATTCAATGGATATATGGCGGCGGTGGGGTCGAATTTCGATCCTTCCCTGCTACCTGCCCGGATAAAATCCTATATCCTTCTTCATCCCAACGACTGGATCAGCCTGCTGAAATTTGGCGAGCTGGTCCAGGCGGGCAAAGTCTCGAAGGCGGCGGGTAAGTTCGGGGCCTTCCCGCGGGAGTTGCGGGAGTCGCCATTGGGCCGCTCCGTATCGGGCATCATTCAGCAGGAGGAGAAAAAGCTGGGGGAAGGGAAAATGGCTCCGGACTTTACGGCACTGACGCCTGATGGAAAGTCCTTTCATCTTTCCGACCTGCGGGGTAAATATGTGCTGCTGGACTTCTGGGCCAGCTGGTGTGGCCCCTGCCGCCTGGAGAATCCCAATGTCGTGGCCAACTACCAGCGGTATAAGGAAAAGAACTTTACGGTGGTGAGTTTTTCGCTGGACGAGAATAAGCAGGCCTGGAGATCGGCTATCAGCGCTGACCACCTGGATTGGTATCATGCGAGCGATCTGTTGGGATGGCATAGTGGCATCGTTCAGCTATACATGGTGCCTTCGGTACCTAAAAGTTTTTTGATCGACCCTGAAGGAAAGATCATCGCGGTCGATCTGCGGGGCAGCGAGCTTACTCAGCAATTAGAAAAAATTATTAAATAAACAACAATGCAAATAATTAAAACACTTCGCACGACTGTATGCTGTACTATTCTGACCACAGCGTTGTCGTTGGGTGGCCGGGCGCAGAAGGGCGCGAATAGCTTTATCATCGAGGGCAGCTTCGTCAATATGACCGCTCCCGAAAAGGTGTATCTCGCTTATGATACGGCGCATTATCTTCCCACCGACAGCACCATTGTCACCAATGGAAAATACAGCTTCCGGGGCAGTACCGATGGCGTAGCCCATCTATTCATATCAAAAAAATGGTGGGACAGGCGGGCTGGCGGCTGGGAGTTCAGCGTGGTCCCGGCAGACCGGGCCGAGCTGTTCGTAGAAAAGGGAACCGTGCAGGTGATATCTACCAGTGGAGATATGGAAAAAAGTATGGTAACAGGCTCTCTGCCTGACCAGGATTACCGGACTGCGCACCATCACCAGGACCTTTTGATGGATAGTCTTCGTGCGCTGGTAAAGATTGCCAGGGACACAAAGAATATGGCATTGCTGGAGAAGACAAAAGAACAGGTGACGAAGTTCGAGCCGGTCATGAAAACCGAGTATCTGGCTTTTATCCGGCAGCATCCGGCGTCATCCATGAATCCTTACCTGATAGAGGAGATGACCCGTAATACACCGGTAGCCGGCTGGATAGATACCCTGGCGAATTTATATCATACCCTGCCTGCCAGTGTACGCTCCAGCCATGATGGAATGGCGCTGGGTCGTTTTCTCGACAGCGAACTGAAGACAGCCCTGGGACATGTAGCGCCCGATTTTACGCAAAAAGATGTAGAAGGTCATTCGGTAAGCCTTTCGTCTTTCAAAGGAAAATATGTGTTGCTGGACTTCTGGGCCAGTTCGGAGAACAATGCCGCTCAATCCCTGTCCCTGCTGGCGAAAGCGTATGAAGTCTATGGCAGCAAAGGACTTGTTGTGCTTGGCGTATCGCTGGATAAGGACAAAGAAAGCTGGCAGCACGTGATACAGGAGGCCGGCGCCGGTTCGACGGAGCAGGTATCCGATCTGAATGGCCG
Source organism: Puia sp. (assembly GCA_036499285.1). Taxonomy (GTDB): domain Bacteria; phylum Bacteroidota; class Bacteroidia; order Chitinophagales; family Chitinophagaceae; genus Puia. Next base: position 67,490 of record DASYEB010000043.1, on the reverse strand, counting down.
CGAGAATGCAGCGGCTCAATTGTATATGATCACCAGGCTGCCCCGCAATATGCTGATAGACCCGGCCGGCATCATCGTTGCCAGGGATCTTAATCCCATAACACTTGGCAAGACGTTGTCTTCCATTTTTGAATAATTACCGCTATCAAACAAAACGATCATGAAAAAATTTGCTTTTTGGATAGTAAATATGGCGATGCCGTTTGCGCTGCTGGCGCAGGCCGAACCCAATTATACGATCACCGGACAGGTGAAAGATGAAACTGTCAGGGAGGTCTATCTAAGTTACTTCGGAGGGCATGGCCTCCAGACTGACAGTGCAAGAGTTGTCAACCATGTCTATACGCTTACCGGCAGGGTCGAAACGGGGATGCTGGCAAGCCTGACCACGGCTGGTCCGGATGACATACCCACGCCGGACAAATTAGTCTCCCTCTTCCTGCTGCCGTCGGAGAAATTCAGGATCGGGCATTCGATAAAATTCTCCGATGCGGTTGTCACCGGATCGGTCGCCAATACGGAATACCGCAAGCTGATGGACCTGTCAAAAGCCTATGATGAAAAAAAGGCTACGCAGCCGGGTGACGGGGAGAACGAAGAAGTGTATGGCAGATACATGCGGGAGAACCCTAAATCTCCGCTGCTGGCTTTTGCTTTTAATAATTACGTGGGCGACCCCCACAGCATAAAAAGCGAGGACGTTGCCAGGACACGCGCCGTTTTCGATCTTCTTCCGGACTCGGTTCGCAGCTCGTCCAGCGCACAAGCCTTTCTTAAACAGCTGGACAATAAGGTCACCTTTGACAAAACCGTTGGTGTGGGACAGCCAGCGCCGGATTTCACCCAGAATGACACAGCCGGCCACCCCGTAACACTCTCCTCCTTTCGCGGCAAATATGTCCTGCTGGATTTCTGGGCCAGCTGGTGCGGGCCTTGCCGGCAGGAAAACCCCGCTGTAGTAACGGCGTATCACAAGTATCATGATAAAGGGTTTGAGATCCTTGGGGTATCATTGGATCAGAGTGAAAAGTCATGGAAGAAAGCCATTCGCGATGACCATCTTTCCTGGACCCATGTTTCGGATCTGAAATACTGGAACAACACGCTGGTAAAAATGTATGGCGTACAGGGAGTACCACAAAACTTCCTGATCGATCCGCAGGGGAAGATCATTGCCCGCGGGCTTCGGGGGGAAGATCTGCAAAATAAATTGGCCGAGATCTATAAGAACTAAACAACGTATGATCCGAAAATACCTTGCCGGTTTAGGCATCGCAGTACTATTAGCATTCAATGGCAGAACACAACCCATACCGTTAGACAGCGCCGTCCGTACCGGCAAACTGCCCAATGGGTTTACCTATTATATCCGGCAAAACCATGAGCCGGCGGGGCAGGTGCAACTCTACCTGGTCTGTAAAGCGGGCTCGATCCTGGAAGATGCCGACCAGCAGGGGCTGGCGCATTTCATGGAACATATGAACTTCAATGGTACCCGTCACTTTCCTAAAAACCAGCTGGTGGACTATCTGCAAAAAGCAGGCGTTCGTTTTGGCGCGGACCTCAACGCCTATACCAGTTTTGACGAAACGGTATTCGAACTACCGTTACCGGTGGGCGATGCGCAATTGCTCCGTAATGGCCTGCTCATCATGCACGACTGGGCACAGGAAGCAACACTCGACTCCACCGAGCTGGAAAAGGAAAGGGGCATCGTATTGGAAGAAGAGCGGCTGGGTAAAGGCGCGAAGGACAGGATGACCCGTCGGTACCTGCCGGTGCTGCTCAACCATTCGAGATATGCCGACCGTCTGCCTATCGGCCAGGATAGCGTGCTTCTGCATTTCAGGCCGGCGGTGATCCGCCGGTTTCACCGGGACTGGTATCGTCCCGATCTGCAGGCCCTGATCGTGGTTGGAGACATCGACGTGGATGTTATGGAAAAGATGGTACGGATGGGGTTTGCCGATCTGAAAAATCCCACCGCCGAACGGCCGCGTATCCCCTATTCCGTTGCTCTTACCGGTGGAAAACAATTTATTGAGGTGACGGATAAAGAGAACGACGAGACCGGGCTGGAGGTGCTGATCAAACACAAGGCGCCGATGCTGATCACGAACGCCGATTACCTGCTGTCGATGAAGCGGGCGCTGTTTAACAACATGGTGTCTGCCCGGAGATATGCGGAACTGAGCCAGGATAAGAACCCTGCCTATATCAACGTGAGTGCAGGGATAGAATCGCTGATGGGCGGGGTCGATATGTTTGCTTTTACGGTGACGGCCAAGGACGGGCAATTGCAGCCGGCGTTTGAACGTGGTTGGGAAGTGATCGAAAGGATACGCCGTTTTGGTTTTTCCCAGTCCGAACTGGACCGGGCGAAAAAAAACTATCTGCGAGGGCTGGAGAAGGCCGTAAGGGAAAAAGACAAGACCCCTTCGGTGAGTTTTGTAAAAGAATACCAGCGGTTGTTCCTGAATAACGAAGCCTCACCCGGTATTGGATGGGAGTATGATTTTGCAAAGGAAAATATCGGACTGATCAGGCTGGAGGATATCCGGGCGCTGACAACTGAATATCTGCAGGAGGCCAACAGAGATGTGATAATAACGGCCGCGGAAAAGGAGAAAGGCAATCTTCCCGATGAGGCAATGGTCACGGCCTGGATGCAAAAGGTGGGGAAGAAGGAGCTGATCGCTTATACAGATGAAGTAATTGATCAGCCGTTGATGGCGGTGAAACCGATGGCGGGCAAGACGGTGTCACGGCGGGAAGTACCGGGCATCGGGGTGACCGAGCTGACCCTGAGCAATGGTCTTCGCGTGATCCTGAAACCTACCGGTTTTAAAAACGATGAGATCACTTTCCGCGCCTATGCTTCCGGTGGCACATCCTTATATTCCGATGCGGACTATGATGCTGCCGCCAGCGCGGGTCCGCTGGTCGCCAGCTTTGGCCTGGGGGCTTTTAACCCAGTCCAGCTGAATACGGTCCTAAGCGGAAAGGCAGTGAAAGTGATGCCATTTATCGATGCCCGATCGGAAGGGATTACGGGCACTGCTGCGCCGGCCGATCTTGAGACAGCGCTGCAGCTGGTTAATCTGTATTTTACGGCACCCCGGAAAGACCAGGTGCTGTTCGACAATATCATCGGCAGGTCCAGGTCCGTGCTGCCCAACCGGTATGCTGACCCCGGCAATGTATTCAATGATACGATGGCCTATGTAAATGGGAACTACCAATATCGGAACTCTCCGCCAACCCTGGAAAAACTGGGAAAGATCACGTTACAGAAAGTATATGACATTTACAGGGAACGTTTTTCGGACGCTTCGGCGTTTACGTTCGTTTTTGTCGGCAGTTTCAGGCCGGATAGCCTGCGCCCTCTGCTTGAACAATATCTCGGCTCCCTGCCTTCTCTTCATAAAAACGAGCAGGCGCGGGACCTGGGCATCCATGTACCGGAGGGGCAGCTGATACGCAACGTATACAAAGGGAAGGAAGACAAAGCGCTCGTGCGGCTATTATTTACCGGTAATTACCGGTACGGCCCGGCCGACAATCAAAAGATACATGCGCTGGGGCAGATACTACAGATAAAGATGCTGCAGCAGCTGCGGGAGCAGGAAAGCGAAGTATACAGTCCATCTGTGCAGACGGTCTATAATAAGTACCCGGCGAACCGGTATGGGTTTATCATTGCTTTTGGCTGCGCTCCGGCGAATGTCGACCATCTGGTCAGGGGGGTAAAGAAGGAAATGGCCGATCTGCGACTGTATGGTCCCGACACTGTGGATATAGAAAAGTATAAGGCAGGGGTCAGGAAAAATACCGAGCTTGCTTTAAAAGACAATGGTTTCTGGCTGAATTACCTGGCCGGGCAGTACGAGAATAATGAGGATGTATTGCAGGTGACGCACTGGCAGGCGCCCCTGGACAGTATTTCCGTTGCTTCTTTGAAGGAGGCGGCAGGCCGTTTCCTGGATGGAAAGAACCAGATCCGCTTTGTGCTGTTGCCGGAGAATGCTGCGGCGGCGCCGGGTACCGGCGCGGGTCGGTGAGGTTTTTAAGTGGGACCTTATGGGCTTTATATGTTTTTTGTGTTATTTCTGATTTGCGCGTTTTGTCAGGCTAGGAAATCCGCCCGTTTAATCGTACATTTGCGGCTTGAAACCAAAACGGGCCACTGGCCCGTTGGCCAAAGGCCAGACATGAAATATGGCACCAAAGGTGCCTACGCGCCGAAAAAGGCGCGTTAATTTTATAGGAGACATTATGCAAATCAGAAACATAGCGATCATCGCCCACGTCGACCACGGTAAAACTACACTGGTAGACAAAATCTTACATGCTACCCATGTATTTCGTGACAACCAGGAAACAGGAGAGCTGATAATGGACAACAATGACCTTGAAAGAGAAAGAGGCATTACCATTTTCAGCAAGAATGCTGCGGTGGAGTATAAAGATACTAAAATCAACGTGATAGATACCCCTGGTCACTCTGACTTCGGGGGTGAGGTAGAGCGCGTTCTGAAGATGGCTGATGGGGTTCTGCTCCTGGTGGATGCCTTTGAAGGGCCGATGCCTCAAACACGTTTCGTACTGCAAAAGGCGCTTCAGCTCAACCTGAAGCCTATCGTGGTGATCAATAAAGTGGACAAGCCAAACTGCCGTCCTGACGAAGTCCATGAGGCGGTATTTGAGTTGTTCTTTACTCTCGATGCAACCGAAGAGCAGCTGGATTTCCCTACCTTCTATGGCAGCGGAAAGAATGGCTGGTTCAATAGCATGAATGAGCAATGTGCGGATATCACTCCTTTATTGGATGGCATCCTGCAATACGTGCCTGCGCCAAAGGTTGCCGAAGGTCCGTTGCAAATGCAGATCACTTCTCTTGACTATTCTTCCTTCCTTGGAAGAATAGCAGTAGGTAAGGTAGCCCGCGGATCGATCAAGGAAGGTCAGCCGATCGCCCTTATGCAAGCTGACGGCAGCGTCAGACGTTCGAAGGTAAAGGAACTTTATACCTTCATGGGCATGGGTAAAAAGAAGGCTACCGAAGTAATGGCGGGTGATATCTGCGCCGTGGTTGGTCTGGAAGACTTCAACATCGGGGATACGATCGCCGATGCGGAAAACCCCGAAGCCCTCCCGATCATCAGTGTGGATGAGCCTACGATGAGCATGCTTTTTGGCATCAACAACTCTCCTTTCTTTGGTAAAGATGGTAAGTACGTGACTTCCCGTCACTTACGTGATCGCTTAATGAAAGAGACGGAAAAGAACCTGGCATTAAGAGTAGAAGATACCGATAGCGCCGATAGCTTCCTGGTATTTGGGCGGGGTATACTGCATCTGGGCATCCTGATCGAGACCATGCGCAGAGAAGGCTTTGAGCTTACTATCGGCCAGCCCCAGGTACTGGTGAAAGAGATCAATGGCAAGAAACATGAACCTTTTGAAAACCTGGTGGTGGATGTTCCTTCCGATTTCAGCGGTAAGGTGATCGACATGGTCACTCAACGCAAGGGAGAAATGCTGATCATGGAAAGCAAGGGAGATATGCAGCATCTGGAATTTGAGATCCCTTCGCGTGGTCTGATCGGTCTACGGAGCAATATGCTCACCAATACGGCGGGTGAAGCCGTTATGGCGCACCGGTTCCTGGAATACAAACCCTGGAAAGGCCCTATCCCCGGCAGAAGCAATGGTGTACTGCTCTCCAAGAATCAGGAAAAGACCACGGCTTATTCTATTGATAAATTACAGGACCGCGGTACATTTTTTGTCGATCCGGGCGAGGAAGTTTATGTAGGTCAGATCATTGCGGAGCATATTAAGCCAGGCGACCTTATTGTGAATGCTACGGAAGGTAAGAAGCTGACCAACATGCGTGCCAGCGGCAGTGATGATTCGGTCCGGATCATTCCCAGGAAGCAAATGACCCTGGAAGAATGTATGGAATACATCCAGCAGGATGAATGTATCGAGGTAACGCCGTTAAAGATCCGTTTGCGCAAGACAATCCTTGATGAGAATGAGCGTAAGCGTAACCAGTCGGCAATGAAGGCAGAAGCTTAGATAATCGTATCTTTGTGATTCAACAGGTGTCTCATGGATCAACTGAAGAAACAACGACAATATATAAAAAAGCACAGGCTGGTTATACTGGTCCTGTGCTTTTTGCTGTTTGGCTCGCTCCCGGGCAAGGCACAATGTTCGATTTGTACGCGTACGGCACAGCAGCTGGGTGAGCGGCCTGCCTCAGCGCTGAATAAAGGGATCATTTACCTGGCGGCAACTCCCCTGACCATTTTTGGCCTTCTCGGCTATCGCTGGTGGAAAAGCGAAAAGGATTCATTAATGACCGAGTCCGAGAATGACCAGGTCAAGGAATAAGCGAGTCCGGCAATAGCCGAATCCGGGAATAAACTAATCGATATGCATAAAAATGAGCTTTACGGGAAATGTAAAGCCAGGCAGCTCCATCTGAAGCACGTATGTGAGATCGGGGTCAATACGCCTGAGAAATCCAACATTCTCGACTTTATCCGTAAAGACGGGATCAGGGCGACCCTGATAGAGCCTGATCAGAAGTGTATAACGGCGATACGCAGCTTCTTCGCCGGGGACGCGAATGTCACGCTTTTCCCTTATGCCATATATGATCACAATGGGATGCTGGAGCTGGCGCAGCTTGGGGAGTCGACTTTTGCTACGTCCCTGCCTTTCAGCCCTGCCGTGGTGAACGACCGCTATACGGTTAAAAAAGAAGATACGTTCCAGGTCGAATGCAGGCGGTTTGACGACCTGGATGACGGGTCGATCGACCTGTTGAGCATCGACACGGAAGGCTGTGAATGGTATGCGCTGAAATACCTGAAGAGCAGGCCGCAGATCATCTCGCTGGAGACGCACGGAAAAGAATATTCGAACCCCTACTTAACCGAAATCCTCGGCTGGATGGAGAAGAACGGGTATAAGAGATGGTTTATCACGAAGAGCGACAGTATCTTTTATAAAGACGGCGTACTTGTTCCGGATGCGGAAGATCAGCGCCAGCTGCGTCAAATGGACCGGTATATCCGGATGAGAAAATTCAAAAAGAAATTTTTGAACCGCCTGAAGTTTAGAAGAAGCAAATAATCCCTGCTTTGGCGGGTATAACATACAGAAAGGGTCAAATTACTTACTTTTGATCGAATGAAGCTATCGGTCATTGTAACTTTATATAAGAATATCCCTTTTTTGGATATGATCCTGAGGGGACTGGGAAACCAGACATATACCGACTTTGAACTTATTGTCGCGGAGGATGACAATGCGGCGGCCGCGGTGGAATATTTAAAAGAGCAATCGCAGCGAATGCCTTATTTGATCCGCCATATAAGTCATGAGGACCTGGGCTTTCGAAAAAATGCGATATTGAATAAGGCGGTGGCGGCGGCGAATGGAGAGTTCCTGATATTCCTTGACGGAGATTGCATTCCCCACCGGGAAATGGTAAAGGAATATCTTTACCTGGCAAGGAAGGGTTTTATTTCAGCCGGCAGAAGATTGCTGATCAGCGAAACGCTGACGCACAAGTTATTGGAAACAAAAGATCTTAAATATCTCTCCCTTTTCTATCAGGCCAGGTATGGATCCGGTCGCCTCGAAGATGGAATTTACCTGCCTTTTTTCAGAAAAAAGCGCAGTAATGGCATAATGGGTTGCAGTTGGGGGGCCTTTAAGGAACAAGTGGTTGCGATAAATGGATTCGATGAAGACTATACTTCCTATGGGGTGGGTGAAGACGTGGACATTGAGTGGCGGCTGCTTCGAAATGGCAATCAGCTGCAATCGATGAAGCACAGGGCTATTGTATATCACCTGTATCATGAGTCCCATTTCAATGACGCCAACCAGGCGGCTATTCAGGCGAATTATGCTATGATGAAAACAAAACAGGAGCTCGGGAGCGTGTATTGCGTCAACGGGCTGGATAAGTATTTGCCAAAAAAATGACCAGGACCTTTATTATCAGCAGGACCGATGCTATCGGGGATGTGGTGCTCACATTGCCTGTGGCAGGCGTATTAAAGGAGCTGTATCCCGATGCAAGGATCATTTTTTTGGGCCGTTCCTATACGGAAGATCTTATCAGGGCCTGTGTGAATATCGATGAGTTCCTCAACTGGGACGAAATACAGAAGCTGTCGTCTGAGGAAGCCGTGAAGAAAATGGCTAACACCGGAGCGGACACCATCATTCATGTATTACCGCGTCCTGAGATTGCCCGGATGGCGAAACGGGCGGGGATAAGACAGCGGATCGGAACGACCAACCGGCTTTATCACTGGGGGTATTGTAATACGCTTGTCCGGCTTTCCCGGAAAAATTCTCCTTATCATGAAGCCCAGCTAAACCTTCAGCTGCTGCAGCCGCTGGGGGCCAAAGAATTATATTCCCTGCAGGAGATAAGCCATTATTATGGGCTGACGCGTCTGGCGCCGTTGCCGCGGGAGATTGCTGCTTTGCCTGATCCGGGAAAATTCAACCTGATCCTCCATCCGAAGTCAAGGGGGCATGGCAGGGAATGGGGACTGGATCATTATATTCAGCTGATCGATCTTTTGCCGAAGGACCGGTTCAAAATATTTATAACCGGCACGGCTGCGGAAGGCCGTTTGCTGGAACCTTTGCTGCAGGCTTGTCCGGGCGTGGCCGACGTAACGGGCAGGATGAGCCTGGGCGAATTTATTAGTTTTATTTCCAGCGTGGACGGGCTGCTGGCTTCGGGAACGGGGCCTTTGCACCTCGCTGCTGCCCTGGGTATTCATGCCATAGGCATTTTCCCGCCTTTGCGGCCTATTCATCCCGGCCGTTGGGCGCCCATCGGACCAAGGGCGTCAGTGGTGGTAAAAGATATAGACTGTACTGCCTGTAAAAAAACGATGGACTGCACCTGTATCCGGGATATTCAGCCTGTGCAGGTAATGGAGATGTGGTTACGTAAACAGGTCCTGAAAATAATATTATAACTTTACAGGCTATGACGAATTTCATTCCTGTTTTCCCGCTGGGTATTGTTGTATATCCGGGAGAAATGGTAAACCTGCATATATTCGAACCGCGGTATAAACAGCTTGTCAATGAGTGTTACAAGGAAGGGAAACCCTTTGGTATTCCAACGGTGATCGATAACAAGCTGAGTGAGATGGGGACGCTGGTGAAGATCACCGAGCTGGTAAAGGTGTATGACAATGGCGAAATGGACATCCGGACGCAGGGAATGCGTGTTTTCCGGGTTTTGGAACTTATAAAATCGGTTCCGGACAAACTCTTCAGCGGAGCGATAGTAAACTATCCCGACAATATCGAAGGACCGGGCAAAAAGGATCTTATGTTGAAGATCATCAATGCTATCCGGGAATTACACCGGCTGCTGGACATCTCCAAGGACTTTCATAAGCCTGACGAGGAACTGGGGACTTATGATGTCGCACACCATGCGGGACTTTCGCTTGAGCAGGAATATGAATTCCTGGGGTTGCTGCATGAACTACAAAGGCAGGAATATCTCAAACGCCATCTTGGAAATGTGCTTCCGGTTATCGCTGAAATGGAAACCCTGAAGGAAAGGGTAAAATTAAACGGACATTTCAAAAACCTATCTTCGTTTAAATTTGAAGATTAGCCATGCCTACGACCCTCTGTTTTGACTTTGGCAATACCCGGATGAAATGCGCCGTATTTACCGATGGGAGCTTTGTAAAAGAACAGGTGCTTGAGAACGACGGTGAAGAGACGATAGCGGCGCTGCTGGATCTTTATCATCCCGACCGGTCTATACTATCTTCTGTCATCGATCACAACCCACTTCTCGAAAAGCTGCTGGAGGGAGCTACCCGCTTTCATAAGCTGAACCATCAGTCGAAACTGCCTGTTACGACACCGGTAGGCAAGCCGGAAACGATCGGTGCAGATCGCCTTGCGCTGGTGGTGGCTGCTGCTACTCTTTTTCCGGGAAAGAACAATCTTGTGATCGGTCTTGGTTCGGCCATTACCTATAATTACGTAAATAAATACAAGGAGTTTGTCGGCGGCGGAATATCTCCCGGTATGGAAATGCGGTTCAAATCCCTGAATGTCTTTACTGCCAAATTGCCCCTTGTAAAAGCCGACTGGAACTTCCCGCTGGCTGGTTATGACACCCGGACCAACATACTCAGCGGGGTCATTTTGGGCATGGCAAAGGAAATAGACGGCATGATCGGGGCCTATGAGGAGAAATACGAAAATTTTAACGTGTTGTTAAGCGGAGGAGACTCGATCTATTTCTCCCGTCACCTGAAAAAGAAGATATTTACAGACCCGCATTTAATCTATAAAGGCCTATATGCTATCAGTGAATTTAATAAATAGAAAGGGGGGTGTGGTCCTGCTGCTGATGGCGTCATTATTTTTCGCAAGCTGTGGTGACAAGGAAAAGCAGACCGTCAGGCATGCCCGGCAGATCGTTCCGGAAGAAGTGCTGGGTATCGAAAGCCTGTTGAGTGAACCCTATACTGATTCGACGGGCAAGCTGTCGGCCAAAGTAAAAGGAAAGCTGACGGCGCCTTATATGTTGCATTATCTACGAACGGACACGCCTTATGCGGAATTTCCCCGGACCCTGCACGTGGATTTTTATGATGCGAACATGCGGGTGGAAAGCCAGATGGATGCCTTGTACGGCAAATACTTCGACAACCAGGGCAAGGTCTTTTTACGGGATTCGGTAGTGGTCAAGAATATTCAGAAAGGCGATACCGTAAGATGCCGGGAGCTGTGGTGGGACCGGAATACGGAAAAATTTACGACGGATAAGCCGGTGCGCATATATACAAAAGACAAGATCCTTTTTGGAACTGGTATGGAGGCGGATCAAAACTTCCGCTGGTATACCATCACTCATCTGACCGGAACGGTACTGACAGCCGGGAATAACATACCTAAGTAAATGATGAGTGAACGTAAATGGTGAGCGAATTGTACATTCAATAAAAAAATATGGAATATCGTCGTTTAGGAAGATCGGGTTTACAGCTAAGCGTGTTATCCTACGGCAGCTGGGTGACGTTTCATGGCCAGATCGAAGATAAACATGCCGATGAGCTGATGGGCATTGCCTATGAGAAAGGCATAAACTTCTTTGACAATGCCGAGACTTATGCGGACGGGGAAAGTGAATTAATGATGGGGCGTGTGCTGAAGCAAAAGAACTGGGACCGCACTTCTTATGTCCTTTCTTCCAAGGCCTATTTCGGGTCAAGGAAGAAGCTGCTGCCCAATCAGACCGGTCTTAGCCGTAAACATCTTACCGAGGCCTGTAATGAAGCGTTGCAGCGTTTGCAGACCGAATATCTTGACCTTTATTACTGTCACCGGCCTGATCCCAATACTCCAATCGAAGAGGTGGTTTGGACGATGCATAATCTGATCCAGCAGGGGAAGGTCCTTTACTGGGGCACCAGCCAATGGAGCGGTGCGGAGATCATGGAAGCGCATAGCGTGGCGGCACGGTACAGCCTCATCGGTCCGACGATGGAACAGCCGCAGTACAATATGTTCGAGCGATATAAGATGGAGCTGGACTATGCGCCTATCTTCCGCAATGTGGGGATGGGTACGACCATCTTCAGTCCGCTGGCGGCAGGGTTTCTCACCGGTAAGTACCAGGGAGGCATACCCGAAGGATCGCGTTTGTCGCTGAGCGGGTTCGAATGGCTGAAGAAGCGCTGGTTACAAGAAGACAGGATCAACAAGGTGCAGAAGCTGGGCGGTATAGCTCAAAAGCTGGAGGCGTCTCTTGCTGCAATGGCTATCGCCTGGTGTATCAGCAATCCGAATGTAAGCAGCGCGATCGTGGGTGCTACGAAGAAGGAGCAGCTGCTGGAGAATTTCAAGGCGCTGGATGTGTTGCCCCGGCTTACGCCGGCTGTGCTGAAGGAGATCGAGGATGTGTTGGAGAACAAGCCTTACTGGGATAGCAATTAGAATTTTATACCGGGCGATCTGCTGGCTCCGGATGGGGAGATCGGCTTATAAATAATTGAAAAGGAATCTCTTATAGGGGTTCCTTTTTTTATTCTGGCGCTTTCAGATATTGATGTAGCTGGGGCAGCCTGGAAAAAATTCAATTAAACGTTTGTTTAATTCAAACGTTTGTTTAATTTTGTGGAGTCAATCACAGGAGATAAACCACATGTCAGATAAAAGAGAACATATTCTCATTGTTGCGGAAGCGCTTTTTGGGGAAAAGGGATTTGATGGGACTTCTGTCCGGGATATTGCTCAGCAGGCGGGGGTAAATCTCGCTATGATCTCTTACTATTTTGGCTCGAAAGAGAAGCTGCTGGAGGCGATGATCGAATTCCGTGCGATGTATGCCTATGGGATACTGGAAGAGCTGAACAAGAATGAATCGCTTAGTCCCTGGGACAAGATGGACCGGCTGGTAGAGTTTTATGTGGACAGGATCCTGAACAATCTTCCCTTCCACAATATCATGTACACGGAAACGGGTACTAATTTCCGATCGGAAGAGATCAAGAACAAGGTGATCGCCATAAAAATGCGGAACCTGGATCATATCACCAAGATCATTACTGACGGCCAGCAGAAAAAATTGTTTCGCCAGGTGGACATCCCTATGACGGTGGGTACCATCATGGGCACCATCTCCTCATATACCCAATCGAGAGCTTTTAGTTGCCAGATTCTTGCCATACAGGAAGATATAAACGATGAATCTTTCCGCTCGAGGCTTTCCGTACGTCTCAAGTCTCATCTCAAGCAGTTGCTGAGGGCCCATTTGGACATCAGGAACGAGATTGAGCCAGAGTAAATGCCGGAATAGCCTGGTGCGGACACCAGACTAATGAACCGAAGAATTAAATACAAGAAAAAAATGGAAAAAAAGTTAGCAGGAGTGTTGTGCTTCTTACTTTTTACTGTCTTTATCGCAGATGCGCAGCCCAGGACCCTGAACCTGGATGAAGCGGTGCAGCTTGGGATACAGAACAGCAAGCAATTGAAAAGGTCACAGTATAAGATCGACGAGGCGTTGTCCCGTCTTGCGCAGGCAAAGGATCTGCGGCTTCCCGATGCAAAGGTGAGCTTTCAGTATTTACATGCTCTTATGACGTCGAGGCTGATAAACATCCCGGGTGTAACAAAGGATCCGATCAAGCTGCCCTTTGACTTCCCCGCATATCTCGGAACCTTGTCCGTATCGGAGCCGATCTTTAATGGCAACCAGTTCAAATATGCCCGTCAGTCTGCGGATCTGATGGTACAGATGAGCCGTCTCGATGCAGACAAGGACAAGGAGGATATCATATGGCTGGTGATAGATTCTTATATGAACTATGATAAGATCCTGGAGAACCAGCTGATCACCCTGCAGAATATGCAGGACATACAAAACAAGCTGGATGAGATCGTTAAATATGAAGGTCAGGGGCTTGCCACGCAGAATGATGTACTGCGTTACCAGCTGCAGAAATCGCAGATGCAGCTGACGGAGATCGAGCTGGAGAATAACAGGAAGGTCGCCAATTACAATATGAATGTCATTCTTGGGCTGCCTGATTCGACTGAGATTCTCTTGCCGAAGATCGCTTATAAGGTGAACGAGACGCTGGTCTTTGCCGATCTGCTTCAGCAGGCGGAAACCAATCGCCGCGAATTGCAGGATCTGTCCTATGAGACAAAGCTGGCCGATGTCACTGTTAAGAAGCTTCACGACCAGCGTCTGCCAACGGTGGCGGCGTCTGCGGGGGCCTATTATATCAACCCTACCGGCCAGGTCATTCCGACCCATAACAACCTGATAGCGCCTATTACACTGGGTATCGGCGCCTCGTGGGATATTGGTACGCTTTATAAGAACAAGAACAAGGAAAAGGAAGCGGCCTTACAAAGGCAGGAGCTGAATACGGCGCATGACCAGGCGATAGACGACATCCGGAAGGACGTTCATGAACAGTTCATGATGTATCAGACGGCGCTGGAAAAGATCAGGATCCTGCAGGTGGCTGTCGATCAGGCTACTGAAAATGAAAGGATAACGGAGTCTAAGTTTAAGAACAACCTGGTCAATACGACGGATCGCATCGATGCGCAGACGCAGCTGTACCAGGCGCGTGTCAACCTCGAGCTGGCCAAGTCCGACGCAACCATCTCTTACTATGACGTATTAAAATCAACAGGAAAGATCCATCTCTAACTCAAACACTAAAACGCTTTTTCAAATCGCATTTTTATATGGAACAGAATAACACACCGAAAAAAAAGAAAAAACTGGTATTCCCGATCATTTTAGGTCTTGTGCTTGTCTGCGCGCTGATCTTCACCGTAAAGGAGTATGTGTTTCTCCAGTCGCACGAAGAGACTGATGATGCCCAGGTCGATGGTGATATCAGCCCGGTCATTGCCAGGGTTTCCGGTTATGTAATGGACATACGTTTCTCAGACAACCAATACGTTCATCAGGGGGATACGCTGGTGATCCTTGACGACCGTGACTATAAGATCAAGCTTGATCAGGCTGTAGCTGCGCAGACGGCTGCTCAGAAGAATGCTGCCGCGACCGGCGCTGCCATCTCCGAGAACCAGTCGAATTTTGCGGTACAGAAGGCCAATATCGAACAGGCGCAGGTTCATTTATGGAAGGCTACGCAGGACTATGAGCGTTTTAAAAATCTTTATGACGACCATGTCATTACAAAGGCGCAGTTCGACCAGGCTGTAGCCGATAAGGAATCTGCGCAGGCCATGCTGGATGCTGCCAAAAGCCAGGTGCCTGTCATCGGTCAGAGAGTCAATACCAGCCGTGTTCAAACGATAGCTACTTCTTCGGTCGTCGACACCCGCAAGGCTGATGTGGAATATGCAAAACTTCAGCTGACGTATACGGTGATCACTGCGCCTGCCAGCGGGGTTATTTCAAAAAGAAATATCCAGGTAGGCCAGCTGGTACAAGCGGGATCTCCGTTGTTCTCGGTCGTTCATGACGACATCTATGTAACCGCCAATTTCAAGGAGACACAGCTCAGCGATATCTCGCTGAATCAGAAAGTAGACATCCGGGTCGATGCATTTGACAGGCAGGTCATTCCCGGGATCATCGAATCCTTCTCCGGTGCAACAGGAGCTAAGTTCTCCCTGCTGCCTCCGGACAATGCGACAGGCAACTTTGTAAAGGTTGTTCAGCGTGTGCCTGTCCGGATAAAGATCAATGCGGATACTGCCACGTTACGTAAGATGAGACCCGGGATGAGTGTGGACGTTACGGTTCATACGAAATAGCAGAAAAGACCGGACAGTATATCATCCTAATAATTTTTATATGGCAGAATATGGCTTTAGAAGATGGATCATCACCTTTACGGTGATCACCGCCGCACTGCTGGAACTGATCGATACGACGATCGTCAATGTCGCCCTGCCCAATATCATGGGTAACCTGGGTGCTACCCTGGAGGACGCGAACTGGATCGTGACGGGATATGCGGTAGCTAACGTGATCATCCTGCCTATGTCGGGCTGGCTGGGTGACCGTTTTGGAAGAAAGAATTATTTTTTAGCATCTATATTGATCTTTACCGCCACCTCTTTTCTTTGTGGAAATGCGGGAAGCCTGGAAGAGCTCATTGCCTTCCGGCTTCTGCAGGGGCTGGCGGGGGGAGGTCTCATCTCTACCGGGCAGGCCATTCTTATGGAGACCTGGCCGCGGGAAGAGATTGGAATGGCGACCGCCCTGTTTGGTCTGGGGGCTGTGGTGGGTCCGACCGTCGGCCCTACCCTGGGTGGTCTGATCACGGATAACCTTTCCTGGCAGTGGATCTTTTATGTGAATATCCCGGTTGGCTGTATCGCAGCCTTCTGTGTAACGACCTTTGTCCGGGAATCTCCGAGATACGGGCAGGGGAAAAAGGTCGACTGGTGGGGGATCTTTTTCCTGGCCGTGGGTGTCGGCGCGCTGCAGGTCGTGCTTGAAAAGGGCGAGGACAAGGACTGGACTCAAACCTGGTGGATCACGGCGCTGATCTTTGCTACGATAATATCTGCTGTCTGTTTCATCTGGCGGGAGACCAAGATCGACTATCCTGTCGTCAACTTTAAGATCTTACGGCACCGAAGCTTTTCGATTGGCATATTCACTTCATTTGCAATGGGTGTGGCCTTGTATGGATCGACCTTTATTTTCCCGGTCTTTTGTCAGAACCTGCTGGGTTTTACTGCGGAGCAGACGGGGTTGATCCTCTTGCCGGGCGGCCTTGCGACCATTGTGATGATGCCCTTAGTGGGGAATATGCTAAAAAAGGGTGTGCCGGCGCAGTTTTTGTCCGCGGGTGGGTTTATCCTTTTCTTTGTGTTCTGTCTGATGCTTCACGGATCGACATTACAGTCGGGGACGGGTAATTTCTTCTGGCCGCTGATAGTTCGTGGCGTCGGAATGGCCATCCTGTTCGTGCCGCTGACCACGCTGGCTATCGCAGACCTGCAGGGGCCGGAGATGGGACAGGGTACTGGTCTCAATAACATGATGCGGCAGCTTGGGGGATCTTTTGGGATCGCCATCATGACTACAATCATACATATCAAGATGGGTGTCAACCGGAATATCCTGCTTGAAAATTACAACCAGTTCAATCCTGCCTATAATGACCGGTATTCCGGCACCGTACAGAATTTTGTATCAAAGGGTTTTCCGATGGAGCAGGCCCACAGGATGGCTACCCAGGCGATGGAAGGAATTGTGGCGAAGCAATCGATGCTGGTCACGTATAACGGGGTGTATCTGCTGATCGGGGTATTTACCCTGATCTGTGTCCCGCTGATCTTCTTACAGCCGTTCAAGAAAGCAGTTGCCATGCCCGTTGACGCGCACTAAGCGTCGACGGCAGTCGAAATATAAAAGACAGGAATTTAACCAAAGCGAGGAAACAAATCAACAGCTCAAATCACGAAGAATCCATGCAAACGAAAAGCCCCGATATTATCGGGGCTTTTCAATTACTTGTACGATACTTAACCAACAATTTCACGGCCATCAATAGGTACAAATTTTACATCGGCTTGTTCTTAGGATGTTGGATGATTGGATTTTGGATTTAACAGAATAAGTTTGATCGATTAAGGATTCAGGGCTTTTCTTTGGATCTTTGGATTTTGTTTCGGTTTTTCAGGAACTTGGATCAACGGGTTTTTCTCAGGACTTTGGATTTTGGTTTTTCTTTGGATTTAAAACATTCATTCGGTTTTTCTTCGGACAATTGGATCTTGAATCGCTTATCGTATCAGACTTAACAATACAAACATACCACTAAGTGGTAAGCAATGCAAGAGAATAAATGCTAGATTTCTGTGTTGATGTTTTTACGGTCGATCTCGTAGAATTACGATATTTTGGACGCAACATAAATTAACTTATTTTGTAGGTATTAAATCATTGATCTTATTCAATATTCCACATGAAAGTATTTGAGAACAAGACAGCGCTGATCACAGGCGGGACAAGGGGTATAGGGAAAGCGATAGCGCTTCGTCTGGCTGCTGCCGGCGCCAATATCGTCATTGCCGCCAAGACGACCGAGCCCAATCCCAAGCTGGAAGGCACGATCTATACGGCTGCCGAGGAGATAGCCGCGGCGGGTGGGGGTAAGGTTTTGCCCGTAAAGGGTGATATTCGTTTTGAGGAAAGCATCCGGGATATTGTCAATCAGACGGTTAATACGTTCGGGGGGATTGATATCCTGGTTAATAATGCCAGCGCGATCAATCTATTCCCGACCGAGCAGGTAGAGCCGAAGCGCTGGGACCTGATGCATGATATAAATGTCAGGGGGACCTTTTTTATGAGCCAGGCCTGTATCCCCTATCTGAAGCAGGCGCATAATCCTCATATTCTCAATCTTTCCCCGCCGTTGAACCTGGACCCGCGGTGGTTTGCTCCCCATCTTGCTTATACGATCAGCAAATACGGTATGAGTATGATCGTGCTGGGTCTGGCGGAGGAGCTGAAACAGTATCGTATTGCGGCCAATGCCTTGTGGCCAAAAACGACGATTGCCACGGCGGCGGTGAAAAACCTTTTAGGGGGAGATTTTCTGATGCAGCGCAGTCGTACACCGGATATCGTTGCCGATGCTGCTTACTATATATTGCAAAAACCTTCTTTTGAGACGACAGGCAATTTTTTTATAGATGAGGACGTTCTACAACAGGAAGGGATCTCCGATTTTGGCAAGTATGCCATTAATCCCGACCAAAAGCTGATGAATGATCTGTTCCTGTAACACAGTCCCGTCAAACGCTTTTCATTTTAATCCTTTTGGGTAAAAGGCAACATCGTCCTCCCGCTTAGAGCGGGAGGTTTTTGGGTTTAGGGGTGGGTGCGGCGGCGGCGATGCTGCTGCGTCTTGCGGTTGGGTGCTGCGATCTCGCGCTGCGGGGGCGAACCTGCTAAGCGCGCGTGGGTGCTGATCCGCTAGGCGCGTGCGGGGCTTCTTCCGGCTACTAACAAGGCTGCTGCTGCCAGCCCGGTGTCCTTGATCAGATTGACCATGGGAAACCGTCGCGATCCATCGTCCGGGGCGTTCAATACTGCCGGCAGATGGACTGTCACCACGATTAGTAATAGAAAAAGGGCCAGTAGTAAGCCTGCGAGGCGAACCTGCCTGTTGATAAGGAAGGCTATAGCTGCGGCGAGCAGGCAACTTCCGGTGATATAGACCCAGACTACGCCGCCGGGAAGAAAGGATGGGACCATTTTCTGCATACCTGTACCATTCAAGAAATGGTTGAGGCCGAAGAAACCAATAACGAGGGCATAGAAAATAGTTCCAATCTTAGAGATGGTGGTATTATCCATATGGCAATCGTTTTAATACTCCTAATTTAACGAAAAATCAGGAGATTCCCCGCGGAATCTTTGCACAGGCATGACCGATAGGAGGGTAATTATAAGTCCGATTTCGGGTGTTCGACGGTTTCTTCGGGTGTTTTCTCCAACCGCATCTGCGGGAAGAGCAGCACATCCTGTATGCTGGGCTGACCTGTCAGCAGCATACAGATCCGGTCTATCCCAAAGCCGATGCCGGCGGTCGGCGGCATACCATATTCGAGGGCGCGAAGGAAATCATGGTCGATGAACATGGCTTCGTCATCACCGCGTGCCATCAGCTGAAGCTGGGCTTCAAAACGTTCGCGCTGGTCGATGGGGTCATTGAGTTCGCTGTAGGCGTTGGCTATTTCCTTGCCGTTGACCATCAGCTCAAATCGCTCGACCAGTCCGGGGCTGCTGCGGTGTTTTTTGGTCAGGGGGCTCATTTCGACGGGGTAGTCGATGATAAATGTCGGCTGGATAAAGTGTTCTTCACATTTTGCGCTGAAGATCTCATCGATCAGCTTTCCCTTGCCCATGGATTGGTCTACATGGATGTTCAGCTTGTGACAAACCTCCCTCAAACCTTTCTCATCCATACCACTGATATCAAACCCGGTGTATTCGCGGATCGCGTCATACATTGTGATGCGCCGATAGGGGGCCTTGAAGTCGATCTCTTTTCCGTCTACCAGGGTCTTGCTGCTGCCATTGGTGGCGTTGGCTGCATTTTCGAGAAGTTTTTCGGTCGTCTCCATCATCCACAGATAGTCTTTATATGCCACATAGAACTCGAGTACGGTGAACTCGGGGTTGTGGGTGCGGTCCATGCCTTCGTTGCGGAAGTTGCGGCTAAACTCATAGACCCAGTCGAATCCGCCTACGATAAGCCTTTTGAGGTAAAGCTCATTGGCGATGCGCAGATACAGGGGGATGTCGAGTGCATTATGATGTGTGATAAAGGGCCGGGCTGCGGCTCCGCCGGGGATGCTCTGCAGAACGGGTGTATCTACTTCGATCGCGCCCTGTTCGTTGAGAAAGGTGCGGATGGCGTTCATCATTTTTGTGCGGCGTAAAAAGACATCCTTTACGTGCGGGTTGACTACGAGGTCTGCGTAACGCTGGCGGTAACGGAATTCCGGGTCGGTAACGGCGTCAAAGGTCTCGCCTTCTTTTTCGCGGACGACAGGAAGTGGCTTAAGCGCTTTGGTTAGCAAGGTAAATTCTCTGACATGTATAGAGATCTCTCCCATCTTGGTGGTAAAGACGTAACCTTTTACCCCGATAATATCGCCAAGGTCCAGTAGATGCTTCCAGACCTTGTCATAAAGTGTTTTGTCTTCGCCGGGGCAAACCTCATCCCGTTTGATATAGATCTGGATCTTACCTGTGCTGTCCTGAAGGGTGGCAAAGGATGCTTTTCCCATGTCCCGGCGGCTCATGAGGCGGCCGGCGATGCAGGCTTCGGTGAAGTCGGCGTTGTTGATGCCTTCTTTATAATTTTCTTTTATATATGTTGCGGTCGAATTGACGGGGTATAAAGGTGCGGGGTATGCGTCGATGCCTAATTGGGAAAGCTCCGCCAGTTTTTCCCGCCGGATGATCTCCTGCTCTGATAGTTGTAATGTGCTCATAGTCCAAAACGATTGAAAAAGTATGCGAAGATAGGGCATCCCGCGTGAGGCGCCAAGAGGTCAGCTGAGCGCGAGCAGGATCTGCCAGGCCTCTTTTACCTTGCCTTCTTCCAGCAGCCGGGCTGCATAGGAATGAAGCTCGTTTTCCATTTCTTCCGGGCTGACGGAATAATACTGGAAGATCTCTTTCAGGTGGCTATCATCAAAGGATGGGTCTATCGCCGGCATTTCATGGACATTAGCCAGTATGCCGAGGTGATTACCGCTGAGGACCTTACTTGTGCGGATGGGGGCAGGCAGCGCGTCCACGCCGATACCGAGGCGGGTGTTGGGCTTTTCTACCATAAAAAGGTTGTGCTCATCGGTCCGGCAGTACCAGTCTCCGCCAAGCCGGGCTACGAGCTGAATCCGGCGCTGGTCGATGAATTTTTTGTTGTTCTCATCAAGAATGGAGGGGTCGATATGCATCCTCAGCGCCTCGCAGATGACCAGGCTGCCGGACCCGCCTTCTATCCCGAGGGTTTTGGTCTCCAGCACCCTGCATTCGATCTTGATCTTACTTTCTTTTACCATCGGCGGGGTCACAAGGGTGGCTGGCTCTTCGGTAAACCCTGCTTTTATAAATTCGTTGATTTCCTTTGGATAATCACAGCTGGACAGGCTGGCCTGCTGCACCATGGCAAAGTCGATGATGTTGATGACTACTTCCGGCACTTCCAATACATTGTGCCAGGTATGTTTTGTGCTGTTGTCACGTACCCTACGGGAGGGTGAAAAGATGAGGGTGGGCGGGGTGGTGCCGAAAAGATTGAAGAAACTAAAGGGGCTGAGGTTTACCTGTCCCGAGCTGTCGATGGTGCTGGCAAAACAGATGGGACGCGGAGCCACAGCGGACTGCAGGTAATGTTGCCGTTCGACGGGTGTGAGGTCTTTCAGGTCGATACGCATATTAACGCTTTTTTATGACCAGCAGCGACATATCGCTCTCCTCTTTTACAATGGTATTGCTCAGGGTACCCAGTCCATCGACTTCCATCTCGACGACATCTCCTTCTTTCAGCCATTGTTCCTGGTAGTTGGGGTCGTTGAGCTTTCCGGTGCCGTTGAGCTCGAGGAAACAACCTGTTCCAACCGTTCCACTGCCGATGATGTCCCCGGGAAAGAGGTCGACGCCGTATGAGGCCCGTTCGATGATCTCGGCAAAGGTCCAATCCATATCGGCCAGATTGCCGTCGCTGACGGAAACGCCATTGACCCGGCACTGCATCCGAAGGTTCCAGCTTTTCCCGGTATGTCCTTCCTTGCAGGGGACTTCAAACTCCTCCAGTTCGTCCAGGGTGACCAGCCAGGGGCCTGTTACCGTGGAAAAGTCCTTGCCTTTGGCGGGGCCGAGATTGAGCAGCATTTCCTCCATTTGCAGGGTTCTGGCGCTGACATCATTCATGATCATCAGACCGGCGATGTGGTCGTCGGCTTCGGCGGCGGGGATATTGCGGCCGGGTCTTCCTATGACGATGGCGACTTCGAGCTCGAAATCCAGCTTTTCGAAATGGTCCGGCATACAACGGATGTCTCCGGGGCCCTGTATGCCATGATGGTTGGTGAAATAAAAGATCGGATATTGATCAAATTCGGGGATCATGGGCACTTTCCGGTTTCGTCTTGCGGCCGCAACGTGCTGGCGGAAGGCATATCCGTCCCGGCATGAAGGGGGAAAAGGGACCGGCGCGAGGATCTGAACGCTGCCGGCGGGGATACCTCTTGAAAGTTTGAACTGTCCTTCTCCAAGACTCGATTCGGCTGCCTGGAGCATAGGGAGAAGGTCATCCCAGTAATTGAGGAACATTCCCATGGTGCCCGGGGCATCGGGATGGATCCGTTCCATATCGTAAAGGACATCGTCCACCAGGACAGCCAGCTGTGCCTGGTCATCTTTTAAGTAAGAAACTAACTTCATGACGAGTTAATGTTTTTTTATTGGAGTCATGCAGTCGCACTAAAAAAGTGCTCGTGTCATATGCGTTCAAAGATAAAGGAATAATTTTGCTGGAATTATGAAGAGATTCGTCCGGTTTTGCCTGGGTTTCGCGTTTCTTTTGCCCGTGTCTGTCAGGGCGCAGGAAAAGACTGATGTCTTCCTTCGGGATCTGCTGCGTTCGCACGCCTCCCCTTTTCTCCGGCGGGTGCTGGACAAACCGGATTCATTCCGTTATCAGCTGATCTATACCCGGATCGATCGGGACCGTCATAACCGTCCACATTTCCATAATTACCACTACCGGGTCAATCCGCTGGAGTATTTTAATCCTGCTTCCACCGTCAAGATGCCCCTGGCCTTTCTGGCCCTGGAGAAAATGGATTCGCTGGCCCGTTATGGCGTTGACCGGAATACGCCTATGCTGACAGACAGCGCCTACAGCGGTCAGACGGCGGTCCGGCAGGATACCAGCTCGGCTGACGGGCTGCCTTCCCTGGCTCAGTATATCCGAAAGATCTTTTTGGTCAGCGACAATGACGCCTATAGCAGGCTTTATGAGTTTCTTGGCCAGGAGGGGATCAATCGCCGGCTCTGGCAGATGGGTTATTCCGGGATACGCATCACCCGCCGTTTTGTTCCCATGAATGAGGACGAGAACAGGCATACCAACCCCATCCGTTTTGTACGTGATGGCAAGACCCTGTATACCCAGGCGCCGGCCTATAGTGCGCTGAATTTTGACTTCAGCCGGCCTGTCTTGCTGGGAAATGCCTATTATGACCGTCATGACTCCCTGATTGATCAACCCATGGACTTTACCCGGCATAACAACTTCCCTTTGGAAGATGCGCAGCTCATGCTGCAGTCTGTGCTTTTCCCCGAGTCGGTGCCTGCGGGCAAGCGTTTTCGGTTAAGCCCGGACGACTATCGGTTCCTTTACCGGTATATGTCCGAATATCCGCAGGAGTCGGTCCACCCCCGCTATGATACGGCCGAGTATTTCGACAGCTATACCAAGTTCTTCCTTTTCAAGGCGGGCCGGAGTGCTATTCCTTCCTATATCAGGGTCTTTAATAAGCCGGGCTGGTCCTACGGTTTCCTGACGGATATCGCCTATATCGCAGACTTCAGGCATAACGTGGAGTTTATGCTTACGGGAACGATCTATGTCAATAGTGACGGGGTACTGAATGACGACAAATATGACTTCGACGGGATCGGGTACCCCTTCTTCAAAGAAGTGGGGGAGATCATCTACAACTATGAACTGGGGAGAAAGAGGGCGCATACTCCCGATCTGAAGGAGTTCAGGCTGCAATACGATGCAGGCCCAGCGCTTAACCATTGATAATCATAGACTCGGCAGTGGCGCTGATTGTTGGCAGGTTATTCGTACCTTTGCCTACAATTCCCAATTACCATGAAATTCGAGAAGATAAATAATAAAGGGCAGGCTCAGTTGTTCAAGAATCAGTACCTCGAAATGCTGACAAAGACCCATCCACTGGTCATCTGGGGGATGTATATGCCTGTGATTATTTATTCTCTTTACTATAGCGGTTCGGCTCTCGGGTATCCCCTTGCAAGAGTAGCCCTTACTTTTCTGGGTGGCATGTTCTTCTGGACTTTCTTCGAATACCTGATGCATCGTTTTGTATTTCATATGATAGCGGATAGTCAGCGGGCGCAAAAGTTCATCTACACCCTGCATGGCAATCACCATCATTTCCCCAGGGATAAAGAAAGGCTTTTTATGCCTCCCGTTCCGAGCCTGATCATCTCCTCGACTATTTTCCTGCTGATGCGGATGACCATCGGTACCAATGTCTTTATGTTCTTTCCCGGCTTTATCTTAGGCTACCTGCTGTATGGCAGCATGCACTATGCGATCCATGCCTGGAACCCTCCCTTCAAGTGGATGAAGCCATTGTGGCGCAATCATCACCTGCACCACTACAAGGATGAGCATAAAGGGTATGGTGTGAGCAGCACCATCTGGGACCGTGTATTTGGCACCATGTTCGATCTTAAGAAGGAAAAAGAGGACAAAGAGAAGGTTAAGGAATTAATGTATTAGGTTACCACCTTTCTTCATCGCTTGTTGTTTCTCCCGGCTTGTACTTACGCCGGGTTTCTATCTTTTGCCATAGCCTTTCGAGGATCAGCCTGGCAAGCAGCTGACCCGTATCCTCTTCGCTATTTTCTTCCAGCAATACCCGGAGCCTGGACTCGCTGATGTCTATACGGTAAAGAAACTGTACGAGCCTGGTGAAGTCGGACCGGATCCATCCATTTACTATTTCCGCCAGGAGGGCTTCCAGCTCCTGCAGGGTTAAAGAGTCGGCCACTTCCCATCCATAGGACTGGTTGAGGTCTTTTATCAAAGCCAGCGAGTCGGCGGATCCGTTCATAATGTGCGTTAAAAGTTTTCCATTACACCCAATCCAAATAGGGCAAAATCGTATTTAGCCGGATCTTCTTTATCCAGCAGGGACAGGCTTTCTGTCAGCTCTACTGCTGCCTGCCAGTCCGATCTCTCCCGGGTCAGCAGGCCGAAGCGTTTGGCGACCCGGGCTACGTGTACGTCGAGGGGGCAGATGAGGCGGCTTGCCGGGATACGGCTCCAGAGTCCGAAATCCACGCCCCGGAGGTCCTTACGGACCATCCAGCGCAGGAACATATTTATCCGTTTGCAGCTGGAATGTTTTTCGGGAGAGGCGATGTGTTTGCGGGTGCGGGGTGGAGCGTCTTCCAGGCTAAAAAAATAATGGTGGAAAGCCGAGAGCGCGGAAGCGGGGTCATAGGCGCCGGCGGCATTGCGGGAATCGCCGGAACCGCTTGTCGGGCCCTTGCGGTTTTCCCAGGGCAGCAGGAAAGCGTCCTCCAGCGAATCGTAGTTGGCATAATGATGCTGGAAGAAGGCGACGAAATACAGCAGGTCGGTTGCATTGAAGGTGCGGTGTTTGAACCCGAGCAGCTTTTTCAGATCGGTGTCGGTGTGCGACCGGACGAACTGATAAGGCGCCTGGTCCATCAGCTGCATCAGCTCCTGTGTTTTGCCAATAATCGTCTTGCGGTTGCCCCAGGAGAAAATGGCGGTAAAGAAACCCGCTATTTCGATATCCTGTTTTTGGGTAAACCGATGAGGAATACATACCGGGTCATCTATAATAAAAGATGGCTGGTTGTATTCTGCTACTTTTCTGTCCAGGAAAGTGCGAAGCTCCTGTTTGATGTTGTTAGCCAATCGCCTGGTTTAGGTCTTCGATCAGATCGTCTACGTCTTCGATGCCGACGCTGAGACGGATCAGGGAATCTCCGAGTCCGTTCTTCATACGTTCCTCGCGGGGTATCGAAGCATGTGTCATGCTGGCCGGGTGATTGATCAGGGACTCTACTCCGCCAAGGCTTTCCGCGAGGGCAAAAAGCCGGGTCGAGGACAGAAGTTTTGTAGCGGCTGCCATGCTATCATCTTTTAAGGTAAAGCTCATCATGCCGCCGAAACCCCGCATTTGCTTTTTTGCGACGGCATTTCCCGGATGGTCTTCAAAGCCGGACCAATAGACTTTTCCCACCTTTGGGTGCTGACGCAGCCAGCGGGCGATAGCTTCTCCATTTGAGTTGTGTCTGTCCATGCGTACATGCAGGGTCTTGAGTCCCCGCAGAACGAGGAAACAATCCTGTGGTCCGGGGACGGCGCCTACGCTTTTCTGAATGAAATATAATTTTTCACGAAGATCGTCATCGTTCATGATCAGGCAGCCATGGATCACGTCGCTGTGACCGCCGAGATATTTTGTGGCGGAATGTAATACGATGTC
Organism: Puia sp.; assembly: GCA_036499285.1. Lineage (GTDB taxonomy): Bacteria > Bacteroidota > Bacteroidia > Chitinophagales > Chitinophagaceae > Puia. The sequence goes on along the minus strand of DASYEB010000043.1, from coordinate 41,138 downwards.
TGCTCCAAGGTCGAGCGGATTTTGGAGATATGGGCTGGCGAAAGTATTGTCGACGCAGAATAATATTTTTCGTGGCCGGGAGATAGAAGCGAGGGCTGCGATGTCGACGATGTTCATCAGCGGATTGGTTGGCGTCTCTGCCCAGATCAGCCTGGTCTTGTCATTGATAAAAGGCTGAATGGCAGAAGCGTCCTGCATATTGACAAAATGAAACCGGATGCCCATCTTTTCAAAGAGTTTTGTGAAGAGCCGATAGGTGCCGCCATACATGTCATTGGCTGCGATGACCTCATCACCGGGGACGAGAAGGCGAAGCACGGCATCGGTCGCAGCTACGCCGCTGCTGAAGCATAAGCCATGTTTTCCATTCTCGATGTGTGCCAGTGCTGACTCCAGCGCTTTGCGCGTAGGATTCTGCGAACGGGCATATTCATAACCTTTATGGACGCCGGGGGCGGTTTGCACATAAGTGGATGTTTGGTAGATGGGAGTCATAATGGCGCCGGTGGATGGATCGGGCTCTACTCCTGCGTGTATGAGCTTAGTTGAAAGTTTCATGTGATAAAGATACAAAGGAAAAACGATCATCCAGTTTAACAAAAGCTTAACCCCGGACGTGCAACATGACTTATGCGGTTTCGGATATCAATTAGCAGGTTTCGAAACTTCTTTCACCCCTTTCGGTGAGGTGACCGCTCTGGAACCCTTGCCAATGCTGGTTAAGCGCTTACCAGATGTGTAGATTTGCTTGACTACCGTTATGCAACACCCTAGCTTTATGGTATCAAACGAAATTGATCTCAAACCAAATTAAATAGTAAATCATGACACCGATTAATTTTATCCGTAAGAACCTCCTGGTTGCGGTTTGCTTGTTATCTCTCTCCGCCGGAGCATTCGCAAACGAGAATTTTACTATCAGCGACAAGCTGCTGCAGGCCTTCAAACAAACCTTCCCTGATGCCCAGCAGGTAAAATGGGCCGAGCAGGAAGACAAATACATGGTCAATTTTAAACAGGGAGATATCCTTACAAAGATCGAATATGATAAGGAAGGGAACTTTCTCAGTTCGCTGAGGTACTATTCGGAGAAGAATTTACCTGTCAGCATAATCTGCCGTCTGCAGAAGAAATACGGGGATAAGAAAGTATTCGGTGTAACAGAAATGACTACTGACAGCGCTGTTGAATACTATATCAAGCTGGAGGATGAAACCACCTGGACCACGGTGCGTTCGAATGCCGACGGCAATATGCAGGTCATCGAAAAATACAAGAAAGCGAGTTAAGTAATTACCGGCTCCCGGGTCGCCGGCGGCAGCCTAGCTTTTCAGGCAGGCTGCCGTAACAAGATAACGCCAATCGTGATTTTCAGCCGCATGAGCTTCGTGCGGCTGAATTTTTTTTTGAAGGACCGAGTCATCCAGGATATCGGCCTTTACGAGCTCCCGCCGTGCCTCCTGGATATATCCCTGGATGCCGGGGTCAGAGAGCCAGGCTTTTTGCGGGGGTTCGAAGCCGGTCTTATCTCTTCTCCATGTTATGTCTGCAGGAAGGTAATCTTCCATGCTCATGCGGAGCAACCACTTTGTCCATCCTTCCCGGATCTTGAAATGGGCTGGCAATGAAAAGACGAACTCTACCAGTTCGTGGCTCAGGAAAGGCAATCGCACTTCGATGCCGTGTGCCATGGAATTGCGGTCGGCATAGCGGAGGAGCTCTTCCATTCCGTTCATAAAAGTATTGTAATACAGGATGCCGTTGAGCCGGTCGAAATGGGGTATGTCGTAATATGATTCGCCAAACTGCCGGACAAAATCCCGGGACAGGTCACTGCTTCTGCGTTGCTGGGAGGTACGTTTCTTTTTCAGGAAGAGACCGGCATAAACGGGCAGGTGGGCGGCCAGCCGGTTCTTCCAGGTCCAGCGGTCATAGACTCCTGATTCCCTGGCTGCTTCCAGCTCCAGCGCAAATGCTTTTTTATCGCTGCGATAAAGTTCCTGCCAGTACCAGCTATAATATTTATGATAACCTGCCAGCAGCTCGTCGGCGCCTTGTCCATCGAGCATTACTTTTACCGAATGGTCTGCGGCGAGTCCAAATACCCTGAACTGGGCATAGATGCTGGAAGAGGAAAAAGGTTCTTCCTGGTGATGGATCAGCTTTTCAAAGTCCCGGATGAGATCGCCGGCCACTGGTGTTGTCGGATGGTTTTCCAGGTTGAAATGGCTGGTCAATAAATTTACAAAATTGGATTCATCCTTCTCAAAGCCGGGGAACAGGGCGGAAAAGGTTGGCAGCTTTGCCGGTGCGCCGGGCTGTTGTAATATACAGGCTACGATGGCGGAGCTGTCCAGTCCACCGCTGAGGCTGGTGCCAAGCGGGACGTCGCTGCGCAGTCGTCTGTTTACCGACGTCAGCAGCAGCTGGCTGAATTCGTCGATGGCTTCTCCTTCTTTACACGCGAGTGTGCGGTTGACCTCGATGTCCCAGTAGTATGTCGTCTCCATGTCCTGGGTGAGGGCGTTATAAAGAAGGAAGGAGCGGGCCGGTAATTTTGAGATGTTATGGAAAAAGGTTTCAAAGCCATCTCCCGGATTTTGGGTATAACCGATCGTAATAAAATTGAAAAGCATTTTCTTATTGCTTTCCTTTTTTACACCGGCGGCCCATAGCGCTTTTAATTCGCTGGCAAAAATGAATTGTTCGTCATCCCGGTAGAAGAAAAGAGGTTTTTCTCCGAACCGGTCCCTTGCCAGAAAAAGATTTTTTTCCTTTTCGTCCCAGATGGCAAAGGCGAACATCCCGTCAAAGTGCTGCAGGCAGCCGGTGCCATAATGGTCATAGGCAGCGAGGATCACTTCTGTGTCGGTGCGGGAGGAAAAGGTGTACCCTTTTGACTGAAGCAGAAGCCGCAGTTCGCGGTAATTATAGATCTCTCCGTTGTGGACGATGGTATAACGCTGGAGATAGTGCATGGGCTGCGCTCCGGCCGGGCTGAGGTCGATGATCGATAGTCGCCGGTGGCCGAAGCCGGCAAGCCCGGTCGCGCTGATCCAGGTCCTTTCTCCGTCCGGGCCGCGGTGGGCGATGGCATCCGTCATGCTTTTCAGCCGGTGGTCACTGATATTCGCCGGGTTGTTGGAAAGAATGCCTGTTATGCCACACATAGGAGGAATTTTGGTTACCAGCTGATAGGCAGTTTTACAAGGACATCGTCCCAATTGAAGACGAGGTTTGCGCCCTTGCCTGCTTTTTGAAAGACGATAGAGAATGCTTCTGTGACCTCGGATTGTTTTTCGACCGGAGCAGCAGCACGCAGGATGTCTTTTGCAGGATCATACCGGAATGCTCCCCAGGTATCTGTTTCTTTGTTAAAGATAATGGTCCAGCTGTCTGTATTGACCAGGGCATATAAAGTGTAGCGGCCTTTTTTCAGCTGTTTGCCGTCCACTTTTGCATCCCGGAAGAATTCGATCTCCGTTGCTTCATTGGCTCCCAGCCGCCATACCTGGCCGTAGGTCACCAGTTCCCCGAACAGCTTTCTCCCTCTCTTTTGCGGGCGGCTGTACACAACGCGTGCTATGAGCGGCTCGCTTACTTTATCCTGGATCTTCAGGACAGGATAGTCGACCGGGTAATAGCTCATGTCGAGGGGAGAATTGTCGAGGGGGGATAAACCGCCGGAGGTTTGTGCGGTTTGTGCCCTGACCAGGGCCACGCTTATTAAAAAGCCTGCCAGTACTACGATGTGCTTCATATCACAAAATTATCCAATTTTCACAAATAAAGGCGTGGGAACTCTCGTCCGGGTCAATTTGGGGCGTGTTGCGGGATACTGGGGCTTTATTGCGGTGATCCGATGCTATTGCGGTAATCGGATGTTATTGCGGTGATCGGATGTTATTGCGGTGATCGGATGTTATTGCAGCGTATCGGCGTCCTTTTGCAGCGTGTTCAGGGTACGGAGGGCAAAATCCTTTAGGGAAGGGAAAAATTCCGTGTAACAATCCTGTAATTCGGCAAAGCCGGCGTCAAAAAGGCGGCATGCCCTGTCGGCATCTCCCATATAGGCAGCCCGCCGGGCAAGGCCGCCAAGGCTATTATAGAGGCCTTCTTTAAGCCGGTAATTATAAAGCCAGTCCTGGGTGCGCATATAATGGAACATACGGGCAAAGCGTTCCGGGAGGAGGGCCTGTGAGTCTCCTATCTTCGTATACGTCGTTTGTGCAAACGCCTGGAGCTGGCCGGGGCCGGAGAAGATCAGGGGATCATTTGCGAGGAAATAGTCGTAGACGACATCGGTGATGGCGCCGGCATAAAGGCCATATGCTTCTTTAAAAACCAGTTTGGCGCGTTTGGTAATAACGTGCGTGTCAGTGAATTCATCGATAGCGCGGTGTAAAGTTATGCCCTGCTGAATGCGGGCAGGATAGTCAAATTTTTTCTTTCCCTTTACAAAATCGCTGATCATGTTACCCACCGTTATTTCCGGTATTCCAAATGAGAGATATGCATGTGCGAGGTAATTCATTGCTACAATTTAAGATTTTCTGCCGAAGATTGAATTTAACAGCTTGAATGATGATTTTATATTTTCATTAAGAAATCGCCGCTAATCCTTTACTGGCGGGCGTTTGGGGGCATGTGTAAACTTTTTCAGGCTGTCTTTGTTTATCGTCCGGTAACATTTGCCGGCCACTGGTCAATATTGGCTTGCACGCCGGGTGTAACCTGAATACTTTTACCGCGTCTTAGTTATAGTTCTTATATAAATAGCGATTCGGGCCGATGAAATTTTTTTTTGACTTGCTGCAACATGGAAGAGATCGGTGCGTCTTATATAAGAGCTCAAAACAGAAAAAAGACATTTCAAACTTATAAAAGTAAAAAACAAGATCATGAACAAGCTTTTTTTATCCATCGCTACAATGCTTATGATGGGATTCAGCGCCTTCGCCGGTAACAATGATGGAGTCATTAATCAACAGGCTCTCCGCTCTTTTAAAAGTCAATTTGCCAGCGCCAGCAATATCAGCTGGGAGCAGAAGGATACGTATACAAGAGCGACCTTCTCTCTGAACGGCCAGGTTCTTTTCGCTTATTATAATACCGATGGTGATCTGCGGGCTGTCGTCCGCAATATCGTCTCTGATCAGCTGCCGATAAGCCTGTTATCCGATATGAGGAAAGATTATTCAGATTACTGGATCTCTGATCTGTTCGAGATCGCGACGGATGACCAGACGACCTATTATGTAACGCTTGAGAACAGCGATAAAAAGGTCGTATTGAAATCTCAGGGCACCAGTTTCTGGAGTGTTTTCAGTAAGGAAAAGAAAGCATCGGCACAATAAGTCACAATAGTTTCTCCCAAGGTTAGTTTTTAGTTGGAATAGGGCCGCCTTTTCAGGCGGCCTTCTTGTATACGGGGGTCTTTGGGGACCTGGGAGGATAGCGAAAAATCAACTATTTTTGCGGTCCACAATAAAAAAAATTCCCAATCATGAACAAAGGTCCCATCTCGCAATTCATAACGCATCATTACCGGCATTTTAACGCGGCTGCCCTGGTCGATGCTGCCAAAGGATATGAAACGCATTTACTGGAAGGGGGTAAAATGATGGTTACCCTTGCCGGTGCGATGAGCACGGCTGAGTTAGGGATCTCTCTGGCTGAAATGATCCGTCAGGGCAAGATCGACATCATCAGCTGTACGGGGGCGAACCTTGAAGAGGATGTGATGAACCTGGTTGCCCATAGCCATTATAAGAGGGTGCCAAACTACCGGGATCTCACCCCCCAGGAGGAATGGGATTTGCTGGAAAACCATTACAATCGTGTTACGGATACCTGTATCCCCGAAGAAGAGGCTTTTCGCCGGCTGCAGAAGCATCTTGTAAAGGTCTGGAAGGATGCTGAAGCGAAGGGAGAGCGATATTTCCCGCATGAATTTCTTTATAAGGTCGTCCTCAGCGGTGACCTGGAGCAGTATTATGAGATAGACCCGAAAGACAGCTGGATCGTGGCCGCTGCCCAGAAGAATATCCCTATTGTGGTACCGGGCTGGGAAGACAGCACAACGGGCAACATTTTTGCATCGTATGTCATCAAGAATGAGCTGAAGGCGGGCACTGTCAAAAACGGCATTGAGTATATGGCCTGGCTGGCCGGCTGGTATCGCGAGAACAGTGGTGGAAAGGGAGTTGGCTTTTTCCAGATCGGGGGTGGCATTGCCGGTGATTTCCCTATTTGTGTGGTCCCGATGATGTACCAGGACCTGGAATGGCATGATGTACCTTTCTGGAGCTATTTCTGCCAGATCTCGGACTCTACTACTTCATACGGGTCTTATTCCGGCGCTGTGCCGAATGAAAAGATCACCTGGGGTAAGCTGGATATCCATACGCCGAAGTTTATTGTTGAAAGTGACGCCACGATCGTCGCCCCGTTGATCTTCGCGTGGGTACTCGGCTGGTAAAATATGTGGTAAAATAAAAGCACCGACTATGAACGCAAATTCAGAAGAGCTTTACCTGGAGGCAGAAGCAGATATCAAGAACAATCACTATGCCGAAGCTTTCAAGAAATATGAAAGTATCCTTTATGAAGAGCCGGATAGCGCTCCGGCACATAATTCCATGGGATGGCTGTACAAAACACAATTTGACGATTATGCCAAGGCCGAGAACCATTTTCAGACGGCTGTAAAATGTGATCCGCTGTATCCGCATTCTTATTTCCATATTGCCGCGCTGCTGATGGATATGGAGCGTTTTGACGAGCTGCAGCAGCACCTGGAGCGTTGTCTGCGGGTCCGCACGATCGACAAGTCGTGGGTATATGGGCGTTTTGCCATGTCGGAGGAGCTGCGTCGGAATTATGAGAAGGCGATATTTTATTTCGAGAAGGCGATATTAGCGAGTCAGAATGATGAGAAGATAAAGGATTACAAGTCGGATATCGACAGGTGCCAGATGAAGACGGAGATCCGGAAGAAGCACGGGGAATGAAGGGAATGAAATTATCACGTGCAACAGCTCTTTTATAAAGAGAAGGCCGGCCTCTTATGGGGGCCGGCCTTCTTATTTTCTGGTCCGTTTGGAATTAGCTCCATTCTTCACTATCTCTTTTTTCCTGTCTTTTGGTTACGCGAACCGATACGCGGATACTCAGCTCATACAGCAGGATCAGGGGCAGCGCTACGATGGTCTGGCTCATCCAGTCCGGCGAAGGTGTGATGATGGCTGCGATGAACAGGATGGCCACGTAGGCGTATTTCCGGTAGACACGTAAGAACCGGGGTGTGACGAGGCCGATGCTGGTCAGGACGTAACTTACCAGGGGCAGCTGAAAGGCCAGGCCGGAGCCTATAATAATGTCGATGAGGTTCTCAATATAATCATCCAGCGTGGGGATGGTCCTGATCGCGCCTGATCCCCCGAGGGAATAGTTGTACAGGAAGCTGAACGTAAAGGGCGCCAGCAGGAAATATCCGAAAGCGACTCCTGTCAGGAAGAAAAAGCTGACCCACCAAATGGCTCCCCGGCTGCTTTTGAGCTCTTTTTGAGAAAGGGCGGGTTTTACAAAACGCCATAATTCCCAGAATACATAAGGAAAAGCGACTATAAAGCCGCCGATGACGGCAATGTTGATGCTGGAGATGAACTGGGAGCTGAACTGGGTGGTCTGCAGCTGCAGACCTTTTACGGATTGGAGGCAGAGCGCGTCGCCCATATGCAGTTTGTGTCCGAGATTACACAAGCCGACATAGCTCACAAAATCGTTGCGGATAGGGCCTCTGATGACCGTGTCGAAGATCCAGTCCATCTTTATGAAGAGCACGATGGCTATTATAACAATAGCAAAGGCCGACCTGACGATATGCCAGCGTAAGGCCTCCAGGTGATCTACAAAAGACATTTCTTCCCCGTCGGGATTCCTGTTTAACAGATTAAAAGCCATTGTTTTTTAAATTCAAGCGTACGCCCTCCCGTTTTGGGGGACCGGAAAAAAGCTCCGCGAAGTTAACTGAAAATGCCAAACGGTGCTGGCAGGTCTATAAAAAAACAAGCACTCCATTACAGAGTGCGTTGTTTACTCCTAACTGACCTATGAAAAACATCTCCTCCGGGTTAATGAGGGACAATATCTTTTTTGTAGTGAAGGCCGTCAGTTAGATTTGCCGGAGATCCTTTTTCGTTGTTTCCCTGGCCGCTGCCTTACGAGAACGAAGTTGATCAAAAAGAATTTAATGGAGAAAAAACGAAGGGTGTTTAACCACGGGTTAACATTGGTTAATAAAGGCTTTCCTGACCGCTCTAAGCCCGCGATAACAGGCTATTTCAGCACTTTTACGCGAACCTCTTCGATTCGGGTATCACTAACGTTCAGGATCTCAAATTCATAGTCGCCGAGGATGATACGATCTTTCAGGTGAGGGATGGTCTCGTGCTGGTTGATGATATAACCGGAGAGCGTTTCGGATTCATTTTCCGGCAGGTCGAGGTTGTATTTCCGGTTGATATAATCCAGCTCAAGGCGGCCGGAGAAAATAAATTCATCATTGGAGAGTTTTCTTTCCTCGAACTCTTCGGTATCGTATTCGTCGCGGATCTCGCCGAAGATCTCTTCCAGCAGGTCTTCCATGGTCACTATGCCGGCCGTTCCGCCGAATTCGTCTACCACCCATGCGATGCTTTTTCTTTCCCGGCTGAATTTATTGATCAGGTCTGTGGCGCTCATGCTCTCCGGCACGGCGGGAATGGTGTGCAGGATCGATTTGATCAAGGGAGGGCTTTTAAACAAGTCCAGCTGGTGGATATAGCCTGTCACGTGGTCGAGGTTGCCATCATAGACGACCAGTTTGCTCAACCGGGTCTCGACGAATTTTTTCCGGACCTCTTCCATGGTCAGGTTCGTGTCGATGCCTTCGATCTCTTTACGGGGCACCAGGCATTCCCTGACGCGGACGTTTGGGAGGGCCATGGCGGCCTTGATCAGGCTCAGGTCCTTTGTATCTTCTTCGGAGTCTCCTGTTTGTTCGAGAAAATGTTCGACGTCGGTGCCGGAGAAGATAGACTTTCGTTCGTCTATCCGGACATTGAAAACATATTTCAGGATCCAGGTGGATATGGCTGCGAAAAAACCGGCGATGGGATAGAAGAAGCGGGTGAGCAGCTCCATGAGCCTGGCAAAGAAGCTCAGCAGGGAGTCGCTTTTTGCGCTGAAGAAGGCTTTGGGAAGAAATTCGCCGAAAAGGATGATAAAGAGGGAGGCGACGAGGGTCTCTGCGAAAAGGCGGATGGCATTTACATAGCCGCCCTGTATGTGGATCTTTGTCGTCATCCAGTTCCAGAGGGGCAGAAAGGTCTCTCCTATCATCAGGCCGAAGATGACGAGGGCGATATTATATCCGGCAATGGTGGTCCCGATGAAGAGGGAGGGGTCGTCCATGAAATTCGACAGGATGATGCCGCTGTTCAGCCCTTGTTTCTTTTTTAGTTCGATGGCCAATCTGTTCGCCCGTACAAAGGCAACTTCGATGCCCGCAAAAAATGCGATCATCAGCCACGCTATTACAATCCAGATAAGGGTATTTGTATTGATCATACGGTGCTAAAGTAGTAGGAAAATCTGATATTTCTAAATTGCGGCAAAACCCGGGCCATGGGGGTCAGGGCCTGAGCCCTACAAACCTGTCGATGGCCTCTTCCGCTTCGCGGCAGGCCTTATTGAGGTCGTCATTTACGATGATCTGATCAAAATGATGTTTGAAGGAGATCTCATAGGAAGCCTTGTTCACCCTTGCGAGCAGGCTTTCTATGGTTTCTGTGCCCCTCATTTCCAGGCGGCGGCGCAGCTCATCTACGGATGGCGGCTCGATGAACAGGGCCAGGGTGGAATCGGGGTATTGTTCCCGGATGTGGATGGCGCCTTTGACCTCGATATCCAGCAGGGGTGTTCGTCCGGTCTGCCAGATGCGTTGCAGCTCGGATCTCAGGGTGCCATAATATTTTCCTTCATAGACCATTTCCCATTCCACGAACTCATTGTGCTGGATCTTCTGTTTAAAATTGTCCAGGCTGAGAAAGTAGTAGTCTTCTCCGTCCTTCTCATAATTGCGGGGCGAACGGGTTGCTGCCGAGACGGAAAAGGCCAGCTTTTCCGGGTATTTGCTTAGGAGATAGCGGGTAATGGAAGTTTTGCCGGCTCCCGAGGGGGCGGTGATGATGACAATCTTTGATGGTGCGGCGATGCGCTGTGCGTCACCGGGTTGCTGTTGTTCACTCATATTCTGTTGATTTGGGCGCCCAGCTGTCGCAATCTTTCGTCGATGTGCTGGTATCCCCTGTCAATTTGTTCGATATTCTGAATAACACTTCTTCCTTCTGCGCTGAGGGCAGCGATCAGCAAGGCTACGCCGGCCCTGATATCGGGACTGCTCATCGTGATGCCGCGCAGCTGGTGTGCCCGGCCCATGCCGATGACGGCTGCGCGGTGCGGATCACAGAGGATGATCTGGGCGCCCATGTCGATCAGTTTGTCGACAAAGAAAAGGCGGCTTTCGAACATCTTCTGATGGATGAGCACGGACCCTTTGGCCTGGGTGGCTACGACCAGGACGATGCTCAGCAGGTCGGGGGTAAACCCCGGCCAGGGATTGTCGTAGATGGTCAGTACCGAACCGTCGAGAAAGGTCTGGATCTCATATATATCCTGTTGGGGAATATAAATATCGTCGCCGCGGAATTCGAGCTGTATGCCGAGTTGTCTGAACTTGTCCGGGATAATTCCTAAATGTTCAATGCCGGCGTTCCGGATGGTGATCTCGCTTCGGGTCATGGCCGCCAGGCCGATAAAGGAGCCGATCTCGATCATATCAGGGAGCATCCGGTGTTCGGTGCCGCCCAGGTATTTAACCCCGTCTATTATGAGCAGATTGCTTCCTATGCCGCGGATCCGCGCGCCCATCCGGGTCAGCATTTTACAGAGCTGCTGAATATAGGGTTCGCAGGCGGCGTTGTAGATAGTAGTGGTTCCCTCCGCCATAACGGCTGCCATGACGATGTTGGCCGTACCGGTGACCGAGGGTTCATCCAGCAGCAGGTAGCAGCCCTTTAAATGCGGGGCTTCGAGGTGAAAAAGGCCTTCTTCCGGCTGGTAGTTGAACTGAACGCCCAGTTTTTCAAAACCGATGATATGGGTATCGAGCCGTCGCCGGCCTATCTTGTCGCCGCCGGGTTTGGGGATAAAGGCTTTCCGGTAGCGGGCCAGCATCGGGCCGGCGATCATTACCGAACCCCTGAGCCGTCCGCTTTTGTTGCGATAGGCTTCGCTGCGCAGGTAGTCAATGTCCACTGCATCGGCCTGGAACACGCAGGTATCCCGCGACTTCCGGTCGACCTTTACACCCATTTCGCCCAGCAGGTCGATGAGCAGGTTGACGTCCAGGATATCCGGGATATTGGAGATCGTTACCTTTTCGGGTGTAAGCAGTACGGCATTTATGATCTGTAAGGCTTCATTTTTGGCTCCCTGTGGAACGATGTCGCCTTTTAGTTGCTTACCGCCGATGACTTCGAATGAGTTCATAAAAAAAGCGATAATGACTTTTGCCATTATCGCCGTAAAATTAATGTTTTCGAATGAACTGGGCGGAGTCCAGTTCAACACGTAGTGTTAGACGTTAATGAAGGTTCTAGTACCTTTTCTTTTTGAATTTATTGTTGCCCCGGTCATTATTCCGGTCATTGCGCTGATTATTGTTGCGCTGCTGGAACTTCTGGTTCCTTTTATTCCGGTAATCACCGTATCCGCCGCGGTCGCGTTCGCGGTTGTCGCTGGGGCGGAATGACTTGACATAAGGCGTATTCGTAAATTCCAGCTGGCCGCCGGTCAGCGTGGAGAGCTCCTGCTGGATAGCGTCGTCATGCACGGTTTCCTTATGCCAGTTGTTGTAGGCAAGTTTCATGTAATAGGCGATGGCATTTGCAAAACCATTGCGCTTGTCGGGGTTTTCTTCTGCGAGGGCTTTATTGATGACCAGCTCGAGATTTTTGCCCATATGAGAGAACTTGGGATAACGTTTCGGATAACCCATCGGGTCGGGACGTGCCCGTAAAGTCTCACGGGTGGGAATGGGGTAAGGCGAAGCTACCTCCAGTTTAAAGTCGGAGATCAGGAAGAGGTGATCCCATAGTTTATGGCGAAAGTCTTCCACATTTTTCAGGTGGGGGTTCAGAAAGCCCATCAGCTCGATAACGGCCATCGAATTGCGCTGGCGTTTTTCCTTATCTTCCAGCTGCAGCAGGTATTCGATCATCTTCTGGATGTGCCGCCCGTATTCACGCATCACCAGGTGATTCCGCGTGGTATTATATTCCATACACTCAATTTAGAAAACAAATATAGGGAAAAATAGCTGGCCGGGCTACTTTGGGGTAGTCCGGCTCAGCCATGGGATGAAGATAAGCTATGAAACTACTCAATAAACACTTTGTTTACAAATTGCCTGTTGCGGCTGAGGTCGGTGGTCCGCAGGAAATAAAGCCCTTTTACCGGCTGGGGGTTCAGGTAAAGCCTGATCTGGCTGGCGCCGGTGAGGGTGGTGGCCTTTCGCTGTACGATCTGACCGGAAGCGCTGACCAGCTCGATCATATAACGTCCTGTCTGGTTTTCGTCAAACTGGAACATCAGGCTGTTCGTGGCGGGATTCGGATAGGTCCGGAAACCGGGTGAACCGTCTGCCGACATTCCATCGCTGATGGTCAGGATAGCCGAATAAGTTACTTTGCCACTGGGGTCCGTCCGCTTGATCCGAAAGTAGATTTTGCCCACATTAACCGGATCAGCATTGTATTTATACTCGTATTTTGCTGTAGTACCTGCTGAAGCAGCGTCACTTTGGATCTCTCCGCCGTTGCTGAAGGTTTTGCCGTCCGTGCTGACCTGGATCTCATAGTTTGTATTGTTTTGTTCATTTGCTGTTAGCCATTGGATATTAAAAATGTCGCCTGTTCGTATAGCCGTAAAATCTTCAATAGAATTTGCCAGGGCTACGGATGGGCAGATATAATAAGTGAGTTTGAAAACGCCTGAGTAGGTAGTGCTGATCGTATAGCCGTAATTTACGCCGCCTGTCGCTACGGCACCGCCACCAAACGTAATATTGATGTCGAGGTTGCCGATGCCCGAATAGGCGGTGGTGGAAAAGACATCCGGGACATGACTTGCTTTCTGATTGAAGTATACGTCCGGGCCAAGGGTAATTGTTGAGCCCGGCTGATTTTTTGGGGTCAGGGTATCCGGGCCGTAAGTTTTGGAGTTGGTCTCTGAAAAATTAAGTCCCGAGGACAGCCCTGGTCCTTTGATCGTATAATTTATCGTTGTCGTAAAATTATAGATAGTAGAATCAGGATCGGTATTTACGACATCAAACCCGGACGTAGCCGATAAAGTGTCATCAAAAGAATAACAGCTCAGAAAGGTTTTGCCGGTGACATCATAAAATTTGCTGAAAGTAACATTTGTGGAGGAGGCGCTGGTGGGACCTACGGGAATCTCCTGGACAACTTTTGTTGCGGGAATTCCACCGCCACAGAAGCCACATTGGGCTAAAGAGAACTTCGGGGCATTGACCATCAGGAATAGCCCAACGGTAAATGGTAGAGTGTACACACGGTTCATAGGCACGAATTTTAAACGGATGATCGGATTATAACGGATTAATAAGTAAAGTTAAATACTTGCAAGAATGAAGCCAAAGCAGTACTACCCAATTTAACTGTATCGTAAAAACCACATTGTTTCGAAACATTTATTATATTCAACTAATTGACTATTAGAATTTTAGTGTTCACAAACTGTGGATAAAACGTTTGCCTTCCGGATATTGCAAGCTGAAGTACCTTTGCGCTATGCTCATCCTTTTGGACTGCCGCCCCCTGTTAGCGGGGGGTATGGACAGTGAAAGAACCCGGTTCATTTTTTCTGCCGCAGCGGCCCTTAGCAGGGATAAGGCGGTGAAATGGCTATTCGTGGCAGACCAGTCGTATCAGCCACATTTTTTTCCTGACCTGGCAGGTTCTTCTGTCCTGGTCCACCGGGCTTTTCCGGGCCGGATGGGATGGCGGCTCTGGTATGACCGGTTGATACCGCGGCTGGCGAGGAAACACAAGGTTGACCTGATCATGCTAACGGGGGGGGTAGCCGCTGCGGGCCGAATGATGCGGGGGACGGCTCTGACAATGCCGGAGGGGATACCGCAGTGTCTCTGGATGCCTGAGAAGGCAAATCCAGCGGAAGGAAAGGACTATCTGCCTTTGTATGTCCCGCGTCTCCGGGAGAGTCTGTCGCGTGTTTCGCTGTTGTTTTGCTTTTCGGCGGCTGACCGGTCCTGGCTGGAGGGGCAGGTCCAGGGGGCAGACCCGGCTAAATTCGAGGTGGTATCGGCCTGGCCTTCGGAGGTGGCGGTCCCTCTTTCCATGGCTGAAAAAGAGACCATAAAACAGCAATATGCAGCGGGGAAGGAATATTTTCTGGCGGATGTCGCTACGTCCGATGAGGAGGGTATCACTCAATTATTAAAGTCTTTTTCCCTGTTCAAGAAAAGGCAGCTATCCAATTTGCAGCTGGTCCTTGCCGGCAGGAAGCCATCGCCGGAAAGCAAATTAAACGATCGTCTCGAGACCTATAAGTACCGGCAGGATATCCATTGGTGTGAGCCTGCGGATACAGAAAAACAATTGACAGGCGCCGCCTATGCTCTTCTTTTCCCGTTTGAAAGGAGGACACTGGGCATCCCGGTACTGAATGCCTGGAAGGCGGAGGTACCTGTGATCGTGGAAAAAAGCTCCGGGTTCAGGGACATGGCGGGAGAAGGGGCCCTGGTAGCGGATAAGGGTGATCCGGCCTCGCTGGCGGGGCATCTGATGGCGGTGTATAAGGACGAAGAATTGCGGAAGGACCTGATCGGAAAAGGGCGTCTGCGGGTAGCAGAATATTCTGCCCGAGAGACTATGGCCGAAATAGCTGCGGCGTTAAGCCGGGTATCCCGGCAGCCAATATCAGGAAGTATCCAATAATCAATTAACTTGCGGCTTGCTAAAATTCTTCTATGGCAACTTCTTCCATTAATATTGATGTGACCCTTGACAAGGACAGGGTTCCCGAGGACATCCGTTGGAATGCGACGGATTCAAGGACTGAAAACGCGCGTAAGGCAAAGGCTATGATGCTGGCTTTTTGGGATGGCGCCGATAAATCCGCATTGCGGATCGATCTTTGGACAAAGGACATGATGATCGACGAAATGGCCGACTTTTTCTATCAGACCCTGATGACGATGTCCGAGACCTGGCAACGGGCGACCCAGGATCCGGCGCTGGTGAATGACATGAAACAGTTTGCCCAGGATTTTTATAAAAAGTTCAGAGAACAACAATTGAAGACGAATAAATTATAATTTATAGTCATATGGCTTTAGAACAAAAGGTAATGGCCGACCTGAAAACGGCCATGCTGGCAAAGGATGAAGGTGCATTGCGGGGTCTTCGCGCCATCAAAGCGGCGATAATTATCGCAAAAACCTCGGAAGGCGCCGGTGGCGAGCTTAAGGAGGAAGACGAGACGAAGCTGCTGCAGAAGCTGGTCAAACAGCGTAAGGATTCGCTGGAGATCTATCAGCAGCAAAATCGTGCCGATCTGGCAAAAAAGGAGGAGGAAGAGATTGCGGTCATTGAAAGATTCCTTCCCAAGCAGCTGGATGAAGCGGCTTTGAAGGCGGTTTTGGCTAAGATCATAGCGGAAACCGGGGCTTCTTCTCCTGCCGATATCGGCAAGGTGATGGGGCTGGCGACCAAACAGCTTGCCGGGCAGGCCGATGGAAAGACGATCAGCGCTGTTGCAAAAGAGTTATTGTCCAAATAATGTCAATTGATGTCCTGTTCCTGTTGTTTATGATCCTGGCTGTTCTCAGGGGATTGAGGCAGGGGTTCATCATTGCTGTGGTTTCTGCGGTGGCGCTGGTCATCGGGCTTGCGGCCGCGATAAAATTGTCGGCTCTCGTCGCCGGTTACGGGAGAGAGCATACACCTATCTCGTCCCGCTGGCTTCCGGTGCTGGCCTTTTTGCTGGTATTCATAGTCGTGGTCATCGGAGTTCGTGCGGGAGGCCGTCTTGGAGAAAAAGCCGTCGATCTTGCCCTTTTGGGCTGGCTGAACAAGCTTGCAGGAGTGCTCCTGTTTGTCGTGCTGTATACGATAATATTGAGTGTTTTGCTGTTTTATGCGGTGCAGGTGCATCTCGTTTCGGCCGATACCCTCTCCTCCTCTGTTACCTACTCCTATATCCGCCCCTGGGGGCCGGCAGTAATTAATGAATTTGGTAAATTTGTACCGTGGTTCAAAGGCATGTTTGCCCAGCTGGAAGATTTTTTCGGTCACCTTGGTAACAAACTGTGATACAGGAAAACCATTTGGTATGTGAAGTGTTTTTTTGGGTTAAATCGTTTATTTTAGCGGATAATTGATAGAATCTTATTAGCTGATGCAATACGAAATCAAACAAGAAGAAAAGTTCAGATTCATCGAGGAAGGGGAAGGCGAGCCGCTGCTGTTGCTACACGGATTGTTCGGAGCATTGAGTAATTTCAGCGGTCAGATCGAATATTTTCGCCAACAGTATAAAGTGGTGGTGCCGTTACTGCCTTTATTGGACCTGGACCTGTTGCATACTTCGGTAGGCGGCCTGGAGAAGTTTGTCCATAAGTTCGTCGAATACCGGGATTTTAAAAATATCAACCTTCTGGGCAACTCCCTTGGTGGTCATGTCGCCCTGATGTATGTGCTCAGGCACCCTGAAAGGATCAGATCGCTGACGCTTACCGGCAGTTCGGGTCTTTTTGAGAACGGCATGGGAGATACCTACCCCAAACGCGGGGATTATGAATATATCAAGAAAAAAACGGAATTGACCTTTTATGATCCGGCTTTTGCTACCAAGGAGCTGGTGGACGAGCTCTATGAGACCGTCAATGTACGTATCAAGGCTGTCAAGATCATTGCACTGGCCAAGAGTGCGATCCGGAACAACCTGGGCGAAGAGGTCAGCCAGATAAAGCAGCCCACCCTGCTGATCTGGGGGAACAATGATTCGATCACCCCGCCTTTTGTTGGTGAGGAGTTTCGCAAGCTGATCTCCAACAGCGAGCTGCATTTTATTGACAAATGTGGACATGCGCCCATGATGGAGCGACCGGACGAGTTCAATACTATTTTGCATAAATTTTTGCGAAAATTGAATGAACCAGCAGCGGTAATCTGAGTTTTTTCGTCTATATTATAGTGATTATGGTGAATCTATGTTAAACAAAGAGATCATATCTGCCGCTATTCCTTCCCTGCACCTGAATGACCCTGTGTCACAGGCCCTGGACCTGATGGCGGATTTCCATGTCACACACCTTCCGGTCGTCGTAGAGGATAAGCTGGCGGGTCTGGTCAGTGAAGACGATCTGCTGAATGTGGAGAATGATGAGATGCTGCTGGATCAGCTGCAGCCCCGCTTTTCAAAAATAGCGGCGCATGCGGACTCTTTTTTCTTCGAGGCCGTACAGCTGGTCAATGAGAATGGTCTTACTCTTATTCCTGTCATTACCGGGGATTCGGAGTATGCGGGCGCCATCAGTGCAATCGATCTGCTGAAACAGCTCGGCAGGACCAGCGGTGTCAGCGATCTGGGTGGTATCATCGTATTAGAGATGGAAAAAGTGAGCTTTTCTTTCACCGAGATCAGCAAGCTGGTAGAAACCAACGATGCCCAGATCATCCAGCTAAATACTTATGCGGATGCTTCATCCGGTAGCTTTTATATAACCCTGCGGATCAACAAGGCTGAGATCTCTGATATTGTGGCTACGTTTCAGCGTTATGAATATCAGATAAAATACTATTTCGGCGAGGAGCTGTATGAAAATGAACTTCGCAGCAATTACGATCACCTGATGAACTACCTGAATATCTGACGCGCTGTCGAATCGTTTTTTAATCCCTTTTATGGTAATGAAGAAGGATTGGAAGTACTTATCGGTGATCCTCCCCGTCTGTTTGTTTCTTCATACTTCCGCACAAAGTGTTACAGTTGGAAATATCTTTATTCAGGGAAACCGGAAAACGAAGACCTATATCGTTGAGCGGGAGCTATCGTTCAGGAAGGGGGATACCGTCACTCTCAGCCAGCTGGTCAACGCTTTTCGCACTGCTCATGACCGGCTCATCAACACCCATCTTTTTAATGAGGTCATCATTTATGTCAAGGACTTCAGCGGGTACCAGGTAAATGTCGAGATCGACGTAAAGGAACGCTGGTATATCTTTCCCGTGCCTTATTTCAAGCCGGTGGACCGCAACTTCACTGCCTGGTCCCAGAAACACTACAGCCTCGACCGGGTCAACTACGGCGGCAAATTCACGCACTATAATTTTACCGGCCGCAATGATAATCTTACGGCCTGGCTGATCACCGGGTATGCCCGCCAGTTTGAACTATACTATAACCAGCCCTATGCGGACAGGTCGCTCAAACATGGTTTTGGTTTTGGCTTTAACTACATCGCGCAAAAGGAGCTGGATGTCAGGACCATCAATAATCAGCAGGGGTTTATCAACTCCGACACCCTTGCCTATGCAGGCAGATATCTCAGCCAGCAGCTGTCCTTTTCCGCGCGTTACTTCTACCGGCCCCGGCTGAAGGTGAGGCATGTCCTTAATTTCACCATGGTATCGACCACTATCGACAGCGCGGTCACCGTCTGGAACCCGCATTATCTTGACAACGATAAAAGAAAGGTCATCTATCCCCAGCTGACCTATACGCTGAATTATACGGACGTGGACTATGTATCTTATCCCCTGAAGGGTATTGTATTCGAGACCTCTCTTACGCGTCGGGGCATCAACCGCGACATGAACCTATGGCTTCTGTCCACCCGTCTGATCCGGAGCTGGCCGCTGGCAAAGAAACTCTGGTTTGGCATCGAAAACATCAATGTGCTGAAGGGGCCGCTTAGTCAGCCCTTCTATAACCAGACCCTGATCGGTTATGGAGACCTGTATATCCGGGGGTTGGACCGGTATGTGATCGACGGCACGGCCGGCAGTATCGTCCGCAATACACTGTTCCGTGAGCTGCTGAATGTTAATATCCCGATCAGCAGCCATGGCGGTTCGCATGATCATATTCCGCTCCGCGTTTATGCTACGGCCTTTTCGGACTATGGGTATGCCTATAACAGGGACTTCAGGGACAATTCCCTGGTCAACCGGATGTTATACACCGGCGGGTTTGGAATAGATATTGTTACCTTTTATGATCTTAGTTTCAAGTTCGATTATAGCTTTAATCAATTAGGGCAAAACGGCCTATTTTTACACATTCGAAATGATTTTTGAGATATGACCCGAGGCATTCCCGAGCGAAGCGAAGGGAACGACCGAGTAAAAGCGAGGAACGACGCTTTTACGAAGGCCTCGACTGCATTTGACCTTTGAAAAGACATATAACTCCAAATGAAAGTAGCAATATATAGCCGTGTTATTGAATATGAATTTAAGACCGAGGTCCAGCGCCTGTTTGACGAGCTGATCCGTCAGAACCTGCAGCCGGTGATGTATAAGCCTTTCCTGGAGAAGATCGGGCCTGCATTGGTGCTTCCTCCGACTATTACTTCTTTTACCTGCTCGGATGACCTGGATGAATCTATCGAATTTATCATTAGCCTGGGGGGAGACGGGACGCTGCTGGACACCGTTTCGCTTGTAAGGGATAAAAATATCCCTGTGCTGGGTATTAATTTCGGCCGGCTGGGGTTTCTGGCGAGTATTGGCAAGGAGGAACTGACGACGGCGGTCACAGCGCTGGCCAACCGTACTTTTCTTGTGGACAAAAGGTCCCTGATCCATCTTGATGCCAACCTGCCGCTGTTTGGGGATGTACCTTATGGACTGAATGAATTTGCGATCCACAAGACGGATACTTCTCCCATGATCAAAATACATACCTATCTCAATGGAGAATTTCTTAATACGTATTGGGCTGATGGTCTGATCGTGGCTACCCCAACCGGGTCAACGGGTTATTCCCTCAGCTGCGGGGGGCCGGTAGTTTTCCCCGATTCGGCCAGTTTTGTTATTACTCCTGTGGCGCCACACAATCTAAACGTGCGTCCCATCGTTGTACCGGATAATAATATCATCTCTTTCGAGGTGGAGGGACGGGCTGAGAATTTCATCTGCGTCCTGGATTCCCGGAAAGAGATCGTAGACAAACAAGTTCAGCTGGCGGTGCGAAGCGAAGCTTTTACGCTAAGCCTTATCCGCCTGAATGAAAATAATTTTCTGCAAACGCTGAGGGGAAAGCTTTCCTGGGGACTTGATACCAGGAATTAACCCCGACGGGCCTTCGGGTTCGATGATATTTGATCCCTCCTCCAACTATCCCGTAGAAAGCCCCGTCTTTTTGCATTAAGCTATTTTTATATATTATTAATCATGACAAAGCTATTATTGGGCAGTTTGTTGGCAATGGTGATCTGTTTACGGGTTTCTGCGCAGGAAGAGGCCTTTGTACAGGAGGGGGAATATGGGGTTTCGCTGGGTGCTGCGCATTATTTTGGGGATCTCAACCCCAATCCGCGTTTTAACCGGCCGGGTTTGGCGGTGGGCGCTTTTTTCCGGAAGCAGTTTGGCAACTATGTGGCTGTGCGGGTGGGTGGTCAGTATGCTTTTGTAGGGTATTCGGATAGATATAATACCTCGAATGAGTTTATGTTAAGACGGAATCTCAGTTTTAACAGTAATATCTGGGAGCTGGCCGTGCAGGGTGACTTTAACTTTTTCAAGTTTGTTCCGGGAAGTGAATACAACAGGTTCACGCCATATATTACTTTTGGGGCGGGTGTGTTTAATTATGATCCTTATGCCTATTACCAGGGGCAAAAAGTGTATCTGCGTTCGCTGGGGACGGAAGGACAGGGCTCTGCTGCCTATCCGGACCGCAAGACCTATGGCTCGATGGCCGTATGTTTTCCGTTTGGCGTGGGGGTTAAATACAGCCTCAACCGGCGGATGAGCCTGGGTTTTGAGGTACTGTACCGGTTTACTACAACGGACTATATCGACGACGTGAGCAAGACCTATGCGCCTGATGCCCAGCTGCAGACCCTGCCTGACGGGTCGCCGACCCTTTGGTATGCCATGCAGGACCGTTCTTCGGCGACGGGGGAGCCGATAGGGATCAAGGGCAGGCAGCGGGGGTATTCCAATCAGAAAGACAGTTATATTACTGCGCAGGTGATGCTCAGCTTTAATCTGACCTCTTATAAGTGTCCCAGTGCAAAGTAGAGGCTGCGGGCTGCGCCAAATATTGTATCTTTGTGCCCCAAAACAGGATTTCGTCCGGTCGTTCCCTAGCCCCGAAGCTGAAGTATACTAATTAATAAACGCCTTCCATGGATCTTTTGAAGGAAAAAATAGATTTGAAGAAGCTTCCCAGCCACATCGCCATTATTATGGACGGGAATGGCCGTTGGGCTCAGGAAAAGGGCCAGGACAGACTTTTCGGGCATTTTCATGGGGTAGAAAGCGTGAGGGATATCGTGGAGGGCTGTGCGGAGCTGGGCATTGGGTATCTGACGCTGTATGCTTTTTCTACGGAGAACTGGGACCGTCCGGCCTATGAGGTGACGGGCCTGATGGAATTACTGGTGGAGACGATCCGCAAGGAGGTTGGCACCCTGAATAAGAACAATATACGCCTGCATGTCATAGGGGACATGACCATGCTGCCGGAATATGCCCGCCTGGAGCTGAATGAGGCGTTGGAACTGACAGGTGCGAATACCGGGCTCAATCTGGTTATGGCTCTGAGCTACAGCAGCAGATGGGAATTGACGGAAGCTGTCAAGAGCCTGGCCCTGGATGTCCGGGCCGGAAAGCTCGAGCCTGAGGTCATTACTCAGGACACCATACAACAATATCTGTCGACGCGTGACTTTCCGGATCCTGAACTGATGATCCGCACGAGTGGCGAATATCGTATTAGTAATTTTTTGCTTTATCAACTCGCTTATGCCGAATTATATTTTACAAGTGTTCGCTGGCCTGACTTTCGCAAACAAAATCTCTATGAAGCCATCCTTGATTTTCAGGGTCGGGAAAGACGTTATGGCAAGACAAGTGCACAGGTCCAACAGGATGTGACAGTACCCCGCAGTACTTTTTAACAAACACTTTGTATAAATCCCCTTAATTTGCCGCCCAAAGTCGCCGTAAGGTGGCGAGTCCGAAGGACAAACATTAGCGTTTTTGCCGGAAAGGCGCTAATTTTTAAAGCGGGTTTCCGGCAAATCTAAAAAACCGACTGGATGCAACGAAGATCGCTGATTTGCGTTTTTTTATTGACGACTTACTGCTTACTGAACTCAATCGCTGCTAAATGCCAGGTGACGGATTCGACAAAAGTTCCTATTACCGATACTATAAAACCAGCCGATACCACCCATCCTGTTTCAGTAGATCCCGAACTGATCAATCTTTCCAATACAAAAAATCCTCCTCACGAATACATCATTGCAGGCATCAAGATCAGCGGTACAAAATATCTGGATGAAACATTGCTCACGTCGATATCGGGCCTGACCGTAGGTGATAAGATCACCATTCCTGGCGGAGACAACTTCAGTAAAGCTATTAACAACCTCTGGAAACAGAATTTGTTCGCGGATATCGCCATTTACTATACCCGTCTTGTTGGCAACAGTGTGTATGTCGAGATAGATGTAACGGAGAGGCCTCGTCTGGGCAATTTCTATTTCAAGGGTCAGGGGATAAAAAAGGGTGATGCGGATGACCTGACGACCAAGACGGGTCTGATCAAGGGTCGTGTGATCACGGAGAATATGAAGCGTTCGGCTATGCAGGTTATCAAACGCTTCTATGCGGATAAAGGTTACCAGGACGCCAAGGTTACGACTTCGGAAGTCAGGGACCCGACGGTAGCCAATTCAGAAGTACTGACCTTCTTTATCGATAAAGGCCCTAAGGTCCGGATCTATGAGATCAATTTCTTTGGGAACGAGGCTGTGAAGGGAAGCAAGCTGAAGAAGCAGCTGAAAGATACCAAAGAGCTCAGCCGGATGACCATATATCCGCCACCGAATAAGACGCCGTATGGTCCGCATGACTCGGTGTCGCTTCGCCAATACCTTAACAACTGGGGCTTCCTTTCTTTTACCAGCACAAAAGAATTTATTGATCCCTGGTTCCGGTTTAAGATGTTCAGCTCTGCGAAATTCAACCAAACGAAATACGACGCGGACAAGGACAAGATCATTGCCTACTATAATACCCAGGGTTACCGGGATGCAAACATCGTCAACGATACGACCTATATCGATACGACAAACCCCCGGAGCCGCGGCCATCTGAGTATCGCCGTCAAGGTGGACGAAGGCCATAAATATTATTTTGGCAACATCACCTGGAAGGGTAATACAAAATACTCTGACTCCATCCTCAACGTGATCATGGGGATCCATAAGGGGGATATATATAACCTGGACATCCTCAATAAAAAGCTGGGTAAGCAAATGTCTCCGGAAGGTGGTGACATCAGCGGTCTATATATGGATGACGGTTATCTCTTCTTCCATGTCGACCCGGTGGAGACTTCGGTCTATAATGATACTATCGACTTTGAGATCCGTATGACGGAAGGTCCGCAGGCTACTATCCGGAATGTGAGCATTGCAGGTAATGATAAGACCAATGAATATGTCATTCGCCGCGAGCTGTTCACTGTTCCCGGGGATAAGTTTAGCCGGAGCGACATCGTTCGTTCGACCCGACAGATAGCCAATCTTGGATTTTTCAACCAGGAGAAGATCAATCCTGGTGTGAATCCCAATCCGGAAGACGGGACGGTGGACATCAACTGGACGGTGGAAGAGAAGTCGGGTAACCAGCTTGAGCTGTCAGCCGGCTGGGGTGGCGGGATTGGTCTGACCGGTACGGTAGGGATCACTTTTGCCAACTTCTCCATCAAGAATATTTTTCACAAGAGTGCCTGGCAGCCGCTGCCGGAGGGGGATGGTCAGAAACTCAGCCTTCGGATCCAGTCCAACGGCAAGGCCTACCAGTCCTATAACTTCTCCTTTACCGAGCCCTGGCTGGGAGGAAAGAAAAGAAACTCTCTTACTGTAAGTCTCTATCGCAGCGTCTTCCGTACCGGCGGGTATAACTTCCGTACGAACACCTATTCTTTTAGTGACAGTAACTCGCTGAAGAACTTCGGTGCGACGATTGCCCTTGGCAAGCAGCTGAAATGGCCTGATGACTACTTTACGCTGACCTATTCGCTTAACTATACGCAGTATGACCTGAACAACTACCCCTTGTTCACCTCGGCCTTCCGCAACGGCCGATCGACCAACTTCAGCTTCAAGCTGGCTTTGAGCCGATACAGTCTTGACCAGCCTATTTATCCAAGGTCGGGTTCGAACCTGCTGCTTTCCGTACAGCTTACCCCTCCCTACTCTGCCATCGACCATGGGCTTACGCAGGCGGACAGCTATAAATTACCGGAATATCATAAATGGCGATTTACCAGTGACTGGTATCTGCCGATCGGGAATGCGATGGGTGCCGATAAAAGCCGTCAGTTCGTGTTGAAGGCCTCTGCCAAGTATGGTTTTATGGGTCGTTACAATGCCGGACTGGGATTTTCGCCCTTCGAGCGTTTCCAGGTGGGTGACGCCGGTCTGACGAATAACTTCGGTCTTTTAGGTTATGATATCATTTCGCAAAGAGGCTATCCGGTATATGAGAATTCGGATCCCAAGGTCAACCCTGACCAGCAGCAGGCAAGCCAGTTCTTTACGATCTTCAATAAGTACACGCTCGAATTGCGTTATCCGTTCACTACCAATCCAAGCAGCACCATTTATGGTCTGACCTTCTTTGAGGCTGCCAACGGCTGGTACAACTATGCGGATTACAATCCTTTCCGTCTCCGCAGAAGCGTTGGGGTGGGGATGCGCTTCTTCCTGCCGATGTTTGGCCTGTTGGGCTTTGACTACGGTATCGGGCTCGATCGTATTCAGAATGGCTCCCTGCGGGATGCCACCCGGTTTACCTTTATGTTAGGGTATGAACCGGATTAATTATCTATTTTCATTTCCTAAATTGCATGACCATGAAATCAAAATTCACCATCAAAACCTTCTTCTTCACCGTATGTCTCCTGGGCTTTTTTCTGACCGGTCATGCCCAGGCACGTTATGCCATCGTTGATACCAAATATATCCTGGATAAGATGCCGGAGTATAAGGACGCCCAGAAAAAGCTCGATCAGACAAGTATGCAGTGGCAAAAAGAGATAGATGACAAACAGTCTGCGCTCGACAAAATGTATAAGGATTTTGATGCTGAGCAGGTCATGCTTAGCGATACGTTAAAAAAGAAGAGGGAGGACCAGCTGTTCAATAAGGAAAAAGAGGTACGGGATCTGCAGCGCAAAAGGTTTGGTTATGAGGGAGATCTGTTCAAATTACGGCAGGATCTGGTCAAGCCGGTCCAGGATAAGGTGTACAATGCCATTCAACAACTTGCCGTTAACAGAATGTATGACTTTATTTTGGATAAAAGTGAGGGAATTACCGTTATATTTGCCGATCCTAAACTGGACAAGAGCGAAGATGTGCTGAAAATTCTGAATATCAAATGAGGAGTTTAAAAAACACAGTAAAACAACAAAAACCATAAAGGGACCTGGAACAGTCATATTGTTTCATGGCGTCAAAAACAAACATCAAAACAAAATGAAAAAGATTGTTACAATTGTAGCGGTGGTTATGGGCCTGATTATGACGGGCAATTCTGTAAAGGCACAGGGTGGCACCAAGATCGGAGTTGTCAGCCTTCAGGAGCTGATCCCCACCATGCCTGATTACAAGAAGGCTGATACTGCTCTCAACGACTTTCAGGCTGCTCTTGGTCAGCAGTTCGACGACATGAGAAAGGAATATTACGAAAAGGATAGTTCTCTGAACTCCAAGGATAGCGTTAAGTTTACAAAGGCTCAGTTGGAAATGAAAAGAAGGGAAGTAAATGAGCTGCTGGTTAAATTACAGGGCTGGCAACAACAGGCTCAGCAGATGTACCAGCAGAAGCAGCAGGAGCTGATCACGCCTATTCAGAAGAAGGCTCTGGAAGCAGTTCAGGCTGTTGCCAAGGAAAATGGCTATGCTTATGTGCTGTCAAAAGAAGCGTTGCTGGTTTCACCGCCTGCAGAAGATATTCTCCCCCTGGTAAAGAAGAAGCTTGGGGTCAAATAAGGTTCATTGTACATTGTACTAACGATAGCACTTGCGCCAGAGATCTTCTCTGGCGCTTTTGCGTTAAACTACTTTTATGCAGCAACCTATCGGCGTATTTGATTCGGGTTATGGCGGTCTTACAGTCCTCAAAGAGATGGTTGCCCGTCTGCCTCAATATGACTATGTCTATCTTGGTGACAATGCCCGGGCGCCTTATGGCAACAGGTCCTTTGAAACGGTGTACCAGTACACCTTACAATGTGTCAAATGGCTGTTCGACGAGGGATGTCCGCTGGTAATACTGGCTTGTAATACGGCGTCGGCGAAGGCGCTGCGTACTATTCAGCAGAATGACCTTCCGGGAATTGCACCGGATAACCGGGTGTTGGGCGTGATCCGGCCTACAACCGAGGTTGTAGGCACTTTTAGCCGGTCGGGCAAGGTGGGCGTACTGGCTACGCACGGAACGGTATTATCGGGCTCCTATCCTATCGAGATCGGCAAGTTCTTCCCTGAATTAGAAGTTTTTCAACAGGCCTGTCCTTTGTGGGTGCCTCTTATAGAGAACAACGAGTACGACAAACCCGGCGCCGACTATTTTGTAAAGGAGTATATGGATCGGCTAAAGGAGCAATCTCCGGGAATCGATACGGTCCTGCTTGCGTGTACGCATTATCCTCTTATGAAGGATAAGATCGCGCAATATTTGCCTGAGGGCGGGAAACTGATCTCACAGGGGGAGATCGTTGCCACAAGCCTGGCTGACTATTTACAGCGACATCCGGAAATAGAAAGCCGTTGCAGCAAGGGCGGGCAGCTCCGGTTCTATACTACCGACTCAACCGAAGATTTTGATAATCATGCCAGTATATTTTATGGACATGGTTTACGTTCGGCACATGTGCACTTGCCTTAATAACTTATTTTTTTCCACTGGGTTTTCCACTTTTTTCCCTAATTTTGCCGTCCCTTTCACCGGCGACGGGTATGGTGACCCGTAGTCCTGATTGAATTTAGGTAACGTATAAAAATTTTTTAAATGAAGCGTACATTTCAACCACACAGACGTCGCCGGAAGTCCGTTCATGGTTTCCGTGAGCGTATGCAAACCGCTAATGGCCGTAAGGTGTTGGCCAGCCGTCGTAAAAAGGGTCGTAAGAAACTGACTGTTTCTGACGAATCGAAATTAAAATAGGCGGGGTTTTTCTTATAAAGATCTTTCTACAAATGAATTGATAGCTTCGGGGTATCCCGAAGCTATTTTTTATTTTTGCATATGAGTCAGCGATTTACCTGGAAGAAGGCGGAAAAGCTTAAGAGCCGTAAGCGGATCGAGCGGGTTTTTCGGGAAGGGAAGAGTTTTTCTTTGTTTCCTTACAGGGTTATTTTTTTGCTGCAGCGGATTGAGGTGGGGGGTGATGCGGCGACTGATTGGGCTGCTCTTCAGGCTGGTTTTGGGGCCAGCAGCCGGCATTTCAAAAAAGCTGTCGACCGCAATCGCATCAAGCGACTGGGCCGGGAGGCCTATCGTCTTCAGAAAGAGCCGCTTCTTCAGCGGCTTACTGCGAAGGGGCTTTCCCTGGCGGTCTTCTTTATCTACACCGGCAAGGAGCTGCCTGAGTATGCGATTGTAAATGAGAAGATAGGCGTAATTTTACAGAAATTAATAAAGGAAATAGCATGAGGAAGGTATTGCGCATACTGGGTCTACCCCTGATTGCGCTGATCAAACTCTACCAATGGGTCATCTCTCCCGCTCTTGGTCCCAGATGCCGGTTTACACCCAGCTGTTCGAATTATGCTGTGGAAGCTTTAAAAAAGCATGGCATCTTCAAGGGCTCCTGGCTCACTTTGCGGCGTATAAGCCGTTGTCATCCCTGGGGAGGGCATGGTGTTGATCCAGTGCCTTGAGGGTATCCTGGATTGACTACGTACCTTGAGGGTATTGGGGGAGCGCAATTATTTCTTTTCTTCGGCCGGTGGTGTGGCTGGTCCACTCATCTTCTGCAAATTGCCGATGATCTCCCTGATCTCTTTCATGCTGTAAAATTTATAGATCTCGGGTACCGAGCCTGCGTCAAATGATCCCGGGATCGTGGTAAAGGGACCGAACACTTTTCCCTTTGTATTGGAGCTGATCTTTTGGATCTTACCCGGGATAATGAAGTAGTTCTTGTTGGCTTCGCTTACATTTTGTCCGCTGGTCAGCTTCTGAAGGCTGTCAAGCTTTTGTTTCAGTCCTTCCTGTGTGATCCTTGCCTCGCCGCCTTCTGCGCCGACGTGCTGCATGCTGCCGATGACTGTATCGGATTTGAGGTTGGCTATGTACAAGCCGTCGTCTGTAACGCTGAAATTAATTTTACCCTGGGGGGATTGAATTTCCAGGTTCACCGGGTCACCGCTGGTGAAATCCAGTTCCTGTTCATGATGTGTGGTACCGTCTGAAACGGTGATATGTTGTTTGGTGTTGTCAACTTCTATCTTACCGCTTGCGTATACCAGAATCTTTTTTTCGTGACCCGTGCAGGCAGTGAAGCAAATGATGACTGTCGATAACAGGAGACCGGATGTAGTGAATTTCATATAGGAAATAATGATTTAAATGATTTAAAGGGGTAGTAAAAGGCCGGTCCGCTGATCGGGACCGGCCTGATCTAAAAAAAATTATTTTGCGGCTGCGTAGCGTTCGGCTACTTTGTCCCAGTTGACCACGCTCCAGAAGGCGGCCAGGTATTCAGCGCGGCGATTCTGGTATTTGAGATAATATGCATGTTCCCAAACGTCAACGCCAAGCAGGGGAGTTCCTTTAACTTCGGCTACATCCATCAGTGGGTTGTCCTGATTGGGGGTGGAGCTGATCTCGAGCTTGCCATCCTTTACAATAAGCCAGGCCCAGCCGCTACCAAAACGGCTGATACCGGCCGCATTGAATTTTTCCTTGAAGGCGTCGAAGCTGCCGAAGGCCGTATGGATGTCATCAGCCAGTTTCGCTGCCGGAGCGCCCTTGGCTTTTGGGCTAAGGCTTTCCCAGAAAAAACTGTGGTTCCAGTGACCTCCGCCGTTGTTGCGGACTGCGGGGCTGATGGAGCCTGCTTTTGCAACCAGCGCTTCGAGGGACAGGCTTTCGTTGGGAGTGCCGGCGATAGCCTTATTTAAGTTGTCGACATAGGCCTGGTGATGTTTGCCATGATGGATCTGCATGGTAGTCGTGTCTATATGCGGTTCCAACGCGTCAAACGCATATGGAAGTGCGGGGAGTGTAAATGCCATAACGAATGTTTTAAATTAAAAAAATTATAGTTGTGTCAATGCCTGAAGGGATAACAAACCTACGTAAAAATGGTTAAACCGGCAAAGCGGCGGAGGGGATCAGCGTTTGGCGCGGAAAAAATCCTGCATCAGGGTAGCGCATTCGTCCCGGAGGATGCCTCCTGTCAGCTGGGTTTTTGGATGAAACGGCCAGCCGGCGACGGCTGCTTCCGGGGTGCCGCGGCGATAGCCATTCTTATCGTCTTCCGCTCCGAAGACCACACGGCCGATCTTGCTCCAGTACAGGGCGCCGGCGCACATCAGGCAGGGTTCTACGGTAACATAAAGGGTAGCTTCGGGCAGGTATTTGCTGCCGAGATGATTGAAGGCGGAAGTTAGCGCGATGATCTCCGCGTGAGCGGTACAGTCGGTGAGTCTTTCGGTCTGGTTGTGGCCCCGGGCTATGACGCGGCCGTTCATTACGATGACGGCGCCGATGGGCACTTCGTCTTCTTCATATGCCTGGCGGGCTTCTTTCAACGCCTGTTGCATGTAGTATTCGTCGTTCATGTCGGGGTAAAGATAGGACACGATTTATTTCAAAAATATATCTTTAATATGATCATTTTTAAAGAACCTGAGTAGTGTTCCAAGAAGAATTGCTGACCAGCGTATACTCACCGGAATGTATACACGTTGTACAGGGTGATGGTGCGGTAGTCTAGTACGCGCAATCTTCCAGCTGTCCTTCCGAGAATCCGGCGACGGCCCGTTCGGGCACAAAGCCGGCATAACGCTGCTGCACCTGCTGTAAGACCTCGTCGATCTCTTCAACGGTCTTTTTCTGTACCAGCTGGTTGCGAAATTCTTTGATATGGGGAAATCCTTTGAGATAGTTGGTATAGTGGCGCCGCATTTCAAGGATGCCGACTATCGGTCCCTTCCATTCCACGGAACGAAGCAGATGATCCCGGATAGCTCCGATCCGTTGTTCGATGGTGGGAGACGGAAGATGGTTGCCGGTGGCCAGGAAATGTTTTATCTCATTGAAGATCCAGGGATAGCCTATTGCCGCCCGGCCTATCATGATCCCGTCGATGCCGTAGCGGTCGCGGTATGAACGGGCTTTTTCGGGGGAATCGATGTCTCCGTTCCCGAAGATGGGGATATGAATGCGGGGGTTCTCCTTCACTTTTGCGATCAGCGTCCAGTCTGCTTCGCCTTTGTAGAGCTGGGCGCGGGTGCGGCCATGGATAGTAAGCGCCTTGATACCTACGTCCTGGAGCCTTTCAGCCACTTCTTCAATATTTTTGGACTGGTCGTCCCAGCCCAGGCGGGTCTTGACTGTCACCGGCAGCCGGGTACCCTTCACGACGGCTTCGGTAAGCCGGGTCATGGCGGCTACGTCCTTCAGCACGGCGGCGCCGGCGCCTTTACAAACTACTTTTTTTACCGGGCACCCAAAATTGATATCCACCAGGTCGGGCTGTACGGTGTCTACGATGCGGGCGCTGAGGGCCATGGCCTCTTCGTCACCGCCGAAGATCTGGATGCCGAAAGGGCGTTCGTATTCAAAGAAATCGAGCTTTTGCCGGCTTTTTATGGCATCGCGGATCAAGCCTTCGCTGGAAATGAATTCGCTGTACATCAGGTCCGCGCCATTCTGTTTGCAGACATAGCGGAAAGGAGGGTCGCTGACATCTTCCATAGGGGCCAGAAGCAGCGGAAATGCAGGAATTTGTATATTGCCGATGTTTATCACAGTATAAAAGCCCAAAATTACGCACTTACCTGCGGATTTCCCATGTCCAACAACCTTAAAATTCGTTCGCCCTGGTCGCAACTGGCCCTTTTTATGGGATTACTGGGCCTGGCCCTGATCCTGGGGGTAATGGGAGCAAGCGCCATCGTACTGGCAAAAACGGGTATTCCCACTGGTGGTCACATTGACATAAATGACCCAGGTCTGGTCCCCGTCAAGAAACTGGCCCAGGCTTTTTCGACCATTGTCATATTCGGGATCCCGGCCTTTATTTATTCCCGGAAGACCTTCCATGCAGAACCTCTGCGTAACCTGGGACTTCGCCCGGCGGAGAAAACCATCTTTTACGTTTTGGGGGTCCTGCTGTTGCTGGTAGCTCTTCCTTTGGAGGGATGGCTGGGGATACTGAACAAGAAAATGCCCTTACCCGGCTGGATGATCAAGATGGAAAAAGACAATGATCAGCAGGTAATGGCCTTTTTGCAGCTGCGGTCTTCTTTTGATATAGTGATCAATCTCTTTGTCATCGCTTTGCTGCCGGCAATTTTTGAAGAGCTGTGTTTTCGGGGAGCGCTGCAGCGGATCCTGATCGGTGTATTTAAAAGCCCCTGGGCCGGCATCGTTGTCGCCGGAGCTTTTTTCTCGGCTTTTCACATGCAGTTTCAGGGTTTTCTGCCCAGAATGATGCTGGGCATCCTTCTGGGGGCCGCCTTCTGGTACAGCGGCAGCCTGTGGACCTCTATCATTGCCCATTTCTTTTTCAACGGGATCCAGGTGATAGCGGCCAGCTATTACCCGAAGATAATAAACGAAAATCCATCCGTGCCTTTTTATGCAGGTCTGATAAGCCTTGTTATCGTCGTGGCTTTGTTATCCGTGATGCGCAAGCAATCGGATGTCACCTACGACAAAGTGTATAATCCTAATTTTTAGCCATGGCATTAAATCCTTCTGTACTTAAGACCCGGTCGTTGACGGCTGCCGTGTTTGTTGTAGTGATGCTGGCCGGGCTCCTGTGGAATCCATGGAGCTTTTTATTGTTGTTTTCGGTTATCCATTTCGGATGCTGGATCGAATACGAAAAGATCATGGTCCTCGTCGATAAGGATTATGCCGGTATTTCACCGCTACACCGGTACAGCGTAATGATTGCCGGCTGGTGTCTGATGCTGTATTTTTCCAATGGCGGGTTGAATATCGGCGGCGTCGACCTGCATACGATCGGCTGGTGGGGTTGTATGGGCTTTTTAGCCTTGTTTGTAATTGGCGAGATCGTCGCGTACAGCACACTGAACTTTAAAAACATCGGCCGCTCGGCGTTGGGTCTGCTCTATATTTCCCTTAGCCTGGCCTTGCTGACCCATCTGCGCACGCTGTTCTATGGAAGCCGCATCCCTCCTTTTGCCGATAAGATCCCGGTGCTGATGATCATTGGCTCTATCTGGATCAATGATACCATGGCCTATATCGTGGGCTCACTGATCGGCAGGACACCGCTGTCGGCCATTTCTCCCAAAAAGACCCTGGAAGGCACGATAGGCGGGATCATACTGGCTATCGGTGTCATGGGCGGGATCGCCTTGTTATTAAATAAGCCGCAGGGATGGAGCCTTTTTACTCCGGGGCACTGGATGGCGGTAGCTGCTATTGCTGCGATAACGGGAACGTTTGGAGATCTGCTCGAAAGTAAGCTCAAACGGATGGCGGGTATAAAGGACAGCGGACAGATAATGCCGGGACACGGTGGTTTTCTGGATCGTTTTGATTCCCTGCTGATAGCCACTCCTTTTGCCTGGTGTTACCTGTTGTGGATCGTAGGTTGAAACGGATGTGGTTTGCCAACGCTAAAATTACTTATTTTTGACCCTCAACTAATTGTAGAATGACTATCCATCGAGAAGGCTATAAGACGATTGCGATCAGCGCGCTGGCTTTTGCTATTATCAACCTGCCTTCCTTTTATTTTATCAGCGCCCATGCCGCCTGGCTTACCGGTCTTATTTTCCTGGTCACCCTTGGTGTGTTGCTTTTCCTGATCTCCTTTTTCAGGGTCCCCAATCGTAAATTAACAACCGGCGACAACCTGATCATTTGCCCGGCTGACGGGAAGGTGGTCGTCATTGAAGAAATGATCGACGAGGAATATTTCAAGGACAGGCGTCTGCAGGTTTCTATTTTCATGAGCCCTGCCAATGTGCATCAAAACCGCAATGCGATGAGCGGAGAGGTAGCCTACAATCAGTATCATAAAGGCAAATACCTGGTGGCCTGGCATCCTAAATCTTCGACTGAGAACGAGCGGCATAGTGTGGTCATCCGGAATGCGCACGGGGAGATCCTGGTCAAACAGATCGCCGGGGCTCTGGCCCGCCGGATCGTGAACTATCTCCATGTCGGACAAAAGGTTGAGCAGAGTGCCGAAATGGGCTTTATCAAGTTCGGATCCCGTGTCGACGTACTGCTTCCTCCGGGAACGAAGGTACAGGTAGGGCTGAACCAGACTGTTCAGGGCGGGGTTACGGTATTGGCGAAGTGGGATTAATATACTAACTTACTGTAATGAAAAATAAGCTACTCATACTTTCCACCGCCGCTTTCTTTTTCTCCGGCGTCGCCTTTGCCCAAACGGGTAAGGACAGCACCGGTGCAAAGACTGCCAAGGAAAAGAAGGCTATGCCGAAGTCATGTCCGGGAAAGTCCTGCGGAAAGAAGAAATCGAATTAGATGTCTTGCTGAAGCAGCCAACTCTTAGAAAATCTTTTCCAGCTCCTTCAGAGAGGTCACCGTATATGTCGGTCTCAGCGATGGTTCAAGGCCGATGTGATTCACATATACCTGATCGATACCTGCATTGATAGCACCCTGTATATCGGCTTCTATACTATCCCCGATCATAATACTTTTTTCCGGAAGGGCACCGGTCTTCTTAAACGCGTATTCGAAGATCTCCTTATGCGGTTTGAGGCTGTTGGAGCCCTCAGACGTGATCACTTCCCCGAAATAACCGGTGAGGCCGGAGTTGTGCAGCTTGCTGTGCTGTACTTTTTCGAATCCGTTGGTGATAAGATGCAGCTGATATCCTTTAGCGGTAAGATAATTGAGTATTTCCAGTGTATAGGGGAACAGGATGTTCCGGGAGGGCAGCGCTTCGAGGAAACGGACATCCATGACCCGGGCAAGGGGTTCATCGCCGATCTTGAAATCCAGCAGGGTCAGCCACATACGCTTCCATCTCAGCTCGTCCACCTTGATATAGCCATTCCGGTAGCGGTCCCAGAGCTTTTCGTTATGAGCGCTGTACCGCTTGTGAAAAAGGTCAAAATCATGAACTCCTCTTGCCTGTAAACCCAGCGAATGATACAATTCTTTCAGTGTCAACCGGCTGTTAGCCTCAAAATCCCACAGTGTATGGTCCAGGTCGAAGAAAAGGTGTTTATATTGCATGATTGCCGGAAGTACGTTTTTGCAAATATGACGTATTTTCGGAGGAATTATGCATTGTATCATCACGGGGGCATCGAAAGGTCTGGGCCGGGCTATCGCGGAAAAGTTTGCAGCGGGTGGCTATGACATCATTTTGATAGCGCGGGACGGCCAGCGACTATCGGCGACACAAGCGGAGCTTGAGGCTCGTTATCCGGGGAGGAAGTTTCAAAACTTTTCCGCGGATATGGCGGACAGGAAGCAGGTGGATTCGTTGGGCCGGAGCCTGGTGAAGGCAGGTGTTGCAGTGGATGTCCTGGTCAATAATGCCGGGCAGTTCATCCCGGGAAGCGTACACAATGAGCCCGAAGGGACGCTGGAGACCCTGATGGCCGTGAATCTTTACAGCGCCTATCATTTTACCCGGCACCTGTTGCCAGCGATGATGGCCCGGAAGTCGGGGCATATATTCAACATGTGTTCCGTAGCCTCCCTGAAGGCCTACCCCAACGGCGGGGCCTATAGTATCAGCAAATTTGCACTGGCCGGTTTCTCTGCCAATCTCCGGGAAGAATTGAAGCCCTATGGCATCAAAGTGACGGCTGTTTACCCGGGGGCGGCCTATACGGATTCGTGGGCTGGCAGTGGAATCGACCCTCACCGCATCATGGAAGCGGCGGATGTGGCGGAAATGATGTATGCGGCCAGCCGTCTTTCCCCGCAGGCTACGGTAGAGGAAATACTCCTGCGGCCGCAATTGGGAGATCTTTAACGAATGAAATTTTATATTTGCATTTGTTGGATATGAAGCCTGAACGACCTATAAAATCAACTGTTATCGTTACAATCTTACGCTTTTCGCTTATTGTTGTGATAGCTTTACTGCCGGGACTCTTTGCTTCCGGGCAGGTGAAATTTTCTACATGGGTCAGCAGCCAGGAAGTCGGGCAGAAAGAGTATTTGCAGATAGAATACGTGGTAGAGAATGCCAAACAGATAGACGAGCTTACCCCACCTTCCTTTCCGGGGTTCGAGATCGTACAGGGTCCTATCCAGTCGAGTGGAATGAGCATGATCAATGGCAACATGTCCCAATACAAGGGGCTTTCTTTTGTCCTGCAGGCTCTTCACACGGGTAAGTTCACTATTGGCGGAGCCTCTGCGACAGTAGACGGTCATCCTTTACGATCGAATGCGGTTAAGATCACGGTTCATGCCGGAGGCGGCTCCGGTGGAAATAATCCTCCCGGTCCGGGTGGCGGTAATCCCTTTGTTCAGCCTTTCAACGTAGACCCCTATGGTAATGCCGAGCGGGATGTGGAAAGGGAATATCTTCTGAAGCCCGGGGAGAATGTCAATGAGAAGATCCGTAAGAATTTGTTTGTAAAAGTGCAGGTCGATAAGAACAGCTGTTTTGTCGGGGAGCCCATAGTCGCCACGTATAAGCTTTATTCCCGTCTCAGCAGTGAGTCCCGGGTAACCAAACGTCCTTCGCTCAACGGCTTTAGTGTCTATGACATGGTCGACCCCGGCTCTGATCCTGTGTCGGTGGAAAAGCTCAATGGGAAGGCCTATACGGTGCATATCATCCGTAAGACTCAGCTGATCCCGCTACAGGCGGGAAATATTGATCTTGACCCGGTGGAGGTGGACAATACGGTCCATTTTGTCAAAGGCGGCGGGCACCAGGAGTCGAGGCGCGGCGGCAGCATACGCGACCTGCTGGATCAGATGATGGATGACGATAACCTTGGGACGGAAGTGGACGAAAGGGTGACCCTGGATACCAAACCTGTGACTATCACCGTCAAACCATTACCGGAGAACAAGCCGGCCAACTATAATGGAGCGGTGGGCAGCTTTTCGATAGAGACCTCACTGGCCAACAGATCTGTCGCAGCCCAGGATGAGGCGACCCTGCATGTTGTCGTGAGAGGGAAGGGCAACCTGCCTGTCCTGACGGCCCCCACGATCACCTGGCCTTCGGGCTTTGAAGCTTTCGAGCCTACGGCGAAAGAAGATGTAAACAAGACGGTTGCTCCTATGAGCGGGTCCAAATCCTTTGACTATGTGTTCATTCCCCGGACTCCGGGTCATTATACCCTACCCGCGGTCAGTTTTTCGTATTTCGATCCTTCTTCCCAAACCTATAAGTCAGCGGAAGGCGAGCCACAGGATCTTCAGGTGACGCCGGCCGTTAGTCAGCACCGGTCAACCGCCGGACCACGCGCTGCCGGTTCCGCCTCCCCTTCGATAACGGGGCATGTCGGAAAATTTGTCCAGGATCACCTGGAATGGATCTTTGCCGTGTTGCTTATATCCGGTGTTGCCGGGTATTTCTGGCGGCAGAATATTCGTCTGAGAAATGTTCGTCGCGAAGAGAGGCGTCGCAATGGGGGAACGACGGAGAAGGGGCTTGCAGAAAAGACAAAAACGGAACAGGCTCCCCAGCCGGCTTTTCAAAACACATCGAGAACGAATGATCCGTTTGCTTATCAGCCTGTCGCCCGGACAAATGCGCCGGTGTCCCCGCCGCCGGAGCCTCCAAAGACTCCGGGGATGGCTTCGAATACTTATGTGCCGGCAGTGCCGGCGGTAGACCCGCTGCTGGAAGCTCGTCAGTTCCTGGAAGAGGGAGACTCCAGCCGGTTTTACCGGGAAGTAAACCGGGCTGTCTGGAAGGCTATTCAAAAGAAACTGAGTCTGCCGGCCAGCGAGCTCAATAAACAGAACTGCATTCGTCTGCTGCAGATGCGGGGTTGGGATGAAACGGCTATTATTTCGCTGGAGAATATCCTTAATGAATGTGAGATGAATCTTTATACACCGGCGTATGACAGGTATAATATGCAGCAGCTGTTGAGGCAGGCGGAATGGATGGTGGATCGATTGGCCTAGTGTGGCTCGCTGCCCAGCCTGTGGCCTCACTCGGTGTATTTATAGCCCACGCCCCGGACCGAATGAAAATACTTTGGATGTCTGCTATCTTCCTCAAAATATTTCCTGAAGTTGAGCACGAAATTATCAATGGTCCTGGTGGTCGGATAGACATTGTATCCCCATACGGCCTGTAGTATTTTTTCGCGGGTCACCACCTCATTCTTATTCTCGATGAGCAGCTTTAGCAGCATGGCTTCTTTTTTACTCAGCTGGATCCGGTCGCCGTCTTTTGTCGTGGCTTCCTGTGCTTTGAAGTCGATGATATTCTTTCCAAAAGTATAAACGTCGCCAAAGGAATCTTTTTCCTGCATCTTTTTGTTCTTCTCGATAAGCTTGTGGATCCGCAGGAGCAGCTCTTCGAGGTTGAAGGGTTTTGTCAGATAATCGTCGGCGCCTTTTTTCAGACCCAGGACGCGGTCGGCGCTGGCATTCTTTGCGCTGAGGATCAGGATGGGTACGTCATTGTTCTGGACCCGGATAGTCTCGGTGACGCCGATGCCGTCCACGCCGGGCAGCATAACATCCAGGATAATGAGGTCGAAGTATTCCATCTGGACGGCTTTTAGTGCCTGGGTGCCATCAAATGCCGAGGTAATCTCATACCCTTCCAGCTCAAGGTTCAGCTTGAGGGCTTCGTGAAGGTTCTCTTCGTCTTCTACCAGCAGGATCGAAATTTTTGAGCTCATGGGATTATATGTTAGTCTGAAACCGGCGGCATATCGCATTAAAATACTACCGTAAAAATACTCCCTACCGGGGAATTGTCGGTCACTTTAAGCAGGGCTTTGTGATCTTCTGCTATTTTCCGGCATAAATAAAGGCCCAGCCCGGTGCCTTTTGTTTGCCGGGTCGTCTCCTGGCCGGTGCGATAGAACTTGCCAAAGATTTTTTTCTTTTCTTCGTCGGGTATACCCTGTCCCTGGTCTTTTACCGACAGCTGTATATGACGCTCTTTTTTCTCCAGCGACACGGTGATCGTGCTATCGCGGGGAGAATATTTAAGCGCGTTCTCGACCAGGTTGCTGACCAGCATCTGCAGGAGCAGGAAGTCGCCGTTGACGTTATTTCCGGGTTCGATATGGGCTTCCCAGCGTCTTTCGGGAAAACGAAGCCGGTAATCCTGTACCGACTGTTGTACGAGGGCGGAGAGGTCCAGGGATTCTTTTACCTGTATATATCCGCCGCCTTCCAGCTGGGAAGCGATGAGGATATTATTTGCGAGGGTATCGAGGCGGCCGAGTTCCTGGAGGCCTGCCTGTATGATCTTGTGCTGTTTGGCTTCGTCGAGCTTGTGTTTCTGGAGGGTCTCGAGGTTCAGCTTGGTGACGGCGATGGGGGTCTTGAGCTCGTGGGTAACGGCCATCATAAAGTATTGCTGCTGGAGCTGCAGGCGGATCTGGCGGCGCACTTCCCGGTAGACAAAGATGGCTCCGAGCAGAATGAGGAATAAGAAGGTGCTGCCTTCCCCGATGTATTGGGCTGTCTTGTTGTTCTCTTCGGTTTGAATAGCATTGACCAGTGCTTCGTAAGCGGGGTTATCCAGCTTCAGCTGTTGCAGCTGATAGTGAGTCATCCGGTGGTTCTGCGTTTGCAGGGCGATGAACCACCAGCACAGGCCGGTAACTATATAGGCCAGCAGGATCCAGTATACGGTGGTGGCCACCGCCAGGCGTCTTTTTTTGAATAGCATAATTGCAAGCGCATTCCCGGCATTTTACGGGACTTTCTCGATACGGACACCGACATTCAAAACATTTTTCAGCGGGTCATCCCACATAATCTGCTCAAGGGTATACGAATAAGTGCCCGGGCGGGTGAATTTGGTCTGTTGCTGGATCCAGACCCGGTCTTCAAAGATATCGTCCATTCCGCTGCCTTTCCACCCTTTTTCATTATCCGCAAGGGACAGATCGTATCGTTCGCTTCTGCCGGCGGTGTCTCCGGGGCTTTTTACGGTACCCCTGATCCAGATGTTGTTGTAATTGTAGGCGTCGGTGTGGCGTAATACGATATAAACGTTGTAAATATTGGCGGTATCCTGCGGACTTACGACAAAATTTATGGTTGGTTTAAAACTGCTTTCCCATTGCTGGCTGGGTAAGGTCATGTTCTTTTCAAAGACACCCGAAGGGACAGTACAGGAGGACCAGCCGAAGCAGCCGGCTGTCAACAGGAATAAAAGCAACTTTTTCAATGAGACGCGTTTATACAATAATAAGATCATTTTTAAGATGCTGGAAAAACTATAATACATTCAAAACCTGTTCTTTCGCTTTTTCAAGCTCATCTTTCATTAATACTACGTTCTGCTGGATCGTGCTGTCATATGCTTTTGAACCTGTGGTATTGATCTCGCGTCCTATCTCCTGGAGGATAAAGGATAGTTTTTTTCCTTTGCCTTCTTCGGGCTCCTTTAAAATGGCCTTAAAATAATCGCAATGGTTTTTTAGCCGAACCTGTTCTTCGGTGATGTCTATTTTCTCGATATAATAGATCAGCTCCTGCTCCATGCGGTTAGGGTCATAGGTTTCCTTGCCCACATGTTCTTCCAACAGCTTTTTAAGGCCCTCCCTGATCTTCTGCTGCCGCAGCGGCTCCAGCTTGACGACCTCCTCCTGATGTTTAAGGATATTACTGATCCGCAAACGCAGATCCTCCTCCAGCGTCGCGCCTTCGTTAAGCCGGTGCGCATCCAGATCCTCGATAGCGGAAAGGATCACCTTCTCGAACTCCTGGAATTCCTTATCGGTAAGCGTATCGCCGGTCGGCGTAATGACCTCGGGCAGCTTTACCAGCGTGCTGAGGATATTGGAGGGATCGAGATTCAATTAGTTCGAGAGATCTGCCAGGGCCCGGTAATAGGCCTTTGCCAGGTCGGTGTTGATACTTACGGGCTTGGCATTGCCGGTTTGTTTCAGACTAATTGTACAGTCCAGTGAGCCTCGTCCCAGTTTTTCAGAGAGTAATTTCCGGATTTGGAACTCAAACGGCTTCAGGAAGCCTGGTAATTTCAATTGCAACTCGAATTGTTTTCCGTTCAGGGATTTGATGTCTACCTGAAAAGTTTTGTCTCCTACTGCCTGTTCTGCGCGTCCGAAACCAGTCATCGATTTGAGCATAGTAATCTTTTTTAAGTTTTCACGGCCTGTGGCTCGATTTAGGATGGAAAGTTAATGATTCCTTTCGGCAAACAGCAAGGAATAGATTTCCTGGCGGTCCAGCATTCGCATTTCCCCGGGTACCAATCCTTCGACGGTGAGCTGTTCGATCCGGTAACGGATCAATCTCAATGTGGGAAAGCCGACCTGGGCTGTCATCTTACGCACTTGTCTGTTCTTACCTTCCTGTAAGATCATTTTAATCCAGCTTGTCGGGATCTGTGCGCGATAG
>DASYEB010000042.1:0-93091 GCA_036499285.1 Puia sp. | reverse complement strand
GCCGGCAAATAAGTACACATTCCTGATCATATCCGCTCCTAACCTGGATTTGCTGCTTAATAATAAGGATATACCGGCCTACAGGACGTTCCTGCAAGCGGCCTATCCCGGGAAATTCTAATAATAACAAATTCATATATGTCTGCCAAACTCGTCCGTATTTTCTGGAAGATCTTCTTTTATGGACTGGGAGCCTTTATCCTCTTTCTTATCCTCATCAACCTGGGCGTCTTCGGCTCATTACCCTCTCTGAAAGAGCTGGAAAACCCTTCCATCACCCTCGCCACGGAAGTCTTTGCAGAAGACGGTACTCCCATGGGGAAATATTATAAGGACAAAGGCAACCGCAGCAACGTCGACTACAAAGACATCTCCCCCAATGTCGTCAACGCCCTCGTTGCCACTGAAGACGAACGCTTTTACGAACACTCCGGTATCGACGGCTTTTCCTTCATGCGGGCCGTGATCAAACTCGGCAGAGACGGCGGCGGCAGCACCATCACTCAGCAGCTCGCCAAAAATCTGCTCGACCAGGGCTCCAGGAACTTTGTCCGCCGGGGTATAGAGAAACTAAAAGAATGGATCATCGCCATAAAGCTGGAACGCAATTTTACCAAACAGGAGATCCTGGCCCTCTATCTCAATGAAGTGCCCTTTGGCGACAACCTCTATGGCATCCGCAATGCCTCCCGCACCTTCTTCCAGAAAGAGCCCGATCGCCTCAACGTCGACGAAGCAGCCGTACTCATCGGTATGCTGAAGGGGAATACCCTATACAATCCACGAAAGAACCCCAAGATGGCCATCGAACGACGCAATACCGTCATGAACCAGATGGTAAAAAACAACTACCTCTCCACGGCCGACTATGCCAGGCTAAAGGTGCGTCCCATCGATCTCAGCAATTATAAAAAAGCAGACGAGAACAATGGCCTCGCGCCTTATTTCCGGGATGTTCTCCGGGCTGATCTGCAGAAATGGTGTAAAGAACATAAGAACCCCGCTACAGGCGAACCCTATAACCTCTACCAGGACGGTCTTAAGATCTATACGACCATTAATCCGCGCATGCAGCTATATGCCGATGAAGCCGTCGCCAAACAGCTGCCGATCCTGCAACGGTCCCTCAGCTCACAATACGGTATCCGCAAAGGCCTCATCTGGAAAGGTCATATGAACATCCTCGAAGCCGCCATGCACAACAGCGACCGCTGGCGTAGTGAACAGGACGATGGCCTCACCGACGCCGAGATCCGGAAAAGCTTCAGCCAGCCCGTTTCCATGAAAGTTTTTGCCTGGAATTCCAAACGTGAGAAGGATACGGTCATGAGCCCGCTGGATTCCATAAAATATACACAGCAGATGCTGCAGACCGCTTTTATGGTCATGGACCCCGTTACCGGTGCCGTAAAGGCCTGGGTAGGCGGCATCGACTTCAAGACCTACAAGTACGACCACGTCAATATCAATACCAAACGACAGGTAGGCAGCGCCATCAAACCATTCCTCTATAGCCTGGGTATCGAAGACTTTAATATGACCCCCGAAACCCAGTGCCAGACCAGCCAGCAATATTTCCCCGGCTTTGGCAATGTGCCCGCACGTATGGACAGATACGAAGGAGGCTCCATGACCATGGCTAACGGTCTCGCCTGGTCGGTCAACGGCGTGGCGGCTTATATCATGAAACAGGTAGGGCCCAAACATTTCGCCGACTACATCGACAACAGGATCGGCCTTCCCACAAAAATAGACCCCTACCCCTCCATGGCCCTCGGCGCCTGCGACCTTTCGCTTTATGAAATGATGTGGGGATACACCATGTTCCCCGCCGGCGGCTTCAACGCAAAACCCTATTACATCTCCCGGATAGAAGACAAGAACGGGAATGTACTGGAGCGCTTCGACACCAAACGAAAAGAGGTCATCAGCCAGGCCACCGCCTATACCATGGCGCGCATGATGCAGGGGCCCGTAGACTTCGGTACCGCAGCAGGCCTTCGCAACCGGCTCGGCGTAGCAGAAATGGGAGGCAAGACCGGTACCACCAACGATAATTCCGACGCATGGTACATGGGTTATATCCCCCAGCTGATGGCCGGCGCATGGATCGGCTGCGACGATCGCTTCATCCATCTCGAAGGCGGCCTGGGTTATGGCGCACAGGCAGCCCGCCCCATCTGGGAATATTTCTTCGCAAAAGTGCTCGCTGACAAAACCCTTGGCATCGAAAGAAATGCACGATTCGTTCAGCCGGCCAACATGCGTAATGAAATGATGTACGATTACAAAAAGCTGATTGAAAATACGCCTCCTCCCGGGGCGGAAGGAGCTAACCAGGGCAACGGAAAAGCCAATCAATACCTTGACACCAGTGCACCTACCGTTCCACTCGATTCCAAGCTCTCACCCGAAGAGCAAAAGATCCTGAAAGAAGCCAGCAGCAAGGAAGGCTCCATTAAGATCACCGTAACAGATACAAAAAAACAAGAACCCCCAAAGAAAAAAGAAGGCTTCTTCAAACGCCTATTTGGCGGTAAAAAAGATAAGGATAAGCAATAAAAAAAAGCCGCCCCGGGCTCACTCTCCGGGGCGGCTCAATTCGATAACGCCGCTTATTATTTTATATGCGCGCGTAAGAACCACGCCATCTTCTCATGATCTTCCATCAAACCCGTGATATAATCACTCGTCCCCGCATCTCCATACTCACCTGCAAAACGATTGATGTTCTCCCTCAAAAAGATAATGATATTCTCATGGTCGATGAGCAGCTCTTTAATAAACCCTAAGCTGTCATTACGCTCACCCAACTGCTCCGTCAAATGCGTAAGATTCAAAAAGCTCTTCAATGTAGCAGGTGCATAATGCCCCAGATGGCGAATCCTCTCGGCAACACTATCCATGATCTCATCCAGTTGCTCATACTGCTGCTCGAAAAACAGGTGCATCGAATGAAAATCCGTTCCTTCCACATTCCAATGCGCATTACGTGTCTTCGTATAAAGTAAAAATTCGTCCGCTAATAACTTGCATAATTCCGTACTTACTGACTGAAGATTCGCCGGACTGATACCAATGCTTGCTTTCATGTTTTATAATTTTTAAGTTTTGAAACAAATGC
This sequence comes from Puia sp., assembly GCA_036499285.1. Taxonomy (GTDB): domain Bacteria; phylum Bacteroidota; class Bacteroidia; order Chitinophagales; family Chitinophagaceae; genus Puia. The sequence goes on along the minus strand of DASYEB010000042.1, from coordinate 89,967 downwards.
CGGGTTTATGTCCGATAATGTCCATTAACGAACAACCAAACGTCCGAAACCGGACACCCGCGCCAGAACGTGATTTCAGCGCCTCATTCACTATCAAGGCTTTACGCACCCGTAACCTGTTTGGCATTGCGTTGGTCTTATAGGGTACAGCTAGCGCATCGAAAAAACATCAGGTAATATTAAAAAACAAGTTATGAACAATTCATTCTTCGCCGTTATACTTTCCTTAACAGTAAGCGGCTCCGCTTTCGCAAACAACAGCGCTCCTGCTTCACCGTATAGCAATGGCATTGCGCACATCTTTCACCTAAACACTCTGTCCGGCAAAACAGTTGTTGGATCGATAAAAAATACAACAGGATCCAGTGACATCCCATTCTTCAAGGGTAAAGATGATTTTGAAAGAAAATTCCCCGAGGCTACGGAAGTAGATTGCAAAAGTAAGGGACAATTTACGGAAGTCAACTTTATGTGGAACGGCATCCGCTTACAGGCTTTTTATGACCTCAACGGAGAGCCGGTAGCTACCAGTCGGTTCGTAGCCTTAAACAACATGCCTCTCTTTGTACAAATGAGTTTGAAAAAACAATACCCGTCCTACGTGGTAACAGAAGCCACCGAATTTACCGACGCAGACGACGGATTGAGCTATTATGTTGCCGTAACAGGGCCAAAAGCTAGTTATCTGCTGCATGTTTCTACAAGCGGCACTATCAGTGTGTTTAAGAAAATGAAACAGTAACATCCTGCCCGAACCCGGTGTGGATGGCCTTTCGAGCAGTGTTGGCCATTTTGCACCGGGTTTTTTTATGACCCCTCCTCTTCCGCCTCAGCGGGCTTCTTCTTCCCCAATACATCGATCCTTACCCTCGTCAACCCACGCCCTGTATACCCAAGCTTCTTTGCCGCCGCATGACTCAGATCGATCAGCCTCTTATTCCGGGGATGCATCTTATCGTTGATCCGGACAATTACCGATCGCTTATTTCGCAGGTTCGTCACCCGCACCCAGGTATGCATAGGCAGCGTATTGCTGGCCCCGGTCAGCTTCTCCTGCGTGAAGATCTCATCGGTATAGGTCTTACGACCCTCAAATTTATTTGCGTAAAAACTGGCAACCCCGTACTGAACCTTTATGGGCGCCTTTTTGTGATGGCTCTGGCCTACTACAGCCACCGGCAGCAAAAGATATGCAAGAACTCCTGTTCTGAAATTTTTTAGCATAAGAGATGGCCACAGGCCGACCGCCCGAAGGGCCGACATTAGCCCCGCCAGGCGCCCTGGCGCCGGTACATAACGACGATTTACGTCGACAAAGTATCAAATAATGGGCTTATTCGCAAAGTATCTATTCCTCAACTGCTTGTCCTCGCCATATATATCATCATAAAAAACAACACGTCCTTTTTTGCCCTCACAGGTAAAATAACGCAAATAAATAGGCACCCGCGCAAAACCCCAAACCGTATGCTTTTCCTGCCGCTTGATCCAGGCCCGAAGCGTGTCCGGATGGTATTTCATCGTATCATTCCGGATCAAAAAGTCCGATAGCCTCCGCCATTCCTTCACCCGCACACAGCCATGACTTAACGCCCTAAACTTCTTATCGAACATCCATCGCCCATTAGTATCATGCAAATACACATCATACTTATTTCTAAAGTTAAATTTCATGACCCCAAGCGAATTGTCATCACCCTGCCGCTGTTTTAGCTGATAAGGAAAGTTGTTCTTATTCAGCCTCTTCCAGTTGATCGTAGTCGGGTCCCTCACGCTATCCCTGTCATCCACCACCATAAGGTTCTGCTTCCGCAAATAGTCGATGTTATTCTTGATGGCCGGCAGCATCTCCTTCATGATAATGCTGACAGGCACCGTCCACTGCGGATAGGTCACAAAATTGGAGATCTCGCTGGTCAGCAGCGGAGTCCTTGTCCTGGGTGCTCCCACGATGATCTTCGACTCCAGGGCCACCGTATCGGAGTTCATCACCTGTAAGGTAAAAGACGGCAGGTTTACCCATACATAGGTCTTTGGCAGCGTATCCGGCAGCAATTTATAACGATCCATGGTGATAGCGATCCGCTTAAACTTCTCCCAGTCGGAATTATTCATCATCGTCACCATCTCCGAAGAAGGCCTGCCGGTTACCTTTAGCTTATTCGTCGTTTGATAATTACGTACGGCTGCCGCCAGCTTAGCCGTGTCCGCAGGCGTCGTGGCCGAATCGACATATCCCACCTCCAGCAATCTCTTCACCAAAGATTTATAAAATATCGCCGAATCCTTTGAAGGATAAGGATAGTCCAGCCAGGTCAGCGGCCGGAAATGAGCAGTCGCCAAAAAATCCTTTAAATCCACCTTCAGGGAATCATATCTCGCCAGTTTTGGCTCCAGCCCCTGCAGCGTAGACGCAACCGCACCCGACCCAAGGGCCGTCGCCAGCGTTTTTGTATATAGCGAATCCGATAATACAGAGTCCTTCCGCAGCGTAACGCTGTCATATTCCAGCCGCCCCTGTTTGAGATGTTTGACAAGGGTAAAAAAGGCGTCCGTGAGCATGAGGTCCGCTCTCGACCACAACGCTGCATTCTTTCGCGCCAGCGTGTCTTCTTTGACGATACGTTCTATAAAAGAGAGTGCGGTGTAATGATAATCCGAGGGAAATAAGCCATAATCCTTGCTGTTAGTGATGAAACTTAACAGGCTATCCCCGGCTGGCAGCCATTGTTTATTACTGCTCCACAACGCTTTATAATTATTGCTGTCATAGACGCTGTTTGCCAGTTTCCGGTACAATAGGGTCGTCGAATCATTCATCTTGTCCCCATTGTCAGCAGCATATTCAAGCATGCTCCTGATATCCGTCCCCCCACGTTCACTGGCCGTCGCCGACGTTTTTACTTCGTCCTTACCCTCCTTCCCGGTCCGGTCATGGCAGGAAAATAATAGTACCAATGACAAAACAGGAAAAAGTGCCAGGACGATACGCGTTCGATATTTCATATATGCCTCAATATAATACAACGGCTTAATATTTACAACTTTACCACACTCGCTGCACCTGCTGATCCAACAGCAAAAGGTCGGCCAGCACAATAGCCGTCACCGCCTCCAGGATCACCGGCGCCCTTAACGCTACACAAAGGTCATGACGCCCCTTTACCGAAAAAGTCTCCTGTAAACCCGTCTCCCAGTTTAAGGTCTGCTGATCCTTCGGAGTAGACGAAGTAGGTTTTATTGCTATCCGGAATACCAGTTCGTTGCCATTGGTGATCCCGCCGACCACCCCGCCGGCATGATTGGTCCTTGTATGCCCCTCCATGTCTTCTATCGCATCATTATGCTGGCTGCCAAACATCCGGGCAGCCGCAAACCCCGTCCCGAACTCCACCCCCCGAACCGCGGGGATAGCAAAAGCCGCATGGCTCAGCAATGACTCCACAGAGTCCCAGAAAGGTTCTCCCAATCCGAGAGGCAAACCGCTGACACGGCATTCCACTATCCCGCCAATAGAGTCCTTGGCATCGATAGCTTTTTGTAAACCCTTGTCAAGGTCCGTCTCCCCGCCTATTTCCAGGATGGAAGACGTAACCTTCGCCCCTCCTAATATTTTTTTAGCAATGACCCCTGCCGCGACCAGCCCCACGGTCAGCCGCGCAGAGAACGAGCCGCCGCCCCGGTAATCCTCAAATCCACCGAATTTACGATGGGCTACAAAGTCCGCATGCCCCGGTCTTGGAACAGCCCGCTGTTTTTCATAGTCGCCCGACCGGGTATTATTGTTCTCAAATAGAATGGTAATAGGCGCCCCGGTAGAAAAGGTATTGAACAACCCGCTCTTGAAGATTGGCAGGTCATCCTCTTTCCGCGGAGTAGTCCCTTTTTGGATCCCGCCCTTGCGTCGCTCCAGGTCAGGCAGGAAATCTTCCACCGGCAACGGGATACCCGCCGGGCATCCGTCGATATTCACTCCGACACTCTCCCCATGAGATTCCCCAAATATATTAACCCGGAATAGTCGGCCAAATGAGTTCATAATTGCCCTCCCAGTTTTTTCAGATCTTCATAAAAATCAGGATAAGACTTGTTTATGGCTTCTGCCTCCTCTATCGTCACGGGACCACCCGCTTTCAATGCCGCCACCGCACAAGCCATCGCGATCCGGTGATCATGGCGGCTATGCACCGTCGCTCCCTTAAGCCCGCCCCCTCCGTTTATCAGCATCCTGTCCCCATCCAGTACGATGGGCAAACCCATCTTGCCAAACTCATCCCGCAGCGTTAGCCCCCGATCACTTTCCTTATGCGCCAGCCGGCTCACGCCCCGGATAACAGTCGTCCCATCACAATACGCAGCCAGTGCCGCCAATGGAGGAAACAGGTCCGGACATTCGGTCGCATCGAATTCAAAGGCTTTCAAAGTCCCGGGACCCGCCACAATCTCATCGTCGGTAAAGGCCAGTTTCGCACCGCTGTCACCAATAGCCTGTAAAATAGCCTTATCCGCCTGCGTAGACTTCACATCCAATCCCTTCACCGTAATAGGTCCCGCTAAAGCTCCTGCTACCAGCAGAAAAGCCCCGCCGCTCCAATCACCTTCAACCGTATAGTCGATCTTTTCCTGCTGCGAAACAGCCCCGGAAAAATAGAATTCTTCATAATTCCGGTTCCCCACCTCCCAGCCGAAGTGTTTCATCACCGCGAGGGTCAGGTCTATATAGGGTTTGCTTTTAAGATTATTCACTTTTATCGTTACCCCCTTCGCACCAGACGCCGCAAAAGACAATAACAGTCCCGTCAGAAATTGTGAGCTCAGCGATCCGTCGATGGTAATATCCCGGGGCTTCAATGGCCCCTGTATCTCCAATGGAAGTTTGCCGCCATTCGACACCACCCTGATCCCTAATAAGGGAAAGATCTCATCGAAGAAGTCCATAGGCCGCGTCACCAGACTGCCTTCGCCACGCACTTTTATCATACGATCACTCAGTCCCATAATAGGCGCAAACATCCGCAGCCCCAGGCCGCTCTCTCCGCAATTAACCTCCAATCCGCCTGTCGCAGCATCCATCCCTTCCGGCGCCTTTGCAACAGGTCTTACTCCCTTGCTCTGCACCCGGATCGATCCATCCTCCATCGTAGTCACGATGGCCCCAAGATCACCTATCACCCGCAATGCCGCCTTGTCGTCATTCGAATGACCCGGATGATGAATCACCGTCTCGCCTATGCGCAACAACGCCGCTGCACAAGCCCGCTGCATGCTGCTTTTGGAAGCCGGCGCCAGGATAGTCCCCAAAAGAGCCGAAGGTTCAATAGTCTTTAACATCTCAACGCGCAGTTATGATTGATTGTAAGAGTTTATCCAGTTCAGTGATAGGGATGATCTTTACCACTGCCTGCCCGATCTTGTTCAGCAGTATATAATTCATTGAATCCTTTACCTTCTTCTTATCCATCCGCAGCACCGCCATCACTTCCTTTGGATCAAATTCCGCCAGCGTCGGAAGACCGTACTTCTTTAGCGTGTTCATCACCCTGTCCGTTTCCTTAAAAGGCGTAAACTCCTCGGAGATCATACAGGCAGCCACCATTCCGATAGAGATTGCCTGCCCATGCGACAGCTCATATACATTCTCGATGGCATGTCCCAGCGTATGCCCGAAATTCAACAGCCTTCTCTCCCCATGCTCAAACTCATCCTTTTCCACTACAGCCGACTTGATCGCCACATTACGCCTGATCAGTTTCGCCAGTGCAGCCTTGTCTTTCTGGTACAGCGTCAGCCTGTTCTTTTCGAGCTCTTTGAATAGGGCGGCATCCTTTATTGCGGCATGTTTGATGATCTCCGCAAAGCCATTGACCCACTCTTCTTTTGGCAAGGTCTTCAGCAGGCTAAAATCATACAGCAGAAACTCAGGCTGTCTTATCGTTCCTACCAGGTTTTTATAGACTCCTACATCGATGCCGTTCTTACCCCCGATCGACGCATCCACCATGGCCAGTATCGACGTCGGAACAAAGCCAAAGCTAATCCCGCGCATATACACCGCCGCTGCATAACCCGCGATATCCGTCACCACACCACCCCCAACGCCCACCAAAAATGTCTTCCGGTCGGCGCCAAGCTCGATCAACTGCTCGATTATGCTATCCACGGTCGCCTGTATCTTGAACTGCTCACCCGCATTGATGACGATCGTATTCCATCCGCCAAAACGTTTCTGGTGTTTGCCAAATACATGCTCATCGGTGATGATCACCGTATGCGATTTGTCAACCAGCTTCTCCAAATAGGAGAAATCGGCATCCAGGTAATAAGTGGTTGTCTTACCGGAAAATTTGTACTGTAATTTGTTCATAAGCCTTCTTTAAACTTATCGAAGATTTCCAACTCACTTTCCAATGTCTTTGTCTTATGATGTTCCTCCTGCTTGCCAATATACTCGACCACCTGCTTCACCCCGCTGGGACTTACCGAAGCAGCCCAATACTCCTCATCCCATTCAAATTCACCTGGCAAAGTGAGGAACTTGCTGTCATTGATCCATGCCGCAGCAGACGTGCGAACGGTTCGCAGCACCTGCAGCAAATTCTGTGAAGGCAGCAATTGCAAAAGACAATGAACATGATCCTCCACTCCGCCAATTGCCGTGATACGAATCCCCTTCTCCTCTCCTTCCTTTTGCAGATGGGCAAAAAGCACCCTCCGCACCGGTTTGCTTAGTAAAGGCTCCCGTCGGCGCACGCTCCAGATCACATGGACAAAGAGATAGACCATTTTAGATCGCTCTATGAGTTCATGATCTTGTTCTGGTGGTTGATGGATTCCATATGCACCGCGTCATAATATTTGGTGACGAACTCCTTGCTGAGGTTCAGCTTTTCACCCTTGACAAAAGCCTTCTCCAGAATAGAGTTCCAGCGGTTGGTCTGAAGAATCGTGATATTGTTATCCTTTTTATAGGTACCGATCTGATCGGCGATCTTCATACGCTGACCCAGCAGCTGGATCAGCTCGTCATCGATATGATTTATCTGCTCGCGTAATTTCTCAAGCGCAGTAATAAATTCTTTTTCGGTGGTCGTCTCATGACGCCATTTGATGCTGCCCAGCAATTCGGCCAGACGCTCAGGGGTAATCTGCTGCTTGGCATCGCTCCATGCATTGTCGGGATCGATATGCGTCTCGATGATCAGCCCGTCCATATCAAGGTCGATAGCTTTTTGCGCTACATCCAGCAAAATATCCCGGCGGCCGCTGATATGCGAAGGATCATTTATCATCATCAGACCTGGCGAGCGGCGTTTCATTTCGATAGCCAGGTGCCACATCGGTGCATTGCGGTATTCCGTATTACCATAAGAGCTGAAGCCGCGGTGGATCAGGCCTATCTGCTTGATACCCGCCTTGGCTACCCTTTCTACAGCCCCGGTCCACAATTCGATATCAGGATTGATGGGATTCTTTATCAGGACCGGCACATCGGCGCCGCGAAGCGCATCAGCCACTTCCTGCACGCTGAATGGATTCACCGTCGTCCGGGCTCCGATCCAGAGTACATCTACGTCGAAATGCAGGGCATCTTCCACTTGTTTGGCAGTCGCAACTTCTATAGCCACAGGCAGACCGGTGAGCTTTCTGGCCTGCTGCAGCCAGGGCAATCCCTTCGTTCCAATGCCTTCAAAACTACCCGGACGAGTACGGGGCTTCCAGATCCCGGCACGCAGGATATCCACTTTACCGGTTTTTGCCAGGCGGACCGCTGTCTCCACCGTTTGCTCTTCCGTCTCTGCACTACAGGGACCGGAAATTATCAGGGGACGTTTCATCCAGGCTGCCTGGACAACTTCCTTTGCACTCTTTGCTGCTGTTGCTTCCATATCAAGTGAAATTTAAATATTATCTCGAATTAGCGTCATTCATCCTGATCCTGCGTCCCTTGAAATTCTTCCCGTCGATAGCCCGGATCATCTGGGACGCCGCCTTCTTGTCGATCTCGATCCAGCTGTTCATCTCCTTCATGTCGATCCGCCCAAGCACTTCCTTCTTCAGGTCGCTCATGTCGAGAATGAATTGCAGGAAACTGGCTTTATAAAACCCGTCCTTGGTTCCAAGGTTGACGAACAACCGCGTAAAGTCGCCATTACTGTTAAAGTCCCTGGCCCTTCCCCTGCCTTCCCCGGCAGCGTCGCGCCGGTTGAAATCCCTCCGGTCGCCGCCACGACTGTCCCTGCTGATAGGCTCCCGGGACCTTTCCCGTGTATTCAGGTCTTCCGCATTCTCATAATATTTGAGGAACCGGTCGAACTCCATGGCCGCCACCCTCTTCAACACTTCCTCTTTCGTTACCTCGGCAAACTTCTCAGCCAGCATCGGTACATACGACTCATAATCTCCATGACTGATATCCGTTTGCAACAATTTTTCCATGAAATGAAAAAACTGCTTGCGACATACATCCTTCCCGCTCGGTATCTCCATCTTATGGAAGGAGCTCTGTGCGATCCGTTCTATCTGCCGCAGCTTGCCGATCTCCCGGCTATGAACTATCGATAGCGAGATCCCCGTACTGCCCGCCCGGCCCGTTCTGCCACTACGGTGGGTATATACTTCCATGTCATCCGGTAATTCATAATTGATGACATGCGTTATTTCCTTTACATCGATCCCCCGTGCCGCCACATCCGTAGCTATCAGCAACTGCAAGGTCTTATCCCGGAACTCTCCCATGACCTTGTCCCTTTGCTGCTGGGTCAGGTCGCCATGCAACGCATCGATATCATACCCTTCCCGCGTCAGCTTCTCGGCAATGTTCTGAGCATCCATCTTGGTACGGGTAAAAATGATCCCGTAGATCCCCGGGTTAAAGTCGATGATCCTCTTCAAAGTCTCATACCGCTGGTGAGCCGACGTCACATAATACTGGTGATCGATATTCTTGTTCGTCGTATTCATCTTTCCTACAGTGATCTCTGTAGGACTTTGCATATATTTCTTGCTGACCCGGCGGATCTCAGGCGGCATCGTCGCGCTAAATAACCACGTCGCATCCCGCTTGGGCGTATTCTGCAGGATGAATTCGATATCGTCCTGGAATCCCATGTTCAGCATCTCATCCGCCTCATCCAGCACCACATATTTTATCTGCTCCAGGTTTATCGCCTTGCGCTCGATCAGGTCGATCAGACGTCCAGGCGTAGCCACAACGATCTGTACTCCCCTCTTCAAGTCCCTGATCTGCAGGCCGATGGACGTACCGCCATAGACCGCGATCACATGCATTCCCGGCAGGAATTTCTTAAAAAGCTCGATCTCGCTCACGATCTGCATACACAATTCCCGGGTTGGGCAAACCACTAACGCCTGCGGATGCTTCTGCGCCTCATCCACCAGCTGTAATAAAGGCAGCCCAAAAGCCGCTGTCTTCCCTGTACCTGTCTGTGCTAATCCTACCAGATCCTTTTGCCCGCTCAATAAAACAGGGATAGCCTGTTCCTGAATGGGCGTCGGTGTCGTAAATCCCAGTGCATCGGTAGCCTGAACCAGCCTGGCATCCAAACCCAACCCTTCGAATGTCGTCATATACTTTGTTAAATTTGGCGCAAAGGTACGTTATTTACGCCTAAGCCCCTAAGCGCCGTTTTTCACCGTTTCAACCTCAATTTTCACCGTCAGAATCCTCTTTTTCAACCCCACACCTTATTTCTTACCCCACCACCTTAATCTTACTTGATTATCCTCTGGATCTTGTTCGCATTTTCCATCAATTCCTTCAAATAGTCCGCATTCTCCTTCTCCAGGCAACTTTTGAACTTCCGCAGCTGCGCAATATGCTCATTCAGCACATCCAGCACATGCTCCCTGTTCTGCATAAAAATGGGCAGCCACATGGCCGGACTACTCTTTGCCAGCCTCACCGTACTCTCAAAACCACCCCCCGCCAGCTCAAAAATGGCACTGTCCTCTTTTTCTTTCTCCAACACCGTATTTGCCAGCGCAAAAGATGTAATATGTGAAATATGGCTAATATATGCAGCGTGCATGTCATGGCTATTCGCATCCATATACACCATATGCATCCCCATGTCTTTGTATAATCCCTCGATCATATCCACCGCGTCAGGGTCGCATTTCTCCTTCTCACAGATGACACAGCTCCGGCCGGCAAACGCATTGTGAACAGCCGCCTCCGGCCCGCTGTATTCCGTTCCCCACATGGGATGGGCCGCTACGAAACGACTCCGCTTCGGGTGATCAGCCAGGCTCTCGCACAACATCAGCTTCGTAGACCCCGCATCCGTGACCACCTGCCGGTCCGTGACCAGGTCCATGATACGGCGCATCATCGGCACCGTGACATCCACCGGGATGGCGACATAGATCAGGTCACTCTTTTTGACGGCTTCTTCCAGCGGCAGCGCCTCGTCGATCAAACCCAGCTCCAGCGCCTTATCCAGGCTAGCTTTTGTACGGCTTACCCCGATCACGTTCCGGACCAGCCCCTTGTCCTTCAGAGCCAGGCTGAAGCTGCCGCTGATCAGCCCAACTCCGACTATCGTTACTGAATCAAACATTTAATATACTTTTAATCCTTTCAATACTCTCTTGCAATTTCTCCTTCGTACTACATAAACTCACCCGCACGTAACCATGTCCGGCAGGACCAAAAATGCCGCCCGGTGTTATAAATACCCCCGCTCTATGAAGGACCATATCGCTCAGCGCAAACCCATCTTTATGCCCGGCCGGGATCTTCGCCCAGACAAACATCCCCACCTGGTCCCTGCTGAATTCGCATTTCAACAGCTCCAGCAGCCCGAATACAAAATCCCTTCTTTCCCGGTAGACAGCATTGACGCTGTCATACCAGTCCTTACCCAGCGACAGCGCCCTGGCCGCCGCCAGTTGAACAGGGAGAAACATCCCACTGTCCATATTGCTTTTAAAACGTAATATTTCGTCTATCCTTTCCTTCGCCCCCGACAAGGTCCCCACTCTCCAGCCGGCCATATTCTGCGACTTGCTGAGAGAGTTTAGCTCGACGACGACCTCTTTCGCGCCAGGTACCGACAACAGACTCATCGGCTGGTCATTCAGGATAAAACTATAGGGGTTATCGTGACAGATCAGGATCTTATGCTTCTTCCCAAAAGCTACCAGCTTTTCAAACAGGCTCCGGTCCGGCAGCTGCCCCGTCGGCATATGCGGATAGTTCACCCACATCAGCTTGACCCTTTTTTTCTCCACCACCCTTTCCAGCTCCTCGAAGTCCGGATACCATCCATTCTCCGCAGTCAGCGCATAGTCTACACATTCTCCCCCCGCCAGCTTCACCGCACTGCGATAGGTCGGATACCCCGGATTTGGCACCAGCGCACCATCCCCTTCATTCAGGTAGGTCATACAGATATGCATGATCCCCTCTTTTGATCCGATCAGCGGTAATATCTCGGTATCCGGATTCAGCTCGACTCCATACCATTGCCGGTACCAGCCCGCTATAGCATTCCTCAGCACAGGCGACCCCTTATACGACTGATAGGCATGTACGTTAGGTTTTGCGCTTTCTTCCTGCAGCACCCGGATCACATCCGGATGCGGAGGCAGGTCCGGACTTCCGATCCCCAGGTTGATGACGTTCTTCCCCTGCCGGTTCAGTTCGTCGATCTCCCGCAGCTTCATGGAAAAATAATACTCGCCAATACCTTCCAGTCTCTTTGCTGTTGTCATTAGACTCGCCGTTGTCATATATATTTATTTATACAGTTCTTCCCTTTCTGTAAACTCCATAAACCTTTAATTCCGCAGTAATAGGATGTATGGCTTCTATCACCCGGTGAAACTGACTGATATCATCGAATTCCATATCCGCATGAAAAGAATACTCCCACTCACTGCCCGGTATCGGGAAAGATTGCAGCTTGCTGAGATTGATACCGCCTTCCGCGATCTTCGTCAATACCCTGGCCAGGCTCCCCCTCGAGTGATCGGTATGAAAGTTTACCGATGCCTTATTCGGATCCTGCGTCTCCTTCACATCTTCTTCCCTTTGCAGGATGAGGAAACGCGTATAGTTGTTCTTCATCGTCTGGATATTCGGCGCCAGGATCTCCAGGCCAAAAAGCTCGGCAGCCAGCTTGCTTGCAATGGCTGCCGTATGTTTATTCCGGTGTACATGCAGATGCTTGGCGCTAAGGGCAGTGTCTTCCGTTTCGACCAGTTTCCAGCCCGGATGCTTTTCCAGATAATCGATACACTGTAACAATGCCATATGATGCGAATGCACCTCCCGGATATCTTCCAGCTTAACACCCGGGTTGACCAAAAGATGCTGGCCTATCTGCAGATAGATCTCTCCTACGACTTTCAGATCGCTCTTCTGAAGCAGATTATAATTCGGCAGGATACTCCCGGCAATAGAGTTCTCTATCGCCATGACCCCGCCATTACTTTCCTTCCTGCTCGAAGCCACCCGGATCACCTCTCTAAAGGTGGCGCAGGTCACTACTTCCACATCACTCCCAAAGAATTGCTGCGCCGCCACCTGGTGAAAGCTGCCCTCGTAACCCTGAATAGAGACTTTTTTACTCATAATATCCAAAATGCAAAAAGTCCCGGCTTTTGCCCGGGACTTCTTTATGTTAATCTTTTTATTTACTTACTTGTTAACAAAAGCAATCCCGGTCTACTTGTAAAGTAGAAGAAAAAATAAAAGTAAAAATAACGGTATGCTTTTGCCTTGATCATATTAGTCCACCAAAATTAGGTAGTTCTTCGGAAAATCCAAATTTATTTTGCTTGTCCCACCAAACTTTCGAAATTTTCAAATCCCAGCCCACACACTAGTCCAGTCGGTTCGAGATCTTCTGGTCCAGCAAAGTAAAAAGGTGAAACGGTTTATACGTTCTCCAATTATCCAGTTCGATCAGCTCGATATACCGGTTCAGCTTGGCCTTCCTGAAATCATACTGCGTCTGTTCCGGCATATTCAGACAGACTATCCAGCCCCCTGCATCCGTAACCTCCTCGAACCATTCCTCATAATAGTCCTTGTCCCCGCTATGAAAGTTCAGTACATTCTCCGCGATTAAAATAAACTTGGTAATGCCGACCTCAAAGAATTTATCCGTCACCTCCCGCTTCAGGAACATAATGTCATTTTCTATCGCATCATTCCATTCCCCGAATAGCTCGATCGCCACATAATGTTCATCATAGTCGGCCAGCAATACTTTCAGATAAAGGGTCCGGGATCCAAAATCATCCCACTGCGGATGGATATAATAGTTATATATAGTTTGCGTGAACTCAAACTCCGAATAGACCCTCCCGTAAAAAGGCGATCGCTCGTCCTCCTCACTCGTATAAAGGTGCCGCCAGTTATAAAAAGGTTCTATCTCGTGCATAATCCTAAGTTAAAGAATCTACCGCTTTCTTGACGCTTCCCAGCCGCAACAGCAATTCTTTCGCCTGCTCATAGTCCGTCAGACCCGTGCCTTCCATCACCATCTTCGTGCCCCGGTCGATCAATTTGCTATTGGTCAGCTGCATGTTTACCATTTTGTTGTCCTCTACCCGCCCGATACGGATCATCACCGTCGTAGATAGCATATTCAATACCAGCTTCTGAGCCGTTCCGCTTTTCATCCTCGTACTACCCGTCACGAACTCAGGCCCAACGACGACCTCGATGGGAAAATCCGCATGCTCCGCCACCGGAGAGCCGGGATTACAAACGATACAGCCGGTAAGGATCCCCCGCTTCCTGCTTTCCTCCAGCGCTCCTATTACATACGGCGTAGTACCGCTGGCGGCTACCCCTACCACCACGTCCTTGTCCGATATACCATACTGCTCCAGGTCAAACCACCCCTGCGGCGCATCATCCTCCGCATTTTCCACCGGCTTACGAATGGCCGTTTCCCCACCCGCTATCACTCCGATGATGAGATCAAAAGGCATACCATAGGTGGGTGGTATCTCACTGGCATCCAGGACCCCCAGCCTCCCGCTCGTGCCGGCGCCGATATAGAACAGTCTCCCGCCCGCAAGCATTTTATCCGTAATGGCAACAACCAGTTTCTCTATCTGAGGTATCACCGTGCGTACAGCATCGGGAACCTTCTTGTCCTCCTCGTTGATATGGGCCAGGATCTCCCTTGTGCTCATGTTTTCCAGGTCATGATACGGACTTTCTTCCTCAGTGAACTTCTCAAATGCCATGCTGCTAATTATTTTTGGTGATATTTAATGAGCCCGTCCATCGGTTTTTGTAATATCCTGCCCAGCTCAAATTCATAAGTACTACATAATTCCTTTACCACATCTTTAAACCCATACGCTACCCCGCCCACAAAATGAATTGGCAATTTCCAGCTTTCCCGGTACTTGCACAAATGATTAAAGAAAAAATCATTCAAACCGTCCTCGATGATGTTCTCCACCATATAATGCCCCCTGTTCTCTACCAGGAACAGCGTAAAAGACGCCAGGTACCTGTTTGGAAAAGGCTGCTTATACACTGCATCGAGTATTTCCTTGCTGTTGGTCGCATATTTCGCATCGAACTTGTACCGCAGGTCTTCGTCAAACGTATTGTAAAGATAATACTGTAACACTTTTTTACCCAGGTAAGCCCCGCTGCCCTCATCCCCCAGTACAAAGCCCAGCCCCGGACTATTTTTAACAATTTTTTTCCCGTCGAAATAACAGGAGTTGCTACCCGTGCCGAGAATACAGGCCACCCCCTTCGTATCGCCGCACAAGGACAGCGCCGCCCCCATCAGGTCATGCGTCACATGGACACGGACGCCCGGAAAAATGTCGAGTATCGCCTTCTTCACAAGCTTCTGGTTGTCCGTATTGATACACCCCGTACCATAATAGAAGACCTCGTCCACCGTCAGCGACTTCAGCGCAGGAACCAGTTCCCGGGTCAGCACCTCCCTGACACCCGCTCTGTCCAAAAAATAGGGACTGATCCCCTGCGTATCCACTTTCTTTTTCTTTCCGTCGTACAATAGACACCATTCGCATTTGGTCGATCCGCTGTCCGCTATTAATATATTCATTGCCGGTCTTTCTTTATTTTAAAATGCTCTACTTTTCGCTGTCTGGTTGTACCGTACCGACGCCTTTGGCGTCTGGCTGGGCCAATGTTGGGCCTTCGGCCAGCCGATCTGTGATCGGCTTTTGGGTGCAATTTAAATTATGATTCCTTAATTTGCAGCCTTATGAAAAAATTACAGGTCTGGCTCCCCCTGCTATTCTCCATTGTAATGATCGTCGGTATGATCATTGGCTTTCATTTGCGCGAAAATATCCGGCCCAGCGGATTTTTCAAAACCCGGAAACAGACGCCCGTACAGGAAGTTATGGACCTGGTAACCATGAAATACGTCGATCCCGTGTCTTCTGATACCCTCGGCGAAGACGCCATAGACGGCATGTTATCCCACCTGGACCCTCACTCCGTCTACATTCCACCTGCCGACCTGACCGAAATGAACGAAGACCTCCAGGGCAATTTTGAAGGCATCGGCGTTGAATTCCAGATCTTTGACGATACGGTCAACGTTGTCAACGTCCTCGCCGGCGGCCCCAGCGATAAAGCCGGCCTGAAAGTAGGCGACAAATTCGTAAAAGTGGACGATTCCCTGGTGGCCGGTAATGGCATCACCAACGACCGCATCCGCAAGCTCCTGCGGGGGGCCGGCGCCAGCAAAGTAGTAGTTTCCCTCCTGCGCGCAGGCGAATCAGGCCCCGCCCGCCCCTTTACCATCACCCGGGGTACCATCCCCCTGCCCTCCGTAGACGTAGCCTACATGATCAATAAAGATATCGGTTATATCAGGATCAATAAATTTTCCGAAACGACCCATGCCGAGTTCGCCCAGGCCCTGATGAAACTGCAGGGACAAGGCCTCCAGCGCCTGGTCCTCGACCTCAGGGGCAATGGCGGCGGCATCCTGTCGGAATCTATTGAGATCGCCGACGACTTCCTCGACGGCGACAAGCTCATCGTTTATACCGTGGGCACCCGCTCCCCAAAAGTCGAATACCGCTGCCGCCGCGAAGGCCTGTTCGAAAAGGGAAAACTGGCGCTCCTGACCGATGAAGGCACAGCCTCGGCCAGCGAAGTGCTCGCCGGCGCCCTCCAGGACTGGGACCGCGCCACCATCATCGGCAGAAGGACCTTTGGTAAAGGTCTCGTACAGGAGCAGTATCAGCTGAGCGACGGCGCCGCCCTCCGCCTCACCATCGCCCGTTATTACACTCCCACCGGGCGCAGCATCCAAAAACCCTATGACAAAGGCCATGACGACTACAACGACGAGGTCATGAAACGCTTCCACGACGGAGAGGTGCTCCACGGCGATACGTCTACCCAACATTCCGGCCACGCCTATAAAACCCTCGGGCCGGAAAAAAGGACCGTATTCGGCGGTGGCGGGATCACCCCGGATATTTTTGTCGGATTCGACACCAGCACGCTTTCAAGAGCCGTCACCGCCCTCTACGTGGATGGCACACTAAGCCGTTTTATCTATACCTATTATGTCCAGCACATACCTAATTTCCAGGCGTTTAAGACCCCGGCAGACTTTATCTCAGGCTTTCATGACGACGAACATCTCTGGAATGCGCTGACTACCTACGCTGAAAAAGATACCCTCAACCTCAGGCAGATTCCAGCCAGGGACAAAGAGCTCCTCCAGCATCGGATCAAAGCACTGATCGCCAGGCAGATATGGCGCACAGAAGGTTATTATGAAGTGAGTAATGCTTATGACCCCGCAGTGGCCAAAGCGCTTGAAGTAGTAAAAAAATAAAAGCCGCAGCAACACCCGGCAAAAATGCCGCAACCAGGGCAATCAGCTGGCTGCCCTGTCCAAAACCACATACCCCCCATCCACATGCAGCAGCTGCCCGTTCACGGCAGCCGAAGCTGGGGACAATAACATCGCTGCCATATTGGCAATCTCCTCCGCCGTCGTCATCCGGTTCTCCAAAGGGATCTTCGAGACGATCTCCCGTAACTTTGCCTCCGGATCGGCCTGTTGCCCGATCCACCACCGGTACTGCGGGGTCATACACTCCGCGACGACTACCGCATTTACCCGGATCCCATATTTCTGCAATTCTGCAGCCCATTCCTTTGTTAATGTAAGTCTCTCCCCATTGGCAGCGGCATAACCCGAAGTTCCACCCTGCCCGGTAATGGCCGTCTTGGAACAGATATTCACAATGGCCCCAAACGACAGCTTCAAAGCCGGCAATGTCGCACTGGCGACAGAAAAATAATGCCCCACATTCCTGTCCAGCGATCCGACGAACTTTTCATAAGTCCCATTGGCAAGCCCGACACCATCATTGAGGCCCGCGTTGTTCACCAGCCCGTCGATTCTCCCAAGTTCTCCCAGCACCCGCGCAACCGCCTCGTTACAGGCAGCAGGATCCGTAAGATCCATTAAATGGTAAAAAGGCATTATCCCATATTCCCGGCTAAGCTCCGAGAACACACGCAGGGTATTCTGCTCATCCCGGTCCAAAATACAGGGTATCGCCCCTTCTTCAGCCAACTTCCTGCAAATCCCTTCGCCGATGCCGCTGGCACCCCCTGTTACAATGATCACCTTATCCCGAAGCCGCAGATCCATAGGCAATAATTAAATTAATTTGCTTTCCTTCCCACCAACCATTACCTTATCTACCTCGATCTTCCCATATACCGTCTTCATCGATATCTTCCCCCCGGTACAGCTCACCGTTCCAAAACCACCTGCAGTAGAGAGAAAGCTCGTAAAATCCCCAACCGCCGAATGCACAAACAATGTCTTATCCACCGCATCGTAACGCACACCGGTAAGTCCCTGCAGCATCCCATAGCTGGACAGGGCCCTTCCATACCAATGCCCGCATTCATATTCGTTAAAAGGATTTCTTATTCTTCCGTCATAACGGTTGCGGCAGTGCCGGACGATCTCCAATCCTTCCTGCACCCTCCCCATCGCCATGAGATGCGAGGCCACCTGGTACTCGATACCCGTCCATACTTCATCACTGTATACAAATGGCAGGGACAACCTGCCCCCCTTCGGCCAGCTGCACAAAAGCAATCCCCCTTCATGCCCCAAAGCATATCCCGGCCGCTGGGGATTGGCATGCTCGCTAAGATCAGCCTTTAGATTATACTTATGTACCGACAACAGGTGCGACCGCAGCTTGCCCGCATCGATGAAATCGTCCAGTCCGCACATCAGACCGATCCAGGCGCCCAACACCCCGTCGCTCAGGCAACCCTTGCCATACTGGTATTTCGGTCCCTCCTTCTTTAGTATGGCTATCGCCTCTGCCGAATATTCTCCGCCAAAAGATTGCGCTTTTGCAGGATCAGGAGCATTCAATCCCTGGTAAGTGATGTCCTGGAAAAAAAATTCTCCATTATACAATGTCGTTTCCAGGTAAGACTTCCCCTTTGCATAAAGGCCCCGGTATTTCCCTATATCCTGCTTGAGATAACCACCCATCTCCGTCATGGCTTTCAGCGCACCCAGGTAAAAGCTCGTGATCATAGGATCAGGACCCCAGAACTCGATATCATAGGTGTTGTGATGAGGCTCTTCTACCACTCCCTTGCCCTTCGGATCCCAGGTACGTATGCAATAGTCCATACTCGTCCTGACCATCGGAAAGATCTTCGATAGCCAGACGCTGTCACCGCTGATCCGCCACTCCCTGTAGACCTTCATGATGCCACCCAGCTGACCGTCGGATGCAGCATGGAAGTCGTGCTTCAGCGGACTGATAGGCATGTTCGCTCTGAAACCCTGGTGCCCCTCCTTGTTCTGATTCTCACAGAACTCCGTATTCCGCAAGGTCCTTTCAAGGGCCGGGAACAAATGAGCCGTCGCCTGTGCATAGTTCCAGACATGCGTACAGGACCCGTGACAGGAACCCTCATCGTCGCCGCAGCCCTCCCAGTTCCACAACCGGCCGTCATACTGCCGCATTACCGTCGGCGACTTCAATATCGTAAGATTAGCTCCCACCGCTTCCACCACTTCCGGAGGCAGGCTGCTTGTATAAAATGCATCCGTAAACAGCTTCGTCTTTTGCTGAAGCCCGGTATAATTGTTCCGCCAGTGGTCAGCCACCGCATATACATCGTCAAACCGGCTGCTGTACCACGGCTTGTGAAACTGAGAGCTACTTTTTTTACCGATCGGCACACCTAACTGTTCCGGACCAGAGCAACAGCCCGATGCCACATCACAATTCTCCTTTGGCACTACCTCCCCGATACGCAGCTCCGAATCCGGCACATACCACGCCAGCATCAGCCTTATCGTTTTCTTTGCCCCGGACGCCAGCGTAAAAGGCACGAACAATGAAGCCCCGGGCGCACCGTTGGCCACCGCTTCCCTCGATCGCAATTCCCCATCCCGCACCGCATTCCAGGCCATTGTGAACGGATCCCACCAGCCTCCCCTGAACCAGCAATGGTCCACAACCGTCCCCGCATCATCCGTGAAGACGGCAAAGCTTCCTTTCAATGACGGCTTCTCCGCAGTCGCCGCCTGTTCCAGCACAAACCCATTGGCTATAGGACGAATGCTGTTGGCTGCCTTTCCGTCCGTCACCATAAAATTCTTGCTGCTCCAGGAAAACACCGCATCCACCTTCGTCGCTCCCTTGTTGACAAAGGTATATTCCAGCGCCCCCGCAGGTAGACCCGAATTGTCCTCATCCGTCGGAATAAAAGGACTCCAACCCTTGATCTCCGCCGTCAAAGGCAGGTCGTCGTCTTCCAGCTCTATCGTCGCAAAAGGGAATTTCGCCGCAAACGATGCCCGGCTAAATCTCGGAAGACCATAAGTATCTCCGGGCGAGCCAAGCCCCGATCCCCGCTTACCAAAATATTTCCAGTCCGGCACCAGCCCTTCCAACACTTTCGCGCCCCTGGCGATGCCCTTGACGGTAATAGCCGAAAAGATCGCCGGCTCATGATAGATATCCGGTCTGTTCCGGACACTCATATGCGATATCGCACCCGTGCCTTCGAGACAGAACATCCCCGCCCCCAGCCCTCCGATTGGAAATGCCGTCCGGTTCAAATGCTCGCCGGTATAGGGCGTATTATAAGCACGTTTGCCCTGCGCTGTCGATTTTTTTCCCGGCACATTCTCCTTCTCACTTTCCCGCTGCTCCGCCTTTAAAAGCTCCACAGGACTCACCGCAACGCCCGCACCGGCCAGCGTCAGGGTCTTTAAGAAATCTCGGCGTTGGTTATTCTTTTTCATTTTAGGACTGTTTTATTTCGTTCAATAAATTCCCCCATCCGCCGGTACGACTCATACCTTCGGTTATACAGTTCCGTCATACGTGGATTCGGCATATACTCCCGGTCGAACCCCTGACCCATGGCCTGCATGGCATCCTCGACGCGTTTATAAAGACCCGCCGCCGTCGCCGCGAACATAGCGGCCCCCAGCGCGCTGGTCTGTTCCGACTTGTTGATACGAATGGGCTTATTCAGCACATCCGCCAGCATTTGCATGATAAAAGGAGATCGCCGGGCAATACCGCCGATACCAATGATCCCCTTTACCGGAATGCCCTGCCCGATAAATCGTTCGACAATGGCCCTGCTGCCAAAACAGGTAGCCTCCGCCAGCGACCGGAATAAAGCAGGCGCCTGCGTACCAAGACTTATACCACTGATGCTGCCCGTGAGAAAAGGGTCAGCATCCGGCGTACGCCTTCCATTCAGCCAGTCGATACTAAGCTCGCTCTCATCCGTCACTACCAGCTGTTCCGCCTCCCGGCTCAACGCCGGCAATATTTCTCCGATAACGGTATCCATGGTATATCCCGGCGCAAACGAGACCTTGTCTGACAAATGCCTCAACGGCCAGGCTACCAGTTCCCTAAGCCAGGCATAGACGTCTCCAAATGCCGACTGACCCGCCTCCATCCCCACCATCCCCGGGATGATCGAACCATCGGCAAGACCGCAGATCCCGGGAACATATTTTCCCTCCATATCACGGGTCGGCGCCACCAGCATATCACAGGTCGAGGTCCCCATTACCTTGCTGAGATGATACGGGGCTATCTGCCCGCCGACCGCTCCCATATGAGCATCCATCGCCCCTATTCCTATAATGACGTTTGTGCTCAAACCCAGCTTGTCTGCCCACTCGCTGCACAAAAACCCCGCAGATCGATCGGCAGCATATACTTCTTTGTACAGGTGCGCCGCCGGTACCGCCAGCAAGGGGTCCAGCGATGTAAAGAATTCCGCAGGCGGAAGCCCGCCCCATTCATCCGACCACAAGGCCTTATGCGCTGCCGTACAGACACCACGTTTCATTTCGGCTGCCCGGCGGCCCCCCGTTAGCAGAAAAGGCATCCAGTCGCAATGCTCTACCCAGGAATAACAGGCTTTCCGAACCCGCTCGTTCCCTCTCAGCACGTGCAGCAGCTTGCTCCAGAACCACTCCGAAGAATAGATGCCGCCGACATATCGCAAATAGTCTGTTTCAAATAATTTCGCATGTGCATTGATCTCCGCCATCTCCGCCGCCGCAGAGTGGTCTTTCCATAGTACGAACATGGCATCCGGATCGTCTTCAAATCCCGGGACCAGGGCGAGAGGCGTCCCTGTCTCATCCACCGCCACGGGACTTGATCCCGTCGTGTCGATAGATATCGCCCTTATCGCCGACCGGACCGAAGCCCCGGCCTGCCCAAGACTTTCCCTCACCGTATGCGTAAGCCCCTCGATATAGTCCAGCGGATGCTGGCGAAAAATATGCTGCCCCGGCTTACAATAATCCCCCCTTCTGTACCTTGGGTAAACAAATACCGAGGACGCTATCTGCCGGCCATCCCGCGCATCGGCTATCACCGCCCGCACACTGTCTGTGCCAAAGTCGATGCCTATGCAATAGTTCTCTTCCGACATATACTGCCTGCATTAAAGTTAATGATGTAATAAGACCGCGGTCTCCCCCGCCTCTTCGCCAACTGCTCCTTTCTTTCGTGATATGGCATACCAGGCTATGAAAGCAAAACAGACCATCGGTATCAAAAAGGCCACGGACATCCCTGAATGGTCGGCTATAACCCCCATCACCGGAGGACAAAACGCGCCACCCGCCACCGCCATCACCAGGAAGGATGCTGCTTTTTTCGTCAGCGGTCCCAGCCCCTTGATGCCAAGCGCAAAGATGGTCGGGAACATTACCGACATAAAGAAATAGGTAGAGAATAATGCGATGACAGATATCCACCCCAGCCGCATCACAACGATGAAGGTAAGAACAGTATTGATCACCCCGTAGATCGCTAACAACCGCTGCGGCGACACGAATTTCATCAGCCACGCGCCAGCGAGCCTTCCTATCCAGAACGATCCCATCCCCCCCACCGCCAGGATCAGCGAAGCTGCCTGCGCCGGATTTTTTGGCATGAAGACCTCTCCGAAACGACCCAGGTGCAGCATCAGCCCCTCGATCGTATGCTGAAGACCACTTATCGTTTCCGTGACATAATTGATAAAAAAAGAGTTGACCCCGGTCTGCGCCGCGACATAAAGGAACTGGGCTACCACCGCCAGAACAAATCCCGGATGTTTCAGCAGCTCCCGCGCCGGCGCCTCAGCTTCGATCCCTTCGCTATTCTCCTCCTGTATAGTCGGCAGACGCGTAAACACAAATACCAGGGCCACACCCACGACGATACATCCTACCCACAAATAAGGAGTTACCAGCGAGTCGAACGTTCCGGCATTGCCCGACCGTTCCGCACCTAATATAAACAGGCCGCCCATCAAAGGCCCAAGTATCCATCCCAGCCCGTTAAAGGACTGAGCGATATTGATCCTTCTGGCTGCCCCCGGCGGAGCGCCCAATACCGTCGTATAAGGATTGGCCGCCGTCTCCAGGCAGCACAGGCCACAGGCAATGATAAATAAAACAAGCAGGAAAGGAATAAAAGCCGCCAGTTTCGCGGCCGGATAAAATAAAAAGGCGCCCGCCGCAAACAGGGACAGCCCCAGTATGATCCCCTTTTTATACCCGTAGCGCTTCATGAACAAACCCGCGGGATAGCCCATCACAAGATATCCGATATAAAGCGAGAACTGAACAAAACCCGACTCCGCCTTGCTTACATGTAGCGTATCCTGAAAATGCTTGTCCAGCACATCCAGCAGGCCATGGGCAAAACCCCACAAAAGGAACAGACAGGTGATCAACGCGAATGGTCTCAGATAACTTACGCCATTCTCCCCCGTGAAAAGGCTACGGCTAGATTTTTTTTCCATATGGCTTATTTCTATTTGTATAAAGGACCGTAGGTCTGGCAGGCCCTGTAATCTGCTCCTTCCGCCGAAGACCCAAAAGATCCCCATGCCGAAGGCCTGAATATATCCTCTTCTTTAACATTGTGCATCGACACCGGTATCCGAAGCATGGAAGCCAGCGAGATCAGGTCTTTCCCGATATGACCATAGCTTATCGCACCATGATTGGCACCCCACGCAGCCATCACCGAATATACATCCCTGAAAGGACCATCGCCCGTCAGCCTCGGCACAAACCAGGTCGTAGGCCAGGTCCTGTCCGTTCTTTCATCCAGTATTTTATTAACGTTCTCCGGAATATCTATCGTCGAGCCCTCCGCGATCTGCAGCACCGGACCAAGACCCCTTACCAGGTTAAGCCTGCACATAGTAACGGGCATGCCCCCACGGGTAACAAATTTGGATGAATATCCCCCGCCCCGGAAGTAACCATTGGCGGCCGGATACCAGGTCGTCGCCTTCAGACATTTATCCTTCTCTGCTTCGGTGATCTCCCAGAAAGGTTTCATCACCGGCTTTCCCCCTCTCTCCTGCTGTCCGCTTCCATCCAATGTGGCAGATCCCGAATTGATGAGATGGATAAACCCGCCGGCGGCCTCTCCATTCGGCTTCCATTTGGAAACACGCTCCACTGCATCAGGACTCCAGTAAGTCCTTACATCCGCAAAGATCTGCGCCGTATTCGTCAGCAAATGGCCGAACAACATCGAGACCCCGTTCAGCGAGTCATTTTCCGTCGCCACCATATAAGGCGCCCGGATCCCATTCCAGTCAAAAGAAGAATTCAGGATGGCTTCGGGAAAATCGCCATTCGGCAAAAAGTCGGTCCACTGCCGCTGTCCCTGGAAACCCGACACGATAGCATTATGCCCCATCGCCTCTTCTCCATATCCTAATTCCTTTAATTTCGGATTGCCGGTCATCAGGTCCCGGATGATCAACGCCATCTTTACGACAAATTCCCAATCCTTGTCTTTTTGCTCCCGGGAGAATTGTTTCTTGATATCGTTGAAGTCTTCCCCTTCTTTGCAATTCTTTTTCACCCAATCCAGCGCCTTCGTAAATTCCTGCTCATCATAGATCTTCTTCTCGACGCGCCTCAGCACTTCCGATGAATCGATCTGCTCATTACGCATTCCCAGGTATTCCCTGAACAAATCGGGTACAATGATCGATCCGGCAATCCCCATCGATACAGAACCTATAGCGAGATACGACTTGCCGCGCATGATCGCTACCGCAAGCCCCGCCTTCGCAAAGGACAGGAGCCGGTCTTTCACATCCGCCGGTATCGTTTCATCCCCCAGGTCCTGCACATCCCGGCCATAAATACCGAAAGCAGGCAGCCCGAACTGGTTATGCGCGGAAAGCGTCGCCGCCAGGTAGACCGCACCCGGTCTTTCCGTTCCATTAAATCCCCAGATGGCCTTGGGAAGAGCAGGGTTCATATCCATGGTCTCACTGCCATAACACCAGCAGGGCGTTACGGACAACGAAACACCTACATTATTTGCCGCAAATTTTTGAGCGCACCGCGCAGCTTCCTGCACTCCTCCGATACAGCTGTCGGCTATCACACACTGCACCGGCGACCCATCCGGATAACGCAGCTCCTTTTCATACAACGCAGCCACATTTCTGGCCATCTTCATCGTGGTCTCTTCCAGCGACTCGCGCACACCTCCCAGTCTCCCATCAATGATGGGACGGATCCCGATCTTCGGGTATTCTTCTCTTGGATTCATATAGATCTTTTTGCTTTAAAATGCTTTTTTAATATCCGATAACGATACACCAAGCAGATGTTGGGCGATCATATCCAGCCCATTCTCATCGCCGGTAAAATGATACACAACCTGCCGGTGCGAAAGCGATCCGCCGGGCTTCAGGAAAGCAGCAGGAGATACGCTTTCCAGCTCATAAAAAGGACCCATCTGGGTGCCATTCTCCAAAGGCCCGTCGTTATAGACATTGACCGCATCCCCTTTAAAAGGAGGATCGGTGGTATTCCAACGCTGACTGAGATATTTTGCAGCGCTGTCTACTTCGCAGGTGATGACCGTCAGTACCTTGTTTTTCGCATCATAGCTGCCCAGGGCCTTTGGCGCATGCGACGGCGAAACGCCCAGCTTGCCCCTGCTTTTTCCATCGGCCTTAAAGAACAACCGCTCGTCGCCGTGCTTCAGCCTGTCGGCAGGGATCGCTCCAAAATAATCGCTGGTCACGATCTTTTTAAACCCTGCGCTATCCGTCTTTTTAAAAGGGACGACTATCACCGTCTCATCACCCGGTCTGAACATATCCAGTATCCAGATACACGGAGAACCGGTTTTTTCATTCCATTCCGTTGTCCCCGTATTGGTGATCCTGTTATCCGTCGCATACGCCACCACCTTCACACCTTCAGGTAAGGACATGCCGGTAGCCTGCGCTACATCCCCATCACCTAATATGGCCACCCGCCGCTCCACCGATATATCCAGCTTTGTTCCTTTATAATTTTCAAGCTGCATCGCCTTCTTCATCGAAATGGCCTTTTCGGTCTTGTCCGTCACATCCCAACTTTCCGTGTCGACCGCAGCCGGCGTTTTCCAGTTTGCAAATACCTGCTCCACACCGGGTTTGAAAAAGAGAGAAAACTTTCCGCCTTCCGGCCCCAGCCAGAGACGGTTCTCACCGCCATACCCATTCATATGCGGATCGACAGGCCCCGAAAAAGCCTTGTAATTCACCCAGCCAAAACTCATCCCGCTATCTCCCTCCGCCGTAGAAGTAAATACCTTCGCCTGATATTTTGGAGACACGATGACCTGCGCACGGCCGGAATCATCTTTGAGGACGACGACACTATCATGCTGCCGTAAGAATTGAAGGTCATAACTAAAGGTGCCCATCACCGGAGCCGTAGAATCATTACCGGTTGTTGCTTTGTTTTGCTCAGCCTGGTTGCAGGAGACAGCCATAATGGTAAGTATTATCAGCGGATGAAAGAAGAATCTTTGTTTCATATATTCAATCGTGTTTTTAAAAGCTTTATCGTTTAAGCTAAGGGGAAAAAAAATTACTTTTTCCCGCTGCTGCTTCTCAGCACCAGCTTGGCCTCTACTACGACCGAACTGTGCTTTTTCCTCGGATGTTTGATCCGGTCGATAACCAGCTGCACCGCACCCTTCCCTATATCCTCTATCGACTGGCTCATATAAGAGACCGGCGCATAAAAGAAATCAAAGGCGTCATTCTCGTCAAAAGAGATAATGGCCAGATCATCCGGCACCCTGATCCCAGACCGGTTGATTATCTTGAGACATTCCACAGCCAGCGTATTGGTGGCAAAGAAAAAAGCATCTACCTGTAAGACAGGTTCCAGCAGGGCTGCCATCGCAGCCGTCACATCTTTCGTTATATGCTGGTAGTTCGCCTTTCGCAGCCAGGCATTCTTAAAGCGGATATCATTTTCTTTCAGCGCGGCCTTATACCCCTCCACCCTTTCCCGCATATGAGGAAGCGTGGTCTCATAAGCCATCATGGCTATCTTCTTCCTGCCGCTGGCCGCCAGGTGATCTACCGCCTGGTAGGCCGCCTGGAAATTATTGATGTGTACACAGTCTGTTTTCACCGAAGGAAAATAACGGTCGATCAGCACTACCGGGATATTGCTATTCTGCAATGCATTCACCTGTTGCTCCGTATGCTCAGCCGGAGCGATGATAAATCCATCCACCTGGCGGTTGAGAAAGACATTCATCAGATCCTGCGACTTCTCCGCACTCTCATCGCTGCTGCCGAAGATGACGACATAACCGTGCTTCCTTGCTTCATCCTCAATGATCCTGGCAATACCCGAAAAGAATGGATTCGAAATATCAGCCACGATCAGCCCGATAGTATTTGTCTTACCGCTTTTCAGGCTTTTCGCTATCAGGTTGGGCTGATAATTTAACTCCCTTGCCGTTTTCCGGATCTTTTCCGCTATCTCCGGGCCTACCCTTGCTTCTTTCTCCTTGTTATTGATCACATAAGAAACAAGCGTGATAGACACCCCGAGATGTGCGGCTATATCCTTAAGCGAGACTTTTTTTTCCACGGACCAAATATATGCTTAAACGTTTAAAATAGAAAAACTCGTACCCCGGCGTCGCCAGATCGATCGACTCGGCCACCATCCGGTTAGTTCACTTCCAGTCCATCCTTGTTCGGCAACGCCGGGAAACTTTGGTGAGGTTCGGATTGATACCAGAATACGGTGGATGCTATGTCATCCTGCAGAGGCAGATAACGGCCGCCGCTTCTCCACCCAAGATCCTGGATAGTCACTTTCAGCCCCTTCTCGAACCGGATGGGATCGGTAATATGCCAGCGATACAACCCGAAACGCTGCGATACATTGTAATGCCCGTCGCCCCGGATCACCTGCGGCAGTCCCGTATAAGGAGTGCAAAATTCAGTATACTCGGATCGCTCCACGCCATCTTTTTTCTGCCTGGTGTCGAAATCATAGGAGCCGCAGAAGTAATCCTCCGTTCCCGTTCCGCAGATAGTAGGATAATCCGAATCTCCATCCATATAGAATTTTATTTCTCCTTCTCCCCACCAGCCATTGTTGTGCACGCCCATCGCCAGGTAGGTTCCTACATATTGCCCCTTACCGTGGATGCCGTCTACCAGGGTATAAACGCCTTTATACGGCAATGGGTTGGTCCTGCGGAACTGCGCATGAAAATAACCCGCATCCGCCGGAACGTCCGTCAGCACATAATCCACCTGGTAATAAACGACCATATCCTTTTCGTCGATATTCTGCATCGTGATCCTGCACTTCTTCCGGAATGGCATCGGCCAGTAACAGTTGAAAGCGCTGCCCGGATTGACACATACCGCAAGCGACTGCAATGGCGAATACTGCCCCCAGCCCATGCAAAAGAAATCCCCTACCGGCGCCTCCACCGAAGGCGTCGTCTCATCGTCCCAGTAGAAACGGAGAATAGTGTTCCTCCAGTTGCCCGTAGGCGTCATCCAGATATGCTGCACCGAGCCGGGACCTTCTATTTCCGCAATGGTAAATGTGGTTCCCGCTTTTATCACCACGCTGGGACTAAGCTTCCACCCCTGCCCAAGTTCGCGCGCCGCATTTTGCCCCGTTCCGGTTGTCGCCATGCCGCCCTTTCCCTTTTCTCCATTGAAATTCTCAGGACTGATCGACCTCGTCCGGGCATCCGACATCCGGAAGATATTGCCCATATTTGTTTCGATCCCATTGAACTTACCCTGCGCCATAGATGCAGCAGAACATACAAGAAAGAATAAAATAAAACCTGTGACCCTTATTTTCATAAAATCTGTTTTTATTGGTTATCGAAATGGTATATATCCCGGGTTCTGATTAAGCAGCGTATTGGTCTGCCCTTCATCGATCGGCAACGGCGCCAGCAGGTCATGCGCGTCGATGGCGATGTTCAATCCCGGAAATTCATGCGCCAGGTTCGCATTCATGATGCTGATGGCCTTCGTAGGTCCCATCCGCAGCAGATCATGCCACCGCTGACATTCAAAAGCCAGCTCTACCTGCCGCTCATGCATCAGCTTGTCGATAAAAGTTCCCGGCGTAGCCGAACTGATCGGCCCCAGACCGGCCCGATGCCTAACATCATTGATCTGATCATAGGCTTCAGATGTCTCACCCAGCGCCTCGGCCAATAGCAGCTTTGCATCCGCATACCTCAAAATAGGAAAATTATTTGTAGCATCATTACCGACTTTCACACCCGGATCCTTGAATTTAAGAATATAGGGCCGGTTATCCGGGTCATAGGCGATCGACGCAGCCAGACGCGTATCACCAACCTCATACGAATTGATCAGGTCCTGCGTTGGCGTATTCGGAGACGTGCTGCCATCATTGCCGCCCGGCACACTCAAAGAGAGTGGAGCAAACTCATTCCAGAAAGGCGATCCGTTCAACGGTGGAAGGAATTGCAGCTCAAAGATGGATTCAGCCGAATTCTTGGTATTGGGGTTCCAGAGGTCAGCATAATTGGTCAGCAGGGAATAAGGCGAGCCCGCAAACACCACATTCCTCAAGGCGGTCACCGCAGCGGCATTGTCCCCCTTTTGTAGATCCGCCTTACCCAGCAGCGTATAGGCGGCATAAGATGTGGCCCGGCCGATATCCGCACCCGAATAGTTCTTTGGAAGGCTGGTCGCAGCCGCCGTCAGGTCGCTGATGATCTGCGCATACACAGAGTCGGTAGACGACCTCGCCAGGTTATTGTCGCCGTTCAGCGAGATCGTTTCTTTCAGACGAAGCGGAACCTCGCCGTAGTCCTGCAACAGGAGGAAATATACCTGCGCCCGCACAAAAAGCGCTTCTCCCAGGTATTGCTTCTTAGCAGCCGCATCTATGTCCGCGTCCGGGATCCGGCCGATGACAGCATTGCAGAGGTTGATACAGTTGTAGGCGGATGACCACATTCCCGTAATGGACGTATTACCCGCTTCCACCGTAAAATTATCCACCGCCTTGTGCTCGGTCTGACGGCCAAAGTTCTGATTCGTGTTGTCCGATCGCGTCTCTTCCAGATTGTACAGCGCCAGCTCGTTACCCGTATACATATTCCGCTGAGCGGCATAGACCCCGAATACAGCAGCATTGAAGTCGGCCTGGGTTTTATAGAACTGCTCCTTCGGTATCCTGTCCACCGGCACAACATCCAGGAAATCCTTTTTACAGGAAGCTAACATCGAAAGCACCAGACCGGCAGCCAGCCATAGCTTGTTTGATATAATATTTTTATTCGACATGATATTGCTTTTTGTCGTTAAAATGAAAGGTTGACGCCTAATGTAAAGACTCTCGGGATCGGAGCGGTAGCCACGGAATTTAATCCGATCGTTCTTCCGTCGCCGACGATGCGGCCCGATCCCAAACGCGTTGCCTGGGGATTACCACCTCTGAAAGAAGTAAAGGTCGCTATGTTCTCCACCGAGACAAAGGCCCGCAGGTCACTGATCGACAGCTTCTGGTAAAAGCTTGCTGGTACCGTATAGGAAAGGTTGACATTCCTGATCCGGAAGTAGTCCGTCTTCTGCACCTGCCAGGATGATACCGCACCGACATCGTTGTATCCCGCCCTTGGCGTATGCCCGTTGCCAGGCTCGCTCGGCGAGATATACCGGCCGTCAAAGAAGAACCGGTCCATATTCGTATTGTTGTTATGCAGGCTCATGATCTGGTAGACGAAGTCCAGCAATTTCCCCCCCTGCTGTCCCTGGAACAAAGCCGTCAATCGCCAGTTCTTGTACCGAACCGCCGTATTGATACCATAGAACCACCTTGGATTATTATCTCCTACCAATACACCATCCGCTCCATTAAAAGCATCGATCATCCCGTCCTTATTGGCATCGAGGAATTTATAGTCGCCTGCGATATCCCCTACCGCCTTCTTGGCGACCTTGGGGTCGTTGATATCTGCCTGGCTGAGGATCCCCGTCTGTTTCAGGGTATGCTCCTGCTCCAGCGGACCGCCCACCGCCGTCACCAGTACGTCAAAGAATTGTTGTAGCGGGGCGCCGGTCGGTCCAAGGGCCAGCACCTTCTGCCGCGCATGTGATACATTGAATCCCAGATCCCATCCAAAATCTTTTTCTTTGATCACATTGGCGTTCACCGACAGTTCATATCCCCATTTCTTCATCTTTCCGATATTGCTCAGATTTGTTCCATATCCCGTCGAAGTAGGCACATTCACAGCCAGGAGCAGATCCTTTGTAATAGCGTCGTAATAGTCGAAGGAGACGGACAAACGGTTGAAGAACGACAGGTCCGCTCCTATGTCTGTCTGACTCGATTTCTCCCACGAAAGATCGGGATTACCCGGATCGGCATTGACAAACCCAATGACCGGATTATTGCCAAACGAAGAGTTGATGGCGCTGAGACTTGCTTTCGAAGTAAAGTCCCCGATGAAATTGCTGCCCGTGAGACCATAGCTGGCCCTGATCTTCGCCCGGTCCACCCATTTGACACTCTCCATGAATTTTTCATTGGAAAGATTCCAGCCTACTGCGACCGAAGGAAAATATCCCCAAAGATGGTTTGTTCCAAACCGGGAGCTTCCGTCACGACGGATCGTCGCAGTCAGCAAATACCTGTCTTTATAAGAATAATTGGCCCTCGCCAGATATGACAACAACGTATTTCCGCTGGCAGCCGAACCACCGCTCTGCACACTCCCAAAGCCGACCGTCTGCCCCAGGCTGCTGGGAAAAGTATTGGCCCCTGCGCCATTAGCCTCATAGTTGACCTTTTGTACCGTATACCCCGCCAGCGCTTCCAGCTTATGGTCCTCGCCAAACGTCCTTTTGAAGTTCAGCGTATTTTCATTCAGCCAGTCGATGGTTCGCTCCGAATTCAGCGTCAGGGCCGTGACAGGTGACAAGGCCTGGGCCTGCATTCCCTCGGTCTGGAAGAGATGATACTTATTGTCGGATATGTTTGCGCCGATCGTGCTTTTTGCAGTCAGCCCCTTTAGGATCTCTACCTGTACATAAGCATTCGACAACAGGAAAAAATTCTGCTGCGTGCCTTTATAATTCTGCGCTATCGTCAATGGATTCGCCATCTGATTGGTCAGGATCCCGAACTTATTGGGATCGGAAGGCGTTCCATCCGGATTGAACGCAGGAATTATCGGAGGAAGCAATACCGCATCACCCGTAAGAGAAGAGAAATCATCATCCGGCGCGCTGATCCGCTGCGATGTGAAGTTCGGCGCCAGGTTCATGCCGATCGAGATCCGCTTCGACGCCTTGTAATCCAGCTTCATCCTCGCGGAATATTTATCAAATCCGCCGCTCAGCAATATATCTTCCTGGTTCAAAAATCCACCGGAGAACAAAAAGGTCAGCTTGTCCGTTCCGCCCGATACCGATACATTATAATCCCGGAAAGGAGCCGTCCGGTAGATCAGGTCCTGCCAGTTGGTATTCGTCTTGCCATCGTAGTTGGTCACCCAGCTCGGGATAGGCGTTCCGGCAAACTGCGCCTTTTCTTTATACCACTCGACATATTGCGGGCCGCTCAGCTCATGATAGAAATCGTGTTTGTTTACTTTCGAAACACCTTCCTTCAGGCTTACATCCACCCTCGACTGGCCGACATGCCCCGTTTTGGTGGTTATGATCACGACGCCATTCGAACCTCTCGATCCATATATCGCAGTGGCGCTGGCGTCTTTCAGGATATCTATCGATTGAATATCAGATGGGTTGATAGCAGAAGCATTCCCCGCATCGGTCGGGAACCCATCCACTACATACAAGGGTTCCGTATCCCCCGAAATAGAGCCGATCCCCCGGATCCTTATCTCCGGAAGATTTCCCGGTCTTGCAGACCTTGGACTTACATCGACACCCGGAGCAATCCCCGCAAGGGCATCCGTATAAGAACTCACCGGCCGCTCCGCTATCTGCGCGGAAGAGACCGAAGAGATCGCACCGGTAAGGTCCTTCCGCTTTTGCGTTCCGTAACCGACCACTACTACGTCATTCAAATTTTTAATGTCAGTCTCCAGCCGTACATCCACCCTCGACCTTGACCCGATGGTCATCTCGAAGCTGGTATACCCTACAGAGCTAAAAACAAGGACAGGCTTACGCTGATCATCAGCGACGCTGATCGCAAAATTACCCGAACTGTCCGTTGTGACGGCATTCGATGTGCCCTTAACCATGACCGTGACACCCGGCAGCGGTGACCCGTCGCTACTTTTTACCTGTCCCCGGATCACCCTGTCGAAGAAAGGCGCGGCAGACGCGCCTGCATAACACAACATAGCTGCGAAAAAGAATGCCATTTGGATGGCAAGCAATCTTCTCATAAAAAATGTTTTCTGATGAATAAATTGGCAGAAAATATTAAGAGCCTTATTTGGACAACATCCGGGGTAACCAATCCCGGAGCTAAAACGAGTACGAACATTAATTAAATGATGTACAGGCATTACTACACAATGCGGATCGCCTAAGATGGCGGAGAATGATTCGGCAAGGTCATCGTTTTTTGCTTAAACGTTTAAACACAATATTATGCTGAATCGTTTAAACAACCAAGCATTTTCCAAAATTATTTTAAGCTGATTTCCATCGCCGAACCAGCCTTTACCGTGTTTCCCTTTTTGAAGCCTTTGTTCAAGCCGCCCGTGGAGAAGTGCTCCAAAGCCAGATCACCCCTCAATACTTCCAGCCGGGCCGCCCGGCCGTTACCGCTATCCACGATCGTCACCGTTCCCCACGCATACCCGTTGCTCCAGAAATACTTGCCCGGCCGCCCCGAAAAGGACATCGACTTGCTGACCGCGGAATAATGAAAGCCGCTTAAAGCGAGGGTCGCCGCCCAGCTGTCCATCGCCCTCGCATAATGATGCCCGCATTCGATCTCATCAAACGGGTTCCTTTTCCGCCCGTCAAACCGGTCCCGGATATTTTTTATACAACGCAGACCATTTTCCGTCTGACCCTCATACAACATTTCCACTGCCGCCACATATTCGAATCCCGTCATCACTTCGTTATAATAAGGAAAAGGATACTCGGGACGTTCATGCGGATAGGAAGCCATAAGCAGGGCAGACTCGTCGTCAAAGACATACGACCGCAAATGGTTGAAATGATCGAACATCGACTCCCGGTAGTTGTATTTCATGATGCTCTTCAGCGAAGACCGGATATGCCCCGTGTCGACGAGGTATCCAAGACCGCATACATTTGCCATGAATTGTCCCACCAGCTGATCGACAAGACATCCCTTGCCAAGCTGAAAATCGGGATTGGCCAGATTCCTGCTCCCCATCCCCACCTGCAAAAAGGGATTGATATTCTCCGCCTTCATCGGTGGCCTTACATCCTGTATATAATATTCACCATTGAATAAATTAGCGTCCGTCCACGCACGCCCCTGCTCGAAGAGCTTCCTGCATTTGACGGCAAATTCCTTATCCCCTGTATACCTCGCCATCTCCTCCGCAGCCCTCAACGCACCCAGGTACCACAGCTCCATCTGCGGATTGGGGCCATAGTACTCCACATCCATCGTATTGTGCTGGCAGCCTTCCATTACCCCGTCCACATCCCCATCCCAGCCGTTTTTGATCCAGCAGAACTGCAACGCCTTTTTTACCATGGGCCAGTATTTCCGGAGAAAACCATCGTCCCCCGATAGCTGCCATTCCCGGTACATTTTCATGATCGTTCCCATCTGCCCGTCCGCAGCCGCCTTTCCCCATGGCTTTGCCGTGCGGATAGGAAGATTGGTCCGGAAACTCATCAGCCCCTGCGAATCCGTCGAGACCCCGAACTCCACCTCCCGCATCGTTTTGGCAAGGTCCCCAAAAAGAAAGGCCGTCGCCTGCTCATAGTTCCAGACATGCGTACAGGAGCCCTGACAGGAACCCACCCGGTCCATTACACCCTCCCAGCCAAACATAATTCCATCCTCCGTCCGGAACACCGTCTGCGACCGGAGCGTGCTGATATTGAACAGCGCCGCTTCCTTGACGGCATCCGGCCAGTCCGAAGAAAGAAAAGCCCTGACAAAAGAAAGCGTGGCGGCCTCCAATCCACCCAGCCTGGGCCAGGTCTTTTCCATCACATCCCAGGCATCCGCATATTTCAGACTATAGTAATTGCCAACACGGGTCGGCGACCAGCCGAAACGGTTCGGGAAATCCCACGTAACATAAAAAGAGACTTCTCTGACCCCACCCGCAGGCACCGTCACCTGCGTCGCCAACGCCCCCGTAGGCATGTCCGGCTGATCATACCGCGTATTGGTCAGCATCCCATCCTTGCTGAAATCATCCCAGAACGATAAGATCTCGCTCCCCCAGCCCAATGGCGAAGTAGACGTCTTATAGCTGAGGTTTTCTGTGGCATCCGTAGTCAGCGCTATCGTCCCCCAGGCAGGGTCCGCCTTATCCACCCCTTCCGAGGTCATATAGATCCCCGA
This sequence comes from Puia sp., assembly GCA_036499285.1. Lineage (GTDB taxonomy): Bacteria > Bacteroidota > Bacteroidia > Chitinophagales > Chitinophagaceae > Puia. Next base: position 54,586 of record DASYEB010000042.1, on the reverse strand, counting down.
AAATTCCGAAGAGGTCCTGAACACATTTCTGTTTTTACTGGCGCCATATAATAGCTGCTCCCCCTTCCATTCTACCTTCTCCTTAGTCCCGTCAATGCCGATGAAATTATCCATTACCCCGCATACCGAAGCCACTACCGGCTGATCCGTCTTATTGGTCAGCACAAACCGCAGCACGGCGATCGGGATGCCGCTTGCATCCGCATCTCCGGGGATCAATGGATTGAACGCTTTGATCTTTACATCCACAGGGACATCCTTATCGGAAAGATTGACCTGTCCGAAAGGATAAGCCGCATCGAAGCTCGCCTTTCGAAAACGCGGCAGACCATGATGCTCCACCGGCTCCCCCATCATGTGCTCATATTCATAATACTCCAGCGGACCGGACAACGACTTCGTCATCGTTTTCCCATCCGCCGTCCTCGTGTACAGACAGAAGACAGGCGAGATGCTTTCAAGATCATTGGCATTGGGTCCCCCGGGATTTTGCTTGCCGGGAACGTTCATTATCTCCCATTGCCGGAGATCACCCCTTCCTCCCAATGAAACGGTCCCCGTGCCGATCCCCCCGATCGGCATCGCTATTTTTGCCAGATGATCCTGGTCATAATGTTTCAGGACAGGATAATCCGGACTCAGGACTTGCCCAAAACCGCTGATAACACTGTTGATCACAAACAGTGCGACAAATAGAGGTCTTTTCATATTTCAAATGGTTTAGCGCCCGCTCACCGATAATGTCAGCTCCTGCCCCTCTTCAACCAGCACCTCGTCAAATCTTACAGCCAGCTTGTTATTTTCAAAAGTATACGTACACGGAATAACCCGTCCTCCTAAAGAGACATCTACCTTCTTCGGCTGCCCCGTGCAAGCCGTTTCCAGCGACGTCAGCCGCAGCTTTCCATAGTTAAGGCTTATCGTATTCGTTTGAAGATCGGTCTTTCGCTTCTGTCCGAGACTCCCCCATCCCTCCGCACTGGTAAAAAATGCTTTAAAATCATTCTTCTGTATCCTGGGACTAAACCCAAGCTTTTTTTGCGGCCCATCATATTCATAATCCTCCAGCGCCATCAATACCCCCCACGAAGCCATCGCCCTCGCATAGTGATCGCCGCATTCTATCTCGTTCCAGGGATTGTGCTTCGCGCCATCATAACGGTCATCGACGGCTTTTACCAGCGACAACCCCTCCTTTATCATGTTCTCATAGATCATGTTCGTCGCTACCTGGTATTCGATACCCGTCCATACTTCATCGCGGTAACGGACGCCCTGCTCACCCATATGCGGACCAAAAGGCCAGGTACAAACCAACAGCCCCGCCTCCCCTGCATCGGCATAGACCCTCTCCGGCGGGTGAGGCCGGTTTTGTACCGCTACATCCGGCGCCCAGTTGAATTGCCAGACGGACTGAAGCGTCTTTTTTACCTTGTCCTCCGGATAGATATAACCCAGTCCCACCAGGTGCGACCAGGTCTGTCCCAATAATTGATCGCTCAGACATCCATTGGCGTATTGATATTTAGGGTGCATCGTCAAATCGACGTCCTGCCGGAAATAATAGCCGTTCCAAAGCCGCGTCACGCTGTTGTCGCGCCCCTTTTCAAAGATCTTCGTACACCGCCGCGCAAAAAGACTGTCACCCTCGAGAAGAGCCATATCCGACGCAGCCTTCAGGGCCGCCAGGTAAAGTCCGCCTACATAGGTGTTGGGTCCAAAAAATGCAATATCATAGGTGTTGGCCTGCTCCTTCCCGATCAGCCCGTCCTCATCCCCGTCCTGCCCGATAAGATATTCAGTCGCCTTTTTTATACTCGGCCAGTTGCGGGAAAGAAACAAGCCATTGTCCGAAAAAAGATTTTCCCGGTATGCCTTCAGAATGGCGCCCGCATGTCCGTCGATCAACACTCCTCCCCAGCCATTCCTCGACAAGACACTCCCGTCTTTTTGTAAAGACGTTCCAAAGTCCGTCCTCTCCCTGATATTCCGCTCCAGCTCGGGAAATAATCTCGCCAGCGCCTGCTCGTAATTCCAGACATGCGTACAGGTGCCCACACAGGATCCCACTCCCTCCCAGGCCCAGAACTTACCGTTGGCCCACCACTGGCAGGTCTCCGTGGCCAGTGTACTCACAGGCATCAGCAGCCGCTGGTTCAGCCAGTAAGGAATAGTGCTGTTATTATAATAGGTGTCATGAAAACGCCAGGTCTCCCGGCTCAGACGATCCAGGTTGCCCTTCAGCCACATAGCCACGTCTTCTGAGCTGCTATACCAGTTGGCGTACATATTTCCCAATATCGTTGCCCCCTTCGTTGGCAATGCTTCATTCCAATCGTTCGGCAGGATTTTGGTCACATCATTCCCGGAATAATAAGAGGGCCTGTTAGGAAAATACCAGGTCAGCAGGAAGGTGATCTGTTTGGTCTCCCCCGGAGCCAGGTGCACCGACCTCCCCACCGCCCCCGTTAGCTTTTGACCAATAGGCCTCGTTGCCTCCTTCTCCTGCTCACCGGCCCTGTCGCCGCCAGTCTCCACCTTGCCGCCGCCCTCCGCAACGCCATGATCCGCACCACCATGATCCGCATCCCCAAAAGATTGATCCCCCAATACGCTGATCGACAAATTGCCATTATACGGATGATTCCACGGGAAAACCCCGCCATGTTTCCACGCCGGCTTCACGACATCCATCACCACCGAGGTCATCCCATCTCCGCTGATCACCCTGTTGCGGCTCGTGGCCCTCATACTATCTCGAAGGTCAAGACAGACCAGGTTTTGCACCCGGCTCGTCAGCGTCAGATCCAGGGCCTGTCCCGATTCATTTTTCAACGTATAGGTCATCACCGTACCCGGTGTGGCCGATTCCCTTGCATCCAAAGGAATAAAGGGAGAATAGACATCCAGTGATACCTTCACCGGCAAAGATTCTTTCTTCGAAATATAGTTGATCTTAGCGATCGGGTATTCCCCGACAAAAGAAATATCGTCAAAGCCTGCGCCGGACAGCTCTTTTTGCCAGGTCTTCCCCCCTTGCTTCACCGATAGCGTAGCGCCCTGATCGATATAGCTGGGAGGAGTAAAAGTTTGATAACACACCTTCCAGGGCCCCATTGCCGTACGAAAATTCATCAGCGAATCCTTGCCATACCCCGTATTGTAGGCATTATTACAGATCCACCAGTTCGCCAGCGTGCCGTCACCACGCACATACAGCTGTCCCGCCGCAATGCCGCCGCAAGGCATGCCGATCGTCGTCAGCTCTTTTCCTTTATATACTTTGTGCTCGTTGCTCCATAAAGCAGTTTCCCAGCCCGGGCCCAGATGTTTGTCGGCCGGAACATGATGGGAACTGTCGATTGCCGGTTGTGCAACCAATACAGAAGCTTGACTTAGAAAGAGCAGGATTGCAAAAAAATACCGGGGGAAGTTCATTATGGCCATTGCTTAATCGTTTAAACAAGGCAATCTACATAAAAAAAACGGTCAATAGACCGTTTTTTTTACAACTTATCTTATCGGTTATTTTATCTGTCCTTATCCAGCAGCTCCTTCTTCTCGATCCGGTAGGAGGTGATCAGCCCCAAACCACCGCCGATAGCGATCAGCGCAAAGTAAAGAGCCACATTCGCCCCATTGGTGCGGAATTCATCGTTATCCCACCGGCTGATATAATGTCCAACCTTATACAATAGTGTATTATCCAGCAAATAGGCGGCGAACAACCCCAAACCTGCTCCCACCAGCAGCAATCCCATCTTCAGGCTCCGGAAAGGGGCCGGCCGCGGACGCTCGGGTTTGATATTCGGGTCTAGCCCCTTTTCGATCATGGACATATTTTCCCTGTTACGCATATATCTCATGCCAAATATCACCGCGCAAATCGATACGCTCATAAAAATGAGCCATAAAAAAACTAACTGATCTGGTCCCATATCTTTTCTTTTTAAAATTTAAGGTTATGGAGTCTCCGCTCTTATACCCCATCAGACTACTGCAGTGAGCCCGGGGTTACAGTTTTTGTAAAAAATTGTTGAAAGAGCAAATATCCTTGTTACAATACCTCAGACTCCGCACAAAAGCCCCAGGTTACACCCCCCGGACAAATTTATTGTACCTTTCTTGTAACCTGATGACATCCATTATAGTCATATAAACCGTGATGCACACTGAACTCACTGATACAGAAATAATTAAAAGAATTCTGACCGGAGAGCAGGCTATTTTCTCGATCTTGGTCCAACGCTATCAGCAATACGTCTTCACCCTGGTCCACCGTTTTACGGACAGCCGGGAGGATGCCGAAGAGATCAGCCAGGACATCTTCGTAAAAGCCTATCGCTCCCTGGCAGACTTTCGTGGTGAATCCAAGTTCAGTACCTGGCTGTACACCGTCGTACGTACCAGCTGCATCACCTTCCTGAGAAAGAAAAAACTGGATATCACCTCGATCGACAACGAAAGGACAGCCCTTCAATTGGAAAACAGGGAGTCAGGGTTCAAAGCCAACGCGATCGAGCAAAAGTCCAGACACGCCATGGTCAACGAGGCCATTCGCCTCCTTAGCCCCGACGACAGCCAGCTGATCACCCTCTTTTATAAAGGAGAACAGTCGCTGGAAGAGATAGGCAGGATTATGGGCCTGGACCCCAATACCGTAAAAGTAAAACTACACCGTGCCCGCAACCGCCTGAAGGAGAAGATGGAAAAGCATTTTAGTTATGAGATACGCGAGCTACATAACGATTAAAAATTTAACTTACAGTGGCATGAATACACAACAGCCAATGGAAGATCGTCTATGGGATTACATCGATGGTCTTAGCAGCCCGGCCGAAAGATCGGTCATCGATGGGCTCATCGCCTCCAACAGGGAATGGCAGCAGAAATATGCAGAACTGCTCCATACCCACCAGCTCCTCAACAGCTCGGAACTGGAAGCCCCTTCTATGCGTTTTACAAAAAACGTCATGGAAGAGATCAGCCGCTATCACGTCGCGCCGGCCACAAAATCCTATATCAATAAAAATATCATCCGCGGCATCGGCGCGTTCTTTCTGACCATGATCGCCGGCCTTTTCGTTTACGTCCTCTCCCAGTTCAAATGGTCCGGTAACAGCAGCAGCGGCTCTGCGTCCGCGCCTTCCCTGCGCCTGCCCTCCGTCGACAATCTCGGATTGGAAAAGATCAATTACTCCAAAGCATTCAACAGTACATGGGTCATCGCCTTTATGCTGATCGTCGTGGTCATGGGCTGGATGTTGCTCGACATGTACCTGCAGCAAAAACGCAAGCAGCACGGTCATTAAAAACTATACCTCACCCACCACCACCCTGTTCGGGATATACGCCAACCGTCGGATCCTTATCCAACGCCGCCTTCACCGCTCCGGCTTCCTCCTCCGTGCACCTCCCCTGTAAGAATTTTTCCAATAGTTCAATCTCCATTATCATAGTACACGAATCAACGGAGTCTTACCGGTAAAGAAAAAATCGACTTAATATTATGGTAATATAGGCGACGATTATTTTTGTGTGGATATACATTATAGTTACCTTTATAATCTCCTTTTTTTGTTCCAAAGCCAATCACGTTAAGTTTTTATAGCACTTAGTCTCAATACGCTTTGCGTATGGGGTAGAGACTTTTTATTTTATAAATTCAAAGAAAAATGATCCGGAAGAAAAACGACATACTTTGGAAAGGCATGATTGAGGAGGTCTTTGAGGACCTCCTCCAATTCGTGATTCCGGGAGCCGATCGGATCTTTGATATGAAGCGGGGATTTGAATTTCTGGAAAAGGAATTAGGTGAAATGTACCCGGAACCAGAAAAGAAGTCGGATACAAAGTTTGTTGACAAATTGGTGAAAGTATTTCAAAAGGACGGCAGCGAAGAATGGGTCTTATGCCATGTAGAGGTTCAGGGAACAAATGATCCGATGTTCGCCAAAAGAATGTTTAAATACTACGCGCGTATTTTCGACCGTTTCGATCGGCCATTGACCGCGATCGCGATCTTTACCGGTAAAGATGGAAAAAAGCTGCCCGGTATCTATATCCGCAAATACGAGGGAGCAGAACTGACCTATAAATACAATACCCTCTGCATCCTGGATTATGATGATCGCAGCCTAATGGCCAATAAGAACCCATTCGCCTTAATCATACTGGCAGCAAAAAAAGCGCTGCTGAAAGGAAAAGATCTGGATGTGATCTTGCTAAAAGAGAAGCTAACCCTTGCTAAATTGCTGATAAAGAGGGGATATACCGAGAAAAAGACGAACGCAATCCTATCATTCCTGCACAATTATGTGCGGTTTGACAAGTCGGAAACTAATCGTATTTTTGAATCAGAACTCGATTGTATAACTGGTAAAACAAATACCATGGGTATCATTGAACAAGTCAGGCAAATGAAGATTGAAGAGGCGGAAGAAAAAGCTCGTGATGAAGAACGCCACGTCTTCGTAGAGAACCTGCTATCCAACACCTCCTTTTCCGCAAAGAAAATTGCCGACCTCGCGGGAGTCAATATTTCATTTGTAAATAAAGTAAAAGCCTCCCTAAAAAAATAAGCGTCAGCCACTCAAAAATTTCTATTCCTTTCTCAAATATCGGCCCATAAATTACTCAGGAACCGATCGTCCCGCTCCCTTTTTCGCAAATGATCGATAAAACAATTGCGGGCATACGTGATCAGTAAAGGCAATACATCCTCCGAAATATCGACATCATCCTGGTCTGGCGGAAGATTGCTTCAAAATCAATTGCAGCTGCTTGGTATCGGGGTTTTAACCTCATTTAATTGCCTTCATACACAGGGTATGTGCTGCAAAAGTAAGCCCTGCCACCATCGGACACTATTAATTTTCTATTCCGCCTTAATCCTTAAACTTCTTCTTCAGCTCCATCAGCTTCGCCTGGAATGGATCCAATGCGGCTCCCTGATTTGCGCTGCCACTTCCGCTCTTTCCACCACCCTTACCACCCGCACCTCCCGATCCAGGCCTGCCACCAGGCGCCGCCGCCGGCCGCCCAGCCGCCCCGCCGGAACGCTGCCCCTCACCCTTCGCCGGAGCATTCCCCTTCATCGACAAGGAGATCCGCTTACGCGATATATCCACCTCCATAACCGTCACCATCACCTTCTGCTGCAATTTCACCACCTGGTTTGGATCGGAAACATAGGTATTGCTCAGCTGCGAAATATGTATCAGCCCATCCTGTTTGACCCCGATGTCGACAAAAACGCCAAACGCCGTAATGTTCGTGACAATCCCCGGTATCGTCATCCCCTGCTTCAGATCCTCCATCGTCTTTACCGTTTCCTCGAACCGGAACTCTTCGATCTGGTTACGCGGATCACGACCCGGCTTCTCCAGCTCTTTCAGGATATCATCGATCGTAAACTCACCCACCTTCTCCGAAACATATTTCTTCTTAACGACCTTTTTCCGCAGTTCCCCCTGGCTGATCAGGTCGCCAACCGAACAACTAAGGTCCGAAGCCATCGACTCCACCACATGATAGCTCTCCGGATGCACCGCACTGTTGTCGAGTGGATTCCCAGCCTCGCGTATCCGCAAAAAACCCGCACACTGCTCGTAGCTTTTAGGCCCCATCAGGCTCACCTTCTTCAATTCGTCACGACTGCCAAACGCCCCATTTTTTGCTCTGTAGTCGACAATATTCTTTGCAAGCGTAGCGCTAAGCCCCGACACGTAGGTCAGCAAATGCTTGCTGGCCGTATTCAGATCCACGCCAACGTGATTCACACAACTTTCTACTATCCTGTCCAGCTCGTCCTTGAGCTTGTTCTGATTCACATCATGCTGATATTGCCCAACCCCGATCGACTTGGGGTCGATCTTTACCAGCTCGCTCAAAGGGTCCAGCAACCGGCGCCCGATGCTGATCGAACCACGCACGGTAACATCCTCATTCGGAAATTCTTCACGCGCCACCTCAGATGCTGAATAAATAGACGCCCCGCTCTCATTGACCATAAAGATGCTGACAGGCTTACCAAAATCGATCCCACGAACCAACTGTTCTGTCTCCCGGCCAGCCGTACCATTCCCTATTCCAACAGCTTCAATATCATAACGCGATACCAGATGCTTCAACTCAGCAATGCTGCCCTGCGCATCATGCTGTGGCGGATGCGGATAGATGGTACTGTTATGAAGGAAATTCCCCTGCGCATCGAGGCATACGACCTTACATCCCGTACGAAAACCGGGGTCGAGGGCCAACACCCGCTTTGAACCCAGCGGAGAGGCCAGCAATAGCTGACGCAGGTTCTCCGCAAAGACCCGGATCGCCTCTTCATCCGCCTTGTTCTTGCTCAATAACCTGAACTCATTTTCAATCGAAGATTTTAAGAGCCGGTCATAAGAGTCCTCGATCGCTTTCTTCACCTCACCCGCAGCAGGATTAGAAGCTTTCAAAAATATCCTGTCGAGGTCATCCACCGCCGTCTGCTTGTCAATGGAAAGGTCCATGATCAGATATCCTTCCTTCTCACCCCGGCGGATCGCCAGTATCCTATGCGAAGGGCTGTCCGCCAATGACCCGCTGAACTCAAAATAATCCCTGTATTTCTGCGCTTCCTCTTCGTCTTTCTTGCTGGCCAGCACCTTCGAGCTCACAGTTGCCGATTCAGTGAAATGCTGCCTTACTTTATTCCTCGCCTGTTCATTTTCCGCGATCCATTCCGCGATGATATCCCTCGCCCCCTGTAAGGCTTCTTTCTGATCCTTTACCAGCTCGTTTACAAACTTAGCTGCTTCTTCAGATGGCTCACCCGTACCCTGCTCAAAAAGGAATTTCGCCAGCGGCTCCAGCCCTTTTTCGATGGCCGTGGTAGCCCGCGTTTTTCGCTTGGGCTTATACGGCAGATAAATATCCTCCAGCACCGTCGCATCGTAACAATTCTCTATACGGTCCTTCAGCTCGGGCGTCAGTTTACCCAGCCCTTCGATCGTTTTGATCACAGTCTCTTTTCTCTTGTCAAGCTCTGTGAAATACTTTATCTGTTCCACAACATCATTGATCTGCACCTCATCCATATTCCCGGTAGCCTCCTTGCGGTAACGGGCCATAAAAGGAATAGTAGCTCCTTCCGCCTGCAGATCAAAGATATTATTGACCTGTTTGAGGCTAAAGCTTAATTTCTCGGCGATCTTCCGTATATATACTGGTTCCATAGTTTCAAAAAATTTTCAGCTCCGGTAATAGATCATGATCCATTAACGGGCAGCAAATGTAAAGTTTCGGTCGAAAGAAAAAATTTTGATTTATCAACAAGCGGCTGGCCAAAACCCTACCTTTATAGTGTATTGTTTATCAACATCGCATTTCAATATGAATATCAAAAATAATATACTCGAGACAATTGGAAATACCCCGCTGATCCGTCTTAACAAACTGACAAAAGATCTCCCCTGTACCGTCCTGGCTAAAGTGGAATACTTTAACCCCGGCAACTCCGCAAAGGACCGCATGGCCCTGAAAATGGTGGAAGTAGCCGAACAGGAAGGGAAACTAAAGCCCGGCGGCACCATTATCGAAGGCACTTCCGGTAATACCGGGATGGGACTTGCCCTCGCCGCTGTCGTCAAAGGGTATAAATGCATCTTCGCGACAACCGACAAACAGTCGAAAGAAAAAATGGATATCCTGAAGGCGCTGGGCGCCGAGGTCATCGTCTGCCCGACCAATGTCGAACCGGACGATCCGCAATCGTATTACTCCGTGTCCCGTCGTCTCGCCAAAGAAGTGCCCAATTCCTTTTATGCCAATCAATACGACAACCTGGCCAACCGCCTCGCCCATTACGAGAGCACCGGTCCCGAAATATGGGAACAGACAGATGGAAAAATAACCCACCTGGTCGTAGCAACCGGCACCGGCGGCACCGTTACAGGAACCGCTATGTTCCTGAAAGAGAAAAATCCCGACATCCAGGTCTGGGCCATGGACCCGTATGGCTCCCTGCTGACCAAATACTTCCGCACGGGAGAGGTCGATATGAAAGAAGTCCACCCCTATATCACCGAAGGCATCGGGGAAGACTTCGTCCCCCAGAATTACGATATGAAATACATCGATGTCTTCGAACAGGTGACGGACAAGGACGCCGCCCTCATGACCCGCCGTATTGCCCGTGAAGAAGGACTCTTCTGCGGTTATAGTGCCGGCACAGCTATTCAGGGCCTCCTTCAGCTAAAAGACCTCCTGAAAAAAGACCACGTCGTCGTCGTGATCCTGCATGACCACGGCAGCCGTTATGTGGGTAAAATATACAACGACCAATGGATGATGGAACGCGGCTTCCTCGACGTTAAAACTTTCAAGGACATCATCGCAGGCCGCGGAACGAAACGCCTCATTACCACAGGCCCCGACCACACCGTCTCCGAAGCTTTCGAGCTCATGCAGAAATACAACATCGAAAATCTCCCGGTCCTGAAAGATGGAGCCGTCATAGGCGCCATCAGTGAAAGCGGGCTCTTCTCCCGTATGATGAACAACGGCACCGACATCAAAAGCAAAAAGATCGGGGAATTGCTCGAAAAGGCCTATCCCGTCGTTTCCTTCGATACCCCGCTTGAAAGGCTCAGTACCCTCATTACCAGGGAAAATGGAGCTGTACTCGGCAGGGACGAGAGCGGCAACTACCACATCGTTACCAAATACGATGTAATTCAAGCACTTGGAGCTTAAACGGACAAATCAACCCCGGTTAAATTCGTAGTTTTACGAAGCACAAACGAGTGCTTTCCCTAATGCTTTATGCTATGATTACGAAAGTGTTAGTAAAAGCTGCGACGTGGAAATAAAGCAAAACCTCTATTGATTTATCAGCTTTAACAATTTATTTTTGATACAGAAGTTGATTGGTAATTGAGTTATCAATCACCCAATATCCAGAGAAAAACCCGAAAAATCCTACTATCCGTTAAAAGACCGTAAAACCAATACCTAAGAAATTTCGATCCAATATCAGTCAACTTCTACTTTTTTCTTAGTTAGTTTGTCCTTTAACCTGTGAAACCCTAATCCAGAGCGCTAACGATAACCTGTCAATTGGCCCTTAAAGACTAAAACGTATTTATCTCGAAATCCAACGTCCGAACAGAAACCACGAAAAGCAGTCCAATCCTATTGAACTAAACCTGCTTTCACCAAAGCCCCTCCTGCTAAATACCTGATTAGAGCACCGTAAAATTTAGCAGGAGGCCTTCACCGAAGCTCCTGCCGCCTCAGTCCTCTCCCACTTCGGCTACCCCACTTCGATCAATTTACCTCCCGGCAAAAAATACCCACAATAGGCTATTGTCATCTCCCTGCTTATAACCTAGCTTCGCGATGTTTCCCAAAGCAATCAAACTCATGGGAGAGAATAAAGTAATAAGAAGGATCATCCCTGTCATGCTCACACTATTGGTGCTGGGCGTCTTTCTCTCCCTGTATTTTCTGAAATACCTCCCCCAACAAAAGGCCGAATATCACAGGCGCGCCTTCCTTGAGCTGGAACAGATCGAAAAAGCTGCCCAAAGCAGGAACAATGCCTACACCCGCGCTCTGAATTATATCCGGGATGAAACCTACGTTCAGCGAAACCCAAAACTATCCGGGCCGCTTTTCCGTTCGTTTAAGGACATTACGATACGCAGCACCGATCCTGACTACAATCGCCTCCTGCAGAAAGCAACGATGTTCCTGGCCGAAGACCCCTTGACCGGCAACTACAGACTCACCTATCCGCTGCCCTCACCTGGACCAGACACCAGCAGCATTCGGAATATGTCGGTACGCCTCGACTCCGTGCTCAATCCCATCATCTCCACCTACAAGGACATATTCGATAATTACCTGCTTATCGGCCGGCCAGGCCCGGAAAACGGTTCCGAAGATCGTATCCTTTATAACCCGGATAATCTTTCACTGGACTTCCACGTCAACACAGACAGTCTCCTGGGCAAAAGCGACGGCTTTAGCATCCGCAACGTCCGCGACGTTACCATCCAGGGCACTCCCTACAAGCTGTTCATATACCCCTTTCAGCTGGGAAAACAGTCCATCATCCTGGCCGGCCTCACCACCAGTGCTCATTATGCCGATGCCTATACCGATATGCCGCTGGACCTGCTCATCCCCGCCAGCATCATTATTCTCCTCCTGCTGATCAACTTTCCTATCCTGAAAGTATTTATCCTGGGGATCTACGAGCGGATAACGGATATGGACATTCGTCTAATCATCGGCTCCTACTTCATTGCCGCTATCGCGGGCTTTTTTCTCTTTTCCTGGTTATTTCTTCTGCGGATACAAAGAGTAGACAACCAAAGTAACCTGGAGGCGCTCTCTGCACAGGTGCAGGACAACTTTCTGCAGGAGCTGGGACTTATCACCAGCCAGCTAAAAGCATGGGATACCATCTACGCCAGCCAGCAAGGGCGGGGAGATACCGTCCTGCTGAATGGCATGAGCAGCACCAAACTGGCCTCCACGGACAGTATTGCGCTGGACCGGCTTTATCACCCGGCTCTTTATCCCTGGTCCGACTACACCTTCTGGATCGACTCCACCGGAAAATGGCTCGCCGCCTGGAGCGAAAGAAAATACAACAACAGACCTCTTCTGCTACGGGTGGATGACCGAAAATACTTTAAAGATTTTCTCGATCGGAAATACCTCCTTCTGCCCGGCAAGGATACCCCCTGCCCTTTTACCATCCAGCCCACTCTGTCCAGGCTCGACGGAGAATACACCATTTCCGTTATGATCCCCAGCAAAGCGCGGCCCGCGATGCTGGTAGGCCTGACCACGCAAATGGTTTCGGTGACAAATACCTTGCTGCCCCCCGGATATAATTTCAGCATTATCGACGAGACTGGCATGGTCCTCTACGACTCCCGGCAGGGTCGCGCACTGCTCTCGAACATTCTGAAAGAAAGCGATGATCCCGAAGCCATCCTCGAATCTTCCCGGTTTCGCAGCCGGCGCTACATCAACGAGTTTCTGCTAAAAGGACAAAAAGTGGCCCTCGTAGCAGCACCCATGAAAATACTCCCTTATACGATCCTCACTTATTATAACCTTAACGACACAGACAACTCCCAGCTGCACCTGATCGGTCTTGCCGCTTCTTTCAGCAGCTGCGTGCTGCTGCTGCTGATCCTTTCCACTATTATCAATGAATGGACCGGCAAAAAGCCCGGCATGCTGCTGGCGCCCTCCAACCATTTCGAATGGCTGCGTCCACTACCTCATAAGGAAAAATATTACCGACGGCTCATCGTCGGCATGTTATCGATGCTGGCCGTATACATACTCTCCTGGTGCATCATCAAATCCCTGCCCCGGGAATTGGAGTTCTCCCTTTTTTTTATTTCACTCTCACTGCCATTCTACACCGCCCTTTACTATTATACGCTGCGGGAAAAACAAAAACAACCGGGAAAACGACTCCACCAGCTGCTATTCGCCCGTCCATTGATCCCCATCCTTCTCTTCCTGTCTCTGATCCTGGTGGTGCTGATGAGCTTTTCTACTTCCGATACACTCTCCGCCCGCGGGACACCGTGGATCTCCCTGATCGTACAGGCATTTTTACTATTGACAGCCGGATGGTTCATTTCTACCTTTCGACCTGCCTACGCCAATCCCGCCTCACCGCCAACCTTTACCGGACCGCTAAGATCCTCCACTCCGCCCAGCGAGACACACGGATCGAACTGGCTGAAGTACTATGCCGCGGCTATCGTCACCGGCGTAGTCCTGATCAGTATTATACCCTCCTGCGGCATCTTCTGGCTGTTGTCCTGGCAGGAATCCAGCCTGCAAAACAATAGTTCGAGAATAGCCATGGCCAGGGCTGTCAACATACGTCGTCTGGGCATCAACAATAGAATGGTCGACTATAAATCCGCTCTTGAAGACACCGGCTCCCCCATCCATCCCGACAGCCCGGCACACCTCCAGCTTAAATTTCATCATGGCATCTACCTCCTCCCGGGAGATGCCTTATTTTCCACAGCAGCTACAAATCGTCGGCCCTTTTTCCCCTTATCTTCTCAATACCAGGACATCCATCGGCTCATCTTCCCCGACGACAGCAACGTCCTTTCTTCGACAGCTCATCCAAACGCTGCAGATGACAGTACCTGGTCCTTCTTCACTGATCAGGGACCCTACACCGATCGCGTATGGCTGGAATATGATGCACCAACAGACCGGATAGACAATGGCCCTCTCCTGTTACAGGCAAATATGGCGGCTTCCAGTTCTTCCCTGAACCTGATCAGCCGCCAAACGGGTTCAACCGGCGCGCTTTTTATCTTCCTCTATTTCGGGGCCCAGCTGCTCAGCGTATTCCTGGCCTATAAGGTCACCGTGTCCCTCGCCACCCGTGTATTCATGATCGATCTGTTCGAGGACCTCCCGTGCCCTCCCGATGGATCCAATGCGGAGAATGCTGGTGACGGCTGGTTAGAAAATATCCGAAATGCCGAAAACAACGAAGTGAGCCAGGAGACCATCCTTTGTAACCTGAAGCTGCACGAAAAATTATACGCACAGCTCTGGCGCCCGCTCTCGCCGATGGAAAAATTTGTCTTGTATGACCTGGCAAAAGATGGCTTCACCAATTATCGCACCGGAAGCATCCTCTGGCAGCTACAGAAAAAAAACCTCCTCGTCTTCTCCAACGGCCTGCTGGAACCTGTCACCAACAGCTTCCGCGAATATATACTGGCCCGGTACAACGACGAAGGCGTGGTCGCCTGCATGAAAAAAAGCCGCCAGGATGGCACCTGGCAATCCTTCAAGCTGCCGCTGACCATCCTCTTTACCGCCTTTGGCCTCTTCATCTTTTTTACCCAGGGCGCCGTCTATCAAAAGCTGGGTGGCCTCCTGACCTCCCTCCTCTCGATGGGCTCCCAGATCACCACCCTCTTTGACAAATCCCCCCGGCAGCCGGTTCCTGAGCCGAAAGACATGCCGGGAGAAGAGGCCGGAAATTAACCCCAAAAATGCGAACTTCGGGTTATGGAGTTCACCGACCAGCTTTCTTTTTCTGCGACCGGCCCTAACCAGCCCTCCCGTAAAAAACCCATTTTCCCTATCACCGAATCCCTCCGCAGCTACCTGAAAAACCATGGCCGCGAAGTAAAGCTCCCCGTGTCCTACCGCGACCTCATTCAGCATATCACCTATTCCGTCCCCTTAAAAGACAAGAACGGCCTGGACACCCTGTGGGAAACAGCCCTGTACGACATGCGCCATTTCAACTTCATCCGCGAAGGACTCGTCCAGATGTATGCCATACTCAAAACAGAAGGTGACCTCAGCTATACGAAACATCTCGACGTAGCAAGAATAGACTTCTGCAGGTTCGCCAACTCACACCCCTTTCGCATCCGCATCGTAAACAAGTTCAACGATAACTACGATCACTATTATATCAAACAGGCCGATGCCTCACGTATCTACGGACTGGAGCTGGAACACCTTCTCTCGCCCAATCGCATCACCTATTTCACACATCACAATACCCTTGTGGAAGAACAT
Organism: Puia sp.; assembly: GCA_036499285.1. Classification (GTDB taxonomy): domain Bacteria; phylum Bacteroidota; class Bacteroidia; order Chitinophagales; family Chitinophagaceae; genus Puia. Next base: position 39,001 of record DASYEB010000042.1, on the reverse strand, counting down.
ATCCCCGGCATCCCCGGCGACCTGTTCATAAAGAATTTCCTCGACGACCCTCAAACCAATAAGATCCGTTTTTCAAAAGAATTCGTCAAGTTCAACGAACGTTGTTTTGTCCGCCTCCTTGGAGACATGCGTTCCTACAATTTTGTCATCGACATCACCCCCGATATAGAAGATTATCAATACCGGATCCGGGCCATCGACTTCGACCAGCAATCCTATGAAGGCAGGAAAAATCTCTACATCCCCCAGTTCTTTAAAGAGAACAGGGCCCTCGTCGATCTCAGCCTCAAACACCTGAACAAAGACTCGATCGAACAATATCAGACAGAAGAAAGGACCATGATGGCCTTCCGGGTAGCGTCCTCCCGGTTCCGGCTGATGGATCTGCTCAACATCATGTCCCGGGACCATGCCATTTCCAGCCCCGAAAAACTCCTCCAGCTAAAGACCGAACTCTCGGGCTATTTTAAAAACCCCGCCTTTCTCAAATGCCGCTCGATGGGCCAGGTGGTAAAAAGACAGCTAAAACAAACGCTGCAAAAGAACCTTTCCCTCCTTCAAAAAAATCTGAGCAAATTCGAAGATTAGGTGCTCATGCCGTATCTTGCGGCCTCAAAGCTCAGTAAACATGAAAAAATACAAAGCAGGAGTCCTCTTCGGCGAAGAATTGGAAGCCTTATACAACGACGCTAAAGACAACCAATTCGCCCTGCCCGCTGTAAATGCTATCGGAACGAATACCATCAACGCCGTTCTCGAAACTGCAGCAAAAGTCAATTCCCCCGTTATCATCCAGTTTTCCAATGGCGGCGCCCAGTTCATCGCCGGAAAAGGAATGCCCAACGATAAGCTCCAGGGAAACATCTCCGGCGGGATCTCCGGAGCCCTCCACATCCACAATGTTGCTAAATACTACGGCGTTCCGGTGATAGTGCATACGGACCACGCCGCAAAAAAATGGCTCCCCTGGGTCAGCGGACTCATCGACGCCGGCGAACAATTCTTTAAAGAAAAGAAACAACCTCTCTTCAGCTCGCATATGCTCGACCTCTCCGAAGAACCCCTCGAAGAGAATATCCATACTTCCGTCGAATTCTTCAAACGCATGCATCCCCTTGGCATGGCCATCGAGATCGAATTAGGCGTCACAGGCGGTGAAGAGGATGGCGTCGACAACAGCGGCGTCGAAAATCATAAATTATACACCCAGCCCGAAGACGTAGCACATGCCTATACCGAGCTTAGCAAGGTCGGAAAGCTTTTTGGCGTGGCCGCCGCTTTCGGCAACGTCCATGGCGTATATAGCCCGGGCAACGTAGAGCTGCGCCCCATCATTCTCAAGAACAGCCAGGATTATATCGAGAAGACCTTTAAGACGGGTCCCAAACCCGTCTATTTCGTCTTCCACGGCGGCAGCGGCAGCCCCCAGCACCAGATCAGGGAAGCTATCGGATATGGCGCCATCAAAATGAATATCGACACCGATCTGCAATGGGCCTTCTGGGAAGGTATCCAACAGTATTATGTCAAGAACGAAGCCTATCTCCAGGGTCAGCTCGGCAACCCCGAAGGGCCTGAAAAACCAAACAAAAAGCACTACGATCCCCGCGTCTGGCTGCGTAAAGGCGAGGAAAGTCTTAGCAAACGTCTCGAAGTAGCCTTTGAAGACCTCAATTGCATCAACCGCAACGCATAAACAACCGCAACGCATAAACCACTTTTAGTGGTTTATGCGTTGATCAGCGGCTTCACCTTTTGCCCGATCAGCTCTATCGACCGCATTAGCTTCTCATGCGGCAGCTCCGCACTATCCATCTGGAAGGTGAGCCTGGATATTCCCCCAAGCGCCTCCGCATGCCTCAGCACCTTCTCCGCCACGGCAGCAGGCCCGCCCACCAGCAACGCGCCCGGGGGCCCGCTCTGCGCTTCGAACCGGCCCCTGGTCATCGGCGGCCAGCCACGCTCCTTACCCACCTGCGTCATACTGGCGGCATATCCGGGATAAAACTCCTCCACCGCCTGCTCCGTCGTCTCCGCCACATATCCCAGCGAATGTAATCCCACTTTTAATTGCTCCCGCGCAAACCCGGCTCTTTTCCCCGCCTCCCGGTAAAGATCTATCAACGGTCTGAACCGGTGCGTCTCCCCGCCAATGATAGCCACCATCAGCGGCAAGCCCAGGCTGCCCGCCCGGACAAAAGACTCCGGCGTTCCCCCCACACCCAGCCATATCGGCAAGGGCTCCTGCAAGGGCCGCGGATACACCGGCTGATTCTTCAGAGCCGGCCTGAACTTCCCCGACCAGGTGACAAACTCATTCTGCCTGATCGACAACAGCAACCCCAGCTTTTCCACAAAAAGTTCATCATAGTCCTCCAGGTTAAATCCAAACAGCGGATACGCGTCCACGAACGAACCCCGCCCCACAACCATTTCAGCACGCCCCCGTGAGATCAGGTCCAGCGTCGCAAAATTCTGGAACACCCGCACCGGGTCAGCCGAGCTCAGCACAGTGACGGCGCTCGTCAGCCGGATCCGCTCGGTCCGGGCAGCCGCAGCTGTCAGAATCAGGGCGGGCGCCGAATCCAAAAACCCCTTCCGGTGATGCTCCCCGATGCCGAATATGTCCAGACCCGAACGATCCGCATGAACCATCCTTTCCAGCAATTGCGCCATAGCATCCGCATCATTTAATTCCCTGCTGCTATTTTTGCTAAACATGGCAGCGAAGCTGTCTATTCCTATTTCCATATTCCCCGTTTAACCATCAAAATACCCGATTTGTTGTAAATTGCAATACAATCAAAAAGTCACAATCATGGCGTCTAAAAAAATTCTCGACCTGCTGGGCGACAAAGCCTCCTTTCTTTTAGATCATAAGCCCGTCATTGACAAATCGACACTCAGCGCATTCCCCTCCCCGAATCACGTAGAAGAAATTTGGATAAATTCCGGTCGCAGCAACCATGTATTAAGAAGCCTGCAGACCCTCATCAGTCATGGAAGATTGGCCGACACCGGCTATCTTTCCATCTTTCCCGTCGACCAGGGCGTTGAGCACAGCGCCGGCGCATCGTTCGCCGCCAACCCCATGTATTTCGATCCGGAGAACATCATAAAGCTGGCCATCGAAGCCGGCTGCAACGCAGTAGCTTCAACCTATGGTGTACTCGATATCATGAGCCGTAAATATGCGCATCGTATTCCCTTTCTCGTCAAGATCAACCACAACGAATTCCTCAGCCTGCCTAACCGCTACGACCAGACTCTCTTTGGCACCGTAAAGACCGCCTGGAACATGGGAGCCGTCGCCGTCGGAGCCACCGTCTACTGGGGCAGCGCGGAAAGTGATCGCCAGTTGAAAGAGATCGCCGAAGCCTTTGAGATAGCCCACGAAATGGGAATGGCTACCGTCCTCTGGTGTTATACCCGCAACGCCGGCTTTAAGGTCGATGGCGTCGACTATCACACCTCCGCCGACCTCACCGGCCAGGCCAACCACCTTGGCGTAACCCTCAGGGCAGACATCATCAAACAAAAATTGCCCACCAACAACGGAGGATACCTTGCTACCAAACACGGCAAGACCTCTCCGCTGGTCTATTCCAAACTGACCCATCCCGACAACCATCCCATCGACCTCACCCGCTACCAGGTACTCAATTGTTACAACGGTCGCGTGGGCCTCATCAACAGCGGCGGGGAAAGCAAAGGCGACTCCGACCTGAAAGATGCCGTCTTTACAGCCGTCGTCAACAAACGCGCCGGTGGCATGGGCCTCATTCTTGGTCGCAAAGCCTTTCAGCGTCCGTTCAAAGAAGGGGTAGAAATGATCCAGGCTATACAGGATGTATATCTCGACAAGGATATCACGATTGCATAATCGCATCAAACTCAAAAAGAAAAAACCGCCCGGGCACTCCCGGGCGTACTTCGCCATCAAAATATTTCTGTAATCCCATATCCTTCACCAGCGGCACTCGCCTGTCCCAAAAGACAAGGTTCGCAGGTACAGCGAAGAGCGCTAAGCCCCCAACCCCTCCTTTATCGCCGATGCCGCCGCTTCCGCATCCAGGCTATTCTTAAACGCATTGGGCGCAATAAGTATACGCAATTCATCCATCATTCCACAAGGGAAACATTATTCGTCACCGGGTAAACCGTCGGCACCCGCTAAAACGTCTCGCCCAACTAGAACGTCTCGCCCAAATTGAAGTAGATCGCATGATAACCCTTGCTAACCCCATAGTCGATCCCGATATTCGACCCCGAATGTTTATTGAACTTGATCCGAAGACCGCCGCCGCCGGCCGGATGGATATAAGCAAACTCATGTGACCCCGGCTCCGTCACCGTGTTCATATTGGCAAACAGCACAAACCCGAAGAGCCCGTCCTTCGTAATATCCTTCCTATACTCCGTCTCCAGGTAAAACAACGATTTGCCCATATACCGGAACGGATAGAATCCCCTTCCGCTGCGTTGATAAGGCTCTGTGCCGATCGCCGGCAGATTGAAATAAGGCGCATTGCTATACATTGTCGTCCAAAAATAACTCCAGATCCCCAGCATATTCTGCCCTTTTTTGCTAAAGGCAATATACTTCCTCGCATCGATGTACAACGAGTGCCAGTCTGTATTACTGCCCAACGCCTTTAGGTTTTCCCGGAATACTACATTCAGATAAGCTCCGGGCAATGGATTGAAGGAATTATATCTGGTATCGATCAGCAGGTTTAAGGTGATACCCTGCGAGAAAGAGTTCGTATGATTACCCGTTCCATAATTATACTTCGTGAACTGCGGTATGCTCACCGAGTCTACATCAGGGCGTATATGAAGATTGTAGTCGAGATCCAGACCGGGACCAAACAACAGATAGGGCGTTATGCGTTTCAATACACTCCCATAAAAACGCGCATAGCTATACCGCACCAATATCTTATCATCCTCCGGCTGCTTGCCGCCCAGCCCCCAGGTATACTGCGGGTAAATGGAGAACCGCGTATCTGCCTGGTAATTCCACTTGTTACTGGCCGACCAGATATTAGCCCTTAGCGGAAAATTGAACTGGCCCCTGAAGTTGAAACTCGGCGAGAAGGTCGCCGTCGACAGATAGGTCTCCTTACGGTCACCCAGGTAAAAACCCGCAGTCGTAGACGTGATCAGTGCAGTCCCGCCTCCCGGAACAGACGTACTCAATGGCAGGAATGTATAGTAGACCCGCCGCCCCGTCTCCGCCCGGGGATGGTGGATCTGGATCTTCGTCACATCGAGAAATATTCCGATCAGATCACGCTGGCCTGTCGTATCCCTTTCAAGCGAACTGGCCGGCGCAACAAGCATATCTTTCGGCGTCTGGGCACAGAGATACAACGGACCAAGTAGACAAAAGAGGCTAATTAAACCTTTAGACATAGCTTCAGGGATACCAATATTGTGCTATTTTTCAGGTATGAAACATCCCCTTATAAAGGCGGCTGCCTCCGGCCGTTTTGCCCGTATTTGCAGCCGTATCTTGCTAATGTGTTGCTTTTTTACCCCATTGGCGCCCACTGCCATTGCCCAGCAGACAAAGGCTCCGGCCACCGTCCGGCTTTTGACCACCGGGCCCCGCGTCTCTCTCCGTGGCCTCAGCGCCGTCACCGATAAGATAGTTTGGGTCAGCGGCAGCAGCGGCACCGTAGGCAGGTCCATTGACGGTGGCAATACATGGAACTGGATCACCGTCCCGGGTTATGAAAAAAGGGATTTCCGCGACATCGAAGCCTTTGACGAAAATACAGCGATCATCATGGCCATCGCCGGGCCCGCCGACATACTAAAAACTATGGATGGCGGTAAAACATGGAAGCTCGTCTATGAGAACACCACAAAAGGAATGTTCATGGATGCAATGGAATTCTGGAATCATGACAGCGGCATCGTCGTCGGCGACCCGATAAACGGTCGTTTCTTTGTAGCAAGAACCTTTGATGGGGGCAACAGCTGGCACGAGATCCCTTTTATGGAATTGCCAAAAGCCGATTCCACTGAAGGCTGTTTCGCCACCAGCGGCACTAACGTCCGCGCCCTCGATTTAAAAGAAGCTTGTTTTGTCAGCGGCGGCCCCCTCCGCTCCCGTCTCTTCATCCGGGACAAAACGATCGAACTACCCCTGCTTCGGGGCGCTGCCAGCACCGGCGCAAATTCTGTTGCTGTAAAAAACCCGCACACCCTTATTATAACTGGTGGCGACTTCGCAAAAGATACTGTACAGGATGGGAATTGTTTTCTGACTCTGGACGGCGGTACCACCTGGATCCGCCCTACAACTCCTCCCCATGGCTATAGGGGCTGCGTAGAATATTTCGGTGATAAGAATGTCCTTTGCTGCGGTACCTCCGGCGTAGATATTTCCAACGACAACGGTATGAACTGGCAACTCATTGCATCCGCCAGCTTCCACGTCTGCCGAAAGGCTAAGAAAGGGAAAACCGTCTTTCTCGCCGGCGCCGGCGGCCGCATTGCAAAATTGGTTCTCTAACGACCCGGTACGCCGCAATACTAATTCAATCCCCTGAAATCCACCGGCACCAGCTTGCTCACTCCCGGCTCCTGCATCGTCACCCCGTAGATCACATCCACCGTGCTCATCGTCATTTTATTATGCGTAACAATGATAAACTGCGAGTTCTCGCTGAACTGGCGGATCATATTGGTGAACTTGCCCACATTAGCATCATCCAGCGGAGCATCCACCTCATCCAATATACAGAAAGGCGCAGGCTTGATCAGATAGATAGAGAATAACAAAGCCGTTGCCGTCAGTGTCTTCTCCCCCCCACTAAGCTGGCTGATAGACGAAGGACGTTTCCCCTTCGGCTTCGCGACGATATCGATGCCCGTCTCTGCCAGGTTCTCGGGGTTCTCCAGCACCATATCCGCCGTATCTTCTTCAGTAAACAAGGACTTGAACACCCGCTGGAAGTTCTCCCGCACCTTATTGAAGGTATCCAGGAATTGCTGATTGGCCGTAGCCTCTACCTCCTGTATGGTCTGTAAGAGGCTATCCTTCGCGCTCACCAGGTCATTCTTCTGCTCGAGGATAAATTCATATCGTTTCTTCATTTCCGTGAAGGCCTCTATCGCCGTAGGATTCACCTCACCGAGATTCTCCAGCCTTTTCTTCATCTTGTCAGCGGTCGACTGCAGGTCCTCCACCGGCGTGTCGCCCGTACGGGGCTGATCGATAATATCATCCAGGTTGATCCGGAACTCTACATTCAACCGTTCCTTCATCCCCGCCAGCTGAAGCTTCAGCTCATTCAGACGGTCCTTGATCCCACTCAGCGTCTGCTCCAGCATTTCCTTTTCCTTCACCTTATGCCGCAGCTCGGTCTCCCGCTCGCCAAGGACATTACGCAGGTTATAATAGGCCTGATCGGCTTCATTCAATTTCTTTTCCTCTTCCTCTTTCTTACGCAGTAATTCCAACAGAGCGCCTTCTGAATTACCCAGCAACTCTTCGCTCTCGCTGATGCTTTCATTGGTTTGCCTCAGCTGGGAAGCATTGGCTTCGATCTGGTTGTGCAGATCGGTCAGCTGCTTGCTCTTGAAATCCAATTCCTGCTTAAGACCATTGATCCGGCTATACTGACGGGTCACCTGCAGATTGAATTCGTTATACTGTGCAGAGCTGCTGTTATACGAATGCTCGGCCGACCGGTAGTCTTCCTCCGCCGCCTGCGCCTTCTCCTTCAGCTCACTCACTACCCTCACCAGTTCGGCCCACGCATTACGTGTATCTTCAATGCCCGCGATCGTCTCTTCCAGGTTGAGCTGTAACTCTTCCAGCCGGCCCTGGGAGGAGTCCTGCTGTGAATGAAGATTCTCCACCTTATTCTGCAGGGAGAAGACAAAATTCGTCAGCCGGTTGATATCATCCTGCGTTTGACGAATAACCTGCTCTTTCAATTGTTCGTTGTATCCGGCTAATTCATTGTGCTTGTCCTGTATGGCCGTCTTCAGATCACCGACCGTGGTTTGCAGCTGTGCAATCTCCTTCTGCAGCTTCTCCAGATTCTTGGCACGGCCGATCTTCTTTCCTTCAAAAAGACCGACACTGCCCCCGGTAAGAGAATATTTTCCTTTTACATATTTACCACTCTTCTCCAGCACGACTGATCCATTGCTGTTTTCCAATGCCTCCTCATTCTCGGCAATAAAGACATTCCCCAGCAGATGTTCGGCCAGCCTCCGGTACGTATCGTCCACTTCAATAACCGACATCGCCGGCACCAGCCCTTCTCCGCCATGCGAGGCATCCGCCGCAGCGCCCGAAACTCGGTCCAGCAAAAAGAAATTGGCCTTACCCTTCTTATTATCATCCAGCAGGTGCACGGCCTGCATACCCTCCTGCAAATTATTTACCACATAATAGTTGAGATACGGCTCCAGCACGTTCTCCACCGCTGCCCTGAACTCTTCCTTTACATAGATGATATCGGAAAGTATCGGCGCGGCATGATTCCATCCCTTGTTCTTGTGCAGAAATTTAATGCTCTCCGGATAACCCTCCATCGAGTCGACCAGGCTCTTGAGCAGGTCGTGCTCGTTCTTTTTTGCATCCAGCTTCCTGCTTTCATCAGCCAGCTGCTGGCGCAATACTTCCATCTGCCCCTGAGCCTGAAGGATGGCTTCCTTGGTACGCTCCTGGTGATCCTGTAGCTGGCGCAAACCGGCCTGCCTGGATTCCAGTTCCTGCTCCTTCAGCTGGCGCTCTTCCTCCAGCTGCTTTAGCTGGCTGTCCCGGACCGTCCGCTCCTCTTCAAGCTGGCGGATGCCCCGCTGCAGGTTCTGTATCGACGTATCGGCTACGGCTATCTTCTTTTCCGCATCGAACTGGTCACGCTGGATCTGAGCGTTCTCTCTGCGAAGCGCATCGACCGTCACCCTCTTTTCATCGAACACCTTCCGCGTCTCATCCACAGAATCCTTCAGGGATTCCAGCTGCTCCTGCAAACCCGACAATTTATTCTCCTCCTCACCCACCTGCTGACGGGTAAAAACAATACTTTCTTCCAGTCCTTTCAGCTGCCCCTCGCCCTTTTGCAGAAACTCCTGTAAAGAGCTTTCCTTTTCTTTCAGGAAATTCAGCCGCTGTGAAGCCAGGTTCTTCTCATTCTCCTTTGTCCGCAACGACTGCAGCAAGTCGTTGAAGGCATGCTGCATAGACTGCAGCGCCCGCTCCTTCTCGATAAAGCCGACCTTCTGCTGTTCGACATCGGCTTCTTCCTGCGCGATCATCGCCTCCAGTCTTATCTTTTTATCCGTCTCGGTATCGGCTTTCTCGTTTAGCTCACGATAAGTAAGATTAAAACCCTCCAGCGCCGCCTTCGCCAGCTCGATGCTAAGCTCGCGGTATTCCTTCTTGATCTCGTAATATTTCTCCGCCTTCTTCGCCTGGTTCTCCAGGCTTTTCAGCTGGTTGTTGATCTCGAATAAAAGGTCCTCGATACGGGCCAGATCCTGCTCCGTGGCATCCAGCTTCTGCCGCGCCTCTTTCTTCCGGGTCTTATAAATGGTGACACCCGCAGCCTGCTCCAGCATACGGCGACGGCTGTTCTCCTTATCCTTGATGATATCATCCACCATTCCAAGCTCGATAATGGCATAGCTGTCCGTGCTGACGCCCGTATCCATAAAAAGGTTCTGGATATCCTTCAACCGGCAGGAGACATCATTAAGACGATATTCACTCTCCCCGCTCTTGTAGAACTTACGGGTGACCGTAACCGTGCTGAATTCCGTAGGCAGGAGATTCTTCGTATTTTCAAAGGTCAGGCTCACCTCCGCAAGACCGGACGCCGAACGGGTCTTGCTCCCATTGAACACCAGGCTCTCCAGGTTCTCCGATCGCAGATGACTGATCTTCTGCTCCCCTATCACCCAGCGGATACTGTCAATTATATTGCTCTTCCCACAGCCATTCGGTCCGATAATGCCCGTAATGCCTTCGTCAAAGCTGATAATGGTTTTATCAGCAAAACTCTTGAATCCCTTTATTTCAAGGCTCTTTAATCGCACAGTTTATATAATTTACTTATGATGATCCATCCCGTTTCCTCGTTGCACCCGCCTCAATACGGCGCGCCCGTTCGATTTGGCCGGGCGACAAACCTACATTAAAATATGTGATTTTTGCCAAAATGATCCCCACCGGCTGTCTCTTGTTGAAAACTGGTTAATAATAACTTTTTTGTGCCCGGAGCGTATAAAAAAGTTGTCAATTGTATATATTTACTATTCTGACAGACCAAACATCTCATATATGAATAATTTTATAGTCCCAATCGATTTTTCCGACGCATCCAAGAACGCTGCCCGGTATGCAGCCCATCTCGCCAACGGCGTCGCCGACGCTCATATTATTCTTTATAACGTGTTTGACGCCCTGGAATATGGCTCCGACAGCAGCCCCCTTGGCACAGACGCCGAAGAGGATGCCAGCAGGCAAGCCATTGTTGAATTGGCCCTCGGAAGCGTTCAGACCGAGCTCGCCGCCATCACCAGCGCAAAGATCTCCCTGGTAGCCGAAGAGAACAACCGGTTCCTGGACACGCTCGAAGCCTATGTGGTCAAGAACAACATCCAGTTGATCATCATGGGTATCACCGGCGCCACCCGCCTGGGCCAGATCTTTATGGGCAGCAATACCCTTAACATCGTCAAAAGAGCCATCGCACCGGTCATCATCGTCCCTCCGGATGCACACCTTAAGTCTGCAAAAAATGTTATGTTACTCACTGATTTTAAAGAAATTGACGATACTATCCCGGTAGACACCGTAAAGGAGGTGCTCAACCTGTTCAAACCTCGCCTGCATATCGTCAATGTCGACCATGAACATTATGTCCAGGTAACTGAGGAGTATAAGACGGAAAGGACCAAGCTGGAAGCAAAATTGAGTGACTTCAAACCGGAGTTCTATTTCATCCGGCTCTTCGATTTCGTGGAAGCGATCAACCAGTTCGTGGCCGATAATCACATCGACCTGATCCTGACCTTCCCGCGGAGACACTCTTTCCTCTCCAACGTCTTCAAAACGACCAGCACAAGCAAGCTGGCCTATCATAGCCACGTACCGATCGTAGCGATCACCGCATAAAAAAAAGAGGGCGGATGACCCGCCCTCTTTTTTCTTTCCTATGCCATCCGACGCTCAATACTGGGACCAACGCTTCTACACCTCCGGCTCCTGCTGGCTGAGACAGTGAAAGCTCCCCAGCCCCCATATAATATCCGTAGAATCGATCCCCACAACCCTGCGGGCAGGAAAACATTCCTGAATGATCCGCAGCGCCTTCTCATCCCGGTCACACCGGAAAGTCGGCACGATGACCGATTCATTGGCTATATAAAAATTGGCGTAAGAAGCCGGCAGACGCTGATCCTCATAAATGACGGCCTCCGGCATCGGCAGCTCGACAATATTTAGTTGCTTGCCGTTCAGCAGCCGCATCTTCTTCAGATCCTTCAGATTTTCCTGAAGCAATATATAGTTCTCATCCTGCTTATCATCCTCGACGACCGTAATCACAGTGTCCTCATCCACGAAACGAACCGTGTCGTCGATATGTCCATCAGTATCATCTCCGATGATCCCTTCCTTTACCCACAATATCTGCTCCACACCATAATAATCGCGTAGATAAGATTCGATCTTCTCCTGGTCTAATTCAGGATTGCGATTGGGATTCAGCAAACAACAGGATGACGTCAGCAGCGTGCCTTTTCCATTGAACTCCACCGAGCCGCCTTCCATCACTATACCCGGATAATATACCGGCAGGTTCAGCGCTTTGCCTACCAGCGTGGGTATCACATCGTCAAGTTCGAATGGCGGATATTTATTCCCCCAGGCATTATAGTTCCAGTCCACGATCACCTTCTTTTTCTCAGCCGCGGGATTTAGCAGAAAAGCAGGCCCATGATCCCTGCACCAGGCATCATTCGTCGGGTGCAAAAAGAAAGATACCATTTGCATGTCCACACCGGCGGCCTCTAGATGGCCAATGGCAAAAGCCTTCATAGCCTCATCCGGCACATTGATACAAACGGTCTCGCCCTTCGCCAGTTCCTTTATAAACAGACTGTAGTGCGGGTAGATAGACTGTATCTTCCCTGGCCATGAAGCCTCTTTATGCGGCCAGGAAAGCCACGTCGCTGCATGTCTGCTGAATTCTGCGGGAAAATAATAACCTGCTTCTTTTAACGTCATATTATCCTTCATCAATATATCGCTTCGTAATAGGTTGATAGGAATCTATTCGTCTGTCGCGCATAAAAGGCCAGTGCGTACGATAGCGGTCCGTCGCGGCCGTATCCACTTCCACAACCGTCGTCTCTTCTGTATCATGCGAGGCTTTATAGATCAACGACCCGAATGGGTTCGCAACAAAGCTTCCGCCCCAGAACTTCATCGCCCCGTTCTGTTCAAATCCCACCCTGTTCACGCTGACCACATGCACCCCATTGGCTACGGCATGACTCCGCTGAATGGTCTGCCAGGCGTTGTATTGTTCGGTATTGGTAGCTTCATCCTGGCTCGTTGCCCAGCCTATCGCTGTGGGATAAAAAAGGATCTCCGCACCCATCAGCGCAGTAATGCGCGCAGCTTCAGGATACCACTGGTCCCAGCAGATCAGTACGCCGATAGAAGCATATCTGGTCTTGAAGATCTTATACCCCAGGTCCCCGGGAGTAAAGTAAAATTTTTCGTAAAAAGCCGGGTCATCCGGGATATGCATCTTCCGGTATTTTCCGAGGTAAGACCCATCGGCATCCAGCACGGCGGTTGTATTATGATAAAGACCCTGTGCCCTCTTCTCAAAAAGAGAAGCGATGATCACGACATTCAGCTCGGCCGCCAGTTTTCCAAGGACATCGGTAGATGGCCCGGGAATAGCCTCCGCAAGCTTGAAATTCTCGTAATCTTCTACATCACAGAAATATAAGGAGGTAAACAGCTCCTGGAGACAGACTATCTGCGCCCCGCCGGCTGCAGCTTCCCTGACCTTGTCCATCGCCCTGCGCAGATTGGCGGCTTTGTCAGCCGTACAGCTCATCTGCACGAGACCTATCTTTACTTTGCTCATTTACTTTGTCGTTGCAGTTTTAACCGCAACGGGGTGCAAAGTTACAATATTTCGGGGGCATTTATAAGGTCAAAAAGGCCATAGGCCTTTCTCCCACAATAAGGGAATGCTAATTATTTCCTTCCCATCTGGCGCAAAAAGGCCACATGCGAAGCGACGGCATAACGCACTCTTGGATATTCGATATAGACCAGACCATACTCCTGGCAAGCCTGCCGGATGATCTTGCTGATAGCGGGATAATGTACGTGTGATATTTTGGGGAAAAGATGATGCTCGATCTGGAAATTCAATCCGCCAACCAGCCAGGACACCACCGGGTTATTGGTAGCGAAGTTGGCCGTCGTCTTGATCTGGTGAACAGCCCACTCATCCTCCAGCTTACCAGTCTCTATATTGGCAACGGGGAAGGCGGTATGCTCAACAGTATGCGCCAGCTGGAATACAATGCTCAGTACAAACCCTGCAACACAGGTGAAAATGACAAAGCCCACCAGCCAGTCAGAAAAGCCGATAGTATAGATCGGGACAAAAACGAACAGGAAAGCATGAAAAAGCTTGAACCCCCAGAACACAAAATGGTCGGCGATCGTCATTCTCTTCAACGGCATGCCGCCTACCTTGCTTTTGAAATATTTGATATAATCCAGTACAAAGATCCAGAAGATGTACAACAAGGAATAAAGGAACCAGAAATACAGGTGCTGATACTTATGCAGCTTGTATTTCTTCTGCGTTTCACTCATCCGCATCCATGGCTGAATGTCTATGTCGTCATCAACGCCGTCTACATTGGTGAACGCATGGTGGATGACATTGTGTTTCTGATTCCACATAAAGCTGTTCCCTCCAAGTATGTTCAGGGAGAAAGCCGCAAAATGATTGACCCATTTGTATTTGGAAAAACTGCCATGGGCCCCGTCATGCATCACATTAAAACCTATCGCGGCAACAATGCCACCCAGCAGCACACATTCCAGTATCGCCCAAAGAGCTGACGGTGTAAAAAAGACCAGGTGGATATATACAAAAACAAAACTTACCATCAGGATCACAGCCTTTAGGAAAAGGTTATAATTTCCTGTAGTCGATTTACCAATTTCCTCAAAATAGCTGCCGATCCTTTTCTTCAGTTCAGTGTGAAAGGAATGAGGTGTATTGGCAAATTTGGGCGTTAACATGATGATAAATATTAATAATTAGTGCAAATTTAGTCCTTTCCGGGGGCATTTGATGTTAAAAACGACACAATATAATAACGCGCTTCCCATTCCTTTTGTTATACAGGCGCCCTGATTCCCACACAATTAAGTATCCATCTGTACAAATGCGTCAAAATCCCTTACTCCGATCACCTTTTCCGTGATAAATCCCTCCGCATAAGGCACTCCGATCATTTTCCCGAACATTTGATGACGCCCGATGATGGCATTCAGGAATTCCGGGGTGGAGATATAGGTCTGAGGCTCGTTCTCACTGTATTCGGTGGAAAAGAACTGCGACGAATAAGCCCTTATAGACTGCAGTTTGGCTTCGAAGACCGGCGTGATATCATACACGAACGTCGGATGGGCATACCGGTCCTGGATAAAATGAAACACATATTTGGGACGCCAGTGCTCCTGCGGACGACCCTCCTCGTCTTCCGTTGTTATCTTCCGCAGCCCGCTGAGAAAACAGGACTCCGTGATCAGGTGTCCCGCACGTCCATGATCGGGATGCCGGTCGTCCAGGGCATTGGCCAGCACTATCTCAGGGCGATATTTCCGGATAGCCCGGATCAGCCGCCGTTGATGCGCCTCGTCATTCCGGAAAAAGCCGTCGGCCATTCCCAGATTCTCCCGGACATCCAGCCCGAGAATGGTCGCAGCCCTTGCGGCCTCTTCGGCCCTCAGCTCGGGGGTCCCTCTTGTCCCCAGTTCTCCCCGGGTCAGGTCCACCACTCCCGTTCTCTTCCCGTTTTGCTTCTCCATAAGCAAAGTGCCGGCACATCCCAGCTCTACGTCATCAGGATGAACGGCTATCGCCAATATATCCAGTTTAACTGCTTTCATGGGCGCAAATGTACACCCTCCGGCGCATAATTGCCACAGTCACCGCTACCTTCTGCCGGCATCGTCACCCACCCTCGCGGCGTACCTCACCCACCCCGGGGCATTTGGCGATTTCCGCTTTGTGAAGTACCTTCGCCGGTCGCATTTTTATAAATTTTTAAAAATAAAAAAGGTTAGACATGGCATACGATGTAGTCGTTCTAGGCAGTGGGACCGGTGGTTATCCGTCCGCGATCCGCGCCGCACAGCTTGGCTTTAAAGTAGCAATCATTGAAAAAGAGAACCTTGGCGGAGTTTGCCTTAACTGGGGATGTATTCCTACCAAAGCTCTGCTAAAAAGTGCCCAGGTATATCAGGATATTCTGCATGCCAGGGATTTCGGCATCGAAGCCACCGGCACGGCCGATTTTCCCGCAGTTATCCGGCGTAGCCGCGGAGTAGCCGACAAGATGAGCAAAGGCGTACAGTTCCTGATGAGAAAGAATAAGATCGATGTGATCCTTGGTTACGGAAAGCTCAAAGCCAAAGGCCAGGTGGAAGTCACCGGCGCCGACGGCAAGACCCAGATCGTAGAAGGCAAACACATCATCGTTGCCACCGGCGCCCGCAGCCGCGAACTGCCCAACCTGAAACAGGATGGTAAAAAGGTCATCGGCTATCGGGAAGCAATGACGCTTCCGGAAAAACCAAAAAGCATTGTCATCATAGGCAGCGGCGCTATCGGCGTCGAATTCGCCTACTTCTACTATAGCATGGGTACAAAGGTCACTGTCGTAGAGTTCCTTCCCCGCATCGTTCCCGTAGAAGACGAAGAGATTTCAAAAGAGCTGGAAAAGATCTATAAGAAATATGGCATCGAAGTATTGACCAGCAGCGAGGTGACCAGCGTCGATACCAGCGGCAGCGGCGTAAAGGCAAAGGTGAAGACGCCAAATGGTGAAGTAACCCTGGAAGCCGACGTCGTCCTCAGCGCTATAGGCATCTCTGCCAATATCGAGAACATCGGTCTCGAAACCGTCGGCGTAAAAACAGACAAAGGCAAGATCAGCGTCGACAAATACTACCAGACCAATGTACCCGGCATCTATGCCGTCGGCGACTGCGTTCCCGGCCAGGCGCTTGCCCACGTGTCTTCAAAAGAAGGTATCATCTGCGTGGAAAACATCGCCTACAACGAAAAGAAATACAAACACCAGCCCGAAGCCCTCGACTATAACAACGTCCCCGGCTGTACTTACTGCACACCCGAAATAGCCTCTGTCGGTCTTACCGAAAAACAGGCCCGCGATGCAGGTTACGAAATAAAGGTTGGCAAATTCCCGCTTACCGCATCCGGTAAAGCCACCGGCGTCGGCCATACCGAAGGTTTCGTAAAAGTCATCTTCGACGCAAAATACGGCGAATGGCTCGGCACCCACATGATCGGCTACAACGTAACCGAGATCATCGTAGAGACCGTAGTCGGCCGCAAGCTCGAGACGACCTATCACGAACTGCTCAATAGCATCCACCCTCACCCCACTATCAGCGAGGCGGTCAAAGACGCCATCGAAGTGGCTTACGGTGAAGCAATTCACTTATAAAATAAAAAAGACCTCCCGCCTGGGAGGTCTTTTTCTTTATCATATTTACTGTTAGCACCCCGAAACCCCGCTAACCTTTATCTTGATCCTCTTATCCCCCTGGGTGATCTCCAGGATCCCCGTCGACAACATCTCCTCCCCCTTTACCTGGATCACCTGCATCATCAGCACCACCACAAACCCATTCCCCCGATACACCTCCTTATTCGTCGTCTTATCCACCACCTTACTCTCCTTTTTATCATACTTCATCACCACATCCTTCCCATGCCAGCGTAAAAAAGCAAATTCCGCCGTCTTCGTCGCCAATATCTTCTTTCCCTTGTCAACATCCATATTGTCAAAAGAGGTCTTCAGCGAATCATAAGTATATAATCCTACACATCCCTCGATCGTGTGCGGGGCAGCCACAAAAATATCCGGCGGCGGCAGCGTATTCTTATCGACACTGACAGTCTCATCAGCAGCCGCATGACGCGTAACATGTTTCTTCGGAGGTTCGTCGCAACCCGCAATAACAGCTATACCCAATAAACAAATAAGCAGCGGTCGGTTAAAAAGATTCATGCTGTAAAAATAAGGTCTTTCTCCATATCCCCAAATCTCCGGCTGCTGTCACAGCAATCGCACCCCTTATCATTCCTAAGGCAGATAAACCATATCCATATGAAAGTACTTCTCCAGTACCTCGTCACGGTGATCCTCATCCTGGATGACCCTCACCTGCCGCTTCCCGCCTTCTGTACGGATCAGCTTGTTGTTGATCAGACTGATCCTCCCTTCTTCCGTCGGCAACGTACAGATCAGGCTCCGCCTGAAGTGAGACTCCGGCGAAGACTGATGAAATTCGTTCATGTCGTGGAAATCCGCCAGCACCCGCGGAGTAAGCGTAAAAATATAATCGATCTTAAAGTCCTGCTTGGTCGCATTCCACTTTGCTACCGCTAAATAAGATTTCCCATCCACTATCACCGGATCGATGATCTGGTAATAGCTGCGGCCATCACTTTGTATCTCGCCAGGCATGATCGCCAAAGGCGCCATGGAAAAATCTCCATATCCTACATCAACCAGCCATTTACGGCCATTCAGTTCCACCAGCAGCGCCATATGTTCGAATTCCCGGCCAAACTTATTATTGCCATGATGCAGCCGCCCCCCAATCATCTTTACATCGAATCCACACAGCGTCAGCAGACGATGGAACAAAACATTTAATTCGTAACAGTATCCCCCGCGCTTATCCAGTATCACCTTTTGATACAAGAAATTGATCTGTAATAAAATGGGTATTTGATTGTGAATATCCAGCGTTTCGAACGGAATGGAGAAGACATGATTGCGCTGCAGCTCACGCAAAGTATCCAGGTCCCGGTATACGATTCCGTCGAAATTTATTCTTCGTAAATAAACGCTAATGTCCATGCTTGTAGAGTTTTATCAAATCCAGATTCTTTAGGTTAGCTCCTGATTTTTTATCAATTCCCCTGCCGGTAATTGACAGCAATTGTCTGGTTTGTGCTGCAAGATTCTAAAAATCCTGGTTGAAATCACCTGTCTGATCATGCTATTTACAATTCAATAACAAATAGCTAAAAATAGTCACCCTGGATTTTAGACTTTAATGAACTTCAATGATTTCACCAGGATTAGGGAGCAGCAGCTGTTTTCCGGCTGCCGCAAAATCCGCCTTTGCCTTGTCCGTGTCGATTTGTATGATTGGCCACGTATTATAATGAACGCCAACTACTTTATTACATTTTACAAAATCCGAAGCATGCAGCGCATCTCCCGGGTCCATGGTGTAATTTCCCCCGATAGGCATGACGGCAAAGTCCAGCTTGGCCCATAAAGGGATCAATTGCATATCCATCGTCAGAGCCGTGTCGCCGGCGATGTAAAAATTACCTTTAGCCGTCGTAAAAACAAAACCCAGCGGATTACCGGCATAGCTGCCATCGTTAAAAGAAGAGGAATGAATCGCATTCACCGCCCGGGCTTTACCAAAATCAAAGGCAGCCGGTCCTCCGTGATTCAGAGGATGTACATTTTCCACCCCATTTTTCTTCAGCCACCCCACTACCTCCGCAGCACCCACACACATAGCGCCGGTTTTTTTAGCTACATTCACAACGTCCGCCGTATGATCTCCATGCCCATGGGTAATAAAGATATAATCTGCCTTAATCTTATCAATATCAATGTCTTTTACAGTCGGATTGCCCGTAAAGAACGGATCGAACAGAATCGTCTTCCCGTTTACGGTAATAGAAAGGGTAGCGTGCCCGTAAAATGTTAGTTGCATCAGTGATTTTTGAATTTGTTAAAAAAAACAAAACGGTTTGTCAAAAGTTCAACGAAAGTAATTTTTTTCAATCTAATCTACTTACTCCGCTTAGCCCGCTCATATTGCAAAGGCCAATGCATCTCTTTAAATCCTAATTCGTCTGCCGCATGTAATGGAAAATAAGGATCCCGCAGCATTTGCCGTGCCATGACCACCAGATCCGCCTGCCCGCTTGCCAATACGGTCTCCGCCTGTATCGGATTGGTAATGATCCCCACCGCTCCAGTAAGCATCCCCGTTTCTTTCCGGATCCGTTCGGCGAATTGCACCTGGTAGCCGGGTCCTACCGGGATCTTTTGATAAGGCACCAAACCTCCTGTGGAGCAATCGATCACATCCACTTCCCGTTCCTTTAACAGGGCGCCAAGCCGCACTGTTTCGTCAGCCGACCATCCACCCTCAGCCCAGTCTGTTGCCGAAACACGCACAAACAACGGATAACCCGGAGGCCAGACCGATCTCACGCCTTCTACGATTTCCAGTAACAACCTTACCCTGTTTTCCCAGCTCCCGCCATACTCATCCTTCCGATGATTACTCAACGGAGAAAGGAATTGATGTACCAGGTATCCATGAGCAGCATGTATCTCCACTACTTTAAAGCCGGCCAGCATAGCCCGTCGCGCAGCTAACTTAAAATCTTCCACCACATGACGGATCCCCGCCGCCGTCAGCTCCACCGGCTCTCCATAATGTTCGCTAAACGGTACGACGCTTGGCGCCACCACCGGCCATCCCCCCTCCTCTTCCTTCAGCAGCTTGCCCCCGTTCCAGGGCTCGCTCACACTGGCCTTACGACCCGCATGGGCCAGCTGTATGCCGATCTCACTACCCTGCGCCCGGACAAATTTGACGATACGGCGAAGCCCTTCGATGTGTTCATCCTTCCAGATGCCCAGGTCAAAAGGCGAGATCCGCCCTTCCGGCGAGACAGCCGTCGCCTCCGTGATGATCAGCCCTGCCCCACCCACAGCCCTGCTGCCCAGATGCACAAGATGCCAGTCTCCTGCTACTCCGTCATGGGCAGAATACTGACACATAGGCGAAACGACAATACGATTTCCCAAAATGATATCCCTGATCGTAAGGGGCGTAAATAATTGACTCATATTAAATAATTCGGCCTTAGTAAATAATTGACCCGCGAAGGTCCTAAATTTATGTCACAATTTTTCCATCCATGAGAAGAGCCTTCCGCCACTTATTGTTTTTGGCTGCCGCAGCCCCGCTGCTGCTGGCATTCCTTTCCGCACCCCACACCACCGGCAGCCTCCTCGCCCACGCTGCGGACATTCACCCCTCCCAAACTACCGAAGTCCTCGTCGCAGCCGCAGCCGACCTCAAATTCGCCATGGACTCCGTCGTTGCCGTTTTCTCCCGCCAAAACCCAAACATAAAAGTAAAAGTCGTTTACGGTTCTTCGGGCAACTTTTTCCAGCAGATCGACAATTCCGCTCCCTTCGATCTTTTCTTCTCCGCCGATATCGACTATCCCCGCCAGCTGCAGCAAAAGAACAAAACCATATCCGATATAAAACTCTACGGCACAGGACAGCTGGTCCTCTGGAGTAAAACTTCGGATCCAAACCGGGAGAAGATGAATAGCCTGCTCAACAATGCCATAAAAAAAATAGCCATCGCCAATCCTGCACATGCACCCTATGGTAAACGCGCAGAAGAAAGCCTTCGTTATTACCAATTGTATGATAAGATAAAAGACAAGCTGGTCATCGGGGAAAATATCGCGCAGACAGCCCAGTATGCTCAAAGTGGCGCCGCAGACATCGGCATCATCGCGCTTTCGCTGGCCCTATCCCCCGCTATGCAGCAGACAGGCGGTAAATTCTGGCTGATCCCGGCCAGCTCACACCAACCTCTGCAACAAGGTTATGTCCTGCTGCCCCACGCAAAAGGCAATGCGGGCGCCAAAAAATTCTCCGCCTTCATCAGTTCCCCCGCAACCGCCACTATCCTGAAAAAATTTGGATTTGGCCAACCCTGATCCCCCCCAAAAATACCCATCGATCCATGAATACACTCACCGGCGAGATCACAGCAATCACAACAGAACAAAACATTTCCCTGGTAATAGTCCTTGCCGGCGGCCAGCTTTTCTATTCCCTTATCCTCGATACTCCCGATACAAGCCCCTGGCTTAAAACAGGCGCCTCCGTTCGTCTTCTTTTCAAAGAGACAGAGGTCATGATAGCCCTGCCCGTATCAACTCCGCTTCAGATCAGCGTCCGAAACCAGATCCCCTGCCACATCGCCGCCATCGTCAGCGGCGCCATCCTCTGCGAACTAACCCTCGCCCTAAACTCCTCAGCCCCGGCGGACTCACCCGTCCAACGAACAATAAAAGCGATCATAACCCGCGCCGCCTGCGACGCACTCTCCCTCAAAGAGAATGACCCGATTATAGCGCTGATCAAAACGAATGAAGTAAGTTTGGCACATGATTGACTGGTCACCTTTATGGCTCAGCTTACGCCTGGCGTTCTTGACCATGGCGATACTGCTCCTGCTGGGTATCCCCATCGCCTGGTGGCTGGCCTACAACCGCGCCCGGTGGAAAGCCGCGGTGGAAGCCATCATCAGCCTGCCTATGGTGCTTCCCCCTTCCGTCCTGGGTTTCTACCTTCTCCTGGCCTTTAGTCCGGCCAGGGGGTTTGGCAAGCTCCTCGACCAATGGCTCGATCTCCGTCTCGTCTTTACCTTCCCCGGACTCGTCCTTGCTTCCATCATCTATAGCCTGCCCTTTATGGTCAACCCTTTGCTGGCCGGCTTCAGAAGCCTGCCCGCCGATCTGCACGAAGCATCCCGAACCCTTGGCAAATCGGATTGGACGACACTCTTCCGCGTCCTGCTTCCCAACATGCGGGCCTCCCTCATCACCGGCGCCGTGCTGAGTTTTGCTCATACGATCGGAGAGTTCGGCGTCGTGATGATGATAGGCGGCAGCATTCCCGGCCAAACAAGAGTCGCTTCAGTAGCCATTTACGACGAAGTGCAATCGACTCACTATGGCCTGGCCAACCGTTATGCCCTGGTGCTCTTAGCCCTTTCTTTTACCATCCTGCTCCTGGTCTACCTGGTCAATCACCGTTATAATAAGCCAAAGTCGATGTTATGACGGAAAAGCCAACCATCCCAACTTTGATCTTCCGGGCCACCAAAATGCTCCACACCGCATCAGGCGATCAGCTGCTCGACATCGGATTCCAATTGAAACAAGGCAGCATCCTCGCCCTCTATGGCCCTTCCGGCGCAGGTAAGACAACCATCCTGCGGATCCTCGCAGGTCTCACCGATACGACTACCGGTTACATCCAAACAGGCGGCGGCAACAGCGACGACAGCCAGAGCAGCGACAACACCAATTACAGCAAGACCGGCGACAACACCAATTACAGCAAGACCAGCGACAACACCAAAGGCGGCAAGAACAGCAATAACACAAAACCCGGCAAGAGCACGACCAACGGCGGGATCTGGCTCGACACATCCCATCACATCAACCTCCCCACCCGCCATCGCTCCATCGGCTTCGTCTTCCAGGACTTCGCCCTCTTCCCCCATCTGACAGTACGCCAACAGCTGGAGTTTGCCTTACCAAAAAGATCAGACCGCTCCATCGTGGACGAACTGCTGGCCATGATGGAACTGGAAGAGCTACAACACCGCAAACCCACCCTCCTGTCCGGCGGCCAGCAGCAACGGGTGGCCCTTGCCCGCGCCATCGCCCGCCGCCCCCGGCTCCTGCTCCTCGACGAACCGCTCTCCGCCCTCGACGACGAAATGCGCCATCGCCTCCAGGATTTTATACTGAAGGCGCATCGCTTCTACCAGCTGACAACCATCCTCGTCAGCCATTATCTGCCGGAAATATTTCGCTTATCCGATGAAGTGATAGTATTGGAAAATGGACAGGTCCGGAAACAGGACACAGCCGCCAATATCTTTCTCGAACAAAAGATCAGCAGTAAATTCAGGGCAACCGGCGAGATCATCGACATCCAACCCGCCGACATCGTTTGTATAGTAAGTGTATTATCCGGAAACAGCATAGTAAAGGTAGTCGCCACCACCGCAGAAGCCGCCGCCTTACATATCGGCCAAAAAGTCGTCATCGCCTCCAAAGCCTTCAACCCCATCATCCTCCCTCTCGGCTAACCCCGTTGCAAAAAACGCCTGAACACTCACCCGGGCGCCGGCTCAGTGGGCCGTCTTATTACTAAGATAACAATTGCATAATGGTTCCTTCCCCGTTCACATCCTTCTCCTATGGATATTTGCCTTCCGCATGGATAATATCCTTCAACCCTTTTCCCATAACGCGGATATCTTTTTCAGAAAGGTATCCGCGTTTCTTAGTCCCAAAACCCCTGCGCCTGCACCTGCATTCCCCGCTGCCGCAACAATTTTCTCAATCTCACCATCTCCGGACTATATCCCGCCAGGTAGAATATCGAATCCCTGTGCTCGGAAAAATTCAACCTCGAAACCCATTCTTTAAGCCGGCCATACTCCCGCAAAGAGGCCTTCCCCAGCGCCTGTAGTCCCCAACCGGAAAAATACTGATCAAACTCATCCCGGTGATGCTCCTCCGAAAGCACAATGGCTCCTCCTATAACAGCACGATCCCCCGCCAGCTGCCGCAATGCCAGAAAATGACCGATAGCCGTTTCATCTCCCAAAAAGACCAGTGGTTTGCCCGCAACAGGCTGCTGATGATTAGACCCCACACCCAGGTAGGCAACGGTATCCCCTGTCCGCAGTTGCTTGCCCCACCGGCTACCCGGGCCATCATGTGCTGTATGAAGTATCAGTGTGCAGGTCCTTGTCTCTGCATCCCATCCCGAAGGAGTATAATCCCGGTACAATAAAGTACCCACTTTACATTTAATGTGTTGAGCGCTGTCCCATTTACTCATGTCGCAGTCCGGCAAATGCAGATCGATCTCCCGAACCGTATCCGGCTCCCAAATCCGGACAGCCAATACCCTCGCGCCGCGGATAAAAGTTGTCTCCGCCAGGGTCAGTGCTTTTTGCGTTAGCTTATTCATGATACAAAACAACGACAACATCGCGGAGCAGCCAATAGTATAATACCGGTAATCATTGGATTATTCGCGGTTGCCGCCAACCATTCCTCCTGCAGCGGGCGAGCCATCGCGGGACTCTCCCCGAAACTCCCCCGGCGTTTGCCCCTCCTGTTTCTTGAACACTCGCGAAAAATAAGTATGATCCTCATATCCCAGCTCATGGGCGATCTCTTTTACACTGCACTGACTGTAATAGAGCAGTCGCTTGGCCTCCAGTACTATCTCCTGCTGTATCCAATAGCTCACCGTAAAGCCGGTCGTCTCCTTTACGATCTCGTTCAGATAGGAAAGCGAAAGATGCAAAGCCTTAGCATACTCCCCGGGGCTTTTCAACGTCTTGAACCGCTGCGTCACCATTTGTTTGAATTCCAGCGTGATCACCTTCGACCGGGACAGCTTCCCCTCCTCCGCCCCGCATCGCTCCGCATAAAAGTCCACCACTATCCCCACAAAAGAAGCAAGCAGGGAATAAAGCGATTGCCGCGAATATACGGACTCCCGCTGCTGGTCAAAAGCCGACACCAGCCGCAGACATTGCACCAATGGTTCTATCTCGGCATCATTCATCACCAAAGGCTTCTGCGCCAGAAAAGGATCTTCCAGCACAGTCCGGAAAAGATCAGGGATCAGGCCCGGGTCGATCGCCAGAAACCACCCGCTCGCATCCTCTCCGGATCCCTTGTAATCATGCACCTGCCCCGGTGACACAAAAAATACCGTATTCCCTTTCAGGACCTGTAAGCCAAAATCCACCATCAACCTGCTCCAGCCCGTTTCCTGTACTATAAAAATATAATGATCATCCCGATGTGCGGCCAGCAGCACGGAATCTTTAACGATCTGACTGTGATAATCCACATGCACCAGGCGATATCGCTGATCGGTATGCTCCTGCAGCTTATGCACCGGTATTGTACTTCGTTTCGTCATTTGTATTGCGGACCCCGTCCGGTTTTGTCAAAATTAATGTTTACTTTTCAGCCGTAAATAATACTATGGTACAGTTGTCTGTCTGGGAAAAGGAGAGTTTTTTTGCGCCCGCCGACATCGTTATTGCAGGCAGCGGCCTGGTAGGGCTGTGGAGCGCCTATTATTTAAAAAAACATGCCCCTTCTCTAAGCATTACCATCATTGAACGCGGTCTTATCCCTACAGGCGCCAGCACGCGCAATGCCGGCTTTGCCTGCTTCGGCAGCCTGTCCGAGCTGGTCGAAGACGCCGGACAAATGGGCATGGACCAGCTGCTCGAACTCGTAGACATGCGCTACCGGGGGCTGAAAAAAATAAGAAAAACTTTCTCCTCCGAAGACATCGCTTATGAAAAATATGGTGGCTACGAGCTTATAGGCAATCAACCGGCAACGACACCCGCCATCGCAGATTCCGTCGTCTCACCATCCACGACCTCCGACCTCACAGACCTCAACCAGCTCCGCTCCCACATCGACGAATTTAATCGCCTCCTCAAAAAGATCACCGGTTTCCAGAAAACATTCCGCCTCCAAAACGAAAACATCGCCCAATTCGGATTCTCCAACATTCAATACCTGGTTGAGAACAGATCAGAAGGCCAGCTCCACTCCGGCAAACTATGCCAGGCACTTCTCCGTCTTGTACAATCCATGGGCGTCACCGTACTCAACAATATCGAGATAACCGGCTTTGAAAAAGTTAACGGCCATCTTCTCCTGCATACCCAACACCAATTTCCCCTCATAGCCCAGCAACTGCTTGTGGCAACCAATGCCTTTGCCCGTCAGCTGCTGCCACAGCTGGACCTCACCCCCGCACGCGGCCAGGTCATCGTCACCTCTCCCATCGACGGACTACCGTTTAAAGGTACCTTCCATTTCGATAAGGGGTTTTACTATTTCCGGAATTTAGGAGACAGAATTCTTTTGGGCGGAGCCCGCAATACGGCGATCGGGGAAGAGACGACAACCGAAATGGATCTCTCCGATCCTATCCAGCATGAACTCGAACGCTTTCTGAAGGAAGTGGTCCTGCCCGACCGTTTCTATACCATCGAACACCGATGGAGCGGCATCATGGGAATGGGAAGCGAAAAAATGCCCATCATTAAGGCCGTCAATGACCACGTATTCTGTGCCGTACGTATGAGTGGAATGGGCGTTGCGCTGGCTCCCATCGTTGGAGAAAAAGTAGCTATGCTTATGACCAGCGGCCCCGAACCTACAGCTTGATGAACTTGCTGCTACCGCCATCTTCCAAACGCAAAAAATAAACCCCGCCCGCCAGACCGGAAACGTTCAGCTGAAAGGATAATTCCGTAACCCGTACCGTCATCACTTTCATCCCTACCTGGTTATAAACCTCCAATATTCCTCCAACCCTGGCCTTGCCCTGCAGATTCACCGACAACGTGCTCGTCGCCGGGTTCGGATGGAGATCAACGATAACACCCCCTCCCGTTCCGGGTACCGTCATCCCACTGCCCGCACCGCCCGTTACCGCAGTCCCTGCGCTGGAAGTCAACAGCGGCTGCCGGAACCCACCCTCTGCAAACAGGCTGCGCATTCGGTCCCGCTGACCATAGGTAAAGAGATGCATACCGATGTCGTCGGTAAAATCCATATAATCCATATACAGATTGCCGTAAGGCGTATTCCCGCAGGATACAACAATGCCGCTGGGACTCCCATAAGTTGCAGCAGACTGCGGCGGCGTATCCGCAACTTCGTCATCACCGCAATCGGCATCGCCCCACACATGTATCAGGTTCAGCCAGTGACCGATCTCGTGCGTCGTCGTTCTGCCCTTGTTGTAAGGAGATACAGCCGTGCCCTTTGTCCCGAAAGCCGTATAGCGGATAACTACCCCATCCGTTTCCTTTGACCCGCCGGCAATACTGGAATATCCCAGCACATCCCCGCTCAGATTACATACCCAGATGTTCAGATAGCGATCCCGGTCCCAGGCATCATCGCCGCCCCTGGAACTATACTTGACATTGTCGTTGAGAGTAAAAGAAGTGGCATTGGTAGACTTGCGGACGATTCCCGTAGTCGCATGCCCGTCAGTGTCGACACCCGCCAGTACGAAACGGAAGCCGCTGTTGGCAGCCAAAGAAGAATAATACGAAGGAATGGCGGAAGTGTCGGCATTATGCTTACCATAGTCTGCATTCAGCACATCCAGCTGCGACAGCACCTGTGCATCGCTGATGTTTTGCGAAGAGGAATTATATACGATGTGAACAATGACAGGAACAGTGATGAGCGCAGGAATATTATCCTTCGTCCCCACTCCCGTGACAGCGACTGAAGGCTTACGCAGCTGCATACGCGTAAAAGATTCGACGGCCTCCACCTTTTCGGCAAGCGAAGGGTCTGCTTTCAGCTGTTGCTGCTTATAGTCGAGCCAACGACAATCGCGTTGCGCCAGACCGGATACTGTGATCAACAGGGATCCTGCAAAGGGTAGAAAATACTTCATTATACCTTCTTTTACAAAGGCTCATCATCGGTATTGGAGGGGTAACAGAATAGTATATAGAACTCAGTTCGGTTGAGTCTTTTGTAAAGTCGCTGATAAAGGAAACTTGGATTAGTTATTCAGGAAGGATACCACTTACTTGAGAGAGATTGAATATTGCCCGGGAAATGGGCCTGGCTGGTTAAGACGGTTCAGGGACAGTATTCAGATTGTAAGCTCTTGTAAAACAATAAAAAAAAAGTAGAATATGCAAGTTTTTTGTACATTTTTTACACATTCTCATTGGATAGTAAGGTGGCGGAGCCTTATTTTTGCCAACTATAGTCAATTTATGAACAGATCCTTCGCCTTTCTGATAATCCTAAGCCTGCTTACCGCCGCCTGTAACAACACCGACCGACAGGATAATTCCTCGACCGGGACCTCAAAAAGTCCCGATAATACCCCCCCTGCGATTAATTACACTGTCATAAGAGCCCTGCCCCATGATACCACCGCCTACACGGAAGGTTTCCTCTTCCATGACGGCCAGTTATACGAGGCGACGGGCACCGAACCCGAAATGCCCGCCAATCGCAAGTCCATGTTTGGCACCGTCGACCTGGCCACCGGTAAGATCACCCCAAAAGTCGAGCTTGACCGCAGTAAGTTCTTCGGCGAAGGCATCGTCTTCCTCAACGGCAAAGTCTACCAGCTGACCTATACAACAAAGGTCGGCTTCGTGTATGACGCCAAAACATTTAAAAAGCTGGGGGATTTCACCTTTCCCAGCAAGGAAGGCTGGGGAATGACAACCGATGGAACTCACCTCATCATGAGCGATGGCACAAGTAATATCAACTACCTGGACCCGACCACCTTCCGCCTCGTAAAAGTGCTGGGAGTGACCGACAACAATGGACCCGTCAGCAACATCAACGAGCTGGAGCTGATAAAAGGTTATCTCTACGCCAATCAATGGCAAACCAATTACATCCTGAAGATCGATCCGGCAAGCGGCAAAGTAGTAGGTAAAATGAACCTGGAATCCCTGGACAGCGAGGCCCACAACAAATATCCCGGAGCCGAGGTCCTCAATGGCATTGCTTATGATTCCACTAACAATAAGGTGTATGTGACCGGCAAGCTTTGGTCGAACATTTATGAGATAAAATTCCCTTTCTAACGCCCGTATACAGCCCGATATCAGCTGCCCGCAGCGACGACACAGCCCCGCCTTGTTACAGGCTTAGGCCTTCACCTTATCCCTCTTTTGAACTTTTTTACGAGAGGAAAGTCTGGTTTTTCTTTTATCCTTCTTTAGCTTTTGGGCTTGAATAAAAGCACTGATTGCCTTTTCATCTTCCTTTGTCAGCGGCCCCAGCCCTCCTATATAGTCCACATTCAGCTCTTTTTCAGAATGTTTCATTTTAATCAATTTTTAAAATACTTGTTAATCAACTTTAATGCTGCCTGGGTTTCAATGATCATACGATGACCACCAATATGAATCGCTCCCAGGCTTTCTATATAATGGTCAATTAACTGGGTTTTTGACAGGAATGAAACGTTACCTTCATACCCATGCCGGAATGACCGGCGGCATGCAAACGCTACCAGGTTACCGGGAACACCCGCATAGACCTTTGCTTTCCCTTTATTAAACGAGGCACTTTCTACAAGGTGCATAAAAATATGATCGCTTTTGGTCTCCAAACTAATTAAGCCCTGAATTATATTGATATTATTTACAATTGTCAACTTATAAATATCTCTTTCGGGCTGCTTATACTCCTTTTTCCAGTCAAAAACCCATCCATTTCCTTTTGTTGCATTTTTCAAGTCTTCTTTTGAAACCGGCAAAACGTCTGTAGCGAAAACATCCTTTGTTAAAACGTTTTCAATAGAGTTTGTTAACTTATCTACCTCAAAATCGAGATGTATAGGTTGTCTTTGTTTCACTAAGCTAATTTACTAAAAAATACCCGCTAATTTAAGAATGACCAGGAATCAGATTACTATTCAATATCCGGCTGATCTGTACCGATGCCCATGGCATCTGCCAGGGCCAATGATGCGCTTCCGGCCCGCAAGCTGCAAACCAATTTAGAGAGCTTAATGGGCCGTAATCGAGCCCTCCTCCGTCGGGCTAGGCGGGCTATTTAGATATCACATAAATCAGCGAGCTGCACTTCGACTTATCGACAAAGGCCTTCATATTCGATACCAGCCCCATCCACGCTGCTTTCAGCGTATTCCCTCGTCCATTCTGGTATTTCTCGCTTAACATGCTTATATAAAAACTGTCAAACCACATCGGCTGGCTATACTGCAGCTGCAACCCATGCCCGTCCAGCAGCTTTTCCATCGCGTCCGGGGAAAAATGATAAAGATGCCGGGGTACATCATATGCCGCCCAGGCCCCCTCATAAACATCTGCATCGTAAGACGTATAATTAGGAACCGCAACAAAGATACGTCCGTCCCGCTTGATCAATGCCTTCAATCGCTCCATATAAGGATGCAGATCATGAACATGCTCCAGAACATGCCACAAGGTTATCGCGTCAAAACTCTCCGCAGGAAAAGAAAAAAGATGATCCATCTCCAGCAATTGAACCCGGTTGTCTGTCCGCGCCTTCTCCCTGGCCGCTTCATCCGGTTCCAGTCCCGTCACCTCCCAGCCTTGTTCCTTCATGTGTGCGACGAAAGCCCCCGTTCCCGCTCCGATGTCCAGCAGCTTGCCCTGCCTCGTCCGCGTGGCCGAAGAGATCAGGCGATATTTATTGGACAACGTCTGCCTGCGCACAATATGATAAAGGCGGTTGATCAACCCCTTATTCGTATTGGTATGAGAAATATAATTATCCGACCGGTAATAGACGCCGATTGAAGCCGCATCAGGTACATCCTGGGTGAACCGCAGCCCGCATGACAGACATTCCCAAATCTCAAATGTTTCATGCGATACCGTATGATCACTGGCTTTCAAAGCCAATTGCAGATTTTCGCAGTGACAGGAAGGACATGAATTGTAATGGATCAGGGACATAGTGTAGTAGATAGGGGCTGTCTTAAAATTTTAATTGATTGCCTGTAGACCAGCCATGAGAATAGAAATGCCAGCCGAGCACGGCCAGACCTGCGACAGCAAGGATCAAAGCTATCACCCACCAGGAAAGCCGTCGCTTGCCTGTACCCTCTTCCTGTAACCATTCGTTCATTTCACCACTGGTCCTCTCCCTGTCACCCACGAGCAGAGTGTGCTGGGCATCCTGGCGGTTGACCCGCACGGCAGGAGTAGGTTGCAGAAAAAAGGCCGGAGCCCGGACCGACTCGAATAATACATTGCCCGAGCCATCTTTTCTCAGGATGCCCACTCCATCCCAACTCACCTGGTCTTCCGCACGGATCCGGTTACGAAGCTCGAAAGAGAATTCGTTATACCATTTAATGGCCTCATAATCAAGTAAATTTCGCTGGGTCGCCAGGTAGGAAAAGAATTCTTTGTCCGGCGCATCAAAGTATTTGTCAAAACGAAAACGATAGGCAGGAGGCAACATCGTACGATCAGCCACATCTACGTCAGCAGGCAAAGTCTCCAGGTAAATGGTACCCAAACCCGGAATACTGATACTTCTATGTTGAAATAAGTAGGCATTCAATACCGCAAACATGGCTTATCCTTTTAACTTAACTGCGAATCTACCTATTTCTGCCCAAAAGTAAACACAATTCCCCCTAATACATTAAACCCATATACAGGGTATTGGTGCCAGCGCTCGTATTTATTATTGAAGATATTATTCATCTGAAACCATAGGTTCAGCTGCCGGAGGATCCTGAATTCCACTCCCGCATTCATATCTGTCGCCTTACCACCCTTAAAAGCCTTTCCGTCCCCCGTCAGATATCTCGCACCATCGAACGTAAATAGATCGGCCTTTACCCAGAAATCCTTAAAAGCCTGCCATTTCACATGCGTGTTGAACTCCATCGGCAATAACCCATACGCCTTGGCATTGACCTTTAAATGCCGGTAGTCGTTGACATTTATACTGGCCGTCGCAGTAAATTCCTCCCCCTGGATATAGCTTACTTCACCATGCAGTTGCAGCGCATCCATCGAAGGCTCATAATTGATCAGAAAACTCTTTCCCCCACTGGCCGCCGCAGAATCATTCACAAATAAAGGCATATTCTTATACTGCTGGAATCCCACCTTTGCCGCATAGCTGAAGTGATTGCTTATCGATCCCTTGAAACCACCATACCACTCCTGCACACGCGTATTCATCAAAGAGTCCGGCTGCGCCAGCCAGGGATTTATCGACTCATACCGCTGATAGGACCCCTTATCATAATACCCTATCCAACCCAGTTGAATGGTAAATCGCTGGTCCGAAGTAGAGATATCCGCCAGAAAATTCGGCAGCAGGTGAAACGTCTTATTATCCCATGAAGGGGTCACCGCCGCCTGTAGAAATAAATTCGATGTCTTGACCAAAAAGGCCGGGTTCACCATATATATATTATTGTTCTGCCCGGACTCCGTTTTCAACGGCCGGTTGTAATGCGTCAGATCAGCCGTAAAACCAAGGTCAAAGGCAAAATCATCCCCAAGCATTTTCTCCAGTGGCAGGTTCAGCACCGTATTGGCCTCTGTCCCCTTCGGATCATGATTGTCGGCAAAATAAGATACCCTGATATTCGGATGGTACAACAGCCCAAACTCCGTAGGCTCGGTATTCCGCAGACTCAGCTTCCCTTCATAGGTCTGGAACCCCTGCTTTAGCTGATCACCCGTAAAATGCAGCGTATCGGGCTGGTAACCGTATAAATGATACACGTCATTCTTGAACCCCACACTCCCATTCCACTCCAGGTTACTGGCCGTCTTGACTGTTCCCACCAGCTTTACATCCGTCAGGCTGCTCTTCTGATAAGGCAGCTTGCCCTTTGAGCTTAGCTGGTTCGCAAACAAATTAAAGAAGGTGCTCTTCCCGTCTCCAAAACTGAACCCCGTCCGGATATAGGGAATATGCACATTGCCCACCCCTACCTTGATATAATTATAGTTCTCCCAGGGTTTTACCGAATCCCGTTGTAACGCAACCGGCTTCATCTCTCCCGGCTGATAACTCAGGAACAGGTATTGAGCCGGGATATTGTAGCTGAGACGCGGCCTCGAAGTATCGACAACCGGCGGCGCCGCATTGAAATTTATCTTCACAGCATCACGCAGCACCGGCTTGAACGAGGAAGTGATCTCGATAGTCTTGCGCTTCGTCGTATCCTGCGCCTGTAGCGAAAGCCCGGCACAGAGTATACCCAGTAGAAAAAATGATATTCTATACATGGATCGAATTTCTGAAATGATTAATTGTTACCACTATCCACCTTGCTGTTCTTCTTTTCTTCCTCCGTCACCTGCGCCAGCTTCTGCTGCGCCTGCAACCGCAATTCTTCGATTTTTGCATTCTCAACAATGCTCTGGAAAGTGGCCTTGGCATTGAAAAAGTCTTTCTCGGCAACATAAACATCGCCTAACAGCAAATAAGCCCGGGTAACCCATTCCTCGTACGAGCCGGACTTGTTGATCACCTCAAAAGCAGCCTTCTCCGCATCCTTCAGCTGATTCTGGTGGAAAAGACAATCGGCTATCTGGTAACGGGCCTCGGCCGCATAGGCCGACTTGGTAAGCGGGGCCGCTATCCTGAAATATTGCAGCGCAGTCTCGCACTGGCCGGCCGATTGATATGATTTGGCAATAGCCATATTAGCCAGCACCTTGTCGTCTACGCTCAAACCCTTTTGGGTAAGCAGGTCCTTTGCATTGGCGACAGCATCAGGCCATTTCTGTAGTTGATACTGACTGCGCAACAGACCACGCATAGCCTCCATTTTATTTTCCTGCGAAGCAGAGAAGTCTTTGAGCTTGGTAAAATATTTTTCTGCATTGGCATAATCCTTCAGATTGAAGAAATACAGCCGGGCCGCCTGCAACAGAGACTTCTCGCCAAACTTATTTGGGACCCGGTCCGAAACCGCCGCATAGCCGACCACTGCCTTTGCCCAATCCTTCTGGGAGAAGTATATCTCACTCTTATAATAGTTGGCTTCGATAGAATATTTACCATCCGGGAACTTGGCCAGGTAGGCTTCGAATCGCTGCGTCGCTTCGGCAAAGTTGCCATTGTTGAATTGTACTTCCGCCTCCTCATAAGCCAGCTGATCAGCCTGGCTCGCAGTCACTTCTACCCCCATTCCTTTCGCAAAATTGACATATTCAGCACTACGGCCCTCTTCCACATATATCGTTTTGGCATTGTCCAGGCCATCCTGCGCCTCGGGAGAATTAGGATACTGACGCAGCAGGGAATCGTATTGGTTCAGGGCCTCCTTATTGTTGTTCAGATTGTACCAGGCAATACCCGACCGAAGATACGCCTTGGGCTTCAGCGCATCGGCGCCAGAGCTTTTAAGCACATTTTTCAGATAGGGCAGCGCCTCCCGGTAATTCTCACCCGCCAGGTAAGTACCGGCGATCTCCATATTCACGTCGGCCGACAGGTTGCTGGCAGGATACTGGCGGTTTATCGTATTGAGAAGCATGATCTTGTCCTTTCCGTTGCTGACACCTGCGATCATCGCCTTCTGAAAAGTCGCATAGTCACTGGACGGCCAGGAATATGAAATTACCTTATTATACATGGCCAATGCCGTCTTGTAGTCCCTGTTCATATAGTAACAATCCGCATCCCGGATATAGGCATCCTGCTCCATGGACGAAGAGTTCAGTTGAGGGTTCCTTATTACCTGTTCAAAAAATCCCTGCGCCTGCCGGTAATTCTCCTTTTTCAGAAAACAGTATCCTAAATTATAACGGGCATTCAAAGGGTTGACCTCCCCGTTTACGCTGCTGCTCTTCAGATATTCCAGGAAATAGCGGATGGCGTCATCGATCTTATTCAACCGGTAAGCGATCTCGGCCTTCCAGAATTCAACATAAGGCAGTACGCTGCCATTGTTGGGGTCCTTCAGCGCCTTATCCAGCAATTCATTCGCATTCAGCAGGAGACCGTCATTGACCAGCTCCGTCGCACGTCCGTATAATATACGCGGAATAAGACGACGGGCATTCTCAGACGGATGATCGAGACTATCCAGAAGGATCAATGCATCCCTGTAATTATTGGTACCCGCCAGCAC
This sequence comes from Puia sp., assembly GCA_036499285.1. Lineage (GTDB taxonomy): Bacteria > Bacteroidota > Bacteroidia > Chitinophagales > Chitinophagaceae > Puia. The sequence goes on along the minus strand of DASYEB010000042.1, from coordinate 4,126 downwards.
ACTGACCAGCAGCTCCCGTCCTTCCCTGCTATATTCGGAATTGGGATACTGCTGAAGAAAACCCTGCAGCTCCGTCAATGCCACGTCCTGGTATCCCAGTTCATAGGAGAGCTTGGCATAGTTGAACTTGGAGATTTCCTTCTGTTTGGCATTGCTGCTGTTCATCGAACAAAAGAGAAAAGCATTCCGGGCATTCGCTCTTTGTGCGGTCCGCAGATAAGCATCTCCCAGCAGATACATGGAATTCTGCGCCAGGGAGTCTTTACTGCCGCCCAGCTGCTTGAACCCTTCTATGGCCTTATTCCAGTTCTTTGTCTGATAATAACAATAGGAAAGTTCATAAAGATCCTCTCTCGTCACCTTCTTCGACTGGGAAACGTACTGCTCGAGAAAAGGCAGCGCCCTTGTAAAATCCTGCTTTTCATAATAGCCATGTCCTACCAGCTGCCGCAGCTCCATATCATAATATTGGTTCCCTTTTTTCAACCGGGCCTCCGCATAGGCTATCGCCTTATCCTTTTCACCCTGTACCAGGTAAATATTTGCCACATAGTAGGGAACAACTTTCTCATAAGCGGGATTATCTTCCACTACTTTAAAAGCAGCCAGCGCTTCGCCGTACTTCTTCTGGTAAAAACAAATGAACCCATAATAGTAGTTCGCATCGATATAATTCGGGTCTTTCGGCAGCTGCCGGATGGCATTGAACAGCGGTAAGGCATTATCAAACTGCTTTTTTGTAAAATAGCAGTACCCCTGGTGGAATTTCATGTCAGCGATATCCTTGTTGTTCAGATTGTCGATATCAGCATGTTCATATGATTTGAGGGCGGCAGTATAATCCTTTTGCCGGAAATAATATTCAGCCAGGTGGAAGCTGATCATCCCTACCCTCGGGGCATTGTTCTCGAGGTTGATATAATCCTGCGCCGCCGTCACAGCCGTCTTATCGTTCTGCTCGAGCGCACAGACCAGGTAATAGTACTTTACATCCTGGTACTCAACGGCATTATTGCTTTTGTCTGTCGCGCGGAGGGAATACTTCAAATCCCTGAAAATGGGGAAGGCCAGGCTATAATACTCATGGTCGAAAAACTCTATCCCCTGCCGGAAACTGGCCTGCGGGTCGTCATAGTAACGTGTCTGCTGAGCAAATGACGAAGAGCTGATGAGAATGACGAAAAATAATACAGTATACTTCACTGGAAATAATTTGATTTTTATTCTCGCCCCGGTTGTAATGATAGCGGCTCAGTGCTTACTAAAAAATAGCACTTGCGCCGCTTGTCTTCTAACAATTGGCCTTCGGCCGCCGGACCTGTGGTCCGTCTTGTTGGTGTTTTCAACGCACTAAGTTTCTAATTATTTTGCCTTTGACCAAACATCGTTCCAAACAGGTGTGGATAACTGTATCAATTAACATTTCCTTACAAGACGGACCTAACCGAGCCAGGCGAAGGTTACGAGCAAGAAGGAGCAAGGGACGAAGCTCCGCCGAAGCTCTCCGGTGACCGAAGGCCAGCTATTGGCCCCGCAAATTTGTGCCAACGGCGCAAATTTCTGAAAAACAATATGCCAATCATATTATCTTAGAGGCCATAATTCCAATCTAACATGAAAAGATTCTTATCGACCCAGTATTCTGAAACCGCCTTCAACGTGGCTGCCCTCTTACTGCGCCTGACTTTTGGCCTGCTTCTCTGCATCAATCATGGCTTTGATAAACTTCTGCACTTCAGCAGGCTGGAATATACCTTCGCAGACCCCTTCCACATCGGACATCGCTGGACCCTGGTATGCGTTATCTTTTCAGAGGTCTTTTGCTCGCTCCTGCTGACACTCGGCCTCTTCACCCGTATTGCCGCCCTTATCCTGGTCATCCAGTTTGCAGTGATCACCTTCCTTATTCACAAAGGCGCATCGCTTGGTGGACGTGAGCTCGACCTGGCCTATCTGACAGGCTTCTTCGCCGTGCTGATGGTCGGCCCCGGCCGGGTCAGCGTGGATGGAATGATGGGAAAATAATCCGTTCTCAAACCTAGCCCATAACCCTCTAAACATTGACCAACCAAATGAAAAAGTTTGACCTTATTCACACGACAGTGCTCATAGTGGCCGTTTTAGCCGGCTATACGGCCCTGCAGACGCGCCGGTCAGCGGAAGCAAAATCGCTCTTGAACTGTTACAGGTAACCATCGGTGTCCTGCTGATCTATGCCGCCCCCAACCTGACCAATTTCATTGAAAACAACATCGCTGCCCGGGGAGGCAGTAGTGTTCAACCCGATAAAAAAGATGTATAGCAGCGAAGCAAAGATCCGCGTCCGGTACGCGGAAACCGACCAGATGAACGTCGTTTATTATGGCAATTATGCCCAATACTTTGAGGTAGGGCGTGTCGAATCCATTCGCCAGCTGGGCTTCAGCTATAAAGACCTGGAGTCGACAGGCATCATCATGCCCGTAGTCGAAATGAATGTCAAATACCTTCGCCCCGCCCGCTACGACGACCTGCTGACCATCCGCACTACCCTCCGCGAATGGCCCGCCGATCACCGCATCCGGTTTCACCAGGAAGTCTTTAATGAAGAAGGAAAGCTGCTTACCGTCGGAGACGTACTCCTGTATTTCCTGAAGTCGGCTACCATGGAAAAGACCCACATGCCAGATGAAATGGCGCAACGGCTGCAACCCTTTTTCGGATAAGCGGCCCGGCGTCCCGCCATCGTCGCCCGCGACCGTCGCCGCCCCATTCCCGTCATACCAACTACGTACTTTCCCATCCAACATTCAACCGCGGTTCTTAACTTTACTAAATGGAAAAGATCATTGCAGGTATAATAACCATTGGGGATGAGCTGCTGATAGGACAAGTAATAGACACCAACAGCGCCTGGATGGCGCAGGAATTAAATAAGAATGGTATTTGGGTCGGTCACCGCCTGGCCGTGGGAGACGTCCGTGAAGATATCTGGCAGGCCCTGGACCAGGAATTCAACAGAGCCTCCATTATTCTCATCACCGGCGGCCTCGGCCCTACCGCGGATGATATAACAAAGCCCTTGCTCTGCGACTATTTCGGCGGTAAAATGGTCGTCAGCCAGGAAGCCCTCGACAACGTAAAGAAGATCTTCGAAAAGCTTCAGCGTCCCATGATCGCACGCAACCTTCAACAGGCGGAAGTGCCGGACAACTGCACCGTCATCCCCAACCACAGAGGCACAGCCCCCGGTATGTGGTTTGAAAAGGAAGGCCGCATCTTCGTCTCCATGCCGGGTGTGCCGCATGAAATGAAAGGCATGATGACCGATTCGGTTATCCCTGCCCTGAAGCGATTCTTTAAGCTGCCCTTCATCTCCCACCGGACGCTTCTTACGGCAGGTATCGGCGAATCCTTTCTTGCCGATCACATCGCCGCATTTGAAGAAGCCCTGCCCCCGTCCATCAAGCTCGCCTACCTGCCCAACTATGGAATGGTCCGGCTCCGGCTTACCATTCACGGCGAAGACCCCGCAGCCCTTGAAACGCTGCTCCAGCAACAATTTGATACCCTCAAAGGGCTTGTCTCGGAATGGATGGCCACCGACGAGGACATATCCATGCAGGAAGCCATAGGACGAATGCTGAAAACACGCGGCAAAACGCTCGGCACGGCAGAAAGCTGCACCGGCGGTCACATTGCACACCTGATAACGACAATACCCGGCTCGAGCAACTATTACAAAGGCAGCGTGGTAAGCTATGACAACGAGGTCAAGAAAAAGGTCCTGCATGTCAGTCCCGAAACCCTCTCCTCCGACGGGGCCGTCAGCGAACCTACCGTAGAAGAAATGGTCAAAGGCGCCCTCGGGCTGCTGGATACCGACTTCGTCATCGCCACCTCCGGTATCATGGGACCAGGCGGCGGAAGCTCCGAAAAACCGGTGGGCACCGTCTGGGTGGCAGTTGGAAATCATCAAAAAATTATTACCCAAAAATTTGCATTCCGTTTCGATAGACAGCGGAATATTGAATTAGCAGCAACAAATGCATTAAATCTGTTGAGAAAATTCATCCTGTCCGTAGACTGATCTATCCATGCCGTCCCAACTAACTCACCCGTTTGGCGCCGATTCAGGTGAATTAAT
>DASYEB010000041.1:0-426452 GCA_036499285.1 Puia sp. | reverse complement strand
ATCTTCGAAGAGTTGAGAAAACTCGGTGATATAACCCGAGTCGATCAGATGCTTTATTTTTGCGTAGGCCGGGTTTTTCATTCCCGCAATAACGCAAAATATCGATATTGATTATCAATAGTATAGAGTAATAGTGATAGGTAGTTTTGTTTGCGGTATCAAAATAGTTAGTTTGGAATTTTGAATATAGATAAATCTATAATATCTTTCCAGTAACAGGATATTTGGTTATGCAAGGCTCTGAAGCTGGGGGCGCACCATCTGGGCGTCTTTGGGATTTTGCCGGGTTTGGTTACCTGGAACAACGATCTTATAGTAGCACTCTGACGTAGCACATCATTACACCCAAGCCCCGGTACTAGCCAGTCCGGGGCTTATTTTTTTGGTTGAAGGCGGATCAGTAGTCGCTTGATCCGGATCGGTGAAAAAAGAAGCCCCTGTCGCGACAGACAGGGGCTTTGTTATTATTGTTCCGCGGAAACGTTCTTCAGCTCCCTATGCAGCCTTTGGTCGGCTTCCAGGTCATATACCTTGCGAGACATATCGGTCGACTTATGATTGTTGACGACAGCTGCGACTTTCGTCGCTTCATCGATCTTACGGAGCGCAATGGAGATCACCTGGGTAGTATTCTTGTGTTTAAGCTCGTAGAAGTCGGCCTCGATGCCCAATTTTTCCTTAACATGCCATCTCCAGCGGATTGTGATCTGCCGGGGGCTTATCGCAGCAGCGCCCGGGCGAAGATCCTTCGAGAACAAATATTCTCCACGCCTTGCCTCCCTCATTACTTCTTCCCATAGATGTAGCACCTCTTTTGTAATGGTTTTCGGCACCTCTTCGTGCTGGCCCTTTCCTTTTTTTATCAGCACGTGAAAGCGCTGTCCCTGCAATTCTACATCCTCTTTTTTTAATCTCATCAGTTCGGCTTCTCGGGCGCCTGACCGGTAAAAAATAGTGATGAAGCGCCAGAATGTGTAATGCTTGTCCCGGATGATCGTGTTGATTTTATTCATTTCATCAGCTGTTATCCCTTTTCTCCTTTTTTTTACTGCCATCCTCTTTTCGATGTCGTCGACTGGCTTTACTTCCGTAGCACCGACCTTTTTAAGGATTTTGAAGAGCATCTGCAGGTAAGATCGGTAATGATTAAATCCTGACGCGCCCCATTCCGTGGGGATTTTCTTTTTAGCTTTAAGTTGCCGGCTTGGCCGGGTATTCTTGCTATATTTTACCGCTAGGGTCCGCAGGTTATCATATTCTTCTTTTTTATTACGGCCGATCTGGATAAGCAGGACCTCCAGATGATGCTGCCGGACTTCTCCGATCGGCAGATTTTCGTATTTCATCTGCCGCATCGCCTTTTTAAAATGTGGCAAGGCTTTTCGGACTTCTGCTTTGGAGGATGTTTTAGCCAGAAGATTATAGGCCTTGTCGAACGCAGCCACGAAAGGGTAGGAGGGCGGGATCTCCAGATCGTTTGTTTTTACCGGAATGAGCTTTCGGGTTATGGGGTTCCAGCCGGCTTTCAGCTGCCCGATTTCATTCTCGATAAGGCCCCGGACAACCTTGCGCCGTTCGCTCAATTTTTTTTCTTCGTTCATCCCCTTCAGGATGATCAGGTTGCCTTTTGGCTTAGGGTAAGCCGGGTGATGCCACCGATAAAAAATGTACCAATCTTCTTTGGTAGTCGGACCCGGCTTGCCTGGTATATCCGCCTGGTCCCAATTGGAAGGATGGACGGTAATCTTGCCGACACGGGCGTCGTGAGGAAGTTGCATAGACATAGCAGTAATTTTTTAAGGTGTTAACTCTGGTGTTAACTTCTGTTAAAAATTACTTCTTGTCTGGAAGGAAGAAAAAGAGGAAATCCAGTGTGGTATTGGATTTCCTCTTGTGTCCCCGGACGGGTTCGAACCGTCGACCCGCTGATTAAGAGTCAGCTGCTCTACCAACTGAGCTACAGAGACGAAGGATTAAAAAAGTCCCTCATGGGACCTTTGTGGGAGTTGACGGGTTCGAACCGCCGACCCTCTGCTTGTAAGGCAGATGCTCTGAACCAGCTGAGCTAAACTCCCTTTTCCCTTTTTTCCGGCCTTTTCCGTTGAAAGGAGTGCAAAGATAAGGGCAAATAAATTTCTACAAAATTTTTTTGCCTCTTTTCCTTCAAAAAAGTTTCTAAGCACTTCTAAACCAACCGGCTGCTGGGTATGAAGGCCCGGCTATCCCATATGAGACAAGCAATATATGCCAACCAGCAAACAGCAGCGGACGAAATGTCGCAAAAAATCAATTCAGGGGTTGTCAGGGATAATAATTTCGCGCCTGAGATCTTAGATACTCAAACACCAAAAAAGATAATATCATGACAAATTATGTCCTTTTAGACTCTCTTGAATCCACTGGTTTAACTGCAAAGGTCATCAAACAGTTTCAGGAAATTTTCCTTACCCATGACGATTCAACTCTTCCGCAACTGGTTTCGTCCGATTGCATTATGGAAAGCGCCAGGCCTGCTCCCGATGGTATTCGATACGCAGGGATGAAAGAAAATATCGATATATGGAGCAAACTGGCAACAGATACAAACAAACAATTTGAATTTGAAGAGGTGTTTGTATCTGGAGACCGGGCAATCATCCGGTGGAGACACCGTTGGGGAACAGATGATAGCCAGTCTGTCCGTGGCGTGAATCTTATGCGCATAAGCGGCGGTGTGATCGTAGAAGCACTGGCTTACGTCAAAGCCATGTGAGGTTGTTGCATCAATCTGTCGAGGCTAAGAGGGTCCGGAATTTTTGGGGGGTATGCCCATACCATTTCTTAAATGTATGGATAAATGATGCAGCATCCGCATAACCCAGTAATGTGGCAATGTCGGATATAACATACCGTTCATGCCGGATAAGCAGATTGCATATCTCACAGTTTAATCTTTCCGTTATCAGCCTGAAGCTTGTACCTTCCTCTTTCAACCTTCTTTGAAGCGTTCGGGTGGTTAGGTTGAATGAATAGGCTACGGATGTTATAGATGGAAGTTCAGGTTTTGCCATAAATAACATTTCCTTTTTGACCTTGCTTTCAAAGGTATCAATGGTCTTTAAACCTTCAATTACCCTTAAATATTCCGGGATAAGCACATCCAGGCCCCAGTGGCTATTGTTTTTTTGCGCGGCTTTTAAATTTAATTTGTTGAACCGCAACATAAACTGGGGCCCCTCTTTCCATCCCGATGGATAAGCCTGATCATAATACGGGGAATACAGCCTAACCTCTGCCTCTTCCCCGCAAAGCACTTTCATCTCCCGCGCTACTACAATTAAAATGGTTTCCAAAATAACCCGGTTAGCATGGGTGTGAAGATTATCGATATGGTACTGAATGACCGTATCCTCGTCATGGGTGAAATCAGACACCCTGATTATCGGTAAGGTCTTCACCAGGTATGCCTGACAATAGTAAAGGGCTTCCTGTACTGTTACCGCTTTTTGGGAAATGCGATAAACAGCTCCCAATGTATTCAGGTTCAGATGATGGCCTACCCTAATCCCCAATGCTTTATCATCCAGGCTGGCAGAAATCCTCTCAATTACGGTATAGAAATCCGCCTGGTCAACCGTACGAACAGGATCATCCTGTGACATATCGGGGTATTTTATCCCTGTGAGAATCTTGCCGTATGGGATACCCCTTAACGAGGCATACTCAATGTATCTATCCAGGTGTAATCCTAACAATTTCATTTTGTTGCAAAAAGACAATAAGTGCCTTTTTACAAAGATAATTTTACGGGCGATTAAAAAAATATTTCTCTTTGATCAGCCCATCTTATTTGTCCTTCACATTAATGGACATGCGTCTGTTCATCGCCCTGCCTGCCTGCGTCCCGTTATCACCCACAGGATATTTCGAACCATACCCTTCCGCACCATCCAGTTGCGAGGACTTAGCTCCCAAATCTTTTAATTTGGCCAATATATTATCCGCCCGTTGCTGTGATAACCGAACATTCTCCGCCGCATCACCCGTATTATCGGTATAGCCGCCTATCTTTATTTTGGCCTTTGGAAAAGCTCGGAGGATCGCTACTATATTCCGAAGCTGCGTTTCCGATTCGAGGAGCAGGCTGGCGCTGTTGCTGGCAAAGCTGACCCGGGTAAAGTCAAACCAATTTCCGTTTTTCTTATCCAATGGTGCATTGGGATCGCTGAGAAAGGCAATCAGCCGGTCTTCCGTTCCGCCCTTACGTGCTTCGAGTACCTGCCCGTCAGGCAGACTTACCTGGGTACGGGGGGAAACTGCAGTATCCGCCGGCACAGGCGTGGCAGCCGCGGCAGTAGTGTCGACGGTAGTGCTTGTCACCGTTTCGGTATGACAGGAACGAAAAAGAAGAATAGCCGCCACTACGACAATGAGAAGTATAATTACGCCGTAGAGAACAGAATTCCTGCGTGTCCTCTCCGTCTTTTCCCATGGATAATGCTGGATATCCAGAGCAGACTTTACTTCAAGTCCCGCAGGGATCGCATGCAGGATAGGATCTCCCTGTCCCCTGACCCAGGTCGACAAGCCGTTTCCATCGACGGAATAGCTTGCCAGATGCCTGCCAATTGCGTCAAGAGCAGCAAAGCTCACCAGTCCAACGATAAAAGCAGCAGACGGGACACTGGTATTGGAATAACGGCTGATCTCACTCACCACCGAGTCGGTGTGACCGGCCAGCAAGGCTTTTGAAAACTCTGCCCCTCTGTTTAATAGAGTGCTGCCTGCTACGAGCCCTCCATTTCCAATATTCAATTCATGAAGCTGCCCGAAGAAGTCACCCGTGACGGCCTGTCTTGCCAGGGTTCCCACTTTTGCCGTTCCCTCAGGGAAATAGGATTTGTGCAGGATATCGGTCAATACCATGGGAATCGACCCATGAATAGCTTTGCTTATATTCGCTTCGGGTTCACCAAGAAGTACTGAAAATTTGGCGATCAGCGTTTCTGGAAAGGCGGATCGAACGGAATCGAGTAATGAGCTTGACATGGTTGTTGGCATTTTAAAAGTGTGTGTAATACCTTTGGAAATAACAATGCCAGCATCTTTCAGGCAGTATTGTCGCATTTTGGAGGTTGTTTTTTTTGCACACATACGAGATAAGACGGCCATGAGGTATAAATTCCCCAGGCAGCAGACCCGAAAAAGATAATTTTGTACGGACAATTATGAAAAAACAGAAAACTAAAGAGGATCAACCTGCGGATCAGAATAGCCTGGTTATAAACAATCAATCCAAACAGGCGCTCAGTAAACAGCAGCAAACGTTCAACCGATTGGTAAAGCAGATAGAAAAGCTGGAGGCTGAGCTGGAAAAGACAACCGACTCCCTACAGCAAAAACTGGATTTTTATTTGAAGCATCTTTATCCGCTGGAGCAGAAAGAGATCATTCTGCTTAAAGCGCTGGCCAGATCTTTCTACGCGTTCTACCAGGAAAAACATCTGTTTTCAAGAAATGATCAGGCTGCTTTGGGAGAGATCATCTCCATTCAATTACACAACATCTTCCAGCTGGAGCAGACCGAGCCTGACGACGAGCTTAAAGAAATATTCGGGGCTGTGGAAGGACGAGATTATGATGAAGCTGCCGGAGAAGGGCTTGACGGGATGAAACAGGCGACGCAAGCCATCCTTGAAGATTTTGGTGTCGATTTCAATATAGCCGATATGGATCGACCGATGACGGAAGAGGAGATCATGGAAAAGGTAAGACAGCTAAAAGAGCAATTCCGGCAGCAGGCACAGAAAGCGGAATCTGCCTCCGCGAAAAAGACAAAAAAGCAATTGGAAAAAGAAGCAAACGAAAAAAAGCTGGAAGAAGAAAGAGCAAGAAGTATAAACAGCATCTATAAACAGCTGGTTAAAATCTTCCATCCCGATCTTGAGCAGGACCCCGACCTTAAGCTGCAAAAGGAAGAGCTGATGAAAAAGCTGACCACGTCCTATCGGAACGGAGACCTGCACACGCTGTTAAAGCTGGAGCTGCAATGGATACAAAAAGAAGGAACAAATATCGACAAGCTGTCTGACGAAAAGCTGGCGCTGTACAACGAATCTCTTAGGGAACAGGCCAATGATCTCGCAGGAGAGATAGATCAACTGCTTCATCATCCGCGTTATCAACCCTTATATCAATTTGCCGCGAGCCCGGAACAAATTGTATATATCAGCGTCAACAATATCAGACAACACAAAAAATCGCAGATCAAAGACATGTCGCAAAGTCTTCTGGCACTTCAGGGTAATCAAAACAAGGCCCTGGTAGAGGTAAGGGTGATCATACAAGCATTTAAGGATAATGAATAAAGCTAAAACCATCAGTTGCTTCTATCGATGGAAAACCAAGATTTGAATATGGAAAGAAGAAAAAGGCAAAAATTTAAGGAAGGCTCAATTATTAAAATAGAATTATCGGAAAGCAGGCTGGTATTAGGGCGTTTATTGCCAGGTTATCATTTATGTATTTATGATGGAGTCTTTACCGGCGTGGCAAATTTTCCTTCTAATGAAGCTATCATTTCCTACGATATTTTTCTTTACGTCAGAGTTTTTAAAGATGTTATAACAAAGGGACTATTTGAAATTATTGGCTTTTATGATTTAGTTCAACAAGATATCGACAAAATACCTCCACATTTCGAGCAGGATATGACTGATATTGAAAACTGTGTAATTTATTATGAAGATGGTAGAGAAATTGAAGCTATGCCGGAGGAATGTATAGGATTGGAAGGGCCTGTAATTTGGGAAGCGGCCAGTCTGATAGACAGAATAAATGATCGCTTTGCTGGCAAAAAAAATGCGTATGAAGAGTTATTCAAAGTAATACTATCTAAGAATGATCCCCGATATCTAAACCCTGGAGTGCGGTGGGATTTTAACAAGGAAAAATTTTGCAGAGAATAAAAGTTTGCAAATGCAAAGCGCACGTTAAAAAGTAAGCCCGTAGCGAGCCTGTGCATTCGTTGCCTTCCTGAACAGAACAAAAGCCCCCAGCAGCAGCAAGGCCAGAAGCAGGTAAGCCGCTCCCAGCATGGCCGGCGCCGTTATGTGCATTGAGCTGGATATGCCATAGCTGAAAAAGGAAGTAATGATATAAAGACCGCCACCGGTGATACCGCTCGCTACCCCGGCATTTTTGGTAAAACGTCCCAGGCAGTAAGCAAATACGCTATTGAAGATAAAACCGGCCAGCAGATGAATGCCAACAACAAAAGCCATCAGCGTATAGATAGATGACCACAACCGGGTTGTTGCTATCATCAGCAGTGCAATAACGATCTGGAGAGAAACGGCCACGCCGATCTTCGTATTCAGCGTTTTTTTGATCAGCGCTTTACTGATAATCCCCCCGGTCATAAGGGATACGCCGGACAACAGCGCAGAGTAGCCGGAAACGATCGGTGAGAAATTAAAGACATGCTCGATGATAAACGGACTGGTCATGCCAAAGACCACCAGCATCGAATAGCTCAGCGCGATGATAACCAAACCCAGGGTGAAATCTCCGGCCCTGAGCATCGAAGAATAGACGCTGACAATGGATCTGAATTGGAAGGGATGAAAGTTCTTTAATGACTCGCCGCTGTAGATCAGTTCCAGGATCATTATCAAAAAGGCCAGACCGCCCAGGAAGAAAAAGTTGGACTGCCAGCCAAAGGAGGTCTGCAGATAACCACCCAGGAAGGGAGCTATTATCGGCGCCGATGCCCATACAATAGAAAACAGACTGATATAATGTTTTAGCTTTTCTCCGGAATAGATATCCATAAAATAAGCCCTTTTACCCACGACAATGATCGCGACAGCCATCCCATGCAGTATCCTCATAGCATAGATCAGGTAAATATTGTGTGTGAGAGCAATGGTAAAGCTGGCCACCGTAAATGCGAAAAGAGCGAAAATTCCCAGTCGGAACCGGCCAAAACTATCCACCAGACTTCCCACAAACAGCTGACTGACACCATAGCTGACCATGAACAATACGATGGACAACTGTACTGCAGCATTGTTTACACCCAGTTGAACCGCCATTGCCGGCAGAGAAGGGATATAGATATCCGTTGCAAAACCCGAGATCGGGATAAGGGCAAAGGCCAGGATGGTGCTGAGGCCCTGATGATTTTCTTTAATGATTCTCATTTCCAGTGCTTTTTATCAAAATATTCATCAATTCGCCGCAAAGTTATGACAAAACATCGACATAACGAAATGTTTCGATTTATGGAACAATTTTTTATCCATCGAAGCGATTCAAAAATTTCACAAACTCGCTCATCCCTTCCTTGTTGATCTTATACTTGGCGTGACGGCCATCTTTTTCCGAGATAAGCAGATCGGCATCAACCAATTGCTTCAGATGATGAGATACCGTGGATTGGGCAAGATCAAACATCGCCGTAATGGCTGAACATTGCATCCAGTCTTTTTCGTTTTTGATCGCCTCCATGATCTTTATCCGGTACGGATCACCCAGGGCCTTGGAAGCCCGTTCGATCCTTTTGATGTCTATTTTCAAATTCATCGATGCAAATGTATCGATAATTTTCGAACTTTAAATTGTCTCCAGCATCGTCACTCCGCCCGAAGGCTTTTTACCGGGTTGGCAACAGCCGCTTTGATAGCCTGAAAGCTCACTGTACATAAAGCGATGACAATAGCCGCCAGCGCTGCCACCGCAAACATCCACCAGCTTAGCTCTACCTTAAATGCAAAAACCTGCAGCCATTTGTTCATAACCCACCAGGATAGGGGTGTCGCAATAAGAATAGCCACTGCCACCGGCTGGAGAAAGTCTTTCGATAGCAATCCTACGATACCGGATACGCTTGCACCCAATACTTTCCGGATGCCGATCTCCCTGTTTCGCTGTTCCGCACTAAAAGCCGCCAGGCCGAATAAGCCAAGCCCCGAAATAACTATCGCCATCAGCGTAAAAGAGTTGATGATCCTTGACAAAGTGACATCGGTCTCATATTGTTTTTGTACCTGCGCGTCTAAAAAGTTGTATTCGAAAGGAATACCTGGAACATCCTTATGCCATATGGCCCCGATCCGCGACAGCAGCTGCTGATAATTGGCGGTATTGGCATGGACGGTCACATTGGGCCACACACCATAGTGTTTGTTGTTGACCCAGATCAGGAAATTACCTACATCATTGTGGAGCGACCAGTAATTGAAATCCTTCATGACGCCGACGATGTCGAACTGCCGTTTCTGACTGTCATGCAAACGCACGCCGATGGCGCTGGAAGACGTCAATCCAAGCTTTCGGGCAAAGGTCTCATTGACCAGTACTTTCGCAGAATCAGTGGGAAGAAAATCCCTGCCGCTCACCAGCTTTATGCCGTTGGTTTTTACAAAGGATTCATCCGCTATCAGATAGTCCGCATTCTTTGAATCGCCCACGTCCTTGCCCGGCATTATAAAACTATTTGAGAACATATGGGGATTGCTGATATAGCTGCTCGCATTGCTGACGGATGTGACCTCCGCCAGCTTGCGAAGGTCTTCCATGAAAGGAGTGACTCCGTTAAGGGACTCCCCGGAATTAAACGTAAAAACAAGCCGCTGATCCTGATCGAATCCCAGGTCTTTGTTTTTCATATAGTTCAGCTGGCTATGTATAATGATGATACCGGAAATAAGCACGATCGAGAGCACGAATTGAAATACTACCAGGCCCTTACGGATCCCTGTCGCCGATACCCGGCTTGTAAAATTTCCCTTGATGACCTTTATGGCCTGGAAGGCGGAAAGATAAAAGGCCGGATAACTACCCGCTATCAGCCCCGTTACCAGGACAAGCGCCGACAACATCAGCCAGATCCGATAGTCCTTCAGGAATGACAATGAGATCTCCGATCGTGTAATTTGGTTCAGACAAGGCAGCGACAGGGTCAGCAACGGCAATGCGATTAATACACCGATGAGTGCCAGCAGGAAAGACTCAGCCAGGAATTGTTTGATCAGGTTGTTCCTACGAGCGCCGATGACTTTCCTTACCCCTACTTCCTTTGCCCTGCGGGCTGCCCGGGCCGTGGAGAGATTCATAAAATTGATACAGGCGATGATCTGGATCAATGCCGCGATAAGCATTAAGACCTTTAGGAAGGAAGGATTGACAGGCTTGCCGATTCCCGGATTATCAAGACCCGGCGTGGTATGAATGCTCCTGATGGGTTGAAGATACAACTGCTCGCGCATGTTCCATTTCTTTAATTCCTGGCCCGCATATCTTTCTACAAAGGCCGGAAATTTCTTTTCCAGCGAAGCCTGGCTGGTCCCCGGCCGGAGTTTAACATAAGAGGAGATGTAACCGTTGATGGTCCAGGAATCTGTATGCAGCATAAAATCCCCGATGCGGCCACTTTTCATAGTGATGAAAATGTTCGCCTGCAAGTGTGATTTTCCCAGGCTTTCATCTACGATACCGGTCACCTTATAGTCCTGCTTTCCCCATGTATTATCGATCGTGATGGTCTTTCCAATGGGGTCTTCGCTGCCAAATAATTTGTCTGCCGTCGGCTTGAGCAGCACCAGTGTATTGGGGTCATTCAAAGCTGTCTTAGGATTACCCTTTACAGCATGATAAGTGAATACGTCAAAAAAAGTGGAGTCAACCTGGAAGGCGTTGGTTTCCCAGATGCTCTTATTCTTATACTTCAGCAGATGTTTGTCTATTCCCGGGAAAGGGACGACACGGGTAAACTGTTCGACCTCCGGATAATCCCGTTTAAATGCCGGAGCGATCGGCGCTACCGTAGTGGCAAGGTTTATCGTCCTGCCCTGTCCCGTTTCATAGTGGTTGAGACGGTAGATGTCATTTACACCCAGATGATGTTTGTCATAGCTATACTGATCCTCTACGTATAAGAGGATATACAGACAACATAAAGTGCCCGCAGCCAGACCAAAGATATTTATGAAACTATAGGTTTTGTTTTTTAGCAGGAACCGAAGCGCGGTCTTAAAGTAACTTTTTAGCATGGCGTTACCCCCTCTAATATTTCTATGATCCCCTCATTCTTTATGATCAGCATCCCTACCCTTTCATTGGAAAGGCCTTCCCTGATCTTATAATTATACCAGGGCACCCCTGCTTCCATCGTGGATTCAAAACAGTTGAAGAAGATATTTTTATTATGCTGCAGATCACCGGCGATCTCCACAATATGCGTTGAGATCAGGAACAGACTGTTACGGACCTTGGAGAGAGCATCTATCACCTGCAGCGAAGCGTCCGAAGCATCCTTTACATTTGTGCCTCTGAATAATTCGTCGAAAAGGACCACGATCTTCTTCTTTTCCCTGATCTTTACCGCGACGTCTTTCACCCTTCGTACTTCATTATAGAAATGACTGTACCCCTGGCTGATGTTGTCTGACAGATTGATAGTGGTGATGAGGCCATTGAAGAGTGTGGTTTCCATAAAAGCCGCCGGAACAGGAAAACCGATATGCGAAAGATAGACCGACAAACCAAACGCCTTGAGAAAGGTTGATTTACCCGACATATTGGCCCCGCTGATAAAGCAGAGGTTGCTTTCATTACCGATGTGGTAGTCATTGCTTACCGGGCTGGCCAGCAGAGGATGGAAAAGTCCCTGGATCCGGATGGAGGAATCCGGCTGGGTGGTATAGTTTGGAAAAGAAAGCGAATATTTCTGAGCGGTAGCCGCTACCGACTGATATACGTCAAACTCATAGATGATGTCGAGGATCCGCCGCAGCTGCTCGCGTCCCCGTCGTCTGAAATAGTGGTCGCATTTTGCCATATCCAGGACCGACAGATCGGTATTGGAGGAAGATAAGATCTCCCTGATCTTTTCTTCGGAGATCAGCTCGTTGATCGTGTGCGACATGGCTGCCAGGTGATAGGGACAGCCTTTGGCCCTCAGCTGATCGGCAAGCCGGAAGAAATGGCGTAGGGTGCTGACCGTTGTACGAATACCAATGGTAACAAGGTAATGGTCGTTCGTTTGCTTGAACTTATTCCGAAGGTTGTACAACAGGGCCTCCAGCCAGACTTCGGGATACAGGGGTATACTCGCAGAAAGATAATGTTCGATGGTATCCATCTGTTGCCGGCCGATATTTACGTCGATCCCATTGTCATAAAAGAACCGTATGGCATCCCGGCGGAGCTCCAGTAATTCAATGTCGTTGGAAGGCGACTTGAACAGCGTTTCCAGCCGGTCTCCGCCACCAACGGTTTTTACATTATTGAATAACGCATAGACCAACCCTTTCCGGCCCTGCTCAAACAGGTCGAGGTCCTTCCAGGTCTGTTTGTCGATCTCGAAAGCCACCCGTGACCGCGCCGGCGGATTGGTGCCGAAGCCCGGCTGAGCTCCCGATGCAAGTTTCGGCAGAACGCTGGCGCTGAACGTCCCGCGAGGCACATAGCTAAATTGTTCCAATTCTTCCGGTTTTGTGATAGGAATAATTTTGATATTCATTGATCAGGTCTGTGACCTATCCTGGTATAGCGGCCCGATCCCCGAAAAACGTTCATCCAGCAACACAAACTTCACTTTCAGGTTCACCAGCAGCAATATTC
Organism: Puia sp.; assembly: GCA_036499285.1. Classification (GTDB taxonomy): domain Bacteria; phylum Bacteroidota; class Bacteroidia; order Chitinophagales; family Chitinophagaceae; genus Puia. The sequence continues at coordinate 413,846 of DASYEB010000041.1, read as the reverse complement.
AGGAATAAGCGGTGAGGCCTACCCAGGAAAAACCCTTATTATAATAAAAATAATACTCCTGCTTACGTAGTCTCCAATACAGATGTGACGCAAGCACATACCCACCTGTTACAAGAGCCGCAATAAAAGTCGTAAAGAAATTCAAACCTGTTGCATGGCTGACCAATGCAATCAAAAAAGAAAAGGGAAGATTATAGCGCAGAAGGTCTTTAAAGTGGTTGAAAAGAACCCTGATTTTTCCCACAGCCATAAAATAAAGGTTATCGCCTAAGCTAGGAAAATTTGTTTAGCTTACTAGTTCTCAGGTAGTTAAATAAAACTTAAAGAGGCGCCCGGTTTTAATTATCTTGCCGGCCAAAACAGCCACCTGATCACCGAAGCAAGATTACAGCTTTGTTTTATCCTGCTCTCCTCCGGGCTATTCCGGGAGACCTACGATTCACTCCGGGTCACCGACATCCGGCAGGAACCCGATTCCCTGAAGGCTACCTATTATATGCTGATGGGCCGGTATTATTACGACCTGGCCAATTATGATTATGATGGGGCGCATCATTCCGTGCTCTACGACGAAAAAGCAAATCATTATATGGATTCGGCGCTGACCTTTTACTCACGCCGCAGCTTCGAATATGCCTATTACAGCGGCCTGCTGGAATTCAAAAAGAACAATACCGAAAAAGCAGCCCGTTTCCTCGACAGCCTGCTCAACTCCGGAAGCCTCACCGACCACCAGCTGGCCCTGACGGCTTCTACCCTCAGCGGCATCTACGGCCAGAAAGGCGCGGCCAAAGAAGCCATCGACCTGCTCGTGATAGCCGCCATCGCCGACGTCACTTCGTCCACCAAGGAAACCTTTGCCATTTTCAACCTCGCCGACCTCTTGTATAAACAGGGAGACGTAAAACATGCTTCCCTCTGTATAGAGACAGCCGTCGCCAATGCCGAATTCTACGGCGCCCGCCAGCGAAAGGTACAGGTGAGCAGCATCCTGTCCCTGATAGAAGGCGAAAGGATCAATGCCGTCGAAACCCAGCGCCGCAACTTATTCCAGTATGCCGCCATCGTTACCCTGCTGCTGATCGCCCTGGCCGCCCTGATCGTCATCATCCGCCGCCAGATGAAAAAGATCCAGAAAGCCCAGCAATTACTGACCGAGGCACATGCCGCCCAGCACCTTATCAACGAAAAGCTGGAAGAAGCCAATAAGATCAAAGAGGAATACATCGGCTATTTCTTCAGCCTCGACTCCGAATTCTTCGTCAAGCTCGAACGGAACCCGGACGTAACAGCACTATATACACAGGTCATCGGTCTGCGCAACAGCAGCACAGCTATCCGTCGCGGCACACTGGCATCATATGATAACAATGATGTTTGCGCCTTTACAAAGACGGCTCCGGGTGACACGGTTCTCGTGATGGCCAATCTGCGCAATACCGCTATTGTGTATCCTGTGCCGGCCGCATTGCAGAACACGACCTGGTCGGATGGATTTGATCAGAGTGCGAAATCGCTGGGTACATCATATCCGCTGCCGGCTTATGGCTATACGGTCCTGCGAAAACAATGATCACTACGGCACCGATCGGTCGTGTCGATTGCTATCCGACTATTTTTCTAAAGGTGAGGTTTACCCTTGGCAGCCTCACCTTTTTCGTTTTTGGCAAAGCATGCAGCCAAAAACGCTGGCAAGCCCCTTTCATAACCAATAAGCTTCCCGGCTCCAGCAGTACATCGACCCGCAGCCCCGTCCCCCTGTGTTTGAACTGGAACTTTCGCGCCGCACCAAAACTAAACGACGCAATAGCCCCATCCCGCTCCAGCTCTTTTTCATTGTCGCTATGCCAGGACATCCCCTCATCCCCATCATGATAAAGGTTCAGCAAACAGGAGTTGTAAGAGGCCCCCGATAGCTCCTCAGCTTTCTTTTTTAAAGCCCGCAGATCATCGGTCCAGGCGAGCGCCTGTTTTGTCGTATTCGAATAAGTGTAAGAGTAGGCATCGTCGCCATACCAGGCGACCTTCCGCTTTGTCTGAACAGGTTTGCCAAATAGCACAAGCTCGTCATTCCGCCATTCGACCGTAGCCATTAAGCGCTGCAGATACTCCTGCGTTTCTTTTTGCGTGAAGACCTTACCACAATAGTCGGCAGCGCCGTCGTATGGTAATAGATTGACTATTGTTTCTGTATTGAATAGGTCCATATTTTAATCAGGTTACCTGGAACAAAGATATCCAAAGTTATAGCATGCACCAGCGGCAACAAACCCGGAAATTGCGTTATATTGTCACAGTAATATGAACTTACCAAATGTTTTAAAGGGTTGTAGTGCCACTCCTGCAGCGGTCGCCAAAAAAATGCTGGAATGGTATAACAGGCGCGGCTTACGTGGTTTGGGCGCCAGTACATTAAAAGCACTACGCGTTCTGCAGGTAGGTGCACACTGGGGCCTTTCTGGTCGAACGGGTGAATATGCAGCGGGAAACGGTGCAGCCATGCGAATTGCGCCACTGGCCGTCTTTCTATCTCCTGATACAGATCGACAATTGGTGCGGGATGTTTGCTTCATTACACATAAGAACGACGAGGCCTGTACAGGCTGCATGGCGATACCCCACGCTTTAGCGTTAGTATTAGCCGGGGATTGGTTTAACAACTCCGAAGATTGGATACTGGAACATATTGCTTCACTTTTACCTGACACGCTGGTGAAAGAGGAAAAGCTTCGCTGAACCTTTATTTTTTCCCTTGCAACTGCTTTTGCATCTGCAATGTATAACCATACTGCTCCTCAACCGAAATTGCTTTCCTGGAACTCTTGGCAAAATCCTTGCCTTCCTTTGTAAACAGCGGTGGGTAGAAATTGAATGCCTGGTCACCTTTTAAACGCGAAACTTCTTCTTTCCACCCTTCCCAGCGATAATCTTTATAAAACTTTGCCAGATCGCCGGAAAAACAAAAGATCAAAAACTGCGTATAGCTCATATCCATTGCTTCCCATTCCATCGTGTCCGGGGCCAGGTAATACAATTTGCCCAGGTCTTTTCCAAGCTCACCTCCATTGATAGCATAAAATCCGCCAAGGACATCATCTGCCACCAAGAGAAAAGCAGGTTTTTCGCCATAATTGCCGAATGTTTTTCCCTTGTTCCATCCCGGAAGGGTACGGGGAAGGCGGGGATTTCCAGATCCTAATATCCTTAGCCATCCATTATCGATTAAAATGCCCCCGGTCGTATAAATGATAGCACCCATCGGAGAGCGGGTCGTTACCTGTGTCTGATAAAGAGCCAAATTTGCCTGTGCAGTATCATTTGAAAGGATTTCGATCTTATTTGTAGCATTCTTCATCCATTCCTGTACCAATGGCCAACCTGGTTCCTGCGTATTGATTAATTGTTCTAATGGCTTCATACCTTGTTGGGAATAAGAAAAACAGCTCCAAAACATAAGAGCTGTTATCAATAAAGGTCTTCGTTTAATAAGGTCCATGGACGCAAGGTAATAAAATTATGGTAACCAGGTGCGGGACACCCTGAACCAGGTGCGGGACACCCTGCGCACCGGTTACTCCGACCTGAGACTCTTAACCGGCGGCACAATAGCCGCCTTTATGGACTCATACGAGATCGTGATGCCGGCAATAATGAAAGACGCCGCGACCGAAAGCACAAACGTCCCCCACCCTATGCCAACCCGGTAGGCAAAGCTCTCCAGCCACCGGTGCATGACCATCCATGCGACTGGGCCGGCGATGAAAAACGCGACGAGGATCAGCACCACAAAATCCCGGGAGAACATATACAGGATGCTCCCCAGCGAAGCGCCCAGCACCTTCCGGATACCCACCTCACGGGTCCGCTGCACAGCTGCAAACGCCACCAGCCCATAAAGCCCCAGACAGCCGATGAGTATAGCAATAAAGGAGAAGAAGCGGAAAGCCGTGTAGACCTTTTGCTCCTGACGATAGAGACCCGCAATATGATCATCTATGAATTCGTATTGGAAGAGGTCACCGGGATAAAGCACCGACCAGGCTTTTTCAATACTGGCCAGCGTCTGCCGGATAGCCTGCGGCCGGATCCGGACACTCGTCATTCCAACACCCCGATCGCGATAGAACAGGATACAGGGCCGTCGTTTCTTATGTTTGGACTCACTTTGAAAGTCCTGTATCACACCCAGGATAGAAACCGGAGACCTTCCGATGAGAAAGCGCTGTCCCACGGCCGCCTGCGCCGAAGGAAATCCGAGCTTATTGATCAGCATTTCGTTGACCACCACCTGCATTACCGTGTCTCCGAGCGGCCGTGGCGAGATCGTGTCTCCCGCCAGCGTCTTCAGCCCGAACATCCTCGTGTAATTCTCATCGATAGCCTTTAATTCCGTTACATCGTCTTTTGTTATTCCACGCGAGGGACAACTGAATGGGGCGAAATTCGAATTGTAGGATGGCGCCCCGTTTGAAAAGCTAATGGCCGTAATATTTGGATTGGCCATAAGTTCCGGCTTCAAAAGAGCCCTCCGGCTACTGTCCGGCACGGGGAATGTGATGACGGACTCTTTATTAAAGCCCAGATCACGGTTTTGAAAATAATCCATCTGCCGGGCGACCACTATCGTGCCTATGATCAGCAGCTGTGAGATGGCAAACTGCAGGACCACCAGGCTTTTCCGCAGCGTAAATCCCCGCCAGGAAACCGTACGCGTGCCCTTCAGCGATATCACAGGCTGGAAAGCCGACTGGAAAAAAGCAGGGTATAACCCCGCCAGCAGGATGACAACTATCACCATAGCCGCCAGTATGCCCATTACCATCGGCTCCCGCAGTTCTGCAACGCTGACACGGATATCCAGCCAGGTACGCAGACCGGGTAACAGTAAAACGGTGGCCAGTAATCCCAATAACAACGCCAGTAAGACCAATATGGTTGTTTCTCCCATGAACTGGCTGATCAGCTGCGGCCGGCTCGCGCCCAGGACTTTTCGCACTCCCACCTCTTTTGCCCGGGTAAGCGCCAGCCCCGTCGACAGGTTGATAAAATTGATACAGGCAGTAATGATAATAAACAATGCGATGCCGGCCAGCGCCCAATAAGTCTCGCGCGAAGTGGTCGGACTCATTGTGATATCGAGATAACGCTGATCGAAATGTACCTCCAGCAGAGGTTGTAAGACCAGCGTCGCTTCCTTCGCCATATCTTTTCCCCAGTTCTTTTCAATAAATCCATGGATCCTTGACCGGACCTTTTCGATCGGGTAGTTTTCCCGGGTAACGATAAAGGTAAAATTGCCGCCGATGATAGAATAAAAATTGGTTATACCCGCAAGGTCCTTCCGCATCGTCTCCAACGAGATCAGGAAAATAGTCGGTACGCTGGTATTGCCGGGCAGGTCCTTTGTAATGCCGGTGACTTTACAGGTATATTTTTTATCGATCTCTATCACCTGACCCATGGCATCGGTTGTCCCGAAATATTTATGGGCCATGCTTTCGGTCAGCACCACGGAGTTCGGCGCGGACAAAGCGGTACGGGCATCACCTGCGATCCATTGATAGTCGAAGACCTGGGGGATATTCGCATCGGCAAAGGCATATCCTTTCTCGTCGTATTGATTATTACCCACCTTGACCACGCCTTCGTCGACATAGATCAATTCGGCCACCTGTTCGAGCTCAGGAAAATCGTTTCGCATCGCCGGCGTAACGACGGGGCTCGTGCCCGGATTAAAATCCAATGCATGCAGGTTGACCCGGTAGATCCGCTTTGCCTTGTGGTTGAAACTATCATAACTCAGCTCATAACGTACTACCAGGAATATGACCAGACAGGCAGCGATGCCAAGCGAAAGACCCAGCACATTTATCACCGTATAGCCGGGGCGCTGACGAATGCTGCGGATCCCGGTCAGGAAGTATTTTTTCATATGCAAGATTTCATCGTTACTCCGACCTAAGATTTTCCACCGGATTGGCCAGTGCGGCCCTGATCGTCTGGAGGCTGATGGTAGCCATCGCAATGAACAAGGTCACCACGCCGGCCGTGGGGAAGATCCACCATCCAATAGAAATATGATAGATAAAATTTTCCAGCCATTTGCTCAGCGCATACCAGGCAATAGGAGTCGCCAGCACAAAGGCTAAAATGACCAGCTTCACAAAGTCCCCTGACAGCAGACGCGTAATTTGCGGCAGGGAAGCTCCCAGCACTTTGCGGACGCCTATTTCCTTGCGTCTTTGTTCCATCACCAGCGAAACGATTGCAAACAATCCAAGACAGGACAACAATATGGCAATTACAGCCGCCGAGCAGAAGATGGACGAGAGCCGCTGTTCCCGGTCATACCAGCGGCGGGTATTCTCCGTAAGATAAGAAGGCTTTATCTCATTGTCAGGTTCTATCGTTTTATAGGCTGCGCTTACCAGTGTCATGGCGTTTATGGGATTGTCGGTCCGCACTTTTACCAATATATAATCAAGGGACTGGCCTTTTCTGATCCGCAGCGACAGTGGATTCTGACCTGCCCGCATGGAAGAAAACCGGATATCCGGTATTACCCCGATAATATTCCATTTGGGTTTTGAGCTATCCGGATAAAAGGATAACCCCAAAACATCCTTTAGTCCAAACTGCCGGGCCATGCTCTCGGTTACGACTACCGTATTTGTCAATGCCGATGTATCGGAAGGATAGGCCGGGCTAAAGTCCCTGCCTGCTACCGGTTTGATGCCCATCGTCTTTAAAAAGTCGTAATCCACTGTCAGGACATCTGTCATGATGGATCTGCCCTGCCAGTCGAATCCCACAGAGTGCTGACTCTGGCTCCCGTCCTCTCCGATGCCCACATTGACGGAACTGCCGGACATGCTGATCACCTGTGGCTGGGACCCCAATTTTGCCCTCAGCTCAGTTAGATACCGGGGGGTGTTCTCAGCCCTTCTCACCGGGATGCTGATGATCGACTCCTGCTCAAAACCCAGAGAAGCATTTTGAAGGTGTTCGAACTGACCATAAATAACCATCGTGCCGCAGATCAACAGGCTGGCCATGACAAACTGGAAGGTAATAAGGCCATTGCGTAACCAGGATGCCCGGTTGACGGATATCTTACCTTTTAAGATCTCCACCACCTGGAAACGGGCAACCAGCCAGGCGGGGTATCCACCGGCAAGAAACGACACCAGCAGGACACCCGTCAGCGTTATGATCAGCACCGATGGCTGCAGCAGCGCCTTCAGCTCCAACTTCTCCGTAAACAAGGTGTTGAAAGGCCGTAACACGGTCAGCGTGATCAGCACTGCGAGTGTGATGGCGATGAGACAAAGCAATAAGCTCTCCGTCCACAGCTGCAGGAAGATCTGTCTTTTCCCGGCGCCGATGGTCTTTCGGATCCCGACCTCCCGGGCACGGGTGAAGGCCCGCGCGACATTGAGATTGATAAAATTAAAACAGGCGATGACCATTACGACAATGGCTATGATGACCAGTATATATAAATAGGATTTGCTGATGGTATTACCCGTGCCCAGTTCGGTGTCAAAATGCAGGGCCTCGAAGGGCAGGAATTTATAGGTCAGAAAGTCTCCATTGACATCGTGACGATAACCCTCGCTCTTCAGCTTCTCGTCATTGACAAGATGATGTCTCCTGACCAGTTGCCGCATGCTTTTTTCCAGCTGCTGTTGTGTTACCCCGGAAGCGGCCTGTACATAGACCGGATGATGCTGGGCATCCCAGACATTCTTTAACTCGGGATAGTTCCCGTTAAGTTCGATACGCGCCAGTATATTGCAACGGATAGACGAATTGGAAGGGGCATCTTCAATGACGGCGGAGACCATGAGATCCTTCCATTGCCCGGTGATCTTTACGCCCACTATTTTACCGACAGGAAATTCTTTGCCAAAGAGTGCTGTCGCTACCGACTCGTTGATCACCACTTTCCCGGGGTCTCCCAACGGCGCCGCTTTGTCTCCGGACAGAATGGGAAAGGAAAACATGCTGAAGAAGTCATTGTCAACAAGACTGATGCCTTTATCTATCTCCTTACCCCGGTATCTTATACCCGATCCGCCGTTCATGATGGAAGAGACTTTCACCACCCCGGGCACTTCGGCTTTGATAGCCGGCCCCATCGGATAGCTCATGTCATCCCCTTTTTGATCCCCGTTGGGATCGTAGGTGACTCCATATACTTTATAAAGATGGGCTTTGTTCAGCTGAAAATCGTCATAGGAAAATTCCCGGTAGACGGTCAAAAAAAGAAGGATGCAGCAGGTAAAGGCCACGGTGAGGCCAAGGATGTTGACAGTTGCATTAAGCTTGTTCTTCTTCAGGTTCCGCCAAGCGGTGAGAAAATAGTTGCGTATCATTTTGGTGCCCTCCGACGCCTTTCGTAGCAAACGGCCGACCATATTTAGGACACACTGGTTGTCAAGTATTTACAATTTGCAATTCAGCGGGAACTGTTCGCTTTCAATACACTTGCTGTCTCGATTTAATGCGCTTCCAATTCCAGTTTCGGAGGCGGCGGAGCGCCGGCGGCCGCGGCCTTTTTCTTCCGGATGGTAATCACCACCAATGGGATACAGCAGGCATTCAGGAGGGAGAGCAGCAGGAAAGCATCCATATAGCTAAGCAGGTAGGTCTGCCGGACTACCGTGGCTTCCAGCGCGGCGAGGGCCTGACGGGAAGCCTGCCAGGCGGTGGCGCCGGCAGAGACGAAACGATTCGTGGCCAGGCTCAGCCGTTCCCGCGTGGATTGGTCCGAGGCAGTGAAATGAGAGACAAGGATGGTACGGTTAAAAGCAAGCCGGTGCGCAATATAGGTATTGATAAGGGCGATGCCAAAAGAGCCTCCCATCTGCCGCATCATGTTGTTGAGCGCAGCGCCCTGGGGAATATCTTTTGGAGTCAGCTCGGAAACGGCCAGCGCGGTGAGCGGCACGATCAGCAGGGCGGCGCCAAGGGCGCGGAAGATCAGCGGAAGAGCGAAATCGCCGGTACCCGAAGACAGGTTGGACTGCGACATCCAGAAATTAAAGACGGCTGTCAGCCCAAACCCAAGAATGACGAGGTATTGCGGCCGAAGGCCCTTTTGCATCATTTTGCCCAGAAAGGGAGAGATACCCGCACCAAGCAGCACTCCCGGCATGATCGTCAGGCCTGTCTGATAAGCCGTATACCCCAGTATCCGCTGGGCGAACAGGGGGAAAACATAGATCGCGCTGAACAGCCCGAAGCCAAGGACAAAGGTCATTATCGCCGAGATGGAAAGCGTAACGCTCTTCAGCACCCGAAGATTGACGACAGGGAATTTTATCCGCAGCTCCCACCAGATGAAAACGGTCAGGCTGAGAGCAGAGAGGACGGATAGAAAAATGATATAGTTTGCCGAAAACCAGTCGTCGGTCTCCCCTCTTTCCAGCACTACCTGCAGGGAACCTATCCCGGCGCTCAGCAAGGCTATCCCCAGCCAGTCGATCGGCTTTCCGTCCCGGGAACGCTGGCTGGGGCGCAGATAACGGATACACAACAGCGTAGCGAGCAGACCGATGGGAACGTTGACGAAAAAGATCCAGGGCCAGGAAGCATTGTCGACGATATAACCGCCCATGACGGGGCCTATCGAAGGACCGATGATGACCCCAAGGGCAAAGATGCCGCTGGCCAGGGCCCGGTCTTTTGGAGGAAATGCCTCAAAAAGAATGGCCTGGGAGGTAGACAGCAGCGCGCCGCCGCCAAGCCCCTGAAGGAAACGGAACGCAACCAGTTCCCAGAGACTATCGGATAACCCGCAGAGCGCGGAAGCTATCGTGAACAGGATGATCGATCCGATATAGTATTGTTTACGGCCGATCTTCTCCGCCAGAAAGCTGGTCATCGGAATGACGATGACATTTGCGATAGCATAGGAAGTGATGACCCAGGCTGTATCTTCCAGCGAAGCCGCCAGATTGCCGCTCATTGTATTGATCGACACATTTACGATGGTCGTGTCGATGAGTTCTATTATAGCCGAAATAATGACAGTGATCGTAATGATCCACTTTCTAAAGCCAGTCTCCATGATCGGGCAAAGGAAATATCTTTGATGGAGTATAAATTGTCCAATTGGCTAAAAAAAATGTCGGATCGGGCAGAAACCGCGATGCAACGAACGCCGATCAGGCTTCGGAAGCCTGTTCCGGCGGCAGTAGGAGCTGAAACCTCTTTGGCTTGACATGATAAGCTCTTTCGAACAATCGCGAGAAATGCCCGATATTGGTAAAACCCAGCTCATATCCTACTTCTTTTACGGTGTGTTTGTTCTCAGCCAGCATCTGTCGCGCCTTCTCCAATCGTGCATTCTGAAAATACTGATAGATGCTGACGCCAAATATTTCGCGGAACGATTGCTTCAGCTGGGATTCGCTCATCAGGATACTGCGGGCAAGGCTTGCGATGGTGGGTGGCGCGGAAAGATCCCGCACCAGCAACGAACGGGCCCGGAAGACGCGGGCGATATGATCGGGATCGTCATTCTTGTTAGGGGCGATGGTCCTTTTATTCAATTGCTCCATCAGCAGATAGATCAGCTGCAACACCCGGACATGATAAAAAAGCTGCTGCAGCGCTTTGGCGGCAGGCGGCAGTTTCAGTTCCCCCAACAGACTGCGCATTTCCTCCGACAATTGTTCGTGGATAAAAAAGGACTGGCCCTGCTGAAGCAGGTCGTTCAGATATGCACGGTGGCTATCTCCCAGCAGCGATTCCAGGGACGAACGCCGCATTCGGACACAAACCACATTACGCCGCGTATGAGCAGGAAAATGCAGCGTGGCATTGATGGACCGGGTATAGATATTTACGCCCTGGTCATATACCACTTCATTCCCCCCGATGTAGGCTTTCTCCGGAACTTCCAGGTTGTAAAAGACGATGTGAACGCAATCGAAAGGGTCCCCCGTCGCCTCCTTGATCACCTGGAGAGGCACGTCAAGACGATAGAACTGGAAATTAGCACGAAGCTGGTCTTTTATTTCCAGGGCCGCCAGCGTGCCTTCGCCAATAGAAGCCGGTACTCTGACATGAGAAAAACCTTCCCGGAAATCAAGGGTGTCCTCAAATAGCTGAAGATCGGGATCGCGGCTGTCCGGGCCGGGTTGATCCGGGGTACCCAAATTGAATTTATAGCTTATGCGCATAATGATCACTTTTGTGGAAAACTGACGTCCACTCAGTGCCTAACAAAATTAGCGCGATATCGTTCAAACACATCCGTGTTCCCGTCCCGTTGCATTACAGGGCTTATTCCTTAACCTTTTTCTCAATCCGCCTGTCGGGGATGAACCACGTCAATGCTACTATCATATAAATGGACAAAGCCAGCCATGGGTTGATAAAGGCAAGGCCGATAGCCAATACATAGGCAATGACCGACAACCTGGGTTTCCAATCATTACCTACTGCGGCTGCGATCGGCGAATTTTCGCCGTTCTCTTTGATGAGTAGCCGGCGGAGGATATCATATGCAAGGCCGGTCATAACGAGTAAAAGACCATAAAGAATAACGGGTCCCCGGGAGAAATGATTTTCCCCCATCCAGGCCGTCGCAAAAGGGATCAGCGAAAGGCAGAACAACAAACCGAGGTTGCTCCAGAGGATCGCGCCGTTGATCTTTTCCGCGGCATAGACCATATGATGATGATTGTTCCAGTAAATGCCTACGTACACAAAACTGAGAACATAACTTATGAATACGGGCAGCATAGGCAGCAGGTCCCTGATATGGTCTCCATGCGGAACACGCAGCTCCAGGACCATTATCGTAATGATGATGGCAAAGACACCATCGCTGAATGCTTCCAGTCTTCCTTTCTTCATTTAGCCAGATTTTAGCCACTAAGATACGGATGTCCTGTTATTCCATTTCCAAACCCCAATCGATACCTTTTAGTGTCGCGGGGACTCCGTCTGTGATCCAGCGGGCAGGCGCCTCTCCTTTCAGGTAGTACCCGAAATACTGGGATAGACGCATGGACCAGTCTTTCCGGTTCCGTCTTTCTCCCAGGCCATGGTCTTCACCGTTATACTGCATCAGCCATACTTTTTTCCCAAGACGGCGCAGGGCGGAAAAATATTCGATCCCCTGGTACCAGGGAACGGCGCCATCGGCATCATTATGCATCATCAGCAAAGGCGTGGTTATCTTATCAGCCCTGAAAAGCGGTGAGTTTTTGATATAGAGGTCCGGGCGCTGCCACAGGGTGGACCCGATACGGCTTTGCGACCTCTCGTACTGAAACTGGCGGCTGATGCCTGCCGACCAACGGATGCCGCCATAAGCGCTGGTCATATTAGCCACAGGGGCGCCGGCTTCCGCGGCAGCAAACAGATTTGTGCGGGTGATAAGATAAGCTACCTGGTAGCCGCCCCAGCTGTGTCCTTGTATCCCGATCTTCGTAGTGTCTACCCATTTAAAACGCGACAGGTAACGGACGGCAGAGATCACGGAATTATAGGCATCTTCACCGGGCTGGCCCGTCTTGTAGAAGATGTCCGGATCAAAGACCAGGTATCCGTTGCTGACAAAATAAGGGATATTGATTGAGGCCCTTACCGGCTGTGGCGTCATATACTGGTAACGCGTATCGGCATCCCGCTCGTAAAAGTAAAAGATGACCGGATATTTTTTGGTACTGTCGAAGTTTTCCGGTTTGTACAGCAGCCCTTCACTCATTTTGCCGTCGAACATCTTCCAGTGGCGGAGCTCGACAGTGAGCCAGTTGTAACCGGCCTGCTGTGGATTGATATGACTGAGAGGACGCGCCTTTTCAAGATCCGTGACGGAATTCGTGTCGATCAGCCCCGTAGAATAAAGGTCATTGGACTGATCATAGCTCCCTTTCAAATAAGCAAGCGACCAGCTGTTCTTTGCTTTGATAAAACCGCTGTAGCTAAATGGAAATGTTTGTTTTGCCGCCGCCGCAGTGTCAAACTTTGTACCCATCCGGTAAAGCCTTAAACCCGCGGACATATCCGTCCGGTCGAACAGACGGAACAGCACCAGCTGATCGGCCCTGATCGGATCATCTGCGCCAAAGTCGCGCTCTTGCCGGCGGGAACGGGTGTCCTCTTCCAGGTCGACATGACGGAACGTCAGCTTATGACGACGGCCATATCCCCTGGTCAGATCCACAGGGGCCGCAGCACCGGTGGGGTCACATTGCCAGATATCATACCGGTCATAGAGATAAACAAAACCATCGCCTTCCTGCCAGCCCATGGCGCCATGCGGTGGCGGATCATCGGGATGGTCGTCCAGTTCATCATACAAGGGAACTTTTATACCGGCAGTGATATTGCGGATCTTACAGCTGGCGATATCATAGGTATACCAGTTCCTTCCCTTCCAGTCATACCAGAAGATGAATTTCGCTTCCGGGGAAAAGGACGCCTCCCCTCTGACTTTTTCCTGCACCAGCCGGCGGGAGCCATTGAGCAGATCGATGAGATAGATATCCCGGAGGTCGTTTTGTTCCCACTGTTGTTGAATGCGATAGTTTTTGGAGCTCATGCCAAGGGCATAACGCCCATCGCCATCGCGGGAAGGGACAACCGATTCGCAGCTTCCGTCGGCAAGCAGAATAAGGGGATTGGCCCGATAGGCTAAGTGACCGGGGTCGGCATAGGTACCCACGCCAAGCTTCGAGTTCTGATTTGTCGGCAACACCGCCAGATAGCTGCGTTTCAGCTCACTATTCAATTGCACCAATTGCTGCGGAGAAAGATAATCGTCCTTATAGCTCCAGACATCCAGCCGGGCCGTTTCGAAGTCTACCAGGTTGGTATCTTTTGGCGGCCTGACGGGGGCAAGGCCCAGGAAAAGCCGGTTGCCATCCTTGCTGAAATAATTGGCAAAGTCGGGGCTAACGGTCATTTGTTCGGACCTGCCGGCCTTGTCCTGACCGGTGCTGTTGCTGACATACAATGGCGTTGACGGGAAATGGAATCCGCCACCCCTGCCGCCTGAACTGCCCGTACCTGCGGTGCCGTCGTTACCAGCAGTCACGGCGGTACTGATGATATTGCGGTCGGCCCGCATAACCGCGCTATCCATACCCGGAGTATAGTACCAAAGACGATAGAATTTGACCAGCGCCTTTGCAGCGCTGTCCCTTTCCGCTACAAAGGCCAGCTGACTGCCCGCTTCATCAAGAGCATAATTGCGGGCATCGTGGAATTGCTTTAGAACGGTATCCACTTTGCTATTACCGGTATTGACCCAAAGGATCAGCGGCCGGGAAGCCGAGTCTCCGTTGCGGCTGGTTGTTTCTATCACAAGGGTATTGCCTTTTTTGCTGAACTGGTATTCGCTGGTAAGCGCGAATCTTCTTTCGCCCCCGGTTGCCGGATCCGCACTGCTTTCCTCTGCCAGGTTCCGAAGCACTAAGTCTGTCCCTTCCGTCGTACTATCGGATTGCTTTTTCGCCGTACTGCCGCCGGCCGGCTTTTCCAGCAAATAGGCCAGCCAGGCGCCTTCTTTTTCAGGCACCCGGAAAGATTTTACCCGGGCGATCTTTGTGAGGACATCCGTCCCCAGCCGGATCCAGGCCAGGGTATCTTTTGGAGAGGCTTCAGGAGTCTTTTTATGTATACGCGCATCCCGGGTATCCCTGTAAAATGGCTTGATATGAAAGACAAGCCAACGGCTGTCCGCAGTGATGGCGGCCATCGCCCCCCTGGGTATTTCTTTTGCATAATCATTCCCTGTTGCGCGAATGACCAGACGCCCGTCCCCTTCCTGGGGAATGACCGTATATACCAGGTATTTTCCATCGGGAGAAAGCAGTTTTTCTCCGATGCTTTCCCAGTGATCGTAGACAGAAGGATCAAGTGGTTTTTTTTGACCAAAAGAAAATATGGTGAATAAAAGAGAAACGAGCATCAGACAAACGCCGGGAAGGAAAGGTTTTCTCATGAACATTCATTTGGTATAAACGAATGTAAAATATTGCGGGGAAAAAAGACGAACAATTTCCGGTATGAGGCGTTGGGGGCTAAAGATCTGCTATGCTACAGGCCGTGCGGGCACCTGTTATCCACGATCCAGCATTCTCCTGAGATACGGCTCGATGGCGGCGGGTTTTGTCACCGGGCTCCACCTTTTTAAAGGCTTGCCATCGGCGCTGACAAGGAACTTCGTGAAATTCCATTTGATACGGCTGCCGAACAGCCCTCCCAGCTGATGCTTCAGGTATTTGAATACGGGATGCGTCCCAGGCCCGTTGACCTCTATCTTTTCAAACAGGGGAAATGTAACACCAAAATTGATCTTACAGGTCTCTTCCATCGTTTCATTGGCTTCGGGTTCCTGTCCGGCAAACTGGTTACAGGGAAACCCAAGCACGACAAGTCCCTTGTCCTTATATTTTTGATATAAAGATTCCAATCCCTCCAGTTGCGGGGTGAACCCGCATTGGGTCGCCGTGTTGACGATGAGCAGGGTTTTTCCCTTGTAATTGGCCAGGTTCACCGGCTTGCCCTGGGGATTGTTGGCGGCTAATTGATAAAACTCGCTTGACATAGACCGTAAAAATAGGACAAAGCGGTGAGACTGCGGAGCCATCCGGCAAAGCGAAACCCCGGTGGCGCCGGGGTTTCAGTATAAAACTGGTATGCAATCGTTAGACGTTACAAGCAGAAGCTGCTTCATGCTAAAGATATAGCATTTAATTGCAATTTCATTGATTTTTTGCTACCAAATAATAAAAACGATTTAGCAAACGCTGTTTTTTATCGCAACTCGTATAGACTGTCTGGCATTCGTCGCATATATTTTTTATACAATGTGTCCAGCTTGTTTTTTGTCTCCGCATCCCGGTTATGATGATGCCGTCCTTTCGTGACACCAGGCGACAGAACGTTTACATCGGGGGCAGCAGGATCAAGGGTTACAGGACCAACGGACTCTGGGGCAGCAACCTGCAAGGCAGGGACGGGCCTGTCCAGGTAATGCAGACCAAGCTTGTAACCTGCGGCGATGAGGGCGAAGCAGATCATTCCCAACGTTATTTTATTCACCAGGTGTTTGAAGCTTCCATTGATGTCATTGTCCGGAAATAAAGAAACACGCCATTGTTTGATGACATTTTTAGGTTGATTTTCCACAATAGCGGCGATGATTTCCAATTGTTTTTTTACGTTTTGCTGGATGGTATTGATAGCACTTGCAGTCAATTCCTGAATGGGAGCAATGTCAGCGGGCGGAGCGATCACTTGTTGACCGGTCAGTTTTTGTTCGAAACCGGCGGTTTTTTCCTGCAGGTCGCCGATGGTGGTCTGCAGCGTTTTTAATGATTGGTTGGATTGCTTTAATTCGTCCAGTATATCATTGAGAACGTCGTTAATTATTTGCTCGTTCATGATTGAAAGTTATAAATGATGAGAGATCCGGTGACGGGAGTGTAGTTCCTGTTTGAGCTGCTGTTCCTCTTTGGATCCAGGTTCCTGTTTGGATCCAAGTTCCTGTTTGAGCTGCTGTTCCTCTTTGGATCCAGGTTCCTGTTTGGATCCAGGTTCCTGTTTATGCTGTAATTCTTTGTTTTGCTGTAAGGTTAGTTTGATCTTTTCCCAGGAGAAGCCGGCTTCGGAGCCCCTGAAGACTACCCATGGATCCATTAAAAAAGCAATGCCCTTTTCGTTTCGAAAAACCTTTGTGACGTGTTTTTTCATTTCGGTTTCAAATGCAGGGAGATCACATGCTGTTCTCAAAGTTTGCCGGATGGCTTGTCTGAGCTTGTCGAGCCGGATGTTTTTACGAAGCATTTGTTTTTGTTCATTCGAAAGCCTGTCCAAATGGTTCACCGTGTGCGAAAGGTTATAGCGGTTCTCCATGTCCCGGCGAAAAACGTTGAGTTTGTAAACCGAAAAACGGCCATATGCGAGACTCCGGTCGAATCCCACTCTATTGGCTATGATATGGATATGCTGGTAGTGCTTATCCTTATGCAAAACGGCTACGAATTGGTTATTCTCAAATTCCAATGTGCGTGCACAATCCAGGGAAACCTCGATCCAATTTCTTTTGCTTAGTTGTTCGCCAGGCGCCAAAGCCAGTTCAATATGAAATACCGGACGGGAGACATTTTTTTTGAGTTTGTATACTTCATTGAATTGCCGGATCAGGTCTTGTTTGTCTCCAAAGCATTGATTGTAGTAAAGGATCTCGGCTCTGTTTTTATACTCCATCTGCTCTTTTCCGTCCTGGTCCAATACTATCTTATCTTCCAGGCAATAGCTGAGGCGGGTATGAAAAGAGACCTGATCCTGAATACATGATGTCATAATAAATGATTTTTTAGTTGTTGCAAGATGTTGCCGACGGTGGTAATGATCTGTTTTATTTCCGCCCTTTCGAGGGAGTTGAATTCATCGCCATCCAGCCTCTTTTGGGTGAATGGATGCAAAATGCCACACAGGTGATGCAGCTGTCCCCGAAAGGCAAGGACTTCAGGAGGAAGCGCCGGGTCTTTGTCTAATTTTCCTGCCATTGCCAGCTTGCGGATATAATCACAGGTGGATAAGCCTACCTGCTTAGCGCGGACCGACAACCAGCGCTTCTCAAGGCTAGTGATCCTGACTCTGATGATCTCAGTTTTTTTCAGCGAAGGTGATTGATACATATTCAAAAGTTTTACAGGGCAATATGTACCTATTTCCGGACTCTTTGGGTCATGGATAGATCATTGAAACAAGGTCAATGACATTCAATAAATTAATACTCTTAATAAAAGAAATCCGTCAGTGCTTTGATCAGTTTCTCCGTTTTGGGATCATCAGGGCGCAACTGAGCATTTGCCTCTCCGATCTTTACCTGGATCGTATTTACTTTTTTGTCCCTGAGCTCTTCAAACTGCCGCAGGACGGCAGCCATGTCGGTAGTGCTGAAGTTTTTGAAAAGGGGCAACGGTTTTTTGCCGGGAGCGTTAAGATCTTTTAACAGTAAGAGCACCTGGATGACTTTAGGAAGATGATGATGGTTGTTCAGGGTTATTTTTCCGGCAAAGGACTGGGTCAGCTCTACCATTCGCGGCTCGATCCCGGCGCTGATCTTTTCATCGATCAGGGCCTGTAACCGGGCACTGGCCGGATCGAGCGAGACCTGCTGTTCATTCACCCACAACAAACAGGTCTCCACCGTTTCCCAGTATACCGAGGGTTTCGTTTTAGGCGTTTTTGCTTTTAAGCGGACTGCCATTTCATAATGCAGGAACCGAAGGAACTCCTTTTTGTCGGCAAATAGATGGTAATGAAATTCAAGGAATTGGGTTAGGTCATAGCCATAATAAGAGCAGAGTTTGCGAAACAACTCATTCCTGTAGGCATTACTATACGGAGGCCGGGGGAAGTACAAAAAATAATCCGGCTTATAACTCTCTATCTTGTATTGGAAACAGGCAATAAAATCTCTGTCTGGCTTTCGAATAAAGGATTCAAGACCAAAGGCATTGACCAGGAACCGGATAAAGGGCCGGTCATACAGTTTTTTAAAAATTAGCATATTACTTTCAATAGTTGAGATACTCAATTTAAAAGAAAGCGGGTATAAATAAAATGATATAAATCATTTTTTCCTACGCTGCAGCATGACCGCAGAGAACCGGTTGCGGACAGCCCTTGTCCGTTAACGATTCTTTTCCTTAATATTGCCCTTATGCAACGAAAAATGGTGTCTTTAATACTGCCGCATCTTCTCGCTGTTGTCGTTTTCCTCCTGATCGCCGCCCTTTATTGTAAACCCTCTTTCGAACATAAGGTATTGCAGCAGGCCGATGTCACCCAATGGAAGGCGATGGCTCAGAACTCCTACCAGTACAAGGAAAAACACAACACCTTTCCTCTTTGGACCCAGGGTATGTTCAGCGGAATGCCAGCCTATCAGATCGCCATCGATGCAAAGGTCTTCTCACCACAGAACTTTTTCCATGACCTGCTGACCCTCTGGCTGCCCAAACTGCCGGCCTTCTTCTTCCTGGCTTGCATCTGTTTCTATTTCCTTTCGCAGGTGCTGCGCGTAAATCCCTGGATCGGGATCATCGGAGCGCTGGCCTTTGCGTATGCAACCTACAATCCGACAGCTCTTGTGGCAGGTCATGATACCAAGATGACGGCCCTTGCCATCCTGCCGGCGTTTGTCGGCTCGCTCCTGCTTATCTATGAAAAAAAATATCTCTCCGGTCTGGCATTGACGGCATTGTTTACAAATTTATTTATCGCCGCCAATCACCCCCAGATCGTTTATTATGGGATGATCGTCGTCGCTTTCATGAGCGGGGCCTATATCATCCGCTGGGTAAAGGCAAAAGAATTTCGTCATCTGGCAATAGCCGGTTCTTTAACGCTGCTTGGCGGGCTGATAGGCCTTATGGGCAACGCCGTGGCAACTTTAACCACATATGACTATGCGCCGGCTTCCAACCGCGGAGGCAGCGATCTGGCCGTAGCAGGCGGCACCGTTACAAAGAGCGGGCTTAGCCAGGAATATGCGTTTAGCTACAGCACCTATAAGACCGAGTCCTTCGAGCTGCTGGTCCCAAAAATTTATGGAGGCGGTGGAGACGGCAGCGATATGATCGATAAGTCCAAAGCAGTTGAAGCCTTGCAAAGCATGCCGCCGCAATTGGGTCAGGTATTACAGGGAAACCTGCGGTTCTACTGGGGCGGGATCAGTGAGAAAGGAACGGGCGGCCCTGCTTATGCGGGCTCCATCATATGCTTCCTGTCCATTCTTGCCTTCTTTATACTGGACAACAAACACAAATGGTGGATACTTGCGGTCTGTGTATTGAGTTTTCTGATGAGCTGGGGCGGTTATTTCCTGGACTTCAATGCATTTTTGCTCAACCATCTGCCAGGTTACAACAAGTTCCGCGCACCCAGCGTCATACTCGTCATTCCCAATTTCCTGTTTTGTGTACTGGCTATTTTAAGCCTTCAGGAATTGCTGGTACTGCCTGCCGCCGGCAGAAAGGCTTTTTGGGAAAAATATAAAAAGGCGCTGTACTTTACCGGCGGCGTTTTTGTCATTTTGTTTTTACTGTGTCTCAGTTTCGATTATACCTCTATCCTGGATAAAGAACTGCAGAAAAGAGCTTCGGGCCAGCAACCGCAGATACTGGAATACGTTCACAATTTTCTTGGCGGACTAAAGGAAGACCGGCAATCCCTGTTTTTCGGCAGTTTGATCCGTTCGCTTCTTTTTGCAGCAGCCGCTGCCGTCCTCGCCGGTCTCGCCATCAAAGGCAAATTAAAACCCATCCTGGCGATAGGGCTTGTCGGTGCACTCGCCTTTATCGACCTGATAGGAATGGATGTACAATACCTTAGCTACGACAGGTACCAGGATGAAGACGAGGCCCAGGCCGTCTACACGCCTACCCCATCCGACCAGGCTGTGCTTCGCGATCCAGCCTGGTTCCGCGTGCTGGACCTTCGGCAGGATGGCCTTAACTCCCTGACCTATGGCGCCCCGACCGCCTTTTTCCATCATAGCATCGGCGGCTATCATCCGGCAAAGCTCAGCATCTACAACGACCTCATCGACAATCAGCTGGTCAAATTCCCCAACTGTATGCCGGTGGTCAACATGCTGAACACAAAATACATTTTTCAGCCGACGCAGGATGGTCATGATTCAGTGATGTTGAATTCCGGGGCCCTCGGCCCGGCCTGGTTCGTTCAGACAGTAAGATATGCCGCTACGCCAAAAGCTGTGATGGATGATCTGACCGGTTTGGATACAAAGGATACGGCTGTTCTTTTTACCAAAGACCAGGGGAAAGCGGTCTATGACGCGGCGGCAGCAGGCGACACCATCATGCTTCAGAAAGCCGACAACGACGAGATGATCTACGCCAGCCAGACTGGCGGCAGACGTTTTGCCGTCTTCAGTGAAGTCTTTTATGACCGGGGCTGGCATGCCTATGTTGATGAGATCGAAGCCCCGATCATCCGGACCAACTATGTACTGCGGGGATTGTCCGTTCCGGCTGGAAAACACACGATACGGTTCAGCTTTCATCCGGCTTCTTTTTATACGGGGAAAACCTTGCAGATGCTGGCCGGGCTGGTGCTGCTGGTCCTGCTGATCGCCGCTGCAGCGATGGAATGGAGGAGCAGAAAAATTGCTAAAATCAATTAAATTGTTCGCATAGCTTTTTAACCCTTGTTTTTCATTAGCAAATAGTTAATTTTTGAGCGCCAGCCAATTACGCCTGCTTTATTTTCTTATTCAAACCAAAAAACAACCTAATTTCGCGCTACTTTTTAAGGCATTTATTCCCTGATCTATATGGTTATTTTAGTGTTTTTTCTTTGTCACTGGTTCCTGTCCCTATTTTCACAGACCTTTTTCCTGCACCGCTATGCTTCGCATAAGATGTTCAAGATGAATAAATTCTGGGAAAGATTCTTCTATAGCCTCACCTTCATTTCACAAGGCTCTTCCTTTCTCAACCCACGTGCCTATGCCATACTGCACCGGATGCATCACGCATATAGCGACACCGAAAAGGACCCGCATTCCCCCCATTTTTTTAAAGATGTGTGGAGCATGACGATGCAGACGAAAAATATCTATATGGATTACCTTTTACATAAAAAGGAACCTGAGGCTGCTTTTCGTGGCAATTATCCGACCTGGCCTGTATTAGACCGGATCAGCGACCTCTGGGTAACCCGGATCGCGTTTGGGGTGGGTTATTTCGCTTTTTATGTCGCTTTTGCTACGCATTGGTGGATGTTCCTGTTGTTGCCAATCCATTTTTTTATGGGGCCGATACACGGGGCAGCTGTCAACTGGTGCGGTCATAAATATGGTTATTCCAACTTTGACAATGACGATCATAGCAAGAACTCTCTTCCCCTTGACTTTCTCATGATGGGCGAGCTGTTTCAGAACAACCACCATAAAAGTCCCAATGACGCCAACTTTGCAAAAAAATGGTATGAGTTGGATCCTACCTATCCCGTTATCCGTTTATTACACGCTCTGCGGATAATCAAGTTGAGAAAAATGTAAGAAGAATAAATAAGCTTAGGGCGCCTTCTGCTCTTTGAACCGGCTAAAGAACCCGAACGCAAGCAGGCATAACACCATGCCACAAACGCCGTTGAGGCGCAGGCCCCGGTCATGCCCCGGATCTTTCCCATATACGGTAAGAAAGGCAAACAGCGCAATACCCAGGGTCTGCCCCAGCTTAACGAAAAAATACTTTACGGCAAAGAACATTCCTTCGCGGTTTTCCCCTGTCCCGGTCGCGTCCTCCTGGGCGATCTCCGCCAGGATCGCATTCGGCAGGATCCCCAATGAAGCAAGCGGGAAAGCGGCACAGATCAGCAGGGTATAGATCTGCACATGCGGCGAAACGGGGAACCGGCCCAGGAAATAAATGGCGATGAATAAGATACTCAGCAATCCGAAAGAGAACAATACGACCGGCTTCTTACCCCAGCGTGCTGCCAGCCAGTTGATCAGGGGATAAAAGACCAGCGATACCAGCACCATGGTAGCCATCAGCATACCTCCTTCCGATTCCGGCAGCCCCAGGAGTACGGTGACAAAGAACAAAAGACCGCTGGAAATGATACTGAGCGCCATATAATACGAAAAGTCGGAGATCAGGTAATATCTGAAATTCGGGCTGGCAAATGTTTGACGGATAGCCGGCCAGATAGGCAGATGGGAGGCTTTGCCCGTGGCATATTTTTTTTCGTCGATAA
Organism: Puia sp.; assembly: GCA_036499285.1. Taxonomy (GTDB): domain Bacteria; phylum Bacteroidota; class Bacteroidia; order Chitinophagales; family Chitinophagaceae; genus Puia. The sequence goes on along the minus strand of DASYEB010000041.1, from coordinate 391,076 downwards.
AGAATACCGGAATAAGAAGGATCAGGGCCGCAAGGCCACAGATGCCCCCGATCGTTATCTGCAAGGCCTGCCCGCGATCCGTAATATGAAAGCTCCGCTGTATGATATCCGCAAAATTATTGGCCAGCGATGCGACGATGATGCCCAGTACAAAACCCACCTGCTGAAAAGAAGAGAGCCGGACTTTTTCAGCAGGGGTCTTTGCCATTTCCGGCAACAGCGCATTATACGGGATGATATAGGTCGTCGCTGCAATAAAGAAAAAGATCATGGTCAACGCCAGCCACCAGCCATTGGAAGTCGATGCCGCCTTCTCCCAGGGGTGAAACGTAAGAAAGCAAAAGGCGGCGGCAGGCAGAGCGGCAAGTTTCATAAACGGGATGCGCCGGCCCTTCGGATTCCTGCTCTTGTCGCTGAGCGAAGCTAAAAAGGGATCGAACAATGCGTCCACCAAACGCCCCGAAGCCTCTATCACCGACAGAATATTGACCACACCCAGCAGCAACAGTTGAGGCACCAGCGGAGTCAGTCCCGCATTGGAAGGCGGAAGATAATAATAGGGTAACATGACGATGATCGTATTGCTCAGGATACTCCAGCCCATCATGCCGGCGGCATATGCAACTTGTCTGCTAAAAGGCAATTTTTGAGCTGGCATGAGCAAATTTTATTTTTGCAGGATCGCAGGGGCGTCGATCAATAAACTTCCCTGCGTGACCGGGTTGCCCGAAGCCCGAAAGGCCGACCGGTCAACCCAAACTCTTATTGTCAATTTTTCCGCAATAGTCCGGTTACCCGTCAATTCGAAAATGACCTGGCGGGTAAGGAATTCAGGTACCCAGGGAAACCAGGACGACGACATCCCATATTCATCCCAGGACGACTGAACCCTATATTTGTTACGAACCTGGTCTTCCGCAGTACGGATATAATCGATCGACGTTATCCCGGGCTTATAGCGCTGAGCGATAAAGCTCCTTATCAAACTGTATTCGTCAGCGGCCGGGCGTAGAAAGATAATGCGGAAATTATACAGCGAAGTAAATAGCAATAAAAAGCCTGTCACCGTCAACAGGGTTGAAAGCAGACGCGGCTTCTCAAGACTTCTTACCCCGGTGATAAAAACCCAGAAGAATACCGCCATATCGAGCCCCAGCAGCGTTCGGTTAGTAGCATAATTCTCACGGATAACCATCGAAGGAAGATAGATCAGGGCAAAACAGCCAAAGATAAGAAGGGCGTAAAGCGGCAAGCCGCGTTTCGTGCCGGCCCGGTGATCTAACCACAGACAAACACCGGCTATCAACACAAAGCTGATCAAACCGGCTATACTTTTCTCGTACACGACGGCACTGAAATAAAAAGCTTGCGGAAGGACTTTGGCAAACAGGTAGGTCACTTTTTTTACCGGGTTGTCCAACAGCGCCGCCCGATCCGTAAAATTCCCATGAAAGAAGATATGCATCGTCCCTTTAAGCAGCAAAAAATAAAACAGGTATATGGCAAAATAAACGACCAGGGGGGGCAACATCTTCCGGTCGATCTTTTTTCGGGCAACGATCTGTAAGAAAAAAGGGAGAAGATAACAGCCAAATCCATTCTGGTAAAAGAACAGGGAGATCAGTCCGAATAACAAAGCTGGCAACCAGCCACGCCGGTGATACCGGTAGACAAAATACCCTGCCAGCAATCCGCAGGTATTGGCGATGAACAGCTCCATACAAGCCGCCCATTGTATGGAAATGCCGAAAGGCAGACTACAGACCAGGAAAAGTATGGAAAAAAAAGGCAGCTGCGGAGGCAGCCCTTCCTCCCGGGTCACGCGGGTAAACACCGAATACCATATGGGCAGGCAGATGAGCCAGCCAGCCAGGGAAAACAACCGCAGCATCCGCAGCTGACCGATCGTGTCGATATGACTATATAGAGATCGAAATATCCTGTCCGTGAGGAAGCGTCCCTGTGGTACGAACATTGCAAAGTCCGACCCCTTCCGGTAAAGCCACAATTGCAACACTTCATCCGTATAAAAATAATTGGTGTAGAAAAGAGGAGAGAACACAAGGATTGGGATCAGCATCAAAAATCCAATCCTGACGTAGTCATTTTTTTCCATGCAGTCATAAAAATATACAATTATTTAACAGCCACCCTAACTTTATACCATGAAAGCAATCCTGATCACAAAAAAGGGAGGTCCTGAAGTGCTGGAGCTACGCGAAATACCAATCCCGGTACCAGCTGAAGGCGAAGTGCTGATCCGTGTAAAAGCAGCCGGACTCAATCGCAGCGATATCTACTCCCGGAACAGCGCGGCTTATGGCAGTGCAGATCCGGCGATCCCCGGCCTGGAAGTATCCGGAACGATCGAGGCCTGCGGACCCCGTCCGAACCGGTGGTCGCCCGGCGACGAGGTCTGTGCGCTGGTCGCAGGAGGCGGATATGCGCAGTACGTAACCGCGCCGGCAGGTCAATGTCTGCCCATCCCACCCGGGTGGACGCTTGAAGAAGCTGCAGGCTTCCCGGAGACCGTGTTCACCGTCTGGCTGAATGCCTTCCGTACAGGAAGGTTACAGACCGGTGAGCATTTCCTGGTCCACGGCGGCAGCAGCGGCATCGGCACCACAGCCATACAGCTGGCTGCAGGCATGGGCATCCCCGTCTATACAACGGCCGGTACGGATGAGAAATGCCGCTGGTGTGAATCACTTGGAGCGGCCAAAGCGATCAACTATAAAACACAGGATTTTGAAACAGAGCTGAACCGCATAGGCTTCGATGTCATCCTGGATATGACAGGCGGAGACTATACTGTAAAGAACCTGCGTCTGTTGCGGGAAGAGGGCCGGCTGATCTATATCAGTTCGATGCGGGGCAAGGATGCGACCATCGATATCAGGCAAGTCATGGAAAAAAGACTGGTCATTACAGGTAGTATGTTAAAGCCACGGGATGCGGCTTTCAAATCAAAGCTGGCCGCGGATGTAGAGAAGTTTGTCTGGCCGCTGGTCGCAAAAGGTGCAATAAAACCCCTGATCTATAAGATGCTGCCGCTTGAAAAAGCCGCAGAAGCCCAGCAGCTGATGGAAAGCAGCGAACATATGGGAAAGATCCTGTTAAGCGTGAGTTAGTATAGTCGGTTCGTGTCTGACTAAAAACTTAACGGAATTGGCGATAAAACAAAGTTTATTCGCGTCATGATGCAGCGCGCGCGCCTTTTCCGACATGCTTCCATCGGCAATGGTAATTACCGGTCTCAGGATCACTTCACTAAAATATCCACCCCCGTCGGCCGTCTCGACCATCGTACCTATAGCCTCATCTTTATAATCCACGACCACTACGCCATTGACAGCGCAGAGATGCAGATACCACAGCATGTGACAGGAAGAAAGCGAACTAACCAGCAATTCCTCGGGATTATAACGCAGCGGGTTGCCGCGAAAGGAGGGGTCCGAAGAGCCCGGGATCTCCGGCTTGCCGGTTACAGATAAAATATGATCCCGGTGATAACTCCTGTAATTGGCCGTGCCTTCACCGGTATTACCTGTCCATATAAGTTGGGTGGTGTAATGGTGTTCATTGCCCATAGGATAAAGTTACGCCATTCTCCAGCAAATAAACCCTGTCGGCTATGCCGATGCTAATGGGCGTTTGTTCATAGTTTTACGATATTTTTATGGCATGAATAGACATATCCTGTTGCTTCTAACCTGTCTGATCCACCAAACAGTGAGCTTTTCACAATCTTTTACAGTAGTTCCTTTAGGCGTAAAGGGAGGACTTGACGAAAGCAACCTGTCTGCCTATATGGTTGCGGCAAAAGGAACCAATGAGTATATCTGTCTCGATGCAGGGACCTTATATAGCGGGATCCGGAAAGCGGTCGAACTCGGAACTTTCCCGCCTCCGGCCAGTGAAGTTTTGCGTAATACCATCAAAGGATATTTTATTTCACATCCGCACCTGGATCATGTAGCCGGGCTGATCATCAATTCCCCGGATGACAGTTCTAAAAATATTTATGGGCTTCCTGCCTGTCTCAGCGTCCTGAAGGATAAATATTTCTCCTGGCAGAGCTGGGCCAATTTTGCGGACGATGGCGAAAAGCCGCTGCTTAAGAAGTATCATTATGTCACCCTGCAGCCCGAGCAGGAGATCGCTGCAGAACGGACGCCTCTTTATATCCGGGCCTGGCCGTTAAGTCATGGCAAGCCTTATGAAAGCACGGCCTTTTTGGTTCGCAGCCGGGATAATTATCTTTTGTACCTGGGTGATACCGGCGCGGACACGATCGAGCAGTCTCACCGCCTCTACAGCTTATGGATGGGAATAAGCCCCCTGGTTAGAGCAGGAAAGCTAAAAGCGATCTTTATAGAGACCTCCTTCCCCAACGAACAGCCCGATAAGCTGCTCTTTGGGCATCTCACCCCGAAGCTGCTGATGCAGGAAATGCAGGCCCTTGAAAAACTGGCCGGGACCGGCAGCCTGAAAGGACTGCCTGTGGTCATCACGCACCAAAAACCCACTGGTAACCAGGAAGAGAGGATCCGCGGGCAGCTGGAAGCCGATAACCGGTTGCAGGTAAGGCTCGTTTTCCCCGAACAGGGCAAAAGGATGGATTTTTAGCCGCGGGGGCAAGTGCCCGTTTTGACGGCAAGGTTAAAATATAGTTACACTTGGTTAAGATCCAGCCAACCGAGGCTAAAAAAACATCGTTTTTTTAGGGAAGGCACCTTACTAATTTTTAACTTATCATTTTGCTTAGTGAATAATTAGTATGGCCGGTCGTTTTACACTTTTATTGGGAAAATAATGAGGTTGTAAAAAACTAAGTTTGCAAAAGCACTTCTTAACCTTCGACCAAAGTCCAGCACGCTACACATTAAATACTGAGTTATGACAGAGAGAAAAACAAGCTCGACAAATTATCGCAATCAGTCTTTCCTTGAAGAAAAATGCAGCCTCAATGAATTGCTCGACCTGGTGAGTAAGAGGTGGTTCAGCGACGTCCTGTTCTGCATCCAGGAAGGCAACAATCGCTTCAAGCTGATCAAAGATGACCTGAAGTATATCAGCGACACCATCCTTTCCGACCGGCTCAAGCTTCTTGAACGATATAGCCTGATCACCCGTACAGACTACGATGAAATTCCACCCAAGGTTGAATATGCCCTTACGGAAAAAGGGGACGAGCTGGCTGAGCTGCTCGAAAAGATGTGCGAATTCAGCGACATCCTGATGGCCGAAGTCCTTACCAGGAAGGTCAGTTAAGTCCGCAAGGTCAATTAAGTTCCGCAAGAACAGTTAAACATTATACCCGAAGGAATACTTTCTTTTTATAAAGGAAATAGAGGAAGAGCCATTTCACCGTCATCAGGCAAAAGACGAACGAAAGGGCATTCCACGGGCTTCCTATGATCTGTCCTACCCAGAAAAAGAAGCCATCGGTCGCGTATTTCCAATTGATAAAATGCCCCGACAGATAAATGAGAATGGAATTCATTCCAATGACCGAAAAGAAGAAGGCCCACTTCCGATAACCCAGCACATCGATGACGTAATAAAAAGTAGCCAGCAGCAAAAGGCTGATCCCACCAACATTCAACACGAATGAACTGGTCCATAGATTCTTATTGATCGGGAATACCGTATTCCAGATCAGTCCCAGTATCACAGAGATAACCCCTGCAATGGCAAGCCGCCCTGCTTTCCGGGAAGGGGCCAGGGGACTGTTCTTTAAGAGCTGGCCGGCCAGGATACCCAGCAGTCCCGTGCCGATGGCAGGGATCGTAGACATCAGCCCTTCGGGGTCATGGATACCCAGGTATAATTTTCCCGGTATTATCGACCGGTCGATATAGGAGGCAAAATTCCCTTCCATGGTCAGGTCACCACGCGGAAAACCCGGCGCGGAAGTAAAAGCTAACAGCAACCAGTACCCGAGAAGCAGACCGGCAAACCAGATAGCCTGCCCTTTTTGTTTTGTATAGAGATAAATGATGTTGGCAAACATATATGCCAGGCCGATCCTGCCCAGCACACTGCAGAAACGAACTTCGGACAGCGGGTGCAGTTTCATGCCATTATTGTAAATTATACCCAGCAATACCAGCGTGAGCCCGCGCCGGATAACGCGCAGCAGCAGCTTCTGCCTGGGCGTTCCCTTTTCCAGCGCCCGGCCGACTGAATACGGCGTGGCCACACCGGCCATGAACAGGAACAGCGGGAAGATCAGGTCATAAAAATGAAAGCCGTTCCACGCCGGGTGCTCGAACTGGTCTGAAAGTGCTCTCCAGAAAGGAGAATTGGTATTTTTGGCCAGCACGTGGAAGAACTCTTCTCCCCCCGCGATCCAGAACATATCAAAACCCCGTAGGGCATCCAGTGAATATAGTCGTTGGGAGGATGTGGCTTGAGTTAAAGTCTTGGCTTGGGTCATATAGGATATGAATATAGGAAAATGTCTACATTTATCACATGGAAAGAAAAGAGTTCTTATCAAAAACCTTATTGGCCGGCGGCTCTCTTCTTGCCGGAGGAGCAGTCAGCGCCGGTGTGGCGTTCAAAACGGGGTCAACCCGGTCCGTTGGGACCGCGGCATCTATCGATCAGGCAGCATCCGCCGAGCCAGACCCGGCTTCGCGGGCGACGGCGCCTGCCGGCGCCCCCTTCCACCTCAATTATGGCATCCATGACGGTTTGTTCAAGGCCCATGCCGGCCCCGAATTTACCGACCAGATCAAATTTGCCTATGAACAGGGGTTCCGGGCGATAGAAGACAATGGCATGATGGATCGTCCGCCCGAACAACAGGCCCGTATCGGGGATACCCTGCAGCAATTGGGGATGGCGATGGGTGTGTTCGTGCTAAACTTTGACCACTGGCCGGTAAGTACCTCCCTTTGCTCCGGTGACACCGCCTGGGCGGAGAAATTTCTAAAAGCCTGCCGGGAATCGGTGGACGTAGCCCGGCGATGCCATGGAAAATATATTACCGTTGTACCCGGCAACTATGACCACAAGCTGGCCATGGGTTACCAGACGGCAAACGTCATCGATACCCTGCGCCGGGGCTGCGAGATCCTGGAACCGCATGGACTCGTCATGGTCCTGGAAGCGCTCAGCGACACACCCGAGCTTTTTCTCCGGCATCCGGATCAGACCTATATGATCTGCGAGGCAGTGAAAAGTCCTTCCTGTAAATACCTCTTCGACATGTATCACATGCAGCGTAATGAAGGAGACCTCATCGCCAATATCGACCGGGCCTACAACCATATCGCCTATTTCCAGATCGGAGACAATCCCGGGCGGAAAGAGCCCGGCACCGGAGAGATGAATTACCGGAATATCTTCAAACATATCTACGAAAAAGGCTATAAAGGCGTATTGGGCATGGAGCATGGGATGGCGGGTACGGGTGCCGAAGGGGAAACCGCATTGATAAAGGCCTACAGAGAAGCGGATAATTTTATCTGATCTATTATTTGGGCTGCCGCAAGCCGGCAAAAGAATTTTTAAATAAAATTTGTTTGATCAGCTTTTTTTTACAATCTTAGTGTATTAATTAACTAACACACTAAGTACGCATGATCACCATCAGCGATCTGCATTTTTCCTATCGTCGTAAACCTGTACTGAGCGGGTTGAACCTCGAACTGCGGCCCGGTTATATCTACGGGTTGCTGGGCCGCAACGGAGCCGGGAAGTCTACCCTTCTAAAAAATCTGGCGGGTTTGCTTTTCCCCGAGAAGGGCCAGGTGCGTGTTGATGGATCGATTCCTGGCAAAAGGAAACCTTTCTTTTTACAACAGCTGTTCCTGGTGCCGGAAGAGTTTCACGTTCCGTCTATAAAGATCGGGCAATGGGTACGTTATCAATCGCCCTTCTATCCCCGTTGGAGCGACGAATTGTTCGACCGGACGCTGCAGGAATTTGAGATCCCGAAGGACATCCGGCTCACCGAGATGAGTTTCGGACAGCAGAAAAAAGCCCTGATCAGTTTTGCCCTTTCCACCAATTCAAGATTGTTGTTGATGGACGAGCCTACCAATGGACTTGATATTTCAAGCAAGAGTCAGTTCCGGAAGGTCATCGCTGGTGCGCTGGACGAAGAAAAATGTATCCTCATCAGCACACACCAGGTGAAAGACCTCGAGAACCTGATAGACCGGATCACCGTACTCGACGACGGGAAGATCTTGTTCGACCAGTCCATGGACAGTATTTCCCGGAAACTGCAATTCAAACTGTCCCACGATCCGCAGGAACTGCCCACAGCGTTGTATAGCGAGTCCTCGTTGAAAGGTAATGCGCTGGTAACCTTGAATACAGGAGGCGGTGACGGACAACCTGATCTGGAACTATTATATAAAGCGGTGATCCATCAGTCCAAAAAGTTGAACGATGTATTTACCAATCCCCAAAACCAGTAAGCATGAAAACGAAAGTCGATAATAGATCAGGCGAGCTTTACGAAGAACCATGGGGCCGATGGTGGAATTTGGTAAAGCTTTACTGGATAGAGAATAGCCGCCAGAATATCTTATCTCTTCTGGCTATCGGGGGATTAATGCTGTTGTTGTTCTGCTTCAGCTTTCTCGATGGCACTAATCGAGCAATGAATCCGGGTTTTCAGGCCATGATCTATTTTGTCGGTTTGTTTTTTGTGGGATGTCTTTACGGCAGTCTCGTGTTCTCCGAGCTCAACCGCAAACGGGAAGCCATACAATATCTTCTCCTTCCGGCCTCGCATGCGGAAAAATTATTTTGCGGGCTTTTTTTTAGCGTTCTTTTATTCTTCCTTGTCTACAATGCCTTGTTCTACCTGGTGGATATTCCCATGGTGAAACTGGCCAATAGTATTACCTGGAAAACACATCTGCGATCGGAAGAACCATTATCCAACTATTCTCCGAAAGAAGTATTCAGCCCGATGGATTTTAAGGGTAAACATGGCGGCGGCTCTACCAATGAGCTGGTCATATTTCTGTTGTCTTATTTTGCTATCCAATCTGCCTATATTCTGGGCTCGGTATACTTCACCCGGTATAATTTCATAAAGACCACCATCACCCTGTTGCTGCTTGGTTTTGCCGGCTTTCTTTTCTTTAATAACGTCATCGATAAGAGTCTTCCTCCGGGTGTCGGCATGAAAGGTTTATTCCGCTGGGGTTACTATGATATGAACACAAAAGAGTCGCAATGGGTATTATTACCATCCGGCGTTGAAACGATATTGCTTTTTGTCATAAAATGGAGTTGGCCCTTTCTTTTGTGGTTTGCTACCTTTTTACGGTTAAAAGAAAAACAAGTTCAGGGATAAAAAGATCATTATGCAGTTCAGGGAATCACAAGCCATATATTTACAGATAGCGGACTATGTCTGCGAAAAGATCCTGCTGAAGGAATGGCCGTCCGACGGACGGATCCTTTCTGTGCGGGAACTGGCTGTGCAGTTGGAGGTCAATCCCAACACGGTCATGCGGGCATACGAGTTTTTGCAGCAGGAGAAGATCATCTATAATCAACGAGGTATCGGCTTTTTCACCCACGCCGATGCCATCAAACAGGCCACGCGCTACCGGCGTGTCGTATTTATAGAGAAGGACCTGCCCCAGGTGTATCGCAGCCTCTTCTTATTGGGTATCGAACCGGATGAGCTGAAACCCGGTTTTGAGAAATACAAAAAACAAAACTTTTCATAACCTGTCACATGAAAAAAAGCGATAAACTGCTTCTTGCGATCACCATCGGATTTTTTGCCCTTTTTGGCATTGCCAATCTGACACTTTATGGACTGTATAAGACTGGGCATGTGATCCGGGAAAGCGATCTTTTCGAACGTTCGCCCGTTCATAAAAACATGCCAACACCCCGATATCTTTCGGTGAGCCACGTGAATTATATACACATGGTCGCTTCCGACCATTTTGCAGTGGAATACAATGTGGAAAAATTAAAACCTGGTAAGGCTGAACTGCTGGAAGATCTGGAGCCCGACAGGTATTCCAGGCTGAAAACGGCGCCTCCTCCCCTCTCCTTTTCCCCAAAAGGCGATTCGATGGTCATATCAGGCAGCAGTATGGCGATGACCATTTATTTCCCATCCATCCCAACCATTCTTCTGGATGATGCTACCGTGGATCTGAAGGGTTCTTCACATCCGGGCGGTCCGGACTGTCGGCTGATCTTAAAAAATTGCGAAACCATTATCGGGATGGCGGATACGCTAAGTTATCTGGGCACACTGTCACTCAGGCCTACAAAAGGCACTATCCGGTTTGATCCGGCTACCCATCTCCGTGACCTGGATCTCTCACTCGACGACAGCACCAGTATCGACCTGTTACAATGTAAAGCTGAAAAGATCCATATCCAGGGCGCCGGCAATACGAATATCATTATTATTGATGGCGAAAATATTCGCAAGTTGCAGGAAGGCCGGTAAGAGATCAGGCCATACCCGGCCATTTGATATTGGCCGTGCGCATATCCGAAAGCAGCCGGGCCAGGAGGACCAGCTTTCGCTCGTTAAAACCTTCGGGGGTCGTCCAGGCAAAAACGCTGACGTGGTATCCGTCTACCTCCATATTTCCGATGCCGATATAAGGGGCCGGGTCTTTCAGGATGTCTGAAAAGTCCGCCAGGGTTTTACGGATACTGTCGGAGGCATTTTTGAAATCAATGGTATAGGGCAGCTTGATATCCAGGTCCATGCGTCTCCGCCCCTCCTGGCTGATGTTGATGATCAGGTCGTTGGATAGCTTGCTGTTGGGGATGATGACATCCCTGTTATCGTAAGTGACAATGATGGTGTAAAAGATCTGGATGCTGCGGACTATTCCTTCCTGACCCTGGGCCACAATAGTGTCACCCACCCGGAATGGTTTGAGCATCAGGATCAGGATGCCGCTGGTAAAGTTCTGTAAGGTGCCGGAAAGAGCAAGACCCGCCGCCACACCGATGCCTCCGACCAGGGCCGCAAAAATGGTCATCTCGATACCCAGCACCTGCATAGTGGCCAGGATTGCCAGCACCTGCAAAATGGAGAATAGCAGGCTCATGAGAAATGGCTGAAGCGAGGAATCAAACTCCCTTTTTTGCATGAAACCGCGCATCCATCGTTTGAGCAGACGGATCAGGAACTGGGCAATGGCGAAGATGATGATGGCAAGGATCAACTTCGGACCGACCCTTAAGATCCATTCATAAGCGTGATCGTAAAACTTTGTGAGGTCCATGCGGGAGATCATAAATTTTTGTGCCAGCGCCGCCGGCATTAACCAGCGCCGGAACATCGCCAAAATCTTCTGCCACATTAAAAATTTGGTAGAATCAAAAAAGATTGTAATTTTGCCTAACACTGTTACAAAAAGTAACGGAGATAGAAAATGGGAATCACAGATCGTAAATTAAGGCAAAAAGAAGAGGTCCGGGCCAGTATCCTGGACACGGCCTGGGAAATGGTCGTCACCGAAGGGTGGCACTCGTTTTCCATCCGGAAAATTGCCGATGCGATCGAATATAGTGTCCCTGTCATCTATAGTCATTTTGAAAATAAAGACGCTATCTTATTGGAATTCAATAGGAAAGGATTTCAATTGTTATCCGAAACAATGGCGGAGGCCAAAAAGGGAAAAGAGGAACCGGCGGAACAGATCAGGGCAATGGGCCGGGCTTACTGGGACTTTGCCTTTAAGAATAAGGAGTATTACCAGCTGATGTTCGGTCTGGGGATCCCAACCTGTGAAACAGTCAGCAAGATCCCGGCGATCGCCAGCTATAGTGAAGAGATCATCGGCAGCATCATCGCCATGGTTGAACCAGGCAAGAAACCATCTTTTGATCCTTTCCTGAAATACCAGTCTTTCTGGTCGATGTTGCACGGACTCGTATCCATCAACATGAGCGCATTGGGTGGCCGGCCGGATGCCGGGCAGAAAGGTGGAGAGCACGATGGACTACCCCTGCAGGTGCTGGAGGATGTTATGTGCAGTTTCATCCGGGGAATACAGGCGACGGAAACAGAAAGAAAAGATTAGCCTTTTTTTTTGTCCATAACCCTAACACTGTTATAATTAATAATCATAGTAGAATCCGTACCGTCCATAGAAATAGTCTATAAATCAATTTAAAATATACGTTATGAGTCTTTTAGAATCAATGAATTGGCGTTATGCCGTCAAGAGAATGACAGGGGATAAGATCCCTCAGCAAAAAGTCGATGTTATCCTGGAAGCAGCCCGTCTGGCTCCGACAGCCAGCGGCATTCAGCCGTTTAGCATCATCCAGGTTACGGACAGGAAACTGTTGGAAAAGATCCAGCCCATCGCCTACAACCAACCGCAGATCACAGAAGCGTCACACCTGCTGGTTTTTGCCGCCTGGGACAATGTGACCCCTGAAAAGATCGATTATGTCTACAACCAGATCGCAGCAGAACGTAATCTCCCCACCGATGCGCTGAAAGGTTACACAGACAACCTGAAGGCTTCTTTCGCCGCACAAACACCCGAACAGCGTTTCAACTTCGCAGCGCGCCAGGCTTATATCGGTTTCGGAGTAGCTATAGCCGCTGCCGCTACCGAACAGGTCGATGCCACTCCCATGGAAGGGTTTAAGAATGCCGAACTGGATCAGCTCCTCGAATTACACAAGCTTGGATTACGCAGCACGAGTCTCCTTACACTTGGCGTTCGCGATACCGTCAATGACTGGCTGGCTAACCTCAAAAAAGTCCGTCGTCCAAAAGAAGAGTTCATCATCGAATTATAACAAATATCCAGTTTTTTTTGACTATATCAATGTTTAAACAATAAATAAAATAAATGACAATCGTTATGAAAAAGATCACTGCTATTACCGCCGCCTTTTTACTTTTCGCAGGAGCCACCTTCGCACAGGACTGGAACTGGGATAAGGCCCATTCTCAGCTTACCTTTTCTATCGTTCACCTCGGCATCAACGACATTGGCGGATCATTCGGCAGCGTTACCGCAAAAGTCACTTCTTCCAAAGATGATTTTTCCGACGCAGCTATTGAGCTGACAGCTGATGTCAATTCCATCAATACCGGTAACGAACAACGCAACAATCACCTGAAGAGCGCTGACTTCTTCGACGCCGCTCAGTTTGGTACGCTGACTTTCAAGAGCAGTTCGTTTAAGAAAGTAAGCGGCAAGAATTACAAACTTGCCGGCGACCTGACCTTTCATGGCGTAACAAAACCCGTTGTTCTGGATGTAGTGTACAACGGTACCGTTGAGAATCCTCAGAGCAAAAAGCCTACTGCCGGTTTCCAAATAACAGGCAATGTCAAACGCGCGGATTTCGGTATCGCTCCCTCCTTCCCTGCTGCATTCCTCAGCGATGACGTAAAGCTTATCGCCAACGCAGAAGTGGTCAAGGGCTAATAAAGTATTTAGGGGGCCCTGTCAAAAGGCAGGGCCCTAATTTGAAATCAACAGTTATATGAACAAGTTACTATATCCCCTCGCAGCCGTCCTGATCCTGACCGGCAGTGCATTCACCTTTATCGCAGCACAAACCTGGCAGATCTCCGACGGTTATTCCATCGCCTTTTCCAGCGACGACGCTTCGGGTATCTTCAAAGGGTTTAAAGGCACGGTAGCTTTTGACGAACAGAACCCGGCTGCATCAAAGTTTGATGTCACCATCGACGTAGCGACGATCAACACAGGTAACGGTCTGCAAAACAAACACGCAAAAAGCGACGAGTGGTTCGATGTGGCGAAATATCCTCAGATCCGTTTCACTTCGCAAAAGATCGTCAAAGCCGGCAACGGTTACCAGGTGATGGGCGACCTGGAGATCCATGGCGTGAAGAAACCGGCAACCATACCCTTTAGCTTCAAAAAAACGGCAACAGGCGGAGCTTTCGCCGGCACCTTTACCGTGAATAGAAATGATTTCAGGCTCGGCAAGCCCGGCGGCGATGTAGGAGAGCAGATAAAGCTGGACATATCCGTGCCCGTGACCAAATAATCTTAAACATATGTTTTCAAAATCTTTGTTACTTGGAATTGTATCCGGCCTGCTGGCTGGGATAGCTGGGGTCGTTTATGCCCGTGTCTATCACTCCTCACTCGGGGCGGATTTTTCGAAAGTGGCTCCGGCCATCCGGATCATCGTATCCAGCCTCTTCGGCGGCATACTGGCGGCTGTCGGTTTCACGCTGCTGGATAAGATCGGGAAGGCAAAGGGTGAGATCGTCTTCAACCTCCTTTTTGCCGTCATCAGTTTTGCCACGCTTCTTGCCCCTTTTGCGGTGAAACTACCCCTGGATCTGGAAGCACCCGAACTGTTCCCCGGCATGGTCATCCCCATGCACTTTTTCCCGGCACTGGCCTGGTTCACACTGAAACCTTTGTTTATAAAAAATAGATAGGCTTTATTTATCCGGCTTTATTCAAAAAGCCCCTCTGGGCTTCGCCCAGAGGGGCTTTTTTTATTGGTGGCATAAGATTTTAAGTAGATATTTGTAATAACAGCACACTATGAATAAAAGGGTATTGATATTGGATGACGATCCGGACATCCTGCAGATCTGCGCCATCGTTCTGAAGAAGAAAGGCTTTGACGTCTCGACGCTGAACACGTCCAACCAGGTCGTCGATCAGGTCAGGACCTATCAGCCCGATGTCATCCTCATGGACAACTGGATACCCGGTCCCGGTGGCGTCGAAGCTACCCGGGCGCTCAAACTGTCCCCTGAAACACATGATATTCCCGTCATATTCTTCAGCGCCAATAGCAATGTCACCCATCTGGCCCGGGAAGCCCAGGCTGATTATTTCCTTCAAAAACCGTTTGATATCACTGAACTCGAAGCCATAGTACAGATGGCTATAAATCAGGGGGTTAGTACAGAGATCTCAAAATAGTTCAGAATTAAGTTCCGTTTTTTGCTCGTTTTTCAGAATAAAATTTGCATTTTTACACTGCTACACCTTTTTATTCTGCTAAAACCTGCTTTACTATGTCTACTGCTGACTTTAGCCTCGGCGCGCCGGCCACGACGAAGACACCCGATCTGAGCACCAAACCCCGCCGCGTTGAGTCCATCGATCTGTTAAGAGGGATCGTCATGATCATCATGGCCCTGGATCATGCCCGTGACTATTTCCATGGAAGTGCCTATATCTTCGATCCGACGGACCTCACAAAAACAAGCGGATTCCTTTTCTTCACCCGCTGGATCACCCATTTCTGCGCACCGGTCTTTATGCTCCTTTCCGGGGTATCGGCCCATTTGTATGGCTTGAAGAATGGCCGTAAGGCGCTCTCCTTTTTCCTGATGACCCGCGGGCTATGGCTGATCTTTGTCGAGCTGACCATCGTCAGCATCGGCTGGACCTTTAATGTCCATTTTACCGTTTATATCGTGCAGGTGATATGGGCCTTTGGTGTCAGCATGCTTGTCCTCTCCGCGCTGCTGGGTCTACGCCCGAAAGCATTGCTCGCCGTGGCCCTTGTTCTGATAGCCGGTCACAATTTACTGGATGGTATACACGTAGCCGGCGACGGCGGCGGCGCCATAGCATGGGCCTTCCTTCACGAACAACATTTCTTTTCTTTCCCTCCCTATATGCTTGCGGTGGGTTATCCCATTCTGCCCTGGATCGGCCTGATCTGTCTCGGTTATTGCCTGGGTCAGCTTTATGCCCCGGACCAGGACCCGGCCAGACGTCAGAAGACCTTGAGGATCCTGGGCTGGTCGGCTATCGGTCTTTTTATCGGGCTGCGTGCCTCCAACCTTTACGGAGACCCGGCCCCATGGTCTGTTCAGCATAACGCCGTGTTCACCATCGCGTCTTTTTTCAATGTCACCAAGTATCCCCCTTCGCTGCTCTATGTCGGTATGACCATCGGGCCGGCACTGCTTTTCCTGTCTTTTACCGAGAAGCCGCTGAATGCCCTGACCAGGAAGCTGACCGTCTTCGGGAGGGTACCGATGTTTTATTATCTTGTCCATATCTATTTGCTGCATGCCTTTGCCGTCATTGGCGCAGCGCTGTCCGGGCATAAGGCCTCGGATATGATCGGCCTGACTACCTGGGTCACCGGCAATACGCAGTTAAAAGGGTATGGATTCAGCCTGACCGTGGTATATCTCGTATGGATTGGAACGATAATTCTCCTGTACCCGCTCTGCAAGTGGTTTGATGGATACAAACGGGCAAATGCGGCGCAAAAAAAATGGTTGAGCTATATCTGAGCCGGATCGCCCTTCTAAGGCGGTCTACTGCTGAACCAGACCACGAATAAAGATGGAGAGCTCTTCGGCGGGTATGATGAAGTCCGGCTGCATCCGGGAGATGGCCTGCTGTGGCATATATGGCACGTCCGCTGTCAGCGGGTCCTGTACGATAGCCACCCCACCCCGGTTGCGGATATAGGCCAAACCGTCGGCCCCATCAGCATTGCCGCCGGAAAGCACCAGGCCGATCAATCCCCGTCCATATACGTCGGAGGCTGACCGGAATGTCACATCGATGCTGGGACGGCTGAAATGTACTCTTTCGGAATAGTCAAGGGAGAAACTATGGTCGTGTTCCAGCAGAACATGATAGTCCGCCGGACATATATAAACGATCCCCGGATTGAGGATGTCTTTTTCCTCTACTTCTTTAATGGTTAGTCCTGTCCGGACCGACAGCAGCTCTTCCAGGCTGGACTCGAAAACGCCGTTCCGGTGCAGCACAACCAGCACCGGTACAGGAAAGTCACCTCCCGTGGTCGCGAGCAGGGACAATATAACCTGCAGGCTCCCCGCCGACCCGCCAATTACAAGCAGTTTATATCGCTTCATGCACCTTCCTCCATATCTTTTCTCTGCCGACCTGCCGGTACCTGTCGGCAATCGGTGAAAAACGTAGTGATTCCTTTGAGCCCAGGGCAAGATAACCAAAGTTTTCAAGGCTGTAGTCAAATAGCTTGAAGACCTTGGATTGCAGGTCCCGCTCAAAATAGATCAGTACATTGCGACACAGGATGAGCTGGAATTCATTAAAGGAGAAGTCCGAAACGAGGTTGTGCGTGGAGAAGATCATCTTCCCCGTCAGCGCGCTATCGAATTTGGCCAGATGATAATTTGCCGTATAATAGGAGGAAAAATCTTTTACTCCGCCTGACTGGATATAGTTCTCAGAATATTTCTGCATCTGGCTGACAGGAAAGATCCCTTTTCGGGCCTTTTCGATCACCAGCGGATTGATATCCGTCCCGTATAACAAAGACTTGTGAAGGAGACCGGCTTCCTTTAGCAGAATGGCCATCGAATAGACCTCCTCCCCCGTAGAGCACCCCGCGTGCCAGATGCGGATAAAAGGATAGGTCGCCAGCACAGGCAGGATGGTCGTACGCAGGGTACGGTAAAAAGAAGGATCGCGGAGCATTTCGGTTACATTCACCGTTATCTCCTCGACGAATCGCCGGAAGTACATGCTGTCGTTCTGAAGACGGAACCGAAACTCTGCAAAACTGGGGAATTTATCAAGAGTGAACAACCGCTGTACCCGCCGCTGAATAGAGGCTTTGGAGTATTCGCTAAAGTCATAGCCATACCTCTTATAGAGGTCGCTCAGCAACAGTTCTAATTCCTCATATTGAACGGGGTTGGTCTCCATAGCTACTTCTCATAAAGCCATATCCGCAGTAAAGATAAGAGTTGATCGATATCTACCGGCTTGGAAATATAATCGGAAGCTCCGGCCTGGATACATTTTTCCCGGTCGCCCGCCATGGCCTTGGCCGTAACGGCAATGATCGGCAAATGCCGGAGACGTGGGTTCTTCCGGATCCGGCTGATGGCTTCGAAACCATCCAGTTCAGGCATCATCATATCCATCAGGACGATGTCGGTCGTCCCTTCTTCTGCGACGGCCAATGCTTCCTTTCCATCCATCGCCGACAACACTTTCATCTTATGCTGCTCCAGCGCCTTGGTCAGAGAGAAGATGTTTCGGACATCGTCATCGGCAACCAGCACGGTTTTGCCCTTCAGCACTTCATCGAGGGCCCCCAATCTGCCGTAGTTGCTGTTGGTGTTCTTATCCTGCCCTTCGCTGACGACATGCAGGAACAGGGATACTTCATCCAGTACCCGCTGGTAGGAATGAGCTGTTTTGACTACGATAGAATCGGCATATTGCCGCAGCCGCGCCTCTTCGCCCTTCGAAATGTTCATACCGGTAAAAACGATGACCGGGATATTTTCCAGAGCGGGGTTCTGCCGGATCATTTCCAGCGTATCCAGCTCTTCCTTCCCCGACTCACGGCTAAGGATAACCCCATGTATCCCTTCCCTGGCCAGGATGTCGACGCTATCATTAATGGTAGCCGCTATCTCCATATCTACGTTATGGGTACTAAGGAAATACGCAAGGGCCTGTGCATGCCGGGTATTGTCTTCAACGATCAATACTTTTTTAGCGCTCCGGTTAAGGAAGTATTCTATTTTCTCAAATGCGCTGTCCATGTTCTCAAAGATGCTATGTTTGGACATAAAGTCAACGGCGCCCTTTAGCAGGCTTTCATTTTTCACCTCATAGGAAGACATGATATGTACAGGGATAGGACGGGTTTTCGGATTCTTCTTCAATTCCTCCATTACCTCCCAGCCATTCTTCACCGGCAGCTGGATGTCCAGCAGGATCCCCATAGGGCGGTAACGACGGGCCATTGCAATGCCCGCATCACCGCTGACCGCCACAATACCTTTATAGCCTTTCTTACGGCTGAAGTCCAGCAGGGACTGGGCAAATAGCGTGTCATCCTCCACGATGAGCAGGACCTTATCTCCCGCCTGCAGGTTGTTTCTGTCATCGGCGATCTCTTCCGGCACCTCCAACAGGGTGAAAAGCGTCGTATTCATCATGGAGGGGGAAGATAAAACATTGGAAGACGACAGGACAGGCGCCTCTTCAACAGGCGCCATTTTAAACTGGGGAACAGAGACGGTAAACTCCGTGCCTTCCCCTGGCACACTCTCCAGGCTGATCTCCCCGCCCAGTAATTTGGACAGCTCCCTGCTGATGGAAAGCCCGAGACCGGTACCACCATATTTGCGACGGGTAGACCCATCCGCCTGCTGGAAAGCCTCGAAGATCAATTGATGTTTGTCTTCAGGGATCCCGATGCCGGAGTCGCGGACAGCAAAATTAACAAAGTTCTTTTGTGAACGGGAAGCAGCGACCCGGAGCGTGACAGATCCCTTATGTGTAAACTTGAACGCATTCGAAAGCAGGTTCTTCAGGATCTGCTCCAGCCGCATTTTATCGGTTTCCAGTTGTGCCGGCGTACCCTCCTCCGTGATGATATTAAGGTCGAGGTTTTTATCCTTTGCGATCGGCCCGAACAACATTCGCATGTCTTCCAGCAGATCCGTAACAGGCACGATGGTATGTTCGAGAGGCAGCTTACCCGATTCTATCCGGGACAGATCGAGGATCTCATCGATCAGCAGCAACAGACCCTGACCGGAGTTTTGTATGACCTTTGCATATTCCACCTGCTCATCTCCAAGGTTTTGTCCATTGTTCTCTGCCAGCAGCCGGGACAGAAGCAGGATAGAGTTCAGCGGCGTCCGCAGCTCGTGTGACATATTGGCCATGAACTCGGACTTATACTTTGTGGTAAGCGCCAGCTCTTCGGCCTTTTTCTGGATATCGAGATTGCGGATCAGGACCAGCTGGTTCTTTTCTTCCAGCGAACGGCTGCGCTCCTCCAGTTCCTGGTTGGTTTGCATCAGCTCTTCCTGCTGTACTTTCAGCTCTTCTTCAGACACCTGCAGCTTTTCTGCCTGCACCTCCAGCTCGAGATTAAGACTCTCCAGCTCGCTGTGCTGGGATTGCAGCTCTTCCGTCTGCGCCTGTGTCTCTTCCAGCAGCTCCTGCAGTTTCAGCCGGCTTTCGATGCTGTTGATAGCTGTGCCGATATTGTCCCCGATATTTTTAAAGAATTCCAGGTCCCGTTCGGTATAATATTCCAGCGACCCGAGCTCGATGACCCCTCTGACCTTTCGGTCGTTGAAGAAAGGGAAGGCCACGATGGTGCGGGGTTTTATATCTCCGCTGGCAAGGCTGATGACCCATTCCCCGGGTGGAATATCCCTGATCAGCATCCGCCTGCCGCTGGCGGCCGCCTGTCCAACCAAACCTTCTCCGGACCTCAGCTGCTGGCGAAGATTGGAGGCCAGCGCATAGCTGCCGCTCAATTGCAGCATTCCCGTGACAGGGTCCATGATATAGATGGCGCCTACTTTACTCCGGCTATATTCCGTAATAAATTCAATGATCCTGGTGACCAGGTTTTTCATGTCGGTCTCTCCTATCATCCCATCGTTGAGACTGGCGATCCCCGTTTGCATCCATTCCTTGTCGGACAAAAGCCCGAAGGAATATTCAAGGGACTCGGCCATCTTGTTCAGGGACCCGGAAAGGACGCCCAGGCTGTCCTGCTGGTCCTCGGACACACGGGTCTGATATTTCCCGGCCGAAATGTCCTCTGCGATTTCGCTGATAATGGTTATGCGCCGGGAAATATCGGCATCCTTCTCCTTCAGCTCGGCATAAAGCGCGCTGCGCTCCAGGAAATCCCTGTGTACCCTGCTATAAAAAAATATCGTAATAAGGAGGGAAAGAAAGGCGGCTACTACGATCAGGATGGGAGTATAGGTGGAGAAGGTGCGGACTTTTTCAAGCCGTATTGCCAGCAGCCGATGTTCTTCCTCCTGCATGCGCAGAACGAGCGTGCGCGCCTGGTCCATATATTCCTTGCCTTTCCTGACATCATCCGGATTAAAGATATTATCAGACTTTTTCTGGTCGATCGTTGCCTCCAGAAGGATCAGCCGGTTGGAGACATCATCCCGCAATGCCCTGGCATTTGCCTGCTGGACGGGATTGTCGATCGTCATTCCCTGGATCTTGTCAATAAGAGTCAGCGCCCTTTCGTTGGCGCCATTATAGGGCCGGAGAAAAGCCGTGTCGCCGGTCAGCAGGTATCCCCGCTGGGCCGTTTCCGCATCCGTAAGGATGGTAAAGGTAGTGTTCACCTCGTTTATAACCGAGTCGGTGTGATCTACTAATTGGGAGCTATCCAGCAGCTTCTGGATGCTACTCCAGGAAGCCACGGAAGTAACGATCAGGATCAAAAGAGAAAGTCCAAACCCGATCTGGAGATTACGCAGTATTCCGGGTCGAGAAACGATGTTCATGGTGGGGTTATCTTTTATTGCTATAATTTAACGGGAACAGAAAAATAGAATGAGGAGCCCTGGCCCGGTTCGCTTTCCACGCCGTACTCCCCTTCATGCCGCCGGATGATCTCCGCACAGATGTACAACCCGATGCCCAATCCCTGGAAACGATTCGCGGATTCTTCCACCCGGTAGAATTTGCTGAAGATATTCGTCTGATGATCTTTCCGGATGCCGATGCCAAAGTCACGCACCCTGACAAACAGCTGCTCGTCCTCGCGTATATACGTATCGATCTCGATCTCCTTATTATCGGGCGAGTATTTGACGGCATTAGTAAGATAATTGATGACCACCTGTTCGATGCGCATCTCATCCCCATACAGCTCAACAGTGGCGTCTCCCTTTTGGGTGATCTTATATTCGGGATAGGTCTGCCGGATCATGTCGATGGCATTCGAGAGCATGTCGTCAAACCGGAAGAGCTTCTTATTGAACTTCAGCTTGCCGCTTTCTATCTTGGAGAGATCGAGCAGGTCCACGATGAGGTCGTCCAGTTTTCTTACCTGCACCAGCGCCCTCTGCACGTATAGTTTTGTCGGTTCGGTATCTTCGATGCTCCGGTCCAGCAGCTGTACATAGGCTTTGATCGTCGTAAGCGGCGTCTTCAACTCATGGCTGGCGATGCTGATAAATTCGTCTTTCTTCCTCACTGCCTGCTTCTGATCTTCGATATCGGTGAAAGTGCCCACCCATTTTGTGATGGTATCGCCCTCCCGGATCGGGATGGCGCGCAGCAGGTGATACCGGTATAGCTCTTCATCTGTCCGGCGCACCCGAACTTCCAGCTCGAGTGCCTGACCGGATACTACGGTCTTTTCCCATTGCCGGACAAGGTCGGTATCATCGGGATGTGTCAATGGGAATTGATTCTTGGAAGGCGCATATTTCAGCCATTGCTCGTTGACGAATTCTATTTTCCCGTCAGCGCGTGTCGTAAATGCTATCTGGGGTATGGATTCGAGTATCGAATGCAGCTCGCCTGCACGCTCCTGCAGCTCGCCTTCCACTTTCTTCCGGAACTCGATCTCCGAACGAAGACTGGCCTGGATCCGGTTGAGCTCCCGGTTCTGCTCGTACAGACGGTAAAAGGTCTTGACTTTTAAAAGCAGGATATCCGGGTCGATGGGTTTTGTGATATAATCGATCCCTCCCGAAATATAGCCTTTTGTAATAAACTTCTTATCGGTACTGGCGGCGGAAAGAAAAATGATCGGGATATCCCGGGCCTTGCTGTAACCGCTGATGGCCTCTGCAACCTCAAAACCGTCCATGCCGGGCATCTGCACATCGAGAATGATCAATGCATAGGAATGCCGGAGGATCTTCTTCAGAGCTTCTTCGCCGCTCAACGCCGTGTCGGTGGGAAAAGAGTGTAACTCCAGGATGGTCTTGAGCGAAAAGATGTTCTCAGCCTTGTCATCCACAATCAGTATCATACAGGAATTGTAATTACATAACCTGGTTTAGGTATAAGGGACAAATTTAAGCGATAAAGAGATTCATAATCAGGAAAGTACTGTGGAAGTATTTCTACGATTTTTAGCAAAACCAACAACGTGCCAGTTTTATCCAACACCCGCGGGGAAGCCCGCTTTCAGCTTAGGATTACGCGTACAGCGCTCAATTCAATGCAAATGTCGGTTGACGGGAGTTGGTCCCGTGGTTTGGATTGATAATTGAACTTATCGATGGTATGCAACCGATCCTCAACCGATACAATCGCGCCAGAGTCCGCGTTCAGGAAAAAAAGAGCCAGTGGAAAACTTTCTTCTACAATGCAGGCGACCTGGTGTCCTTTATGGCCCGCTTCTTCAAGGAAGTGGTCAGGCCTCCCTATGAATGGCGGGAGATCCTTTATCAATGTTACCTCGTCGGTTATAAATCGACTTTCCTGATTGGCCTGACGGGCTTTATCATGGGGGCCGTGCTGACGATTCAGACGCGGCCTTCCATGGCTGCATTCGGCGCTGTCTCCATGATCCCGGGGATGGTATCGGTCTCTGTGGTCAGAGAAATAGGGCCGGTGATCACTGCGATCATCTGTGCGGGCAAGATCGGTTCCAGGATGGGCGCCGAGCTGG
Source organism: Puia sp. (assembly GCA_036499285.1). GTDB lineage: Bacteria > Bacteroidota > Bacteroidia > Chitinophagales > Chitinophagaceae > Puia. The sequence goes on along the minus strand of DASYEB010000041.1, from coordinate 367,706 downwards.
GCTCCATGAAAGTGACCGAACAGATCGATGCCATGGAAGTGTCTGCTATCAATCCTTTTCGGTACCTGGTCGTCACAAGGACATTGGCTACGACGCTGATGGTCCCGCTGCTTGCGATCTTCGCCGACCTCATCGCTCTTTTCGGCGGTTATGTTGCGATGAATATTCACGATGCCTCTTCGATGCAGCATTTCTTTGTGGCGGCGTTAAGCCATCTCGAATTCATCGACATCATGCCCGCTATTATCAAGACCTTCTTTTTTGGCTGGGTCATCGGGATCATCGGCTGTTACAAAGGGTATCATGCCAAACGCGGGACGGAAAGCGTGGGAATAGCGGCGAATTCGGCCGTGGTAGCGGCTTCGCTGGCTGTGTTTATCATCGACATGCTGGCGGCTCAAATTACTGACCTGTTATAATCTGTTATATGAAAGAAGAAATAGACGATAGTAAAAAAGAGGACCCTATTGATTCACCCGAAGAGGATCCTATTGATGCACCCGCTGAAGAAGAAGGCCCCCCTCCGACTACAGAGGATCCCAATCTGCAACCGACGGAAGCAGAGCCGGCTAAAAGTGGTAGGGGAGAACCCATCATCACTATAAAGGGGGTCTTTAAATCCTTTAAAGAGCACGACGTCCTGCGGGGCGTAGACATGTATGTTTATAAAGGCGAGAACCTGGTCATCCTCGGGAAATCGGGTTCGGGGAAATCGGTGCTGATCAAATGTCTGGTAGGGCTGGAGACACCCGATGCCGGCGAGATCAACATCTTCGGACAGGATATTTCCCGGCTCAGCTATGACGAGCTCAACGCCATGCGCGTCCGCATCGGCTTCCTGTTCCAGAATGGCGCCTTATACGATTCGATGACAGTCCGCGAGAATTTGGCCTTCCCCCTTCGTCAGCATAAGAAGAGCATGACCCGGGAAAAGAAGGATGCGGTCATCGCCGAGATGCTGGACAATGTTGGCCTGGCGGATTCCATCGACCAGCTGCCCTCCAAACTTTCCGGCGGCCAGAACAAGCGTATCGGTCTGGCCCGGACCCTGATCCTGCGACCGGAAGTGATGCTGTATGATGAGCCCACTACCGGGCTGGATACCGGTACTGCCAGGGAGATCAGCGAGCTCATCGTCAAAATGAAAGAGAAATATAAGATCTCCTCAATAACGATAACCCATGACATGGCCTGTGCAAAACTCACCGCCGACCGCATCATCATGATGAAGGACGGCGCAGTATATGCCGAAGGCAGTTATGAAGAGCTGGAAAAGTCGGATGACGAATGGATAAAAACTTTCTTTTACTAACAGGCCTACGGCCTCAAATTTTTACAAAATGCCAAAAGAAAAGAACTATAAATGGAAACTGGGGGCCTTCTCCGTGGCGGCCCTGGCAATAGCGGTTGCGGCGATCTATTACATCGGGCAGCAGAAGAATAAATTCGGTTCCGTACTGCATATCTATGCCCGGTTCAGCTCGGTCAGCGGTCTCAGGAACGGCAGCAATGTAAGGCTTGGCGGCATCGACGTAGGGACGGTAGACGCCATCAATCTTGTCACGGACACCACTGTACAGGTAGACATGATCATTCAGAAAAAGGTACAGCGCTTTATAAAAAAAGATGCGCGCGCCAGCATCAGCTCCGAAGGCCTGATGGGCGATAAGGTGATTACCATCACGGCGGGCACACCCGGTCAGCCCACCGTGGTCAATGGCGATTCAATACCGACAAACAGACCGATAGAGACAGATGCCATCATGGCCAGTCTGAAGACCTCTGCCGACAATGCGGCCATCATCACGGGCAACCTGGCGGATATCTCATCCCGTATAACGCGTGGACAGGGCGCGCTGGGCAAACTGCTTCACGACACCAGCCTTTCATCGAATATCAGCAGCACCATGCGCAACCTGAATACGAGTACGCACAAGCTGGATCAAAACATGGAGGCGGCACAGCACAACTTCCTCTTGCGCGGCTTCTTCCGGAAGAAAGAAAAGGAAAAGAAGAAGAAGGAAGAAGAAGCCGCCAAAAAGAAACAGGAGGAGCAGGAGCAGAAACAAAAGCCAAAAGACTAAACTTACTCGGCCTTAAGACTCTGCACCGGGTTGGCAAGCCCCGCCCTGATCGCCTGGAAACTGATGGTGAATAAAGTGATGCCCAGCGTTGAAAGGAAGGTGATCACGAAAACTACCCAGCTGATCGGTGTCCGGTAGGCGAAATCCTGCAGCCACCTGTGCATGATCAGCCACGCTACGGGACAGGCAATGACCATCGCGACGGCTACCAGTTTCAGGAAATCCTTCGACAGGAGCAGAACGATGCCGGTGATGCTGGCGCCCAGCACCTTCCGGATGCCGATTTCCCTGATGCGTTGTTCTGCGCTAAAGCTCGCAAGACCGAAAAGGCCAAGACAGGAAATGAGTATCGCCATTATAGTAAAATAGCGGATCATCGTAGAGAGGCGTTCGTCCGCAGCGTAGTTCTTCTGAAAGTCTTCGTCAAGAAAGGAATATTCAAAAGGCTCATTGGGGTTCAGCCGGTGCCAGATGGCGCCCATGGCTGTCAGAAGCGGGCCGGGTTCACCGGCTCGGGCATGTACGATCAGGTAGTTGTTGGTGCCCCTTGCCAGCCTAAAAGCATAAGGACTGATAGGCAGATGCAGGTCTTCAAAGTGAAAGTCTTTAACCACTCCTACAATCTCATTGGTATAGGTATTCTCCTGGAAATTGTTGTGTACCTTTTTTCCGACAGCGGCTGCAGGTGAAGAAAAACCCAACGCCTTTACAGCGCTTTCATTCAGGACCATCCTGCCCGAATCGGCAGGGAATTCCTTGCTGAACAGCCGGCCTGCGACTGGCTGGAGACCCAGCGTCTTCATATATTCATAATCCACAAAATTCATACGGGCGCGTTTGGCATCCTGTGCAAACTGGCCATCTGCGTAGATCAGGTTGTCGGAAGGGTTGGCGATTCCCGGGTAAAAAGCAGCGGCGCCCGCGCTGATCACCTGGGTATTGTTGCGGAACTCGTTTTCCAGCGCGGGGCACAACCCCTTGGCTGTGCTGCTGCGCAGAGGCACTACGATCTGGGAGGTCTTGTCAAAACCCAGATCCTTATTTCGCAGATAGGCCATCTGGTCGTTGATGACGACAGAGGCGACGATCAGCGTGACCGATATGATAAACTGGAATACGACAAGCCCTTTGCGCAAGGATATCGCCGCCAGCGAATTGGAGAACTTTCCCTTCAGTACTTTTGCAGGCTGAAAAGAGGACAGATAAAAGGCGGGATAGATCCCGGCCAGCAGTCCGGTAGCGATAGCCAGCCCCAGGAATCCGACCAGTAGAGGCAGTTGTTCGGGCAGCGACAGAGCCAATTCGCGGTTGGTGACATGGCTAAACGCCGGCAGCAGGGCTACCGTAAAGCCCCAGGCCAAAAAGAAAGCAATGCCGCTCATAAGAATCGATTCCCCGAGGAATTGACCGATCAGCAAACCCTTTACGGCGCCAAGCACCTTGCGGATGCCAACTTCTGCAGAACGTTTGGCGCTGCGGGCGGTAGCAAGGTTCATGAAATTGATACAGGCGATCAGGAGGGTAAAGATAGCGATCGAGCCCAGAATATAGAGATAGGTCCTGCTAGCCGTGGGAGTGACAGGATTTAAGATATCCGATCGGAGATGGATGTCCTTGAGCGGGATCAGGAACTGATGTTTTTCAAAACCCATTTCCTTCATTTGCTTGCCGGCATACTTGTCGAGAAAAGCCGGGAACTTTGCCTCAAGCGCTGCAGGTCGGGTGCCGGGTGCAAGCCTCAGATAGGCGACGAACATATTGTTGGTTGCAAAATCATTCGCCTGCCTACGCATAAACTGCTCCACATCGCCACCATCAAGACTCATAAAGAATTGTCCATCGATATGAGAAGGTTTATTCCCCGGACGAAAAACGCCCCGGACGGCAAAATCATGATCTCCGTTCATACCGCTGCTGACATGGATCATCTTCCCCAATGCCGGACTATTGCCAAACAGCTTGTGCGCTATCTCTTCCGAGATCACTATCGTGTTGGGCTGATCGAGGGCGGAGGCGGGAGCCCCTTCTATGAAATGATAGCTGAACATCCGAAAGAAAGAAGAGTCTGTCATAAAACCCTTACTCTCAAAAAAGGATATGGGTATTCCGCCCGGAACGCGATATTGCAGCATGGTCTTACCTTCCATCATAGACAACTGTAACAGATGCGTAGTTTGTCTTACTTCAGGGAATTCCTTTTTCACCGTAGCCGCCATGGGTGTAGGCACGGCCGCCATGGTAAAGTCCTTATGATTCATGGAGAACGTGGTGGCCATCTCATAGACGTCTTTTCCGTCCGGCTGATAGCTGTCATAGCTGAACTCGTGCAGCAGATAAATGGAGATCAGCATACAGCAGGTAAGCCCGGCTGCAAGACCAAAGATATTTATAAAGGAAAAGGTCTTGCTCTTGATGAGATTGCGCCAGGCAATCTTGAAATAATTGATCAGCATGGTTTAACTATTGAATGCTGATCCCGTGCGAAAAAAATGCCAGCCACATAAGAGGCTGGCAATTAATTATTTGCAAATAAAACTTTTATCAAAGTGTTCAATTTCGATACAGTGGGTGTCCGGCTACGCCCATCCTTTGCTTACCCTGCCCATAAAAGGATCGCTGATGCTGTCCTTTCCTGTTTCTATGTGCCCTGCGTATCTTCTTTGGAAAGTTTGCAGGGACATGCATCCTACACTGAGATCATACCAGCCATGATTCTTGTCAAAAGGCAGCGTCAGCACCACCGTTTCTCCGCCTTTTATTTCTTTGGTTATGACCGGTGCCCCATATCCATGATCGATCACTTCGATGCTGACGGACCCATCAGATCTTTTATTCTTTATTGTCAATACACCCTTCACTGTTCCCTTCTCACAACTGAATTGTACATCAAGCGGGTCTTTGGATTCGCCCGCAAATCCCCTGTAAAATCCGTTTGGTCCATAAACATGAAGATCATAAGCCCCCATCTCATTCAAGACCCAGGTATCGGTAAGCGTATCGCCTGCTTTGACACCATAAGCCCTTGTCCGGACACGTGACTGTTCATCTCCGGCAGACCGGTTCTGCTCATAGACGTTAAAAGGTGCGCCGGCCGTCTTGCCTGCATTGTTAAAACTTATTTTAAATTCTTTCCCGTCGTCGCCGGTATGACCATTGACCTGCAGATCATACGGCAGCGCACAGGATGGACGCGTGCCCGGCTCCTGGTGTGTGCTATAGGGCGAGGCATGGGGAGCATTTCGGAAAGAAAGGACCTCGTCCTCCGTCAATGCCTTGAACGTATCCGGCAGCTTTTTGAACTGCGCCTTGTGAATGCCTTCCAAAAAACTATCCTTTTCGAGGAAGAGTGGGTTGTGGAGGGGTTCGCCATGCCAGGGACGGAAGACGGATGTGAGATCACCGCAGACAAGACGCCTCCAGTCGGAGATATTGGGCTCCGCAACGGTCTTGCCTGTCTTATGAGAAAGGAATTTTTCTAAGAACTGCAGCGTCGAAGTATGATCAAATACCTGTGAGTTGACCCAGCCGCCCCGGGACCAGGGGGAAGCAACGATGAGGGGCACCCGAAAGCCGAGGCCGATACTGCACTCGCGTTCGAATTTCTCGGGAAAGCCGTTTCGCTCTTTTGCCTGCTCCAGGGTCACAAAGTCTGCCCTGGTATCGATGCCTTCCGAAACCATACCGGTATCCGGCCGGCGGGGATCGGGCGCCGTGAAGGGCGGAACATGGTCAAAGTAGCCGTCATTCTCGTCATAGGCAAGAATGAAAATGGTCTTCTTCCATACTTCGGGGTTCTTTGTGAGGATGTCCAGTACTTCGGAGACGTACCAGGCGCCGTACCAGGGGGCGCTGGGATGATCGGAGAAATTTTCCGGTGCGGATAGCCAGCTTACCGTTGGCAGTTTGCCATCTGTTACGTCTTTTCTGAACTGATGCAGGACATCGCCTTTGGGCGCCTTCATTGTACGTTCGGTACCATTGTCGTTGTATGTAAGCTCTTCGAGCTCATGATAATGAGGGTCACCGGTGTTGGTGTCGAAGGCTTTGCGATGGATCGACTGCTCTGACGGAGATAGTTGGTCGAAAGATGCGGCAGCAGGCGATGCAAGCGGCCCTCCCTGTTTCGCGGTATTGCCCGTTTCTTTTAAAAACTGTACATGCCGTTGGTGCAGCTGGATATTGTATTGTGCAAAAAACTCCAGCGGGTTATCCTGGAAGTTAGAAAGCCAGGGGTCTTCTTCACCGCGAAAACCCGTATCGATGCTCATTTCATTCTGATAACATTTCCATGGGATGCCCAGCGCCTCCAGCCGTTCCGGAAAAGTTGCCCATTTCAATGTGCCATAGTCCATATCGTCGTTCCATACGTGTGCACGCGAATTTTCGTGTTGCTGTTCGCGAACCGTGCCTGTCCAGAAATAAAGCCGGTTGGGGTTGGTGCCGGTCAGCGAAGAGCAAAAGTTCTGATCGCAAACCGTGAAGGCGTCGGCCAGTGAATAATAAAAAGGCAGATCGGCACGCGTATGATAACCCAGGGTCAGCGGCATGTGAGCATACCCGGGAGTGCTGTTTTGCTTGACGTTGAGCCACTGATCGTATCTACCGTCATTTCGTGCGCTGACCTGGTTCGACCAGGAATGCGGAAGGGAGTGCATCCAGGTCGCCTTTGTCTGGTTGATGTCCAGGCGAAAAGGCGCATAGGTCTCACCTGCCATATTGGACTGCAGCCATACGGGATTAGAGTTGGGGAGAGAAATGGCCCGCGGGTCATTATAACCCCGCACGCCGCGGAGTGTACCGAGGGCATGATCGAAACTGCGGTTCTCCTGCATGAGGATGACGACATGTTCTGCATCCTGCCAGGTACTCCCTTCGGGCGGATTGATAGCGAGGGCACGTTGAATAGATCCGGGTAACAATTGGGCCAGGCTGGCGGCACCGGAGAGTAAAGCGGCTTTTTTAAGAAATTCCCTTCGTGTATCGGACATAGGTTGTTTTGATCTTGCGATCAAAACTAGCGAGAATACACCAGTGACAGATTATTAAATAATTAAGAAACCCCTTTATCCGTTGATCATGTAAGAGACCACGCACAGGACAGTAAATGCCAGTACAGTGTAGAGAAAATTGCGACCGAAGCGCTGTGTCCTTTCGTTGAGCAGTGGAGAAGAGAAGTAATCTTCCTCACAGTTTAAGCAATTGTTGTTCATGATACTACCTTTTAATTAACTCATTTAAATGTTTCAATATATCCTGCCTTTAAAAAGGGCTTCGAAGCCCCTTAAGAACACAAAGATACAAAACATTTAAATATTTCAATGAATTATTGCTGCTTTTTTTCCGTCCCTGGGGTTTACTCTTATTTCTTTAATGCTTGCAAAAAGTCGATATATCCATCGATGACGGCATTGTTCATCGTGTATTTGATGTTGCGGCCTTCTTTTTCGGGGAGGATGATCGATGTTTTGGTGAGCTGTTTGAGATGATGGCAGATGGAAGGCTGGGCTAAGTTGATATTCGCATATAGATCGACACAGTAGAGCCAATCGTTTTTCTTTTTGATCTCGCTGAGGATCTTGAGCCTTGTCGGGTCGGAAAGAGCCTTGGAGATCTTTTCGGCCTGTTTAGCGTCCATCTGCGGCATATGACAATTTTGTTACAAGTTACAATAAATCCCCTTCCCCTTCCTATCTTGCAAGCATGAATTTTCATCTCACACAGATGCCCGAGCGGACGGTCCGGCCCCGCACTCACGGTTTGACAATGGTAAACGACAAGGGCCTTAGTGTTGCAGAGGCTCGCAACCTCGTGTCGGGCGCGGGTCCGCATGTCGACCTGGTAAAACTGGCCTTTGGCACATCTCTGGTCACCACCGGTCTTTCCGAAAAGATAGCCATCTTCCAGAATGCCGATATCCCGGTGTATTTCGGAGGTCTGCTCTTTGAAGCATTTGTCATTCGCAACCAGTTCAATGATTATCTCGATCTGCTGAAAAAATACAACATCACCTATGTCGAAGTTTCAGATGGCAGTATCGATATTACGCACGACGAGAAGTGCGGTTATATAGAAAAGCTTTCCAAATACGGTCTCGTCCTCAGTGAGATCGGGTCAAAGGACAAGGACCGTGAGCACATCACGCCTCCGTATCAGTGGATCAAGCTGATGCAGGCCGAACTGCAGGCGGGTTCATCCTATATCATCGCAGAAGCCCGTGAAGCAGGAACAGTGGGCATCTACCGTAACTCCGGCGAGGTTCGCGAAGGACTGGTACAGGAGATCCTGACAAAAGTGCCTGCTGAAAAGATCCTCTGGGAGGCGCCGCAAAAAGATCAGCAGCTTTACTTCCTGCAATTGATCGGCGCCAATGCCAATCTCGGGAATATTAACCCATCTGAGGTCGTAGCGCTGGAAGCGATGCGGGTCGGGCTCAGGGGTGACACGTTTGAGCTGTATCTGAAAAAATAGGGAACACGGATTTATTCTTCCTCCTCCGGCTCTTCCACATGGGGCCGCAGGAGTTCGCTGTCATCCTCACCGACTACCTCGCGGAGATATTGATATTTCAGGTGGTCATAAAAGGAATGTTTGTCGACGATCATCGCAACCAGGCTGGCGACCATTCCTGCCAGCATGAGATGAAAGATGACGTTGTGGCGATCGGTCATTTCCAGTACCAGGATAGCGGAAGTAAACGGCGTCCGGGTCACCCCCGTAAGAAAGCCGACCATTCCCGCCAGCACCACCAGGTTGGTGTCGGTTGGCGACAGATGCAGCCATCCGGATAATGTCGCTCCCACACTGGCGCCGGCACTGAGAGCAGGCGCAAAGACACCGCCCGCAGCCCCTGTCGTAAAGGAGAACAAGGGACCCACTATACGAAGCAGCGGCATATACCAACTATTGTATTTATTGCCGGTGAACAAGGAGGTCGTCATCAGATCTTTCCCCGATCCCAGTACCCGCTCGTCTACAAAAAAAGCGAGGCCCGCCAGCAGTAATGCGCAGCACAGCACATACATCATATGATGCCGGGTTAGCCGGAAACCAGCCTTCCATTGAAAAAGACGCAACATATATTTCGACATGCCTGCACCTGCCAGTCCGGAAGGTATCGCTACCAGCGCTACGACAAAGAATATGGTTCCCGAAAGATGGCTGACATCGGGATAACCCAGGTAAAGATAGGGCCCCAGTAAAGCCTGAGCCGTCAAACCGGCAATGATCACGGCCGTGAACAGGGCCGTCTTAAAATAGCTGATATGGGTCCGGGTCAGCTCTTCCACCGCAAAGACGATGCCGCCCAATGGCGTGTTAAAAGCAGCGGCCAGCCCGGCGGCGGCGCCTGTCATGATCATATTCCGCTTGGAGATCTTTGGCCACCAATTCGGCAGCCATTGATTTACTTTCCGAAATATGGAGCCGGCCACCTGAATGGTCGGACCTTCCCTCCCGATAACCCCGCCTCCCAGCGCTATGACCAGGCTGGACAATATCTTGATAAACATTACGCGCAGGCTTAGCAGCTTATTGACCTTTTCGATGTATTTGGGCGTTGCCAGTTCGATAGACGCCATTACCTGGGGGATGCCGCTTCCCCGGGCAAAGGGGGCAAACTGCCGCACCAGCCACCAGGAAACCAGGAAACATACCGGCGTAAGGATAAACAACAGCCAGAGGTGAAGGTGAATGATATAGGCCGTGCCTTTTTCGGCCAGGGCAAAAAGCCTTGTATAAATGACGGCCACGATACCGGTCAGCAGGGAAGCGACCCAAAAGGGGATGGCCTGCAGCAGGTTGTTTCTCAGCTTTTCGTTCCGGATCCTGTCAAATGTCCTTTTCCCCAGTGTGCGTAGTCTTCCGATGAATTTCATAATGAATGCGTTGTGCCTGATATTTGCAAATATAGTTCCCTGTCCGGTGTAAGTGATCTATTACAGGTTTTTCTAATAATATTCTAATGGTGTGGGCGTTATAGCTTGACGGTTTGGATTTTAATTTATAAATTCGGAGCCGCAGGTTCTGTGCATTTGACCCCACTCGATAAAACGACAATGACCCGATGAAATTTCTTACCCAGAAGCCACTGTTTTTCCAGGGCCGCGCCAAACTATTTGGCATGGACGGCGAATGGCAGGATAAACTAAAGGCGGCCGGGATCAGCTCACAACAATTTTTTGCAAGGGTCAAGACGATCGGGTCTGCATCTGCGATAGACGAATATGAAAAACGAAAGCTGGGCATCTTCAACCAGCTTAATTTTTTTCAGCTCCTTACGGGTATGATCATTCCGATAGCCGGCGGTGTCAGCAACCGGCATTTTCCACCCATTGCCTGGATAGTAGCATGTATGCCCGCCCTGATCAGCGTTGTCGTTTTGACCTTCAACCAGCGCGGCCGTTACGATGTGGCAAGAATAGTTTATTTTGTTTTTTATCCTTTGGTCACCAGCATCGTTTATCTCTGGGGGATAAATATGGGTGTCGAATTGTCCTTCATCCTGTATGGCATCCTCTCCGTATTTTTTATCCAGGACATCAGCCAGATGCTTTTTGCACTGGGCTTATCGATGATCAGCTATTTCGTGCTGGCCGTCCTCTGTAAGAATTATCGCTATCAGCTGGAAACAGCCAATATATGGTTCTATTTCTTCAACGAGCTGCTTGCCATCGTTTTTATCTTCTATGGCCTTTTTCTTATTAAAAAAGAGAACACCGGTTACCAGCACAGCATCCTGAAGCAAAAAGAGATCCTTGCGCAGAACGGCGTCCTGCTGCAGCGTCAGACGGATGAGCTGACCCGGCTCAATTCCTTCAAAAGCCGGCTGTTCTCCATCATCGCTCATGACCTCAAATCACCGATCTATGCCCTGCGTAACCTTTTTCGCAACATGCAGCTATACGATCTTCCCGCCGACGAGATCAAAGGCATGGTCCCGGAAGTGGTGAATGAGCTGACCTATACCACCAGCCTTATGGAAAACCTCCTGTTGTGGGCCCGGAGTCAGATGCAGACCGACGCGGTCAAACCGCAGATGATAGACATCTCCGGACTGATGACGGAGGTGGGCAGGTTGCTGCGTCTGCAGGCCGATGCCAAAAAGATCAGGATCACACTCGAGTCGGATAGTTCCGTCATTGCTTTTGCAGACAAGGATATGGTCAATCTTATCCTGCGCAATCTTCTCTCCAACGCCATCAAGTATACGCCGGAGCAGGGTACTATCCATGTGTGCGCCCGCAAGGCCGTCGAGGCCATCGAGCTTTCCGTCAGAGACTCGGGCATGGGCATTCCGGCGGAAGCGCTGGAAAAGATCCAGCTCAACAATTTCTATACGACCAAGGGGACAGCCGGGGAGTCGGGGACAGGGCTGGGACTGATGCTCTGTAAGGAGTTTGTTGCGCGCAATGAAGGTACGTTGCGCATCGAAAGTGAACCGGAGAAAGGAAGCACCTTTACGATTACCTTACCTGCGGCGGAATAGAAGAATTTACCTGCGACTATCTTTGCAGCAGACCATGCACTTTTATCGCCAAACATCCAACCATTTTTTCACCGCCACGTCGCGTGGAACGTTCTCTGTGGAACGGAGTGCAAGTTTATTTTGTCGAGATCATGGCTTTTGTACTTTTATAAAACTTAAAACAAAGTATATGGGACTGACGTATGCGGAAATTGAGTTGATCAATGCTGAAGACAAAGGTTTAGTAAGAAGACATCTGCTGGACCCTGAAGACCTGCGTCAAATAAGAGTACTAGCTCTTGTCGATTGCGGCTCCCTGCACATGGCCATCAATGAGAACATCCAGGAAATATTGCAATTACCGGTCATTGGCAAAAAGAGAGCACAGCTGGCAAATGGACAAATCGTCGAAGGCGACATTGTAGGTCCTTTGGAGGTCCGTTTTAAGGAACATATTTCTCATTGCATGGCGCTGGTATTACCGGGAGACTCCGAGCCCCTGCTTGGGGCGATCCCGATGGAAGATATGGGTGTGATCATTGATCCTCAGCGGCAGGAATTGATTACCGATCCCCGACCTGCAATGCTTGTCGGACTACGACCTGCCGGTTAACCCGCCAGGTAACAATTGACGTCTACGCCCCATTACCTAACTTTACCGCATGAAAATTCAACTCTGGTCCATCGGCAAAGATCACGAACCCTATGTAAAACCCGGCGTCGATGATTTCACCCGGCGTATCTCGCGCTATTACCCGGTAGAATGGAGCATTATTCCCGTCCCCAAAAATGCAGCGACCCTTTCGCAGCCTGATTGGAAGAAAAAGGAAGCGGAGATCATTCTCGACGCCCTCGCCAAAGACGACTTCCTTATCGCACTGGACGAACGGGGAAAACAAATCACCTCGGAGGGACTTGCCCAGTTTATTCAGTCCCGGGCAAATGACAGCACAAAAAAGCTTGTTTTTCTCATAGGAGGTGCTTATGGGCTGGATGAAGCAGTTCTCAAGAGGGCGGACTATCGCTGGTCTCTCTCCCAACTGACACTCCCCCATCAGCTGGTACGCCTGCTGCTTGCAGAACAGTTGTACAGGGCCTGCACTATCATTCGCAATGAGAAATATCACCATGCTTAAGCCCGGGGTCTATTAGGATTACTCGCAAAATGGCTTATCTTTAAAAAAAAATTCAATGTTCTCCTTTACAGTGGTTGTAGTAGTCCTTACCTGTCTTATTTCCCTTGCCGCGTTTAACAGCTCTAAAATCCTGGATGATCTGATCTTCTGGCCGCCGGCGATAAGCATGCGCCATCAATACTATCGTTTTATCACCTGTGGCTTTATTCATGCCGACTTCCTCCACCTGGCGTTCAATATGTTCACCTTATACTTTTTCGGGAAAGGGTTGGAGCTTTTTTACAGGGGAGAATTAGGATTACAGTCTTATTATTATCCGATACTTTATTTCACGGCCCTTGTCGCATCAAATATTCCTTCGTATCTCAAACGCAAAGACGACTACAACTACCGGAGCCTCGGCGCATCCGGTGCCGTCTGTGCCGTCATGTTCGCCGTCATCATGATCCGTCCGTGGGAAACGCTCTACATTTATGGCCGGCTCCCGATACCCGCGATCCTATATGCCGTTCTTTTCCTGGCTTTTTCTATTTATATGTCCAAACGCGGAGGCGATAATGTCAATCATGACGCCCATTTATGGGGAGCCGCCTATGGAGTACTCTTTACGATCGCGGTCCATCCTGCTATAGTCGCAACATTCATCAATGAAATGAAAAATCCCCGGTTCTAGCCAGGCAGCCACCCGATCTTTAACACCTGTTTCGTGCTGTCGCCGATCCGGAACCGGTCGTCAATCCTCAAACCGACGATCCAGACGATCTTTTTATTCATTTCAAGTACCCAGATCTTTTCCTTGTCCGCCATTGACAGTTTGCTGTCGATAAAAAAGCGGGCCAGCTTTTTCTTTTTCCGCATGCCCAGCGGATAGAAATAGTCCCCAGCCTGCCATTTGCGCAGAAGCAGCGGGAATTGGATATCGGCAGCATCCAGCCAGGCGACCGGGTTCCACGGGCCGCCGGAGGGAGCTCGCTTAGGAGCCGCTGCGGGCACTTGCTTTGGCCCGGTTGCCGACGCACGCTGTGACGCCATCGCCCCACTATCCTGAATCTCCGCCGGCAGCTCGCCCGCCGGCAGCTGCTGCAAGATCAGCTGCCCCTGTTCATACAACACCGTCGTATCCCCGCTCTCTATCAATATATTCGCGGCCTCCATTGTCCGAAGCGGTGAGATGATGAGCCAGTCACGGTTTCTCAGGATCCGGTGCGAAGAAGAACTAACATACTTTCCCGAACCACTATCCAGCAGCGTAATGACAGCCCCGGTCTGCAACGCAGAAAATCCAAAGGGCGTGATCATTTCGTACACCAGTGTCGACAGCGGAACAGATAACTTTAGCTTTAACACCGGTACGAATACCTCATTACCTCTATGTTCCAGCAGTTTCTTCAGCTGCTGATCCATCGCCCGGCGATAGACCATTTCTATCTCCCGGAAGCGGCCGGTATTCCCGGCCAGGTTTTGCAGCGCATTGGGGAACACTTCCTCTATGCCTGGAATGATCCGGTGACGGAAATAATTGCGGGTATATTTATCCGATTCATTCGAGCTGTCTTCGACCCAGATAAGTCCCGCGTCGAGCGCCAACTGCTGCAGCGCCGCCCTACCGGCAAACAAAAGCGGGCGGACGACAATGCCCTGCCGGGGCAGCATCCCGCGGAGACCGGCTATCCCCGTTCCTTTAAAGAAATTCATCAGCAGGGTTTCGATGTTGTCATCGAGATGATGGGCCGTAAGGACAATACCAGTCCCCCACTCTTCCAATATATCCCTGAACCAATCGTATCGCAGCTGCCGCGCCGCCACCTGGATGGATAGCTTCTGTTCCGCGGCATAGACCGATGTATCAAATCCCTTTACCAGGATCTTTTTCCCGTACTTTTCTGCCACCTGGATGACGAATCGTTCGTCCCGTTCACTCTCTTCCCCGCGCAACCGAAAATTGCAATGGGCAATAACAAAGTCAAACCCCGCCCGATGCAGCAGCTCGCACAGGACGACGGAGTCCAGTCCCCCGCTGACAGCCACCAGCAGGCGGTCGTGATGAGAGAAGAGATTTTCTTTCTTTATGAATTCGTTGAAACTGTGAAGGATGTCCATTTATAAGTTTTTACTAATCCGCCAGGTCATCATAAGCCGCCTGCAGCTCATTATAAGCCCTCGTCTCCCCTGCCGCACGGGCCGCCGCCATCCCCTTTTCATACCATGACAACGCCAACGCATGCTCGCCTGTCCGTTCGAGCAGCTTCCCTAACTGGTAATACGAACCGATTGCAGCCGCATCATATTCCAGCACTTCTTCCAACAGACGACGAGCCGTAACCTCGTCCCCCAGCTTGCTATATTCCAATGCCAAAGCATGCTTTGTAAAGCTGTCATTGGGGTCCGTTTGCAGAAATTCCTTCAATTTCCCGATCCGGTCCATACCGTTAAATTTTTTTATAAATTATTCCCGAATTAACCCGCCAAACCTTACCTTTGTTTTAGTTGCATAAACAACTTTCGACGGTCCCCGGACGTCTTACATTATTCCTCACTTCAAAACGCGAGCGCCAATGAAGATCTTAGTTTGCATCAGCAAGACGCCAGATACAACGGCGAAGATAGCCTTCACTCAGAACAATACAAAGTTTGCCAGCGAAGGAGTACAATGGATCATTAATCCCTATGATGAATGGTATGCCCTGGTACGGGCCATTGAACTAAAAGAAAAAGATCCCGCTACGGTATTGCACCTGGTGACAGTAGGCACTGCCGACACCGAACCTATTATCCGCAAGGCGTTGGCCATCGGCGGAGATGAAGCCGTTCGCGTCAATGCGGACAGCCAGGATCCCTTTTATATTGCAGCACAAATTGCCGAAGTCGCCCGGCAGGGGGCCTATGATCTCATCTTTACCGGTAAAGAGACAATAGATTATAATGGCTCCGCAATAGGCGGCATGGTTTCTGAGCTGCTGGACCTTCCTTATGTCTCCCTGGCCACGAAGTTTGATCTGAATGGCACTACCGCCACCGTCATCCGGGAAACGGAAGGCGGCGAAGAGACCGATGAAGTAACTCTCCCGCTGGTGGTCAGCTGCCAGAAAGGGGTTGCCGAACAACGCATCCCCAATATGAAAGGCATCATGAGCGCCCGGACCAAACCACTGAAAGTGGTAGAGCCGGTAGCCGTGGAAGCCCTGACCAGCATCGTTGCATTCGAGCTGCCACCTGCGAAGCAAGGTGTCAAGCTGATTTCTGCGGACAACCCGGCCGAGCTGATCCGTCTTCTCCACGAAGAGGCAAGAGTGTTCTAATCATTAAAATTTACGTATGTCAGTATTAATATTCATCGATCATTCAGAAGGTCAAATAAAAAAATCTTCGCTGGAAGTACTGAGCTATGGTGCCGCGCTGGCCACCCAGCTGGGCACTACAGCAGAGGCTGTCCTGCTCGGAACGGTAGGGTCCGATCTCTCCGCTCTTGGTAAATACGGGATAAAAAAGGTCCACCAGGCAGCCCAGGAAGGCCTCAACGCGCTCGATGCGCAGGTACAGGCGAGGATCATCGCGGACCTGGCCTCTTCATCAAGTGCCGCGGTCGTCGTCTTTTCCAACAACTTCAGCGGAAAGGCCATCGCCCCGCGGGTTGCCGTCCGGCTGAAAGCAGGGCTGGTATCGGGAGCCGTTGCGCTGCCTGATACTTCCAATGGCTTTGTGGTCAAAAAGAATGTCTTTTCTGGTAAGGCTTTTGCTCTCATCGCATTGAATAGCCCCGTAAAGGTAATAGCCCTTAATCCCAACAGCTACGCTGTAAAAGAAGGGGAAGGAACAGCTGAAGTATCGCCCCTGTCCGTCACTGCTGTCACTCCAAGTGTCAAGGTAGTGTCGGCTACGGTTGCATCCGGCGAAGTGTCTCTTACCGAGGCCGAGCTCGTCGTCAGCGGAGGCCGGGGCCTCAAAGGACCCGAGAACTGGGGTATGATCGAAGAACTGGCAAAGGCGCTCGGAGCAGCTACCGCCTGTAGCCGCCCCGTCGCAGATGCAAACTGGCGGCCACATCACGAACACGTAGGCCAAACCGGCATAGCAATTGCACCAAATTTATATATTGCTATAGGGATCTCGGGCGCCATTCAACACCTGGCAGGAGTAAACCGTAGCAAGGTAATAGTCGTTATCAACAAAGACCCGGAAGCCCCATTCTTCAAAGCAGCCGATTATGGTATCGTCGGGGATGCTTTTGAAGTGGTGCCCAAAATGATCGAAGCCGTAAAGAAACTGAAAGGAATAGCGTAAAAACCAGCAAATTAAAATAGACCCCGCTCATTTTTTTTCATTCTGAGCGGGGTCTGTTTATTTAAAAAAATGCCTTAGTTTCGTGTATTATTTTATGAAGAAGATAGAACTGGAAATAGTGGCTTTGTCACATAGTATAACGCAAACCCATTCCTATGCGGTTGTACTAGGCGAAGTGAATGGCTTAAGACGCCTACCCATCGTGATCGGAGGGTTTGAGGCTCAGGCAATTGCCGTGGCCCTTGAAAAAATGCACCCCAGCCGTCCGCTGACGCATGATCTGATGAAAAACTTCATGAGCGCCTTTACTATCGACCTGCAGGAGATCATTATTTGTGATCTGCAGGAAGGGATTTTTTATTCCAAGCTGGTCTGTGTCAGCGAGCATGATACCGTGGAGATCGACTCCCGGACATCCGATGCCCTGGCCCTGGCCGTACGCTTTGGATGCCCCATCTTTACCTACGAACATATTCTCGATAGCGCGGGGATCCTTATGGAAGACAGCTCTTCCAAGAAGAAGAAGACCAGCGCAACGGCGACTGTTTCCACTACTGACAGCGGCGGCTCCCGGGAGGACCTGAAGGCCCTGTCGATGGACGACCTTACTTCCCTGCTCAATGAAGTGCTGGAACAGGAAGATTATATCCGGGCCATCGCGATCCGCGATGAGATCAATAGCCGGCGGAAAACCAGGTAGGGCAAGCATTGGCCCTGTGGCCGCACCGTGAACAGCCGAAATTTATGGTCATTTTCCCTAATTGTAAGATCAATCTCGGACTCAAAATTCTCCGCAAACGTCATGACGGTTATCACGACCTGGAAACGGTCTTCTACCCTCTTGCGCTAAAGGACGTCCTGGAGATCCAGCGCGACACAGCCCTGAATTTCACCGCTTATGGTCTTCCTATCCCCGGTGACCCCAATGGAAATCTTTGTCTGAGCGCCTGGCAGCTGTTGAAAAAAGATTTCCCCGAACTGCCCTTCGTAGACATCCATCTGTACAAACATATTCCCATCGGGGCTGGTCTCGGCGGCGGCTCCTCCGACGGCGCGTCCACCCTGCTGCTGCTAAACGATCAATTTCGCCTCGGTCTGGACACTACCCGTCTCCTGTCCTATGCCGCAGCGCTGGGCAGCGACTGTCCTTTTTTCATTTTGAACACTCCGAGCCTTGGCGGAGGACGCGGCGAAAAGCTGGAACCGGCAACAATTGACCTCTCAGGATATTGTTTTGTCCTGATCGATCCAAAGCTTCATGTCAGTACCGCTCAGGCCTTTTCTTTATGCACTCCGTCCGATGCAGGCCCCTCAATTCGTGAGATCGTTCAGCAGCCCATTGCCAACTGGAAAGATCAGCTGATCAATGACTTTGAAGCCCCTGTCTTCCGGCTGCACCCCGGGCTCCGTGATATAAAAGAATTGTTGTATACCCACGGCGCCGTCTATGCGGCACTTTCCGGCAGCGGGTCCAGCCTTTTTGGCATCTTTGAGAAGGGAAAGACCCCTACCCTGGCTCTGTCTTCCCATTTTGAAAAATTTGAATTACCTTGCTGAAAATTGCCGGTAATCTTCATCTATCCTTCCATATCGTTCCTGGATCAAAATCTTGATTTCCTCGATCACGAGGCTCATGATTTCCATATCGCCCCCTGCTGATACTCACAATCCCCGCTCACCATTTTATATTTCTTTTTTATGCATATTACTGCCGCCCCGACGTCATTAACCGACTCCGCCCGTCATCATCTTGAACTGGAAGAAAAATACAGCGCCCATAACTATCATCCTTTGCCTGTCGTTCTCAACCGCGGAGCCGGCGTATTTGTCTGGGATGTGGATGGCCGGCGCTATTACGATTGTCTCAGCGGCTATTCGGCAGTGAACCAGGGACATTGCCATCCCCGGATCATCAATGCACTGACGGAACAGGCCGGCAAGCTCACCCTGACCTCCAGAGCCTTTCACAGCGATCTGCTGGGAGAGTATGCCCGTTATATTACCACGTTTTTCGGGTATGATAAAATGCTGCCCGTCAACACGGGCGTGGAAGCGGTGGAAACAGCCATCAAGCTCTGCCGACGCTGGGGTTACCAGGTAAAGGGCATTCCCGATAACAAAGCAAAGATCATTGTCTGTGCCGACAACTTCCACGGACGCACCAGCACGGTCATATCCTTTAGCACGGACCCCGATTCCAACCGGCAGTTTGGTCCCTATGCGCCGGGGTTTGTCATTGTCCCTTACAACGATCTGCCCGCGCTGACCATCGCGCTCGAAGATAAAAATGTCGCAGGTTTTCTCGTGGAGCCCATTCAGGGTGAAGCCGGGGTAGTCGTTCCGGACGAAGGGTATCTGCGGCTGGCCAAACAGGCTTGCGAGAAGGCCAATGTCCTTTTTATGGGGGACGAGATCCAGACGGGTTTGGGCCGGACAGGCCGGATGCTTGCCTGTGACCACGAAGACGTCAGGCCGGATATCCTGATCCTGGGCAAGGCGCTTGGCGGTGGTGTATTACCCGTCTCAGCCGTGCTGGCCGATGACGAGATCATGCTGACGATAAGGCCTGGTGAACATGGATCGACATACGGCGGCAACCCACTTGCCTGTAAGGTAGCGATGGAAGCCCTGCAGGTACTGAAAGACGAGAAGCTGACGGAAAACGCCCGGGAGATGGGCCAATTGTTCCGGGCAGAACTGAACCAGCTGCAATCGCCTTATATAAAGCTGGTACGTGGAAAGGGGCTGCTGAATGCCATCGTCATCGATCATCCGCGGCCCGAAGCAGCCTGGGAACTGTGCCTGGCACTAAAAGAAAATGGTCTGCTTGCCAAACCAACCCATGGAGATAAGATTCGGCTTGCCCCGCCATTGGTCATCACCCGTGACCAGCTGCTCGAATGTGTAGCCATTGTAGAAAACAGCTTAAATGTGCTAGCTTTATAAGCGAATATGAGTACAGGTCACGAAGAGCAGCACATGCAAAGCCCGGCCATCCTCACCGACATCGTCATCGGTATGTCCGACGGCCTCACCGTTCCCTTTGCCCTGGCCGCGGGCCTCAGCGGCGCCGTACCCCAGAGCCAGCATCATCTGATCTGGATAGCCGGGTTGGCAGAAATAGCAGCCGGCTCCATCGCAATGGGCCTGGGTGGCTACCTGGCAGGCAAGACCGAAATGGATCATTATAATTCCGAGTTGAAACGGGAATATGATGAGGTCGATCGCGTGCCGGAAAGCGAGCGTGACGAGGTCAGGGAGTTCTTTTCCGGTCTGGGTCTGAGCAGTGACTTGCAGGATCAGGCAGTGGAAGAAATGACAAAGGACAAAGACAAATGGGTCGATTTCATGATGAAATACGAGCTGGGACTTGACAAACCTGATCCCCGGCGGGCCCGCAAAAGTGCGTTCAACATCGGCTTCTCCTATGTGATCGGCGGTCTCATCCCCCTAAGTCCCTATTTCGTTATCAGCGATACGATCACCGGTCTGAAGCTATCTGCGGTAATAACACTCTGCTGTCTGTTCGTCTTCGGATATTTCAAGAGTAAGCTGACCGGTGTAAATCCGCTGGGCGGCGCCATCCGCGTGATGGTCATCGGCGCGCTGGCCGCAGGTTTTGCTTTTGCAGTAGCACGGGCGATACAGTCCTAAGCTTCCGGCTTCTCTTCTTCCTTCACCGGCAGATCAGGCAGCAAAGCCATGACAATGACGACGATCGACATCCCCAATACCAGCCACAACCCCACCCGTCTTTCCGGGCAGATGCCGCGGTAACAGGCCGAATATAACAGAAAGGCCTTGACGCAAAAGGCGATCTCCATCGCTGCTACCAGGATATTGGCGCGTTTGGCCCAGATCTTCGGGATGAGAAAAAGGATAATTTCTATGGCGCAAAAAAAGACTATTACCTTCCCCGGTCTGCCATAAATATTCCCCTGTGAAAAGAATCCGGTGAACTCCTTGTCCAGATCCGGAAAATAAGCCCAGGGCATAAAACAGGCGCCGATCAGCACCAGCGCGGCAATTACACCAATCCATTGCGAATACTTCATAAGACCGCGAATATACGGATATTAGGATACCAAAATTTACGCCCCGTATACTGCACTAGTCGATAGTCTTTTTTCTTTTATATAAAAACAATTGCCATTTCTCTTCCGCCACGCCGGCAGCATCCATTTCCGCACGGGCAAGCGTAAAGAAAAGATCTGAAAGACGATTGATATAGGCCGCGATATAGTCCTCGACCTCGTCTTCCTTCATGAGGGTGACCAGCAGGCGTTCGCCCCTTCGCATTTGTGTCCGGACAACATGACACAGGGCTGAGATCTCATTGCCGCCGGGCAAGAGAAAATAGTCGGAAGCCGTCGTCATAGCGGCTTCCAGCTCGTCGATCCATTGTTCGCAAAATTCCGCTCCGTCGACCGGCCGTGGATTCGTATTTTCCTTTTTACAGTCGGATGGCCGCGCCAGGTGCGACATCATATCCATCATATCTTTCTGGATCCGGTGCAGGTTGGGTTGCCAGGCATGGTCCGGACTTAGTTTGGCCCTTAAAAGACCGATGGTAGAATTGACCTCGTCCAGCGTCCCATAACAGTTGACGCGGGTATCATCTTTGTACACGCGTTTGCCTCCAAAAAGACCCGTCATTCCTTTATCGCCTTTTTTTGTATATATTTTCATGCTTCCAAATTTTTATAGTTCAGGACCGCGAACGGCTGCGGTGGTGTACTGCTCATAGATCACTGCGGCTTCCCGTTGCTTCCTTTTCTCCCATTCCAATATTTCCAGTTCAGGCTGTGAATAAAATCCATCGGTATACCCGACACACAAATAGGCCACCAGCCGGCGGCCTTGGGGGGCGTTGAGGATCCGGCCTACCCTTTCCGGGTCCAGGATACTTACCCAGCCCACACCGACGTTGAGGGCCCTTGCCATCAGCCATAGATTCTGTACGGCACAAACTACGCTATACAGTCCTGTTTCTTCCATGGTGGTCTGACCCAGCACCGGTTTTTCCGGCGGCTTGTAGAAGACGGCTATATTCATCGGCGCCTCGACTATGCCTTCGAGCTTTAACCGGGCATACTCCCGCTGCCGGTGAGAAAAAACTTCCAACGCGACCTCGTTGGCCTGGTCAAAACTTTCTTTTACCTGCTGCCGCAGCGTTGGATCTTTTATCAAAACAAATTCCCAGGGTTGGGAAAACCCTACGGAAGGAGCATGCAGGGCCGCCGTCAGCAATTGGTCGATGACATCGTTAGTTAGCGGCTCATCGGTGAACCGTTGACCACGAACGTCCCTCCGAAGCCGGATGATCTCCTGCAGGATAGCCGCCTCCACTTCTGTAAATAGTTTCGCGTTCAGCATAGTTCTATGATTATCGCAACGACGACCAGCGCCGTCACGGCATGATTGATATATCGGACATAAGCAAATTCACCATGCCCGATCTCCCGGTCCACTTCGCCGATATATGGCTTGACAACCAATACCCCCTTGTAAGTATTGGGTCCTCCAAAACGACAGTTCATGATCCCTGCCAGCGCCGATTCAGGATAACCCGAGTTGGGACTGGCATGAGCATGTCCATAACGAAAAATAAAACGGAATCCCCGGCCACTCGCCGCCACCAGCACCATCAACAGAGCCGTGATCCGGGCCGGGATAAAATTGGCGACGTCGTCAAGCCGGGCGGCAAAACGGCCAAACAGCCTGTAAGGTTCAGATTTGTACCCGATCATCGAATCCAGCGTATTGATCATTTTATACAGCATCATCGCAGGCACACCGCCAACAGCATAAAACAACAACGGTGCAATAACCCCATCGCTCAGGTTTTCGGACATCGACTCCAACACGGCAATACGGATCTGCCTGGCCGAAAGCTGTTGCGTATCCCTGCCGACGATCCAGGAAAGCCGTTGACGCCCGGCATCCAGCCCTTTTTTATTAAGTGTATCAAATACCTGCTGCCCTTCCTGCAAAAGACTTTTATTGGCCAGTGAAAAAAACACGCAAATGCTGCTTACGATATAATATGCGGGCATCCACAGCTGCGACAACAACGTCAGTCCGAAAAAGAAGAACGCATAGGTCCCCGCGCACAAAACGAGGGTCATCACCATGCCGCGGACAAATCGCCCTGGCACAAGTCGTACAGGTACACGTTGCCCTGGCACAAGTCGCCCTGATACGAGTCGCTCCGATACGAGTCGTTCCCGGCCACTGTTGAGCAACATGGTCCCCTTTCCGATAAAATATCCAAAAGCCTTCACCGGATGCGGCCAGCTCCGGGGGTCGCCTAGCAGCAGGTCAGCAACGTACCCGGCCATCAATGGAATGATCAAAGTCCAGTCTGGCTGCATTGGTATAGGGCCTGGGTGAGCAATTGATTTTCTTCAGAAGACTGACAGGCCACCCGGAAATGATGAGGCGTCAGTCCTCTGAAATTGGCGGCGTCGCGAATAAGAAGCCCATGTTGGGTCACAAGATAAAGTTTCAGTTCAGCCGCAGTAAATCCAGTAGGTGTCTCCATTAAAAAGTAATGAGTATCGGTGGGGTGTACCCGCCACCCGGTGACCGCCTCTAATTGATAACGCCAGGCGGTGGTTGCGTCGAGCAGGAGAGGTAAGGGCGGGACAAATTGCTGCGAATGACGAAAGATATAAGATGCCGCCTCCAGCGCCAGCTGATTGACCGACCAGGGCATTTTCAGCCGCCGCAAATGGGCGATGCGTTCTGCCTGCCCTACCACAAAGCCGATCCTCAGTCCGGGTATACGACAGGTCTTGGTCAGCGAACGTAAGACCAGGACATTGGGATGAATGGTCAATGAATGCAGGATACTTGTGGTGTTCCGGGTAAACTCGATATAAGATTCATCGATCACGAACAACGACTGCGGATTAGCCTCAAGCAGATTCTTCAGACGGTCGGCCGGGAACAATAACCCTGTAGGATTATTTGGATTACAAAAAAAGACCAGGTCTGTGGAGAACAGATCGTCGTCCTTTATCGTCTCCCGGCTTTGTAGCCGGACCTGTAAGCCAAACAGACGGCAGGCATCTTCATATTCGGAAAATGTCGGTGTAAAGATAGTGGCGGAACCGCCGGAGAAAGCCTGGGCAACGAGATAGATAGCCTCTGTCGCTCCATTAGTGGCCAGTACCTTGTCCGTCAGGACCCCATATGCAGCTGCCGCGTCTGTCTGTAGCGTTCTGGCATCCACTTCGGGATAATGTGTCACCGTGGTGATGCGCTCCTGCAGGTGCGTCCGCAAACCGTCATTCAACGGTCCATACAGGACGTTGGAGCTAAAATTCGCCTTTATACGGCTATATTTCCCGATGTCATCGCCGTGTCCTTCGAGCATAACCAAGGTTTAAACCATAACCGGCCGCTGCAGGCTATGGTAGATAGACTGCAAATCTACGTTTTGCCGGATATGTTCGGCCAGCCGGTCATATTGTTGTTGTTTGAAAAAGGCATAATCCGACCACTGTATAGCCAGACCGCCGGCGCCCGCCTGTCTTAGCAAGTCTTCGACAACCGGCCGGTTGTCCAGTATGCCATGCATATAGGTGCCCCAGCAGGTCGCGCTGTGATAATAGCCATCGGGCTGAGCCTCCGCTTCCGCCGGGAAATTGAGCGCACGCCCGATCTTGCCGCGATTCGGGGATGGCTCTCCGAATACCGTTCTGCCCATATGGATCTCATATCCTTCGCATAGCGGTCCATCCGGCGAGCCAAAATGAAACCGCCTGCGCACCGTCGTCTTTTCTTTCTCCAATGTCGTATGCACCGGCAAAAGCCCCAACCCCTCAACAGTACGCACCTCACCTTCCACACCAAACGGATCGGCAATGGTAAGCCCCATCATCTGATAACCGCCGCAGATGCCTATGACAGGTTTATCTGCCGCTGCTAAAGCACGGACAACGCTATCCAGCCCCCGGCTGCGGATGTAAAGGAGATCATCAATCGTATTCTTGCTGCCCGGCAGAACGATCAGCTGCGCACCGGCCAGCTGTACCGGATCATCGGTATAGTATAAATGCAGCCCCTCTGTCTTTTCCAGCCAGAGAAAATCAGTAAAGTTGGAGAGATGCGGCAGCCTGATCACTGCGATGTTAAAAGCTCCGGGCTTTGGTGCGCTGGCCTTCTGACCCAACGCAACCGAATCTTCTTCTTCGATGTGGATGTCTTTGTAAAAGGGCAGCACGCCTGCTATCGGTATTCCCGTCAGCTCTTCCAGCTGCCGCCGGCCTTCTTCAAAAAGCCGGCTGTCGCCACGAAACTTATTGATCAGTACGCCGCGGATAAGAGCTTTCTCTTCCGGAGGCAACAAAGCCAGGGTGCCATAAACGCTGGCAAAGACACCTCCTCTGTCGATGTCCGCGATCAGGTAAACATCGGCCTTTGCATGCAGGGCCATCCGCATATTCGTAATATCCCGTTCCCTGAGGTTTAGTTCGGAGATGCTGCCGGCTCCTTCCAGCACAACCGGGTTATACTGTGCTGACAGCCGATGAAAAGCCTTCTTTACTTCTTCCCAGAGCGCAGCCCGGTCCTTCCCCATAAAATAGTCATAGGCAGATTGATTCCCGGCCGGTTTACCGTTGAGGACCAGCTGGGCATTCCGGTCACCGGTAGGTTTTAGCAATACGGGGTTCATATCGCTGCTACAGGGAATGCCGGCTGCTTCGGCCTGAACTGCCTGGGCCCGGCCGATCTCCAGTCCCTCGGGCGTCACATAACTATTGAGCGACATATTCTGCGCTTTAAATGGCGCAGGGCGATAGCCATCCTGCTGAAGGATACGGCAAAAACCAGCGGTGATGACGCTTTTGCCGACATCGGAAGCCGTACCTACAAACATCAGGGGCCGGAGTAAGGCTGTCATAGATCAGAATAAAGATGAGCTGTATTGTTCGGAATAAATGGGCTGGCCGGTAGCCGTCGCCAATCGTGCCTGTAGCTCCGCAGCCTGTTGCGGGCGGGTCAAAAATCCCACTATCGTACCCGAATGGGCAACCATCAGACCGGACTGCGTCGCCCGCGCCAGCTGAAGATAATCGTCCCAGCGGGCCAAAGAAACTATCGTCTGGTTGTATTCGGCACTATATGTAATGCTGTCAAAAAGGGTATCGTAATCCCCCTCTTTCGCCGCCCGGAGGAATCTTCCTAAAAGCCAGTCGTAGAATTTCCCTGTTCCCGGTGTCCAGGTGCGTTGTACATCCAGTGTTTCGATCTGTCTCCCGGGCTCTGCGTCAAAATATAATACGGTCATCGGCGGAAGGGTGATATAGCTGTCAACAATACCTGCGTGCTGCCGGAAAACGACGATATCGTCCGACAGACACGGATCCGTCGGCTCGATCGCAGCTGCGATCCGGTAAAGGTCTTCCGGCGCACAACCGGCCTGCAGGTAATCGTTGACGACAAACAGGACGCTCAGAATATCCGTGGAACTGGAAGACAACCCCTTCCCCGGAGGAGTATTTGAATAAAGGCGAACGGAACCCGCCAACGCTGCTCCACCGGAAAAGGTCTGCATAAACAGGTCCAGCGCTTTTTGAGTTTTGGGAGGCAGAACAATTGCTTCTCTACCCGGAGGCAGCGCAGTGGCTTCTCCATCCGTATCAAGCACCGCTTCCGAAAAGAACAACCGCGACGGCAGTCCGCTGACCAGGAAACCGGAAGCATCGGGTAAAAGGCCCTGCATCAGCTCGCCTATCCGGGAATATATTTTAACGGAGTATAGCATGTTTGGGACTGCAAACATAACTGATTTACCATAATCCGTATCTTCCGCCCATGAATTCGCAGTTTCTTCTCGCGGCCGCCCACAGTGGAGCAGGTAAGACCACCGTCACGCTGGGTCTGCTGAGGGCTCTGCAGCGTAAGGATCTCGCGGTACAACCGTTTAAATGCGGCCCCGACTATATCGATCCCATTCATCATCGTACCGCCGCAGGAAAGGACAGCATCAACCTGGACCGGTTTATGATGAGCGACACGCATATCCGCAAGCTCTACGACAGCCATGGATCAGCCGCCGACGTTGTCATAACGGAAGGGGTCATGGGATTATTCGACGGAGCAAAAAAGAGTGAGGGGAGCAGTGCCGATATAGCTAAACTGCTTGGCCTGCCGGTTATTCTCGTCGTCAACGCAAAAGCAATGGCTTATTCTGCGGCGGCGCTGCTTTACGGGTTGAAGAATTTTGACACCGAGTTGAACGTTGCCGGCGTCATCTTTAACTTTGTGGACACAGAATCGCATTACCGGCTCCTCTGCGAAGCGGGTGAAGACGTGGGGATAAAGGCATTGGGGCATTTGCCCGTCAACGATAGCTTACGGATCCCTTCGCGCCATCTGGGGCTCGATACCACAGAAGCTGAAGCGGCAATAGTTGCGGCAGCTGATCACATCGAAAAACATATCGACCTGGAGGCCTTGCTGGCGTTGACACGTGTTGAGTCTTCCCGGGTACCTCAAACTACCAGGATCCCAATCCCGGCTACAAACAAAAAAATATTGGTGGCCTATGACGAAGCCTTTCATTTTCTCTACCCCGAAAACATCCGGCGGCTGGAAGAATATGGGCAGGTGTCCTACTTCAGCCCGATCAGGGATAGAAAGCTGCCTTTTATCCCCGACCTGCTCTATCTGCCCGGTGGCTATCCCGAATTATATCTGCCGGAACTCAGTGCCAACGGATCATTGATCCAACAGGTCAAAGCCTATGCCGCCTCCAACCGCCCCATGATCGCCGAATGCGGAGGCATGATGTACCTGGGCCGGGAAATACAGGATGTTACAGGGAAAGCCTGGCCGATGGCTGGTGTGCTGGACATCGCCAGCAGCATCTTCCACAAAAAAATGACCCTTGGCTACCGGACAGTCCGGCTGGGCGACCTCGTGCTGAAAGGGCATGAATTTCATTACTCACAACTGATCGGAGCATATGCCCGTTCAGCCGCCGAAGTCTGTAATGTACAAGGGATCCCGGTCGAAACGCCGGTATTTTATCACCCGCACCTGCTGGCCAGCTATGCGCATTTCTATTGGGGAGAGAACAAGGGTCTTCTGCAACAGCTGCTGTCTTAAGACGCAGGTCGCCGGCAGATAAGAGCCGGGTTGCCGGAATAACGATCTAATTCAAGCTTATCGCGCTGACTGCCTTTTCCATCGCCGTATCCTTGAGATCAGGATACGCAGTACCTTCGACACGCAGCGTCGTAATATCTGAAAGTCCAATAAAGCTCAGCATAAACCGCAGATAGGGCTCTACAAAATCGTTTGCTTTCATAGGCCCATCCGAATATACCCCGCCGGTAGCCAGAATGAGATAAACCTTTTTCCCCTTCACCAGTCCTTCAGGCCCTTTTTCAGAATAGCTAAAGGTAATACCTGACCGCACGATATGGTCCAGCCATGCCTTCAGTGCAGAATGAATGTTGAAATTATACATAGGCGCACCGATGACAAGGATGTCTGCTTCCATGATCTCTGCGATAGCTTCATTTGAATGGCGGATAGCTTCCTTATCCTTTTCTGTATGCTGCGGAACCGGTGTAAAAAAGCTAACCAGATGTGACTCTTCGAGATGGGGAAAATGTTTTTCTACAAGGTTGACGGTTTTCACCTGGCTGCCGGGATATTCCGTCTTTAGCCGGTCCAGCAGGACATCAGCCAGCTGAATGCTGTAAGAATTTGCGCCTCTTGGGCTCGAAATAATGTTAAGTATCTTTTTCATGTTGGCAAAGCTATCTATCTTTACTATCTAAAGGATATCAGTATCCAATAAGATACCGGTATCTAAAAGGATACTATACTAATAATCAAGAAGATGCAATCATCAGTTACGCCATCGAAAGAAGAATGTACCCGGGCCATCGCGGCCATTCGTGATACATTATATGTACTGGGAGGTAAATGGAAGCTGCCTATTATCTCGGCCCTTATTGAAGGCCCGCTGCGATTCAAGGAACTGCAAAAGGCCCTGGAAGATATTACGCCAAAGATCCTTTCCAAAGAGCTGAAGGAGCTGGAGCTGAATGAGTTTGTCACCCGTACGGTCTATGCCACCTCGCCGGTGACGGTTGAATATGAATTGACGGCTTACAGCCACTCGCTGGAGAAGGTCCTGGTGGAGCTGCGGGACTGGGGCTTCCAGCACCGCAAGAGAATAAAAGATTGCAGCAAGGCGCGCCGGGCGGCTGAAAAGGTTTAAAGCTGGGGCAATTCTGGCGCCGCCGGCAACGGCACCGTCGCTAAAAATTATTTTAACCAGTCTGTCCTGATTTTCTAATCCTGTTTGACAAGCTATCATTAATCACTTTAAAAAATAGCTTTATGAACCAGTTTCTTATCATCGTCAGAGGTAGTGATCATTCTACCGTATCCCCTGAAGCCTTGCAGGCCCGTATGCAGCTGTTTGGGGAATGGGTACAGAAAGTTCTTGACGGCCGTTATGTATCCGGGGCGCCGCTGGAGGATTTCGATGCACGTCTGCTCAAAAGCAAAACCGAAGTGTTGACCGATGGTCCTTTCCTTGAATCGAAAGAGATGATCTCCGGTTACTTTATCATCAATGCCAATGACATCGATGAAGCAACCGACCTGACCAGCAAATGCCCGCTGCTGGGTCAGTTTCAGCTGGAACTCCGGAGACTGAAACCGATGATGTAATAAACGGGGCTTCATCCAGCATGGCTTCAGTAACTAAGTCTTCATTAATTATGTCTTCCTCCGGCCAAAATGTACACAAGCTAGTCGACCATCTTTTTCGCCATGAAGCGGGAAGGATGGTCGCTATTCTGACCCGGATCTTCGGCTTTCACAACCTGGCGCTGGCGGAAGACGTTCTCCAGGATACCCTGCATCATGCGCTGACGGACTGGAGCCTTGGCTGCATCCCCGACAATCCTTCCGGCTGGCTGATGGTCGTAGCCAAACGAAAAGCTATCAATATCATCAAACGGGAAAAATTCTTCCGTTCCTTCGCTTCCGACATGGATGCCGTGCTCAAATCCGAATGGACCCTGGCTTACACCATGGACCAGGTCTTCCTCGAGGACGAAATAAAAGACAGTCAGCTCCGGATGATCTTTACCTGCTGCCACCCTGCCCTGCCGGTGGAAGCACAGGTAGCCCTGACCCTAAAAACCCTTTGCGGCTTTAGCATTGAAGAGATCGCTTCCGCGCTGCTCACCGGTGAAGCAAATATCAACAAGCGCCTGTACCGCGCCAAGGAAAAGATCAGGAGCGAACAAATAGATTTTAGCGTCCCCTTCGGCACACACCTGCGCCACCGGCTGGATGCCGTCCTTCTTGTCATATACCTGTTGTTCAACGAAGGGTACAGCGCGACCAGTGACAACCCGGCTATCCGTAAAGATCTCTGTCTCGAGGCCATGCGCCTGGGCATGCTGCTTACGGAAAAACCGGTAACCAGCAATTACCCGCCTGTCTACGCTTTACTGGCCCTGATGTGTCTTCATTCAGCCCGATTTGACGCAAGGGTAGATGATGACAACGGGCTTGTAGTCCTGGAAGACCAGGATCGCGGGCTCTGGGATAAGGAACTTATTACGCAGGGCGTTCAATTCCTGGCGCAGTCGGCTTCCGGCGACAAAGCCACGGCCTACCATCTCGAAGCCGCCATCGCCGCCGAGCATTGCCTGGCCCCGGACCTATCCTCCACCAACTGGGACAGGATCTTCAATTATTATACTGCACTCGAAGAGCTAAAGCCGTCTTCGGTGATCAAGCTCAACCTGGCCATCGTCACAGGGAAAAAAGATGGCCCGCAGGCCGCCATAAATTTGCTGCATGAGCTGGAAGGACATAAGGCCCTTCAAAATTACTATTTGCTCTATGCGTCACTGGGAGAGTTTTATCACGAAATGGGAGACGGACAGGAAGCCCGATCTTATTTTCAACGGGCACAGGACCTGGTAAAGTCCCCTGCGGTGAAACTTTTGCTGTCGAAAAAGATGCGAAATTGTTAAAGCTATTGGCTATGCTCCAAAGATAACCGTGTCGAGGTATTCATTCCTAAACTTCCCGGTCGGATCATGATGTTTCAGCATCTGCTGAAAATTGTGCATCCTTGGATATAGCATGGCAAGGCGCTGATGTGACATCGTGAACAGTTTGCCCCAGTGCGGGCGGGCATTAAAAGGAGCCAGCTGTTGTTCGATCATCGGCAGCAGCTGCCGCACCGCCGCCCATTCCGGCTTCCAGGTAAAATGTATGGTCGTGCCGGGCTGGTGATAACAGGGGCTCATGGGTAACTGGTCTGCGTCGATACAACGGACCTCCGTGATCAGCAGGTGCGGAGAGATCTTTTCGTGCAGCTGTCCGACGGCTTTTATGGCGGCATAGGAATGTTCGCGGGGAACAAAAAATTCCGACTGCAGCTCCTTCCCGCTACTGGGAGTAAAGCCCATCTTAAAATGCGGCAGCCGTTCGTGCCAGGGCCCGGGTACACCCATTTGCGGGGTACAGTTTTCCGCCCCCAGATCCCTTATAGGATGCAGATCGCGGATGGCAGCCTTCGCACCAAAAAACTCTGGCTGTCCGCTGAAAGAAGCGGTCTTGCTTTTGATCCACACTTCATTGACATTGTTGTTGCGCCAGTCGGTAAAGAGGCTGACGCTGTACCCAGCTGCCATGATCTCGTCAAAATGTCGTTCCAGCGCGGCCATCGGCAGGTTCTCATATACATATTGCCGTATCTGATAGCTCGGCTGTACAGCCAGGGTCAATTTCGTAACGACACCCATACCGCCAAGATGGACGACAGCAAGCGGAAACTGTTCGCTGTGTCTGGGCAGGCTGAGCAACTCACCGGAGGCCGTCAAAAACTCCATGCCGGTGACGGCGCTGGAAAGATTGCCATTGTGTATACCCGACCCGTGGGTCGCCGTTGCGCAGCCACCTGCTACGGAGATATGCGGCAGCGAGGCCAGGTTGTGCAGCGCATAACCCTTGTCATTCAGAAATACGGCCAGCTCGCCATAGCGAACTCCCGCTTCGATAGTCACTGTATGATTTACCGTATCGAGGGCAAGTACCTTGTTGAGTTCGGCCAGCGAAAGGAAATGATCTTTGGAATCGGCAATATTATTGAAACAATGCCGGGTGCCCAGTACCTTCAGCTTTGGATGTTTCTTTATCAGTTCACGGGCCTCCCCGAGGGTACCCGGCTTCCAGATCGAAGACGTACCATAGGTAAAGTTACCGGCCCAGTTGGTGATCTTGTTTTCTTGTGTCAGCCCTGCCAGGGGCGATAGTGCAGAACCTGCCATCATAAAGGAAGATAATTTTAGAAAAGTCCTTTTGTCCATATGGAGCAATTTCGGTGTTCGGATACCGGCCAATTTCATCGCGTCCGGTCTGGTACAAGTTACTTAATTTTAATTATGGTCATAAATATTGTTATGCTCCTTATCGGCCTCGGGGCCGGGGCCATCGTCGCCTGGATCTTCGCCGGCCGTTTCCTCAAACAGGCCCAGCAGCAGCTGCGGGATACTTTTGGTAACCTGTCGGCTGAAGCGTTGAGAAACAACAACGAATCCTTTGTGCAGATGGCAAAGATTCAGCTGGAAGAAAAGATCGTCGAAGCGAAGGGTGAGCTGGGAAAAAAAGAATACGCTATAGAAAACCTTGTCAAGCCCCTGAGTGACTCCCTTGAAAAGATGGACACCAAGATCCATCAATTGGAAGCCAATCGGATAAAAGCCTATAGTGATATCTGGAACTATCTCGACCAGGTAAAGACGACGACCGAAGGGTTGAAAAAAGAGACTACGAGCCTGGTAGGTGCACTGAAGACCAGTCATACCCGCGGCCGTTATGGCGAGCTGGCATTAAGACGTCTGGTTGAACACGCAGGGCTTTTTGAACATTGTGATTTTGAAGAGCAGGTCAGCGTCGAAGAAGAAACAGGCGGCAAGCTGAGGCCCGACATGATCATAAAGCTGCCTGGAAAAAAGACCCTGGTCGTCGACAGTAAAAGTCCGCTCAGCGCCTATATGCGGATGTTCGAGACCGAAGACCCCGAACAGCAGCGCCTTTTGCTCAGCCAGCATGTCTATGCGGTAAAGGAACATATCCGGAAGCTCAGCGCCAAAGCCTACTGGAGCCAGTTTCCCGAAGCTCCTGATTTTGTGATCCTGTACATGCATATCGAATCGGCCTATGGCATCGCGCTCCAAGCCTGGCCTGAGATGATAGAAGAAGCAATGAGCAGTAGGATCATCGTCGCTACTCCTACCGTACTGCTGTCTATCCTGTTGGGAGTAGGCTATAGCTGGAACCAGCTGAAGACCATGGAAAATATCGAAGCCATCCGCGACGCCGCCGTAGAGCTGCACGACCGCAGCGCTACCCTCCTTGAGCATATCGGCAACGTAGGCCGCGGCCTCGCCAACACCGTCACCCATTACAACAAGACCATCGGCTCGCTGGAGAGCAATTTCCTTCCACAGGCTCGCAAGATCAACGCGTTGAGCCAGGCCTATGTTAAAAAGCAGGTCTTGCCCGAGACGCCGCCTGTTGAGCTGGCTGTTAGGCCGGTTATAGTGATCCCGCCTTCGCCAGACCTGCCGGCTTCAGGCACCGCAATACCAGGTAGCTGATTCTCAAATATTTATGCAAACCTAAAAAATTCACTTAAAAATGAATACCTTTGTGTTGGAGATATGGGATGATGAGGGTAGCAAATGTACATTCTACAGCGTGCGATGGGATGATGAGGAACAAAATGAAACGGATAAGTTTTTCAGCAAATATGATGATAAAGTCGAATTTAAACAGGCTACTCAATTGCTTTTAAGTTTTGTCCTGGATAGTATCGGAGAAGATCATGGCGCGATTGACGTTTTGTTTAACAGGTTTGAAAATGAAGTGGTTGGACTTCCCAATAAAGGCAAAGTGAATGTAGGAGAGATCGTGTTTCTGTACCCCGAATTTCCTTTGCGGTTGTATGCCTTAAGAATAAATAACCGCAGTGACCTGGTCGTATTATTCAATGGAGGGATAAAATCAGCCCGAACAAATCAAGGAAGCAGGGATTTGAATCTAAAATGGCTGGAAGCATGCCGGTTTGCCAAACGTGTTGAAGAAGCATTGCTGAAAAAGGAAATCATTGTTGACAACAGAAAAAGGCGGCTGTCGGCGGGAAATGGAGACACAGAGATCATTCTATAAAAAATTATATGCGTAGCAAAGTAGCCAGAAGAATACAAAACGAAACTCCTGACGAAGTAAGGATCTTCGTCCGCCAGTATACAGACATTGTATTACGAATTAATCAGCTTCTGCAAGCAAAGGGTTACACTCAGAAAGATCTGGCTGAAAAAATGAAAAAACGTCCTTCAGAGATCAACAAGTGGTTAAAAGGCAACCACAATCTTACGCTGAAAACACTCGCCAAACTGGAAGCTGAGTTAGGAGAGCCGATCATATACACATCGATCGAGCAGTTAAAGAAAAAATCAAGGAAGCAAATCGCCTGATGAGGGCTATTGCACCGGCTTCACCTGACGCAGATCCACGACACTGTTGAGATAGATCTCGATATTACTATACCCTCCCCCGCTCGCCGGTATCAGGGAAGCATCCGCCGCATTCTTCGGATTCAGTTTATGCGCCTTCTCCCAGCTATCGGGTATACCATCATTATCAGAGTCTTTATAAGGAGTTCCTTTGTATTCAGGATAACCGCCCACCTGGCTGATATCGGAAATGATCCCCTGTTTGTAAGAATCTCCCGGTAACCTGCGCTTGAGATATGGACTGACAACAGGAGGCGCCGCCTTTTCACTATACGTGATCTTCCCGGTCCTCACGTCTTCCACCACACGTTTGTCCACCGGGTCGCGCCGGGGCAAAGTGGCGCCGGCATTATCCAGCACGTAGGCATAAGCATCTTTGGCCGTCAACATCGTGATCGGCGCCATAGGAAAGGCGGTATTGGAGCGGATGCTATCGGTATACTTACCCGCATCGGGCATGTCCTGTATCTGAACACCGCCATTCCAATTGTCCTTTGTCACCGCATCATTGCCTTCCATGATGTTCCCGCTGGCATATACTTTACCATACTGATCTTTTGTACCGGGAGAACGTCCTGATTCCGGTTTTAAGATCCGGTGCCCGATAGGTTTGTCCAAAGGTGTGATAGGCCCGGGTTTATAATAGTTGTTGATGAAGTTGAAAAAGGATTTATTATCGCCGCCATCCGCAGAACGGTTCCACCAGTTAAAGATCACATTGTTGGCAAAACCAAAATCTCCATCCATGCCTACGGAAGGATTACGAGCGATATTGTTGGCCCATAGATTACGCATGAACGTACTGTTACGTCCCCCGATGGTGCTGCCAAAGGCATGATTGTAGGTATCCAGCGCTTCTGCAAAAATTGAGTTCTGGATGGTGATGTTCACAGAAGGCAGTTTTTCCTGTTTGGCGCCATGCCTGTCATATACATGCCGGTAGATAGACATATTCTCATCGAGTCCCCAGCTGGCCGAGACATGGTCGATCATGATATTACCGACAGGATTGCCGCCCAGGCCATCATCTCTGCGCAATACATCCGTCGCGCCCCGGCGAAAACGCATAAAACGAACTATGACATCATGGGTATCGATCCATACCGACTCACCCGCGATACAGATGCCATCCCCGGGGGCCGTCTGACCTTCGATGGTGACAAAAGGCGCACGAATGCTGACGGGTGATTTCAAATGAATAATACCCGATACATTAAACACGATGACACGCGCCCCACCCTGTTCGCAGGCTTCCCTGAAACTACCGGGACCGCTGTCTGCCAGTGTTGAAACAACATATACCTTTCCTCCCCTGCCACCGGCAGTATAGGCGCCGCCGCCTTCCGCTCCGGGAAAAGCTGGAATAGAAGCCTGCGGCAGGTCCGTCGACTTTGCCGCCCAGGGCACAAAGGGTTTGCCGTTCTTTTCATCCTTTTCTATTATTGGAAGCGCCTTTTCCCAGGCTTTGTCGGAAAGCTGTTTGTATCCGTCCATGACGGAATCGCCATGTGCTTCGAGAGCGGGTGGGATCCTTGGGTATTGCGCGTGGGCTGTAAAGGTCAGACTGGTGCCGAGGATGGCAATGATCAATCGTTGTTTCATGGGATAAAATTAAGGAAGCCCCCCTGTTGCCGGCAATGTCAGATTTGCTTATTCGAATGGAATATTTCTCTATCTCATCACCCATTCTGAACCCTCTCCTTCTCCTCAGAAGCGCCATCCTGGTGTTTGGTCACCTTATACGATTTCCCAAACCGGTAGGTAAATGACAAGGTAAGTACCCTGCTATCTCTTTTTAGCTTAAAATATTCAGTGGCATCGGGGAAAGACGTCAGCCCTTCCATCGCTCCCGTATACAGGATGTCGCGGTAGCTTAATTTTAGTGTACCCTTTTTATTAAACAATCCCTTGCTGAGTCCGGCAGACATCTGCCCTGCGGGATATAACAGCTCCTGTATGTCATTGCGCGCCCGGGTGGTGTAAAAACCGGATAGTTCACCGGTATATCCTTTTCCAAAAAAGAACCGGTTACTAAGATTCAGGTTGAGCTGGCTGATCTCCGAAGTATAGCTATTCCCATTAAAACCCCTTAGCTGCTTATGATTAAAGACGGCGGTAAAGTCAAACGACCACCATTTCAAAGGCGCGAGGCTGACGGTGGCCGAAACCCCTAAATTATAGACACGCCCGACATTCCCCTGCGTATAATAAAGAATGGTCTTCGAGGTATCGGAGAGAAAGATCTGCGAAAAATAATTGGAAATAGAACTGTAAGAAACACCAGTGGTCAAAAAATTATTGTACTGGTGGCTAAGTTCAAAATTCCAGCTATATTGCGGAAAAAGATAGGGATTCCCCGTTTCATAGGTGTATTTATTGATGATATAATAAAAGGGGTTCAGGCTTTGAAATGCAGGCCTGTCGATCCGTCTTCCGGCAGTCAGCGTAAAGCTGTTCAGCGAGTCCGCCTTATAGGTCAGATAACCGCTGGGGAAAAAGCTTCCATAGTTGCGTGCTACAGAAGAGTCATTCTGCTGAATATTCCCGAACTGACGGGCCGTATAAGAAGTATGTTCGTATCTGAGTCCTCCCTGGAACGTAAGCTTACCCTGTTTCCCCTCGAATGACGCGTATGCAGCCCGGATATTTTCCCGGTAAACAAAATGATTGCTCTTGCTATTATCTTCCACCCATTGCTGATTGTCGAGGTCCTGATAGGTTGCTGCATTATCGGTATGGCTGGAAGACGATTTAACACCGGCCTGGAAGCTGGCGTTCTCCGTGATCCTCAACGTATAGTCGAGTTTCCCGGACAGGATAGTTATTGTAGTTGGGATATTGCTTCTATAGATCTCGTTGTACCCTCCCGGAGCCAGCAGCTGGTTATCAAAACCTTGTTTCCCTTCCATATGATAATGCAGGTAGTCAAAGTCTGCGGATACATCGGCTGTCTTTGACAGGGCATGTCTGCCATTGACGTTTACGGCCCCGTTCTTAAACTTATTTTCGGGTGTGCTCGTAGTAAGGATGGAGGAATCAAGGGAGCCGCCGGGTTGCAGCCAGTTGGCTGTCCCCGTATTGTTGCCGGTCCGGCGGATGCTGGTCCCGGTGAGGACCAGGCCAATCGTCGTCTTTGGTGTCAGGGAATAGTCGATACCCGTCTTTAGCGTATTGTTAAAAACAGTGCCTCTGAAATAAGCCGGCTGCTGGAGAATGGCAGTGAGGTCTTTGTTATCGTCATAGTATTTTCTGTAGGCATAAAGATCGGTCAGGTATTTGACGGCATTGATGTTGTAATTCAAAAAGGTATTGATCCTGCCAACCCGGTAGTTCAGGACGAGACTGTTGTTGCTCTTTGGGTATACACCTTGTCCGTAGGAAGTTGTAAAACTGCCGTTAAACCCATTGTTCTTATTCTTCTTTGTTTTTATGTTGATGATGCCGGCATTACCCGAAGCGTCATATTTGGCTGTGGGATTACTGATCAGTTCTATCTGGGAGACCTGGGTCGAACTCATGCTGCTCAGCAGGTTGTTGAGGTCATCCCCGGAAAGATAGGTCGGCTTATCATCGATCATGACGAGAACACCCGGCTTGCCGTTCAATGTCAGACCTCCATTCCTGTCGACCGTTACGCCGGGCGACTTTTCCAGCACCTCCAGTACCGTCGAACCCGTATTGGTGACCGATGCCTCGACATTTACGATTGTCTTACCCTGTTTTCTTTCAATAAGAGGTTTGCGACCCGTCACGGTCACTTTCTGTAAGGTGGTATTCAACGACTGCTGCCGCGTCGTGTCGATGTTGAGACTATCCTTCGGGCCCTGGCAATACGTAACAATGGCAAACGATGACAATGCCATCAACAGCAAAACACAGCGAAAAAGCGTTTTTCTAAACAAGACAGCATAATTAAAGGTGATTTTCAATCATTCCGTCCGCAGGCCCTTCGACGGGTTGGCCACCGCCACCTTTATCGTGTGAAAGATCACCGTCAGCAGCGTGATCGCCAGCACGGCCAGTGCCGACAGCAGGAATGGCATCACCGTCAGACCTGTGTTGTAAGTAAATATCTTTAGCCAGTTACTCATAAAGATCCACGCGACGGGGAAAGCAATAAAACAGGACATACCCACCAGCAGCACAAAATTGGCCGTCATCAGCGAAATGATCTGGCCGATCCCCGCCCCCATGATCTTGCGGATGCTGATCTCCTTCTGACGTTGTTCGGTCGTAAAGGCGATCAGCCCCAACAGCCCCAGGCAAGTGATCAGGATGGTCAGGATGGAGAAGGCCGTAAAGATCTTCCCTCGTTTCTGCTCAGCCGCATACTGGGAATTGAAATCGCGGTCAAGAAAGGTATATGCAAAAGGCAGGTCGGGGAATATCGCTTTCCAGTTTTTTTCGACACTGGCGATGGAGGCAGGAACGTCTTTGGAGCTGATCTTTACCTGGATATTTGGTGCGTTAGGCCGATAGAACAGCATCAGCGGGGTTATCGGGTTGTAGAGGGATTTTTGATTGAAATCCTTTACCACGCCCACCACCTCCAGGTAAAAAGCGGACGTATCGCCGGCACGCCTGATCCGTTGGCCCAGCGGGTTCTTCCAACCAAAATATTTGACCATGTTTTCGTTGACGATGACGCTCCGCAGCGTGTCGTTGAGGCCATTGAAAGCCCGCCCCTTCCTGATCTGCATACCCAACGTTTTGAAGTAATCTTCGTCAACCCCATAATTGTCCACGCCTTTGTCGATATATCCTTTATCGGTCGGCATCGACCATAGGTTAAAGCTGATCCCCTGACCCGGCACCGCCTGTGCGGAGCTTACCGACAGGATCAGCGGATTCTTTCGCAATTCGTTCTTCAGATTGCTGATCTGACCTCTTATATCCTTATTCGAATTTGCGGCTATCGAAAGCACTTCCTGTTTGTCAAAACCCAGATCTTTTTTCTCCAGGTAGTTGAGCTGATCGTACACAACCCAGGTACAGATCAGCATGATCATCGCAATGGAAAATTGCGTTACGACCAGTACCCGGCGCAGGGTAACATTGCTGGAACCTTTGGCCAGAGAGCCTTTAAGGATCTCGATAGGGTTGAAAGCCGAAAGGTAAAGGGCGGGATAGCTTCCACCCAGCAGGCCGACGATGACCACGATGCCCAGTAGTATCAGAATGGAGCCCGGTTCTATCAAGGCATGAAACCCAATAGATTTCCCGGACAAAGCATTAAAGGTAGGCAGCAAAAGAGCCACCAGCCCCATGCTTAAGACCAATGCGAATATTGTCGTCAGTGTCGACTCGACAAGAAACTGGGCAATCAGCTGCGGCCGGGTAGAACCGGAGACCTTTCGGATGCCGATCTCCTTCGCGCGTCTCGCCGACCGGGCCGTAGTCATGTTCATGTAATTAATACAGGCGATGATGATCATGAACAGGGCTACTGCCGAAAAAATATAGACATAGGAGATGCTTCCAAGCTCTTCCGGCTCACCCTGGAAATCGGAGTGAAGGTGAATGGCCGTGATAGGCTGTACCCCGTAATGGATCTTGATATTGAACTTCTTAAAAATTTCGGCCATATGCTCGTCATATAAGGGCAGCAGCTTTTTTTCAAATGCGGCGGGGTCGGTATTGGGCCGCAGCAGCACATAGGTATAAAAGCCAAAGCCTCCCCAACTGTTGGCAAAATCCTTTGCCAGGGTGCTGGCAGAGATCAGTAAGTTAAACCGGATATGCGAATTGAATGGAACATCCTTGATGACAGCGGTGATCTTAAAGATGTCTCCACCGGCATTTTGGAGGGACTGGCCGACGACACCAGTGGTCTTTCCAAAATATTTTTTTGCCAGGGACTCCGTCAGCACCATCGATTTGGGTTCTACCAGCGCGTTTTGGGGATTTCCTTCCAGGAAGTCGTAGGTGAAGATCCTGAAAAGGGTGCTGTCGGCATAATAGGCCTTATCCTCATACGAATGCAGTTCGCCCCTTTTGTACATCGTCTTCTCCACTCCGACAAATCGCACGGCGGCCTCTACCTCGGGAAATTCCTTTTGCAGGGCGGGGGCTAATGGGAATTGTGTCGCCGTCCATTTCATGGTCTCCTTTTCCGGTTCCTTTATAAAGGAGGTGATCCGGAAGATACGATCTGCCTTTTTATTATAGCGGTCGTAGCTGAGCTCGTCCTTTACATAGAAGATCAGGAAGATGCTAAACGTGATGCCGATAGTCAGGCCAAGGATATTCAAAAGACTGTACCAGCGGTCCCGTTTGAAATTGCGGAGGGCGACGAGGAGGAGGTTCTTTATCATTGTCGTTTTGCCACCAGAAATATGCCACCTGCACAATTATTTGACTACCTTTTACTTAGAGTGTTTTAGCAGTCCCTACTGTCCGGTTTTGATACAGTTGCTGTTCGCCTTCAAACGCATTATCCTCTCGGTGGGATCCAGTTTTCAAAAATTGCAACCGATTGTATTTTTTTATAAAATTCTTTCCTATTTTCGCTTACACATCAACATGTAAACGATTGTAATACAAAAGTCAATATGAATACCTTTCTGCAAAAATCGATCATCGGAACATCCTTGATATTGTCTCTGGCAGCCTGCAATGACGCTGCACATAATAAGTCTGGCTCACAACCGGCGGCCGACAGTGCTGCAGCAACCGACAGCGCTTCTGCAAAATCAAAACGATATCTGTCGCAACCACTGGTCTCTCATATTTTCACCGCCGATCCGTCAGCGCATGTATTTAACGGTCGGATCTATATTTATCCATCGCATGATACGGCTACGGGCATCCCGGAGGATGACCTTGGCTCCCATTTCAATATGATGGATTATCATATTCTCTCGATGGATTCCGTTGGCGGAACCGTCACGGATAATGGCGTTGCGCTAAACATCAGGGATATACCCTGGGCGGGCCGCCAGCTTTGGGCGCCGGATGCCGCCTATGCCAACGGCATGTATTATTTGTATTTCCCGGTAAAAGATAAAAAAGATGTATTCCGCATAGGCGTAGCGACCAGCTCAAAGCCCGAAGGACCTTTCAAACCGGAAGCGACGCCGATCGCAGGCAGCTATAGCATCGATCCCTGTGTATTTACCGACGATGATGGTTCCTCCTATATGTATTTTGGCGGGATCTGGGGCGGCCAGCTTCAGCGATGGAATAATAATCACTACGATTCGGCTGCCGGCTTGCGCAAACCATCCGAACTGGCCATCCTTCCAAGGGTTGCCAGGCTTAGTAAGGATATGAAACATTTTGATGCTCCTGTAAGGGAGATAAAGGTTGTAGACAAGGACGGCAAACTGTTTACAGAGAAGGACAACGACAAACGTTTTTTTGAAGCATCCTGGATGTTTAAATACAAAGGGAAATACTATTTCTCCTATTCGACAGGCGACACCCACCTGATCAATTATGCGACCGGCGACAGTCCTTATGGCCCTTTCATCTACCAGGGAGTTGTATTAAAGCCCGTTGAAGGATGGACTAATCATCATTCTATCGTCGAATTCAACGGCAAGTGGTACCTGTTTTATCATGACGTGCAGCTGAGCGGAAAAACCTATTTGCGCAATGTGAAGGTCACTGAATTGCATTTTAATGCCGACGGCAGCATTCAGCCGGTACAATCAATTTATTAAGCGGCCAACTTTGGGCGAAATGCAAGAACCCGTTGGTTAGGCTTAAACTGGCATCAGGATGCGATTGTCGTGATCTTCTTCGAAGAAACTTTTTCCTGGAGGTATTGGAAAATAACAAACAACACAGGTATGATAAATATGCCTAAGATCACACCTGTAAGCATCCCGCCTACAGCGCTCCATCCAATAGAGTGATTGCCTTCCGCCGATGCCCCTTTTGTAAAGATCAGGGGAAGCATGCCCACCACGAAAGCAAACGATGTCATCAATATGGGGCGAAGCCTTAGCCTGGCTCCTTCCAGCGCGGCCTCGACCAGCCCTTTACCCGCGCGTCTCCGCTGCAGCGCAAATTGTACGATCAGGATGGCATTTTTTGCCAGCAATCCAATCAGCATGATCAATCCTATCTGCACATACACATTATTCTGTAACCCCGCAAAGCCGACAAAGGCAAATACGCCCAGGATGCCCGTGGGCACCGTGAGTATCACCGCCAGGGGCAGGATATAACTTTCGTACTGTGCGGCCAGCAGGAAAAATACGAATAACACGCTTAATGCAAACACAAACACCGTTTGATTACCCGCCCTGATCTCCTCTCTCGTGATGCCGGTGAATTCATAAGCATATCCTTTAGGCAAAGCCTTCTTAGCCGTTTCCTGAACGGCTTTGATCACATCGCCCGTGCTAAAGCCCGGCTTTGGTGTTGCATTGATGGTGACCGCATTATAGAGGTTGTTCCGGGTCACCGTTTCGGGACCATATACGCGGACAAACTTAGCCACCGCCGTAGCAGGAACCATCCCGCCTGACGTGTTTTTTACATAAATGCCGTTGAGGGAATTGACATCGAGCCGGTAGGGAATATCGGCCTGTGCCATGACACGATAATACTTGCCAAACCGGTTGAAGTCGGAGACGAAACTACTGCCATAGTAGATCTGCACGGTATTGATCAGTTCGCTGATCGATACGCCCAACTGTTTTGCCTTGTCATCGTCCACTTCGAGAGAATACTGCGGGTTACCGGTATTGAAAGTGGTAAAAGCCGAGGCTACTTCTTTTCGCTGCGACAAGGCCCCGATAAATCCCCAGGCTGTCGTGCCCAACTTTTCCAGGGTTCCGCTTGACCTGTCCTGCAGCATCATTTCCACGCCGCTGACGTTGCCAAAACCCTGCACGGTAGGAAAGTTGACAAATATGGAGAACGCGTCCTTTACCCGGCCTGTTTCCCCAATCAGTTTCCCGGCAATTTGCGCGGGGTCTTTTACCGGTCCCCTTTCGTCGCGCGGTTTAAGCCGGCAGAAAACGACCGCATTGGGCGAGGCAAAAGAATTGGTGACAAAGTTCAACCCGTTTACATTCCATGCATCACTGGATGCCCCATCCTGTTTGATGATCTTGCTGATTTCATCGGTAGCCTGTGAAGTCCGGCTGAGGCTGCTGCCTGCAGGCGTTTGGGCTACTGCTACGATAAAACCCTGGTCTTCATCAGGAATAAATCCCGAAGGAGTCTTCCTGATCAGGATTATACTGCCGGCGATGATGATCAGCAGACAGATGATGGGCACCCATTTATACCGGATCAGGAATTGCAGGCTTTTTATATATTTTCCTGTCATGGCCGTAAAACCCGTATTGAACGCGAGGAAGAAGCGGGCGCCAAGTCCTCTTCTTTTACCATTTTCTCCGGTGGGCGGTTCCCTCAAAAATAAGGCGCATAAAGCCGGGCTCAACGTCAACGCATTGACGGCGGAGATCAGAATGGCGGTGGCCAGCGTAAACGCAAACTGTTTATAGAATACTCCGGCAGGGCCCTGCACAAAGCTGACGGGCACAAATACCGCTGCCATTACGAGGGTAATGGAGATGATGGCGCCGGAGATCTCATTCATACTTTCAATGGTGGCCGTCATCGGCGGCAGATGTTCCCGCTCCATTTTGGAGTGTACAGCTTCTACCACTACAATGGCATCATCGACCACGATACCGATAGCCAGTACCAGGGCAAATAAGGTAAGGAGGTTAATGCTGAAACCAAACAGCTGCAGGAAGAAAAAGGTCCCGATAATGGCAACAGGCACAGCGATGACGGGGATCA
This sequence comes from Puia sp., assembly GCA_036499285.1. Taxonomy (GTDB): domain Bacteria; phylum Bacteroidota; class Bacteroidia; order Chitinophagales; family Chitinophagaceae; genus Puia. The sequence continues at coordinate 323,398 of DASYEB010000041.1, read as the reverse complement.
GCGTGGAGCGGAAATCCTGCAGAAAGATAAAAACCACGATGGCTACCAGGAAAAATGCAATGATCAGGGTTTCTTTCACCTGGTCGATCGACGCATCCAGGAACTCCTTGGCATTATACATGATCTTAAACTTCATGCCGTCGGGCAGATTCGCGTCGAATTCGTCGATCTGCCGCTGCAATTCGGTGAGGATCTCGTTTGCATTCGATCCCGGTGTCTGCAAAACGCCAAAGCCGGAAGCAGGTTTACCATTCAGCTTGTTGGAAGAGATATAGGTATAGGCCCCGAATTCAATACGCGCCAGGTCTTTGAGGCGCAGCAAAGATCCATCGCTTTTGGCTTTTACCACCATGTTCTCATAGTCCGTATTCTTGTTTAGCTTGCCCTTATATTTTATAACATACTCAAATGATGCGGGACTGCTCTGCCCCAGCCGTCCGGGTGCTGCCTCGATGTTTTGATCCTTAATGGCGTTGAGGACATCCTGGGGGGAAAGATTATTTGCTGTAAGCCGGTCGGGTTTTAGCCAGATCCGCATGGAATAATCTTTTGAACTGAACACCTGCGCCTGCGCCACGCCGGGAATACGCTGGAGCTGTGGAATGACATTTATCCGCAGATAGTTTTCCAGGAAAAGTTCGTCATATTTCGTGCTGTCCTCGCTATACAGCCCCACGAACATCAGGAAGCTGTTCTGGATCTTTTGGGTGGAAACGCCCGCCTGTATTACTTCCGGCGGCAGCTGGCTGTTGGCCTTCGACACCCGGTTCTGCACATTCACCGCATCGATATCGGGATTGGTACCTTGCTTAAAAAAGATCGTCAGATTCATGCTCCCGTCGTTGCTGGAGTTGGAGGTCATATAGCTCATATTCTCCACGCCGTTGACCGCCTCTTCTATCGGAACGGCTACGGTACGCGCTACCACTTCCGCATTGGCGCCGGGATAGACTGCCGTCACCTGCACGCTGGGCGGAGCGATCTCGGGGAACAAAGTGATCGGCAGGGAAAACAATGATATTAATCCTAAAAGCAACAGGATGATGGAAAGAACCGTAGATAATACCGGTCGTTCGATAAATCGCTTTAACATACACCGAGTTTTGAATAGTAATTGATCAAAGAGGCTTCGCCTTCAGCAAACTATCGGTCGAGACCATTTGAGGTTGGATCACCATCCCATCCCTCAGCCCGCCGATCATCGTAGTGGACATGGAGGAAAGCACAATTTTGTCCCCCTGCTTCACGCCATCCGACACGAAGTAATAGTTGGTGGTCCTGCCGGAAATATTGAGGGATTTGGTCACGATCTTGTTACTGTCGCCGACAATATATACGAAGACCTTGTCCTGCATCTCAAAAGTCGCATCCTGTGGTATCACCAGGATGGATTTGTAGGTCGTGGGGATCCTTACTTTACCGGTGCTGCCGCTTCGTAACATCCCTTCCGCATTAGGGAAGCTCGCCCGGAATTTAATGGCACCCACGGTCCTGTCGAATTGTCCTTCCACGAGCTCCACCCTTCCCGGCTTTGGATAAACGCTGTTGTCCGCCAGCACCAATTGAACGGGTGGCATTTGCTTTATCTTGTCGGCAATGGAATTGCCGGGATATTTCACCTTGAACTCAAGAAAGTCGGGCTCGCTCATGGAAAAATAAACACGCATATCCTTTGTTTCCGATACGATGGTAAGGGCGTCTGTCATACCCTTGGTGACAAGACTTCCCGTTTTGTAAGGAATGATCCCTACATAACCATCGCTGGGCGCCGTAATGGTGGTATAGTTGAGATTGATGCGCGCAGATTCCATGGCCGCCCGGGACTGATCCGCAGCTGCCCGTGCATTATCGTAGGTTGCCTGGGCCGACTTCAGCTGCACGTCCGACACTACTTTGTTTTCCACCAGGGGCTTGAGCTTGTCTACATTGATCTGTGCATTTTCCATCGACGCATTGGCGGCGACCAGGGCAGCCTTTGCATTGTTCAGTTGTTCTTCAAAGGGCCTTTTATCGATGATAAACATCGGCTGTCCCTTATGTACATAAGCGCCCTCGTCCACTTCTATACCGGTGAGGTAACCATCCACCTGCGGCCTTATCTCGACATCGCGCAGCCCCTGCACCGATGCCGTAAAATCCTGGTAGGTAGTAGCGGGCATCATCGAGGCGATAATTACAGGCAGTGACGGGGGAGGCATAGCCCCATTACCGGCCGTCGCGCTTCCATCTTTGCAGCTATACAAAAGAGTAATAAGAACAAAAGAGCAACCTACGGCTCTCAATAGGCGTAAAGGAGGATGGTGTTTTTGGTAGCGCCTCATTTTATGACATTTAATATATTCGTAATAAATTTAGCATTATTCTGCAAGAACTCCTAAATGCCTCTCACTTCATGAAGAAATTAGTCTTTCCTCTGCTGCTCGTGTTATTTACCTGTTTACTATTTTTGCCGGCACGGCCCTGACAGGAAAGAGTTACTGATCACTGGTTCTTAAAATGGCCGACCAGCGCCTCTGCAACCGCGTCGGGAGCTTCCCGTGCCGGGAAATGTCCGATATTTTCCAGTGTCAGTAATTCGTAGCCGCCGGTAAAGCTATGCTCCATTTCTTCGAAAGAGGAAGGAGGATCACAGCTATCCGCCCCACCATTGATAACCAGCGTGGGTATCTTGAGCCGGGCTATACCGGTCATACGGTGTTGCAGGTCATCATATCGATGATCCACCGTTTCCGGAAGAAAGCGGCTGCGGTAGCCGTTCAATGTTATTGACGCCCAATCGGGATTGCCAAAACTCACGGCCGTCTTTTGAAATTCCTCCTCCTTGTACCAGCCCGCCGGACTCCAGGTGTCCCATTGGATCTTCGAAAAACCGACCGGATCTCTTCTTACGGCGGCGGCGCCGCCATCCGTACACATGAACCACATGTACCAGAAAAGACGGGCCTGCGGGAATGAGGGTATAGGGAATTCTCCCCTTGGCTGAAAGGCCAGCGACATAGCTGCGATCCTGCCGACTCTCGATGGAAATAGGGCTGCAAGAAGATAGGCGGCGCGTGCACCCCAGTCATGCCCTGCCACAAAAAAGGTGGATATACCAAGCGCATCGGCCAGGTCGATGGTGTCCTGAGCCAACGCGATCCCACGGCCATCCCGGACCGTCTCCTTTGCCAGGAACCGTGTAGAACCAAAGCCACGCAGATTCGGAATGATGGTCCGGAAGCCGGCTGTATTCAAAACCGGGGCGACTTCGCTCCATGCCCGGATGTCGTCAGGCCAGCCGTGCATAAGAAAGATGACGGGTCCCTCCCTGGGGCCTTCGTCGAGAAAGGAGATTTCGAGAAGGGATGTTTTTATGGCGAGCATGCCTAAGCCGGTCCAATATTCGTGCCGGGCCTGTGGATATCGTGCCGGCCTGCGGACCTTCGTGCCGGCCTGCGGATCTTCTGAGATCAGGCCGTCGCCGGGTCGGGCACTTTTTGAGCTGCCTTCTCCAGTGTATGAATGGCCCTGATCGTTTTTATAATAGAATCCGGCGTCACGGAAATTGAATCGATCCCTTCTTCGACCAAAAATTGTGCGAAGTCCGGGAAATCAGATGGCCCCTGCCCGCAGATGCCGACCTTTACGCCGGCCTCTTTTGCAGCCCGGATCAGCATTCGCAGCATCGACTTCACCGCTTCGTCACGTTCGTCATAGATATGAGCTACCAGGGACGAGTCGCGGTCCAGCCCAAGGGTAAGCTGGGTCAGGTCATTTGAACCAATAGAGAATCCATCAATATGTTGTGCAAATTCGGACGCCAGGAGAATATTGGAGGGCAGCTCAGCCATCAGGTAAAGCTCCAGCCCTTCCCTACCCCTCGCCAGTCCAAACTCCTGCATGGTATCCTGGACCTTTTTTAATTCCTTTACGGTACGGCAGAACGGGATCATCACTGCAACATTCGAGAGTCCCATCGTCTCGCGCACCAGCCGGATGGCCTGGCATTCGAGGCCAAAAGCGGGTTTGTAAGCAGGTGAGTAATATCTCGAAGCGCCTCTCCAACCTATCATCGGGTTTTCTTCTTCCGGTTCGAAATGTATCCCTCCCAGGAGATTCCTGTATTCGTTGCTTTTGAAATCCGAGAATCGTACGATGACCCGTTTCGGATAGAATGCGGCTGCGATCTTTGCTATGCCGTAGGACAACTTTTGTATGAAATAAGTCTGTTCATCATCAAATCCCCTGATCAAATGACGGATGGCGGCGGAAAGGTTTGCGTCGTCCACCGTCTTATGCAGAAGCAGCGCCATCGGATGGGCCTTGATGTAGTTGTTGATGATAAATTCTTCGCGTGCGAGCCCTACACCGCTGTGAGGTAATGAAGCACAGGAAAATGCAATGGAGGGGGAGCCGACGTTGAGCATCATCGGCGTATTGATGACGGGCAAATCGCCCAGGGACGTGGAAATACGTTCGAAATCCAATTTTCCTTCATATACTATACCTTCCTCTCCCTCGGCGCAGGAGGCGGTGACCATCCTTTCGTTCTGAAGCAGTTCAGTGGCGTTTCCACAACCTACTATTGCGGGTACGCCCATCTCGCGGGCGACGATAGCGGCATGACAGGTCCTTCCTCCTTTATTAGTAATGATGGCTGCGGCCTTTTTCATGATCGGCTCCCAGTCGGGGTCCGTCATGTCGGTGACCAGCACATCCCCTTCTTTAAAATCGGTGCCGCCGACCCGTTTGTCCAGTGAATACATGATATGCACCTTACCGGCAGCAATGCCGTCTCCGACAGCAATACCGGTGAGGACCCGGGGCCTGGTTGCTGCATCACCTCCAATACGGTATTCGATCAGCTGGTCCCGCTGTTTTCGCGAATGAATGGTCTCCGGTCTGGCCTGGACGATAAATAATTGCCCTGAAAGACCGTCAACCGCCCATTCGACATCGACGGGAACCCATTTCTGTTTCAGATCGGAATAGTATTTTTCGATCGTCATCACCCAGTCCGCCAGCTGCAGGATCTGTTTGTCGGGCAAACAAAATTTGTATTGTTGCCAGGGCTCCACCGGAATGATGCGCGTTCTTTCGTCGCTGTTATCACCATAGACCATCATTTTATCTTTTACACCCAGTTTCTTTTCGATGATAGCGGCAAAACCCAGTGCACGGGCCGGCTTGAACACCAAAAATTCGTCCGGTGAGATGGCGCCCTGGACGACCATTTCCCCAAGGCCATAAGAGCCGTTGATCATCACCACATCTTTAAAGCCGGATTCGGTGTCGAGCGAGAAGGCAACACCGCTGCTGGCCAAATCGGATCGGACCATTTTTTGGACACATACCGAGAGGCCTACGGTGGATACGTCAAAGTTGAATGTTTTGCGATAGCTGATAGCGCGATCGGTGAACAGCGATGCGAAACAGTTGCGGACAGCGTCGATCAATGCAGCCGGACCACGTACGTTGAGATAGGTCTCCTGCTGACCTGCAAAACTGGCATCCGGGAGATCTTCCGCCGTCGCGGAGGAACGAACGGCGACATCCGTCAGGGCTTGTCCGTACCGCTGTGACAGCTGTTCGTAGGCTGAGATGATTTGGACACTCAGTTCCTGCGGGAATCTGGCATTGCTGACCGCCTGGCGGATCTTCTGACCTACCCGGCGAAGGGATTCGACGTTGTCGAAATCGATGGTGTCAAGCTGCTGCCGGATGAAGGTCGCCAGCTGGCTTTGCTCGATGAACTGCCAGTAGGCGTCTGTGCTGACTACAAAACCTCCGGGTATATTGACACCCAGTACTGTGAGGTTCCTGATCATTTCCCCAAGGGAGGCGCATTTGCCGCCAACAAGTGCGAGGTCGGAAAGACCGACGTCTTCGAGCGGAAAGATTATTCTTTTGTTCATCGGAGCAATCGTTTGAGTTACCCAAAGTTGCGCAAACCTGTTATATTTTCTGTCCGATCCTGATCCAGCCGAAAAATTATCTATTTTTATAATGCTTTGCCGTTGTTTTATCCGATTAGCCGGGCCCGGATCCCGGGATTGCGAAAAAAAAACTTTTTATGCTTTCTGAATTGGACGATTGCGATATTAAAATCCTGCAAATTCTGCAACATGATTGTCGTATTACCGCTAAAGAAATGTCCGATAAGGTCGGAAAGTCGGTGACGGCGGTTCATGACAGGATCCGAAGACTGGAAGAGACTGGCTACATACTTCGATATGTCGCTCTGCTCGACGGGGCGAGGATTGGCAGAGGGGTGACAGGATATACTACGATCCATTTAAAGGAACATTCACAATCTGTTTTACGGGCATTTGAGCGGGAGGTTATAAAATTCCCCGAGGTGATGGATTGCTGTCAGCTGACCGGTCAGGCTGATTTTATCATTCGTGTCGTGATCGCCGACCTTCAGGCTTACAACGAGTTCCTGCTGAACAAGCTGGCTACCCTGCCAAATATCGGGACGGTGCAGACCTCTTTTGTGCTTTCGGAAGCAAAAAGAGAAACAGCCTACCAGGTGGCGCCGGCCCCGGAGTCTAAAAAGATGGTTAAAAAGAAGTGATAAAGGAACTGTTATGGGACAGGTAACTTCTTTACTTCCAGCAAAAGAGATTTTTCAAAGTGCAGGTTCAGCATTGCCGCGGAGCCTTTCACTGTTCCCAGGTCCTTATCGTTGACATAGTCGGTGACCCGATACGTTGCGTCCGCATCGAGACCGCGCAACTGGACGGTGCCGTTATAGCTGGGGTTGTAAAAAGCGTAATACATGAGCTTGCCTTTTTGGATACAGTGTGTTTCGGGATAGTCGTAACCGATGTCATAAAGATCGCCGCGATAATCGCCTGTGCTGAGCATTTTTTCGCTATAAAGACCCAGGTACTTGCTAAAGAGCGCTTGTTTTTCGGGAGAGAGATAGCTTACGTCCTTTTTCGCTACGCCTGTGGCAGGCCAGACGAATTTTGTGCCGGGTACAGCGCCGATGCCGAGCTGAGTGGCGAAGTCGTCATGATCATCGGTAAGTTCTACATGGTCTCCGAAATAGGCGGTTCCGGGCATGATGGCCTTGTAAACCTTTCCTTTAAGCCGCACCTGCCAGCTGCTTTCAGGATCGCTTGCCACAAATTGGTTGGTATAGGGCATGTGATAAAAGTTCATACAGTCTCCACAGGGACAAAATTCGACGACGGCGCCCGGTTTGATGCTGCGGGCTGTCTCAAAGATGGTGCGGAATAAAATGGGCATTTCTTCAAAAGACTGTTCAGGCCTGGTGATGTTATGCCCGCTGGCATAGTCGGGGGCACAGGCGTTCATATGCTGTCCGTCGAGCTTTAGGGCATCGAAACCCCAGTCACGCATAAAGAGCTCGACGGTCTTTTTGGTTTCTGCCAGCACGGCGGGATCAGTCGGTGACATATAATAGCTGTCCCACCAGGTAATATATTCGGGTGACCCGTCTTTTTGTTTGATCAGGATACGCGGATTGTCTTTAAGCAGCTTGCTATCGGGATCTGCTGCGAGCGGCGCCCACCATAATACAGCTTTCATGCCCTGCGCATGGATACTATCGACAAAGGCTTTCATTTCTGCGTCACCGCCAGGGAAATGTTCTTTGTTGGTATGCCAGTCGCCTTCTGCCTGTTGAAAGCCATCATCGAGTCCCACCCATTTTATCCCAAGCTGTTTCACCTTTGGTAGTGTTTTGAGGATCTCTGTGAGCGTAAAGTCGCGTTCGTATCCCCAGGCGCACCAGATGGGTTCGTAGGCTGCGGGTTCGGAGGGAGCGGCTTTGATGCCCTGTGTCGCCATATAGGAGCCATAGTTGCGAAGGGTGGCAAAACAATCTTTTTGATGGACGCTGACAAAGGTTGGCGCGGTCATCACCGTGTCGCCGGGCTCCATCCGGTGGATGGAGGGATATGTATATTCGACGCCAATGGTCGCATGGCTGGTGCTGCTGTCATAGTCTACGGGGAGCGAGACAAGCTGCGCTACGTTGGCGGTATGGCCGACGGCTATGCCCGCATCCCTGCGCCAGAGGTCGGTTACAGGAATACCTCCGCCATAGTCGCAGGCGTTCATGCCCATAAAATTCTTTTCATAAAAGCCAGGATCGACCTTTTGGATCCAGTCCCTTCTGTCACTATGCGAGCTGCCCTGGAAGCTGTAAAAGTTTGGCTTATCCGCAGATGGGATTACGGGATAGCGATGGTTCTCCCATTTCAATACTTCGACAGAGCTTCGGTTATGATTGACATAGGCTACCCGGATATAGGCGCTGTTCGGGAATCGGTCATAGGTAGTTACGGACAGGATCTTTTCGAGTCCGTGGGTTTTGCTGGTACCATAAAAAAGCCAGCGTGCGCCTGTTCCCGACTGGTCGTGGACCGGGGTTTTTACTTTCCGGGTCAGCAGGAAGTCTTCCGCGATGTAGTATTTGGTCGTGAGAGATTCCGAGAAAGCAAAACCGGACATGAGCGGCTTGCTTCCGGGGAAAAGGCTGGTGATCTGCGTTTGCAGATGACTGTTGACGGCCAGCTGCAGATCTTTGTTCCGGACGATATCGGTCTGGGCGGACAAGGCGGTTGACAGCAGCAATACGGGTATCGACAAGCGGAGGCGGCGCATAGTTTATTATTGATGGATGATCTTTTCTGCGTTGGTTTGATAGAGCTTGCGGAGGACATCTTTAGGAAGGCTGAATCCATACAAAGCCCAGTGGTAATCGGACAGGGAAGGATCATAAAAATGTTCGTCCGTTGTTTCGAGGATGCGAAACGTGCTGCGGTACATCGAGGCTTCCATTCCCATATCCGTGCCATACACCAGGCGATCCTGCCACCGGGTTATAAAAGCGGCGGCGAAGCGGGGGATAGGGCCGGTCTCGGCATACCGCGCAGCAATGTCCGCATACAGGTTGGGATATTTGGCGAGCAGATCGCCAAGAACGTTTAGATCGGAGCAGCAGTTGGCGAAATGACAGGCGATGAAGGTGACATTGGGGTTTTCGGCTACGGCTTTCGACAGACTGGCCAGGAGCTGGTCGTGGTCGAGCTTGCCGGGGACCTGCATATTGACATGCCATTTTTCAGCATTCATGAGGCCGTCATTGGAGGCGTCAGGCTGCTGGTACATCCAGCGATCTTCGGCGACGTGGATGACGATCGGCATTTTTAGCGCTCCGCAACGGCTCAACAATGGTTTCAGCGCGGGGTTGTCGATATGGATGCCCCGACCAGGCGTGGGGTGTGAATACAGCTCTCCTTCTCCTTTATCTCCCAGCTCACCGATGCCGCGTGCGCCTTTCTGATAACATCGGTTGAGCTCGGCGATTGCTTTTTCTGCCCACCCCGGCTGACCAAAGCCTGTATAATCGAAACCGCAGTAGAAAAGAAAACGGCCTTTATACCGACTGTACCTGTCCACGATGGAGTCGAAGCGGGCGCCGGTGGAATAGGTCAGGATGACGGTGCGGGCGATACCCGAGGAGTCCATGGCTTTTACCCATCGATCGATATCCGCATCGGACTTCGCATAGTCATGGCTGTGCATATCGGTCACAGGCCAGGCTGCTTTTATAACCCGGGTAACGGGTATATTGTAAATAGAAACAGGATGATAGTTCTTCAGGAGAATATCATTTCCATTACCGGCGGCGTTTTCGTCGGCCGTTTGGGCGACGCTGCTATGCTGCAGGAGCAGCAGACAGGCCGGCAGGAGCAGGAGTGTTGGGATGAGTCTTTTCATGAATTGATAACGTTGAGCTTGCGGGTGATGAGTGCCTGTACTTCGCTGATGGCTTCGGGGAAGATCTTGCGCAGGTCTATCTCGTCGGTGTCGGTAAGCAGGACCTGCAGCTTTTTCATAAACGTATTTTTTGTTTCTGTGGCCAGGTTGATCTTACTGATACCGAGGCGGACGGCCTCCCGGAGGCCCTCGTCAGGGATGCCGCTGCTGCCGTGCAGGACCAGGGTGCCCTTGGTAACGGCGCGGATCTCCGCGAGGCGGTCGACGCGAAGCTTTGGAGGATCTTTATAAAAGCCATGTGCGTTGCCGATGGCGATAGCGAGGGCATTGATACCTGTAGCCGCTTCGAAGCGCATGGCGTCGTCGGCGGTAGTGGGTTCGGCCTGCTGATCCTGTCCGAGCTTGGCGACATAACCCAGCTCAGCCTCCACGTTTGCGCCATAGGGTTCGGCTATTCTTACGACTTCGCTGGTGATACGGACATTCTCTTCGAAGGAGGATTCGCTGGCATCGATCATGACGCTATCGAATCCGGCGTCCAGACATTTCCGGATGAGCCCGGCGTTGCTGCCATGGTCCAGGTGGAGCCACCCTTCTACTCCAAGCTCTTTTAGCAGGGAGCGTGCCATGTCGGCGGCCGGCTGGATGCCGAGATAGTTGAGCGAGCTCTCGCTAAGTTGAAGTATCAGGGGACAGCTGGCGCCGCGTGCGGCGAGAAGCAGGCCTTTGAGTGTTTCGAAATTATAGAAATTGACGGCCAGTAATGCTTTATTCCTTGCGGTATACTGGGCCAGGGCATCTTTCATTGTCATATCGCTACATTAAATTTTTCCAATGCAAGCTTTTGTACCATTTTATAATCGGCAAAGGCGGTAGTACCTCCGTTATGTGTGGTGTTGATGGCGCCGCATAGCGCGCCGTGGGCCATACATTCTTCGACTGGCGCACCTTTCACGTAGCGGTGGAGAAAACCCGCGTTAAAGCTGTCGCCTGCTCCGATGGCATCTGCCACTTCCCTGTTGAGGAAGGCGGGTTGATGCAGGACGGTTGTTCCCTGTTGAAGCACGGCGCCTTCACTCCCTTTTTTTACTACTATGATATGCGGGTGATCGGCCAGCGATGAGAGACAATCTTCGAGACTGTCGCTGCCGGCAAGTCTTTTCAGCTCTTCGGCATTGGGCAGAAAGACATTGACGAGAGGCAGCAGTTGCCGCAGATCGAGGTCCCATTTCTCGGCCGGGTCCCATTGAGGATCAAGAGAGGTGGTGAGGCCTTTTTGTCTTGCGCGGCGAAACAGCGTCAGCAGGTCCGGTTTGAGCGAGGGCTGAAGAAAGACGGAACTGACGTGCAGGTGCCGGGCGGAGCCCAGCAGTTCGTCGGTGATATCGGCTGCGCTAAATTCGCTCATTGCACCGGGGTAAGTAATCATGGCGCGATCTTCGGCGACGCTTAGGGCAACGGTAAGGCCGGTATCGGCGGAGTCGCTTTGAATGATCGAGCTGGTATCGACGCCCCTGGCGGCCAGGTCAGCAAGGATCTTGCTGGCGAAATTGTCGCGGCCCACGCGTCCGCAGAAGGCCACACGTGTACCCAGGACGCTGAGATTGCTGGCGAGTATGGCAGAGCTGCTGCCGAGGGTAAGCATCATACGGTGAGCGATGATCTCTTTACCAAGCTGGGGGAAGGCGTCAAGCCTATCCATGATCAGGTCGATATTGAGCTCGCCGGCTACGAGTACATCCATTTGTTTATTTGGCAAAAGCATGATTTTTAACTTATGCGTTTTTAAGGGGAAGGCTCAGGCTTCAATAGGATAGATCAGGCTTCAACAGGATAGATGGTGACACCTTCAACGACCCTGGATATGGCGCCGCTTACCGAAGGGCTGTCCGGCATCAGACCCAGGCTAAGGCTTTTGAAAAAGCCGAGCAGCTGGGCAGGCAGAATGCTGCAGACAGTAAGGAAGTCTTCCGCCAGCCGGCCGTCTCCATTCGATAGCCCGATGGTCGCCTGAATTGTTTCATGCCGGACGGGTTGTTCTGCAACGGCGAGGTGGAACAGGGCGCTGTTGCCTGTATTCATGGCTTGCAGGAGATCTGTTTCATATCTGTTTACATGATCGTCGTTACTGAAAAAATAGAAGATAAGGGTGGTTTCGTCGACAACGGCCTTTGGTCCGTGGCGGAAGCCCAGATAAGAGTCGGTTTTACAGATGACCTGTCCGTCGGTGAGCTCCTGCAATTTCAGAGCGGCTTCGGTCGCCGTCCCGAACAGAGGCCCTGATCCTAAAAATACGGCCCTTTCGAATTTTTTTTCAGCGATTTTCCGGATATTTTCTGTGTGCTCCGCAACTATTTTTTCCGCGATACTGATGAGCAGCCGGACCTGGTTGCGACAGAATTCCTTTTCCTTTGGCCGGGTGATGAGCAGGGCGGTCAGGAGCATGGAGGAATAGCTACCGGTCATGGCCAGGCTTTTATCATTGGCTTCGGGGGGCAGTACAAAGACGGATACCGGATTCGTGGAAGCGTATTGCGCTAATGCACCTTCTTCGTTACAGGTAATGATGAGATGAAAGCATTTTTTGCAGAGCCGGTCGGCCAGCTCGAGTGCGGCGCAGCTTTCGGGACTTTTGCCACTGCGGGCGAAGGAGATGATGAGCGGGCATTGGTCCTGATTGAAATAATGCCGGGGGTGAGAAAGAAGATCGGTGGTTGCTATGGCTCTTGTTATCCTGCCTGTACTTGTGAAAAAACTGCCCAGGAGAGAAAGCCCGATGAAGGCGCTGGTGCCTGCGCCGGTGAGGATGATCTGGTCGACTTCGCTGAGCGCACTATCCAAAAACTCTTGTATCCTTGCCGATTCCTGGTAATATTTTTCTTCGGTGCTTTTCCATAAGGCCGGTTGTCCAGCTATCTCCCTTGCCGTATGTAATGCTCCCCGGGCCAGTAACTCGGTTTCGGACAAGTTTAAGTAGGTCATTTGCGATATTTTAAAAACAAATATAACAACTTCTTTCAAAAACTTATCAAATCTTTCGAAATCTTATTTTATCTCAGATATAAAGTTTTGATTACGCAGATATGTTTGTTTTATAATCAGATTTTGACTTCTTTTACATCCAATTTATTATTTCAGTGCCAAGAAAAATAAGAAATACGGTATCCAGGCGGAAGAAGATCCTGGAACGAATACAAGAGACGGGTGAGGTCCTGATCACGGGGCTTAGTAAAGAGTTCGATGTAAGCGAGGTCACGATCCGCAACGACCTTGATTACCTCGAGCAGAAGAATCTGCTGATCCGGGCGAGGGGTGGTGCGATCCATTCCGATAGTCATGTGGGCATCGACCAGCGGTTGGCGGAGAAGAACAAGCTGCATACGCAGCAAAAGGCGGCTATCGGCAAGATGGCGGCTTCTCTTATCCGGGACGGGGAGACGGTGATCATCGACAGTGGCTCGACCACGGTGGAGATCGTAAAGAATCTGGGAGGGATCCGTCAGCTGAACGTGATCACCAATGCGCTGAATATTGTCAATCAGCTGATGAGCTATACGAATTTCAACGTTATCATCCCCGGGGGATATCTCCGGCAGAATTCAATGAGTCTTGTGGGGCCGCTGGCCGAGAATAATCTGCACGGCTTTTATGTTGACAAGCTATTTCTGAGCACGGATGGTTTTGATACCGACCATGGCATTTATACACCGAATATAGATGAGGCCCATTTGAATATCGCGATGATCAACATCGCCAAAGACGTGATCCTGGTGACGGACAGCAGTAAGTTCAAGCGAAAGAGCCTGGCGCTGATCTGTACCATCGACAAGCTGAAAACCGTCATAACTGACCGGGGGATCCCGACAGATGACAGGCATAAGCTGGAAGCTGCCGGGATACAGGTGATCGTGGTATAGCGCAGGTTTGTGCTATTCTGCAGGTCTGTGCTATTCCGCAGGTTTGTGCTATTCCGCAGGTTCGTGCTACAGCGCAGGTCTGTGCTACAGCGCAGGTCTGTGCCATAGCGCAGGTTTGTGCTACAGCGCAGGTTCTATTCGCTGAGCAGATAAATCGCCACGGCGGCGAGCAGCAGTCCGATAAGCAGCACTGTACCGGGCATTACAGCATAGATGATCAGTGAAAGGATGATGGTAATGACGGGCGATAGTCCCGTCAGGGGCACTACGATGATGGCATCGCCTTCCCGCAACGCATATACAAGCGTTAGCGCACCCACCGAGTTTAATATGTGTACGATGGCCGCGAGCCAGGGACCTTTAAATCCCCAGTTGATGGGTTGGGAGAGATCGGTCATGGCGATGGCTGCGGGCGAAAGCAACAGTGCGCTGATGCACATATACATAAATATACTTTCGGCCTTCATGGTCTGGTTGCTGAACTTCATCGCATAGGCCTGCAGGCCCCACATCACAAATACCAGTATTGTCAGCAGCAGCCAGCTATGTTCCCCTCCTTGTCCGGAGAGATGCGGATTGGCGAGGAAGACGGCGGCTGCCAGTGCCAGCCCGATACCTATCCAGCTTTTCCGGCTGGCTCTTTCTTTTAAAAGAAGTACCGAGAGCAGGATGGTCAGAACAGGAAAGAGCGAGATCAGGGGAAATACGATATAGGCGGGGCCCTGGCGAAGCGCTTCGAACAGGATCAGCTGACCTCCGGCACCAAGCAGACCGATGGACAGGCCGAGCCCGATCGAGCGGCGGTCGGTTTCGGGTTTCCAGCCGATAACGCTCAGCGCCACCAGGCTGCAAGGGATCATTGTCAAGCTCCAGACTACGTATCCCAGGGTGGCGGGAAAGCCTGACTTTTCTGGGATCTCGATAAATGCTCCCCATATTCCCCAGAAAATAGTCGTGATCATGGCATAGAGCAGCCAGCGTTTTGGTTTTTTGTTCATGAGCGTTTCCTGCCTTTTTATGGGGCGGCCTAAAAATAGGGAAAAAAAATCCTTTTTTTATCTTTTGCCATTTTATCTTTCAATATCTTAGTAAAATCAAGCATAAAACTTTCAAATACTTTTCAATTTATTCAAATGGAGCAAATAGCTGCAAAGGATAGTTCCGTTGTTGCCCCAAGGGAGCGAATCGCATCGGTGGATCCGTTCAGGGGTTTCACGATGTTCCTGCTGATAGGGGAAAGTACGCTGATGTATCGCCATTTCCTTGAGTCGGGAAACCCGGTCTTACGATTCCTCGGAACTGAGCTGAGCCATCATGAATGGCATGGGCTGCATTTCTGGGATCTTATCCAGCCCTTTTTTATGTTCATCGTCGGGGTATCGATCCCTTTTGCGGTGGAAGCGCGCAGGAAGAAGGGCTATCCTGAAGGAGTGATCCTGCGGCATGCGGTCAAACGAAGCTTGCTGCTATTGTTCTTCGGATGGGCTTTGTATTGTATCGGGCCGGAGCGGATCGTTTTCCGGCTGCAGAATGTCCTGGCCCAACTTTCCGTGACCTACCTGGTGGCTTTTTTGATCCGTAATAAGAGCGTGGCCTTCCAACTGGTCTTTACGTTGATCGTACTCCTGGTGACGGACCTGGCCTACCGGTTCTTTCCGGTGGCGGGTTTCGACCAGCCCTGGGTGGCCTTTCATAACCTTGGGGCATATGTCAATAATAAGATAGAGGGGGTAGAAAAGGCGGATATATGGGCTTCGCTGAACGCCATTCCTACCATAGCGCATACGGTTTGGGGAGTGCTGTGCGGACGCCTTTTGCTGAGCAGCCGGCCGGCGGCGGCAAAGATCCGCATCATGCTGCTCGCGGGAGCCGCCGGGCTTCTGGTGGGTTATTCACTGGACTTTTTGCAGATCACGCCGATCATCAAAAAGATAGCCACTTCGGCCTTTGTCTTTGCAAGCGGAGGCTGGGCCCTGCTGGGTTTATGCTGTTGTTACTGGGTCATCGACGTGCTGAAGACCGGCCGGCGAATGGCACATTTCTTTGTCATAGTGGGTATGAATAGCATCTTTATCTATCTGTTCTTCGAGGTCGGGACGGCGCTGCTGCTGAATTCCATGTTCCGTCCCTTTGCAAGGGCTTTGTTCTCCCGGGGCGGGACCAGCGCAGGAGACGTGATGGCGGGCGCCGGGAAGGTGATGACCGGTGCCGGGGCAGTCATAACCGGTGCCGGGGAAGTCATGACCGGTGCCGGGGAGATCATGACCAGCGCCTGTTCCTGGATGGCCATGTGGTATCTCTGTTACTGGCTATATAAGAAAGGTATTTTTTTCAAGATATAAGCCTGCCGATGAGAATAATTTGCAAAAAAGTAATAAAAAACAAAGGTTTCGAAATAAAATAGAAAGATTATTTGTTTCGAAAAGTAATACTTGATATATTTGAACGCAACGAACTGAAAGTATTAAAATCATCTGAACGAAAGATGCCATCTGAATTTATAAGCCATCGTATCAGCTTTCCCAGGCCATTCGCCCTTGTCATCGACGACATGGGGTGGATACAAGGTTCCAGCATGGGTGAAAAGACCCCGCGCGGCCCGTACAGGAATGGGGTCAAGAGGGTGTTCGGTTTGGATGATTACAGGCATGTAACAGCAATCGCCCAAAAGGCGGGGATAAGAGTGCAGGGCCTGTTCGTACTGAGCGAACTGGACAGAGCTAATGTTTTAACCGCCTATCCAACCACTACCTATCAACGGAGCGGATGGGACAATTCCGCCAATATTAATGATGCACAGCTCGAGATGGTCAATTATGTCGTGAGTCAGTCGGCGCATCTGGAGTTTGGTTTTCATGGAATAGGACATGAGCACTGGCCGGCCGATGGAGTGCAGAAAAGGGCGGAATGGTATAACCTGGAAGACGATAGTCCCTGGCCTGAAGAAGTAATGAGAGCGCACGTAAAGGCTGCCAGGTCGATACTCGATCAATACGGACTTTCGCCGTCCGCCGGCCATTCGTTCCCGGAGACGTTTGTACCGGGTGCCTACAGCTTTTACTGGAATCCTCATGGACCATTCAGCCTGGGTAAGCTCATGCGGGAAACCGGCGTAAAGTATGCCAATACAAATTTTACGGTGATACCGGAGCTTGATCCGCCTGCTGAGCTGAATGGAGGCGGGTTTGATCATGGGCTTCATGTGCTGGGCCGGCTGAATTATGGTAATCTCTGGCATGAGCTGCGGTCGCTGCCGAAAGTCCCGATCGATATGCAGCCCACCGACATAGTGGAGACGCATTGGATCAACTGGCTTGCCTCGGATGATTTTCTGCAGCCAGAGGTCAGTGCGCAATGGGTCGACTATTATCGCCAGGTGGCCCGGCTCCCGGAACGTTATCCCGCAAAGAATACAGCGCAGCTTCATGCGCAATGGCTTTACAAGAAGTATACGGTGATCAGCATGCTGTCTGAAAACGAGATCGCCATCGACAATACGCGGATGCCATCTGAAGTTTACGAGAATGGTATTGCCGGAAATCTTGTGCTGCGGATCCTGCTGCGGAATGGAGACCATATTTCCGAAGCTACCATCGACGGACAGCCGGCAACGGTCACGCTGGAACAGGATGGTTATGGATACCTGTACCTGTCCGTTCTGCAACAAAAGAAATACCGGCTTCAATATTCCATCGGGGCATCGTTTCCTTCCTTTGGTGTAGTTGCCGACGGAACCTATAATGTGCTGGGGCTGACGAACAACGATAAACAGGCCAGGGTCCTGATAACCATATATGGCAAACAGGAGGTGACCATTTATTGTAAACGGCCTTCACGGGTCAACTCCGGTGAGAAAGGATTGCTGGTAGCACAGGTTTCCTATGACGAGCCGGCGGGAAAATTAACCGTCCTGCTCGAGGCCACCGATTACCAGGGTATTACCGGAGAGGTCCTGATCACCTGGGATGATTAAACCTACGATCCAGAATAGTTTACGAACCCAAAACCTTCAATCGCAAAACCTTCAAACTCTTATCCGCCCTGCGGGCCGTTGCAGCAGGTCCTGACAGTATCCTTTAACCGGGCGACAATCCCATTCCACGTGTATGGTTTGTCGCAGCCAATTCTGCCGCCACTTGATTTCCTAACCAAAACAATTTAAGATCATGCAATCCACTGCAAGTTTTCAGGCTCATTCAAGCGGTAAGCCCAGGCTGATCCCTCTCCTGCAAACAACGTCCTTCACGGCGTTGCTGTTACTTCTGGGGCTTCTTGCCAATGCAAGCGGCTTCACGCCCGGCGCCGGCATCACCGGGCACATTGCGCGGGTAGATGTGGCCGGTCCTGTCACTGGTAAAGTGACAAATTCACAGGGAGAGCCATTAGCCGGAATTACCGTTATGATAAAAGGCAGCTCCATAGGCGTGACCACGGACGGTCATGGGGCCTTTTCCATTAATGCTTCTTCGAACGCTACATTGGTCTTCTCCTATGTCGGATATCTTTCACGCGAAGTGGACGTCAGGGGTAAGGGTAATGTCGACGTGATACTCGAAGAAAATAATTCTTCCCTCAACCAGGTTGTGGTCGTGGGTTATGGTACATTGAAAAGAAAGGACCTGACAGGTTCGGTAGGTTCAGTGTCGTCAAAGGATATCAGCGATCTTTCGGTGACGCGCGTGGATCAGGCCCTTTCGGGTAAGGTTGCCGGTGTGCAGGTAAAAACCGTATCCGGTCAGCCAGGAGCGGCGCCGCAGATCAGGGTCAGGGGTATCGGAAGTATCTCGGCGGGAACCGATCCGCTTTATGTCGTGGACGGTTTTCCTACGGACGATATACAGAGCCTCAGTCCCAATGATATCGAAAGCGTCGACATCCTAAAAGATGCATCCGCTACGGCCATCTATGGATCCCGGGGTGCAAACGGCGTCGTGATCATCAATACCAAACGCGGTTCTGCCAAGTCCAGCATTATTAATTTCGAGACCACTTATGGTTTACAGTCGGTAACGCGTATCCCAAAGACCATGAATGCCAGGCAGCTTTCTCAATACGCGCTGGATGGGCTGAGGAATGCAAATACCGACGCAGGGTCGGACGTGTCGGGAGACCCCAGTACCTGGGATTCGCCGGTACAGCCGATACCACTTGCAGTCCTTGCCGGAACGGACAAGACCGATAACGTGATGACCAAACAGCTGTTGCGTACCGCTCCGATCTCGCAATACACCCTGTCCGCCTATGGCGGTACCGACAAGGTCAGGTATGGTTTGAGCGGCGAGTATCTCAACCAGGAAGGTATCGTTCTCGGAAGCAATTTCAAACGCTATTCGCTGAGGGCAAATATCGATGCGAAGCTAACCAGCAAGTTGTCCGTAAAGGTCAACCTCAACCCCTCCTACTCTACTTCCAACATAATGTCTGAGAGCTCTACGGCAGACTATAATTATTATGTTTCTGCCAGCCCGATCAACAGAGCGCAGCTATGGCCCGCCTATTTGCCCGCACGCACACCTACAGGAGATTATTACCAGTATTCTTCCGATGTGGCTTCTCCGGGCTGGAACCCATTGGCCTGGGTGCAAAACGTCACCAACAAGCGGAATGTCATGCGGCTGCTGGGAAACGTAAGTGCCGAATATAAGATCACCAACGACCTGGCATTGAATGTCCTGCTTGGAGCTACCCTTCAGAATGCGCACACGATGCAATTCGTGCCCTCCCTTCCGGCATTGGCGGAAAACGGTGATTTTGTTCCGAACATTGCGTCAGGCGTAGATAGCACAGCAATGGACGTCAACTGGCTGACGGAATATACCGCCAATTATCACAAAACCATTTCGAAACATAGTTTTTCAGGTCTTGCAGGGTTTACCGTCCAGAAGGATCACCTCGAGTCCAACTTCTTAACAAGCAACCGTTACCCGAATAACCTGGTGCCTACGCTCAGCGCTGTTGCCGGGATACTTACCGGCGGGTCTGCGGACGTATCGGAATGGTCGCTTTTGTCTTATCTGCTCCGCTTTAATTATAATTACGACAGCAAGTATTACATTACGGCTTCCGTGCGTACAGACGGGTCATCCCGCTTCGGTTCCGAGAATAAATACGGCTGGTTCCCATCCGTTGCCGTTGCCTGGCGAATTTCAGATGAAAAGTTCCTGAAAGATGTATCTTTCCTGAGCGAGTTGAAACTGAGGGGCAGCTACGGACAGACCGGGAATAATAATATCGGCAATTACCAGCAGTATGCCACCGTCAATTATAACAGGTATGTATATGACAATGCGGCCGGTACAGGCTTTGCTCCTGCACTGCTCGCCAATCCCCTGCTAACATGGGAAAAACAAAAAGCGGTGAATGCCGGTCTGGATGCGAGCTTTTTTGACAGAAGATTGTCTGTCACTGCCGATTACTTCAAATCCAAAAATACAGACCTGTTGTTGAATGTCAATATTCCTGCGATCACGGGTTTTTACAATACCCTGAAGAATATCGGCGAGGTGCAGAATAGCGGTTTTGAATTCACGGTCAGCACGGTCAATGTGAAAAGCAAGGATTTCCTTTGGACAACAGCGATCAATTTCTCCACTTATCGTAACCGGGTGAACAAGCTCGGACCTGGCGGAGACCCCATCTATTCGGGTGCCAACATCACCAAAGTCGGTCAGCCCATCGGGATGTTCTATGGGTTTAAGACAAATGGCGTCTATCTGAATCAGGCCGATGTAGACAAAAACCCCATCTTTGGCGCAGGCACGGCGGTAGTCTCCCGCCCGGGCGACGTAAAATATGTCGATGCGAACAAGGATGGAGTGATCGACAACAACGACCAGACCATCATGGGAAATCCATATCCCAATTTCTACTATGGGATGACCAACAACGTTTCCTACAAGCAATTCTCGCTTGCTTTTACGATCCAGGGGACTCATGGCAACCAAGTGCTGAATATGGCTGCTGTCGGGCAGGAAAATACCAGGGGTAACCGCGTCGCGCAGCTGGCTTCCCAGATCAACTACTGGAAATCGGCTACGGATGTCGGAGATGGTAAAACGCCAAGACCCAATAATGCCGTCACCGGCAACAACCGGGCGGTAAGCCAGCGTTATCTCGATGGAGGTTCGTTTCTGCGGGTTAACAATATCTCGTTGTCCTACCTGCTGCCTGACAGGACGATCTCCAGGATCGGGCTTAAGTCGGCACGTTTCTTTGTAAACGCCACCAATGCGATAACGATCACCAAGAATACCGTTTCCTTCAACCCTGACGTGAGCAATAGCGGAAGTCCGTTGACCCCGGGAGTGGATTTCAACGACTACCCCCTTCCAAAGACTTTTGTAGCAGGAGTAAATATTGGGTTTTAATCTAACCGTTCATCAAAAGGATCTACAATGAAAAAAATAGTTTATATAGCTGCACTGACCTCAATGATAGGGTTGTCCTGCAGCAAGAAGTTCATCGACCTGACGCCCGTTTCGTCCGTCAGCACCGAAGCGTTGTATAAAACGGATAAGGATTTCAGCGATGCGCTGACAGGGGCATATAGCCTGCTGAGAGATCAGTATCAGGTCTTCTGGCAGTTCGATCTTCCCAGCGACGATGCGCGGCATCAATGGCCGTCCGAAGACATCGACCTGCGGCTGGATAATTATACCTATCAGAACAACGAGGATTTTTTTTATAGTTCCTGGGGTAATTATTACGGGGTGATCTATCGGGTCAATACCATTCTTGATAAGATCGAAAAGGCCGATCCGGCCGTCGTTACCAACAAAGACCGCTATGTCGGGGAAGCGAAGTTCCTCAGAGCTTTGTGCTATTTCGACCTGGTCCGCGTCTTTGGGGATGTGCCTAAGGTGACAACACCTATCACCGACGCCGAAGCGCTGAAGACCCCGAGAGAGAAAGTGGAGACCATTTATACCGACATCATCGTCAAAGACCTTCAGGATGCGGCAGCTGCGCTGCCTGGAAGTTATACGGGTTCGGATATCGGAAGGGCTACCAGCGGTGCAGCTACTGCCCTGCTTGGCAAGGCCTATCTTACCAAAAAGGACTTTGTCAATGCGGAGACGACCTTAATGAAGGTGACCACGATGGGGTATTCACTTCTTCCCAATTATGCGGATCTATGGGATTATTCGAAGGATGAACATCATAGCGAGTATATTTTTGACATCGAATATGAGACAGGGATACAGCAGGGCAGTGAGTTTACCAATATGTTCTTTCCCCGTTTCCAGGCGGCGGCAGATTTCTACCAGGTCTATGGCGGCACCGGTGATTCTTATAACCCTTCCAACGGACTTTTTACTATTTTCGAGTCGGGTGACAAGCGGGCGGCTATCACGGCTTCCAATGGGTTTACTGATCACAACGGCGTATTCCAGTCGCTGAACAACAGCGTCGGGGCGAAGACGATGACATTGAAGTATATCACCCCGGTGACGCTAAGCAACGACAGCAAAGCGAACTGGAAGGTCATTCGTTACGGCGATGTACTGCTGATGCTGGCCGAGGCGCTGAATGAGAACAACAAGACCACCGATGCGATAACCTATCTGAATATGATCAGGACCAGGGCGGGAGTACCTACCTATACGACGATGAGCCAGTCGGATCTGCGTAATTCGATCTACCTTGAGCGTCGCCGCGAGCTTTCCTTCGAAGGCCATCGCTGGTTCGACCTGGTACGGACGGGTTTGGCCGTCCCTACCCTTCAGTCCCTGGGGATGAAACCCTATATGGTCTTATACCCGATCCCTCTTGCCCAGATACAGATCGTCAATAATTCTTCGATCCTGTCACAGAACCCTGGCTGGTAATAAAATAGAATAGTATGATCAATGAAAAGGTAAATCAGGAGACTATGATGACCGGTGTGCAGGTGGGGGCGGTATCGTTTGCAGATGAGGGCGTTGAAAAGGTACTCGATATCTTTCAGCAAAAGGCTGCGGCCAATACGGTCTTCATCACCACCTTTACGCACGGCCGCGGATTGGCGGGCAGACAGATGCCGGGAGTAAAATTCCCGGATCACGGGTCGATGGCCTCGGATGAAAAAACCTTCTATGGCGGCAATTATGCCACACCCCATCCGGAATATTATGCGGATACGGTCATAAAAGTCCCTCATGCGCCCGACCTTGGCAAGCTGGATATCCTGGAATCGATCGTCGGACCGGCGAAAAAGCGGAACATGAAGGTTATCTGCTGCCTGGAGGATCAGTGGCATACGGAAGTCCCCGGCGTTTCGGAATGCCTGGAAGTAGATCTCATGGGAAGGAAGAGCAATACCTTATGTCTGTTTAACCCTAATGTACGCGCTTTCTGGAAGGCGCTGGTGACGGACACGGTCCGGTCCTATGATGTGGATGGGATCATGTTGTTCAATGAACGGAACGGACCTTTGCTGAATGCACTTGGGGCGAGCCATTTCCAGGCGATAGAGCCGGGGAGAGTGACCTGTTTTTGCCAGTTTCATGTCGCCGAGGCCGTACGGCTTGGCATCGACGTGACCCGTGCGAAGGAGGGGTATAACAAGCTGGCGGTCTTTATCCGGGCTTCTCTTAAAGGACAGCGGCCGTCCGACGGTTATTATGTCGAATTCGAGCGGTTGCTGCTGGAGTATCCCGAGATCGTCGCCTGGGACAGATTGTTCGACAAGGGTAAACACGAAGTGCTTAACGAAGTATATGCAGCTGCTAAGGCCGGGAGGAAGGATGTACAGGTCGGGTTTCATATCGAGCACGTCAATTCCTTCAATCCATTCTTCCGGGCTACGCGGGACTATGCCGAGCTGGCGGTAAGGGCCGATTTTCTCAAGATCGTGGTGTATAACAATTGCGGCGGCGAGCGATACGCCAATTTCATCCGCAATATCGGGTCCACCCTGTTCAGGGATGTTCCTTTGGAAGAGCTGATGCGGATGAACAACCATCTGTTAAATTATTCCAATGAGGCAACGCTGGATCAGCTGGCGACTTCGGGGCTTTCTTCGGATTACGTATTCCGCGAGATGCAGCGGGCCAAAGCGGGAGTAAAAGGTAAGTGCCGGGTGGTTGCCGGTATCGATGTAAATATCCCGACGGCGGAAGGCAGCCGGAAGGCGTCTCCGGAAGATACCTATGCTGCCACACTGGCCGCACTGAATGCCGGTTCTGATGGCATTGTTCTTTCCCGCAAATATTCCGAAATGATGTTGGGTAATATAGATGCTGCCGGGCGTGCATTGCGTGAGGCGGCAAAAAAAAGCTAAATAATATCAAATGAGAAAGAAGAAGACTTCGATAAAAAAGATAAACCTGGGTGCGACGTCTCCGTCCCGCCGGAATTTTTTGAGAAATGGCTCCGCGGCGATGGCTGCGCTGGCAACGACTCCGCTGGCTTTTGCAGGCGGCGGCACCCGGGATGGCGCCGGCGGTGGTAATGGCAGCGGCGGCGCCGGCGGCGGCTCGGAAAAAATGATCGGCATCCAGATCGGCGCAACATCCTTTATGGACGAAGGCGTGGACAAGGTGCTGGACATCATACAGACAAAAGGGGCCGTGAATACGGTATTTGTCAGTACGTTCTGTTATGATCGCGGTCTCAACGGCCGCCAGATGCCGGGACATCCCTTCCCGGACCATGGTCCGGCCGAATCGGACAAAAAGTTCTACCATGGCGGTAACTATGCCACTCCTCATGCTAAATTCTACGAGCATACGGCAATAAAGGGGGATAAAATGAAAGCGCCGGATTTTGGTGATTCGGATATCCTGCAAAAACTGATCCCTGCAGCAAAGAAGAGAGGCATAAAGGTATACGCATCGGTGCTGGACAGTTTTGATTACCCCGATGATGTCCGAAAGAACATCTCCGAGTATATGGAGCTCGACCTCGCGGGCAACAAGGGACAGGCGATGTGTTTTTACAAGCCCGATGTCAAGGCGTTCTGGAAGGCAGTGGTCACCGATATCTGCTCGTCCTATGACATAGACGGGGTTTTATTTTTCAACGAGCGCAACGGGCCGCTGACCAATACCATTGGCGCCAATTTCGATGTCGGTTTCCATGCTTCGAGGATCACCTGTTTCTGTGACGATCACAAGCGGGCTGCCGCTGCAAACAATATCGATTTCGAGCGGGCGAAAGAAGGATACCGCCGGCTGGACGCTCTCGTTCAGCGGTCACTGAAGGATGTCAGACCCACGGATGGCTATTACGTGGAGTTCGAACGCCTGATCCTTAATTATCCGGAGATGGTGGCCTACCATCAGATCTTCGATCATGGCAAGCATGAAATCCTGAGGGATGTCAAGGAAGCGGTGAAAGCAGTGAATAGCAATCTGCAGGTCGGGTTTCATATCGAACATGAAAATTCGTTTAATCCTTTCTACCGGGCTACCCGGAATTATGAAGACCTGGCTACGAGAGCGGATTTCCTGAAGGTCGTCGCATACAACAATGCCGGTGGCGAGAGATATGCCAGTTTTATACGCACGATCGGTTCCACGATGTTCAGGGATGTTCCTTTGGAAGAGCTGATGCGTTTCAACAATCATTTACTGAATTATGGCAATGAGGCTTCGCTTGATCAGCTTCCGGCTGCCGGCCTTTCGGCGGATTATGTCTACCGGGAAACGCGTCGGGCGATGGAAGGAGCAAAGGGTAAATGCAGGATCCTTACCGGTGTGGACGTAAATATCCCTATTAATAAAGCAAGCCGTTTTGCTTCTCCCGACGATACATACCAGGCTACCCTGGCGGCGATGAAGGCTAATGGTGACGGAGTTATATTGTCGAGGAAATATTCGGAGATGATGCTGGCCAACCTGGAGGCGGCCGGTCGTGCCGTCCGCGAGGGGTTGAAGGCTTAGGATTTTTGAATACAACAAATACCGGTTCATGAAAAAAGATAAAGTGCAAAAAATATATACAGGTGCTGTGGATCCATCGCGCAGGAAATTCCTTAAGAGCAGCGGAGCTCTGGCGGCGGCGATGGCTGCTGCGCCGGTCGCCACGCTGGCCCTGAATGGCCCCGAAGCGGCCGGGGAAAAGATCATCGGGATCCAGCTTGGTGCCGTATCTTTTATGGATGAAGGCGTGGAGCAGGTATTGGACATCCTTCAGCAGCGCGCAGGGGTCAATGCCATTTTCATGAGCACTTTCTGTTATGATCGCGGGCTCAACGGACGGCAGATGCCTGGTCATCCATTTCCGGACCATGGTCCGAAGGAGTCGGATGTGGACTCATATCATGGCGGCTTCTACGCAACCCCACATGCAAAATTCTATGAGAAGACCGCTATCAAAGGAGATAAGATGGTAGCTTCCGACTTCGGCGGCACGGATGTGCTGGCGCGCGTCCTGCCTGTTGCCAAAAAGAAGGGCATCAAGGTTTTTGCATCGGTGCTGGATACTTTTGAATATCCCGCGGACGTCCTGGAGTCACAGCTGAAGGATTTTGTCGAGGTGGATCTGCAGGGAGAGCGGAGAAAGACGATTTGTTTTTTCAGACCCGATGTGCGTGAATTCTGGAAGGCGGTGGTAACCGATATCGCCTCTTCGTATGATATCGATGGGATCATGTTCTTCAATGAACGAAATGGCCCTTTGATCAATGCGGTTGGCGCGACACATACGGAGAGCTTCTCTTCTTCCCATGTTACCTGTTTCTGTGACGATCATAAAAAGGCGGCAGAAGAAAGGGGCATTAACTTTGGAAGGGCGAAAGAAGGTTTTCACAAACTTGATGAATTCGTTCAGCGTTCGCTGAAGAACTTGCGTCCATCGGACGGGTATTATGTCGAGTTTCAACGGCTCATGCTGGAGTACCCGGAAATCCTTGCTTATCAGCAGCTGTTTGATTTCGGCAAGCACAGGGTGCTGGAAGACGTCAGAGACGCGGTAAAAGCGGTGAACAAAAATATGCAGGTTGGGTTTCATATCGAACATGTAAACTCCTGGAATCCTTTTTACAGAGCAGGGCGCAACTATGAGGCGCTGGCATCGATGGCCGATCTGCTAAAGGTGGTTGTCTACAACAACTGTGCAGGGGAACGGTATGTCAATTTCATCCGGAATATCCAGTCCTCGATTTTCCGGGATGTCCCTCCGGAAGAGTTGATGCGATTCAACAATCATTTGCTGAACTATGGCAATGAAGCATCGCTCGAGCAGCTGCCGGCCGCGGGTTTTTCACCTGATTACGTGTATCGCGAGACGGCCAGGGCGATTGCAGGTGTGAAAGGGAAATGCAGGATCTTGCCGGGCATAGACGTTGGCATTCCTACGGCGAAAGGCAGTCGGAAAGCTTCCCCCGACGACACCTATGCCGCTACGATGGCGGCGCTGAAGGCGAACCCGGACGGAGTGATCCTCTCCCGTAAATATTCCGAAATGATGCTGGCCAACCTTGATGCGGCCGGCCGTGCTATAAAAGAAACTTTAACAAACAGATCATGAGACGTATCATTTATTTTTCTGCCACCATCCTATTGGCTGGCAGCATTGCATTCGGCCCCTCTTCGGCCCGGGCGCAGAGCGATACAGCCTGGACCCGGGAAAGGGCTGCAAAATGGTTTGCCGGCATGGACTGGTTCAAAGGGGGCACAGCCGCACCGGTAAAAAAGAAATATGATTCATTCGGCCGGGAACTGGAAGATGAGTCGGCAGATACCACATCAAAGGCGGTAGTCAACGCTAACCTTCAACCTGGTACCCCGGTGAATATGGTAGAATTTGCCAGGCAGTACCATGCAAACCCGTCGCGGTGGGACAAGGCCTTTGCCTATCTTAAGA
This sequence comes from Puia sp., assembly GCA_036499285.1. Lineage (GTDB taxonomy): Bacteria > Bacteroidota > Bacteroidia > Chitinophagales > Chitinophagaceae > Puia. The sequence goes on along the minus strand of DASYEB010000041.1, from coordinate 295,955 downwards.
ACACCGACTTTTCGGCCCTTCAACCGGGAAGGTATCCCATCGACGGAGATGATGTATATGCGATGATCACGTTCGGACCGCCGAAAAAAATGGACGATACCACGACCTGGGAGTCGCACCGGAATTTCGAAGATATACATTATGTGATCAGCGGGAAAGAGAAGATCGGCATCATTCCATTGTCCGAGGCGACGGTTGTAAGGAAATACGACAGTGGTCATGACCTGGCCGGCTATTCGGCGAAAGGAAGCTATTATGTCGCTACGCCCGGGATCTTCTTTATTATAACGACCGAGGAAGCGCACCGGCCCGGCATCCGGGAAGAAGGGTGTGACCTGGTCAAAAAGCTTTACATCAAGGTTAGAAAAAGTTGAGTTTTTTTAGCGGGCCTCTTGTTTACAACACTAAATACTAAAATTTTGGCGACATATATCAAAAGCGGCAAAAGCGGAGCCGTGCAACAGGATGAAGACAGGAAGGTGCGCGAGACCGTGGAAGGCATAATTACGGACATACAGACCAATGGAGATGCGGCGGTGCGGAAATATTCCGAACAGTTCGATCGCTGGTCACCGGCCTCCTTCCGGCTCACGGATACACAGATCGATGAGATCGTAGGGTCCGTTCCCGTCAGCGTTATCGAAGATATCCGGTTTGCGCAGACGCAGATACGGAATTTTGCGCGTCATCAGCGGGCGTCTATTTCGGATGTTGAAGTAGAAACCTTGCCCGGGGTTGTGCTGGGGCATAAGAATATCCCGGTAAGCAGCGCGGGCTGTTATATACCGGGCGGAAGATACCCGATGATCGCCTCCGCCCATATGAGCATAATTACCGCGAAAGTGGCCGGTGTCGAACGGGTTATCGCCTGCACCCCACCGACGAAGGGAGGGATACCCGCCGAAACGGTGGCGGCCGTGAAGATGGCGGGTGCCGATGAGATCTATATTCTTGGCGGAGTTCAGGCCGTGGTGGCCATGGCTGTAGGCACGGAGACGATGGCTCCCGTAAATATGATCGTCGGACCCGGCAACGCCTATGTCGCGGAGGCCAAAAGACAGCTTTTCGGAAGAGTAGGCATAGACCTGTTTGCCGGACCGACGGAGGTATTGATCATTGCGGATGAAACCGCTGATGCCGAAATGGTGGCCTGTGATATTTTAGGGCAGGCTGAGCATGGGCCGACATCGCCGGGCGCGCTGATTACCACATCCCGCCAGCTTGCGGAGGAAACGCTCGTGGAAATTGAAAGACAGCTGCGGGTGTTGCCAACCGCGGATGTGGCACGCATCGCCTGGCAGGACAATGGGATGATCCTGTTGGTGGACAACGAAGCAGAAGCGGTAGCCGAAGCCGACAAACTGGCCTACGAGCATGTCGAAGTGCTGACAAAGAACCCTGAGTTTTTCCTGAACAGGATGAAGAACTATGGGGCGCTGTTCCTTGGTCCGGAGACCAATGTAGCCTATGGCGACAAGGTGATCGGCACAAACCATATTCTACCGACGAAGGGCGCTGCAACATATACCGGAGGTCTATGGGTAGGCAAGTTCTTAAAGACCTGTACTTACCAGAAATGCACTCCGGCAGCCAGTGCAATGATAGGAGAATATGCGATGCGTCTTTGCGAGATCGAAGGCTTCATGGGACATCGCGAACAGGCGGCTTTACGGGTTAGGCGTTATATCCCCGCGCCGTCGAAATAATGAGCATTCTAATCATATTAATATCGTTGTCGTTACTGATCTTCGCGGCTTACAGAGGATTCAGTGTGATCTTGTTCGCACCGGTCGCCGCCTTACTGGCGGTTCTGCTAACCCAACCTTACCTGGCCCTGCCGGTATACAGCTGGGTGTTCGGGGAAAAGATGGTGAGCTTTATCAAGTTGTTCTTTCCTGTTTTTTTGTTAAGCGCTGTTTTTGGAAAGCTTACGGAAGCCAGCGGCATGGCAGGGTCTATTGCCCGGACGGTCATAAAATTGTTCGGCGCGGGGAATGCTATGCCGGCTATTGTGGTGCTGGGGGCCATATTGACGTATGGTGGTGTGTCTTTGTTCGTGGTGGCGTTTGCGGTATATCCGTTTGCTGCTGACCTGTTCAAATCGGCAAATATTCCAAAGCGGTTGATCCCTGCGACGATAGCGCTGGGTGCCTTTACCTTCACCATGGACGCGTTTCCTGGCTCCCCGCAGATACAGAATATCATTCCGACGAGCGCCTTTCATACAACGACCTGGGCTGCGCCCTGGCTGGGTTTCCTGGGAGGGCTGTTTATTTTCATTTGCGGAACGATCTATCTGCAGTGGCAAAAAAGGAAAGCGGCCTACAGGAAGGAGGGGTATGGAATCAATCACATCAATGAGCCGGAGATATTCTCCGGGGAGCAGCTACCTAACATATGGGTCTCGATCTTACCCTTGCTGATCGTGGTGGCGTGCAATAAGCTGTTCAATACCTTTCTGGATCGGCACTATGGAAAAACATTCAGCTTTCCCGCGTTTGGGATCGAAGGTGGATCGGGGCTGGACCTGAGGCCATTTATTCCGATATGGAGCGTGTCGGCGGCATTGGTGCTGGGAATTGTAGTCATCCTGCTTTTAAGATTCCGGCGTCTCAAGTCGACCTTCAAAAAAGAGATGAATATTTCAATCGGCGGAGCTTTGCTTGCGGCGATGAATACGGCGTCGGAGTACGGGTTTGGAGCCGTGATAGCGGTATTGCCTGGTTTTAAGATCATTGAAAAAGGAATGGCTTCGGTTTTTGGGAATGTACTGGTGAATGAGGCCGTTGCAGTCACGACTCTTTCCGGGATAACCGGTTCGGCCTCGGGTGGGATGAGCATAGCGCTTGCTTCGATGAAGGACATTTTCCTTTCGAAGGCTATGGCGCAGGGGATTCCCAATGAAGTATTGCACAGGGTTGCGTCGATGGCGAGCGGTGGGATGGATACGCTTCCTCATAACAGTTCGGTACTGACCTTGCTGGTCATTACGGGGCTGACGCACCGGCAGTCCTATAAAGATATTTTTATGCTAACCCTGTTAAAAGTGGTGGCTGTCTTTTTTATTATCTTGCTGTATTACAGTTTTGGCGTGGTCTGAGCAAAAAACCTATATCATGAGCAATAACCGGCGTAAATTTCTTTCCAACGTAATGGCAGGTGGTCTTGGCGCGGCTGCGGTCAGCCTGCCTTTTTGTAAGGCTCCGGCGACGAGGGGCGGTAACGATCAGCTGCAGGAGCGGTATGCGCAGCTGGATGCTGTTCTGGCAAAACCAATTTTTAAGAAGGAGCTGTTTCCTGATCCTGTCATCATCGAAAGCCTGGAACTGATCCATTATCAGGGATCTTTTATATGCCATATACGCTCCAGGGACGGCGCGGAAGGTTATTCGGTAGCCCATGGGCATATGCGGGTGCTGTATCCGATCTTTGTCGATAATCTGCAGCCGTTCTTTATCAATCAGGATGCCCGCCGGCTCGATGAATTGATGGAGAAGGCGTACGTCTACAACTTAAACTATCGTTGCAAGGGCTACGCGCTGGGCATCCCTGTAGCGACCATCGAATTTGCCATACTGGACATGATGGGCCGCATAGCCGGAAAATCCATGGGCGAGCTTATCGGGAGCATTCACAACACACACGTTTCCTTATACCAGGCTACCGAATGGAGGGCAAAACCCCTCGACGAATCGTTGGCGCTGATCAAGCAGGCCGTGACAGAAAGCAAAGCCAAGGCCTTAAAGATCAAAGTGGGGGCCTTGATGTGGGAGACAAAGGACATCGATGCCCGTGGTCCTGCGGGCCGGACGGAGCAGATCATTCCACTTATGCGAAAGACGTTTGGCGACGATTTCGCCTTATATGCAGATGCCAACGGATATTATGGGGTAGAAGATGCCATCCGGGTCGGAAAATTATTGGCGGAATACAAGTACAGCTTTTTTGAGGAGCCTGTTCAGTATGACTGGCTGGAGCGGACCAAGCAAGTGAAGGATGCCGTTCAGATCCCTATTGCGGGTGGCGAGCAGCAGCATGGCATCGAAGAATTTCGATGGTATATGGCCCATCAGGGGCTGGATGTCGTACAACCTGACCAGTATTATTTTGGCGGCATGTTGCGTTCTTCAAAAGTGGCGCGCATGGCTGAGCTGATGGGCAAGCAGTGTACACCACATCTGACCGATGGTTTCGGGTTTATCTATATGATGCATTTTATGTCCACGGTTCCTAATGCAGGAGCGCATATCGAGTTCAAAGGCTATGCGAACATCCCTATCGAGTGTAAGACATCTTCGTTGAAACTGGAGAATGGCAAGATCAAGGTCCCTACAGGGCCCGGATCGGGTGTTGATATCGACCCGGATTTTATCAGGAAACATGTGGCCGTCCAGGTATTGTGATTCTCTGTCATCGCATATTGGAGTCAATGCCACCAGAATAAGGAACGCAGCCGTATTATTTAGCCCTGCGTCCAAAAAAAGTAAAGAGATACATCGCTCCACCAAATAAAGCGACATCCTTCAAAAGGAATTCACCCGTCCCTGTCGGTCCGTAAACTCCGTCAGCCTCGGCCACCGTGCCGGGTGTGCTTATAAAAAAGGAAAACGTCACAAAGAACATGAGCATCGCCATAACAGTCGCTATCAAACCGACTTTTGGCTTAAAAAAACCGGTGATGATGCCTATAGCTGTGATATATTCGAAGATTCCGACGACAATCGTTGCGCCCTGTTTGCCAAAGACGCTATAGGTCCAGCTGATCAGCGGACTATGGATGAATAGCGGGGAGATGCCCTCAGCTTCTGTTGGCGTGATCTTCTGCGCGCCGATCCACAGGAGAACCAGGCAAAGACCAACACTGATGATAATAGCAGGAAGATTCTTCTCCTCTGCCTTTGATGCGAGCATTTTTAGTTTCATGACAATTGATTTTAAAGATTATACCTATTTCTTCTTTTTTGCAGCATCGACAGATGTGCCAAAATTATACCGATTTTGCAAAGTCCCGCCGTACGCGCGGGAGAGATCGATCTGCAACCAACGCCTTCGCACTTTGGCGATATTTCGCGGATACACGAACTAGATTCCGCCAGAATCAGCTCGCAATGTTTATTTCCAAATCTGGAATGAAAATTGAATATCAAAGAAAAACATAAAATGTCAATCACATCTATCGCCACTTTTGGCACCGGCTGCTTTTGGTGCACCGAAGCAGTCTTTCAACAATTAAAAGGCGTTCTGAAAGTCACATCCGGATATATGGGTGGTCATACCGAAAATCCAAAATATAAAGAGGTTTGCACCGGCGCCACCGGTCATGCGGAATGCCTGCAGATCCTCTTCGATCCCGCCATCATCAGCTATGAAGACCTTCTCGAAGTATTCTGGTTCTCACACAACCCTACCCAGCTCAACAGACAGGGCAATGATGTGGGTACGCAATATCGCAGCGCGATATTCTATCACAACCCCGAACAGCAAAGACAGGCCGAAGAATTCAAAAAAGAGCTGGCCGGTCAGAAAGCTTACGAAGAGCCTGTCGTCACCGAGATCACCGCGGCTACCGACTTCTATCCGGCAGAAGACTATCATATCGACTATTTCAGCACAAATGCCTCACAGCCCTATTGCTCGATGATCATCCGGCCCAAAGTGGAGAAGATAAAAAGAGTATTTGCGGATAAAATAAAACCCTAATAACAAGGACATTTGCCTTAATTCATTTTTTGTGACAAATGTCCTTGTAATTGTTAGAAGCTGACGGTTACATCAGACATTCCTTATCCCTGAAAATACTGCTCATGAACGATCAGTCCATCATTCCACACCGAAACCAGGATCTCGTGCCAATGGATCTTGCTGCCATCTTTCATATCAAAGTCAAACGTGAACTCTGCGAACGTGACGCCATCTCCCACGCCCGACCGGTGTAAAGTGATCTCGTTCACTTTTGCGATCGCCGCTACGAAATTCTTCATTGTCTCCGTGTGCTCTTTTTTCCCATTGGTCATCGTTCCGGTAAAATCAACGGTCTTTGTTTTATCCGCGTAAAATTTTTCACTGGCCTCGACGATCAATCCCTTAGTGATCATCTCGTTCTTTTCATTAAGAAGCTGCATTAAATTCTGTGACATGTTTTTTCTTTTTTTGTTGATAAATGAATGATCCAACCATATTCCGGCTTGAGGCCGGTGACTTCGCAGTCACCGCCGCCACAATAACCGGAACAGTGAAGCTTTAAAAAATTAAGCCTCTCCCCATCGTGGAAAAACTAAAAATAAAAAATTGAGATAAATGTCTCCAATGATCAGACTGGCGGGCTGCGGCTGCTTATAAAGGAATCAAAACATCCGTTCCGTAGAATACCCAGCCTTCTCGATCGCTGCCTCCGCAAGAATGGTATGACCGGGGTCAGCCACCACGACAGTTAGTATCTTATCCGGGTTGTCGAGGTCTACATCCCATCTGCGGATCCCGATGACGGCATCAAGGTAAGGGGTGATCGTTACAACGCATTCCGGTCCCCGAAGGTTTGTCCTGAACTTAAATTCCAATAGTGTCTCCATAAACTTGATATCTTTTAGGACATTGCTTTCCTGATAAGGATTGATCCCTAAAAAAATGCCATAATTCAACATGCTGATAATCAACATCCATATGACAGATAAATACGAAATGTCGTACCCCTGTTTCGCCAATCCGCGAAATGCCGCGTTGACAGCAATACGTGTGCCTTCAGTTCCATTCGTTTACCTCTAATCGGTCTGCCCCCCGGGCTTGAAATCCGCCGGGCCACAACCATACAGTTTTTTGAACGCCCTTCCAAAACTACTGCGGCTCTCATACCCTGCATTACGGACTACCTCGTCGATCGAAAGAAGGCCGGCCATCAGCTGTTGTACCGCCTGCCGCATCCGGAGGTCCCGAAGCACGCTCATCGGCGGACGCCCGATAGCCGATGTAAATCGCTGCATAAAGGCCGATCGGCTAAGATGTGCCTCCCGGGCAAGACTTTCAATCGTATGCTCCGCGGCGGGATGTGCCACCAGCCGGGAAAATACCCGTGCAATCTCGCCATCACTGTAAAGTGGAAATCGAAGCGCCCAAATCTCCGGTGAGCTCAACGATCGCCGCAGGAGCAGCACGATCAGTTGTTTCAACAGGGTCGCGCTCATTGCACCGGCGCCGAGTTCCTGCGCGACCAACTCATCCATGGCTTCCCTTAATCTTGTATCCAATCTGTCCTCCCTGGTAAAACCCTCTACGATCGGCATCGAAAGGTTTGCAAAAAGGTCTGTAGAGACACCATAGGTCGCATGAAAATAACCACAGAACAGTATAATTTCCGGATCACCGTATCCAGCAACAAATTTTCTGACCCCATCATTGATGGCGGTCTGCGACCGGCCATCCACAGACTTTAACCGTTTACCATCACCACCGGGTGTCGTCGCTCCGATGCGAAAAGATGTATTGGCCGGCACAATGACCAGCGTATCGGGAACAAGCTCTACAAGCAGATCATTCCCAAAAATGACAAATCCCTTGCCCATAAGATTATAATGAATACCCGGCGCATCCACGCCGCCCAGCTCAAGCGCATAACCACTGCTCACCGAACACTGCGAAAGTGCAACAAACTTTACTTCAAGGATATTGATCAGGTTTTCCAGGTCCCTGGAAGAGATAGTCGCAATATGTTGATCACCCATCCAATAAAGTTATTAAATCCGTCCGGGTAAGACACGGGATTTCGGATTTTCGTGTCGCCATATCACGACCTATCGTGACTACAAAGAGCACAGCTCTCGCAATCTATTGATGGACAATCGGTAGCCAGGATGGCACAACATTTGGCGATAAGACCAAAAAATATATTCCATGCATTATCCCAAACTGCCGCCCGATCCATTTGCCGGTGTCACGGAAACGGACTCGATAGAACAGACCGCCATCGACACCATCAGGGTTTTGGCCGTCGACGCCGTCGAAAAAGCAAAATCGGGACACCCCGGCACAGCCATGGCGCTTGCTCCCGTGGCCCACGTTATTTTTTCCCGGTTTCTGCAATTCAATCCGAAAAACCCCGACTGGCCAAACCGGGACCGCTTCATCCTCTCGCCCGGTCATGCCTGTATCCTTTTGTACAACATGCTCTATCTGACCGGATATGAACTTACAATGGATGACCTGAAACAGTTCCGTCAGCTGCACAGCAAAACGCCCGGTCATCCCGAATACGGCCTCACACCCGGCGTTGAGGTAACCACAGGCCCGCTCGGCCAGGGTTTTTCCAATGGTATCGGTATGGCGATCGCCCAGCAATATCTCGCTGCCCGCTACAACAAACCCGGTTTCGAGATCTTTCATTACCATATCTATGGGATCTGCAGCGACGGCGACATGATGGAAGGCGTCACATCCGAAGCCGCATCGCTGGCCGGTCATCTCGGACTGGGGAATATTATCTATCTGTACGACGACAATCATATCTCGATAGAAGGCGACACCGCGCTGGCGTTTACCGAGGATGTCGGCCGGCGGTTCGAAGCTTATGGCTGGCATGTCCAGAGCGTAGCCGATGTCAATGACATCGAAGCCCTTTGCATAGCAATAGCCAATGCGAAATCAGAGACCGCCCGCCCATCTCTCGTCCGCGTCCGCTCGACCATCGCTTATGGCAGCCCCAACAAATCCGGATCGGCTTCTGCACACGGAGCTCCCCTCGGCGCTGGTGAAGTACGTCTTGTCAAGGAGTTCTTTGGCTTCGACCCGGATGTTTCTTTTAATGTACCCTCCGAAGTGCTCGAAGCATGGCGTTCGATTGGTGAACACGGCGCGGTAAAGGAAGCAAAATGGCAGCACCTGTTTGCCGGCTATACCCAAAAATTTCCTGAACTGTCAAAAGAGCTGACGGACGCCATCAACGGACAATTGCCCCGGGACTGGGAAAAAACAATCCCCTCTTTTACATCCACCGGCAAACCGCTGTCCACAAGAGATGCATCCGCAAAAGTAATGAATGCCATTGCATCCGTCATACCCAATTTTTTAGGCGGCTCCGCCGACCTGGCCCCTTCTACAAAAACCAACCTGAAAGAATATCCCTCCTTTACGGTTGAAAAAAGAGAAGGACGCAACTTTCACTTTGGCATCCGGGAACACGCCATGGGCGCCATCGTCAATGGCATGACCCTTACAAAAGGCCTCCGGCCCTTTGGCGCGACCTTCCTTTTATTCTCGGAATACATGCGTCCCCCTCTCCGCCTCGCAGCGATCATGAAAATAAACCCGGTCTTCGTCTATACACACGATAGCATCGGCCTTGGTGAAGACGGCACCACCCATCAGCCGGTAGAACAGCTCGCTTCCCTGCGAAGCATCCCGAATATTACACTGATCCGTCCGGCCGACGCCAATGAGACCGCGGCCGCATGGCAGGTGGCTCTTGAACACAAGCCAGGTCCGGTACTGCTTGTATTCAGCCGCCAGGAGCTGCCGGTCATCGATCAGGCAAGATATGCGCCTGCGTCAAATCTCGGGAAAGGGGCATATATCCTGTCAGAAGCCAGCGGAGCGCCCGATCTCATTCTGATCGCCAGTGGTTCTGAAGTGGCCCTGATCCTCGACGCACAGAGCGAACTCGAAAAGCAGGGGATTTCCACCCGCGTCATAAGCATGCCGTCATGGGAACTTTTCGAAAGACAGAGCCCGGACTACAAAGAGAACGTTCTTCCGGCTGCCCGACGCCGGCGTCTCGTAGTGGAAATGGCCTCACCTATGGGCTGGGACCGCTATACTACAGAACAGGGTGCTATGCTCGGAATCAATGGCTTCGGAGAATCCGCTCCGGCAGAACAGCTGTATATCCATTTCGGTTTCACCGTCGAAAACATCGTAAAAAAAGCAAAAGCTCTTCTATAAAAAAGTAGCCCGGACCTTACGGGGTCCGGGCTACCTTGGCTTGTCTGCGTGCTAATGTAAGCAGCTGCATCCTTTTAAACAGTCTACCGTCAAAATTTGACACCTCCTCGGGGAAGGAGATGTTCGCCAATAATCCGGTTCTTGTGTCCCAAGGTCCGAATCGGAGCCACATTTCGATTTTTTAATACTTTTTATGGGAAATTGCGCGATAAATATCATTATAAGCGCAGCGAATGAGATTGGTATCGCAAAAAACATTTTTCCTGGGTTTGCTTATCTTTCTGCTACAAACAGAGACCGGTCTTGCTCAAAACCCGATCGCGCTGCAGCACAAGATCGCCCGGGAGGATTCGGCCGTTAGCGATGCCTGGTATTCACATCTTGTTGATAGCCTTGAAAAGGATGCGAGAGACCAGCATGCCGAGCTCGTGGCCCTGAGCACCCAAAGGAATGTCGTCGTTGGCGGGGTCATACTCCTGACCATTATTGCGTCCCTGCTTTATACTGGCTATCGGAACAAAAGATCCAACAACCTGCGCCTTTCAGCACAACAAAATCGGATCAACCAGCAAAACGTCGTCTTACAGGAACTTTTAGTAGAAAAGGACCAGCTGCTCGCAGATAAAGATGCTCTGCTGATCGAAAAGGACTGGCTGCTGAAGGAAGTTCATCACCGGGTAAAAAACAACCTTCAGATCATCTCAAGCTTACTAAGCAGTCAATCCTTCTATCTTGACGAAGGTTCTGCGCTGGAAGCGATCACGGATATCCACAACCGGGTCCAGTCAATCTCCCTGATCCATCAAAAGTTATATACCGATCCTGACGTGGCATCCGTGAACATGTCATCCTTTTTCGATGAGCTCATCGATCACCTTAAAACCTGTTTTGACACAAAGACAAAAAAGATCCAATTTGAACAAATGACCGGCCATGTCGGCATGAAGATCTCACAAGCCATCGCGGTTGGTCTGATCCTCAATGAAGCTATCACCAATTCCATAAAATATGGATTTCCCGACAAGCCAGGAAGGATCTCAGTTTCTCTATCTTCGATAGGGCACCAAGCCCTTCGGCTAACCATCGCCGACAACGGGATTGGAATGAATGCCGACTCAAGCCTGGATGGAAAAAATTCACTCGGCTGGCAGATGATACGGTGCCTGACAAAACAATTGAGGGGTGACATCACCATCAACGTCAGCTCCGGCGTATCGATCGTCATCGACTTTCCGTATGAAAAGGCAGAAATCAACAAAACTCATCCCGTGTTTTCCAGCGTATAACGAAAAAATAATGACAAAGAAAATTGCCATCGTCGAAGACGAAGCCCTTATCTCCCACAATCTCGAACTTACCCTGACAAAGGCCGGCTACAGGGTAGTAGGCATCGCCGACTCCGTTCCCGATGCCCTACGGCTTGTCGACCGGGAAAACCCGGATATCATTCTTGTCGATATTGTGCTGAATGGTCCCCTCACAGGCATAGATTTGGGCAGACAGCTCGCTGAAAGGAATAAGGCATTCATCTATCTTTCCGCCAATTTCCAGGACAGCATCCTTGAAAAAGCCCGGACAACCGAACCCTATGGCTTTCTTGTAAAACCCTTTCGGGAAAAGGAGCTGCTGGCGATGATCGGCGTCGTCCTCTACCGGTACGAAAGTACAAATGAAACCCGGCGGCGGCACGAACAAGCCCTTGAAAAAACGCTGAAGGATATCATTTCCACAGTAGACGTGTGGACGGAAAAGATCAAGCGCCTCGCACGCGGTCTTCAACCCGGCATCCCCTTTGACTTCCTCAACATTCATTTGACTGACGACAAGCCTTTTCCCTCGGACGGAGCTTTGTTGACGCGGGTTGGTTTTGACCGGTACAAATTTATAGGCCCCGCCGAGTTGGAAAGCCTCACTGGTCTCGATGCCCGGCAAATCGCAACCGCTGCCGGGAAAGTAGTCTTTGAACCCGGTGTCTTCAATGACGGCGACTTTGAGAACCAGATTCAGCATTGTCCGCTTAAACAGCTGCTGCAGAATATCTTTCAATTGAATTCCTGTCTTTTATTTGCCGTGGTGACAGCTACCGGCAGAATCGTCCATTTTATTTTTTACAGCCATAAACAGGATGGCTATAACACGGATCATCAAAAGCTGTTATCGCTGGTTCAGCCATGTCTCGGGGATCTGGCGGAGCATCTGATCCGGATCAGAACCGGTGTTAAAACCCATCAATGCGCAAAGGCCGACAACAGAGATCGATCGACCACCTCATCTGTGTTCAACGGGATCATCGGGAATAGTCCTGTTATATTGGAAGTAATGGACAATATCATGCTCTCGGCTCCGCTGGATGCCTCCGTGCTGATCCTGGGTGAAAGCGGTACAGGCAAGGAGAGGGTCGCAAAAAGCATCCACGAACTATCCCACCGGAAGAATAACCCGTTGGTCACCATCAACTGCGCGTCATTGCCTGCCAATCTCATCGAATCCGAACTTTTTGGGCATGAAAAGGGTGCATTCACCGGGGCCGTAGAAAAAAGAAAAGGGAAATTCGAAGTAGCAAACAAAGGAACGATCTTTTTGGACGAGATCGGGGAAATGCCGGTAGAAATGCAGGTGCGCCTTTTGAGAGTGCTGCAGGAAAGGGAGGTCGAACCTGTAGGCAGCAACGAAGTGATGAAGATCGATGTCCGCGTGATTGCCGCAACCAGCCGGGACCTCGAACAGGAGGTGAAGAATGGAAATTTCCGGCTGGACCTGTACTACCGGCTTTGTGTGCTGCCGATCGTATTACCGCCTCTTCGTCAACGGAACGGTGACATCCTTTTGATCGCAAATCATTTTATTGAAAAATTTTCCGCAAAACTCAATAAAAAGGTCACGGGCATGTCCGAAGAAGCCGGCCGCATCTTATTGAACTACCAGTGGCCCGGTAATGTCCGCGAGCTGGAAAACACTATGGAAAGGGCTGTCCTGCAGAGCACAGGCCCTATCCTCGAAAATATCCCGATCTTCACCAGTCAGCTGGTCAAACAGGACCAGCCGCAGCCTGCTCCCGAGTTCACAAGCCATACCATGGATGCCAATAACCGCGAATTCATCCGTCAGGTATTACAAAAATGCAGAGGAAAGATCGGCGGCCCCGGAGGCGCGGCCGACGTCCTTGGAATCCCGGCGACCACCCTGCATTCCAAAATGAAGAAGCTGGGGTTAAGCAGCAGGAACTGGTGATCGGCCAGTAGGAGCTGATGATCGGCCACCCGGTGCGAAATTTCGTTAAAGCACCGCCAATAATCTACGAAATATCGTATGATCGGGTGATGCTGGTTTTCAGGCCATTGCTTTTCAACTCTTTATCCGGCTGGCACAGATATAGCAAGGCATTTGTCGCATCAACAATGGGGCTCATGAATACCAATACTATTGCAGCGGCCATCCAACATCTGCGGTTGCCTTTTTTTGTATCTGTCATCGGTCTGATCCTCTTCTTGTTTTGGATGGGTCTCCTTCGGTTCTCACCAGCCGAGATCCGGCATATGTCAGAATTGGCAGATGCAAGTTCGCTGTCAAACTGGCTTCTCCAATTCACAAATGCCCCTTTTCTCTGCAAGCTCCTTGGTGCCCTGGAGATCTTCGCAGCCTCTTCCCTCATCGCCGGAACCCTCGTACCCGAGATGGGTATCATAGGGTCCACGCTTGCCATCCTGATCATACTTGCCAGCATTTTATTCCTGCTCTCCCTGCCATACCCGCTGATACGCCTGCATCAAGGCTGGGCGCCCACGACCGATGGGTTGAAGCTATTCGAAGACCTCATGATCCTTGGGGACAGCCTCTTTATCCTGTTACAATACAACCGACGACTAAAGATCAGCCTTTAGAGTATTGTTCTTCTATGATTAGCCCATTGCTGTCCTTGTCCCGGGGAGGATTGCGATGCCACCACGATGCCAGAATAGATCCGGTGATATTCATCAACGGCCCGAATATGGCCGGCGCCAATCCAACCGTTGCAATTTTTCCCATTCCTTTCGCTATACCGGAAGCCAGCCCCCCGTTTTGCATGCCTACTTCGATCGCAATGGTGCGGCAATCCCTTTCATTCAGTCTGAACAGCCGGCCTGTCCAATATCCGAAGGTATAACCGAAGATATTGTGAACCAGGACCAGCAGCAGCAATAAAGGGCCGATGGTGAGCAGGCTGTTCCTGCCTGCGGCGGTGATGATGACGATGATAAAGGCAATGCTGACCATGGAGACCAGGGGCATGACATTATTGAGCCAGGCCCCTCTCCCCCTGAGAAGCCTGTTGACCAAAAGACCGGCGGCAATGGGAATGATGACCATTTTGAGGATGTCCCACATCATGCTGAGCACATCGATTTTTATAAAGGCTCCTGCCAGCATTTTCATGAGCAGGGGTGTCATCAGTGGTGCAAGCAGGGTGGAGATAGCTGTAATAGTGATAGACAGGGCGACATTGGCCTTCGCCAGATAGGAGATGACATTCGAGGCCATTCCATTGGGGGAGCAGCCGATAAGAATGATGCCCGCCGCGATCTCCGCGTTGAAGCCGCTGATACTTGCCAGCGCGAAGCCTACCACCGGCATAATGAGATAATGACTAAAGACACCGATGAGTACGCCTTTGGGAGTTTTGACCACGCCAACAAAATCGTTGATGCTCATAGAGGTGCCCATCCCAAACATGATCAGCTGGATCAGGGGTGTAATAAGCGTGGCAAATACGAAGCCCCTGTATTGAATGAAGGCGAACGGATAATATAAAGCAGCAGTGACGGCGGCGAGGATAACTATCGTGTAGGAAAATCCTTTGAACCTGGGCCAGCCCCTCAGGCCGAATGCCAGGGTAAGAAAGGAGACGACCAGGAAGGGACCGGCCTGCCTGATATTTCCAGTCGCCAGCATGATCAGGGCCGTCAGAAAGTTTACGGCGCTCAATCCCAGTGCCACACGGTGTGCGGTAATCTTCATCTTTTTGTATTAGTAGGGTTATTTTTTACCAGGTCCTTTTTTTCATGAATTCGTCCAGCTGGCTGCGGGTGAAGCGCGGCTGATCCGGATGCTGGTCCAGCCATTGGAGGAAGTCGTCTTTTAACTTGTCGGTCCACTGGCTATCGATCTGGCCGGTCGTATAACGGTTGGCTTTTAGCATGGCATGGCCAAACACGTCTTTGACGGCTATGAATTCGGCGGTTGTTACGACCAGCTCCGCCATATGGGCCGGAATGAACAGGACTCCTTCTCTTTCGGAAAGCACGAGGTCGCCGGGTAATACGATGGCGTGGCCGATGCGGATAGGGGTATTCAATCCCATCAGCACCATTCCTTCGAGGAAGGAAGGATCGAAGTCACGTACGAATGCATTGAATCCTTTTATTTCCGACAATCCGGACAGATCGCGGGCAGAGCCGTCAAAGATGACGCCATTGCCGGACCTGTTAAAGATGGCGTTCCCGAGATTGTCTCCGATGAGCGTTCCCTGAGCGATCTTGCCAAACCCATCGGCTACATATACGTCTCCGGGTGAAAGCTGTTCGATCGGCCAGGAATTGGTATTCCCGGCACGCCCTTCCTGTCTGCCCCTGGCAATGATCTTCTGTTCGATATCGGGGCGGCTGGGCATGAACCGGGCGGTCAGCGCTCTTCCCACGACGGGCACATCATCGTGCACCATCTTCCAGTTGCCTTCGAACTGGTTCTTATATCCTTCATTTTGCAGGACCTGCCAGGCTTCTTCGATGCCGATCTTTCTGGCCCTTTCTATGAGGGCTGTGGGGATCTTCGGTCTGCCGTCGGCAAAACGTTCGCCTTTCCAGTCGGAGGTTAAAAAGATCAGTTCCTCTTTTGGAATGGTCTGGGCGAACAATTGCAATGACATCGTCATGGTTAGAAATACCATGACGATGCCTGTTAGTAGTGTTTTCATTTGGCTGTGTTGTTTGACCTAAATGTAAGCAATGCAATCCATTTCCACCAGCGCGTTGCCGGGGACACCGCCTTTTGCCACCGCAACGGTCGTACGCACCGGTGGTTTGCTTCCGAAGCGGCCTTTATATATGGAGTTCATGCCATCGAAGTCGGCTATATCGTTGAGGAACACGCTTACCTTGAGTACTTTTTCCATCGAGGAGCCGGCTTTGACCAGTTCTGCTTCGAGGTCCTTGAGCACGGCTTCCGTATGGGATTTGATGTCGCCGGCGAAATGGGCGCCTTTGCCGGATAAGAACAACAGGTTGCCCAGTTTGGTGGTGTTGGAGAACACCGGCACTTCCTGGTCGTATACGATGCCGCTGACCTCTTTTTGCGGAGCGGAGGCGGAGGGCTTCGGCGCAACGCCGATCGCAGCAGCTTTTGCTGCAGCGCCGACCCCGATGATAGACAATAAGGATAACGACAATTTCTTTAGGGCTGATCTTCTTTCTGTTTGCATATTGAATTTTTAAAGATTATTTATTAGATGGCTTCTGATCCCATTCCGGAACACTTATCCCGTTGAGATCCCACATTATTTTTCCCGCACGCAGCGTCAGTTCCGCTTCCAGTTTCTGCGTACCTTTTAACTTTGATCTTTTGGTATCCATAAAACCGAAATCCCCTTTTCTCACGCTGAACACCGCTACGTCTGCGTCCGAGCCCACGCTGAGATTGCCAAGCTCAGGATGTTTGATGACAAGAGCCGGGGCCCAGGTGGAGCGTTCGATCACCTGCTGAAGGGTCATACCCATATTGAGGAATTTAGACATCAGGTTGGCCATGTCCTTAAAGCCGCTGTTCATGCTCAGCGTATGCAGGTCGCTGCTGATCGTATTGGGCAGCAATCCCTGTTTTATTGCCGGAACGGCCTGCCGCCAGGCGAATGCGCCTCCGCCATGGCCGACATCGAAGATGACCCCTTTTTTCTGCGCCTCGAAAACAAAGGGTTTTACCTTGCCGGTGGCATCATCCACGAGCGTCTCCCTTTCTTTGGGGCCGTCAGCAAAGGCATGGGTAAAGATGTCTCCGGGACGGAAATGTTTCATAAACAATTCTTCGATCGAATTTGGCGGATCGTGTTCGCCGAAGTCGACTATTACCGGGACATTCGCGAGCTTCCCGGCTTCCAGGGCTTTGTCGACCGACGTGAAGTCACCCCAGTAGTGGGCGGATTTTATCCCGACGATGAGAGTAGGATAAAGCTTCGTGATCATGTTGGAGATCATCAAAGGACTCATGTCATCCACATTCTGTTCATCATAGCGGCTGGTCATTCCAGTTCCCACGACATTGAGAAAGGCTAAAATCCTTGTCTGTGATCTGTCGATCGTTTGCTCTTTGAATTGTCTGAAATTCCTCCATCCGGAAGAGCCTGCATCCACCATCGTGGTTACACCCGCCCGAAATGAGAATGCATCGGGTGGCAGACCATCGTGCGCATTCGCGAGATAATTGTTGGGATCGGTTCCCCAGAATACATGGACATGCATGTCGATGATTCCGGGCGTAACGATGAGGCCGGTGACGTCGATGACCTTTTTGGCATCGGTAGCGGGTATGGAAGCCGCCACCTGGGCGATCTTCCCGGCGGTAATGGCCAGATCCATTTTTCCATCGATCTTGTTTTTGGGATCGATCATGTGTCCTCCTTTGAGGAGGAGGTCATAGGGCTGAGCAGCCACGTTCATCGCGGTGGCGCTGAACAGGAAGACAAGCAAAACCGCTATTGGGCGGGAATAGAACATGATTAATTATTTAAAGTGAAGAAATGTTTGGTTTAAGTTGCCAGTGGCGGTCCGCCTGGTACGGTTATAGGGCCGCGCTCCTCCTTGTATTTATACCGGCTGGCCGTGAATTTGGCGGTCCCGTATTCCACCATGTAGACCGACCCGCTCATCGTATCGCCACTGACCTCCCCTGTGAAGGTAAAGGACAGGTTATCCCCGACGGGGCGATCGTGGTTGCGAAGCCTGACCTGGCTGCCTTCCATCGTCCCCATAAGGTTCTGGGTAGAGAAAGTGCCGCTATGGACGCCCTGTAGCCAGTTGCCGTCCTGTTCGATAGTCCAGGTATAAGGGACCTGGCTGCTATAGAAGGAGACCAGCACATCCCAGCGTCCGGCGATGTTCGAGGCCGGGGCCTTCATTGAAGCTGGTTTGGGGCTGCGTTTCGTTGTCAGTACGCCATAGATCCTGTCGGCGACGATCTTGTCTTCGCCCGGCTGCATCTGGCCCGCTGTGATGTTGATCGTGGTAAGACCGGGTTCATCGGGCGCATTACGTTTGGTACCGAATGCAAGCGCTATCCGCGGCTTATTCCGTCCGAGCTCTTCGGCCAGTTCTTCCCCGGTGATATGAAGCTTTGCCGGATCCCAGGAGATGACGAGGGCGGGGCTGTTATTGGACCTACCGGTGGGGTTACGGACAGAAGTCTTCACCGAATCGACGGAATTTAGCTTTTTGGCTACGGTATCGAGATAGGAAAGCCATTTCGTCCATTGCTCTTTGTGATCGAAGGTAATCCAGGCCTCGATCGCGGCCAGTGCGCCAATCATTTCTTCGCGGCCGACCTTGTTGTCCCGTCCCGGACCATGATGCGGGGAGCTGGCCTGCCAGGCTGACTGAAGGATATCTTTCTGGCCGAGCAGGATGCCCGAGCACTGCGGCCCGCATAAGGCTTTACCACCGCTGTAGGCGACGACATTGGCTCCTTTTTCGAGGTGTATGCAGGGGACGGTCAGGTCTTCTGCCGCGGCGTCCACCAGCAGCGGGATATTTTTTGCCCGGGTCAGCTT
This sequence comes from Puia sp., assembly GCA_036499285.1. Lineage (GTDB taxonomy): Bacteria > Bacteroidota > Bacteroidia > Chitinophagales > Chitinophagaceae > Puia. The sequence continues at coordinate 277,237 of DASYEB010000041.1, read as the reverse complement.
CGAAACGCTTTCCACCGAGAAAGGACCTTTTTCAGCTGCCATGAGGTATACCATGGCTGTCTTTGGACCGAGCGCGTGTTCCAGCTCTTCCAGCGTCTCGACATTTATCATCTTTACGCCGATGTTACGGATCGCATGGTCGTAGACGTTACGGGAGCTTCGCGGCGACACCACTTCATTCTTTTCGAAGCCGGTGAGATCGGGAATACGAACCAGCTTTTCAGGGTTGCCGCCTGTGACACAGGCTGCGGCGACGTGTTTGAGACCCGCCGCACAGCCCGCTGACACCATACCCCACTCCGCCTTTGTCAAATCGGCCAGCCGTTGGCCAATGCCATAGGCCAGCTCGTCGTACTGAACAAAGTTTCTGGAAGCTGCGTCCATTGCAGCCCGGACGGTTACCCTTTCGAGCGAACCGCCGATGATGGTAAAGGTCCCCATGCAGTTGATTATCGGTTCCACGCCGATGGATTGAAATATTTGCGGTCCGGGTACCAATGGGCCGCCCGGGGAGACAGACCCTGCAGCGGCAAATACGGATTGCAAAGGAAAGACACTGGCTCCGCCGACGGCTCCGCCAATGGGCAGCAGCGACAGGCCTTTGAGTACATCTCTGCGTTTCATGTTGTTTATTTTTAGTGATAACTATACTGGAATAACAATTACTTTTTTGCGGCGATACCATTCAGGTCATACACCACCTTGCCATCGCGAAGCGTCAGCTCGGTCTCGATCTTTTGCGTACCCTCCATCTTCGATCCTTCCGCATCGAGGAACCCGAACTTGCCGTGTAACACGCCAAAGACGGTAAGATCGGCGATGGAGCCTTCGGACAGGTTACCCAGATCTTCCCGTTTAAGGGACTGTGCAGGTAACCAGGTTGCTCTTGCTATGACCTGGTTAAGGTCCATTCCCATATTCAGAAATTTCGACATGACATTACTTATATTCTTCATACCGGAGTTCATGCTGAACCGGTGCAGGTCCGTTCCAAACGAATTAGGCAGCAACCCCTGTTTCACCGCAGGCTGGGCCACGCTGAACCAGAAGCCGGCGCCGCCATGTCCCACGTCGAAAAGAATGCCTCTCTTCTGCGCAGCCAGTACATAGGGCCTCAGCACTCCATTGCTATCCGTAATGGGTGCCCGCTCGGAGATCTTTTCATAAGAATGCGTAATGATGTCCCCGGGCCGCATCTTCGCCAGCTGGTCCTCGAGCGAATATTTTGGCAAATGACATTCTACAAAGAGTTTGGTCCCCGATGTTTTTGCGGCTTCCAGCGCCCTGTCAAAGGGCGCCCAGTCGCTGCCGCTGTAGTGGCCGATCTTTACGCCTACGATGATCTCCGGATATTTTTTTATCATCAGCGAAGTAAGCTCCGCATTCATGTCGTTGAGGTCCTGTTCTCCGGGGTCCCCGCTCATCCCATCGCCGGCAATGTTGAGAAAGACAAGCACCCTTGTTTTGGACTGATCGATCACATGCTCCTTGAAAAGTGGGAAATTACGCCATCCGGATGTGCCGGCGTCTACCACGGTCGTTACTCCCGACCGGAAGGTGAAATCATCCGGCGAAAGGCTGGAAAAGCCATCCGCAAACGTCGAAGGCTTACTTCCCACAAACACGTGCGTATGCATGTCGATAAAACCCGGCGAGACATATAGCCCGGTGGCATCGACGACCTTCTTTGCCTGAGCAACCGCGATCTCTTTTCCGACCTTCGCCACCTTCCCGTCTTTTATAGCCACGTCCATCACGCCGTCTATTTTGTTCTTTGCATCGATGAGATGGCCATTTTTGATCAGCAGGTCATACGATTGCGCCCGTACCGTCATAGTTGCCGGCAGAAGAACGGCCAGAATGCCAATAAAGGAAAAAAATGTTCTCATACTTTTTTTTTAAATGTTACCATCCATCACCATTGTACAAGACATGCCACATGAGGGATCTTTTCATCACTCAGATAGTTCATCCTGCCCGTCTTTTGATCCCTTTTGAACAGGGCTATATTGTCGGTCAGCATATTCTCCACAAAAATATATTCGCCCTTTTTGTCTACGCAAAAGTTTCGGGGGTGGTCACCGTGTGTATCCTCCAGTGCGACAAATTTAAGCTTACCCGTCTTGCCGTCCACAGAGTAGACGGCGATCTTATCAAGATCCCTTACGGAGGCATACAGGAATTTCCCGTCCGGTGAAAGATGAATGTCTGCGCCGGAGGTATTGCCTTTATGCTCCGCCGGAACCATTTTGAAGCGCTCCTTTGGCGTAAGCGCGCCGCTTGCCGGGTCCCGGTCATAGCCCGCTACGGAAGTACCGATCTCTTCGACAGACCAGGCGAACCGGCCATTGGCCTGTATCGTAAAATGACGCGGCCCGGCGCCCGGCGTGCTGCTGGCAAACGGGGGTTGAGCAGGCAAAAAGTCACCATTGTCGCTGACCCGGTAGATCATGATCTTATCGAGACCAAGAGATGAAGCGTAGATAAATTTCCCATCGGCCGACGGCGTCACCGAATGTACAAAAGGATGTTTTTGCAATGCGGTATCGAAGCCGCTGCCTTCGTATTGTAGTACCTGTTTTGCCTTTCCAAGGCTGCCATCCGGCTGGATGGGATAGATGGCGAAATTGCCCTGACCATAGTTGGCGACATAGGCAAATCTCCCTTTCGGATCGACGCTGACATGAGCCGGCCCTCTTCCTTCGCTGGACTGTTGGTTCAGCTTTGTAAGAAGACCCGTTTTTGGATCGATGGCAAAGGCCAGAACAGAACCGTTGTGATCCTCCGGTGTAATGCCTTCCCCGCAAATGACATACAAATATCGCCGGGTCGCATCGACAGCCAGAAAATTCGGATTCCGCTTGTCTGCGATCGTTTGCAGCACCGTCATCTTCCCGGTTTTCCTGTCGAAACCGAGCACATAGATCCCTTTGCTGTCATGACCAGGTGTCGTGGCGGCATACATGATCTCAGTTGACTGAGCATGACCTCCCAGGGAGATAAAAGCTACCAGAATAATGGATAACAATCGCATATCTCTTCTATTTGTTCTTTGCAGTTTTTCTTAATTCAGCCACTTCTTTGGGCTTCACCTCATCGGCAGCATTGCCAAATCTTTTGTTCTTGCGGATATAGCTGATGATGGAGGCGACCGCATTATCGTCCAGGAACCCTCCATGAGCAGGCATCAGGCCGTTGTAGGTCTTCCCCTTTACCACCACCGGACCCTGGAGCCCGTTGAGCACGATGCCGATCAGTTTCGTCTTGTCGCCGCTGACCCATTCCGAGCCGGCCACCGGGGGATACCGGTTATTGTCCCCAAGCCCATCCCGTTGATGACAGGTAGCACAGTAAGAATTGAATAAGATGCCTCCTTCGAGCAGGCTGCCTTTATGAAGGTCGTCTTTGATGGAATCAGGGGCCTTGATATAGGACCTGGTCAGCTGTCTTGTCTTCAGCTCCGCCAGCTGCGCTTCGCCGAATTTGGTTTTATCTCCTTTGTACATGACCCGCCAGATCTTTCCCTTGTTGGACTCCGAGATATAGAGCGAACCGTCCGGTCCCTCAGCCAGTCCCATGGGACGATATACCGCGTCGCTGGTATTGAAAACGGTATCCACGCCTGTAAAGCCATCCGCGAATACTTCATAGTTGCCTTCAGGCTTGCCGTTGTTGAAAGGTACGAAACATACGATATATCCCGCCTGCGGATAAGGCGACCGGTCCGTAGACCCATGAAAGGCTATGAAGGCGCCATGGCGGTATCTTTCCGGGAACTGTGAACCTTTATAGAACAATATATCCATCGGGGCCCAGTGACCCGGGAATCCCAGCAGCGGCACGTCGAACTTGTCGGCCCTCTCTGTTTTGATCCCATCTCCGCCATAACCCGGCTGGAGTATATTCTTTCTCTTCATATGGTCAAAATACGCATAGGGCCAACCGAAATTCGAGCCTTCGGTGACTTTCAGCAAGGGTTCGGAGGGAAGCACAGCTGCCTGCCAGGCAGTGAAGGTATTGGGATACATCGTGTGGAAATTGTCGATCCCGTTCATGACGGCATAGAGCGTGTTGTCCTCATCGTTCCAGGTCATGCCTACCACGCTGCGTATACCGGTGGAATATTTATAACCATCTTTCAGGACCTGACCCGGTTTGGATGCATCGAACCGATAGATCGCCGCATGATCTATCGTCGAAGGCTCAGGGTCCAGTCCCTTCCCATTCGGGATCCCCGCGGGGCCAAACAGGCTGAGGTCCTGTCCCGCATCGGTGGGTGCGCCGAACGGGACATACATATATCCCTTGTTGTCGAATGCCACCGGCTTTGTCGTATGCCAGTTATGCCCCACATTGTTGCTGGTGTCGGTAAGGATGATCTCGGTTTTGCTTTCCGGGACCAGGGAACCGGCGGTCAGCTTATTCCGCAGCACGGTGGTGACGGTGCTGGTGTATAGGTAGCCGTCGTGGATCGACATACCCACCGCGGAACCGCCGACATCGGTATAGTCACCGAAGTATACGACGGAATCGGCCTTACCGTCCCCATTCAGGTCTCTCAGGCCTACAGTGCCACCCCGCCCTTTCATCCTGTCGTTGAAGGTAAGCTTGACGTAGATGTCGCCGTTGTCGTTGACGGCGATGTGTCTGGCTCTGCCGATGCTGTCGGTCACGACAAGGGCTTCGAAGCCACCTGGCAGGATCAGTCCGCCATTGTTCTTGTCCGATGGCGGCAAGGGCTGAGGCCCCCTGCAACGGCTGAGCAGGACAGCGGATGGCAACAAAAGGATCAGGCAGGCAAAGGTGGAAAATTTCATATTTGGCATTGTTATAACGATCGGCCGGGGGCTTACCCCCACAGCCGATCTTTTTATTTGTTGATGTCAGTGGCACCTGTTTTTGACGTCAGTGGCGCCTGCGCCCTCTATTTTACGTCCCACCATAACCTCGTCGCTGCATTATCCGGTCCTCCCAGCAAGGGTATCGCGGCCTGTACGGCGGGGCCGTTGGTAGCCTTGTCAACGTCCGTGAATGGGATACGCCGGATCATCTCGTTGGCCGGAACGTCCGGATTCTCGGAATGGATCAGCGGATAGAATTTGGGATATCCCGTGCGTCTCATTTCAGCCCAAGCCTCGAACCCATCAGGGAAAACCGCCAGCCATTTCTGGGTCTGGATCTGCTCGCGTTCCTGTTCCGGGTCTGTAGAAAACTTCACCGGAATGTTGGTCAGCGCCGGGGTATTGAAATAACCGCCGGGTGCCGAGGGAAGACTCGAGCCGCTGATATAATTATTGATCGCGGTCATATCGTTGATGCCCCAGGTACGCAGGGACATTTCGATGCCTTTGGCATAGAAGTCTGCTGCATTGCCGCCCATATTCCATCCGTTGAGCGCGCCTTCCGCACGCAGGAAATAGGACTCGGCGGAGTGCAGCACCGGCATGGGAGTTACGAACATGCTGTCCGGCGTCAGACTCTGGTTGAGGTTGGAGGCAATGCCATAATCATTCTGGGGAAGGGCCTGTTCGGCGGGGATCATTCCCTGGCGCAGGCCGGTGTACTGGCCGGTGTTGACGGCCGGCTGGAAGAACTTGCTCAGCCGGGGATCCTGGTACCCTTTCAGGAGGCTTTCCATATTGGCACTCATCCGGAATTCATTCCATCCCGAGATCCGGGCCAGGCCATTGTAATTTTCGGGTGCCGACACTTTCATATAGGCATCCTGGCCGACATCGGTCAGTACACCGGAAGCTACGGCAGCTTCCGCTTCCGCCTGGGCCTTTTGAGGATCTACTTTTGAGATGCGTAAAGCCAGGCGCAGCCGGAGACTATTGCCGAAGGCCACCCACTTATTGTTGTCGCCGGAATAGATCTTATCCTGGTCACCGAAAGAGGGTTTTGAAATATTCGCCTTCAGGTCTGTCACTGCCTCAGTCAGCTCCTTGAAAAGGTCGTAGTAAATATCTTTTTGCGCGTCGTAAGGAATAACCGTACTGTCGAGGCCGATCCTTGAATAGGGGATAGGACCGAAATAGTCGGTAGTGCGGTGAAACACAAAAGCCTTCCAGATCCGGGCAATGGACTTAAGGGGGATGGTGGCATCGGTATTGGATTGATTAATGATCGTCACCAGGGCCGGCATGGCCGTTATATAAGTTGAATACCACTGATATCGAACAAACTGCTGGTTGATCACATACCGAAGTGTAGAGAAAGCCGTCTGTGTGCCCGCAAAATACTGGCAGTACATGTCGGCAAACAGACCCTGCGACTGCTGATAGTCTATCATGCCCGGGCCTGTATTCATGCCGGCGTACAGGGCGGTGGGAAAAAATCCCATTATGTCCCGGGCGTCGAGGGTGGTCAGCCGGGTTGGATCGGTATTGCGGTCGTTAAATTCTTTTTTGGTACATCCCGTCCACGTAAGCGTGGAAAACAATAAGGCGGTGACCATGATTAGTTTGAAAGATGTCAATATCCTGTATTTCATCGTATGCGTTTAATATTTTAAAAAGACAACTTCACGTCAAGCCCATAATTACGGGTAGAAGGCAGCGCGCCGTACTCAAGCCCTCCCCCACCCAATCCCAGAGTAACCTCGGGGTCGATGGGCGCATCACGCTTGAAGAAGAACAGATTTCTGCCTACCAGTGAGAACTTCACATCCCTGAATACCTTTGAATTCTCCAGCATTTTGCGTGGCAGCTTGTAACCGAGTGTAAACTCGCGCAGTCTTATGTTGGTGGCTGAATAGGCATAAAGCATACCCGTAGGATACCTGTCGCCAATGGCGCCAAAATAAGCCTGTGACGTAACGGCCTTGGTATTGGCTTTGCCATCTGCGGTGACGGCATCCAGTACAATTCCTCCCTCGCGACCCCGCAGTGAAGCCGCTGAGTGACCATCGGCGTCTATCAGAGCCTGTGTCCCTGCGATGACGTAACCTCCGTTGCGATAGTCGATGAGGAAACTCATGGAGAAGTTCTTATAAGAAAAATTGTTCGAGAATCCCATCATGAACTTCGGATTGTAGTTGCCGAGGAAAACGGTATTGCCGGAGGTGAGGATGGGCATCCCGTTATTATCGACAAGATGTTTGCCGGTGACTGAGTCCCTGGTCCAGTCCTTTACATACATGTCGCCGAAACTGCCGCCGACCTGGGCCCTGATCTGGGCTTCGCGGTCGTCCTGGAGGATGACGGCGTCTACGCCGGGGGTGAGGGATTTGATCTTATTTTTATTGCTGGAATAATTCAGACCGGCATTCCAGGTGAAATTCCTTGTTTTTACCGGAGTAGCATGTACATTCAGCTCTACACCAGAGTTGACGATGAGGCCGGCATTGATATATTTCTGATTGAACAATGATGGTATCAGGTCCGAGATCTCCAGCAGCTGGTTCTTACTTCTTGTATTGTAATAGGTGACTTCAAAGCCAAAACGGTCTTTGAAGAAATTCCATTCCAGGCCGGCCTCGTAGGAGCTGGTCAGCTCGGGTTTGTAGGTGCCCAGGGCTCGGATAGTGGGGGAGATGCTTGTTCCGCCGGCACCTACCTGGTAATAGTTGCGGTCAAGATATTGCTGACCGCCATAACCCGAATTGGCAAAAGTGATCCTTGCCTTTCCATAGGTTATCCAGGATGGAAGCTGGACCATATCAGAAATGATGCCCGACAGGCCTATCGACGGATAGAAATAGGAACGGCTGTTTTCCGGAAGGGCGGAAGACCAGTCATTTCTGCCGGTGACATCCAGGAATAAATAATCGTTGTACTTCAGGGTAGCGGTAGCATAGGCTGAGACTACCCGGGGGTTCTTTCCGTAGAGATCTGTAATGAATGGGTTCTTCGCATTGCTGAGAAAAAAGAAATTGGGTTTGTTCAATCCGTTGGCTGCGAGGGCTTCTGTTGCGAAGTTGCCCTGTTGTGACGCTCCACCGACATTTCCTGAGAGTTCGAATTTGCCGCCGAGCGAATGATGAAAGGACAGTAAGGCGTCGACATTGGTTGACAGGTTGTTGGCGGTCCCATAATTATAGTCGGCACCGACGAGGCTGAAATAGTTGTCGGCCCAGACCTTATTATCTGTTTGCTGCATGGTTTTATCCATGCTGCCACGGATCTGGAGATCTATCCATTCGGCAAATTTATATTTGGCGACCAGCAGTCCAATGACCCTGTCCTTTTTTTGAAAATAGCCAACCCTGTTCAATGCCCAATATGGATTCTCAAGGATCGAAGAGCCGGGTTTCCAGTAACTCTGCTGCTCGGTTCCGTTCGCATCGACGGTTGCATATTTTTTCATTTCACTGATCGGGATGGACGTTGGCGAACGGAAGATGGAGGGCAGGGCATAGGTGCCGCCTTCTCCGGGTGTCACGCGGTTGTTGACGGCTTCGTAGATATAGGTCAGCTTGCTGTTAAGCGTAAATTTTGAACCGACTTTATATCCTACTTTCAGGTCGATATTATGCCGGTCAAGGTCATTGTTGCGCATGATACCCTGCGCATGGGTATTGCCGTATGAGAAATAGGCCTGCAGCTGGTCGGTGCCGCCGCTGAGGCTGAGTGAGTTCGTGGTGGTGAGAGCCGTCCGGAAGAAATCCTTCAGGCGGTCGGGCTGGCCTCTGAGGGCTACTGTATCGCCATTCCATAATTGGACCGGCTGGCCATCGGCCTTTGGTCCCCAGCTGTGTTCGGAGTTGGATACATAATTTCCTCCATCCCCCTGGCCATATTGATATTGCAGCTTGGGCAATACAGCAGCACGATCCAGGGAGACACCGCCGTTGTAGTCGATATTTACCTTGCCCGGACGCGCTCTGCGCGTGGTAATGATGATCGCACCATTCTGACCCTGACTGCCGTATAAGGCAGCTGCGGATGCACCCTTCAGCACCGACATGCTCTCGACATCATCCGGATTCAGCATCTCGATGCCACCGGCGAGCGGCACGCCGTCGATGACATAAAGGGGATCATTATTGCCTGACAGTGAGCGGTTGCCTCTTAATAAAACCTTCGATTCCCCGCCGGGACCTACCGCGTTCTTTGTAATGGTGAGCCCTGCCACCTTGCCCTGCAGGGAGTTGATCACGTTGGTCTCTTTTGCTTCGTTCACCTCGGATCCTTTGACAACCTGTGCCGAATAGGTCAGCGACTTGACCGACCGGGTGATGCCCAGCGCGGTTACGATGACAGCGTTGAGCGATTTGTTACCCGGCTGAAGGACCACGTCAAGGGCAGCACGCCTGTTGACATTTAGCTCCTGCGTGGTAAAATCGACATAGGTGAAGACCAATACGGCTTCTTCATCCACACTGAGCGAGAAGTTTCCTCCGGCATCGGTGGACGTACCTTTTGTGCTGCCTTTTTGTGTGACGCTGACGCCGGCCAGTGGTTCCCCTTTTTCGTTGGTAACCCTTCCTTTTACGACGATGACGGCTTTGTCAGCCTCCACCATCGGAGCTTCCGCGTTGTAGCTGCCTGTGGGCTGCTGATGCGGAGACTCAGCAGTCTTTTTTTGCGGCTTCCGCGCCGTGATCAGCACCTGGTTGCCAATCTGGCGGAAGGTCAGCGAAGTATTGCTTAACAGCTGGTCCAGGACTTCCTGTATGCTGTGTTCGCCGTAGGCCATATCCAGGTTTTGGATATCATTTACCTCTTTGCTCCGGTACATGAAATGAAAAACGCTCAGCGATTCGATCTTTTGAAAGGCCTGGACCAGCGACTCATGTCGCAGTTCCATTTTGATCTTCACCTTGCTGATATCCTGGCCTCTTGACGGCGAGGCGTTCAGCAATTGGGTCGTAACCCCCAATATTACCAGGAAAATTACTCCGGTACGCATAATTGAATGAATAAGAGATTTCGCGACATGCAATTTGCAAATCATGAGCTAGTTAGTTTTTAGTGACGAATCCCCGACGAGGACGGGATGTTTACATATGCGGCCTGCTACCGTGGCAGCGGATCACAGGCGGAGAAACATTTTATCAGACCTTTTTTTCCATAAACAGCATTATTTAGTTAAGTGTATGTATAGTTTTTGAAAGCCCTTTTTTGACCGGCACGATCCTGACCAGTACGCCGGTGTCTTCCGTCACGCAATACAGGAAGCCATCGGGTGCAACCGCCACGTCCCTTACCCTGCCGATGCCCTGTATCAGCTTTTCATCGCCGATGACCTTGCCATCTTTCATTATGGTCCGGTTTAATCTCTTTTGCACCAGCGAACCGATGATGAGATCCCCATTCCAGCCGGGATAACGATCGCCGTATACGAAATCCATCCCTGCCGGGGCAAGGGCCGGATTCCAGTGGTGTGCCGGCAGCTCCATACCCGGAAGCACCGTATCCGTTGTGATGATGGTCCCATTGTAATTGATGCTGAAAGTCGTCTTTGGCCAGCCATAATTTTTCCCCGGCCCCAGGAGGTTGAGCTCACAGCCGCCATTCTCTCCGTGTTCGTTCTCCCACAGCTTCCCGGTATGCCGGTCGTATACCAACCCTTCCGGCATGCGGTGACCAAGCGTATAGATCTCGGGCAGCGCTCCGGCTGTGTCTACAAATGGATTGTCTTTTGGAACAGAGCCATCGTCCTTCAGACGGATGACCTTCCCGGAAATGACCGACAGGTCCTGGGCTGTATTCCATCTGTGTTTGCCTTCTATCGTGCGCTGACCGATGGTGACGTACATAAATCCATCCTTGTCGAAGGCGATCTTGTTGCCATACCAAAATCCGTCTTCCCTGAAGGGGCCGCATTTAAAAAGCACCTGCGGATCAGTAAGGGAATCTCCTTCCAGCTTTCCTCTCATGATCACGGCGTAACCGCTGTTAACCCGGGTCGACTTGTCCATAGACTTCAACGGTTCGATATAATAGGACATGTACACCAGATGGTTCGTCGCAAACTGCGGATGCAGCTTTACTTCCCGCAGGCTGGTGGGGACTGGGCCTTTCACGGGCGTTTTCTGGCGGATCCCATTTCTGACGATCACCAGCTTTCCACTGCGCTCCGCGATGAGCATTGTTTTCCCGTCGGGAAGGAAGGCCAGGCTCCAGGGCTGTATCAATCCCGATTCAACCGTATCGATCATGAAGTCCAGGGTGGCCGATCCGATGACATTTCTTACTTTCCCTGGCACCGGAAAATATCCGCTCTTCATCGATGGATCTATCTTATAGCCGGCAACAGGGCGGGTATTTTCAAAGGCCATCTCGATATGACCGCCTTTGTTTTTCGACAGCTCCCGCAGGTAGGCGATCAGCTCCCAGCGCTGGTGTTCCGTCAACGAACCGCCAAAACCGGGCATGGCGCCATGTCCCTTGCTCAGTTTCCAGAATAAAGTTCCGTCCTTCTGATGCATCACCTCCCAGTCGTGAAAATTGGCGGGTTTTACCTCGAAGGTCATTCCCGGGGCGCCTTCTCCGTTGCCATTCTTCCCATGGCAGGCTGCGCAATAGGTAGAGAAGAGTGTTTTACCTTCCTTCATCACGGCCGGTGTCGCAGCAAATCTTCTTTTGGCCGTATCTGCCCAGGATGGAACTCTCCATCCGGACTCCTGGGCAAAAGTCTTCATTTGAAAAGAAAAAAATATAAAATAAGTCAGGCAAAGCATCGCTATTATCTTCATATACTTATTCGAATTGTATGTGCCCGAAATACCGGGGCATGTGAAAATTAGGGTGAGGATCTGTTATAGGGCTCCAGGTCATGTGATGCGGGTTTGTATTGTTCTCTGCTATCTTGCAAAAATTGGCTTTCCAGCTTACTCCTTTCATCGGTTTGGTGATGCCGGCATATTTTGCCAGCATGGCCAGGGGCAGCTGATATTCGATGGTCCATACTACAGGACCAGCCAGCTCCGGGTCTACTACCTGCGGCAGGGAATGCGCGATCCGGATGGACCGGATATCTTCAGCTGTCGGTTTGACGGAATGATAACCCAGCAACGCTGTGCCGCCGCAATTGATCTCCAGGTTGAAAAACCGGTCGGGCCTGGTGGTGTCCGGGCAAAAAAAGAACTCGACTGCGGCGTCCTTCCAAACGGGTCCGCCGATGTCTGTCGTGATGCTGCGGACATAGCGGTCCTGTACCCGGAAGATGACGTACAGGCTGCCGGTATCATAAAGCATCTTTACTTCCGTCTCCGGATGGAATTTCGGAACACCAAGGATATCATTGGTGACGTGAAGGGCGCCCGTTTTTTTCCAGGCCTTTTTGTTCCAGTTGCCATCGATCGTCAAGGGCCTTTCCAGGCGGTGAACCCGGTATACAGGAGGCTCCTGATTCGTCGTAAAGGCAAGACAGGAGCCGGTCAGCAGTAAAAGGACCCAACCGAAAATCCGTCCTGCCCGGGGATAAATAACTGGAAAAAGCATAATTTTGACCTGTTTTAAGTGACGAAGCCCTGTTATACAGGCAATTTAAAACGATGTCTGGTAGCGATGGCAGTCAATACCAGGCGAGCCCTCAGTTTTCTGTTTGCCTGGCAATCAGATCAAGGAGGGTTTTTTTATTTCACTTTTGCTTAATAACCACTACTGCTTTTTGCCGATCGTACTGATATATTGCTCCATTAAATTCACAAATACTCTTTAATGCCTGATCAAGAGTTTCAAGCCGGGAGAAGGTAGCCGTGAACCGATCTGCTCCGGCCACCTGTTCGTCTACGGATATGGAGACGTTGAACCGGTCCTCCAGAATAGCGATAACCTCCATCATCGTCAGGTTATCGCAAAAACAATCATCGTTTCTCCAGTCCAGGTAGGAATCCGACTTTACCGTCCCCTGGCTCGAGCGTTGGTTTTGCTTATTATAGACAACCTGCTGCCGGGGCGTGATCGTGCCCAATGTCGTTTCCGGATCGTTTACCCTGACCTTACCTCGTTTGACCGTTACCGTAATACTATCATCGGCTGTGTTGGCCTTCACGTTGAAGGCGGTGCCTAATACGGTCACGTTGACTTTTCCGGCATGGACCAAAAAGGGTTTCAGGCTGTCGCGATGAACGTCAAAAAAAGCCTGCCCTTCCAGGAAAACCTCCCGTTTGCTTTCGGAAGTAAAAGCGGGCGAATAGCTCAGACTGCTGGCTGCGCTAAGCGTCACGGTAGTACCATCGGGCAGGCAAATAACGTGGTTGCCTTTTTTGAGGCCGTGGATCGCTGCGAGCGGTGCGGTCCGGCTTGTCGGGCTGGTCAGGAACAAGCCTTTTACTATCACGAGGATCATGGCTGCAGCTACCGCCATGCCGATCCTCCACATCACCACACTTGTCTTTCTTCTGACCTCATTCTCTTCTATCTCTATCGTTTTCCAGATATCAGCCGGCAGACTTGTCCGCAATTCGTTCTTTTGCGCGGCTGTCAGCAATGACAATACATCCGGTTCGGATTCGAATAAATTGTAGTATCGCTCGATAAGCTGGCGCTCGGTCTCGGTGGCCGTGCCTTCGATGTACTTGTGTAACAATTCAATAAGGTAGTGTTTGTCCATTTGATTCGCTATAGCTGTATTAATGACCCCAAAAGAGAAAAAAGCCCCATCCGGGGGCCAACTTTTTTTTATAATTTTTTTAAGAAGGGAAAATGATGACAAAGAAAAGGACCCAGAGGCCTGCCAGGGAACCCCTCAGCTTTTCGATGGCCTTGCCCAGCTGGTTCTGAACCGTTTTCCTGGAAAGGCCCAGGCGGGATGCAATGTCCTTTGTTGGGAGGTCGTCGTGAAAACGAAGCCGGAAAATGATCTGTCTTTGCGGGGGAAGGCTTTTGAGCCATGTCTCATAGGCAGTATAGAATTCCTTCCAAAGCAGCGACTGGTCTGCATTGCCGGCCTTTTCGGAAAGATTTTCCAGGGGATTGAAAAAAGGATGGGTAGTCTTTTGCCGGGTTGCTATCTTGATGACCTTGTTACGGATTGCCGTGTTCAGGTAGGCGGGAAAATTGTGGATCTGATCGGTGGCTCTGTGCAGCCAGATATGGGTGAAAATATCCTGGACTATATCTTTTGCCTGGTCTGCATCCTTCAGACGTCTGTAGGCACTGGAATAAGCTGCCTCCCAATATTTTTCAAATAATTGGTTGAATGCAGATTTGCTGTTTTGCTTCATTTGAAGCAGTAACAATGCATCATCATCTTCTGTAGAGTTAATGCCGCAGGTCATAACAGTTAGTAGGGGTGCTAATAATCAGTTGTAGCCAAATGTAATTATTTTATCCTTAAAAAAAAATATTATACCCGACCGCTCATCGCGGCCGGGTATAATTGTCTACCATCCGCTTAACTGAACTAATTTAGGATTTACATCCAGCTCCAGCTGTGGAAGCGGGAAATATCTGTTCCTGGCTTTGTAGCCCAGTGGCGCCAGTACAGTGTCAACAAGTCCCCATCTTTTCAGGTCATCAAAGCGATGCTGTTCAAAAGCAAGCTCTACCCTTCTCTCATGGACGATAGCCTTGAAGATGTCGTCCTTTGTGGTTGCCGTGATCACCGGCATATTCACCGATGGCCTTTGCCGGACCTTGTTGATAGCGCTGATCGCATCAGGATATTGCCCCAGCTCATTGGCGGCTTCGGCATACATCAGCAGCACGTCGGCATACCGGATCAGCGGGTAGTTGGTACCCCTCGAATTGATGTACAGAATAGGCACCTGACCTTTCCGTATATTGTAACCGGTCGGCGACCAGCTTTTCTTATACACATCGAGGTTTAGCGAGGAGGTGGTCAGTTGGGGAGCAAACGGCTGACCATCATAATAAAAAAGTTCAAAGTCCTTGCGGGGATCGTTGGGCTCGAATTCGTCGACGATGCTTTGGGTTGGCGAGACTTCGCTCGATCCTCCGTTGACCTGCGGCCAGTAGTGATATTCCCTGTCATCTCCTACGGGGGAGGAAGCTCCTGCCGCGGCGGATGCGAACTGGATCTCGAAGATCGATTCCTTATTGTTTTCGTAATTGCGGTTGATGATCTGGTCAAAATTATCCATCAGGCCATAGGTCCCCGAATTGATGACATCCCCAAACCATTTTGCCGCATTCGTATAGTCTTTTATGTACAGATATACTTTTCCAAGGAGGGCCTTCGCGGCGCCCTGTGTGGCTCTTCCCAGGTCGGCAGAACCGTAGGAAACAGGCAGCCCGGCTATGGCATCCGTCAGATCCTGGATCATGACCTTCTGAATGTCTGCAATGGGAGACTTTGCTATAAGGGCGTCATTCGGATCTTTGAAGGGAACGGTGAAAAGAGGTACTTCGCCCCATTCGGCCGTGAGATAAAAATAATACAGGGCTCTTAAGAATTTTGCTTCACCGAGATATCGCTGTTTCAGGGTCGCGTCCATCTGGATGGCGGGAACCTGCTGGATGACGAGGTTGCTCCGGTACACGCCCTGGTATAATCCGGAATAAAAGGCCAGCAGATTCGGGTCGTCGGCAGAGAAGGCAAACTTATTAAAGACAACACCCGAAATGGCGCTGCTGAGGATGACGTCACCGGTTGGGGGGTCGAACAGACGAAGGGAGATATCGTCTCCGCCAAAGAGATTGACCGAGGCCAGCGGAATATAGGCGGCGTTGACGCCTGCCAGCGCACGGTCGGCGGTATTGAAGAATCCGTCGAGGGGAAGCTTGTCCGGTGGTGTCTTGACAAGGAAATCTTTTTTGCATCCCGGCGAAACGATGATGCCGAGGCTTATTATGAATATCAGTATATTGTTCTTCATGCCTGTGAGCTTTAAATGAATAAAATGTTTTGAGACGGGCTGTGCTAACCTCAGAAGCCGAGTTGTACCCCCATCTGGACTATCGTAGGGATTGGAACGCTGCCTGTGTCGACACCCACCTGCAGCGGGTTCAGCGAGTCGTCGTTGTATCCTGATCCGCCCAGTGTGTCGGGGTTATAATTCGGGTATTTCGTGATCGTTAATAAATTCTGTGCGTTGGCATAGACCCTGAGCCGCTGGATATGCAGTCTGGCTGAGACGGACGGAGGAATGGTGTAACCTACCTGTACGTTCTGCAGCCTTGCATAGCTGGCATTGTCCACAAAGCGGCTGGATGCTACCGTATTCAATCCTGACCCCCGGATGGCACGGGGCATGGAGTTGGACGTGCCTTCGCCATGCCAGCGTTTTAAAGTCGTCGCCATTTGTCCGTCGGCGGCGTTCATCGCCTCGAGATAAGCGCGCTGTGCATTGTACAGCTGTTTGCCCTGTACGCCCTGGATGCTGAAGGAGGCATCGAAGGCTTTGTAGGTGAAGCTGCCCAGGACACCGTAATTGAATTTTGGAAAGGAATTACCGATGGTGGTACGGTCATTGGCATCAATGACGCCGTCGTTGTTGATATCCCTGAACCGGATATCCCCCGGGGCAACACCGGGTTGTGTAGCGTGTTTGGCTATTTCCGCCTGGTTTTGAAAAATGCCGTCCGCTATATAACCAAAGAAGCTGGACATGGGCAAACCCGGCATGGTCCGGGTAAAGGTGCCGTATTGATATACATTCTCCACCCGGCTGATGATGCTGGGTACGCCGCCGAGGGAGGTAACCCTGTTCTTTAGCGTGGAAAGATTGCCGGTGATCTCATAGGAGAAGTCGCGGCCGCTGTTGCGGTAGGTAGCCACAAATTCAAAGCCCGAATTCTTTACGCTGGCTGCATTTTGAAAGGCGCCATTGTCGCGCGCTATCCCTGTGCCGACAGAGATAGGGGTACGTAACAGGATGTCATTTGTATTCTTCACCCAGTAATCGGCAGAAAAGCTGAAGTGGTTGCTGAAAAGGGAGATATCCGTGCCGACATCGGTCTGGGCGGTGCTTTCCCACTTCAGCGCGGGATTGCCCAACGTCAGCACCGCGGCGGCAGATGCAATCGACTGCGTAGTTCCAAAAATATATTGCGGGGTCGTCGAAATGGTGGTCTGGCTTTCATAGTTGCCGATCTCCTGATTACCCAGGCGGCCCCAGCTCGCCCTGATCTTAAGACTGCTGATAGCAGTGACGTCTTTCAGGAATTTTTCCCGGTCGAGATTCCAGCCAACGGCAAAAGACGGGAAGTCACCGTACCGGTTCTCTTTGCCAAATCTGGAAGAGCCATCCCGGCGTATGGTTGCGGTGAACAGGTATTTATCGTACAAAGTGACATTGGCCCGGCCAAGATAGCTGCGCAGCGCCCATTCGGCCTGATTACCGCCCAATACGGAAGGGCCGGTGCCCGCATCAAAGACCTGGATGGAATTACTGGGAAAGTCCTGTCTTGATCCCGTCAGCGTGGTAGACCTGGCGCTTTGTTCCGTATAACCCGCCAGCAGGTTTATCGCGATATTGTCATGGATCTTTTTTTCATACGTCAGCGTATTCTCGACAGTGTATTCGTTATTCGTATTGCTGTTCTGGGTAAGACTCTGCCGCAGGTTGCTGCGATTGTCCATCTGGAAGATGCCCAGGTAGGTTCTGCCCGTAGCCAGCCCGTTGTTAAGCCCCAGGTTGAGCCGGTATTTCAGACCGGGTATAAAACTATATTCCAGATACAGGTTGCCAAGGATATTGTCATTCGAAGTGTTATGCCGCTGATTATCGCGTCGCCCTATGATATTATCGCGATTGTTGATACCGGTCTCGGCCTGGTTGGGGCCTGCATAACCGCCAAGGTTTGCAGGCCGGTAGATACGCATGGTCGGAGATGCCCCGAGCAGGTAGGCCAGATCGAGATTGTTGCCATAACCCAGGTTGAGACCCTGCGAACGAACGAGGCTGAGATTCTCCCCGATCAGCAACCGCTTTCCGATGTTATACTGGCTGTTGAACCGTACCGAATATCTTTTCAGGGAGCTGAAGACCATACTTCCCTGCTGGTTGAGATAATCGGCGGAAAGAGCATAGCGGCTGCTCTCGGTGCCACCGGACAGGCTTATCGAATGGTCCTGCATGGGTGCGCTGGGAAAGGCGGCTTTCTGCCAGTCGGTGTTGGTCTTCAGATTTTGCGGATCGTTGAATGCAGGCTGCGGCGCGAATCCGCCGTTGTTATCCGTCTCATTGACCAGGTCGGCCAGCTGGAGGGAGTTGAGCATCGGGATCAGGCGGTGTACAGACTGGATGCCGTAGTAACCGGAATAGGTCAGGCGGGGCTTCCCCACCGTACCCTTCTTTGTCGTGATGAGTATGACCCCGTTGGCGGCGCGCGAACCATAAATGGCGGCTGCCGATGCGTCTTTTAGTACACTGACGTTTGCGATGTCGTCGGGGCTGATGATATTGATGTCGCTGCCGCTCAGCTGGACGCCGTCAACGATATAAAGAGGACCGCTATTCCCGAATGTACCCATACCCCTGATCCTGACCTGTACTTTAGCGCCGGGCTCACCGGAGGTAGAGGTAAACTCAACCCCGGGCACTTTACCCTGTAGCGCGATGTTGGTATTTGAAAAGGCCTGCCCGCTGAACTCCTTCGAGCTGACGGTGGCGATGGAACCCGTCAGGTCAGTCTTTCGCTGTGTACCATAGCCGATGACTACCACCTGGTCGATAGAAGCGACTGAGTCCTTTAGCTTGATCATCAGGGAAAGGGTTGCATCCGTTTTGATGTTATATCCCGAGACGATCTGTCTTTCAAACCCGATAGCCGAAAAGATAAAGCTATAAGGTCCGCCTGCGGGGATGCGATTGAAGGTGAAAACGCCCAGGCTGTCGGAGCTGGTGCCCAGCGTAAAATTGTTCCTTGTATTCCGGATGATGACCGAAACCCCGCCTACGGGCTGGTTGCCGGAATTGGTTACCATTCCTCTCACCAGGCTGGATCCTCCCTGTGCCTGGAGGTCCGGCAGAATGGCAGCCTGCAGCAGGACGAGTATAAGAAATAGGGAGCCCCATCTAAAAGACTTAAATCTCATAGCTTTAGTTTTAGTTAGTTAAATAAATCCCCGGCCCTTACTGGCAGGGGCAATTTTTTTAATAAAAGAAGTGGAAAGGTTTTGGTGAGGCTTATTTACTGATGAGGTACTTATCCTGCTCGTGGATAATTTTCAAATGATACAGGGTGGCCATGCGGCTCAGAATGACATTCAGTGAATCGGAAGCATCGAATTTGCCGATGAAATACATTTTGTGAAGATCGGTTTCCTTATAGACGATCCCGACATTATAAACGCTCTGCAGCTCGTCGAACACTTCCGAAAGAGGCTGATTGTTAAACATGAACCACGATCCTTTTGAGTGGTCCGGTAAGGTGATGTCTTCTTTGTCCCTGGCCGCTGCGGCTGCCACCGCCGGCGTAGTACCGAATGCCCTTACCTGGCCCGTATTATGTACATCATCATAAACAAATTCCTGTCCGGGAGAGAGATAATAGCTTCCCGAAAGCTTACTGATGCCGTCAGCGCCCCTGATCACCACTTTTCCTTCATACAGCCGAACCCGTTGTATCTTTTCATTCACCGGCGCCCAGACGGTAAAACGTGTTCCCAATACGTGCGTAGCAATATTCCCATGGGTAACGATAAAGGGCTTCGACTTGTTGGCGGCGACTTTGAATTCCGCCTTGCCGCGCAGCAGAACACTTCGTACACTTCCTGCAAACAGACTGTCATAGGTCAGTTCGCTATTCGGATAAAGGACGACGCTGGAGCCATCGATGAGAGCCAGCGTTCTTATCCGGTCCGAACGATTGGTCACTGTCTGTACTCCAACGGAAGGCGACGGTTCCGATCCGCTCCTGCTAACGATCTCAGCCGGTTTTGTTTCGGAGATGCTGATGCTGGTCTTTTTCTGATATATAGCTACCACCAGGAGCACACATGCAGCTGCGATTGCCGGGACCCTCCATTTTCGCCTTCCTCCTCCGCCCGTCTGCGGCGACCCCGTCGTATGACTGTACCGCTGCATTCGAATGACGGTTCCGCTATTGTTTTCTATGCTGATCTTTTGTCTTTCCCATTCCTGATCGACATCGATATTCCTGATCGCTTCCGGGGCCGATGAAAGGTTCCAGGCGGCGGCAAATTTTTCAAAATAATCCCTGTTTTCGGTGTTTGACTCCAGCCACAGCACCAGGTCTTCTTCTTCAGTAGCATCGAGCTCATTCAATAAATACCTGGTCAGCAGCTGATCATATTGACTGAAAGTGTGCATGTGTGTGTGCGTATATAACGGCCCTGGGTTCTTCTACCCCCACAACCGGGAAAAATAAATTTATGAGCCCCAAAAAAGGAATAGCAGGCAGACGCCCAGATAATGGCTGAGCCGGTCCCTCAATCTGCGTAGCGCCCGTCCCATCTGGTTTTCGACTGTTTTAGCGGAAAGTCCCAGTTTTACCGCGATGTCAGCGTATTTCAATCCTCCGAACCGGCTTAGTTCGAAGATGATCCGCATCTGCCCGGGCATGCTTTCGATGGCTTCGGCGATATCGTTTTTCAGCTGTTGCAGATCCATCAGGGAAGAACCCGGATCAGAAGGAAATTCGTCCACACTTTTCAGGTAGGCCCGCCGGTACTTCAGCCTTACCTTCTCGTGCCGGATCGCGTCCAGGCTGCTGTTGTATAGTATGGTGACAAAATAAGCAGACAATGAAGTGCCTGTCTTTGGGTTGACGCGGCTTTCCCAGAGTTTGACGAAGCTGACATGCACTATTTCTTTTGCCTGCTCGGTATCGAAGCCAAACTTGAACTGGCATAAGAGGCAGAAACGAAGGAAATTCTCCTTGAAGAAAAGCTCGAAACTTTCTCTGTTCAACGGTTCTCCGGGGGACGGAGAATCCATGCGGGTTGCTGTTAAGTTCTTTTTCAGTGCCATTCGGTTCTGTTCAAATATAATTTTTTTTGCCTTAATTAAAAATAAAGTGGCATCGATTAGTGAGATTTTAATCGGGTATTCCACCGGGTAATGGGCGCCTTTGATAATGACGGAGGGATATTAATGGCGGGCGCCTGGGCTGGTCTTTTTCTCATATCTGGTATATAAATATGGCCCAGCAAGTGTTTAATTTTACCTCATCAATTAACAACAAAACATTAGACGTATGAAAAATTCATTCAGAGTGCCGCAACTTCTTTTGCGCATTACATTAGGCATAGGCTTCCTCACTCCTGTTTTTGACAGGCTTGGCTTTCTGGGTCCGTTCGGAGGCAGGAATATAGAATGGGGCAATTGGGAAAACTTCATAAATTATACCGGAACGTTGATGCCTTTCCTGGCCAGACCGGCTGTCAACGTTATGGGCGGCTTCGCCACTTTCGCCGAAGCCTCTCTCGGGATCCTGCTGATCATCGGATTTAAAACAAGACAGGCCGCGATTGGCAGTTGTCTGCTGACACTTGCTTTTGCAACATCCATGTCCCTGTTTATAGGCATCAAAGCGCCCATCAATTTTGCAACATTTCCATTTTCTGCCGCCAGCCTTTTGTTAGCCACGATTCCCGTTTACACCTGGAGTGTCGATTCATTATTTAAAAGCACGGCTAAATCGGGCGCCGGTCTATGAAAAAGATACTTATACTCCTGCTTGTTGCTCTGCCGTTTCTGGTGCAGGCCCAACTGGAGACCTATGGCAGGTACACTGCCGGCGGCTATGTTGAACCAAATGTCAATTACTTTGCATCGAGAAAAATTACGGAGAAGGTTTCATTGACATTTTTTGGTCTGGTTGAACAAAAATGGAGTGAGGCGCTGATTGGGGCTAGCTATACTTTTTCAAAGTCATTTGGTTTTGGGGCAAGCGCCGGCATCGAGCAGGGAACGAATAGTCCCCGGTTTGGGGCGAGTATTTGGACCGGGAAAGGGAAGACATCGTTTTCTGTTTTGGGAGAATTGGGTAGTGGACATGCTAATTATTTGTATAAGGCTAATTTATTTCAGAAATGCTCTGACCAGTTTACGGTTGGGCTTACGGCCTGGAGATTACATGGTATAGGGCCCAACTTTCGATTTGCTGTTCCCAAGCTCTTAGCAACGATCTGGTCGATGCCGGCTTATGATTTTGAAGCAAATAAAGCGCGGCTTATTGTTGGGGTTAGTGTGAATATGTAGGTGGACAGGAACCCGCAATAGCGGGTTCCTTCTTCGCCTCTATCAGGGGACAATGGCCTGGTAAAGTGTTTGAGAATATAGTCGATTCCCGCTGCCCTGAACGCACAAGTTTCAAAAATGGAAAAGCTTAGTCCATCGCCCAATTGTATGTCGCTGAAAATAATATCGGGGGCCGTATGTTCTTTAAAATAGCCGGTTGCTTCGGCTAGTTTATCAATTATTCCTCAAAAATGCGTAGATACCGGTCTACCGAAAAATCCATCACAGCCATGGCGTTTTTTGTAATGTACCGACCAAAAGCACCATATATGGTTTCATACGTTTTGCCACTAATTGCGCTTTGAATCCCGCGGATCTCTTTTTTGGACAATGGGATCATATTAGGGTAACTGTACATGAACGATACCGATTTGAGATCGGGACATACCTGTATCACATCCCCAACCAATAGCTGGCCGCCATTTTGGGGGTTGTGTAAAACACTGCCGCCCGGAAAATGCCCCCCGCAGCAGATCAGCTGTATATCATCCCATAAAGTAAACTCGTGGCCTTCCCATAAATTGACAGCAGCGTCTTTTCGGGCCAGCCATTCAGCGTCAAGGCTATTTACATAAATTGGCGCATTATTAAAAGACTTGCTCCATTCCACCATGGTCGAAAAATAATGTGGATGTGACAAGGCGATAGCTTTTATGCCGCCTGATTTGTTTATTTCTTCAAAAGTATCCTTGTCTATATTGGAAATGCAATCCCAGAGAATGTTGCCGCCGGGCGTTACTATTAAATGCGCGCGCTGTCCGATACCAAAATCCGGTTGGGTACGAATGGAATAAATGTTAGACGCAACCTGTTCAATTGTATTTTTATAGTGGTCATTTAGTTTGGCAAGCGTTGTCCATGTCTGGCCGTTTGGGTTTACGTACTGGCGGTCGTCCTCACAAATCTTACAGCTCAGCGGTGGTACAGATGATGGCGGGTATTGTACTCCGCAGGTCGTGCAGATATAGGGTGTTAAACGGTCTTCTGCTTTTTCCATGATTTTTATGCAATATTACGGCTTAGCGGTAAAATCAGCTCTGCATGTGATGGCCGTAATCCTTTTCCCCGGCCGTAACGGCAACCGGGAGGATATTCTGCGGTGGCGGGTATGTTGTTTTCCCGCTGGTTTCGTCGCCAAAGATGATGAACAGTTCGTCGTTCTCTTCGAGCGCAAAATAGAGATTTTTTATTGTCTATTAAATTAATGGACTATCTTAGTGCTATGATTACTATGTCCGACAAGATCTCTTGCCCTGTCAATCATGTCCTGGTCAACGAGAACCAGGTCCGGATCACTGCTTCACTGGTTTTGCTCTGTATTTTGTTCTTCCTGTTTATTCCATATTGGGGTATTCCAGCCTTTCTGGGGATCGATTTTTTCCTCCGCGGATTTGGGAAAGGCCCTTATAGCCCGCTCAATATTATCAGTGGCTGGCTTGTCAGGAAGCTGTCCATAAAAACAAGGCCGACCGACCAGGCGCCCAAACTATTTGCCGCACAGCTTGGGTTTGTATTTGCCGATCTGCTGCTGATCTCCAACGTATTGTCCCTTGATGCAGCCGCGTATTCCATCGCCGCAATTTTGATCTTATTCTCCTTTTTGGAATCGGTATTTGGAATTTGTGCGGGATGTTATGCGTACACACTATTCAGGAGGCTTTCTGACCAGACTGACCGGCAGCCGTCGCGGGGTTTTCATTGATTTTCAATCTCATACAAGTCCAACAATCCCGAGCATTTTATTTTAGCCAAGCGGCTGCAGTGTCATCTAATAAATGATTAATTTTAACGTCCGAACGATTAAGGAAATTCTTTCATACCATAAAGCCATATGATATGTCAACTACTACCACTAAATCAAACCTGCCTACTCCCCAGGAAAAAGGCACACCCATTGACAAATTCGAATTCAGATATCTCGAAGAGAGATTAGGGGTCACCCGCGAACAGGTCAGAAATGCCGTTGACGCGGTAGGTCCCGACCGGCGGGAAGTTATTGCATATCTCACAAAGAATAAAAAATGGGCAACGGTCCTATAATTTACCGCGGCATCCTGAAAAAAACAGAAAAAATCCCGAAATAGATCCTATCTTTAGCCCGTCTCGTATTTTATTAGTACCGGCGTGCCTGACATTATTTGATTTCCCACATTCCGCCATAGCGCACGTGCACTTTTTGCCTTTCGTCATTTTCAGTCTTAGTATTATCGTTTTCAGTTTAAGCAGATTTTTAGTAAATAATTTCAAACGTAAACAGTTTAAAATTTTAACTATGAGGCTTTCTGATTTTATCTTAATGAACGAGGAAGAAAAGAAACTGGCTGTTCTGCATAACGGCGTGCTGATCGCGAAAAGAAATAGTTTTGATTCCCTGATCTTCCTGTTCCATTTAGGCAGCTACTACGTAGAAGCTTATTGTAATACCAGCAGTAAAGCGATCGAAGAATACAGGGCATTTGCAAATACCAGCCTATTAGCCCCTTATCTGGATGCGATCCCAATAAACGATCTGTTGAATTGAGCTTATTTGATGGATGGTGCAGAAGAGAAATATCCTGACTTTATATCTTCCTTCCCCCAGCTAAGCAACAACCCTTTCAAAAGCCGGTCATACCGTCATTGCCATCCAGCCTGGCGTATACCCCACGGAAATGAACAACGGCAGCAAAACGGGCATCAACGCCGACAATCCCGCCATTGCTGCGCAGTACGATCCCCTTGCCACGGAAATGTTCAATGCCATTGGTGCGGGCCTGTTCGGCAAAATGGCTGGCAAAATACAGCAACTGACAGGTGTCTCCTCTGCAAATTATAAATTCAAAAGGGCATCCCGCTTTTGGGATGCCCTAAGCATATGTTTAAATTACCAATTCGGATTTTGTGTGAGATTTGGATTTAACAGGATCTCCTGTAACGGGATCGGGAACAGATAGTCCCGGTTCTCGTTGAACATTTTCGGGATCGTTTTATTGATCACGATGTCCCCGCCGGACGCTTCGTTCTCCAGGTCGATATCGCTGCCCAGCTTCAGATAGACAACACCAGGCTGTGCAGCAGGCTTGGTCCCTGTATAGATACAGACATCTGCTGTTCCGTTGTGGTCGAGATCGAAGGTTCCCGGACCCGGGAAATATTCCCCCTTATATTGTTGTGCGAGCAGATGTCCTTCCTTCCAGCGCATCAGATCGTTCCAACGGAAATATTCCATGACGAGCTCTACACGCCTCTCGCGGCGGATCTCCAGGATGACACCCTTATTGGCGCCGTTCACCTGGGTATACTGACCGGCAAGATATGGATCGGGATTGGCATTGGCCGTCACCAGGTTGAGATCGGGCATTCCCACCCGGTCACGCAGCAGCTTGATGGAACGGTCGATATCCGCCTGCGTCAGGGTCCCGAGCTCGGCCTTTGCTTCCGCGAAGGCAAGCAGCACCTCCGCATACCGGAAGAGAGGCAGCGGGGTCACCGATCTCGCATTGGCGTCCTGTGAGGCATCGGCCACAAACTTCGTCATCTGGTAACCGGTAACCGTTGCACTGAAATCCGGAGCCAGCAGCTGCGTACCCCCGATACGCGTGTACCCCGGCGTCCGAACCGTCTGCGAAAGCCGCGGGTCGCGGTTTTGCGTCTCGTTGAAGAAGGTGATCGTGTCATAGCCGGGGATATCGGTAAAACGGCTGCCATCCTTCATCAGATAGCTGTTGACCAGTTTCTTCTCCAGACCGGGTTTACCATAGGAAGGCGACAGCGTGTAATAGTTGAGGTTATGAAAGATAGCCAGCGACGAATTATACGTACGAGCCAGGATAATCTCACCCGGATCAGCCGCCTGCTCCGAGAACAGCTCGCCATAAGCCGTGGCAGGATTGTTCGCATGGAGTTTGTAACCGCCGGTGCTCATCAGGGTGTCGCAGATGCCCGCGCATCGTTGCAAAAGATCGGTAGCACCGGAGAGGTTCTGACCGAATACATCGCCTGCGTGGTATTTACGGAAGGTCCCCTCGAAAAGACAGACCCTTGCCTTTAAGGCCATGGCTGTATATCTGGATACCTGGTCGATGGCCTTGGTAGCAGTCATATTCGCGATAGCGTAATCGAGATCGGCAAGAACGGAGTCGATGACCAGCATCCGGGAATCCCGTTTTTTAAGCAGCAGGGTCGAATCATTGGCGTCGATAGCCGAACCGACCCAGGGAACATCCCCGTACAACGCGACCATATTGTAATAGAACCAGGCCCGGAAGAACCGCGCCGCGCCGACATAGGGGGCAGTCACGTTGTTTGGAAGATGCCCCTTCTGGTAGTTCTGAAGAAAGAAATTGATATTCCGGAGATTGCCCCAGCTGCCAACGCTCGCGGCAGTCGTCGTTGTCGAATTGCCCCAGTTGGCATCAGTAACCGGAACTACCCGGTTACCGGTCAATTGGTTAGAAAGGCTGGTCAGCACAATATTGTCAAAAGACTCATTGTAGATGCCATATGGAAAAGCCCCGTCCGCCGTTGGAAAAAGGCCATACATGGAATGGATATAAAGCTGTAGCTCGCTCTCGCTGCTAAACGCATTGTCAGGAGATATCTGCGATAAAGGATCCCTGTCGAGGAACTTGCTGCAGGACCCCAGCAGACAGGAGGCGCAAAGTATAAGCAATAACTGTTTCATTACAATAGTTTGATGATCTTAGAATGTGATGTCCAGGCCGCAGGAATAATTCTTCATAAAAGGATAGTCACGGGCGTTATTGTCGGCCCTGATATTGTTGGCGTCGGCGCCCACCTGCTCGGGATCGATATATTTTGTCATTAGACCCGTGGCGGTGAAGAGGTTCTCGCCGCTCATATAAAATCGAACCCTATTGATCTTCCAGTGCTCAAGCAGCTTCTCGGGAAGGCTATAGCCGATGGTAAGATTCTTAAGCCGGATATAGGCAAGATTTTGCATATAGCGGTTATTTGCGCTCGTTAGCTCGGAATTGGCATTCAAAGCCTCATATCCCCGCAGCTTCGGGAAATAAGCATTCGGATTCTGCGGGCTCCAGATCTTGCTTTGGAAATCCTTGGGAATAAAACTATAATAGGGGCGTCCATACGGTCCCCAGAACATATAGGCTTCGTTTCCGGGATACCAGTCCTGGTGACCGATTCCCTGGAAGAAGACGGAGACCTCGAAACCGTTCCAGGCCGCACCGGCCTTGATCCCAAAGGAATAACGGGGAAGGGAATTCCCGATCTTTTTCAGATCGCCATGATTGTACAACGTATTCTGACCATTGTTGACCGTATCGTTGCCGTCCAGATCGACAAATTTCATGTCGCCGGCCTGGAGATTATGCCCCGTTCCGGGAGAAGAAAGCCGTTCGGAGTTGACAGCATTCTGATTGACAGGATTCTGCTGCGCTTCCGCATCGCTTTTGAAGTATCCATCGACGGTATATCCCCAGATATCCCCGATCCTTTCGCCGGGATAGTGAGCACTCAGCAGCCTCGTCGGGTTGTTGAACCGCGTGATGTGCGCCTTGAAATCGGACAGGACGATGCCAAAATTATAAGTGAGCTCCTTTCTTCCTACGCGAACGCTGCTCTGCCAGCCTGCCGCCAGATCATAGCCCTTTACGTCCAGGTCGCCTGCATTTTGCTGGGGTGTACCCGCGCCAAAGATTGCGGGCAAGGTCGGACCGGGGATCAGCATATCCCTTGTCTTACGATTATACCAGTCAAAGGCGATGTTCAGGCGATTCCGCAACAGACCGATATCGACGCCCGCGTCCGTGCTGGCCACTTTTTCCCAGGTGAGATTGGGAGGCACTGGTGCGGAAGAGCTTAGCAATTGTGGTTTATTGCCGCTGATCAGCCAGTTGGAAAGACCGGTAGCGATAGTAGGGATATAGGGATAGTCCGAGTTACGGAGATTGGTGCTGAGATACTGGTTACCCAGGGAACCCCAGGAACCACGGATCTTAAGCTCGGAGATGACATTGCGCAGAGGCTCGAAGAAGGGCTCTTCGCTGACACGCCATCCGCCGGATACGGAAGGGAAAAAGCCAAAACGCTGGCCCGGCGGGAAATGCGAGCTGCCGTCATAACGCCCATCCAGTTCCAGCAGATACTTGCTTTTATAGTCGTAGTTCACCCGGCCAAAAAAGCCAAGCAGGGCCCAGTTGACAGAGTTGCCGCCGGTGGTGGAGCCGGAAGTACCCAGGTCGAGGGAGTTGAGGTCGACGGAAAGCAGGTTGATCGTCGAGCCGCTGATCGCCTTGTATTTCTTTAGCTCCTGGTTGTAGCCGGCCGTTACTTTTAAGTTGTGACCGCCAAACGAATGGTTGTATGTGCCATAAGCATTGATGACATGGTACTGATCCGTGTTCGATATTTCGTTATAGGAATCGGTGCCCGCATAATCGACCTCGCCGGGATATACCGACCAGGGAGCCTGGGTCCGGCGCTGCCAGTTACCATAAGTATTGAGGTCAAAGGCATAGCTTCCTACAAGACTGATGTCTTTTGTCAGAGCGGCCGTCAGTGTCACGGTATTGGTCATGTCGAAATTATTCTGCGAGCCCTTCGACTTCCCGTATTGCAGATCGGCAGCCTCACCATCGGCAATACCGTAGTTGTTCAGCTGTGTACGATAAGTGAATGTTCCGTCCGGATTCTTTGGTACATAGGAAGCCAGCGCATGCACCCCCATCTCCACAAACGTAGTATTGACGCCCCAGCCAGGGAAATTATAGGTGTTGGTAGCGAACTGCAGGTTTTCGGTAAGATGCAGCCAGGAATTCATTTTGGCGTTGATCTTGGCCCGGAGGTTATAGGAAGTATACTTATCACGATTGAACTGCATCATCCCCTGCTGTTGATAATAGCGGCCGGAGACAAAATAATCCATATTGTCGGTGCCCCCGGAAAAGTTGAGCGAGTGGCTCATCGAAGGAAGTGTATTGCGGAAGATATAATGCCACCAATCGGTATTGCCATAATAGACATACTGAGGCCGGCCATTGCGGGTATCAGTGACGACGGAAGGCAGGGAATGATCCGTCTCGCGGGCCTTTAGCTGCTGATAGTCATTGGCGGTATAACCCGTATAGGCATTTCCGGTGACGATTTGAAAAGCCTGGTCGACAAGCGTTGCATCCTGGTAGCCATCGGTGATGAATGAATGGCTTGTGGTCGGAGTAGCAACGGAATAGTTGCCGTTGTAATTGACCTGTACCTTACCCTTTTTACCGTTTTTGGTCGTGATGAGGATGACACCGTAAGCCGCACGGGCGCCATATACGGCTGCGGATGAGGCATCCTTCAGCACCGAGATGGTCCCGATATCTTTTGGGTTCATCAGGTTGATATCGCCGGGAACACCATCGATGACAACCAGCGGCACTCCGCCGTTGATGGAAGTAAAGCCGCGGATATTGAGATTGGCCGTAGCGCCGGGGTGACCGTCATTAAACGTAATGTTCAGGTTGGGAACCACGCCCTGTAGACCCTGAGCGACATTGCCGATGGGCCGGTCTTCCAGCACCCGGTAGTCTACCTGGGAGACAGCGCCGGTGATATTCGATCTTTTTTGCGTTCCATAACCGACGACGACCACTTCGTTGAGACCGGTGTTGGCAGCCATCAGCCGAACGGGGATGCTCGTACGCCCTGCTACGGCGACTTCGAAAGACTGGTAGCCGACAAGGGAAAAGACCAGGGTCGCCGAGTCGGGAACGGTGAGACTGAATTGTCCCTGCTCATTGGTGGTGGTGCCTCTTGAACCGCCTTTCACCTGGACGGAGACGCCCGCAAGGGGGTGCATTCCGGAAGAGTCCATGACAACACCTGTTACCTGCAGGATGGTCCTGTTTTCGACAGTATTTATGGGTTTGATCACCACGACCTTCCCCATGACATGCCAGGTAAGGGCCTGGCCCTGTAACACCTGTTTTAGTACAGCCTCCAGCGAGCCGTCATGGACAGAGATGCTGACCTTCTGTTTCAGATGCACCTGGTCGATCCGGTAAAAGAAGCTGTAGTCGCTGGAAGATTCTATTTCTTTCAGGATCTTTTTCAGAGCGACGTTGTCCTCGTGAATAGTAAATCGCGCGTCCTGGGAGTAGACGGCGGCGGATGTATGGATCAGACCTGTTAAGATCAGGAATATCGTAAGCTTCATAATCCTTTTGGTTTTCCGCAAAAAGTCGGTGCGCTGTTTTAAATTAGCGTGCAATAGCATACTTTTGAAATGGGTTAATTAGTTAATAACTGATTTACTGAAATAAGGAGTTATTAGCTCTTAGCTTTTACACCCGGGGAATGCTGATACATTTCCCGGTGTTTTTTATAGATGGTCCTCCGCGGGAAGCGGATCATGGTCAGGTAATTCTTCTGCTCATTAGTATAGTTTTAGGTTTTGAAAATTTATCTTTTCTCCAATGAAATTGAAACGGTATCATTCTCCATGGTATAGACGATCGGGGTAGTTTCCCGGATGATCTTCATGGCTTCGGTGATGGTCTGCACCTTTGTGAACCGGCCCGTGTATTTCAATTGGGCGAGCCGGTCGTTGTTGATCCGGATCCGGACATTATAGGTGCGTTCGAGCCGCCGGGCTACTTCTTCAAAGCTTTCTTCTTCAAAGACCAGGATATTGTCTTTCCAGGACGCATATCTTTCGATATGCGGTTCGGTGACGATCTCGAGCTGGGCGGCTATCGTGGGGGTTATTTTTTCGTCGTCTGCGGTCTTCCTGCCAGCCTGTTTTTGTAGTGGGGCTGCCGGCTGAGACACCTTTAGCACTTCGTTACGGGCCAGCAGTACGCCCTTGATCTTCGGGTCGCTGGTGACCTCTACCTTCCCCTCCAGTACCGCCGTTTCGAAGCTTTTGTTCCCGGGATAGGCGATGATGGTGAACGCTGTGCCGATGTCCCTGATCTTATAGCCGCCGGCCTTTACAATAAAGGGGATTTTTTCGTTGTGATGCACGGCGAAGTACCCTTCCCCATCCAGGGTGACCTCCCTGTTCGTCTGGCCAAACCCCGAGGGATAGCTAAAGCGGGTACCCGCGTTGAGCCAGACTTCGGTGCTATCGGGAAGGATCAGCTTTTTCATTTTGCCATTGGGTACGAATAGGTCGAACGCGGTCTGTAGCACGTCGGGCCCGGGACGCCGCAGATAAAGACCGACGCCAACGCCGGCGATCAGCAAAAGGACAACGGCCACCGCAGTGCGCACAGGCAGGAAGAAGATCCTGCGGCGTACCGGGATCGGTTCTGTCTCTTCGGACACCTGCAATCGCCCGCGCAGGCGCTCAAAGGCTTTGTCTGCGTTGAATACCCGATGATCCGGGTGATGGAGCGCGTCCTGCCAGGTCTCCTTTAGACTAATATAATAGTCCATATTGTCCTGGCTTTCGCCGATCCATTGACGCACGTATTCCTGTTCGGACGCATCGGCGTCGCCCGTAATATATTTGATGACCAGGGGTTTTATTTGTTCGTTCATAGATTGAGTGGTCCCTATGACAACCGGAAGCGGATTTACCCTCAAAGGGGTGGAAAGATTTTTTTTGGGGGGCGGCGATTTGCCGGAAATTACGCCGGAGCAGCAGGCATCACGCCGAGGCGACGAGGTGTTTCAGATGACGGCGCAGCTTTTCGAGGGCGATCGAGATCTGGCGTTCGACCGTTTTTGGCGAGATGCCAAGCCGATGGGCGATGTCATTGTACCGCAATTGGTGGAAGCGGCTGAGCTTAAAGATCTCCCGGCATTTTTCCGGCAGACTTTCTATCGCCTCTTCGACTTCTTTTTCCAGCTCCTCCTCCCTTGCGGGATCATGATAGTCATGAGATGGAAGATGGGTCTTGATAATATGGTCGATATATTCCTTTTCGACGTGCCTGTGCTTGAGGTAATTGAGGCAGCGGTTTTGAACGGCGCGGTAAATATAAGGGCGGAAGGAAAGGTTGATCAGGATCGTTTCCCGTTTCTCCCACAGGAGAGCATAGGTGTCGGCGACGATCTCTTCGGCGGCATATACGTCATCCGTGAACCGGGCAGCGAAGAGGCATAATTTTTCATAATAGGCTTTGAACAAATGTTCAAAGGCCTGCATATCTCCTTTTCTGAGCCTCTCGATCAATATAATGTCCTTGTGATCCATTCCGTCCTGTAGCTATTTATTGGTATCGGCATGTAAAATAAATAGATGAAACGCATTTCCGCGACACGGGAGGAAAAAGTTAATAGACTAATAATATAATGAAGTTAATGAATAAAATCAAACCAAAGCGTCCCGCTGACCGGTCCGGCAATGGCGGGATTTTTCTGTCCCTGCGGTCCCATCACCGACGCCGCGTGAAACTTTGTCCCTATCGGTGGGATCGCCTGTAAAAAACCAATGCTGCCTTCAGGAAAGGGAGGCTCGACGTTGTTGTTGGAAAGTGCATCCTTTTCCCGCCCGGGATGCAATAGCTGCAGGTATATATTCCTGTCGGAAGTATACACGGTAAATGGAGACTCCTTGTTTTCGATCACAACCCAGCTGACGTCCGCATGATAACCTTTGAACCCGGGGTACAACCAGGTTTCGCCGGTAATAGTGTTATTATAGTCTTTTTGCCAGACGCCGAAGGATTGTCCCCGCAGCCGGTTCTTCCAGACCCGGTAAGGCCCGCGACCCAGCCATTTGACCCCGGTGATCTTTTCTTCGGGATAGTCAAAAGTGATGCCTCTGAAATCTGTCTCTCCCTCCTGGTTATACCGGTATTCCAGCTTTACCCGCTGTCCCGGGCTAAAAGTCCAGGTCACGTGCAGGGATCCGCCGGCACCTTCATAGTCGGCTTTGACGGCTACCTGCCGATTGCTGTTCGACCAGGTAAACTGTTTGCATTCGGTTTGAATTCCAGCGAGCACCGGACCGTGCGATAACGAGACCGTGCCCGAGGGCTTTACCACTTTGACGATGTAGCCGGTCTTTTTATTAAAATAATAGCGGAGACCGTCGCAGGTAAGCATCAGCAGGCTGTCCGTTTCTTCGGTCTTTATGTCAGTTTTGCCGGCGACTACAGCAGGGGCTTGCCAGAACGCCGGAGAGCGAATAGCCCAGCTCCAGGTAAAGAGCTCTTTTTTATCGGGCCCATAGGCTGTGAGATACAGCGCTTCAGCTTTTGACCAGGACGGCGGCAATGACAACAGAAGCTGTCCCTGCTGACCCGGCGCCAGATCAGGTGCCATTACCATACCGGAAGCCAGTAGCATCGCCTTTGTACTTTTATCGCGGGCGGAAGGAAATCTGACCAGCTGCCATTTGAAAGTACATTGATTTAGATTGGTAAAAGCATAGCGGTTCCATACAGGGACCTTACCCGTAAAACTGCTGTCAAGCTCTCCTGCCTGCGGATCGATATACACCGGAGACCAGATCTCTTTGATCGTATAAAAGCTGCCTTCCTTTTCCCGGTGCGGACCGAGAATGCCATCCGGCGCGTGGTTGCCATCTCCATCGAGCGCACCTCCTTTATCCGTGCGGACAACGTCTTCGTCCAGCAGGGCCCATATAAAGCCCCCGGCCCCATGCGGATGCCGCATCATTACTTTCCAAAAGTCATCCAATCCCGCGCCCGCGCCGCCATCATAGAGCCCATGCAAAAATTCAGTTGGAAAATAAACCTCCCGTCCGCTGTCCGCGGCTTTGACGACAGCCTTATAATCGGGATAGTGATGTGTATCGCTGCCGTTGAACTTCTCCCAGGGGTGCAGCACTACACGCTTCTGCGGATCATAAAGCGCATAGTCACCGTCCAGTCCACGGTTAAAGCCGCCTTCGTTACCATTATCCCAGAAAATGATCGAAGGATGATTGACATCGCGGACCACCATCTCCTTTACCAGCAGATGACCCACCGTCGTATCGTATTTCGCCTGCCAGCCGGTGAGCTCGTCGAGCACATATAAGCCGAGAGAATCACAGACATCGAGAAATTCCTGGTCGGGCGGATAATGAGACATGCGCACGGCGTTCATATTCATTTCCTTTATCAGCCCCACATCCTGCAGGTGGATCGCATAGCTCAGCGTACGCCCGGTCTCCGGCCAAAAGCTGTGGCGACAAACGCCTTTCAGCATTACCCGCGCGCCATTGACATAGAATCCATCACCAGTCCGCAGCTCAACCGTACGAAATCCGAATTTTTGAATAACCCGGTGGATCAGTCCTTTCTTATTTCTGATCGTTACAATAACCTTATAGAGATCCGGGAATTCTGCGCTCCAAAGACGGGGGTTTGAAAAATGAGCGCTTAGGTGCAACGGCGCCGCAATACCGGAGCTTTCCGTGACGGCGGCCACTGCGTCGGACTTGTCCGTCGTCGAAAAGGGAGCCCCTACCCTTTCTCCGGCCAGCGTCTGTACCTCGGCCGCAATAGTTTCATCTCCTTTCAATCCAATAGGATATACATCCAGGTGAAAATCCCCGTCTGCAGTCGCGTTCACAGCAACCCTATCGATAAACGTTTCGGGAACGATCTCCAGGTAGACCGGTCTGAAAATACCGCCGAATACCCAAAAATCGCTGTTGCCGCGTTCTGCATTATTGACCGAAGCATTGGCGGAGGTTTTACTCACGGTGACCTCCAGCAGATTCCGGCCTTTTGCCAGCAGCAGCCCGGTAATATCATATTTGAAACGATAAAAGGATCCCTGGTGGACGGGTCCTGCAGCTGACCCGTTGATCGATACTTTCGTATCCGTCATAGAGCCTTCGAAAACGATATAGACCCTTTTGCCCTTCCAGTCTCCCGACGCGAATTCATATTTGTAAAGGCCCTGCTCATTGCTCTTTACCTTGTCATGACCATAGTTATACGAACCGAAGCCTTGCAACTCCCAATTGGACGGCACCGGGATCTTCGTCCATTTGCCGCTGTTCCGGCCTCCGGTGCAATAAAAGTCCCAGGGTACTGTGTGATCCTTATCCGTTCCGGACAGATAAACGCGCTGCGAATAGGCATTCAGGCTGGCGATGGCAAACAGGAAGGGCAGAAATACGCTTTTCATATTACTTCCAAAGATATCACCTTCTTTCGAACGATCACCATCCCGGGTTCTGCGTCAATTTCGGATCTGTTTGCAGACTTTCCTGCGGTATCGGCCACAGATACATTTTTGACGGGTCAAAGGTCCGGACCTGTGTCTTTATAAATGCAGTGTTATTGTTGGCAAACTTTGCGCCTCTGACCTCATTCCCCACCGGGTGATTCAGAACGACCTCGGCTA
This sequence comes from Puia sp., assembly GCA_036499285.1. Classification (GTDB taxonomy): domain Bacteria; phylum Bacteroidota; class Bacteroidia; order Chitinophagales; family Chitinophagaceae; genus Puia. Next base: position 241,917 of record DASYEB010000041.1, on the reverse strand, counting down.
TCTTCCATCTTTTGATATCATCCAGCCGCAACGATTCAAACGCCAACTCACTTCTCCGCTCGTTCCGCACCTGGTCGAGCATACTCATTCCCGTATTCCCGGGATAGTTGAGGGCCAGCGGATTCACGAACCCTGCCCTCGCCCGGATGGGCTTGATGGTCTTGTCCCAGGTGGGAGCATCCATTTGCCCCAGCTCCGTCTTCGCCTCGGCATACATCAGCAGAACATCCGCCCACCGCAGGATGATAATATCCTCACCGTAGTTGAAAGTGCCTGTCGGAGGCGTCGCATCGAAATATTTGCGCCAGTAGTAACCCGTGGTGGTCTTGACCGTACTTGGGCTGTACTCGTTCTTACCTGGCTGTACAGGATCGGTACCCGGTTTTATATAGATCGTCGTCGTGCCCTGATTGTTCTTCCATTGATACTTATCGTAGACCACGGTGTAGGTCAGCCGGGGGTCCCGGTTGGCATAAGGCGCGTTGTTTTCGTCATAGCCCGAACCTGCTTCGAAGATGCCCTTGCCATCCAGTGTAAGAAAACTTTCCACGAGGTCCTGGGTAGGCACCAGGTTACTGTTGGATGCTGCGGTGGAGCTGGGTCCCGTATAGAAAGGCCCGAAATCCGACCAGTCGCTCCAGGTACGCAGTACCGGCACATAACCCAGGCTGAACATCACTTCGGAATTATACTTGTTGTTTACCAAAAAGATGTCGGCATAGTCAGGCACCAGCGAATAAGCACCGTCCACGCTCTGATTATTCATCAGCTCTTCGCAGGTGTTGACGACATCCTGCCACATCCCGTTGTAGAGTTGTACCCTCGCCTTCAAAGCCAATGCGGCGCCCCTGGTCACCCGGCCGTTGTCGGCAGCGGAATAATCTTCTCTCCGCGGCAGGGCTGCAGCAGCCGAATCCAGCTGACTGATGATATACGCCACCACCTGGGCTTTGGGTGTCTGTGGCATCACCTTCGCCTCATCGGGTGTCAGGACCGCCGTTTCCAATGGCACGTTACCGAAAAAGTTGGTCAGCCGGAACAACGCATGGGCCCTGAGGAACCGGGCTTCGGCCTTCATCCTTGCGATGACCCCGCCGCCCAGGGTCGTATTCTTATCGATATTGGCCAGGAGTAAATTACAGGAACGGATATTCGTATAATAGCTGCCCCATTCGTATTTGACCCGGTTGATCTGGGAATTGAATACCGCCAGGTTACCGCTCGCGATAGAGCTGGGGGTGCCTACGTTCACATCCAGCGGACAATAGGCGTTGTCGGACATCGCTTCGTTATAAAAGAAGGCCTGTGAAGCAGAACTGGAACCGGGATAGCCGCCGCTGAACTGCTGCTGGTAACAGGTAGCCAGCGCGCTGTTCACGTTGTCATTTACTATCCAGAAATTGGCGTCCGTATACCTGTCCAAGGGTGTCAGATCGATCTTTTTGCAACCAAACACGGCTACTGCAAGGAATACGGCGAGAGTCGTTTTGTTTAAACTATGGAAACGCATTATCATAATTTTTTTTGTTAGAAATTGACGTCCAGACCCATGCCATAAAACACCGGCGTGGGATAGGACCTCGGGCTGTTGGCGCCGGAAGTATTGTCGAGGTTATTGCCAAACTCTGTGCCTTCAGGATCCGCAAACTTCAGCGGTGACACCGTCAGGATATTCTGTGCCGTGGCATAGATCCTTAATTTTTTGATGCCTATTTTGGCGAGGGCTGCCGGCGGCATGGAGTAACCGATCTGGATATTTTTCAGCCGGGCATAGGCCGTATTGAACAAATACATATCGGACCCTGTGCGGAAGTTATTGGTATTGGGTGCGCTGCCGATCTCGGAGAGACGGGGATACTTTGCGCCCGTGTTCCGGGGTGTCCAAAAGTCGGTCTCCGGCTTGGTATTATAAGCCGTGCCTCCGTAGTTACCAAAGTGATAGGCTTCGATCAGCTCACCCCTGATCATTTCCACGCGCTTCAAAACTCCCTGTATAAAGACCGATGCATCAAAGGCATGATAGGAGACATTGTAGGTGAACCCGAACGTATATCTTGGGAAAGGATTGCCCAGCACGAACTTATCCTTTGCATCGATGACCCCGTCGTGGTTCTTGTCGACGAATTTCCAGTCACCGAGACCGACGGTATTGGCGGCAAACTTTGGATAGGTAGAAAGTTCCTGCGTATTCTGATACAGACCGTTCGTCTTATACCCCTGGTAGACCGTAACGGGATAACCTACCCGGTGTACGAAGTCAAATTCTTCCCGTTGAAACACATTCTCCGTCTGACCATAACTGTAGGCCAGCAATTTGCTTACGTTATCCGCAATATTAAAGCTGAAGCTATGATTGAATGCACCCGTGGTGGCGGCATAGGTGATCTTCAGCTCCCATCCTTTGACCTGTACTTTGGAGGTATTATAGGTCGGGAAAGAGGCTCCGAATAAGGTAGGCACGTCAGACCGCGGCGCCAGGATATCGCTGGTTACCTTTCTGAAATAATCACCGCTGATGTTCAGCTTACCCCGAAAGAAGCTGGCGTCCGCCCCGATGTCGAATGTTGCGGCTTTTTCCCAGGTAAGAACGGTGTTGGCTAAATTCTGATTGGCACTCGCCGTGGCAGTATTGTTGAAGCCGTATGAATTACTATTGATGTTGAACGTCGTGATGTATTGATAGGGATTGACGCTTTGATTACCAAGAATGCCCCATGTAGACCTCAGCTTCAGCTCACCTACCCTTTCTTTATAGTGCTCCATAAATTTTTCTTCCGTCAGACGCCAGCTGGCGCCGATCGATGGAAAATAGCCCCAGCGTTTGGAGGATGGGAAGTTGGACGATTCATCGGCCCGTAAGGTCCCGTCGAAAAAATATTTATTATCGAAGGCGTAGCTTAACCGGCCAAAATAAGAGTTGAGACTGGTCTCGGTTGTACTCGTCAACGAATTGAACGATCCTCCGCTGTTGATGTTGGTACCCGCATCCACCGTTGTGCCCGTGCTGGGAACTCCCAGCAGCGAATCCGTCAGGGATTTCTGCACCCCAAAGGCTTCCGATTTGAACGACTCGTTGGCCGCACCAACTAAAAAGTCTACGTCGTGTTTGCCAAAACTTTTTGTGTATTCCAGCAGCAGTTGGGGGTTTGTCTGGAGCGATTTATACGAATTATTCTCCGTCTGGCGATTGGCATTTGTTTCGCCGGTAGGGAAATATTTCAAATCCACATACCGCTGCAATTGTGCGTTGGCCTGCACATTGCCACCGATCACCGCCCTGAGCTTCAAGGCCGGGGTGATAGCATAGGCTGCGGTAATGGCTCCATCAACGACATCATTATTGCTGTATCGGTATCCGCCGTTACGCAGGATATCCAGGCCGTTGGACGTCACAAAACCCGTGAGATACCGGCCCTGTGCATCCTGGAAGTTGTCGGATAGCGGCGCCCGGAATACATCCCCGATAAGACCACTGGGGTCTCCGACGGATGGCTCATTGATCAGGGTTTTTCCATAGGACAGGTTGTAGCTCAGCGTAAATTTATTGAGCGTTATATTTTGATTCAATCTGAAGTTATACCGTTGGATGCCATAGGCGCCGTGTAACAGGCTTTTTGTGAGATTGCTTTCCTGGTCAAAATAACCGAAGGATAAAAAATAGGTATTGGTCGGTGATCCGCCGCTGATGCTAAGATTCTGATTGGTTTGAGGCGCGTCGTGCAGGATGGTATTGAGCCGCCAGTTGCCGTCACCCTGTGTTTTGAATTGTTGTATCTGCGCGTCCGTATAGGCATCCGGCTTGCCGGAGTTTTCCAGCGAAAGATTTTTTAGCTGAGCGTTTCGCCACTCGGGCACCGGCTGAAATTGCTGGTGAGCATGCTGCTCACTAAAAATACCGTTGTAGGTTACTGCGGGTCTTGTACCCGCCTTTCCCTTCCTGGTGGTGATAAGGATGACGCCATTGGCGGACCTGGAACCATAAATGGCTGCCGAACCCGCGTCTTTTAGCACTGAAATATTATCGATATCATTAGGGTTCAGCGTATTCATGTCACCGCCGATAACCCCATCGATCACGATCAGCGGGTTATTGTTGCCGGTGGTCCCCGTTCCCCTGATATTGATATTAAACGATCCTCCGTTCGGGACAAAACCGCGTTGCTGGATGATCAGGTTTGGAGACTCGCCCTGTAACAACTGAGTAGTGTTCAGCGCTGCACGACCGTCTACCGTCTTTGCGCCGGATAGCTTGTCGACCGATCCTGTCACGGAGACCTTTTTCTGCGTGCCATAACCGATGACTACCACATCGCCCAAACTGGCCGCAGCGTTTTTTAGCCGGATGACCAGGTGATTGGCAGCGACCACCTCATACGGGTCAAAACCAACATGGGTGATCACAAGCGTCGATCTTTTCCCGGGGACCGTAATAGTGAAATTTCCGGACGCATCGGTGGTGGTGATCACATTGGAACCCTTTAGCTGTACTGTTGCTCCGACCAGTGGAGCGCCATTGTCATCTACTACCTGGCCGGTGATGGGGCCAGCTGCAGCAAGAAGGGGAAATGAAAAAAGAAGGAACAGGAGGAAGGGAACGATGAAGGGATCACGTAAGTGTTTGTACATTTTCATATGCAAGTTATTTTGGTATAGCCTTACTTACAGTACAAGTCACTTAAACGTCCCCCCACCCCCACTGGTTATTTAACATTTTTTTTATTGGGTTGTGATCACCAGCTGTCCGCCATTTTTTATCTTTTTATCGTCCAGCATATAGCCGCTGATCTTTTCTCCGTCATAATGGATACTACTGATCCGTTTCCCCGTATTTTCCTTTACGATAGTAAAACTCTTACCATCCGACTGCCGGATCTCCACTTTTTCAAAAAGCGGAACGGAAATGACATAGCTGGGATCGGCCGGTGAAAAAGGATAAAAACCCATGGCGCTGAACACATACCACGATGACATCTCACCCGCGTCATCCATCCCGGCATAAGCCAGCTTGTCTTTTCCCATATCATAATAATGGTTCATGATGCTGTCGAGATAAAATTGCGTTTTCTCCTGTTTGCCGATAAAAGTGTAGAGGAAGGGATAGCTATGATCCGGCTGGTTTCCCTGGCAATACTGGCCGATAAACCCGGTGAGGTTATCCGCCTCATACCCTTTCCAGGGAATGGTAAAAAGAGAATCCAGCTTTTTTTCAAGTCCTTTGTTCCCGCCATAAAGAGCGATGAGTCCCTTTGTATCCTGAGGTGCGAAAAAAGAAGATTCCCAGGCGTTGGCTTCCCGGTACATATACTCATAGTAGGGATACTCCGGATCGAAGTTGCTGACCCATTCCCCATTGGCCAGTCTTCCCCGCATGAACCGCGTCGAAGGATCAAACACATTCTTGTAGTTGCCCGTCCTGCGCATCAGCATGCGATAGCTGGCCGTATCCTTTAGCTCCCGCGCCAGCAGGGCTACGGCATAGTCGTCATACGCGTATTCCAGCGTCTTGGTCACTGCCGCCTTTGTCACTGTTTTCGTGACCGGCTTTTCCACCTCCAATTCCGATATATATCCTTTGGTATTGTATTCGTCGACATATTTTCGCGTTCCTTCGACTGTGGCGTTCTTTAGCATCAGGTGGTAAGCTTTCTGTACGTCATACCCTTTTAATCCGCGTAGATAAGACCCCGTGATAAAAACAGAGGCATGGTCGCCATGAAAAAAGGTCGGCATAAAACCCGTAACGCCGCCTTTGTCGATCAGCGATTGGATGACATCGTTGGTCACTTTTGGCGAAAGCATTCCCAGCAGGACCAGCTTGTTGCGGTATTCGTCCCACAGGGAAGGTTCGGTATAGTAATTGAACCCTTTGTTCACCACTTTCCCGCCGAGGTCCGTAAAATCGCCGTTGATATCGCTTCGCAGCGCAGGCCAGAGGAAGCTGCGGTATAAGCAGGAATAAAACAATCCTTTCTGCCGTTCTGTGCCACCCGTTACCGTTATTTTTGACAGCAGCGTTGTCCAGGTATCCGTCGCTTCCTGCCTCACCTGCTGAAAGCTTTTACCCAGCATCTCCCTCGTCAGGTTCTCTTTGGCATTCTTTACACTTACGAACGAGAACCCGATCTGCAGCTCCAAAGGTTTTTCCGCGTTGGCAAAATGAACGACCGGGACTATTTTCGTATCCTTTGACACGGATGTCACCGAGTCGATCTTATCGATGGTATGGTTGGTCACCGCATAGAAATACATCGTTTCCCTGCCCCGCTGAAAACCGGCAAACACATTCGGACCTTCCTGCGCGATCGTCCAGCTCTGGATCCGCTCGTTGGCCAGGGCCAGGTTGACGACCAGCTCTTTTGACTGCCCCGGCTGGAAGGTATATTTATGAAAGGCGCAACGCAAGGTCGAGGTGAGTTCCGCATTCACGCCATAACGCGTCAGATATACCTGGTAATAGCCGGGGTGAGCCGATTCCCGCTGATGGTTATAGCCCGACCGGTAATCGTCGGCGGCTACAGCGCCGGTAACCGGCATGATCGGGATATTACACAGGTTCCAGTGTCCTTTGCTCGTATGGATAAATCCATAGATCACGGTGTCCTCGTACTGGTAGCCCGATCCGCTGTGAAATTGGGTTACCGGGCTTAGCTGCACCATTGCGTTGGGCAGGGATGCGCCCGGAAAAACCTCGGCGCCCCAGGCCCGGTGCGTATGTACAAAACCCAGGTCGGCAGAATCCCATAGCGTAGCCGTACCTAATAATGGATTGACATAATCGACGGGCGACTGTTGCGCCTGTGACCGGTCCATCACAAAAAAAACCAGCAGAACGAATAAGAGTAGCTTTCTCATCTTTACATAGTCACCCGGATCGGGACCTACCCCCGCTTCGAAAAAAAATTTTTCTTCACATCGCCTCAACTTCAACCGATTGCTATTCCTTATATAATGTAAAAAAGTATAGTTTAGTGATATGATGAAGTTTTTGCTGCCGATCCTGGGCTTGATGCTGCTGAGCTGTCCTGCAAAAAGCGAAGATCCTACGGACAGTCTGCTAACCGTGCTAAGGGCCGAGATCCTGAAAAAAAGCGGCTATGACACCCGCAAAGAGGCAGGGATCAGGCGTCTGAAGCTGGAGCTCGCCGCCACTGCCAAAAATGACTATGCCGGCCGGTATGCCATTCTCAATACGCTATATGATGAGTATAAAGGATATATTTTCGACTCCTCTTACACTATCGTATTGCAGCTGCTGGCGTTGAGCAAGTCCATGCACGATCCGTCCCTTGAAGCCATCGACCAGCTGAAGATGGGTTATGTAGAGCTGGAATCCGGCCGGATCAAAGAAAGCTTCGATCGTCTGGCCCTTGTCAATGTTCAACACGTCAGCAGGGAGGCGCAGTTGAGGTATTATGAGCTAAAGACCCGCGCCTACTCCGACCTCGACACCTATAATACGCACCAGTTCTACAGCGATTCCAATCGACGGGAATGTATGAAAGCGCTGGATACAGCACTGCTCTTATCCGAGTCGGGCTCTTTTGAGCGGGAAAAACATGTAGCCGAGGTTTATAACCTCGCGGGAGAGCGCGACAAAGCCGCCGCGGTATACACGCAGTTGCTGGCTAACGACCAGATTTCCGATTGGCAGCGGGCAAGGGCCGCATATGATCTCAGCGAACTGACGGATAGCATACATGGAACCCGGTTGTTGATCAGCTCTGCCATTTGTGATATCCGGGTCTCGCAGAATCGAACCATGGCGGCGTTCAAGCTGGGGCAAATATTATTCAGACAGGGCGACCTGGCAAACGCCAAGCTTGTTTTGCAGCTGGCAATGGACCAGGCAGCCGTCTATGGTCCCGGCTTGCGTGTCATAGAGATCGAAGCTCATCTGAACCGGGTCGGCGCCCAGATGCTGATCGACTCCGAGAATAATAAGAACCGCGTATTGATCGGGCTGCTGTTTCTTTTGGCCATTGCCATCGCAGCCACCGCGCTCATCGCTATTAATGTATACAAACGTCTGAAGAGTGTAAGACAGCGTGAACAGATCGTAGAGCAGCAGAACCGGCACCTGGACCGGATCAACAAGAAATTATTGGAGGATGCCGGCATCAAAGAAGAATATATAGGTTATTTCTTCAATATTATTTCTACCTATATCGCGAGGCTCGAGCTCATCAAAAGGAATATCGAACATGATTTCAAGATAAAGAACTATGACGATGTGCTGAAATTAGCCCGGGAGATCGATCTGAAGCATGAAAGGCATGAACTTTTCTACACATTTGACAAGATCTTCCTCAAGCTTTTCCCAAATTTTATTATCCGGTTCAATTCGCTGCTGAGACCGGAAGATCAGATTTGGCCGAAGCAAAACGAGGCATTAAATACCAGCCTGCGCATTTTTGCCCTGATGCGGTTGGGCATACAGGATAACCGGATCATTGCCAGTATCCTCGAGAGTTCTGTCAGCACCATCTATACCTATAAGGCGCGGATCCGTTCAAAGGCTCTTTTCCAGGGCGAAGAGTTCGACAATAAGATCATGGAGATCCAGTTTGCCGAATTTGGTCCGCTTTCAGAACCTGTTTTTGAAAAGAATAAGGCTTGATAGCGTCTAGATTTTTGATAGCCTTCGCTTATATAGAATACTGATAATCAAAATCAAACATTTTGAACTCCCTGGATTTTGATTGGATTGGGCGTCGTCCTGTTCCTTTTGAATTCTCCCGCCCTTTTCTTTGTTTGGTAATCCACTCCAAAACGGAACTTCTAAAAAAGACTGCATGCCATCCAACAACGTATTTTACCCTGGTGCGGGGGATTCCGATCTATTTTCCCTGGTTAAGGAAAGCGACGAAAGGGCATTTGAAGAGCTGTATAAGCGCCATTGGCCCACCCTGTTCAACATCGCTTGTAAGCGATTGGATTCCAGGGAAAAGGCCGAAGATATCGTTCAAAACATTTTTATAGACCTGTATCGCCGCCGAACCACCATCGAATTCACGATCTCGCTTCGCGCCTATTTACTCCAGGCATTGAAATTCAAGGTCATAAATGAGTATCGTTCGGCCTCGAACCGAAATAAATACCGGCGAAGCGTTTTTTTTGGCGAAAATTGCAAAATCGATTTTGCTGACCCGCTGGAAGCCAAGGACCTGGAAATGAAGATCAACATGATCCTTGACCGGCTGCCTGAAAAATGCAAAAAAGTTTTTCTTTTGAGCCGTAAGGAGAATTTGTCCTATAAAGATATCTCTGTCGGTTTGAGCATTACGGTCAGTACGGTGGAAAAACACATCAGCAAGGCGCTGAAAACATTGAGGTGTCAGATTTGATTACATACAATGGCTTTCGAAAATAAAAAGCTAATCCGCATGTTCTATTGTTTTTGAGGCGTGTTTGGATGATTGAACCAATAAATGATACTCAAACCAGTCAGCGGAAAGCTGGGCTATCCTCCGCGCGGCGCCGGTCGCTTCAAAATTGCCCGGATCACCCACAAAGGTAACCATCTCCGTTTCACAGGAAAGCAGCCGGTAGGCCTGCCTGTTTAATTCAGTTAGATATCTATTCTCGGATCCGGTGATCAGCAAGGTTGCCGGTTTGATTAAATGCAACTCGGGACTTGCCAGGTCAGGACGTCCGCAGTGGGATACGATTGCTCTTATCCTGTTGCCTATTGAAATGGAAGCCTCCATAGCCGCAGCTGCTGCGGTATTCGCAGCAAAATAGCCAATCGGGATATTCTGCAATGATCGTTGCCGGCAACTCCATTTCGTCACCATCTCCAGACGTTCAGTCATCAGCCCGATATCCAACGGAATATCGAATTCCTGATTTTCGGGCGGGTCAAGCAAATAGGTAAACAGGATGGCAATATTCCTACTGCTCAAGGCTCTGAGCAGATGGTCATTTTGCACTTTTAGTACTTTGCAATTTCTTCCCTGGACGGCAATAACGAGGCCTTTTGGCTGATCGGGTAAATACAACCGGGCAGGTAAGACAATATCATTTAGAACGATATGGATTTCATCAGAATTCATAAATATAATACTGCAATTCCTGTACCTCGCTTACGCGCAGCAGGTTTCCCATATCGTAATTCTACGAATCCCACTTCCGATAATACGAAACACTAAGTAAACCCTCTTAGTAGCCGCTAAGTTAATTGATCAATTCGCCAAAGCAGGCACGAATACCTGATGCCGCCGGCAAAAATGTCCCCATCTTTACACTGTCAAAGCAAATGATCGTACCAAAATCCAATAGTTGAAAAACCCCAAAATCCAATCCGTAGTTCCCTTCAAAGCCCCGTCCAAAGTCCAAACTCTGTGAAAACCATGATCCAATTGTTCTTTTGAAAAACCTCCGACTAATCCTGGAGGTTTTTCGTTATTTGGTATCTTCATCTGCAACGGCATCTTCCCATTTGGTCCACATTGGCACAGCGGGATCATATCCATCATATCCTGCATTTTGATGCAATTTATTGTAAAGATTGGCATCTATCGCCGACTGTGGTATCGGCCAGTAAATATTCTGGGGGGCTATTGTATAACTACGTCCTTTTACCGTGACCCTATTCTTGTTGTAGTAGTCATTATAATGTTGAATGCGCTGATACCAATAGCTGTTTTCGGATAGCTTACCAACACTATAGGTATTTCCCCATTCGTCCGGTTTGCCGCTCAGGGCCAGAGAATAGGAAATGCGGCTTAGCTCCATGTGACGCCATTCTTCCATATATAATTCCCTGGCACGTTCATTAACGATGTCACCAATAGTGACAGTAGCGTAGAATTGCCGGCACTGGGCCCTTTGCCTCACTGTATTTACATCTGCTGTGGCAGCGCCTAAATCGCCTTTATAAAATTCAGCCTCGGCACGAAGCAGATAGGTTTCGGCGAGACGATAACAATACCAGTCTGCCGCTCCGCCTTTGTTATTGTTGCTGGAAGGATTCCCTACATGATTAGGATCAGTCACAAAAATTTTGTAATGAGGCCAGTCAAACCAATTCCGAATGGTATCCGTGCATAAGAGTGTGCTTCCATTGTAAAGCCTGAGATTCTTGCCAAACCAGGCCACATCCGACGGGTCATTGTATTTCAATGAATCCATCCTTGCCCAGTTGCCCACCCTGCTGTTGTGACGAAGGTCCGCTGTGTCTTCGATGCCGTTGACAGACCAGAGGTCGTGCTGGGCAAACCAGGTTGGTCTTATCGGTGCAATGCCCCTGCCGACAGCAGAATTATAATCGAGGTTAGACCGGTAAGAGCCGCTCGAGGTTGCGTAGGCCTGCATGTATTTTCCTGCGGGTGAGACAAGGGTACTGATATTCCACATCGGTCCCCAGTTACGCATGGAATGCTGCTCAATTCCCGCATCGGTGCCATCCCGGTCAGGCATCGCCAGAATGGCTTCTTTGTTTGTAGCAATACATTTATTTACCGGACGGTGTAAGTCCCAGATTACGTTGCGGGTGATCGGCCAGGTCGACGGAAAAGGGTTTTCGAATGTCCCGAATGTCCCCGTCATGAGCGAATAACCCGAGCTGCCGATCAATATATTTGCCTGCTCGATGGCTTTGTCCCACTGACCCGTAGCCAGATAGCATTTGATCAGCAGCTGACGGCATGCTCCCTTGCTGACCATTCCTATATAGGTCATGCTGGCCTGATCGGGAACCCACTGTACCGCATTCTCCATATCGGTTGTGATCATCTCTAAAATGGCTGCCTGGGTAGTCGTCTTATAGTTCTGCTTGGGGACCGCCGGGATCCTGGTCACCAATGGAACGTCACCGAACTGAAAGCAAAGCGCCAGGTAGCGGAAGGCCCGATGAAAATAAGCACGCCCCATATATTCATGCTTCGTAGCCGAATCCAGGTCGGGTACTTTCCCGATAAAAGAAGGAATAGTGTTGGCGTATTTAATACCATTATACGTTTCATCCCAAAAATATTTGATCATGTTTACATCGTCCTGGTTCTCGCCAGTCGTAGGTGTGAGACGAGTGGTGACATCGGCAAAAATGTTTCCATCATCCGTTTTTCCCGCTACTGCCAGATCCGATACCATATACTCCGTGCTGATTGGCAGGGATAAGTCTCTTGTAGCGGTATAGCTCCAGTAGTCGCGCAAATGCCGGTCACACATAGCCACTGCAGCATCAAGACCCGACCTGGTCGTAAACGTTGCTTCCGGTTCATAAAAAGACAGCGGGTCCGGTTGCAGATAGCTCTTCTTACAGCCTGCCAACGCCGCCAGGCCAATAACTACAAAGGCTTTTATTATATGTATGTTTTTCATGTCCGATTTTTTTAAAAGGTTACGTTTGCGCCAAATGTGAATATTCTGGGAGCGATGTCTTCCGTTTCGATATCCCACGATACCCAGTGCTTGTCTTTCTTCCATACAGCCACATTCCTGGCGGTGACGTAAAAACCCAGCTTTTGCAGCCCCCAGGACGAAACCAGCTTACCCGGCATCGTATACCCGAATGTCACGTTGTCAAGCCTTATAAATGACTTGTCATAGACCCTGTTTGGAGAGGTTATTCCCGCCGGACCTTTGGCATCCAGGCGCGCAAACCAGTCGCTTGGGTTATTCAGCGTCCAGTATTTCTTTTGATACGTATTGGAATTATAAGTGACGCCGGACGTTCCATTATCCTGGTTCAGATAAGATGTACCGAGACTTCTATGCCCCCAGTAGGAATACATATTGAACGAAAAATTAAGATTTCCGTATGAAAAGCTATTCCGCATAGACCACATGATGGGCGCCGACTTCTGGCCGAGGAATTCTTTGTCCTTATTATTATAGACCGGGGTTACGCTTCCACTGCCATTCTTGACGTCATCGGCGGAGTAGCCATTTTTCACGATAGGGTCGCCCGGACGCTGACCATATTTTGCGGCCTCCGCGGCTTGATTGGTCTGCCAGATCCCCTTGACCTTGTAGTCCCAGATAGCAGAGATCGGTTTGCCGATAAACCATCCGTTGGTTATGTCATCAGATTCCTGGGAAGACACGACATTCCCATTGGCGTCCACTACGTCTACGTACGTGCCATAAAGATGTTTTATCGTGTTGCTGTATTGCGAATATCCAAAGGTGGTGTTCCAGTTGAATTTCCTTGTTTGGATATTTTGTGACGTGAGCGAAATTTCAAAGCCTTTATTCTGAACTTCTCCCAGATTGGTGGTTATGCTGGTAAAACCGGTAAAGCTGGGTAAAGCCTGTTTCATGATCATATTGGTCGTCGGCATAAAATAGTAATCAAGGGTACCGGTTATGCGGTTATTGAAAAAGCCAAGATCAAGACCGGCATTGTATGCAGATGTTTTCTCCCACTGCAAATGGGGGTTTGCCATACGATCTATTCTCAGGTAATAGTACTGTACGTAGTTGCCGCCGGGATCCACATAACCCTGCGTTCCCACGCCATTGGCCAGGTTTGCCAGGGCGATATACGGGTCAGCCAGCGAACGGTTGCCATTTTGTCCATACGACAGCCGCAGCTTGCCGTTGTTCAATGGTTTCCATTGGAAGAACTTTTCATTGGTGAAGGTCCAGGCCAATGCCGTCGAGAAAAAGGTCGCCCTTGGATTGGACGTTCCAAAAGCGGAATAGCCGTCGCGGCGAACGGATGATGTCAGCATATAGCGATTGTCATAGGAGTAAAATACCCGGGCAAGCAAGCCATCCGCGGTCTCGTGCGTATCGTTTGAATTAAAGCTGCTGTAAAGCGGATCGCCCGTAGAGGTCTCATGAAATCCCAGCGCGTCGGTCGGCAGGATATTGCGCGCCTGGATAATATCTTCCCAGTACTTTCTTTCTTCAGCCTCCTGCACAAGAGTGATATTTACCGTATGCTTGCCGGCAAAGGTCTGTTGCCAGTTGAGGGTATTGTTCATGGACCAGTCGAAGCGCTCGGAAGTCTCCCGGTCGACGCCATGACTTATCGCCAGCCAGTCGGGATTTTCAGTCGACTCGAAATAGCGGTTATGAAACCATTCATACCGGGGCGATATGTTGAACGAATAAGTAATATTCCAAGGCAGTTTTACCCTGGCAGAGAAAATAGAGTTGAGTACGGTATACCCTTTGTCAAACGCCTTATACTGCTGGTTGAAATCATAGTTATATCCCTTGTTCGCGGCCTGATCATCTCCCATGGGATGTATCTCCAGGCTGCCTTCATCATCCCGGTAAGCGGCAAACGGACTGTTACTGATGATCTGCGTCTTATAATCTACTTTCTCTTTAAAATCAGTATTATCCCCGTTGTCCGTTCGATCCTGAAAATTGATATTCGCGCTTATATCCAGCCATTTGGTCACCTTACCGTCGACCTTCAGGTTGGAACGCACGGCTTTGTAGTTGTCACCGGCCTGTACACCCTGGTTGGACAGATAGCCCGCCGACAAATAATAATTCATTTTGTCACTGGCGCCCGATACGCTGATATTATGGTCCTGGTTAAAACCCGTACGGAAGCTGTGATCATACCAATCGAACGACTTACCTGCAACATAGTTCTTCAGCGTCGTGCCCGTCAGCAACAACCGCTGTGCCCAGATCTGGTCATCGGAGGCGCCGGCCTCATTGGTCGAATATTTCCTCCACTGGTCGAGTGTTATCCCATACCGGCTCAGAACGTCCTGCGTGGGCTTTTCAAAGTATCCTCCCTTACCCTTTGAAACCCCTGTCTGATAGGGTACATAAGCTCCTGTTGTGGCGTCGGTTCCATAGGAAGCCCCGGTATACCAGTCCTCTCTGTATTGCATATAGCCATTGGGGCCGAACACCGGCCGGTTGGCGCCCATCGTCGAAATCCCGACATTGGACGTCAGGTTGATCAAGGGCTTGCCCTGCCTGCCCTTTTTTGTCGTAATGATAATGACGCCGTTTGCGGATTTGGCGCCATAGATGGCTGCCGCAGAGGCGTCCTTCAGAACGTCGATCTGGTCGATATCATCCGGATTTATCTCAGAAAGCTCGCCGTAAAAGATCATTCCATCCAGTATGAGCAACGGATCATTATGCCCTCCGTCCGTGTACACAGACCGCTGTCCCCTGATCTGTATCGTCCCACCGCTTTTGGCAGAGCCATCCAGACCTATCACCATCCCGGGCGTGCCACGCAGGATATCCTGAACTGTCTTGGGATTTTCTTCCGCGATCTTGTCCGGCTTTATGGAAGTTATGGCGCCGGTAAGATCTTTCTTCTTCATGGTCCCGTACCCGACGACCACCACCTCATTCAACGCTTTTGAGGCTTCACTATCCATGACTATGCTTATCTCAGAATTGTTTTTTACGCTCACGTCTTTCGGATCGAATCCAACGCTGCTAAAATGCAGCTTATCATTTTTTTTGGCTTTAATCGTATAAAAACCGGATTCATTGGTCATCGTACTATTCCTTGTACCCACGACCGTCACCGTAACATTGGGTAATGCAGAACCTTTTGAATCATGGACAGAGCCCTTTATTATCGTCTGGGCTGATAAAGCTCCTGACCATACAAGAAAGATCAATAAAAGCAGGGGCTTCCGTTGCCTTAGAGGCGGTGGCATCGTTTTGGCAAGCATAAACAGTCGTTTTAAATTAAAAGATAAAGTCGTTGGCCAATTGCCAATGATGCGAAGAAAACAAATGTTATCTGCGTAATTTGTTCAATATTTTGTCGATTTGTACCAAATTTCAAATTTTACTTCCTATTATATATATTTGACTCAACGAAATTATGCGCCATATCTTGTACCATTTTGCGGCATGTCTGATGTTGGGGTTCGCGGCTTCCACTTGTTATGGGCAGTATTACTTTAAACACTACCAGGCCGACGATGGATTGGCAAATAACTCTGTCACTTCTATTATCCAGGACCGAAAAGGATTAATGTGGATCGGGACCCGTGCGGGCCTGAATCGTTTCGACGGCTATACTTTCAAAATTTGTAAGAACAAGGAAAACAAATTTGGGAGTATCGGAGACAACATAATAACGGCCCTGGCAGAGGACAAAACGGGGATGATCTGGATCGGCACCGGAAAAGGCGTCTTTAAATACGATCCGTATAAAGAAGTGCTTACCGGGCTCGGGATCGCGCCCGAGACGTATATAAGCCATCTCCTGATAGACAGCGCCAATAATCTATGGTTTCTGGCCAATTCTTCCCTGTACAAATACGATCAGACAGCTGACAGACTGGAGGATCTGAAAATAAAGGCAACCTGCATCGCCATTGACGACAGTATGCATTTATGGACCGGGAATGACGATGGCGTGATCCGCACTTATACCCTTCAAAAAAAACGGCTTAACAGCGTTTGTATATTCGACCAGAGCCTTCCCCAAAATTCAAGGTCGATCAGTAAAATATGCCCGATAAACGGGAACGAGGTATTAGTGGGTGGTTTTCAACAGGGACTAAAGGTCTACAATGCCGGCAAAGGGACCATCAGATCATTACCCCTTGGCAGCAATGAGCACACTGCTATCTATGTCCGCGATATTATTGCGGCCAGTGACCGGAAATACTGGATAGCTACCGAATCGGGGATTTATATCTATGATCTGACCAGCAACACAACCATAAACCTGAAAAAAAGGACCGGCGACCCGTATGCCATCACGGACAACGCCGTCTATGTTCTATGTAACGATAACCACGGAGGAATCTGGGCCGGCACCTTTTTCGGCGGCGTAAACTATTATTCAAAACAGAATGCAAGGTTTGAAAAGTATTATCCGCAACAAGGGACCAATGCCATTTCGGGCAATGCCGTCTCAAGAATTTTGTCGGACAAACAGGGGAATTTATGGATTGGCACCGAAGATGCGGGCATCGATAAATACGATCTTAAAACAAGACAATTTACGAATTATGCAGCCACCGGGAAAAAGGGAAGCATCTCATATCCAAATATACACGGCCTGCTGGCAGTCGGCAGCCAGCTGTTTATCGGGCCCTATCTGCATGGTTTGGAAATAATGGATCTGCGCACCGGGACCATTACCGACCGGTTTAAGTTCATTGGCGATAAGAACGACCAGCTTAATAATTTTGTATCCTGCGTCTATTTGACCAGGGATAGCACTTTACTGATAGGCACCTCTTATCACGGCGGCGGATTATTTGTGTATGATCGCAGGCATAAAACGTTTAGCCGCGTTCCTGAAATACCGTACAGTACTTATGTTTTTGACATCCTGGAAGATAAAGATGGCACTATCTGGACAGGAAGCGTAGCAGAAGGGGCCTACTATTTTAATCCAAAAACCAGGCAGCACGGTAATATCCGCTTTGGGGACAGAATAAAGGGCAGGATCATAAACGAGTTTGCTGTGCATAATATATTTGAGGACAGCAACGGGTACCTTTGGTTTAGTACAACCGGCGGCGGTCTTATACGGCTCAGTCCTGACAGAAAGACGACTAAAAGATTCACCACAGAAAACGGATTACCCAGCAATGTCCTGTTTTCCATACTGGAAGACAATTCGAAACATTTATGGATCAGTTCGCTTAAAGGGCTTATCTGCCTCGATCTGAGAACGGAAAAGTTCAGTGTCTACACGCAGTCAAATGGTATAATAACGAATCAGTTCAATTACAGATCAGCTCACAAGGATGCAAATGGAAAAATGTACTTTGGATCTGTCAAGGGAATGATCGCTTTTAACCCGGCAGAGTTTGGGCAAAAGGAAGCGAGCCCTCCGATCTTTATCACAGGCTTCCAGATCAACAACAAAGAGATCGTACCTAATGAGAAAGACAGTCTTTTTAAGAGATCGATCCTGTACACCGACACGCTTGTTCTTACACACGACCAAAGTAATTTCAGCATTGAATTTGCAGCGCTCAATTATTCTTCCCCCGAAGCCACGAGGTACAAATACCAGATGAAGGGATTGGACAATTCCTGGACCTATCTTAGCGTCAATCGAAAAGCCTATTTTACCGACCTTGCAGCAGGGAAGTACGAATTTTTGGTGCAGGCCGAAAGTAATACAGGAAGCTGGGTGAGCAAACAGCGACGACTGTTCATTACCATCCTCCCTCCCATCTGGAAGAGTAACACAGCTTATATACTGTACGCGCTGATCTTAATTATGAGCCTGTACCTGTTGATCCGGTTCTATCATCGCCAGCAGCAACGCAAAAATCTCAACAGGCTTAGATGGCTTGAGCACGAAAAGGAAAAAGAAGTCTATCAGGCAAAAATTGAGTTTTTTACCAATATTACACACGAGATTCAAACGCCGCTGACGCTGATAGCGGGGCCAATCGAATGGCTGATAAATAATTTCAATGAGCAGCCGGCTGTTCGCAAAACTTTAATGATCGCCGAAAAAAATGCCAGGCGTCTCATAGAATTAACCAGTCAGCTGCTTGACTTCAGAAAAGCTGAGGTGCAGCAGTTCAGCCTGAATTATGTAAATACGGATATTACAAGGCAATTGACCGGGCAAATAGCCGCCTTCAGACAGGAAGCGGCAAAAAACAATATTCAACTGGACCTCGGGATACCTGAAATGAATATCATGGCTTTTGTCGACAGTGAGGCGTTGGTCAAGATATGCAGTAACCTGATATCGAATGGGATTAAATATGCAAGCTCCAGGGTAAAAGTGACAATTGATCCGATAGGTCCCCATGATGAGAACTTTATCATCCGGTTTTGTAATGACGGCAAGGGGATACCCGAAAAGTTCAAATACCGGATCTTCGAACCCTTCTTTCGGATAAAGGGCAATGATAAACCGGGAACCGGCATCGGACTATCGCTGGCCAAATCACTTACTGAATTGCATAATGGATCGTTACGGTTGGTTTCAGGTAATCCTGATCTGATCATTTTTGAATTGCAGCTGCCGATACACCAAAAATTCGAATTTCAATTAAGCAGTTGGAAAAAGATAGAATAACTATGACTGAAACTATTCTGATCATCGATGACAACGAGGATATGCTGGACTTTTTATCCGTGATCCTGGGTGGCGCCTACAAACTGCACCTCGCCTTAAATGGCGAAATCGCACAAAACATCTTGAACACATCCGTAATCCACCTGATCATATCCGATATCATGATGCCGGGAATCGACGGATTCCAGCTGTGTCAGCAGATTAAATCAAATGTGGAATACTGCCATATCCCAATAATCTTATTAACATCCAAAAACACCTATAATGCTCATATCGAAGGTCTGGAAGTCGGAGCTGATGCCTATATTCAAAAGCCTTTTTCGTCGGAGTTGCTGAAAGTGCAAATAGCAAACCTGCTTAAAAACCGATTGAAAATAAAGGAACATTTTGCAAGTTCCCCCTTTGACGACGTTCATACAATGGCTCACTCGAAAACCGACGAAGCATTTCTAAAAAAACTCGATGACTATATCCGGAAAAATATCAAAGATCCAAATATTGATATCGATAAATTGGCTGAACATATGTACATGAGCCGGACCAGTTTCTATCGAAAGATTAAATCGCTTTCCGCCTTGTCGCCGAAAGAGCTGGTCGACATCACCCGTTTGAAGAAAGCAGTCAGCCTCATCGCTGAAAACGACTTCTCCCTGTTTGAAATATCCAAAATGGTAGGATACAGTTCGCAAAGCCTTTTTAGCCGGAATTTTCAAAAATACTTTAAGGTTTCCCCTATGGACTACCAGAATTCACTCTCAAGATGAAATTCTTATTTTTTCCGGTTCAGTTTAGACATTTCCGTTCCTGCCAATAGTATCGCACCGGATACGTGAAAATCGTTGAGTACTTTTGGCCGGTTATAATAAAATGAAATATTATCAGCTATGCCCGTACCTATACATACATCTTCCACGCTGCCATCCGTCCTTACTTTTTCCACCAGCTTCTTCCATCCTTCCATCGCTATCGATTTATACGACGCCGGCATCCATTTTTCATTTACCGCTTTTGCAACTGCATACACAAACATCGCAGTACCAGATGTTTCAAGATAAGAATCAGGCTTATCCATTACCTGATGCCATAGGCCGCCCTGATCCTGGAAACGGGCCATTCCGATCAGTTGCTGCGTCAGAAGTTTGATAAGCTCATTTCTTTTAGGGTGAGACAAAGGCAGGTTATTCAGCAACTCCACCTGGGCCATCGCAATCCATCCGTTGCAGCGAAGCCAATGCGCTACCCCGTTTTGTTCTACATCACTGAACCAGCAATGATAATACAAGCCGCTGGCGGGGTCGTATAAATGCTTATTAAAGTTCAATACCTGCCTGATGGCGTCATCGAAGTATTTATCATCCCCTGTAAGCCTTCCCATCCTTGCCAAAAAAGGAACACTCATATACAGATCATCAGCCCATATCGTCATTTTCCGGGGAAAAGTCCTGCAAAGCGTACCATCGCTAAGCCTGGATTGCTTATTTAGAATATAATCTCCCACTTTCTCAAGATATGCACGATACTGTTTATTCTTTTCCTGCTCATTCACATCAGCCAAAGCCGCAGCCATTGCGCCGCAATCATCCAATGCCCCCATGCGGAAGAAAGCTGCCCATTCTGTTTTGGGATCCAGCGCATATTTTTCTTTGAAATAACCGGCATTCCTGAATACAAAGTCAAAATTCTTGCGGGCATATTCGGCATATTCCTTTTTATCGAACTCTTTGGCAGCCTGAAGCATCCCTATCAGCAAAACCCCGTTCGCATACTCCCATTTATTATAGGTGGATTTGGCTTTGATATCGGCTCCGGAGGGGAACTTATCTACCGAAGTATAAACCTCTTTGGTCTTGGTATCAAGAAACTGATAGGAAGTATTTCCGACGATATTATCAGCCACTCTTTGAACGACGGATTCAATGCTTTCACTTTGAGCGCTGGCCTGAAAGATAAAACAGCTCAAATTAAACAGGACTATGACGCTACTATAGAGAAATTTTTGCTTAATGCGAAAAAGAGGGCATTCCTTCATTTAAATCTCGTTTTAAGTATTTTAGATAATACGTTTGCCGCACTCGTTTAGATCGTGGGCTTTGAGAAAACGAAATAAGAAAATGTTCTTTGGATATTTTATTCAACTTTTTGTCGAATCATCCCAAATTGCAGGATCGGGCTATATTCTACTTAAGATATCCAAAAAAATAACCCGTGATCAGGAAAACCGCCATTGCCAGTGCAGCGGCTATCGCTATCAACAGGAACGGATGTACTGAAACATTGGATCTGAAGGCCCTGCTCTTTCTATGCTTCGACGCCTTATCATGCTTCACAGGTTTGATCATACGACATTTATAGTAAGATCGTATTGTCCCCATTTTCCATAACTTACGGACGAAAACGCGTATCATGCATCTTGTCCGTTCGAGCAACCCGCAGCGTACAATTTTCGAACCATCATAATGGAACTGAAAAGACTGGCAGTACTACTCCCCTGCGAACAGACTACAACCAACTAATTATCAATAATCTACACATTCTCTTACTCCTTCTTTACAACGCTAAACTTATTGTATATTTGTAGGTAGGTTTTTTGTCCAATGTTCTTTAAAAACTAAAAGCGCCTTTGCCAAATAAATATTAGCAGCATGTCTGACACAACCTTACATATCCGAATTAAAAAAGATTACGCCGCTTCTCTGATCGAACACCTGCAAAAAGAGCAAGCCATCGAAATTGTGGACGAAGAATCTGATGACATTCCTGACTGGCAAAAAGAGGCGGTCCGTAAAACCCTGCTCGATGTACAGCAACATCCCGAACAATTACAACCCTGGGATATAGTTAAACAAAAATACAAACGCCCCTGATGGCCCATCCTGTTGTGCTTTCAGAAGCTGCCATCCTTGACATTGATAAGGCCTTCGATTACTACAACAGCCGCTCCTTCGGCCTCGGTTTTGAGTTTACCGATCTACTGGATAGATATTTTAGAAAGATCGGCCGCCTGCCTACCGCCTCTTCTATCCGCTACGATAACATCCGCGTCAAACCCATCGATACCTTTCCCTACACTATCCATTTTACTATTGACCGCGACAATACCGTCGTCATTCTTCGTGTCTTTAATACTAACCTGGAACCATTCTGGTAGTATGAAAACAAAAAACGGACAAAAAGTGGAAAATCCACTCTTGTCCGTTCGAAGAAGAGGTTCGGAGCGGATTTGAACCGCTGTAGAAGGTTTTGCAGACCTCTGCCTAGCCGCTCGGCCACCGAACCCTTTGTTTAAACTTCCACTTGCAATGTAGCGCTTTCTTGCTTTCTACCCCACCAGTAAAGCCTGCTTTGATAAAATAGACCCCGGTCGGGGCCGTATTTTTTTGGGCAGGTGCAAAATTAAGATAATTTTGATGAGAACGGAAAAAAAATCGAGCAATTTATGCAAGCAATCGCTGAAAGTGAACTTATTATCAACACCCGCGGGGCCATTTATCACCTCGACCTTCGCCCCGAAGAGCTCGCCGCTACTGTATTGACCGTCGGAGACCCCGATCGGGTAGCCCTGGTCACCAAATATTTCGACAAGATCGAATTTAAGGCCCAACACAGGGAATTTGTAGCCCATACCGGCTATGTCGGTAAAAAGCGCCTTACCGTCGTCTCCACCGGCATAGGAACCGACAATATCGACATCGTCCTCAACGAGCTGGACGCGCTGGTCAACATCGACTTTGCCACCCGCACCGTCAAACCACAGCTCACCCCACTCACCATCATCCGCATGGGCACTTCCGGCTCCTTACAGGAAAATATACCCGTAGACAGCTGTGTAGCCTCCACTCATGGCCTTGGTATCGATAATTTGCTCAATTTCTATCGTCACGAAGAGAATGAAGAGGAAAAACAGCTGCTGCATTCCTTTGCCACCCAGACCCAGCTGCACCACCGACTCGCTCAACCCTATATCAGCGGCGCCAGCGCCTCGCTGCTCCGCCATTTCACCGAAGGGTTCCACCACGGCATCACGGTCACCTGCCCGGGGTTTTATGGCCCGCAGGGAAGGGTACTGAGACTTGGCCTCAGTCAGCCCGAACTGATCGACCGCCTCACCAGCTTTTCCTTTGGCCCCCACCGCATCACCAATTTCGAAATGGAAACGGCCGGCATCTACGGGCTGGGCAGGATGCTGGGACATTCCTGTCTTAGCCTCAGCGCCATAGTCGCCAACCGGGTGACAAAACAGTTCTCCAAAGACGGGCATGCCGCCGTAGAAGGCCTGATCCGGGAGACCCTGCGCATCGTCGAAGGATTGTAAACACACGCCACCCGCTAGGACGATTCATGATTTAGGGCTAATTTTGGCATATATATGAACAAGATGAACTTTTTTAAGTACCAGGGGACAGGAAATGATTTCATAATCTTGGACAACCGCAACTGGAGCTATACCGCGCTGACGATGGAAAAAGTGCGCCTTCTTTGTGACAGGCGTTTTGGCATAGGGGCCGACGGACTGATGCTGCTCAACCCCAATCCCGCCTATGACTTTGAAATGAAATATTATAATTCAGATGGCCGGGAAAGCACGATGTGTGGCAACGGAGGACGCTGCCTGGTAAAATTTGCATACGACCTGGGCATCCGCAAGCCGGAATATAACTTCCTGGCCATAGACGGGGCCCATCTCGCCGAGATCGACGTGGACGGCATCGTCAGCCTCAAAATGAAGGATGTAAAGGATATCACCGAATATCACGGCGACTTTCTGCTCGACACTGGCTCCCCCCATTATGTGAAGATGGTCACGGACGTAATGGACCTCGACGTTTTCCACAAAGGAATGGACATTCGCTATAACAGCAGTTTTGCAAAAGAAGGCATCAATGTCAACTTCGTAGAGCAGAAACGGCCCGATGAGATCATCGTTCGCACCTATGAAAGAGGAGTCGAGGACGAGACCCTGTCCTGTGGCACCGGCGTCACAGCCAGCGCCCTGGCCTCCTATCATAACGAAGTCGGTTACAACTATGTCAAGGTGATCACCAAGGGAGGAAAACTGACCGTGCGATTCGATCGCACCAACGACAACACCTATGAAAATATCTGGCTCTGCGGACCCGCTGTAAAAGTATTTGAAGGAAGCATCGAAAATTAGTCCACCACTCCTTAACTAACTCATGATCCAGTTTTTCAGGAACATCAATCATCAAACTATTGAGGTCGATAACGCGGCAGACGGCGCCTGGGTGAATATCCTCCCGCCCCTGAAACAGCAGGAGTTCTCCAACCTGTCCGACGAGCTCGACATCCCCCTCGACTTTCTCACCGACTCACTCGACATCGACGAACGGGCCCGTTTCGAGGAGGAAGACAACGTCAAGCTGATCGTCATCAAAACGCCCACCGAAAACAATTCCTTTAACGAAAGCGACGCCTATTATATCACCATCCCGATCTGTATCATCCTCACTCACACCCAGATCGTCACCGTCAATTCCTTCGAGAACGGCGCCATAAAAAAATTCCTGAATACCTTCCAAAACCGGCATCCCGATAAAAAGAACATGATGGTCCTGAAGATCTTCGAGAAGATCACACAGACCTATATGGAATACCTGAAAGAGATCAACCAGCGGCGTAACCTGATGGAACAACGTCTCTATGCATCCAATCGCAACGAGGAATTGCTGGAGCTGATGAAGATCCAAAAAAGCATGGTTTATTTCGTCACAGCGTTGCGATCGAATGAAATGCTCCTGCTCAAGCTCGCCCGTACAAACTTCCTGGGGCTTATCGACGAAGAAAAGGAGATCCTTGATGACCTGGCGGTAGATATGTCCCAGGCCCTTGAAATGGCGAATATCTATACGAATATTCTTAGCAGCACCCTCGACGCTTTTGCCAGCATCATCAACAACAATATGAATAATGTGTTGAAACGGCTGACGTCCATCACCATCATCCTGTCCTTACCAGCCCTGGTGTCCGGTATCTATGGAATGAACGTACCCATCCCCGGTTCGAATTCACACTACGCCTTTTATATACCGATAGTCTTGTCCATAGGGATATCGATCATTATCAGCTGGTATTTTATGAAAAAGAAATGGTTCTAATATGTTCAAGTTTATAGTTACATCACCCGCTACGCCCTCGCAGGCGAGGGCTATGCCGGGGCTACATGTCTGCTTCGCTTACGCTCCGCAACCTCCCTCCGGTCGGTTTAGAGAAATGGTTTTAATATGTTCAATCTAAGAGTATACGGACTCCTGCTGGGAGACAACAAACAGGTCCTGGTCAGCGACGAATATATCCGCGGTCACTATTATACGAAATTCCCCGGGGGCGGACTGGAACTCGGAGAAGGTACAAGGGATTGCCTGAAAAGGGAATTTAAGGAAGAAATGGACCTTGACGTCGAAGTCACCGATCACCTGTATACCACCGATTACTTCCAGATGTCGGCGTTCAACCCCGAACAGCAGATCATTTCCATTTACTATTTTGTCCGGGCGCTGGAGCCTATCAAGGCACCTTTACGCACAAAGCCGTTCGACTTCGACGAACGGGAATTAAAGATATATGCCGAGAAAAAGGAGATCGAGACTTTTCGGTTTATCGACTGGGAGAATTTTAATGAGGAAAGCGTGACGCTGCCAATTGACAAGGTAGTGGCGAAGCTGCTGACCGCCGGGAGGGCGGTCGCGAAGTGAAACGGAGCAGAAATTGGCCCCGGTTAGGCTTCGCGAAGCGGAGCCGCAGCAGAGCAACGAAATCCCTACCCCTCCACCGGGTTTTCGGGTGTTTCCAATACCAACTCCAGGAATTTCAAATCCAACCATCTCCCAAACTTATACCCCACTTCCTTAAAATGCGCCACCTCGGCGAATCCAAAAGATTCATGCAGCTTCACACTCGCCTCATTGGTCGCATCGATGCCCGCAATGATAGCGTGTAAACCCGCGGCACGAGCCGAGTCGATCAATGGCTGAATGAGCAGTTTGCCAATCCCTTTACCCCGCTGCCCTTCCGCCACATATACAGAATTTTCCACGGTGTACTTGTAAGCTGCCCAGGCCCGGAAAGGACCGTACGAACTAAGCCCCACCACCTTCCCGCTATCCTCTGCAACAAACACAGGATAACCATCTTTCATTTTCGCATCATACCAGGCCTTACGCATTTCCAGCGTCTGCGCCTCATACTGATAGACCGCCGTCGTATTGAGAATAATGTGATTGTAGATCCCGGAGATCGTAGGGACATCTGCCTCCCGTGCAGGACGAATAGTTATCATCGCTTCACCCCCAGCTTTTCGATCATCTCCTCTCCTATCCCTTCGGCACTAATGCCAAAACCAGTAACAAGCAGGCCCTTTTCACCGTCTTTTGATTCAATGGCATACACCGCCGCCTCATCGGCAGGATCACTGTTGCCTTCAAAACGGTAAAACTCCGTGATCTCAAAATCAGCAGGAGAAAGGGACAGAGGAGTTTTGTTACAGCAGATCTTATCGGCCTCCAGATTGAAGTCGATGGTGTATCCCCTTTGCTTGAGGCCATTGACGGCTTCAACTACAGTGTCATAAGTGAACATATTGACCGGGTTTGAATTTCTAAAACGATTCCGGCACAAGTTACGAATTTTACGATATCAGCTGATGCGTCTGCTTTACCACACCCATCACAAAGGTGCTTTGCACATGCCCGATATTCTCCACCTGCCCCAGTTTGTTGACATGAAAATCATAATAGGCATCCATGTTCTCCACGGCCACCTTGAGCAGAAAGTCAAATTCGCCGGAGATGATAAAACATTCCGTGATCTCCGGGATCTCATGTACCGTCCGGATGAAACGCGCCCCCGACTTTTTATTATGCTCCTTCAACGATACATAACAGATGGCCAGCAGGCCCCGCCTCACCTTCGAATGATCCAGCAGGGTCGCATATTGCCGGATGACCCCGGTCTCCTCGAGCCGCCGGATCCGCTCATGTACCGGCGTAGTACTGAGATGTACCTGAGCGGCGATTTCCCTGACGGTGATCTTGGCATTGTCCTGTAACAGGCGTAAGATAGCCTTGTCCTTTTCGTCCAGGTCAACGGGCCGATCAGCCAGTTTTTCTTTTTGGGGGTCTTTTTCCATGGCTTCCTTGCATTTTGTTCTATAAAGTTACCATAAAGTATGTTTTTCTTCCAAATTTTGCAAGATTATCTATAATTTTGTTCTACAGATTACCTTTGTCAAAATCATAAAACAGTTTTCCATGTCAACAAAAACTCAGAGCATCGACCTGAAGCTCCCTTATAAGGTAAAAGATATGAGCCTGGCAGAATGGGGCCGTAAAGAGATCCGTCTTGCAGAAGCCGAAATGCCCGGTCTGATGGCCATCCGCGCCGAATATGGCAAACAGCAGCCTCTTAAAGGTGCCCGTATCGCAGGTTGCCTGCATATGACCATCCAGACAGCCGTGCTGATCGAAACCCTCGTTGCGCTGGGCGCCGAAGTCAAATGGAGCAGCTGTAATATCTTCTCTACACAGGACCAGGCCGCCGCTGCCATCGCTGCTGCCGGTATAGGTGTATATGCCTGGAAAGGACAGACACAGGAAGAAGCAGACTGGTGTATCGAACAGACCCTGTTCTTCGGCAGCACCGATCGCCCCCTGACTTTGATCCTCGACGATGGTGGTGACCTGACCAATATCGTATTCGATAAATATCCCGAGCTGGTTCAGCATATCAAGGGTCTGAGCGAAGAGACGACTACCGGTGTCCACCGCCTCTACGAAAGAATGGAAAAAGGCACCCTGCCGATCCCCGCTATCAATGTCAACGACTCCGTTACCAAATCCAAGTTCGACAACAAATACGGTTGTAAAGAATCATTGGTGGATTCTATCCGTCGCGCTACAGACGTGATGATGGCCGGTAAAGTGGCTGTCGTAGGTAGCTATGGTGACGTAGGTAAAGGTTCTGCCGCTTCGCTGAAAGGCGCCGGCTGCCGCGTGATCGTTACCGAGGTTGACCCCATCTGCGCCCTTCAGGCCGCTATGGACGGATTCGAAGTAAAGAAAATGGTAGACGCCGTAAAAGAAGCCGATATCGTGGTAACAGCCTCCGGCTGCCGCGACCTGATCACGGAAAAACATTTCCGCCTGATGAAGGACAAAGCCATCGTTTGTAACATCGGACACTTCGACATCGAGATCGATATGGCCTGGCTGAACAAGAACTATGGTAATACCAAGGATACCATCAAGCCACAGGTCGACGTGTACAACATCGACGGCAAAGAAGTGATTATTTTGGCAGAAGGCCGCCTGGTTAACCTTGGCTGCGCTACAGGTCACCCTTCTTTCGTCATGAGCAACTCCTTCTCCAACCAGACACTGGCCCAGATCGAGCTGTGGACAAACACAAAAAAATACGAGAATAAAGTATACGTTCTGCCCAAACATCTTGATGAAAAGGTAGCCCGTCTGCACCTCGCAAAAATTGGTGTTGAGCTGGACGAATTGACGGATGCTCAGGCTTCTTACCTGGGATTGCCAAAAGCCGGTCCGTTCAAACCCGAACACTACAGGTATTAGTAGATATCTATAAAAAGCACAAGGGCCGTCCGGATGGATGGCCCTTGTGCTTTAATCCCCGTCATCTTCCTTGAACCGGGGGTCTATTTTCAGACCAAGGGCCTTTAAGCCCTTTCCATGCGCCCCGAAGTACCGTTTGGGAAAAGGCTCGTCGCCATGTATGGTAGACCATACATACTCACTGAATAATAAGGCGTCCCTATCGATAAGATCAGGCTTGGAGAAATCCAGCTTCTTTGTCAGGGGAGCCAGCCTGGCGGTCGTTTTATTTTTGATCCTGGATTTGGGTGGGTTCATTTCGTTGATGGCAACGGATGGCGTCAGGCAGGTATAGGCAGCATACTCAGGGGCCTCCCGGAAGCATTCTGTCATCAACGGCGCTGTCGCCACCAGTTGATTCATGGGCCGTACCCCGAATATCTGGCAAATGGTATGCAGGACAGAGGATTGATTGTAAAAATTGCTGATGATGGTATCGCGCCGTACATATGGGCCCGTCAGGAAACAGAATGACCGGTGTCCGTCGACGTGGTCCGTGCCGCTTTGAGGATCATCTTCATTGACAAACACGACCATGTCTTTCCAGAAAGGGCTTTTTGACAGCGCCTCGACCACCCTGCCGGTCGCCAGATCATTGTCCGCTACATAGGCGCGCGGGGTGGGAGCATTTTCCGAATATCCCGTGGTATGATCGTTTGGCAGATAGACAATGATGAATTCCGGAAGGCTGCCCTTTTCTTCATATTCTCCAAGAGCGGTAATAAAGGCATCGGCCCTGATCTGGTCCGGGATATTCATATTCCAGCCGGGATAACGCAAATCGCTGTATTTTTCCAAAGTCCCCATCTGGTAGGAGCATTTGAACCGGGCAGAATCGTTCTTATTCTTCCAGGAATCATACAGATCGGTCCAGCTGTGCCCCTTTGTTATTTCAGCAAGGTCCGTCTCTCCAAAATTCCTGAATGAAATGCCTTTGCGCAGCAGGTGATCCCAGATGAAACCACAACCCGCATAAGACAACGGGTCTGTGCCAAAATCATATGCACAATGCCCGTCCGAAAAATCTTTTTCATGATAAGGTGTCGTGATCCCCTGTATCGCCCATTGGTGCCCGTCACTCGAATTGACCCCATTGCAATAATAATTGTCCAGGAGAACAAATTGTTTGGCAAGCTGGTGCGCGTTGGGCGTTATCCCTTTTGAAAATTCAACAAGACGGGGATCGCTGTTCCCCTTTCCAAAATCACCCAATACCTGGTCGAATTTTTTATTTTCCCTGATAATATAGACCACGTGTTTTATAGAGGAGGGTTCCCCGGGGTTATCAGGGATAGGTTTAGGCCTGGCGGTCATGTTGGCTTCGGCCTGCGCCCTGAGCAATTCTATTAAATGAAACCCTTTTTTTGCTTCGCTTGTATATGCATCCAATTCGCCTTTATTGGCGGGAAGGGATACTTTTTGTACCTCGCCTTTCACAGCAGTGACATTCCCGATGAATACATTGCGCCCATCCGTACACACAGCTCCCGGAAAGCCGCCTGCAGCAATAAAACCATAAGGGCCTTCACCCGGACGAAGAGGATCGATCAGCGCAATTGAATTATTGCCCGCATTGGCGGCGAATATTATTTTCCCATCGGGACTAAAGGCCAGTCCCGTCGTCAGGCTTCCATAAGGAAGGGAAGGATCGGGCTTGGTAATTATCGTTTGTACGACTTTGAAGGTCCTTACATCCACAACGCTGATTCCATCGCCGCTGTCGTCGGTTACATAAAGTAATTTGCCATCGGGAGACAAAGTCATTGATTCCGGATGGATGCGGGTCGTTATCTCCGCGATCACCTTTTTTGACCTTGTATCAATTACAGTAACAGAACCGCGCAATGCCACGGACCGGTCATCCACCGCAACATCAGTCCCGGCTGACTTCTCTGTCCTGTCTCCTTTTTCAGGGTGCGGGCCTCCAAAATTACTTACAAAGGCAACCTTTTTGTCCTTGCTGATGACTACGGCATAAGGACAGACGCCAACCGGGATCGTGCTTACCAATTCGCCTTTTACGACGTCAACGATAGCTACCTGATTGGTGATCGCAAGAGCTACAAAAGCAATATTTCTGCACAGCCCGATTCCCAGGGGGTTTGTATTTTTATTGTTAGCCGATAAGTCGATCTTTTTTGTAAGCGTAAATGCCCCGGACTTGCTGATATTTCCTACGAACAGGCTTTTTTGTAAGCCGGTAATATAAATGGTGGAGTCATTGTCATCCACGGCAAGACCATTCATCGAACCGCCCTCTTTCTTTTCAGGATAGTCCAGTTGGTTAAGCACCTTAAAATCAGATGCGTCGATGATGGTCAGGCTTCTATTGGTTTTTGCAATAAGCAGGCTCTTTTGACGGGCAAGTTCCAGGTTCAGCACCCTGGTTCCTTTGGTCAGATCGAGGCTTTGTCCCGCCGGATTCAGCAACTGTCCATTTACCAGCAGCTTGTCCGTGTTGCCCGACGTTACCTGCGCCTGTATACCCTGAGCAGCCAAAAGACATACAAATAAAAATGCCTGTACGATCTTCATAATTGATAATTCTTAAAAGGTTATTACCAGCCAAATATCTGTTTAACGTTCGGGCTCAGCTGGGTCTGCAGATAAGGGACGGGACGATAGTAGTATTTGGGATCCAGGAATTGCCGGGGCGTGAGTTCCGTTACCAGCGTACCACCCGATGTTCCGTTCCTCAAATATACGGTTACATTGTCCCCGAAACTGCCGGCATTGTAATACACCAGCGGCACTCCAAGGGAATTCTTTACTTTATTTGCGTCGGCGGGGATAGCATCATCCTTTCCAATGAGCATAATATCGGCCACGCCGTCTCCGGTCATATCGAACTGGCCCAGACCCGGAAAGTACATGCCTTCAGGTATCGCGGCCAGCAGACTCCCCGCATGCCACCTCATGAGGTCATCATACCGGTAACCCTCAACTGCAAATTCAATCCGTCTCTCCCTCCTGATCTCCAGGATGACACCTTTGTTTGCTCCCGCAACGTCCGGATACTTTGCCGCCAGGACAGCATCGGGATTCGCGTTTGCCGCAGCTAAGTTCAGTGCAGGAATGCCCGCCCTCGCCCGGACGAGGTTGACCGATTTGTCGAGGTCGGCCTGGGTTATCTCTCCCTTTTCCGCCAAAGCCTCCGCATAGGTCAGCAGCACGTCGGCATACCGGATCGCCGGAAAGTCGGCGCTTCCGATCACCGTATTATCCGTAGAGTTGACATATCCCTTTATTTGGTGGTAACCGGTAAAGTTCTTGTTGAGCCTCTGGACATAAGGCGTAACGTCCTGCACCCTTTTATAGCCGGGATACACCATCGTTTGCATCAGCCTCGGATCCCTGTTCTGGAATTCCTGGACAAAAGTAAATTGCTGGTAGCCATTGATGTCTGTAAACCGGGAACCGTCTTTCATCAGGTAGGACTGGATCAGGTCCCTTGCCACGGATTGTTCGTAATCACCCCAGAGACCGGTATTGTTATTGGAGCTCTGCGCACCTTTTACCGTCAGATCATAAGGCGTGTTTAATATGACTTCCGGATTAGAAGAGAGATCTGCACTGCCGAAGAGTGCGCTGTAGTCGGAAGCCAGGTGGTATTTTCCTCCGGCCATGATCCTGGAAGCTACAGCGCTTGCCGTATCCAGGAGAACGTTAAAGTCTTGCAGTTTCAGCTCAGGATGGTATTTTCGGAATGTTCCTTCATATAAAGCCATGCTGGCGTACCTGGTCATTACGGCCCATATCCCGGGCGTGCCGGCCGGCACGTTTTCCCTTACGTGTGCACTGGCGAACTGCAGATCGGACAGGATGCTGTCAACCACCTGCGCCCGTGGCGTGCGGGCCATATATAAAGCGGTGGAATCGTCGGGGCTGAGCGTCCCCGAATACCAGGGAACATCGGAATAACGTTTGACCATGCCCATGTAAAAATCAGCCCGGTAATACCTTGCAAGACCGGCATAATGATCTTTCACATCCTGGCCAACTGCGGCCTTGCTATAATTTTCGAGAAAGTAATTGATATTACGAAGCCTTGTAAAGCTCCATCCGGTAGTGATTGTCTGCGAAGTAGGGGTCCCGGTCATAATATTCTTCACCTCTATGCTTCCGGTAGTAGCCAGGTTGTCACTGCTCTGGTCAGCTGTATATTGTCCAGTCCCCGCCTGGTTCAGTAATCCGTTGACATATTCCGACAAATCGTCTTCCGTGTTGAAGAACAGTTGCGGGGAAATCACGGTTTGCGGATATTTATCCAGGAAATTCTTTTGGCAGGATGAAAATACCAGGCCCACAAGCCCTGCGGTTATTATTATTAATTTCTTTTTCATTGTCGGTTTTTTAAAAATCAGCGTTGATTCCAAAAGAATATTTGCGTTGGTACGGGTAATCCCATCCACGTGGATCGGAGATAGCCTCAGGGTCCAGCTGGTATTTCCTGACGCCGGACCACTCATACAGGTTCTCGCCGCTGAAGAAGAGCCGCAGCCTGCTGAGCCTGATATTCTTTGTCAATGATTGTGGGATGGTGTAGCCAACCGTCAGGTTTTTTACTCGCAGGTAGGAGGCATTCAGCAGATACCCGGTTTGGGGGATATCCAACCCCGAGCCATAGTTGTTGTCGGCCAGCCAGGATTGAAGGACAGGGAATTTTGAGTTCGTATTGGCATCGGCCAGCCCCGCAGCAATATATGATTTCGAATCGCCTGCCCTTTCGGCCGGTGATTCCGCAGTGCCCCTGTAAAAATTCAGGTTCCATTTATATATCCCCGCGTAAGGCTGCTGGAATGGCCCCCAGAAAAGATAATTATGAGGGTAATAATCCTGCTTCAGCACCCCCTGCAAGAACATCGAGAAGTCGATATTATTCCAGTTCAGGTTCAGGTTGAACCCAACCCGGTACCTGGGACTGGTGTTCCCGATGACCTTCAGGTCTTTAGGGTCCGTAGCGGATGTACCCACTTCTATTTTTCCGTTGCCGTCCAGATCTTTGTATTTGGGCCATCCATCCACGATGCTTAATGCTCCCCAGGGGATAATGGCCGATTCATCCAGCTTGGCTATCTCCCCCTGGTTTTTGAACAATCCGTCGTTGACCAGCCCCCATATTTCCCCCATGTTTTCGCCGGGATAATAGGCGCCGGAGAAAGTCCTGGCGGCATTGTTGTATCGGGTGATATGGCTCCTGGAATCGGAAAGAATAACCTTCGCGCTGAAATCAAAAGGTTTTGACGCTAAAGGAAACTGGTTCCTGTATGTTAAAGACAGCTCCCATCCCTTGGTGGTCAGATCCGCCGAGTTCTGGAAAGGCGCCGTTGTACCAAGGACCGCCGGTAGCTCCTGGCTTGGAGCCAGCATACCCGTCGTATTCCGGATATAGTAATCAAAGCTTCCGGTGATCTTATCATTCAGCGCGCCGATGTCAAACCCGACATTGCTTGTCGCCACTTTTTCCCAGGTATAGTTGTTGGGGTCCACAGATAAGGAAGGCGCCTGTCCCAGGACTGTCGGCAGACTTCCATTGACGAGGTAGGAGGATTGTGATACGTTGAGGCTTTGTATATACCCATAGTACGAAACAGACTGGTTGCCCAGCCGGCCATAGGATGCGCGTAGTTTGAAAGTGGACAGCGCAGGGGAAAGATTATCCCAGAATGCCTCCTTGCTTGCTATCCACGCGCCGGAAATGGAAGGGAAAAAGCCCTGCCTGTTATTACCCGGGAAACGGGACGATCCATCCAGCCTGCCATTCCCTTCCAGGATATAACGGCCTTTGTACGTATAATTGGCCCTCCCGAAATAGCTTCTTATCGCATAGGAATAATACCCTTCATAGTCGGTTGTGTTCGCGGTCACATCGCCCGTCGCAAGCCCTATATAGGGAGCGGATGAAGATATCAGGTTCGATTTGCTGACCGTAACCGGGCTCCATTCATAGTCTTCCTGGTTATAGCCTGCGGTTAGCTTTATAGCATGATCTCCGAAGGTTTTACTATAGTTGGCGTACAGGTCATATACATATTGCTTGATAGTTCCATTGGTTTCCGAAACGGAACTGGGAGTTCCTACCGTCCTGACGTCATTGGGGCCATACCCGATCCGGTAGGGAAGGTCTTCAATATGATAGTTCCATAATTCCCTTTTAAAGCTGGCATCTCCCGTTATCTGCAGGTCCCCTTTAAAAAAGCTGGCCACGCCGCGTACGATATCCTGGAATCCAAACCGGGTCTGAATATTTCTTCCTCCATCGACCAGGCTGGCAGCCAGCGTACCTGCGCTTGTATTTGCCCATGTCCCATCCGGGTTAACCGCTACATCTGTAGGATGAAGGGTGGAATAGACGTTGGTAATATTATATGTCGGCTGGTTGCGCTCGAGCTGATAAGCGTTGAAATTATTGTCGATATTCAGCCAGGAAAACGGCGAGAAGTTCACCTTTCCTCTGAGGCCATACCTGTTCCAGTCGTCCCTGGTCAGCTTGTTCAACCCGTTCTCATTCGTGTAGTCTGCTGACAACAGGTAACTGACGGTTCTTTTATTAGGTGTCTGAGCAGACCCACTGAGACTGAGTGTATGATACTGTGACGGACTGGAGCTGGCAAAAAAGTAATTGTTCCAGTTGTGGTTTCCCATATAGGCCCATTGGGTGGGGTCATCGGGGTTTACCATAACCTCTTTGGCGGAATTCGGATCGTCAGAGCGCTTCCTTGCCCAGTCATACTGCCAGGAGGTATAGTTGACATAATCCCAGGGAGTATTGTTTGTCGACGTTTCCAGCACTTTCATGTAGATGAACGGATCGGTGATCGTTTCCGGCACTGTCGTTCTTTTGGATATCGCAAAATAGTTGTTGTAGCTGATTACCTGTCGTCCTCCGGCGCTCGTCCTGGTTGTGACCAATATTACACCGAAAGCCGCACGGGCGCCATAAATAGCAGCCGAAGACGCGTCGCGCAGTACAGTGATCGTGCCAATATCCGCAGGATTGATACGCAGCAGGTCATCCGTAGTGGAAGCGATACCGTCGATCACTATCAAAGGCGATCCGCTATTATCATTGATGGAGGCAAAACCCCGGACATTTAAAGTCGGTGTCGCCCCGGGCTGTCCCCCGGAATAGGTAATGTTTAATCCGGGGCTGGCTCCCTGAAGACCCTGAAAGACATTGGCAATAGGACGTTTGGCCAGCTGGGCGCCGGATATCTGATCCACCGCTCCCGTAACGTCTATTTTTTTTGCGCTGCCATAACCCACGACCACCACATCATTCAGATCCGAATTCATAGGAGTCAGCCGGATCGTTCCACCGCTAAAAGAAGGGAGCCTTACCGTATTAAAGCCGACATGGCTGAATTCCAGCTCGTCGCCGGCACCGGAAGGAAGGACAAAATTTCCCAGGCTGTCGGTAGTGACAAATTTGCCCGTCCTGACATCCCTGACAAGAACATAGGGCATAACTTTTCCACTGCTATCGGTTATCGTCCCCGACGTCACTCTGCCAGGACCCTGGCTAAATGCATGGATGCCGCCCGCAAATAAAAGAAGGCACACAAAAAGCGTAAATTTTGCTATCATAATTCAGAGTTTGATATAATAACACTGTTCCGCCAGGATCAGCGGTCAGTTCTCCGGGGCATGTTTTATAAGAAGCAGAGTTGAAGTTGCTTTACAAAAATCAGGGAAGTTTACGTTACGGATCGTTAATCCGCATTAAGGAATTATTAACTAAATTGATTGAACATTCATTTAATTTAAAATGAAAACAATGAATTACACATATTAATTATCTTTAGCCCAAATATGTAATAATACCTTAACAGAATGGGCAGAAAAAGCTTAAAAGAACCGCGACAAAAAGAGATCATCAAAGCCTTTTATAAACTGGCAAAAAAAGAGGGACTCGATAATGCTTCCATTGCCAAAACAGCTGAGTCGATAGGTATTAACCCAAGCCTCATCATGCATTATTTCCAGACAAAGGATTACCTGGTGTATGGTTTGGTTGAATATATACTGGATCAGTACCTGCTGATATTTAAGGTGCCGGTAAGTTCTGACGATACCTCTTTGCAAATTCTTCTGAAAGCTATAGACAATATATTCTCAAAGAAGTGGAATACCCTGTTTGACGATGGGGTCTCCTACAGCTGCTATTCGCTGGCCTTCAAAGACAAGACTATCCGAAATAAATACAAGCTCCTGCTGGATGCGTTGCGTGAGAACCTGGTATCCCTGATAGTTCCCTGCATCGAAGACGGATCCCTCGATATAGATGCCCCTGCTGATATTGCTGACCTGATCTTTGTGCTGGTGGACGGCGCTTACTATTACCTGAGCCTGACAGACGACAAGGATGAATACAACGCAAAGCTGATAAAATACAAGAGTAAAGCCATTGAACTGTTGAAAATTGAGCCTACGATGGCTTATTCTTCCCCTTCATATAAATAGCGAAAAATGCGATAAGCGCCCAGGCAATATTGATGGCAAGATTGGGGTAGTCATTTAAATAGAACGCATCGACTATCAGACCGAGAGCGCCCACGATATTTAAAAGATGATAAAGATTCCTGTCTGACCGGATTCTATTGAGACTAAGGAGTAAATAGGCTGTCACATAAGAAATGGAGCCGATCCATCCTATAGTCTTTACAATGATCGGGTAGCTCAAGAGATTGCCGGTGGAAATTTGTTTGGGAAATTATTTCTTCGGACCCCCAAGATAGGAACTATTTTCATAAATCAGTCAATGAACCAGGCTCACTATCGCCCACAAGGTCACACCCGATATCAAAACCCATAACATTACGCCCTGCAACATTGGTTTGATCCCGGTATTTTTAAGCACCTCGCGCGTAAGCCCCGATCCGATCAGGAACAGCGTCAGCGTCAATCCCGCATGAGAAGCCTGCACCACCGCATGGCTTATAACGGGAACCGGTACCCAGGTGTTGAGCAGGATCGCCACGACAAAAAGACCAATGAACCACGGTATTTTTATTTTCGCCCGACCACTCTGCCCCCGAAAAAACACCGCCGCAAGCAGTGAAACCGGGATGATCCACAACGCCCTTGCCAGCTTAACCGTCGTAGCGATCTGCAACGCTTCCGGACCATACCTGCCAGCAGCGCCAACAACAGAACTTGTATCGTGGATCGCAATGGCGCTCCATAACCCAAACTGCGACTGGCTTAAATGCAGCATATGCCCAATTACAGGAAATAAGAACAAAGCCACAGAATTCAAGATAAAAACAACACCCAAAGCCACCGAGACCTGGCGTTCCTCCGCCTTGATCACCGGAGATAAGGCCGCAATCGCACTGCCACCGCAGATGGCAGTCCCGCCTGTGATGAGTAAAGAGGTCTTTTTATCTATTTTAAAAGCATGGCCCATGAACAGACCGACCGTCAGGGTGCCAACAATAGAAGCTACTGCGAATAAGATGCCTTCCCTACCCGCCTTTATAGCCGTGGCGGCATTCATGCCAAAACCCAGTCCCACTACCGAGACCTGGAGGAGAATATGCGTAGCTTTATGATTGAGATGCAAAAAAGGGTGGCCGACAAAAAGGGCCACAGCCAGTCCCAGCAACAGCGCTACCGGTGGTGTTACCAAGGGCGTAAGACAGGCAAAAATGGCGATGGCAAAGCATAGCTCGCGGATCGTGATGTGTTTGTCGAAAAGCTTGATCGTGTCCATAGTTCATCTGTTTTTCTATGACACAAAGTTCGACTATGCCAGGGGCAGGGGGAAATCGCTAATAGTAATGACCTATAACAGGATGTTATCAGAGGCGCTATACTTTTTTCTTATAATGCAGCGCAAACTTCATAAACAGCTCCGGCAGCGCCTGCGCCTCCCCCTGTAAACGGGCAAAATAAAAGCTCCGCCCGATATTCAATCCCTTCACATCCACAATAGTAAATTCATTGTTCTGCAATTCCTTCAAAACGGCGTTGATCGACAGAAACGCCATACAGGGCGCATGCTGCAGATAAGACTTGATGATCTCCGTGCTATTGAGCTGCATTTCCTTTTGCAGCTGCGACAGCTTGATGCCCAAGCCCTTCAGTGCAAGTGCAAGGACTTCCAGTGACCCCGACCCTGGTTCGCGCAACAACAGCGGGATCCGCATCAGCTCCTCGGGCCGGATACTTTGCTTTTTGGCCAGCGGATGAGCCAGGCTGCTGACCAGCACGATCTCATCCTTCATAAATTCGGTATACTTTATAGAGGGATTACGGGAATGCCCTTCCACGATGCCCAGGTCGATCTGCTGGTCTTCCAGCGCCTGTTCGATCTGCTGGGTATTGCCGCTGGTGAGGCTGACCTGCACATCGGTATAACGGCTATGGAAATCCGCCAGGATGGGCGGGATGATATACGGTGCCGTCGTCATGCTGCCCCCCAGGAAGAGCCGTCCGCTAAAACTCTGGGTAAGACTGCTCATGTCGAATTCAAGATTCCGGTATACCGCAAACAGTTCCTCCGTATGCTGCAGCAACCGTCTCCCCGCAGGCGCCAGCTTGATCCGCGTGCCGTTTCGTTCAAACAGCTTAACCTTGAACTGCTGTTCCAGCTCATGGATATGCCGGGTCACGGCCGGCTGCGTGATAAAAAGCTCCTTTGCCGCCCGGGTGAAGTTGAGACGCTGGGCCACTGTGTGAAATACCTGCAAACGGAAATCAAATGCCATGGGCGATTGTTATGTTGGTTTACGGCATCACGGATGCCTTTTGAGCCGTAATATAATTTATCCGTGCCTGCATCTCTGCCGGCGCAGTTGTCTTTTTAGCAGGCATCTCCCCTTCATAGTATACATAAGAGGGTGTCGCAGCCGAATCATAGCTCAGCATCCCGATCGAATGCAGGGTTTTTGGAATACGGCCGCCAAACCAATGCGGGTCATCTCTTTTCGACCAGGTCACGAGAGATACAATGGCGCCGGCGGGATAAGCCTGACCAGCCCTTGCACTTTTTACCGCGATATCATTCCCGTATAAAGTCGACATCGTTCCATCCCGGGTATTCACAAATGACGTGATAACCTTGCCGGTCAGCGGATGCGATGCGACCGCATCCGGCAGCGACACAGCCTGATCATAAAGGCCGGACGTATCCACCACAGGAAAGGTAAACGTATAATTGTTGTACGCCAGCGGTCTGTGACAGTTCATACATTCCGTAACAAAGGACGCGTCCTTCCCATATGGTTTCAGGGCCAGTCCGCCTACCCAGCGGGCAAACCCCCACCCAAAGGAAGTATCGTATTTTTTGGTGTCGCGGATCATAAATTCCACCTGTCTGAAGCCGCCTGCATGGATTTCTCCCGATGAATCGGGCAGCTGATCAAAGGCTACCTTGGCAAAAACAGCCCCGTCGGGCCATGGATTTGTATGCCCTTCATGAACGGCCTTAACGGCAACGTCATTCCCAAGGATCAACCTCAGCGTGCC
Organism: Puia sp.; assembly: GCA_036499285.1. GTDB lineage: Bacteria > Bacteroidota > Bacteroidia > Chitinophagales > Chitinophagaceae > Puia. Next base: position 201,864 of record DASYEB010000041.1, on the reverse strand, counting down.
GTTGTCATAACGTTCGGTTGTGCTCACCGCCTTCCAGTTGCTAAAACCAGACAGGTCAGCATACCCAATGCCGTTGCGTTCCGGTTTTACATCCGCAGCCACGGTGGCGGCCTTCATCCATTTCTCATACTGGTCGAGAAGATATCGCTGCTTCGCCGTGTCAGGCTTAGGCGTGTAAGCAAGGGTCAGTGCATATTTTTTCAGAACGGCCATCTCTTCCGCAGAGATCTTTCCGCCATGATGAAGTGCCGTATATGATTTCAACGGCATGGCGTTCTGCTCCACCTGGAAGATGGATTCGAAGAGCTTGCCCGCCTGCTGCCCTTTAGGAAGATTGCCGATGTCAGAAAAATTCAATACGGCCCTACCTTTCTTTACATCATCGACGACAAGCCAGTAGGCAGGCGCCGGCAGGTCGAACCAGGCCAGCCTGGTCTGATTGGAATGACAGTCATAACATGCCCGCTGAAGAATGACCTTTACTTCTTGCGGAGCCTGCAGATCGCCGGTCACCGGTGGGTTGTCGAGCCGGGGGCGGATGAATTGTATAGCGATGCCGATGATCAGAAGAAAGAGTAGAACGAGACGCGCTTTTTTCCAGAAAGTCCTGCCTGATTTCATATTATTGAGCTTTAGGTTATACCGCTTACCGTTTCATCACTTCCGGATTAAATACAGAGGGCGGGTTACCTGCCTGCGGCCCCAAACCAAGGGCGGCTATGAGGTTATCGGCTGCGAGGCTGGCCAGTCCGTGCTGCGCCTCTGCTGTGCCGCCTGCGATATGAGGAGTAAGGACTACATTGGGAAGCCCCATCAACCCGGGGTGAATAGCCGGCTCGCCTTCGAATACATCAAGCCCCGCGGCCGCCAGCCGCTGTTCGCGCAACGCCGCAGCCAGGGCAGCTTCGTCGATAATACCACCTCTTGCTATGTTGAAAAGCATGGCCGATGGCAGCATCATTGCCAGCTCGGCAGCCCCGATCAGATGATAGTTCTCCGGAGAGAACGGCATGGCCAGGACGATAAAGTCAGCCTCCCGCAACAGCTCTTCCTTTGTACGGAGAGTCGCCCGGCATTCGGCTTCCAGCGCCGGATCCAGCCGGCGACGATTGTGATAGACCACCCGCATCCTGAAGCCGATAGCCCGGCGGGCGATAGCCTGGCCGATACGCCCCATGCCCATGATGCCAAGCGTCTTGTCACAAAGATTCGCGCCGAAGAAACGGCTTCCGGCCGTTCCCTTCCATTGCCCCTGCTCTACCCAGTGAGCAGCTTCCACCAGCCGCCGGGCAGTAGCGATCATCAACCCCCAGGTAAAGTCTGCTACTGTTTCATCCGCGGGACCGGGGGAATTGGTCCCGATGATCCCTGCCCGGGTCAGCGCGGCAACATCCACATTATTGTACCCGGCGGCAGAAACACAAAGCGCTTTCAATCCTGTAAGCCCCGCAATAACGGAATCGTCGATCTTCTCTCCGCCGGCGACAATGGCTCCGCTTTTGTCCTGCAGCGCTTCCCGCAGCTGCGCCGAAGTATAACGCGGACCTTCATTGATAGTAACGTCAAAATATTCGCGAAGCCGATCGACCACATCCGGGAAAAGAGGCCGGGTGACAAGTATCTTTTGTTTCATTTAAATAAGAGAGTTTAGACCTTCTTTGTTAAAGGTATGTCAAAGGCTCTCGCGTCCGGGTCTTTTTTTGTCCGAATTTTATTATTCCCACCAATTACCTTACTTTGTACCGACCCGACCTGTCGCTACAAAACCTTGTATATGAAAAGATCCATTTTCCGATGGTTCAGAGATATTTCTATTGCTAAAAAACTTTACTTCACGGTCGGCATCATGGCATTGCTCATTATTGTCGAGTTGGGAGTGCTTTTCTTTTCTATAAATACCTTGTCTTCCGTCCGGGCTTATGTCGGGGGTGAAGGACTTTGGTCTAAAGGTCAGAAAGACGCTCTTTACCAACTGCTGAAGTATGCCCGTACCCACAAGGAAGCCGACTACACGAAGTTTCTGGGCTATATGACCGTCAACGCAGGTGATCACAAGACCCGGATGGAGCTGCTAAAAGAATACCCCAACCTGGACAGCGCCCGGGCAGGTTTCATAGAAGGACGCAATAGCCCCGAAGACGTCGACCGGATGATCCACCTTTTTCAAAGATGGTACGGCAACAAATATATCCACCGCGCCATTGTCGCCTGGACACAGGCCGACGAGGTTATATCAGGCTTTAGGGCTATCGGGGAAAGACTGCACGCGACTATCAACGCCAAACCCTATTCCCAGGACAATGTCAATGCCCTGCTCGACGATATCGATCCCCTGAACGATCGCCTTACCCCCATTGAAAATGAGTTTTCTTTTGCCCTGGGAGAAGGCTCCCGCTGGCTGGAAGGCGTGGTGCTGAAACTTATGCTCATCGTCGCTCTGACGGTGGAAAGTACAGGCCTGATCCTCGCCATAACCGTTAGCCGAAGCATTCAAAAAGGGCTGAAGGAGATACTGCTTTCAGCAAAGGCCGTGACGAGGGGGGATTATAGCCGCAAGGCTATCGCATATTCCGGCGATGAGATTGGCATGCTGGCCAATAGTTTCAACTCCATGGCCGAAGAGCTCGAACGCCTCGAACAGGAAAATAAAGAGGTAAATAATTTCCTGGAAAAAAAGGTACGCCAACGCACATCCGAAATGGAGAGTAAGAACAAGGAGCTGGAACAGTTTGCCTACGTAGCTTCACATGACCTGCAGGAGCCCCTGCGCACGATCTCCGGCTTTGTCGAGCTGCTGCAGAAAGAATACCGGGAGAAGCTGGATGGTAACGGCGAAAAATATCTCGCCTATCTCTCGCAGGCATCGGATAGGATGAAAGTCCTGATCAAGGACCTGCTTGACTATTCCCGTATCGGCAGAGAAAAACAAGCAAGACCTATCGACTGTAATGTACTGATTGACGAGGTCGTGGCTGACCTGGGCAAGAGCATCCGGGAAAGCGGCGCCAACATAACCTCAGGTTATCTGCCTTCCCTCTATGCCTATCCCACAGAGCTGAAACTGCTCTTTCAGAACCTGATCGCCAATGCCATTAAATTCCGCCATCGCGACCGTCCCCCGGAGATCAAGGTAAACTCGGCGCTGGAGAACGGGCACTGGAGGTTCACGGTCAGCGACAATGGCATCGGCATGGAACATCAATTTCTGGAGCGGATCTTCATCATCTTCCAGCGTTTGCATACCCGGGATCAATACGAAGGCTCCGGCATCGGCCTTGCCCACTGTAAGAAGATCGTCGAGCTGCATGAAGGAAAGATCTGGGCGGCCTCAGAGCCGGGAAAAGGGACGCAGTTCTTTTTTACAATAAGTAACGAACTGTAAATCATTTCTTTTTCATCGTGTCCGTGATCGGTCTCGTCCTGTCCTTTTCATAATTGGTGTCAGCCAGAGAAGGATTATTGGCGCTGTTGTTATCCGGAGCAGGCCCTACTACCGAAGAGGAATCCGCAGACGTCCGGATAGGTTTCGTGTCCGCGCCGTTACACTTTACAAGGACCACCCCGCAGAGGATCAGCAGGGCGATCATCATGCCGTAAATGCTGGAACTTTTCATACGCTTCATTTTCTTTACCCGATAAAAAAACTGTGCCAGCACAAATCCCAACGTAGTACTTAACTTTGCAAAAAAGGCCATAAATGGATTTTATCGACTATTATAAGATTCTAGGGGTAAACAAGACCGCTACCCAGGACCAGATCAAGTCCGCATACCGGAAGCTGGCCCGGAAACATCACCCTGACCTCAATCCGAATGACAAGGAAGCACACAAGAAATTTCAGCAGATCAACGAGGCCAACGAAGTACTGAGCGACCCGGAAAAAAGAAAGAAATACGATCAATACGGAAAAGACTGGCAGCACGCCGAGGCTTTCGAAAAGGCGCAGCAGGATGCTGGCCGAAGTGGCCGGCAGCGGGGCGGCGGCGGATTCCAGGGCAGCGGCAGTTTCCAGGAGTTCAATGGAAACTTCGATGGAGGGGACGGCGATGACGGGGAATTCTCCTCCTTCTTCGAATCCCTCTTCGGCGGCGCAGCAGGCGGCTCAGGACGCAGTGGCCGCCGCACCAGCTTCCGCGGCCAGGACTACCAGGCCGAACTACAGACCAGCCTCGCGGATGCCGCGACGACCCACCAGCGGGTCCTTACCGTCAACGGGAAGAATATCCGTATTACCATACCCGCAGGTGTAGAGAATGGCCAGGTCATAAAGCTCAAAGGACATGGCGCACCCGGTGCGAATGGCGGACCGTCAGGCGACCTATTTATCACATTCACTATCACAGAAGACCCGAGGTGGAAAAGAGAAGGAAACGACCTGTATATGAAACTACCCCTCGATCTCTATACGGCTATCCTGGGTGGTGAGATCACGGTCGATACCCTCAGCGGGAAAGTAAAGCTGAAAGTAAAAGCCGAAACGCCCAACGGGACAACCACCCGTCTGAAAGGAAAAGGATTCCCCGTTTATAAGAAAGAAGGGGAATTTGGGGACTTGTATGTGAATTTCGAAATAAAGTTGCCCGTCAACCTTTCCGAGAAAGAAAAAGAATTATTCAGGGAACTGGAAAAGTTGAGAAAGGCCTAGTGCCCCGCAAAATGTAAACTTGACATAAAAATTACGCTATATGCAGCCCGAAGAGCTCATCCCAGCCGGCGAATTCTGCGCCTTTCACCACGTAGAGCTTTCTTTTATCCAAAACCTGCATGAATCAGGTCTCATCGGAATGACTGTCCGGGATGGAGTCGTTTTCCTGCCGGCAGACGATCTGCCAGCGCTGGAAAAGTTTACGCGCTGGTTTTATGAGCTGGACATCAATCCGGAAGGCATCGAAGCCCTGTCGCACGTTCTAAACCGGATGGAGCGGCTGACAGAAGAGAACAAGGTCCTGCGTAACAGGCTGCGGCGTTTTACCAACGGCGGAACGGCCGAACCGGGAGAGATGGTCTGAATGTGGCACAAGAGTTGAATATCAAGAGGAAACATAACACAACCATGTACACCTCCATCGTCAATAATCAGGACCAGGCCCTTTGTCATCTTTTCTTTCATTGTTGCCTCGAAGACGACCGCTTCAGCGACACGGAGATGGACGATCTCTCTGCCAAGCTCGTCGCGCTGGGTCTGCGGACTAAGATCAATATCAAGGACGAACTGGTCTCCTATCGCAGCTATAAGAATGTTATCGCAGACGAACAGGTTTATCTCCGCTACTTACTGGGTTTGATAAAACCTGTCAACGAGCTGGCGCTGTATTCTTACTGCGTGGAGCTTTGCATCGACGACCCCCTGCTAGATGCCAGGGAAGAAGCCCTGCTGGTTAAACTCGGAACAGAGCTGGATATCCCCACCGCGGATTCGCTCACCATCAATCGCCTCATCGCACAGCGTAAGGCCGTGGAGATCCAGAAGATCTTTTGACTCGTCGCCGGCACCGGTTGATTGAGGAATAATTTACCCCCCATCGCCAAAAAACGCCTGGCATGATTTTGCTGCAAATAATTTAAATTCCTGATTATGCAAAACACAACAGAAACGATTGAGGTACTGAACGACCTTATACAAATCAACAACGATCGTATAGCCGGTTACGAAAAGGCCATCAAAGAAACAAAGGCAGAAGACGACGACCTGAAAGTGTTATTTGCCACCATGATAGCCGAAAGCCACCGGATCAGGATAGCTCTGTCTACCGAAGTACAGGCCCTGGGCGCCAACATCGAACATGGCACTACCACCACGGGTAAGATCTACCGGGCATGGATGGATGTAAAGGCAGCCTTCGGCGGGAACAGCCGTCACGCGATACTCTCCAGCTGCGAGGCAGGAGAAGACAACGCCCAAAAGGCATATCGGACAGCACTAAGCCGTGACCTGCCCGGTTTTATCCGGGACCTGCTGACACAGCAACAGGAAGCGCTGCGCGCCTCGCATGATGAAATAAAGGCATTGAGAGATCAATATGCATAATACCTTGCTATGAAAACCAAAGTTTATCCATGAAACGATAATGGCGCGGTTAAGACTGCGCTATTATTTTTTCGGCAACCTCCTGACCACTTGTCAATGCAGCCTCTACCGTCCCGGGAGCAATGCCTTCGTATAAAGCTTCCCCGGCAAACCAGAGCGTTCCCTCCACTGGTTGTGAAAGCTGTTTCCTGGCGGTAGCGGTCTCTACTGTATCGAAGCTATACCCGCCACGGACATACCGGGGATTAGCCCAGTCCAGTATCTGCAGGACGGCCAGCTCCTGCCTTATCGCTTCTTTGTCCATCGAAAAGATAGCCCCAAGCGATTGGAAACATGCTTCGAACCTGTCCTTTTCCCCAAGCTGCTGAAAAGCGAGCATATTTTGCCCTGCCAGCCATCCGGTAAGCAAACAACTGGTGTCATCCGGCTGCGTCCACCAGGTGGGGATAGCCTCTTCGCTGATGATAAACAAGGTCTTTCCCGACGGCTTTTCCTCCTTCCAGAAAGGTCTTTTGAACTCCGCAAGGATCCTGATCACAGAACCATATCCCATTTGTGTCATCGCCTCGCGATAAGCGGGTATCGCCGGGGAAAATCGCAGCAGCTCCGGGTCCGCCTGCAATACGCCAAGCGAAGCCGTCACCAGCAGGCGATGGCCCTTAAATACCTGCGAGCCGACCACCTCCACTTCGCCCGCTGACCAGTTGATCCTTTCCACCGGCGAAGAAAAATGAAAAGTACAGCCCTGTTTTTGACATTCGGCCATCAGAAAATCGATCAGCCGGCGATATCCGCCTTCCAAACGATATTCTTCCTCCTCCCCTTCCCTCGCCCATTCGTTATACAACGCCCTGGTGCTTACCCTGGTCACATCCGCCAGGTCATACCCCTCGGCAAATCTTCGAACCGAATCCCTTAAAACGCTATACCGGTCCCCTGAAAAATGGCGGGCCATAAAGTCGGCGATCGGCACATCGTCCTCCAGTTGTTCCATCTTCTCCATCAGCTCGTCCCAATCCTTCCCCATGAATTCATGGTCACCGCTGTCTCCCAGCCTTTTACCCTTCTGAAGGCGCATCATCTGCGCCCGGACAGGATGCAGGACGATACCCGCCTCTTTCGCCAGTTGCAGGCTAAACGGAAGGTCCCCGTGAATAAATTCGGCGCCGCCTTCCACGACGGTCGAAAAACCGGCACGACCCGCAGTAGGAAGCCCTGTCCATTTCGTCCGGGGGGCGGGTAAGGTCATGATCCGTCCTCCCGGTCCCCGACCGGCCTCCAATACCGTCACAACAAAACCTGCCGAGCTGAGCTTTCTGGCAGCCATTAAACCGCTGGCGCCAGCACCTATGATAATGATTGATAATGCCATTCCCAAAATTAACGGATGATGACCGCCCTTGCAAGCTGGCTGAGTAACTATTCGGCCGTGCCGATGTCCTGGAATACCCTGACGGAGCAATTCACCCTAAAAGGGCAGAATTCAGGAATTGGAGATTTTTGGTAAAAATTGGGGACAAATATTTTAAAAAAAGGCTCTGCCGGGCAGGCAAATTTTATTATTTTTGTAGTCATCTGCCTAATCCCTGCGTAAAAAATTCACTATTCTCTAGGAAGCCTAACCCAACCTTAGCACAAGAATTGAAACAACTAAATTCAAAGGCATCCTTATGCAAATACAATTTATCCGGAACATTCAATTTACCAAGCTGGTCAAGGCCGAAGGCCGATTGAGAGAATTTAACTTTCGCAAATCCAATGGGCTGCAGGAAGGCTTGTTCACTGTCGACGTGAGCGATGATCGCGGCAACCGGATCGTGCTGAGAATGCAAAGAGAAGATGGTGTATGGAAGATCATCAAGCAGCAGTTGCCTGCCTGGATCTGGGAGAATGAAGCCGTCTTTCACACACTGATCGAAGAAGAGCTTGGCGCAACCGGAATGGTGAAATAACAACAACTTCCCTTTCCCCATTCGCTCTCCACACGGAACCTGCCATTATTAGCAGCCGTAAACTCCTGGCAGAGCAGCATTCCCAATCCTGTTCCTTTTTCTTTTGCGGTACCATAGCTGGTAAAACTTTCTTTCCGGCGGATTCGCTCCAAAGCATCCGGCTTCATCCCAATACCCGTGTCCGCAACACGGATTTCTATCTCTCCTCCCGACTTGTTAGCATATACTACAACACTATCTTCCGGACGGCAAAACTTGATCGCATTGCTGATGAGATTACGGATCACCATCTGGATCATGTCCTTGTCGGCATACCCTTCCAGAGAAGGAGCCAGCTCTTCTCTCAGCTCTACCTTCTTTTCTTTTGCCTGGTGAGCAAATAAAGCCAGCGTATCCCTTACCAGCGGCTCCAGCGGCAGACAGACGGGTTTCACGACGACGCCCTCCAGCTGGCTGCTGGCCCAGAACAGGAGATTGCCAACCAGCTCCGACGAAGAGTCTACATTACGCCGAAGCTCGGTCATCATTGAATTAATCTCGGACTCGGATAATTTCTTTTCTTTCAGAAAGTCAAGCAGTCCCTTTAAGGAGTTCAAAGGTCCACGCAGGTCATGGGCAATGATCGAAAATAATTTATCCTTCTGCTGATTGTTCAGCAGCAATTGAACGGCCTGGTGTTCCAGCGCCTCTTTCTGCTCTTCGATTTTCTCACTCTTCTCCCTTAGCAGCTGGTTGACACGACGGTTTACCCTCCGTCCGCGCAACAGGATAAAGGCCAGCAGGCTCAAAACGGCAATGACAAAGACCGTGATAGAGATCTGCAGGGAGTCTTTTCGCAGCGTACGCTCGTACATCGCATCCTTCTGAGCCGTCTCTTCCCGTAAACCGGATTCCTTTTTTTCAAAGTCATACTGTGCGGCCCTGGCCACCGCCTGCTTACGCGTCTGGTCATTAAAAAGACTGTCCGAATAATCCTTATAGAGCTTATAATAAGCCAGCGCTTTGCGGTCTTCCCCTTTCGCCTCATAGATATCTGCCAGCACCTTGGCAGCGCCCTGGATCTCCTGCTTACGATGCAGGGCCCGGGCCTCTGTCAGCGACTGATCTGCATAACGCAATGCCCTGGGATAGTCCTTCAGCGACAAATAGACCTGGGCCAGTAAATTCCCAGTGGCCATCAGACCCAGCTTTTCGTTGGACTCCTGGTAAAAAGCCAGGGACCGGAGATAATAAACCAGCGCCCCGGAATTGTCGCCCCTGGCAACCAGGATCTTTCCAATGACATTATTATAGGTGGCAATCTCCTGTTCGTCCTTCAGCCGCCGGGCGGCGTCCAGCGCCTGGTTGGCATACTGCAGCGCCAGATCATAGTCCCCGCGGCGAAAAGCCAGATCCGACAGATCCGCAAAGACAAAAATGGCCTGCGCACTATCCCCGCTTTTTTTATAGCCATCGATCACCTTTTCCATCATCCGCTGAGCCTCCTCATATTCCCCCTCCTGTTTGTAGAAAAGGGCGATATTGGAATTGGCCTTGGCAATCAGCCTTGTATCTCCAATGCTGTCGGCAATATCCAGCGAATGATGATAGTTGGAAAGCATATTGGCATAGTCGCCTACCATTTCATAGGTGTTACCCAACATACGCAGCCCCTCCGCAGCACCGCGGGCATAGCCGGTACGCAGCGCATATTCCACGGCCTTCCGGCCATAAAAAAAGGCGCTGTCAGCATTGATCCCATAAAAAGCATGCGCAAGCCGGTTCAACGTGTCGACATATGCCGTATCCGGCTTGGGATCCTTACGATCCCCGGTCGCCCGCAGCTGGGTGTGAAGCCGGGCGATCTCCCGGGCCTGAGCGGCCGTTCTTCCGGGAGAGGCGATGAGGAGCGTCCCCCACGCTACAATGCAGAAAAATTTCATTCTCAACGTACTGTTTTTGCAGTTATCGAAAAGGTAGAATTAACCGGGTATTTCTGTGGTTCAGCGAATGAGCAGAAAAGATTTACGAACTAAATCGTAAGATCTTTGTAGTGATAATAGAAAAAGGCAGCAAAGCAAACATAGGAAAAAAAACGAAGGGACCAATATTCACATGCTGTTAATAAGAATTATAAGAAAATAAGGTCTGTCCTGGTTATATTTGATAGAGACAGGAAAATAATTCCTCCACAACCAGGGCAGTACCCGCAACCGGACAAAGTAATTTTTCGCAACTCTAAAAGAATTGAATTTGACAGAAACTATTATCAACCTGGAAACCGTTAACCCCATTGAATTTTTCGGAGTAAATAACGGCAAATTAGACATTCTCAAGAAAAAGTTTCCCCTGTTAAAGATACTGTCACGAGGTACCCAGATCAAGCTGAGCGGCTCGCCTGAACAGGTGGAAACAGCAAAAGAAAAAATCGATCTCTTAGTGCAATACCTTGAACGAAATGGTCATGTCAGCGAGAACTATTTCGAGCAGATCCTGGGCGGAGACGACGCCGAGACAGTAGACCATTTTGTCGACAGGCATCCTAATGACATCCTCGTCTTTGGCCCCAATGGCAAGACCGTCCGCGCCAGGACGATCAACCAGAAAAGAATGGTCGGAGCGGCCGAAAAGAATGACATCGTATTCGCTATCGGACCGGCTGGTACGGGTAAGACCTATACCGCTGTAGCCCTTGCGGTCAGAGCGCTGAAGAACAAAATGGTGAAAAAGATCATCCTTACAAGACCCGCGGTAGAAGCCGGCGAAAGCCTGGGTTTCCTGCCCGGTGACCTGAAAGAAAAGATCGATCCCTATCTCCGGCCCCTCTATGACGCGCTGGATGACATGATCCCTGCAGACAAGCTCGGCTATTATATGAGCACCCGCACCATCGAGATCGCTCCGCTGGCTTATATGCGCGGCCGAACACTGGATAATGCCTTTATTATCCTCGATGAAGCCCAGAACTCCACGGACCTTCAGCTGAAGATGTTCCTCACCCGTATCGGCGCCAACGCAAAAGCCATCATCACGGGTGACCTTACCCAGGTCGACCTTCCGAAGAACCAAAAGAGCGGTCTGTCAAAAGCCCTCTATATCCTGAAAAATATAGACGGCATCGCTCATATCGAGCTCGACGAAGAAGACGTGGTTCGTCACCGCCTCGTAAAAGCCATTATCAAGGCCTACGAAAAAGAAAAGCTGGAGCACGAAGGCGAAGATCATCACGCACATCGCCCCCCGATACGTATTGAGCGGCAGGAAAATAAGTAATTGCAAATGGCCCCCGGTTTCCGGGGGCTATTTTCTTTTTTACTACTTTCGTACTATGATCCGAAAATTTATCCTCCCCGTTATGCTGTTGTTTGCAGCCTGCGGAGACTCCCATTCCTTCAAAAAAGCCGAAGACGCACAGGATGCAGGACGGGAATTTATCCGCGCCTCCCTGGATGGCGACTACGAAAAAGCCAGCTTTTTCCTCTATCCCGACTCCACCAACAAGCTGCTCTTCACAAAATGGAAAAAGGACTACGAGCGCCTGGACCATGAAGAACAGAAAAGTTACCGCAGCGCCGACATCCTCCCGATAAATATCCAGGCGCTGAACGACTCCGTCACCTCCTACACCTATGCTAACACCTTTAAAAAAGACACGACGACCATCCGGATCGTCCGCATCAACGGAGAATGGCTGGTAGACCTTAAGGAGATCCTCAACGGCAAGAAATAGGATATCCGCCGCTAAAGCTATATCTTAGCCTGGACAAGGAAATGGTGTCTTCCTTCACTACAACCGCCCGGACCTTTCCGGTGCTGATGGCGCCTGCAAATCGATAGCTACTGTCCCCGCTACGGGTGGGGCATTATTAAATTTTTTGCAGGCATGAAACAAAACAGATCGTTCGAACAGTTTTTCATTCTCTCTCATCTTCTCCGCTGGACAGCCCTGGTCATCCCGGTAGCCCTATCCATAGGCTCATTGGTAGCTTTCTTCCTTTGGCTGCTCGACAAAACCATCTATTTTCGCTGGGATCATCCCTGGCTGCTTTTTCTGCTGCCCGCAAGTGGTGTCGGCATCTATTTTCTCTATCGCCTCTGGGGTAAGAACTCCGAAGCCGGCAACAACCTGATCATGGACGAGATCCACGAACCCGGCGGCGGCGTTCCGGCCCGGATGGCCCCCCTCGTACTGCTGACGACAATTGTCACCCATCTCTTTGGCGGTTCTGCCGGCCGCGAAGGCACCGCTGTACAGATAGGCGGCAGCCTCGCCCAATGGTTCTCCCGCCGCATGGGCCTGTCAAAAGAAGATACCCGTCTGCTGCTGACGACCGGTATTGCCGCGGGATTTGGAGCGGTATTCGGTACTCCCGTCACAGGCGCCATTTTTGCACTCGAAGTGCTTGCCATCGGACGTATCCTGTACAACGCCCTCCTACCCTGTCTTATCGCCAGCGTCGTAGCTGATATCACCTGTGGAGCCTGGGGCATACATCATACTCAATACGCGATCCATTTTTCGGGAAATAGCCACGACCTCCTTCCTTTTATTCACTTCGACTTTCTCCTTCTGGCAGAAGTTGTACTCGCCGGAGTAGCATTCGGGGTAGCCAGCTTCCTGTTCTCAACCCTCTCGCATAGTATAAAACGCTATACAAAAAAATGGATCACACCCGCATGGCTGATACCCGTAGCCGGAGGCCTGCTTATCATCGGACTTACCGCGCTGGTCGGAAGCCAGGATTATCTCAGCCTGGGTGTAACCGGAAAAGACAGTCATTCCGTATCTATAGTCAGCTGTTTTCACCCAGGGGGCGCAGAATGGTTTAGCTGGTGGTGGAAACTCCTGTTTACCGCAGTGACCCTCGGGACAGGCTTTAAAGGAGGAGAGGTTACGCCGCTCTTTTTTATCGGCGCCGCCCTCGGCAACGTCCTCGGGACGATCAGCGGCGCCCCCGTAGACCTTATGGCCGGCCTGGGATTTATTGCCGTGTTTGCCGGGGCCACCAACACACCTATTGCCTGTACGATCATGGGCGTGGAACTATTCGGCGCAGATAACCTGCTATATTATGCCGTCGCCTGTTTTACCGCCTATTATTTCAGCGGTCATTCGGGCATCTATTCTTCACAACGTGTGGCCGCTTCCAAATTGGATACACTCGGCTATCGTACCGGTAGCAGGGGTTGAATTGAACTTTTTTTACTCCCCCTGATGCAGTACTTTTGCGCAACTTAATACCATTACACAATTATGATGACAGTTTCACATCCCTGGCACGGAGTACCGGTAGGTCCTAATGTTCCCAGGGTCGTCAATGCGATCATCGAGATCCCTCAGGGCTCCCGTTGTAAGTATGAGATCGACAAGGACAGCGGTCTTCTAAAACTGGACAGGGTTATTTATTCTTCTTTTTATTATCCTGTGAACTATGGCTTCATTCCACAAACGTACGGAGACGACAAGGATCCCCTGGACATCCTGGTGATCACCTCTCTGCCCGTACAGGCGCTTTGCCTGATGGAAGCAAAAGTTATGGGTGTCATGCAGATGATCGACAACGGTGACGGCGATGATAAGATCATTGCTGTAGCAGCCAACGATCCCGGCGTCAATCACTACAATAATCTGGAAGAACTGCCCAAACACTTTTTTGAAGAATTACGCCACTTCTTCGAAGAGTATAAAAAACTCGAGAACAAGACGGTTGTAGTGGAAGAATTCGGAGATAAGACGACAGCGCTGAAAGTTATTACAGACGCCATCAAACTGTACGACGATACCTTCCGTACAAAAGCTTAAGACTTTTTCGCTTAAGACTTTTTCACTTACGACTTTTTCACTTACGACTTTTTTCGCCCCCCCCGTTGCTAAAATCAATATTATGTCTGTTCAAACGATTGCTTTGCTATTGCTGGTAGGTCTACTGGCCGGCATGTTAAGCGGGCTGGTAGGCCTTGGCGGCGGTGTCATCATTGTCCCGGCACTGGTTTTCGTCCTGGGCTTTAGCCAGCACCAGGCGACAGGGACCTCTTTGGGTATTCTTTTGTTGCCCGCCGGCATCTTCGCCGTCTTAAATTATTATAAAAGAGGATATGTCGATATGAACGTCGTTCTGCTTGTTTTTGCAGGCTTTCTTGTAGGCGGTTACCTGGGCAGCAGAATCTCCGTCAGCATGTCTGAAGCTATGTTGAAAAAGATCTTTGGCGTAGTCCTCCTGCTGATAGCCGGGAAGGTCTTATTTTTCGACAAGTAGTCGGCTACCATCCTCTCGCCCCGCCTAAGTGGCCGGCAGCATCCGCTTGATCACACGCAAATGATGCGTCCGCTGAAAAGTCTCCGATTGCACAATTCCCATATTATCTATTTTGTCTATCCGCACCTTCCCTGACGCATGGATTATCTCATTTGAATTGAGTACAATTCCAACATGCGTGATCCGTCCTTCGTCATTGTCAAAAAAAGCCAGGTCTCCCGTCCTTGTCTCTTCCAGAAATCCCACCGCCTCTCCCTGCGCCGCCTGCAGGTAAGCATCCCTTAATAAAGGTACATTCAGGAATTTATACACCGTTTGCGTAAACCCGCTGCAATCCAGCCCAAAAACGCTCTTCCCGCCCCAGAGATAAGGGATGTTCAGGAACTTATAGGTCAGCTGACGGATCGACTTTGCATCAGTAGCGCAAGCGGAGGGATCGGTTATTTTGCCCTTGTAATGGACCTGGTTCTTACGCCAGTGAGCACGGCCATTCTTCATTGCCGTCAAATGGCTTCCCATCGGCACCATCATCGGGTGACCATTGTACTCCAATGCCGTCACCCAGTCGGGCGTCAGGGCATATTCCGTCGTTTCATACTCTGTTTCGTCTATCTCTACCAGGTGGGAAGAAGTACACCAGCCTTCATAACCATCATATTTGACCTTGATGCGAGACCAGTCTTTTGTTTGCTCCAGGATCTCGCAGCATTCGCCAAAGATCAGTTGGCTAACCATTTCGGTGCGGTGAGCGGGTTCTGCCCTCAGCGGGCTTACGGGGACGCAACAAATTGCTCTGATCATGACGGAAAATTAAAGAATGAAATGTCCACTGCAAAATTTTATGCAATTTTGCTGGTATTGCATCTTACTATTAATAAATAGTTATCTTAACCCCCGGATATCACTTATCATTTACCCGTGAAGAAAGATCCTTATCACCATATTACCGACCAGGAATTGCTCGACCGCTGGTATTCCGACCACAACAACGAATGGTTGGGCGTCCTGCTCCAAAGATATACCTTACTGCTCTTCGGGGTATGCATGAAATACATCAAACAGGAGGACGAAGCCCGGGATTGTGTTCAACAGATCTTTGTTAAGGTCATCACTGAACTGGGTAAATACAAGGTCGAATACTTCAAATCCTGGATCTACACCATCGCCCGAAACCACTGCCTGATGAAGTTGAGGGACCAGCACGGCCGGGCCGCGGAATTGTCCGAATCCATGCTGGCTGCCTGGGACGATGAGCCCGGCAACAACAGCCACCGGCAAAAAGAGCAGCTGCTGCAATGGATGGGAGACTCCCTTGAAGAATTGGGAAAAGAGCAAAAACTCTGTGTAACTTTGTTTTACCTGGACAAGAGATCTTATCAGGAGATAGCTTCGAGCACCGGCTTCACCCTGATGCAGGTAAAGAGTCATATACAGAATGGCAAGCGGAATCTCAAATTGTTGATGGAAAAAAAAGCCGGTGAAAAAGCCCGGTAAGGGTGAAAAGCGAGTTAATCATGAACAAAGATCTGTTAAACATATTATCCAATAGTAACAAGGACATCGACAATCAGCAGTTGATGGACTACCTCACGGGCAAACTGTCCGGCGATGAATTACACGAAGTCGAAAAGTCGATGGCCGACAATGAATTCCTGAATGACGCCGTGGAAGGGCTGCAACGTATGAGCAATAAAAAGGATATGCAGGCCTATGTCGATGAGCTTAATGCCGCCATGCAAAAAAGCCTGGCTAAAAAGAAACTGCGCCGCCTCAAAAGACAGCTGAAGGAAGAACCCTGGGGCCTGCTGGCAATAGTGCTGGTGATCGTACTTTGTATCATCGGATATGTAGTGATTCGGAAGTTTTTGCTACATTCGGCTCCATAACTGTTTACGTTTCTATGGACCACAAAAGACTCTTAGCCCTGCTGGCTCTTGGATTTATCCTACAGAACACTACTGCTCAACGAATTAGCTACATTGTCTCCTTTCCAAACCTGGCCCATCACGAAGCCCGGGTGGAGCTGGTAGCCAGTGACATCCCGACCCGCAACGCGATTTTTCGCATGAGCCGGTCATCACCGGGCAGATACGCAACACACGAATTCGGTAAGAACATTTATGACGTTAAAGCCTTCGATCAGAAGGGCAAACCGGTGACCATCAACAAGATCGACGGGGATGTATATGAAGTGCCCCGCCACAGCGGCTTTCTCAGGGTTCAATATACCCTTTACGGTAATTATGCGGACGGCACGTACGTAGGTCTCGATGTAGCCGCCGTTCATCTCAACATGCCGGGAGCCTTTCTCTGGATGAAAGGAGTGGATAATACCCCCATCACCATTCATTTCAACGTTCCGGAAGAGTGGCACTGGACTGTCGCCACCCAGCTGCAGCCTACCGGCGATCCCCTGACTTTCCAGGCACGTAACTTTCAATATTTCATGGACTGCCCCACCATCATCGGGCCGCTGCGCTACCGGAAATGGGAAGTAAAGAACCCCGACGGAAAGACTTATGCCTTTCGCATTGCCCTCGCCGCAGGCGGTGATGATACGACCTTTACCATCTTCAGCGAAAAGGTGCAGCGCATCGTCCGGCAGGCACAGGCCGTCTTTGGCGAGACACCAGCCTATGACTATGGCACCTATACCTTTCTGGCAAGTCTCAACCCTTATGTGCACGGCGATGGCATGGAACACCGTAATTCCACCATGATCACGTCCCCGGTCAACTTCCACGGAGAAGATCGGAATCTCGGAACCTTCGCCCACGAATTCTTCCACTGCTGGAATGTCAAACGTATCCGGCCCAAAACCCTCGAGCCATTTAATTTTGAAAAGAGCGACATGAGCCATGAGCTCTGGTTCGCAGAAGGCTTTACCCAATACTATGGTCAGCTGCTCCTCGAGCGCTCCGGCATCGGCAAGGATACCGACCTTGTAAAACAGCAGATGGCGGGGCTGATCAATCTCAGAATGAATACCCCCGGGGCACGTCTCTATTCACCGGTACAGGCCAGTGAGATGGCTGTATTTATAGATGCCGGCGTGGCGGTAGATAAAACCAACTACCCCAACATCGTCAGCAGCTACTATCCCTACGGCGCAGCCATCGCTCTCGCATTGGACCTGGAACTGCGCACCCGCTTTTCAAAGACCCTGGATGATCTGATGCAGGCTGCCTGGAAAAAGTTTGGTAAGCCGGAGATTCCCTACACCGTCGCCGGGCTACAGGATGTGCTCGCGAATGTCACAGGCGATAAGAAGTATGCGGAGAATTTTTTCGATCAGTACATTTATGGTCATGATCCCATCGACTATAATGTCCTGTTGGCCCCTGCAGGATTTCTACTAAAAAAGACCGAGGAAGGCAAGGCCTGGATCGGCAGTACGCGCGGGTGGGTGGAAAAAGAGGGACTGCTGATCGAATCAAACACGCTGCGCGGTACTGCCATATATGAGGCGGGACTGGACATCGACGACAAACTACTCGGAATAGACAACCAGGACGTAAGGACCATCGCGGAGCTCAATACCGTCCTGGGAAAACAAAAACCGGCGGCGACCGTAGAGATCCGTTACCTGCACCGCGGGGAAGAGAAGAAAGGCACGATCACGCTGGGCGAGAACCCCGCGGTTTCCGTGGTGAGCTTTGAACAGGCAGGCAGACCGGTTACTCAGGCTATTTTAACCTTTAGAAAAAGCTGGCTCGGCCCGAAATGATCCGCCGTGCCCGGCATATAGAAAAATGATCCGCCGCGCGTTACATACCGACTGGCCCGCGATAGTCCGGCTGCTGGATCAGCTGGACTATCCGGATACTGCTCAATTCATGGAGGCCCGCCTGGCCCGGCTGCTCGATGATAAGGCAGAGACCCTCCTCATATGGGAAGAAGACACAAAAATTCTCGCCTTCCTATCCCTTCATTTTATTCCCCAGATCGCCCTATCCGGCGACTTTGCCCGCATCAGCTACTTCTCCGTCGACGACACAGCGCGCAGCAAAGGCATCGGCCAACAGCTCGAAGAACACGCCACGCAGCTGGCCCGTGAAAGAGGCTGCGAGCTGATCGAGGTCCACTGCCATACCCGCCGCACCAGGGCCCATGCCTTTTATTTTCGGCAAGGCTATGAAGAGTCGCCTAAGTATTTGGTTAAGAGACTGTAAGCGACGTTACTCAACGGCACAGCAATTGCGGCGTTTATAACAGACATAAATTTTACTGTTATGAACACTTTGCAACATATCAAGACGTGGAGTGCGACCCACCATCCCCGGTGGCTGGTTTTCGTACGCATCGCATTGGGGTTGTTCCTCTTCGCAAAGGGTATTACCTTCATGCATGATACCCAGTTACTCGAAAGAGTCATCTATGGCGGACAAAGTCCGCAGGAAAATACTACCCACTATCTGCCCATTCTTATCTGCTGGGCCAATTTGTTAACGGGCTTTTTTTTGATGATCGGCCTGATGACCCGGCTGGTAGCGCTGATCCAGGTACCTATCCTTATCGGAGCCATCATCTTTATCAATGTTCAGAAAGGAGGATATTTACCCCAGTCGGAACTGTGGCTGGCGGTACTGACGCTGTTGCTGGTCATCTTTTTCTTCGTCGAAGGCAGCGGCCCCGTCTCTTTGGATGCCTATTTCAAACAAAACCGTTCCCGCGACTCCCAGGGAAGGAATTTACCATAAATACCCGGCATCAGCGCGTATTGCCGGCGTTTTAATCCTAAAAAAATCCCGCTGGAATTGCTCGCAGCGGGATCGATCTTTTTTATATGCTCAGGTCTATTGATATTGTATATAGATCGGGCTTGGCTTCTGCGACAGAACTTCTTTCGGGGTCAGCATACGGCTCTTCGGCTTCCGGATATCGTTCTTATAAAATAGCTTGAAACCGGTGAACTGGACAGGCTCATTGGCTACATAAGCCTTATAGCTATCGAACTTCAGCGTAGGTTCGCCCCAGCCATCCATATCCATCACGATCTGAACATCAGGATGGATTTTGATATTCTTATAGTTCGTGATCATCGGACGGGTAAACCGATGTACGACCAATATCTTCGGCGGCAGGTTATTCGCCTTCGCGAGGTTTGCCAGGTAATTAGAGACAAAATTTATGTCGGCCGCATCCATGGTCCCGATAACCTTACCTGGTTTCTTGCCTGTCTTCATGGAGAATTCAGGGTCAATACCCAGATGGACGTTTGGCATTTTGAGATATTTTTCCAGCTGCGGTATCTCAGCCTCTACATTGCTAAAGCCGACCTGTACGTCCAGGAAGACCAGGGCATTGATCCGGGCAGCGATATGCAGGATGGAGTCGATCTGTTTGAAAGGCATACGCAGACGATATTTTCCGTCCTTGCCAGGCGCACCCTGAGCCGTTACCGCGATATAATGCAGGGCCGGTATCACCGGAATGGATGTGTCGGCCTCCTGCCATTTCTTTAGTTCTACTTTCAGCCTGGCAATCATCTCGGTCGGAGGATATTCTCCCAGCACCCCCATGTTCTTGGAATACAGGTTGCCATAATAGGCGACGATCCTTTTAAAAGGAAGGATAGCGCCCGCGTTAGGATAAGCCGTTTTTGCAGGCCACCGGCCGGAGGAGTCCCCATTAGCCAGATGTACCATATTCTTATTGTAAAGGGCGGTGTCGAGTGGGCCGCTTACAGACGGAACAATTACAGAGTCTTTTGCTTCACCCGCCGGAGTAGCTGTTTTAGCCGCTGCGGCTGCATCTTCTTTTTTTCCTGTCTGGGAGCTGCCGTTGTTGCAGGCGCTGACCACGACCAGGACACAGGCTCCTGCTACGCAGGCAGCCCTGAGGGCTTTGTGGGAATAACGAATACCGGATTTGTGTTGAGAACGATCTTTCTGCACCATGTTAGGATTGCCGTGGTTTTAATTTTGGCGAAACTAGACAGAAAACGAACCCATGCATTTTTTATTTTATAACAAAAACATAAAAAATGTGGATATCAGCAAGACCTTTTGTGTCCAATAAAAAAACCCCTCACGGGGTCTTTACTTATTTTTAGTTGTTGACTTACCTCTTGATCGGCTTGCTTGAATTCTCCTTAAGGATCAAAGGCTGAGAAACAATGACCGGAATGCCTTTGAGTCCGGGTAAATTCGTCAGCACCGTTTTAACCTTCTCACGAGACTCTTTCTTTTTTGAATTTGCCATTTCAATCCTGTTTACACAAATTTACAACTTTTCTTTCGAATCCCAACCCCACTATTTCGAAAGATGAAATCCCAGACACGCGATATATGGGATTATTGCTACCAGGCTTTATATGCCCCATAATATTTCCTCGGTGGATCAAGATAAGCGATCTCTATAGGCACTTTCCCATCTATCTCATTTTCTTAAATGCATTGATCAGCCCGTTCGTGGACGAATCATGTGACTTCACCTCATCTGCATTCTGCAGTTCCGGAAGTATCTTCCCTGCCAGCTGTTTGCCCAGCTCGACACCCCATTGGTCAAACGAGAAAATATTCCAGATGACGCCCTGAACAAAGATCTTATGCTCATACAATGCTATCAGCTCGCCGAGCGTAAAAGGAGTGATCTCCTTGATCAGGAACGAATTGGTCGGGCGATTGCCGCTAAAAAATTTATAAGGGACCAGCGCGGCCGGTACTTTTTCTGCTTCCAGCTCTTCAGTCGTCTTGCCATTCATCAGGGCCTGCGTCTGGGCAAAGAAATTCGACAACAGTTTCACATGATGGTCTCCAACCGGGTTATGGCTGATGGCCGGAGCGATAAAATCACAAGGGATCAGAATGCTGCCCTGGTGGATCAGCTGGTAAAAAGCATGCTGACCATTGGTCCCTGGCTCTCCCCAAACAACAGGACCGGTGGACCAGCCTACGGGATTACCGTTGCGGTCGACGCTCTTCCCATTGCTCTCCATATTTCCCTGCTGGAAATAGGCGGCAAAACGATGCATGTACTGATCATAAGGCAGAATAGCCTCCGTCTGTGAACCAAAGAAATTTGTATACCACAACCCGATCAGCGCCATCGTAACGGGAATGTTCTTTTCAAATGGTGTGGTCCGGAAATGCAGATCCGTCTGATGGGCGCCCTTTAGCAGGGACTCAAAATTATCATAACCTATCGTCAGCGCAATGGACAGACCGATGGCGCTCCACAGCGAATAACGACCTCCGACCCAATCCCAGAATTCAAACATATTGGCTTTGTCTATACCAAATTTTGTCACTTCCTTTTCATTAGTGGAAAGTGCGGCAAAGTGTTTGGCTACCTGGGACTCGTCTTTCGCAGCTTTGAGGAACCAGTCCCGGGCCGTATGCGCATTGGTCATCGTCTCCTGGGTAGTAAAGGTCTTCGAGGCGATGAGGAACAGCGTTTCTTCCGGAGTCACCTTCTTCAGCGTCTCCACGATATGCGTACCATCCACATTGCTCACAAAATAAGCCTGCATGCCGGCTACCCAATAAGGACGCAACGCTTCCGTCACCATCACCGGACCAAGATCGCTACCGCCGATGCCTATGTTAACGATATACTTTATTTTCTTTCCCGAATACCCTTTCCAGTCACCGCTATGGATCCGGGCGCAAAACGCCTTCATCTGAGCCAGTACCCGCATGACATCGGGCATGACATCCTTCCCGTCGCTGAGTACGGGCTTGCCCGAGAAATTGCGCAGTGCCGTATGCAGGACACTACGGCCTTCCGTCTCATTTATCTTCTCACCGGTGAACATCGCTTCGATGGCTTCCTTTACCTTGCTCTCATTAGCCAGCTGACGCAGGAGGTCCAGGGTCTTGTCATTGACGATATTCTTGGAATAGTCGAAAAGGATCTCATCAAATTTCAGGGAATATCGGGAGAAACGATCTGGGTCGGCCTTGAAGAGGGATCGCATATGTGTTCCCTTTATCTCGGTATTGTAATGATCTTGTAATTGCTGCCAGGCTTTTGTTTCTTTGGGAGTTACTTTCGGGAACATATAAAACTGTTTTTTGTAAATTTAACGAAAGCTGTTTACAATTTTTCAATTGACGGTCACTTCGACCATTTGTCGATAGTATCGACAACTTTCGCCACCATTTCGGGGCTAATATCCAGGTGAGTCACAAACCGGATCTGGTTGGCTGAAATAGGGATAGCCAGGATGTCCATTTCCTTCAGATGCCGGGTCATCTCCTTCGTACAAAGATCGGCTTCCGTTTCAAAGATGACAATATTTGTCTCAACGGGCATAATACTGCGCACAAAATCCTTTTTCTCCAGGGCCGCCGCGATTTCCCTGGCGTGAAGATGATCCTGCCGAAGACGGTCTATATTGTTTTCCAGCGCATAAATGCCTGCCGCGGCCATAAACCCGGCCTGGCGCATCCCGCCGCCAAAAACCTTACGTACCCGCCGGGCCTTGCGAATAAAGGCGGCCGGACCGATGAGGATGCTGCCGATAGGACAACCCATGCCCTTGTTGAGGCAAACGGATATGCTGTCAAAGACATGCCCGTATTCAGCCGCCGTCCGCCCCGTAGCCACCAGGGCATTAAAAAGCCTGGCCCCGTCCAAATGCAATTTCAGCTGGTTGTCCCTACAGACCTGACGGATCTTTTTTATCTCCTCCAGGTCATAACAGCTTCCCCCACCCCTGTTGCAGGTGTTTTCCAGCGTCACCAGGGATGTATGGGCCTTATGCACGTCATCCGGGTTAATGGCCATGGAGACCTGTTCGGCCGTTATCCGTCCCCTGTTTCCCTCCAGCGCCCTTACCTGGGAACCGGAGTTAAAGGCGATTCCTCCGCCTTCGTAGATATAAACATGGGCGTTTTTTTCGCAGATGACCTCATCCCCGGGCTGTGTATGACATTTTATAGCGATCTGATTCGACATGGTGCCGCTGGGACAATAGAGGGCCGCCTCCATTCCAAAAAGGGTTGCAGCCATTGCCTCCAGCCGGTTGATAGAAGGGTCTTCCCCAAATACGTCGTCGCCGACCGGAGCGGTCATCATGGCTTCCAGCATGGCGGGTGTAGGACGGGTCACAGTGTCTGAACGAAGGTCGATGGGCATAAAGTGAAATTGAGGTCGCAATTTAAGATTTTACCCTTCACTAATAAAAAAAAGAGGTCCCCATCGTATAAGCGAAGGGGACCTCTTTCTGCGTACGTCAGGCATGTTTGTACCATCAAAGCGACCTGGTTTCTCATGACCACAGCATTTAAGCTGCGGCGCAGGACCGGCCAGCCTAGGACAATGCCTCTTCCTTAATGTGGTTGCCTTTTTCTTTCGCGGCCTTGATCAGATCCAGCACACGGTTGCGTACATCGTCACGCAGTCCTTCTGTTTCCTTTTCAAATATATCGTTCAGTTCATCCAGTTCATCGGCAGTAATGCCACGAAGCTTTCTGAGTTTTCTTTTAAATGATTCGGCTGTATCGGAAATTCTCTGGCGTGTTTCCGCTCCCTCGGCAGGGGCCAACAGAACACCGACAGCAACACCGGCAGCAAGACCTGCGATAGCACCGATCAGCATATTTTTCGCACTCATGTTATAAAGTTTTAAGTGATAAAATCGTTTCTTTAAGCATTGGGCTCTATACCTTGTTTTCAATAACAATGCCGGAAAACGTTAAAGAGAAACGAAGACAGATCCGGCGCCCGAATGTGTAAAATTCTCCACAGAGCCCGGCTTATAGTCCTGTATCGTGGTCGTTTGCGACGCAGGGATCAGCACGATCCTGATCACAGCCGGTATCAGGTTAGCCGCATACGCATTGCCGATCGTGCTGCTTTCAGCCCTCAAAGAGATATAAAATCCATTGTCATCAATACTTGTATTCAGATTGACCTGGAACTGCGTTGCATTAAGGCTGAAATTCGTTGAATAAGGCATCTGCTGCCACGCGGTAAGGCTGGCATCGGTAGCGGTATCGTTCGGACCACTGGTAAAATACCGGATATAGGCGAGCACGATGCCGTTGTCTACGATGGACTGAGGAATCGTAAATCCACTGGTATGCGCGGCCGTGTTGTTATACGGAAGCACTATCTGGTCCGCGGTACCGGTATAGAGTGACGTCAGAGGCTGTACCCATTTGTACGGCAGATTATATTGCACCTTGTTCACAAAATTATAGGTGATGCTGTTGTTCACCTGTAGCGAAAGACCCGTGGACGGCCAGCCGGCCGCTGTCTTTGGACCATATAGAACAGCATGTGTATCATCAATATAATAATCTCCCGTCACACCAGTACCTGCCGGCGGCGTCCCGTTGCCGCTATAGATCTTCGAGCCTGCGGCTCCGGCGGCCCCGGTTGCACCGGTTGCCCCGGTTGCACCCTGTGAACCTGAGGGGCCTTGCGGTCCAGCCGGTCCCTGTGGGCCCGAGGGTCCCTGCGGCCCTTGCGGTCCCTGTGGGCCTTGCGGCCCTGCCGGTCCCTGTGACCCGTTGCCACCACCTAATAAAATAGGCGTTCCCCATCCACCTGCCGTCTTCGGTCCATAAAAATTGGAAGTACTCTTATCCAGGTAATAGTCCCCGATCTGTCCAAGTACTGCGGCGGGCGCTCCCGTACCGCTATAGATCTGGCTGCCCGCCACACCGGCAGGTCCTGCTGGCCCCTGCGGCCCCTGCGCGCCCCGGAGCAGGATGGGTGTCCCCCACCCCGCCGCCGTCTTCGGCCCGTATAAGAGATAGTTCGTTTTGTCGAGATAGTAATCCCCATTGCTGCCCAGCGAAGCCGCCGGCGCTCCATTCCCGCTGAAAGTCTGGCTTCCCGGCGTACCCGTAGCGCCCGCAGCACCCTGCGACCCTTGCGGTCCCTGAGGTCCTTGTGGCCCGGCCGGCCCCGCCGGCCCCTGCCCCCCTGTGCCGCCACCTCCTCCCAGCATGATCGCCGTACCCCACCCCGTCGCCGTCTTCGGCCCATACAAAGACACACTATTTCTGTCGAGATAGTAATCCCCGTTCTTCCCTAAAGTGACGGAAGGCGCACCCGTCCCGCTATAAATGATGCTGCCATCCGCACCCGCCGGCCCCACAACCCCCGAATCACCCTGTGGCCCGGGGATCCCCTGCGGCCCTTCCTTCGCACAGGAAGGCAGCAGGAACAGGTACAGGACCAGCCCTGCCAGGATAAATACCGTTACTTGCTTATTCATGATCGTTATTTTACAGTTACTGTCACCGCCGCACCCGTTGCCGAACTTGCCTTACTGTCCCTTCGCACCACCTTGATCGCATACCGGTATGTCCCGGTCCCAACGCCACTGTCCATCCCCGATCGCTGATCCTTTTCAAAGGAATGCCAGGCTACCGCCGTTGCATCACCCCTACCCCGGTAGACCAGGAAGAAATAGTCCCCCTCCCCCTTATATTGCCAGCTCAGTGCCACCGCATGCCGCGCTGCGTTCCAGTTAGCCTGCAGAGCAGACACGCCGGCAACGCTGTCTGCCGCATTGCTGCGGACATGCACGGCAAAGGATTTGTCACTTCGGATACCCGTACTGTCAAGGGTCTCGGCCGCATAGTAATAATCCCGGTTGACCAGGATGCCCGTATCGATAAAATGTACCGAACCCCGGCCCCAATCCTGAACCAAACGCCCTACAGCCATCCAATCCTCCCCCTGCTCCTTCCGATACACCTGGTAACCGGCTGCCCCCTCGCTGCGGCTCTCCATCCATTCGATATCCACCATCCGCCCCTTTACCACGACCGCTCCCGCGACCGGCACGGAAGGCGGGATCCGAACCGGCTTCTGCAACAGCGCCGTCGCCGAAAAAGCCGAATGGTTATAACTTTTATCCAGCGCCACGATCTTATAGTATACCCGGCGATCCAGCGAGTTCATAGCAACGGTATCCGTAAAACGGTGGTCTTTTACCACGGCCTTTGTAACCTGTGAGAACTGGTAATCGGCATTAAAGGACGCATAGACCTGGTAACCCAGCAGATCCTGCTCTTTATTGTCTTTCCATTGCAGCTGTACGATCCCGTTGGAGTCGATGACACCTGTCACACCGATCGGCGCCACAGGGGGGATACTATCGGTCAGATAGGCCACCCGTGGCATCGAAGCCGCGAGGTTCCTGGCCGTGTCGACAGCAAGAATGACATAATAGTTGGCCTGGTGCGGCAAGGCTGCCGTATCCACAAAACTTGAAATACTTTTATCCAGCATCCCCGCCGACAGCGCCGTAAAAGGTCCCTTATTGCTGTTGCTCCGTTCTACCAGGTACCCTGCCAGGTCGGGACTGGCTTTTACCTGCCGCCACCAGATCGTGACCTGGTTGCCGGCTACATTTTTTACCGAGTCGATCAGCGGCGCCACCGGCGGCGTCAGGTCACGCCCCTGTATAACCACCGGCGCCGTATAAGGACTCAGCTCTCCAAAGCCATTGATGGCGCGTATCCGGTACTGGTAGCTTATATAGTTCCGGTCGATGCTGTCGGTGAAGACCTGCTGGTCCCTCAGCGCGGTATTACGGCCCTGCGCCAGCAGGGAATCTTTTTTGCTATCCCCCGTGGGCGGGACGTAGGTGGAGTTGTAAGGCGTCCGGGTAAGAGCCCGCCAGGTTTTACCATTGTCATCGCTTCTTTCAGGGAAGTAGCCGCTAAAATTTCCTTCCTGCCGCCGGTTCCACCGGATCTCTATCTTCCTGTCGTAACCGTAGGCCTGCAGCCCCATTGGCATAGGCTCCTTTTTTTGCTTTGTATTGACGACAAAGACAACCGCAGAGTCCATCACCACAGACCGCCCTGGCAGGACGCAGGTGACCCTGTAGATATACTTGCCGCCGGGACGTACACCATGATCGGCAAACCGAAGCCCCAGCACATCCGCCGCCATCGGGGAATAATCCGCCGCCATTATCGACACCATATAGCGCAATTGGAGGGCGCCATGTTGCCCTTTTACTTCATCGATAAAACTGCGCGGCGCCGTCTTCAGCGTACTGTATTGTTTTCCATACAACATTTTCGCCGCTACCGTCACATATTTTGTCTTTTCATTGCTGGTATCCAGTCCCCTCATCAGTTGTTGTTCCGGTACTGGCCGGATAAGCGCTCCCAGGTCGGTGGTCACCGGGTGACCCGTTACGCTGATGTCCGTCCGCGTCAGATGATAACCATTCTCATTCCCTTTGATCCAGGCTTCGGGATCGGCCGGCGCCCAACGGACGACAACAGAGTCCTCATATCCCTTCGCGATCACCGCCATCTTCAGATGCCGCGGGCCCGCGCTCTTTTTCGTTTGCGCAGGGACCTGCGTCATCACGAACCAGAACAGAAAGAGCACCCCTATATTTTTTATCATCATTTTCATTTATGGATGTTATAGCGTTGTAACAATACTCCATTTGCCTGCGCCTGCGTTTGTATCACCGGCGGAGGCGCCGGGTTCTTTTTAGAAGAGACCGTCACCGTCTGCACGCCACTCCGTGGGATCCCGTTCAGCTGCTGCGCGGGAACGACCGGTATCGATTTATAATCAAAAGATGTGTTGTACCCGGCAGCCGAATACACCGGCGTCGCCGAAGGGAAGGAATACGTGAAATGCAGCGTCCTTTTTGGCGTCGGTGGAAACAGCGTAAATGGCTGCGACAAGAAGTTGTTGACATCCTGCTGCAGATTTTGATTGCCCGAGCTCCAGTATTGCCCCCACTGCAGCGCGGTGATGCTAACGGATCCATAATAACCCGTGACACTTAATACGGTACAGGACATACACCCGTGCAGCAGATCGGTGACCATGGCCGAGGTGATCCTCGATGTGTCCGACAACCCATCCACCAGGTCACGCATCAGCAGGTAGTCGTTATAAAAATAATTGTCCCTCTTCCACAACAGACCCGGTGGTGGCTTAGGCGCTGACGGTCCTCTCGAGAAATTGGCGTCCGTATAATTGGCCGAGATCATCGACCCCAGGTAATTTGGGGATTGTATAGACATTGACCTGCCATTATTGGCCGGTGTCTGGTAAGCCACATCTCCGATAAAGGCGGAAGAAGCGCTGACTGTTGTAAGCGAAACGACCCCGGCCTTTAAAGTCCCGGTATACGACAGCTTCGGCTGGCAAGGCATATTCTCAAGACTCATCAGGTGAAGCATCGGGATGCCAAACCAACCCCTTACTTCGGGCACACCCAGGTCCAGCCGGGCATTCGTGACACTTGCTATCGCCTTTGCAGCAAGGTAGATCGGCCCGGCATTGCGGTCATTTTCTGCATTCCCATCCCAGGGAACATCGGCATCGAACAAATGCGCGATCTGCGTCGCAGCCTGGTCATTGACCGTACAGGTAGATTTAAAATCTTTGATCTCCAGCTCATCGAATGGTTCTGCAGCCGTATTCAAATTGTAAATAGGCATATTCATCGCATAAAGGGTCTCGTCCTCTGTCCCCCAGCCGCCATAAGCCGTCATTTTATCCGCGAACTTATTGTACTGACTGGTACCAAACGAGAGCGAGAAGATCACCCTCGCCGAATCCGCACCCGCCATATGTCTTACACCCGAAAGGCTATGTACACTGTTCGTATCGGTGACCTGCGTTGTCACGGACGTCGCTACGAGATTGTGATTGCTGTTCATGGTATATTCGGTGACGGTCTGTGTCTTTGTGTTCGTAACGGTGGAGGTATTCACCGATGCGTCGCCGGCGGATTGCGGTGGCGGCACCACCCAGATCTCCAGCGTATAAACCGAACTGTTCTTCAGGCTCGCGGGAAAAGGGAATTGCATGACCCCGAACTGCCCCTGCTTATTATAGTCGTAGGTGAAGGTCGATTGAAGCGTATCTCCACCGCCCAACGGGATGAATTTCGCCAGGAGAGAAGCGTTCCCGGAGCCAGAACCACCCGATCCCCCCGTACCACAATCATCCGCTTTCCCGGGATTCAGTAAATACCCAACATCCTGCGCCACCCCAAGACGGCCTGTCCCGCCAAACTCGCCTTTCAGCATATACCGCTGCCCGCTCACCGGCCAGCTATATAAAAGATTTTGCGGCTGAATGACCTGCGGTCTTGGTCCCGTCGTAAAACTAAAGGTCGTATCCTGCGTCACCAGCGCCGCCCCTATCGTATTATCGATCACCTGGTAAGCGCTGACGGTGACATGCGCATTATAGGAAGCATTTCCACAAAGCATATTACCATGCAGGATATCCACTTCATAGTCGTTAAGATTCTTTGACTGCGCATCGCCCAGCGCGACGCCATTGCTGTTAGTGACATCGAATCCATCCACCTTGAACCGGTAGGTCCTCAGATCGCCTGTGTTGACCATCACTGTATAATCCTTATTCAACGGGACATTCCCGATCACATAAGGCAAAGCCGTCACATCCACGTTGGTGCCATTCTTTCCATGCGGGCCAAAATCCCCGATGATCCGGATATGATCCAGGGGATCTTTTTCGATACTGCAGGAGGTGCCGATATTGATGGAAACATTGCCGGTAAAATCGATGATGCCCAGCGCGCTGACGTCGATCCAGAGATCCCCCGAAGCCCAGGTGGGATTGATCAGACCTGCCGACAACACCGCCCCTGCATTGACACTGCCTACGGTGATACCCGCTACGTCCAGTTCTGCATTGAGGTCGGCATAACAAATAGCCATGGCATACCAGTTATTGAACCCGATCTTACCATCCGGTGAACATTTCGTTGCCTCCGCCCCATCAAAGTGCTCGAGCAGAGCGGCAAAGCCGATATCCAGACTGCCGTTGGCATTGACCACCGCCAGGTCGAGCCCCGCTTCGAAATGGATGCCCGCACCCAGCATAAACCCGGGGTTATTGACCGTGCCACTGGTATTATGTGAGTTGTCGTTCTGGACACTCAGGCTGGCCAGCATATCCGTAAATTTTTTGACGACATTCTGCGCCATGCTATTGCCATTGTGATCCTGGGTATTTTGGATTGCCGGCGGGATAAACGGAGAAGAAGGCAGCTGCGTACCGATATCGAAATAGCCATACACGAAGAGGTCGGCATGTACGATGGCTTCGTCAAATCCTACCTGCACAGAGACCATGGACTTGATCGCATCATCGTGAAAGCCAGTACCCGGAGGTGCCGGCGTACCGATATAGAGGTAGTTGCCGCCATCCCCGACGTTGAACTGTACCGGGGCATTGATCGAGATCACCGTCCCTTTCATGTCGACATCCAGCGTACAGTTGAAGTTCATGGGATTGGGGATAAAGGTGGCCGTGGCCGTCGCATTGATGACGCCCGCTCCCGGCGTCGGTGGACTGGAAGAAAGTATTTCTGCATCTCCCGCAAATCGCATCATCTCCAGACCGTGACTGGTGCTAAAATCCATTTCCAGCGTGGGCGTAAAGCAGATGACGTTCGGACTGAGATAGGCCAGTATTGCTTGCGCGTCAAAGCCAAGGGTACCCGCTTTCGGGATCAGTTCATTGACGATGGCTTCCGGGCTGCTGACATCGGCGCTGCTGGTGATCTTCTTCTGAGCCGCACCCATACTCATGTTATAATGAAACCCGCCGCCCAGCCCATTCAGCGAAAGCCCGGGAGGGAATACGATGCCCTGCTCCCAGAAGCTCTGCGCCGCCAGCCCCCAGTAGTTGTATCCATGCGAGCCATCGGAATTCAGGGTATGCCCGAATATGGCGGCCGCACTGACATCTATCGTTCCAAGGATCGTAAGATCAAGACTGCCTTTGACATCGTCTCCAAATGTTGCGTCATTGTGTTTGAAGGCCAGACCACCGCTGACATGGAACAGATCGAGATTACAGTCTATTCCTATCGAGTCGAGGTTGATAGAAGGACCGCTGAGAACAGGCCGCCCTTTTGAAAAATCAACATTCCCGTAAATATCCATCGTGGCTGATCCGCCGATACCCAGCCCCGATTCGTCCAGAACGGCGTTCATCGTAAAGGTCATGCCGATATCCGCGGCAGAAGATTTTAGCTTTACATATGGTTTGAAGCCGGTGAAGTTGAGACTAAACCCATCTGCCGAGCCTTGCCCGCTGCCGTCGTCAAAAGGAGCCATAGCCACTTTCCCGTCACCATCGGCGGTACCTGCGTCACCATCAGCGACATCTGCGTCACCAATAGCCCCATCCTCCGCCGCCGGCCCACCTGCAAGGCCACCGGGCACGCCCGCATTCATCGCCGTTTTAACCAGCGGCTTCCCGCCAAAGCTCCAGTTCCCCGGATCAAACGCAAAAGCATGCGTAGCCGGATCATTATTGGTGATGGTCATTCCCTGGAAACTGAGAGCGGTCACCTTTACATTCGGCAGACTGCTGCTGACCTTGCTTGCATCGATCGATACACTGCCATTTAATTTTGCAGTGATCACAAAAGCCCCACCCTTGTTCGAGATCGTCAGCGCGGAATTGGGTTGCAGTCCAAGGGTCGCCGTCCACATGTTTACGTTATAGTTCCCCTTTGGCGTTACCGCAAACTGGTAATTCATACCCGTCCCTTCCCCGACGCTCAGATTGCAGGTATATGCCAGCGGATCATCGCTCAGCGGGAGACGGATGCCGCCCGTCATCTGCATTCCGCTAAGGAAGTTATCCTGCAGGATGCCGATACCGATGTGATCGATGGAAAAGGCCCAGCCGCCAAGACTGCCCGTCGAGAGATCCAGGATCTTATCGACGCTGATCGTCGTGGATACACCCGTATTGTCAAGGATCAAGGGATGGAAGCCGAATTTAGTACCCGTGCTGCCCGTCAGACCCGGCGGCAGCTGCATCGTCAGATCTGCCAGGTAGAAACCCTGCCAGCCTGCATCGGTCGCACCGGCATATCCCGAAGGGAAGGTCATCCCGGTAGGATTCTGTTTCATCGAATGATCATACCAGCCACCCGTAGACGAGATCATAAAACCTGGCAGCGCCCCAAGCTCGAAACTATTGATCGGTTTGACCGATGCCATCCAGTCATTCCAGTCGGTAAAACTGAATTTGGCATGAAAAGCCGCCGGATCAGTAAGCCGCTGATCTTTATCATCGACAGCTACGATACTGCTGCCGCCGAATTTTACATCTGCATTGACTACGATGGCGCCCAGCCGGCTGCCGTCCCATTGTACATAGGTTCCCTTTGACGTATCGACGGCGCTGGTACCCGCACCCGGGCAGCCGTCAAAAGCGAAACTCATACCGCCAAGCGGTAGCTTATGTTCCTGCGGCAGGTATAACACCCCGCCGCTGCCGGCAAGCAGCACTTTATTCGGATCGGCCTGTAGTCCCGTCCCACCAAGCGAAAGCCATCCCCCAAGATCGGGGCAGTTGACATTCAGCAATACGTTCATATTCGTACAGGCGGGTTTGAAGCTGATGCCCATGATGGCCATCGTGACAGGTGTCGTCCCAAGAGTCGTATTCAGACCCAGCGGGAAATCGACCTCGTCGTTGCCCGACAGCTGGTTGACAAGATGCGCGCCGTCGCTGATCCGCGTCTCTATCGCCTCATAGTCGCTGTTGCCCAATCCCGTGAGCTTTGCGACTGGGTCGATCGCACCAAATGGCGCCCATAAAGGATGACTGCCATCGGTAGACGTATACGCTGTACCGCCAAAAACGACCTTATCGGTATTGACCCGAAGCGTATCGAAACTCACCTTTAGCCGGATATCGGTGGCCAGCGGATGCCAGGTAATATAACCGCCCCCTTTGTAACTGCCGTCGCCGTTGGCCGAAGCCTCATCGACGTGCAGCCTGAAGCTGCCGATCGTCAGGTCTTGCCCGCCAATGCCGCCTGTCAAAACAGTCGTATTGGAAATGGGAAGCGTA
Source organism: Puia sp. (assembly GCA_036499285.1). GTDB lineage: Bacteria > Bacteroidota > Bacteroidia > Chitinophagales > Chitinophagaceae > Puia. Next base: position 168,841 of record DASYEB010000041.1, on the reverse strand, counting down.
GCCGGACACACGCCCCCTGGAGAATACGATTCGACGATATAGCCACCGGGCAGGATAGAGCCCGGCGAAATTGGTACAACAGGACCTTCGATAGGTTTATTGGTAGCAACGAACATCCCCCCAAAGGGGGCGTTGCCGGCTTTGTAGTCGATAGCGGCAATTTGGCTGTATCCCTGGTTGGCGATCTGCAGGGGGCTGCCCACCCGCGCCATAAAATTAGCCCGCACACGGATGGTATATTTTTGTCCCGGCACCAGCACATGCGGATACTTCAGGGTATCCAGAAAAAAGCTGGTCGTTGGAATATTCTGCTGATGAAAGACAAAAGGGTTCGACTGGGCATCGGAAACCGTCTGTCCCTCAAAGACCCGGCGGATCTCGAGGTCGTAATTCAGCGCACCTACCGGCACTCCGCAGGTGGTAGCCGGCGGCGTCCACAGAAACTGTACCTGCGTGGAGTGAGGCACAAGATCCTGGAACTGGCTATTCGATTGCAGCATCGTGGATACCGGCAGGATCAGCTGCGGCGCAGCAGCTGTATAACAAATGGTAAAATAGGCGCATCCCGTTCCCGGCGGAGACAAAGGCATGGAGAATCCCGGACGGTCATAGTCATAGGCGGTTACGCATACCCGGTAAGTTCCTTCGGGCAGCTTGTAGTCGATGCCGTTCTGCCGCAGTGTATTCAGATCGAGGTTGTTCCAGACCAGCGAATTCTCCGAAAAGTTACCAAACGCAGTTTGCAGCATATCCCTGCTGAGGCTGATGATGGGTTGCTGTGGTCCCATGACGATGGCCTGGGCAGGCTGATAGTCCGGTCTCAGCGACACACCTATTGGCGATGGGGCCACCCGCTCGATGCTGCCGGCCAGCTTGATCCGCTGTGCCGCCCGGCCGGTGTAACGAAGCACGATGGATAAGTGACTGCTGATATCCTGGTTGAGCATCCCCACCCGGTTGCCGGCGATATCCGCCTTTATCTGCGGAAGATAGGGTGGAACCGGCTGCACCACATTCACCTGCACCGTCACCTGCGCCCGCAGACCAATGGTCCAGACCAAAAGACATATGGATAGAAGATAGCGCATAGCTTGTTTTAAAAATGAAAGGAATACATCACCCCTCCCGACAGGTTTTTACTATTGACGGCATAAGGCACATGGTTCACGATATTCAATGGATTCAGATTGACTGGCGGCGTCAGGATATAGCTGATATACCCGCTAAAGGACTGGGTCTTCATGCCGTAACTGGTGTTAAAGGAAAAGGTCGTGTTGTTCCCAGTCGGCGAACCCGCATCCTTGTTCAGGAAATAGCCGACCGATCCCTGCATCAAGAGGTTGTGTCCGCTGAGCAGCTGTGCATTCAGCCCGGCATTCAGACCGGTAGAGGTATACTGCTGCTCCCGTTGTCCGTACTGGCTGTATAACAGGCTGGCGTTGACGCCCCAGTACGCCTTTACAAAAAAGAGATTGTAGTTCAGCGACGTCGCGAGATTATTCCCGCCTGCCTGTACCGAGGTCGAAGGATTATGATCGTCGAGGTTGGTATAGCTGACGCTGGCGGTAACCGTGTGCTGATGCCGGTCTCCCGAAAAGGTCAGGGTCGGCGTCAGCGTCGCCGTTAGCATCAACTGATCCATTCTTGTCGTATCGGTCAGCTTTTGCACACCATCCTGCTGATACACCTGTACACCCGTCACATTCAGATTGACATTGAGGTGCTGGTCCACAAAGGCGTTGAAGGCGAGGTTGCCCGTCCGGGTCTGCAGACGGGACGCCAGCATATGTGAAAGATCGTTGTGCTGGCTGTTGAGGGCCAGGTTGACATTTACCCTTCCTTTATCAAGGCTGCCGCCGACGCTGCCATTGATCATCTCGAGGTCATCCAGCGCATAGGGCACTCCGAGTGATTTGAAGTCGGGCTGGACACGCCGGTAACCGGCTGAAAGATTCAAATTTCTTAAAAGCAGGGTCAGCTGGCCCTGTCCCGCCAGGCTGAACACACTGCTGTAGTTGACATCCGTGATTTTCTGCACGATGCGGGGGATTTTGTAATACCCGATGCTGTCGATCCGCTGATAGGATTCATCGCGGTTGAGCAGGCTGGCAGCAAGGTCGCCGGTAAAGGTGAGCTTTTTGAAAAAGGTAAAATGGAAGGAGGTGCCGACGACGCTGTTCTCCTGAGGCAGGACGGTCGTAAGGCTGTCATAGATGCGGGTGATACTGCCGCTGTCATCCTTCGCGTGAAAAACCATGATACTGGCATTGTTCTTCGCACTTCCGACACCCAGCTTGATCCCAAACCCCTTTCGCGCATATTGCGGTTCGAGCACATGCCCATAGGTGGTATCTTCGCTGATGGCCTTGTTGAGCCGTCCGTAAAAGGCGCCAAAGTAAAATCCTTTTGGGGTCAGCTCGATCCCGCCGCCGAGAAAGCTTTGCCCGTCAAACACCAGCGGCGAGAAAGAAATAGCACGGTATCCCAGGTGCAGCTTGATCCATTTATAGGAAGGGCTGATTCCAAACTGTGTAAAAGGGCTGGTATAGCTTTTACTGTATTGCGTGATGACAAAAGAGAAGGGAAGACTAAATCCATAAAAGCTGGGGGTGAGGCTGCCGTAAATATTCCAGGCAAAAGGGTCGCGGGTGAGATAGGCTTCGTTGGAGTGATAGAAATCCAGACCGGCAGTAATGCTGCCATGCAGGGATACGGGTTTTTGGCCCCCGACGTTGCCCAGATCCTGGGCGCATACCGGGAAAACCGCTAATAATAGCAAAGCAGTAGTGATGATCCAATCTTTTCGCATGAACAGCAGCTTTTTGACGATCAGTTTTCTCTCAATGCCTGGGTAGCTTTTTTCAGGCTGTCCAGTTTGGCCGGCGTGAATCCCATCCCGTTCCTCCACTTCTTCAGTGCCGCAGCCGCAGCCTTGACAGAAGGATCGTTGCTACTGCCATAAAGAGCGTCGATACCAGAATCCGACAGCACCTTATCGCTGGTCGATAAAAAATCGGTTGCCGCGGTCTTCATAGCCGTCGTGTCCGGCTTGCCGCCGGCCATCGAGCTGATCACGCTGTTGAGGTCCCCCTGCAGTTTGGCGGTATCGATCAGCAGTCCGGCAGAAGGCGAAGTATCATGGGACGACGGCCTGACAGCGCCGTTACTCTTTGCCGTCAACCCCGAACACCCGGTCAGCATCCAGCCGGCCAGGACAAAAACCCCTAGAGTCAGTATCTTTTGCATAAAATATCTATTTGACATTATTTTGTTTCACTCCCGACAACATGTATTCCATGATAGTTTTGTTGTTGTTGATATATCCGGAGGGAATGATAAATTGCGAGGCGGGATAAGAACCTGATTGCGCCCTGATCAGTTCGTAGGTCATCGAATAATCCTTTCCGCTGCCCGTCATCCTGACCAGCACACCACCGGCGCCGATCTTTTCCAGTGCCTGCATCATGCCATAGGTCTGCGTCTGGTCGGTAAGATTGTGATAGAGGGCATAACCCGGCACAGACTTGCTCGTCCAGAGTTCCGTGGTTGAGGAGGATTTGAAAAGTCCTGATCCGGTGGTAGAGATCATCTTCACGTGGGCACAGGCATACCCGTTGACTGTCTCGTCCCCGATCTTTGTCACAGCATAGCTGGTGCTTCGCGAATTGATCAGCGCCGTATCGATGATATTGAGGGAATATCCTTTTTCATCGGGGTCCAGCAGGACGCTGTATTTGGGCTGGCTCGCCCGGCCGATAACGATCAGCCTGCCCGTGGCTGCCCCCGGCATCATGATCCGCATTTCAGACCTCCCTTCCCCATTGTTGGTGAGCCATCGGTAAGACGTGTCCCGGGCAGTGCCTCCTTTTCTTGAGATGATCGTGTTGAGATATTGATAGTAAAAACCACTGCCGCCGCTGCCGTTTCGAAAAGTATTGATGGCTGCCGCAGAATCAGACGCCGAGACGCCACCGGCCCCCGTTATCAGCCCCAGCCTTTTCATAAAAGCCGCAGATGAGGTGTCGGCAGGAGTTGCGGCATCAGATGAACCGGAGGTCGCGTCTTTAGAGGAATTGTCGGTTTTCTTGCTGCTGTTATTGCGGCCCGAATTCTTTACTGCGTTAGCGAGGTTTTTGAAGAGCTGTGCCCGGGCGGAGAAATTGCAGGTCATCCCCAGCAGGAGGCTGAGCAGGAAGGCGGGAATAGGTGTCTTTGGCATACATTCGGCTTTAGAAGCCAAAAGTCGGGATCAGTATGCCCTCTGTCCCTGAATACTCGACGAACAATTGGTAGTTATCGTCAAACGTTCGATCGCCGGCACAATAAGTACTGGCGGCTAACCTTTCTCCCATTGCAATACCGCCGTCACCGTCGACGGAGTATCCTGCCGGAAGAAAACCTTTGCCTTGATCCGGGTAGCCAGGTCTGCCGTGATCTGTAATCCCAATCCGGATTCTTTACTGTCGACACCGGTATGCTCCAGCCGAGCGTTCAGCGACACGATGGATATTTCGGTTGCCGGGTTGACAATGGTCAGCTCCCGGCTATTGGCGTCGATCGTGATGGTCTTTCCTTCTTCGCTATGTTTCATCGCATTCTGCAGGAGATTGCGGATAATGATGGACAGGAAATTCTCGTCGGTCTCTTTTGTAAAAGAAGCGGGCACCCGGCTATCCACCCGGACCGATCGCTCATTCAGCTGTTCCTGCAAAAGATTGACTTCTTTTTGAACGGTATCCCCTATTCGTACCGGTCGAAGATCGGGGGTGAAATTCTGCATCTGACTCTTGCTCCAGAGAAGCAGGTCTTCCATCGTTTCCAGGACATTTTCCGAAGCCTTTTTGAGCCTTTCCTCATGTTTTTCCCTTTCGGAACTTCCAAACAGATCGGGTCTCTGCTTTTGCAGCTGTAGGAGGGATACAATCTTTCCGACAGGACCCCGCAGGTCATGACTGATAATGCCAAAGAGCCGGGTCTTGGTCTCATTGGCTTCGCTCAGCTGCTGGTTGAGCTTTTCCTTGTTCCGGTAGAACAGAAAGAGCAGCAGGGATATGATACCAAGCGCCACCAGCCCCAGCACCAGCTGCATCCTTGTATGCGACTCGCTCTCCAGCTCGAGCATATTCAGCCGGTTCTCCTTACCAAGAGAGGCAATGCGCTGTTCTTTTTCATTGGTCTGGTAACGGGTCTCGAGGTCGGCAAAGGTATTGGACATTTTCTCCTTGTTCAGAGAGTCCGTGGTCTGCTGGTATTGTTCATAATAATCCAGCGAGGCTTTCATGTCCCCCTTTTTCTTCAACGCAAGCGCCATATATTTCAAATCGTTTGCGTACAGCTCCTTATTAAGCTGCCGGGCTACGGGCATGGATTTTGTCAGCTCACTGATGGCGGCATCCGCCCTTCCGTTCTCTGCCAGCCATCTGCCCTTGATCATCTGTACCTGGAAGATGAGCAGCGGTGCCTGTGTCTTTGCAGACAGAATGTCGCCCTTCTGAATATAGGTAAAGGCGTGGGGATATTGCTTATGGTTGATATAATAGATCGCGATATTCAGATCAGAGCTAACGATCTCCGATGGGAACTGCATGGGATTGGATACATTTTTTTCCAGAGCCTCGTCATAATAAAGAGCGCTGTCGATCTTTCCGGACGAGGTAAAGGCTTCGACAAAACTGCTCAAAAGGCGATTGCCCACATTGGGCGAGACTGCGGCAAAACGTTGCCCTTTTCTTAGCGCCTCGAGGCTTTTATCCACCATCTCGGTGTTGAGATACAGTTTTGACAACATATCGCACTGGATGGCAAAATCAAATTTCTTCTTTTGATCAGCCACGGTATCCACTTCATTTTCTCTAAGCTGGATGCTTTTTATAAAATAATCCTGCGCAGTCGTATAATAGGATTTTTGCTGATAGTAGCTGCCGAGGGCGTAGTACCCATCTTCCAGCATAGAGCGATCATGGGTGGTATCGACGATCGACTGGAGGATACTTTTGCATTCGTTGACCTTGTCCAGCTGCTGCAATTGGAAGTTCACAGGGATCAGCGACACGCAGGCGCGCAGGACCGGCCGGGCCAGATGAGCCTTCTGTCCCTCGTAAAGACTTTGATAAAAGTAATACTGTGCGCTGTCGAACTTTATCTCGTAATAATTCCCAAGGGCCATATAGGTGTAAAATTTTGCACGGGTGTCTGCATCATCCGCCTGTGTCATCTGCAAGCCCTCTGCCCCTTCCTGCTTCAGGAGTACAAAATTGTTTTTCGACCCATCCTTATTGAGCCGGAGCTGTTCGCAATACTCTACGAGGGCTTTCATCCGGGATCGGTAATCCGGTAACCTGGAAAGGTCCGGAGCCTGTGCATGGACGATACGGATGCCTGTCATCCCTCCGACCAGAAGGATAAAGAAGAGCACGTTTTTATTCATAGCATTTTTCATTGATCAGAGAATACCGCTGATCGCATGTTTGTATATTTTTCCGACCGGCAGTTCGCAGCCCGGCAGGGATACCTTGTTCCCCCCGGTACCGATGATCTTATCCGGATTGACGACGTAGCTTCGGTGGATCCGGATAAACCGGCCCGCTGGCAGCTGTTCCTGCATGCTGCTCAGGGTGGCAAGGACAAGGAATTGCTTTCCCGGAACGATGATCCGGGTATAATCTTTCATGGCTTCGAGGTAGAGGATCTCTTTGAGCTGGATCTTGTGTTTCTCATACCCTTGTTTGATGACAAGGGTTTCCGCTTCCTGCTCCCTTTCAAACGCAAATGCTTTTTGCCGCAGCAGCGAAAAATCCCTCAGCCGCAGGGCAAGCCGGGAGAAGCGCTCTGGGGTGAAGGGTTTCAGGAGATAGTCGAAGGCTTCGAGCTCGTAGCCATCGACGGCAAATTCGGCATGAGAGGTGATAAAAACCAGCAACAGCTGCGGGTTCTTCAACTGTCTGGCCAGCTGTAAACCATTGATCCCCGGCATTTCAATATCCAGGAAGAGGACGTCGGGCTGGCATGCCCTGATCAGCTCCACGGCATCGAGTGGATGAGAGCAGGATGCGATACGCTTTAGGAAAGAGAAGTTTTCCGCGGCGGTTTCGACGCTGAGGCGATCGATCTCGTCGTCCTCTACGATCAGATATTTTAATACTCCCTGCATATGGCCCGAATAGTCAGGAAGATACAAAAAAATAAAGCACTGGGTGCTTTATTCGGCAGGTTTACCCAATCTCCACTATCAATTGTCCCGGACTTCCTTGTATCCGGCGGGCACCTCGAAAAGCCCAGGGGCAAAGTCCTTTTTCTCCACCTTTGTCAGGGCCATCGTCATAAGGGACTGTTTTGTATGCGTGACCATTTTTACGAACATGCCGTCACAGCCCATCTGTTTCAGCTGCGCATTGATCTCCGGAGAATACAAGTAGGTGTTGGTTTTTGCCTGGGACAAGTCTATCCAGCGCCGCAAGGCTGGCTGCATCGGCACATCATTACTTTTCCAGAGATCGCTGGTGTCTGTCATTTTGTACATGGTCCCTATGCTGCGGGCGGTAATGATCTTTGCGTGGACACAATGAAAACCGAGGATCTGGTCTTCTCCGGCTTTTATTACGGTCGACTGAGTTTTCATTCCTGTATTGCCCAGCTCGGCGGTATCGATATGATTTTTTGTAAAAGTCTTTGCCGAGTCGTCGAGACTGATGGTCTCCGTCGGATTATTGCTGTTCCCGATCACGACTATCGCCGGCCGCTCATGTACCGGTTTGCCCTGGATGTTTGCATTAATCCCCGTAAGCATTTCCATCCGGACCTTCCCACTGGCCGCAAAATACAGTTTCATCGCGCCATCCATTTTCATAAGACGACTGCCACCTTTTATATCATATTGATAATAAAGGTCGTTACCCGATCCCGTGACACCAGTTGCCGATACAGGAACAGTGGGGTCCGCCGGGCTGCCAGTCGAATTATTACAGGCTGAAAGGACTGCGGCCGGCAGCAGCAAAAAGCATAGATAGAAGCATGTCGTTCTCATTACAGGATGTTTAATGTTTTTGAAAATAAAAGATCAGCAACGCCAGTAAAAAGCTAATGATCGACACGATCAGGAACAGGAAGGAGACCCATTTTCTGTTTCGGGAGCCGGTCATGTGTCAGGTGGTTTGTTGGTTTGTTGATGAGGGCAAGGTCCGTTTTTGCAAAAGGATGTTCCCTGTCAAACCGACCAGCGGCTGTCTATAATCGTCGAACGTTTACTCCACCCTCAAGTTGTCTACGTAGAACAGAGAAGATCCGCCTGGCATTCGTGTGAAACCGGTCATAACTGTACTCATGCAACACATAAAGCATGATAGTCAGGCTGACCGCAATGCCAACATGGTCAATAAATTACGATAAACCTTGCTCAAATACTGTTAATATTCGCGAATTCAGGTAATCCCTTATTCCTCAAATTCGCGTTCTGGTTATCAAAGAGGAACCTTTACCGTACCTTTGCAAGCTATTTGCACGGCCAATCCGGATAATTTGTGCGGGAAGCTGGTCAAATGGCAATTTAACTCATTGATAATCATCAATTAATCTATGACACAAGAGCAGATCAAAAGTATGAGGGACCGCGTGGTCGTCCTGAGGAGGTTTCTTTGACGTCGACAACCGCCAGTATAAGATCAACGAAGAGAAACAATTATCGCTAAGTCCCGGTTTCTGGGATGATAACCGGCGCGCGACCGAAATTCTTAAGAACATCAAGCTGAATGAATACTGGGTAAAGCTTTACGAGTCGGTAGAGACGGCCGTAGAAGACTTTGCCGTATTATTCGATTTCTGGAAGGCCGGCGAAGCCACCGAAGAGGAGACACGGGAAGCCTATGACAAGGCCCTGGCCAGCATCGAAGAGACGGAGTTCAAGAGTACGCTGAATCAACCTGAAGACGAGCTGCCCGGCGTCATGCAGATCAACTCCGGCGCAGGCGGAACAGAAAGCCAGGATTGGGCCGAGATGTTGCTTCGCATGTACCGGATGTATGGGGAAAAACAGGGCTGGTCCGTCACCGAGCTCGACCTCCAGGATGGTGAAGGAGCAGGCATCAAAAGCGCGACCATTCAGTTCGACGGCCCCTTTGCCTATGGCTTTTTGAAAGCCGAAAGCGGCGTTCACCGGCTGGTACGCATCTCGCCCTTTGATTCCAATGCCCGCCGCCATACTTCATTTGCCTCCGTGTTTGTTTATCCGCTGGTGGATGACAGCATCGAGATCGAAGTAAGCCCGGCCGACATCGAATGGGAGTTCTACCGAAGTGGTGGTAAAGGTGGACAGAACGTCAACAAGGTGGAAACAGCCGTCCGCCTGAAACATATTCCCAGCGGCATCATCGTCGAGTGCCAGCAGGCACGTACCCAGGGCGAGAACCGCGAAAAGGCGTTGAAGATGCTGAAAAGCCGGCTTTATGAAGAAGAGCTGCGCAGACGGGAAGAGGCAAAAAATGCCACCAACTCGACGAAGAAGAAGATCGAATGGGGTTCGCAGATCAGGTCCTATGTATTCCATCCCTATAAGATGATCAAGGACCACCGGACCGATTACGAAGTAGGGAATGTACAGCCGGTGATGGATGGGGAGTTGGATGGGTTTATCAAGGCTTACCTGATGAATGAGACCTGACCGCCGGGACGGCGGTCGCGCTGAACGAAGTGAAGCGCAGATATTGGCCCCGGTTAGGATTCGCAAAGCGAATCCGCAGCGGAGCTACCAACTATTCAAAATAAAAGGTATAAATAATGAGCTTAGGATACTTTAACTACCCCGCACCACCAAACGAACCGGTGCTGAATTATAGCCCGGGTAGCAACGAAAAAGCAACGCTGAAAGCCACGCTAAAGGAATTAAAGAGTGTCGAACACGACATTCCCATGTACATCGGCGATAAAGAGGTCCGCACCGGCAAAAAGGTCATCCTTCGTCCGCCTCACGAGATAGCCCATACTATCGGTTATTTCCATGAAGGGGACGAAACCCATGTCCAGCAGGCTATCGATGCGGCACTAAAGGCAAAGTCGAATTGGGCCTCCCTTAGCTGGGAGAACCGCGCAGCCATCTTTCTGAAAGCTGCCGACCTCATTGCGACAAAGTACCGCTCCTATATGAACGGCACCACGATGCTGGGTCAAAGCAAGAATGCTTACCAGGCCGAGATCGACAGCGCCTGTGAGATCATCGACTTCCTTCGCTGGAATGTCCACTTCCTCAGCGAGATCTATCGTCAGCAGCCTATCAGCGGCCCCGGTGTGCACAATCGCCTCGAGTTCCGCCCGCTGGAAGGTTTCGTCCTGGCTATCACGCCCTTCAACTTCACCGCTATCGGCGGCAATCTGCCTGCTTCCGCAGCTCTCTGCGGCAACACGGTCATCTGGAAGCCAGCCTATACCCAGATCTTCTCCGCGCAGATGTTTATGCGCGTCCTGAAAGAAGCCGGGTTACCGGATGGGGTTATCAATCTCATCTACGTCGACGGCCCCGTACTTGGAAAAGTTTGTTTCAGTCACCGCGACTTTGCCGGCATACATTTCACCGGCAGCACCGCCGCCTTCAATCATATCTACAAGACCATCGGCGAGAATATCAGTAATTACCGCACCTATCCCCGCATCGTCGGAGAAACGGGTGGAAAAGACTTTGTCCTCGCTCATGAAAGCGCCGACCCCGATGTAGTAGCCACCGCCCTTCTTCGCGGCGCCTTCGAATACCAGGGCCAGAAATGTTCCGCAGCTTCCCGGGCATATATACCTGCAAACCTCGCTGACATAGTAAAGAAGAAACTGATCGAAGGTGTAAAGAGCTTCAAAATGGGATCGGTAGAAGACTTTACCAACTTCATCAATGCCGTCATCGATGAACGGAGCTTTACCAAGATCAAGTCCTATATTGATAAAGCAAAACAGGACCCCAAGGCCGAGATCCTTGTCGGCGGAGAATGCGACAAGTCAAAAGGTTATTTCGTGTCTCCCACGGTAATAGAAGCCAAAGACCCGAAGTTCGTGACCATGTGCGAAGAGATCTTTGGACCCGTGCTGACCATTTATGTATATCAACCCGCAGACTTTGAAAAAACCCTGGAACTGATGGATACGACCTCTCCCTACGCGCTGACCGGCTCTATCATCTCCCGGGACAGACAAGCTGTAGAACTGGCAACGGACAAGCTCCGCAATGCCGCCGGCAATTTCTATATCAACGACAAACCTACAGGCGCAGTGGTTGGCCAGCAGCCTTTCGGCGGAGCACGGGCTTCCGGCACCAATGACAAGGCCGGCTCTATCCTCAATCTCTATCGCTGGCTCAGCACAAGGACGATAAAAGAAACCTACGCCCCACCGACGGACTACAAATATCCGTTCCTGGCGGAAGCATAAGGTTTTTGGGAAAGCGTATACCCCCGCGGTCATATTTAGTGTACATATTACACAATTACATTTCATTCAAATAACTACAAATCATACACTTAATGTCATATTTGCGTACTTTTTTGGCATCCGCACAATAAAAAACATCACTTGACGTAGGTCAATTTTTTTGAGGATGGTTTTATATTTGCATCGGTAACAAAAACTTAATCTACGAATTATGAAAAAGCTAGCATTAGTTATTTTGGCAGGTATTTCATTCGCAACGGCGAATGCACAGTTTCAATTTGGCGCAAAGGGAGGACTTAATTTTGCTACGTTGGGCGGATCGGACATCGATGGCGCGAAAACCCTTGTTAATTTCAATGTGGGTGTCTTTGCAAGGCTACCTCTTGTCAGCAGACTGAGTTTACAACCCGAACTGGTGTACTCTGTACAGGGAGCTAAATTCAGCGACCCGGACGAATCTCACCACGTCAATTACCTGAACATCCCTATTCTGCTGAGATATGCGGCTGGTAGCGGATTTGGAATTTATACCGGTCCCCAGGTCGGATTCCTGCTTTCTGCGCATGACAAGTACAATGGCAACAGCATTAACGAAAAAGACTTCTTCAAATCCACAGACTTTGCCTGGGCAGTAGGTCTTTCGTATAAGATCCCGTCTACCCAGCTTGGCATCGACGCACGTTACAACTTTGGCATCGCCAACATCGAAGACAAGGGCAATTCGAATCAGAGTGGCTCGGTCCGGAATGACGTATTCCAGCTGGGTGTGACCTATGTCCTGTTCAGCAGCGGAAGGAAATAGTAATTCAGTCCAAAGAAATAAAAAGCCGGTCCCACAGGCCGGCTTTTCTTTTTCCCCTATTTTTATAAAAAATATTTCTTGAAGACGATCCTGAACGAACAGCAGTTGGAGATTACTATACAGCGTCTGACGCATCAACTGCTGGAGAATCACCTCGACCTGGAAAATACGGTCCTCATCGGCATTCAGCCAAGAGGCATCTATTTTTCGGACCGTATCGTACAGCAGCTGAAATCACAGGTAAACCCTGCCGCGATCCGTTATGGCAAACTGGACATCACTTTCTATCGTGACGATGTACGCACCGGCCTGCACGAACTAAACCAGACAGATATCCCCTTTTCAATAGAGAACACCAATGTAGTGCTGATCGACGACGTCCTGTGGACCGGCAGGACGATCCGTGCCGCCCTGGATGCCCTGCTGGACTTCGGCCGGCCGGCAAAAGTCGAGCTTTGCGTCCTCATCGACCGCCGGTTTAGCCGTCAATTGCCCATCCAGTCCGATTATACCGGCAAGTCGATCGACTCCATTATTACCCAAAAGGTAAAAGTATATTGGAAAGAAAAGGATGGAAAGGATGAAGTAACGTTATTGTGATATCAAAAAATCCCCTAATTTCGCGTTCTAATGCAACTGAGCACCAAACATCTTCTTGGCATTAGAGACCTCCAACCGGGTGATATTCAACTTATTTTAGATACCGCCACACAGTTTAAAGAGGTTTTGCAACGTCCCATCAAAAAGGTTCCCACTTTACGGGACGTAACCATCGTCAATCTATTTTACGAAAACTCTACAAGGACCCGTATCTCATTTGAGCTGGCTGAAAAAAGACTGTCCGCCGATACGATCAATTTTACCGCATCGGGCTCCTCCGCCGCCAAAGGGGAGACACTGCTGGACACGGTGAATAACATCCTTTCCATGAAAGTGGATATGGTGGTAATGCGGCACAGCGCAAGCGGAGCACCTCACTTCCTGTCCAAACATATCCCAGCGGCCATCGTCAATGCAGGGGACGGCATCAATGAGCACCCCACCCAGGCCCTGCTGGATGCCTTTTCCATTCGCGAGAAATTAGGAGGACTGGCCGGTAAAAAGGTCGCCATCATCGGTGACATCATGCATTCCCGGGTAGCCCTGAGCAATATTTACCTGCTGAAGAAAATGGGGGCAGAGGTCACCATCGCGGGCCCGCCCACCCTGATCCCGGTGCATATAAAGGAAGCCTTCGATGTCCGGGTAGAATATAATCTTCGCAGTGCCCTCGAATGGTGTGACGTCGCCAACGTATTACGGATCCAGCTCGAACGGCAGAATCAGCCCTTGTTCTCTTCGCTGCGGGAGTATAGTCTTGCTTATGGCGTGAACCGACGGCTGCTGGATAGCCTTAGCAAAGAGATCGTCATCATGCACCCGGGGCCCATCAACCGCGGAGTGGAACTGGACAGCGATGCCGCGGACAGCAAACAATCCATCATCCTGCACCAGGTCGAGAATGGTGTTGCGGTTCGAATGGCGGTGCTTTATTTGTTGGCGGGTGGTGCGAGCCGGAGTGCACAATAGTCAGCGATTTGCTTACATCAATAAAATAGCTTCTTGTCTATGAAACCAAGCACAGCCCCTCGTATCGCACTCTTTCCAGGAACTTTCGATCCGATCACCATCGGGCACCAGGATATTATCAACCGTTCGTTACCCCTCTTCGACAAACTGGTCATCGGCATCGGCCGCAACGTCAATAAAGAACCGATGTTCACGGTTGAGCAAAGAATAGAATGGATAAGGGAGATCTATAAAGATAATCCCAAGGTCGAGGCGGTAGTGTATGAAGGCTTGACGGTCCGCTGCTGCCAGCAGGTAGGCGCCCGCTTTATCCTCAGAGGCATCCGGTATGTCAACGACTTCGAATATGAGAAGGCCATCGCCGATATGAACCGGAGCCTCGACACCGATATCGAAACGATCTTTCTGACCTGTCTCCCCCAATACACATCTGTAGCTTCTACGCTTGTACGGGATGTATTAAAGAACGGCGGCGACGTGATGCAATTCCTGCCGGATGTGGTGGCAAAATCACTAAAAAAGACCCTGAAAAAAAGCAAATAGCCGGCAAAACGCAAATTCCGACAACATGTCTATCTGGTTTAATCCCGCTGTTACGGCAGAAGAGCTTCGCCCGCTCGGTGTCAACACCATGGGCGAACACATCGGCATCGAATTTACCGAGGTCGGTGACAACTACCTGAAAGCAAGGATGCCGGTAGACCATCGGACACGGCAGCCTTATGGCCTCCTGCATGGCGGAGCGTCGGCAACGCTTGCCGAGACCATGGGCAGTATCGCATCCGCCCTGGTCATCGATCAATCCCAATATAATTGTGTGGGCCTCGAGATCAATGCCAACCATGTCCGCGGGGTCAAAGAAGGTTATGTTTATGGTACTGTCCTCCCATTACATATCGGAAGGACCACCCATGTATGGGATATAAAGATCTATGATGAGCAGGAAAAACTGGTTTGCGTCAGCCGGTTGACCGTAGCGATCCTTAAGAAGTAGCCACCCCCGCAGCACGCAGCACATCTACGATAGAAGGGAATGTATTCTTCAGCAATACGCCCATGTCTCCGGGCGCGACCCAGCGCAGCTCGGTTATCTGTTCCTCCAGTTGCGGAGTGATCGATTGATTGGCGTTTGTACTCATCCGATACCAATGTGTTTCCTTTAGAATATGTTTTCCATTTTCATCATAGGTATGCCAGGTCACCAGTAAGGGGGCTTCCAGCTTTACAGGCGCCAAGCCTGTCTCCTCACCTACTTCGCGGACAGCGCATTGCTCCAATGTCTCGCCCGGATCGAGCTTTCCCTTGGGCAGGTCCCATTTATTACGACGGAACATAAACAGGTATTGCCCCTTTCCGTTATCGACAAGACCGCCGCCGGCCTGTATGATAACAAACTTCCTCCAGAAGGCTCTTTTCAGTGTTTCCAGGTCCCGATGTATAAAGATCCCGGCATGTACTTTTGCCTGGCGCATTTCGTGGATCATGGCATTCACGGCAGGATGTGAAAACTCATCGATCAGTACTGCGTCGTCATGATGTGCATACTCGATGATCTCCTTCTCACCCTCCATGCGGTCACAGAGGAAAAGGGGTTTATCGTTAAAGTAGATCTTGATATACATACCCCAAAAATACCTACTTTCGCACCATGGCTGAGAAAATTATTACCACTAATGAAACGGCGGTAGCCGAAAAACTCCTCCAGGTGCAGGCGATCCGCCTAAGCGTAAAAGAACCCTTTACCTGGTCATCCGGCTGGAAAAGCCCCATATATTGTGACAACCGTAAAGTCCTTTCTTTCCCTTATATCCGCGACTTTATCAAATCTGAAATGTGCAACGTCCTCTTCGCCCAGTTCCCCGAAGCAGGCCTGCTGGCAGGGGTAGCCACGGCCGGCATCGCCTGGGGCGCCATGGCCGCCGATCAGCTGAAGCTGCCCTATATTTACGTCCGCAGCAAACCAAAAGAACATGGCCTCGGACAGCAGATCGAAGGATATTATGAGAAAGGCCAGCAGGTGGTTGTGATCGAGGACCTCATCTCTACCGGGAAAAGCTCCCTGCAGGTAGTCGACATCCTCCGCGCCGAAGGACTGGAAGTCGTCGGCCTGGTCTCCATCTTCAATTATGGCTTCAGCGCGGCCCGACAGGCATTCGAAAAAGCCGGGGTCCCTTATGTATCGCTCTCCAACTACCCCACCCTTATCAGCCTCGCCGTGGACAAAGGGCTGGTCAGCCCCGATGAGCACCATATCCTGTTAAAGTGGAGCGAAGACCCGGCAAATTGGAAGGGTATCTAACCTTTTTTTGTATATTTATCCAACATAAATCCCATTACATATGAAGAAAATACAAATCCTTTTTTTCCTCCTCGTCGGCCTCGCCGGCGGAACCTTCGCACAAACAAAGGCTCAGCTGACAGCCGTCATTAAGACTCCCACTGTTCAATGCGAAGAATGTAAAGGCCGTATCGAAAAATACATGGCCCATGAAGAAGGCATTATAAAGTGCAATGTCGACTACAAGAAAAAGACAACGACCGTCACATACCTGACCGATCGTACCAATATCGAAAATATTAAGGCCCTGATAGCCAACGTAGGCTACGATGCAGACGACGTAACAGCCGAGCCCGACGCCTACAAACGCCTCCCGACCTGCTGCAAGAAGCCCGAAGATGGCGGCGGCGGTGACAAGAAAAAGAATTAAATAAAAAAACCGGCAACATAAAGTTCAGCCGGTTTTTTTGTGCCCGGCTGCAAGACCGGGCCATTCCGTTAAAAAGATGCCGACACCCTCAAGATCGCATTCCTCCCCATCCCATTGATAAAGTATCTGAACTTGTCCAGGTAATCCCGGTACGACACATTCGTCAGATTATTTACGGTAAAGCTCACACTAACCGCATGCTGACCATAAGGAAAAGAAAGCCCTGCACTGGCCCCCCACATCAGATACCCATCAGGCGGCGGCGCATAGTCCTGGATCCTGGAAGGGACTCTTGTCTGCCTGGTCACAGCCAGGTTATTGACACTGATAAAAACATCCTTCATTCTTTTTCCCAAAACCGGCAGCTCATACTTCAATGTGTTGTCAAACTTATCCGACGGTATATCGATCAGCCAGTCATGGCTTGTGAGATCCCTCGCCCGGACAATACTGGTCCTCGAGATCAAAAACAAATGTTTTAAAAATTCATAGTTCACGGTCAGGTCCACGCCCTCGAACAACGCATTCGTTTGGATATACGTGAAAGAAGGAAAAACGCCCTGGATGGTAGACTGTACATGCGGTGCGTCCGGCCGCAGATAAATATAGTGATTGAAATAATTGATATACCCACCTGCTTCGATGACAAGCGGCCCCTTGTTATACGTAAAAGACAACGTATTGTTATAGGCCGTTTCAAGCGTAAGTGAAGAGTCACCGTGTTCGTAAGAGACAGCGCTCTGGTGAATGCCGTTGGCAAACAGCTCGATGACCTGGGGCGGACGCCATGCGGACCCGAAATTATAATCCGCAGAAAAGTGTTCGGAGAAATGATAGATGGCGCCTGCATTCACCGTCACCCGCTGCCAGTTATAGGTAGGCGTTTGCAATGCCAGGGTCCGGGAGTCGAGCGTATAGGCCCGCAGCCAGCGATAGTCATACCGAAGACCCGCTTCCAGCGTGAGCTTGCCCAGTTCCGTCTTTTCGATCAGAAAGGCGCCCCCGCCATAGTTGCGGAAGTTGGGGATCAGCTCCTGGTAGCCCAATCCCTCCTGGACATTTCCCTGTGTGATAAAATTAAGCCCCAGGCTACCCGTGACCTTCCTCCCAATGGAAGGATGCGACCAGATCAGGTCGGCTGTGTGTGAGATCAATTGGAAATACAGGTCAGGGATGTTGGCCTTTTCGATCGAGTCGTTGAAAGAGACATCCGCGTCCCATTCCCTTCGCGTATCCACCTGCCGGGCAAATACCCCATCCAGCCGGCCCCATCTGCCCATCTTCAGGAAGGCATCGGCCTTTAGCAGCTGATGGTTGACCCGTTGATAAGGCCGTCCGATTGTGTCGCTATACTTATTGATGACAGCAGGATAACCACGCGCGATGTCACTCAGCAGATCCTGTACGCTTCCAATATGAGATGCGGAAGCGATGCCGATCTTCGTATCGAACCGGCTGAAATAAACCTCCGCTCCATAGTTCTCCCGGGCATAACGCAGCGTAGCCGAAAAGTCCCCTTCCCGGTATCCCGTATTACCCACATAATAGTTGCCGATAGCCGGGTTATTCGCCCAGACATCGCCGGCATGTTTTATCGTCCCCTGCAACCGAAAGCTCAGCCCTTTCAGCTTACCGCCGGCAGCCGCATCCACCCTACCCGAGGCAATATCCGCCTGACCGTTGGACATGCCCACCAGGTCTACATTACCGCTTATACCCGGAGCCGCCGGCATCTCCTTTGGCTCGACCAGGATCACGCCACCCACCGCATCGCTGCCATAACGAATGCTGGCAGGCCCCTTGATAACGGTCAGCCGTGTAGCGATAAAAGGGTCTATCTCGGGAGCATGATCATTACCCCAGGTCTGTCCTTCCTGCCGCACTCCATTGTTGACGATCAGGATGCGGTTGCTGTAGACGCCATGAATAACAGGCTTAAAGACCGTAGGACCGTTTTGAAGAACGTTGACACCCGCCATCGACTTCAGCGCCTCCCCAAGCGAAAGCCCGCTCTTCTGCGCCAGTTCCTTACCGCTGATGCTGTCCGTAACCACAGTGCTCAGCTTGTCTTTCTTCAGCAGATGCCCGTGCACTTCCACTTCCTTCAGCTGCCGGACGGAGTCCTTTGCCGGCGCGGAAACCTGTGCAAAAAGAGTTGATGCTGCCGAAACCAGCAGCACCAACAAAAAGAACCATCTTTTTAAATACATAAATAATTTATTTGCCGAAAACATAAGCCACCCCAAGCGATACATTAAATCCTGCCAGCGCCTGGTTGTAATTGTTGATCAACCGGCCCGCCTCATTCAGCCTTTTTGTATTCCCGATAGTGAAATTTGGCTTGGAATAGAAATAGTCACCCAGCAGACGCATCGACAAACATTTCAGGATGGAATATCTCAGGCCGATACCGCCATCGAACCCAAACGCCGTTTTCGAAGCAGACTGCTGTACAAAAGTTCCGTCGTCGATGTCGCTGTCCGTGACATCGACGCTGATCTCCGGCGTACTGGTATGCGTAATACCTGCAAGGGCCCTGGCCGTGACCGAGAGTTTCTTCCAAAGCCGGTGATCGAAATACAGACCCGGCATAAGGCTCCACATCTTATAGCTGCCGGCTGTCGTTGCCACCTGGTCTACATCAAAGGAATCCTGGTAACCCGCTGAAAGCGTATTGATGTTCTTTGTCTTGTGAGTACCATAACTAAAAAGCCCCCCTATCCCAAAGTGTTTGCTGAAGAACCACGCTCCATCCACACTGCCGAAACCGCCCTTATCCGCAAACCCCGCCGGGTCACTGACATATCCATTGGTGCTGGAAATAAAATTTGCTTTGCCCCAGTTGCCCGTCGGAAAAGAGATGCCCCCGCTGACACCGATAAAGCTGGGTCCTTTTTGCGCCATCGTGCCAAGAGAAAAAACCATAAATACTATGATGCTTACTAATTTCAATCTGCTCATAACTGTATTTTATAAAAAGGATTAATTGATATTTATTTTATAGTTGACATCGAGGTCCGTAGAGCCCGGATCAAATGTTCCGTTCTTCACATTGGGCTGGTGACGCAACACTACCCGCAGCCATCCATTGCTCGCGGCGCCTGTAACAAAATTGTCCATAAGACCTACCTGCAACGGAGGGTTGTTGTTATCCAGGTCTGTACGGCTGACGACCAGGTTGAGATAAGGCCCGGTAGCGCTGACCGCCGTTCCGTCGGAGGTCGGAATGTCGGCAGACGTATTGCTGATGACGAGGCTGGAGGCCGGGATCGGTGTCGGCTGGAAATAGAAGAGGTGATAGTTCACCCTGTCATGGATCTCATCCGTCACATTGACCGCGGGTGTCTGCGTTTCATCCAGGATGACGACCTGCGCATTGTATGTCGCGTTCGTCTTCAAATTGAGAATAGCCTTGCTTGTGTCGGGTGAGGCATTCCCGGAAGGGTCCAGCTGACGCCAGATAGCTGTCATCGTGTCGGTCGCATCGGCCGCATTGGTCAGCTTCAGCTCGACCGTAGTCAGAAATTCATTGCCGGGAGGCGCCGGCGTCACAGTAGATTCTTTTTTGTTACAACCGGCCATGATCATCAGAAAAGCGATGCCAGAGCCATACACGAGCTGGCGAAAAGAGAAATTGCTCTTTTTCATTTGAGATTTGTTTTGATTATACGAAAAGGGAAAATACAAGTAGGTATACATCCCCTTCGGGGGATGCATTCTAAAATTGCCCGTTAATTAACAGGCAGCGGGCGGCCCGCGTAATCCAAAAAGAGGATGGGTAAATGAAACGGGGGCTGCAAGGGGAGCCGGCTCATGTGCCGGGAAGGAAGGCCTGATCTCCGACGGAAGGGATATCGAAAGATCAATAAATGGAAATTCCACTACCAGGTTGTCCGTTGCACAATGAAAGCCAGCCGTATTCAGCTGATCGGCTTTCGTATGATCCAGCGCCAGGTGCCGATCGGTATGATGAGCAAAAAGGGCGTGAATGGCGAGCTTGGGAGTGATGCCCAGCGCAAACAGCGCGAGCAGCATTCCTGCCAGTAGACGTCGTATGGTGTAGAGTCGAATCAAGCAGTTTTTGCAACCAGGCTGCATACGCAACCAGGTTGCAAATTATGGGATTATTTCCGAAACCGGAAATATAAGATCAGTCCAATCGTCACCATTAACACCTGGATAACAGCCCAGAACATCGTACTGCCGTCCCGCACCGTCTTGCCGGCCCAATCCATAAAATGATGTTTGTGAAAGAAGGCGAAGCTATACCCCTCCGCATAGGCTGCATTGTTCATAAAAGCAGCCAGCTGTCCTGAGCTGGTCTCGACATAATACCGGGGATTTCCGGCGCCGGGATAGCCCACTCGCCAAACCGGAAGGCGTTTGTCTATAAAATTGTATTCGTCGTTGAAGGCAGTGACCGGAGTTACCGACTCAACAGCAGATAAAGACTGACCGCTGAACCGGCAGGCCAGATCCGCCGCATAACGCCGATCGCCTTCGGGAAGAACAGAATAATCGGTCGCATTGACATAGGCAACGGGAGCAAACGAAGCCTTGCCATCTTTCATCAGATCTTTCACCGGGTCCTGTGGCCCGTTCGCCTTTGTCTGTTGCAGACTTACCCGCCAATAGACCTGCCCTCCTATCTTCGCCAGGCTAAGATTGGTAATAGGTCGGGCAACTGCAGCCTGAAGCCGCGAATAGTCAAAACCAGTCCCGGCAGCGGCAAAATTTGCCGGAACAGGCCCCGCGACATCCTCACTGCTGATCAGTTTTGTCAACGCATGATATCCTCCGCTAAATGACCAGAACAGCGTGAACAGGGACGCAAAGATCGCGGTGTAACGATGATAACGACGGGTCCGAACGAGTGGATTGTTCTTTGCTTTCGCCGCCCTCGTACTAAAGAAAAGACAGATCCCCAGCAGCACCGTGCAAAAGGCAAGCAACGCAAAACTTAGCTCGACAGCGATCCGCCCTTTGCCCAGGCCATCCAGCCAGCCCCAGGTATGAAAGAGGCGAAAGATCTCGTCGAAGACAGCACGCCGGTTGTCCATGGCGAAGGAAAAACGGTCCTGCGTCGTCTCCACATAGATGCGGATGCCGTCCGGTCTGTCAAAAGAGACCCGATATACCGGCAGGAGGCGATTGATGCTTTTATATTCATTGTCATACCCATTAAGCAGGGATACATTGGCGACTTTTGCGCCGCGGGCAGGGTTCAGCACACACTCCGTAGCAGCGCCGCAGCAATCGGGAACCGTTTCCGCCGGAGCCACATGCGCAGAAGCCAAAACCACATGCACCGGAGCCGCAACAACCTGGATCGACGAAGCCGCCTCCCCCCTAACTTTCCCTCCCTCCAAAAAATGCCGCGCCAGGTATTGCGCATACAACCAATCCCCCGCCGGCAGCACATTCCCATTTGTACAACTTAAATAAATGGGCACCGCCGGGTGAATCGCAGGACTTGTCGCCGCAGCGACAGTACGCACCGGCTGCACCTGGTAAAACCAGTTCGTATCAATATGCACAAGCCGCACATTCGCAAAACTATCCAGGTGATGCATCCGCAATGCCGCCACCAGCGAGACCTGCAGCCGTGAGCTATCCACCGCAGCAGCCGGCCAGCCCTGTGTTGCAATAGCCGGTCGTATATTCGTCATCAACGGATGCATAAACCCGCTGGACGCCCAGAGGAATACCGGGATGGCGATGATGATCGAAAGCTTTCTATGTAGTCGGTATAATTTCTTCTTCATAAGAGATCAATTAAAAAAGTGCCAGCTTAATCCAATCGTCACTTCTGCCGGATCACCTAAATTGTAACTGTAGCCATAAGTTGACTTCGTGGCCAAAGCAGCATAATATTTATTAAAAGCATTCAGCGCGTTCACCCAAACCTCCCACTGCCCAAGCTGGTAGCCCGTGCGGAAATTGACAACATCAAACCCATTGTATTTGCTGGTGTTGGCATCATCCATCCAGTATTTACCCAGGTGCTGCCATTCTACGCCAAGACGAAACTTCTTCAAAAAGACGGGTCGCCAGGTCAGTTCGGCATTGCCGATAAAATGCGGCGCCGCGGCCATCTGATTTCCGCTGTAGTCCTTATTGTTTTCGTATTGCACGACGAATACGTGATCAGCATTGGTACCGCTGACCCGAAGGGTCCATTCTTCGGTTGGTTTCAGCGTCAGACCGTATTCGATACCCTTATGACGGGTCTTGCCTGCATTCTGGTTGATAAAGGTCCCGTCGTTCTGCCGGACGGATATGATCTGGTTCGTCCCGTCGAGCCGGTAGACGCTCCAGTCCGCATAGAGTTTGTTCTTCAGCAGCGAAAGCCAGCCGCCGGCCTCATAGTTGAAAAAGGTCTGGGGCTGCAGATAAGGGACCTTTACTCCATTATACAGATCAGTCACCTGCGGTGGGACATATCCCTGGCTATAGTTGGCATAGAAGCCGATCCCTTTATAGTTGTACGTAGCACCGACCTTGGGCGTCACCCGGTTGAAATCATTCCGCGTATCGGTTGACCCTGTCGAAGCGGAAGGCGGCAGATCATTCCTGAAATTATAATGGAAGAAGTCATACCGTAAAGCAGCCAGCAATTTCAATCCCCTGACCGGGGTAAGTTCATAATTCAAATAAGAAGCGACATTGCTGATGCCTGTGGAATAATTGCTCAGCAAAGAGTCGGTATTGGTGTAATTACCATAATTGCCTTTTGCATCCCGCTGGATACGGATATAATTTGCGACATTGCTGCTCGGGCTGATATCCGCGCTGAGCCCTGCGATCAGTTTACTTCCTAGCCAGTCGATCTTCTGTTGGTGCTGCGCCACCGCGAGAAAACTATGAAAGCTGCTGTTGTTGATCTGTCCATTGGCCAGCAACGGATCGGCCGCACTATTGCTGATATAATAGGATGGGTTCTGCCCTACGCTGTTGCGACGGTAAGCGAGCGTCAACTGCGTCTCTGCCTTGTCATTCCAGCGATAATTGAGCTGCGATCTGGCACGCAGGGCTTCTACCTTCCGATAGGTAAAGGAATAAGGCGTGTTGTAATTCTTCTGTGCGAAGTGAACGCTGTCCAGTGACCCGTACATGTCACTATAGTAGTTGACATAGGTGACACTGTTACTCCAGTTAAGCCGGTCGCTGGCCCGATAGTCCGCACGCAGGGTGACAGCTGTCTTATGAAAGTCGCTGTATTGGATCGGTCCGTCGGTGCGATTGGCATAATATCCGCTGGCGATGAAGCCCCACTTGCCGACAGTAGTACCCGCCTGCGCATCGGCCCTCTTATATCCATTGTTGTTGCCCTGGACGCTGACATATCCCTTCGGACCCGCAGGCGGCGCCTGGGTGATGACGTTGACAGCGCCGCCGATGGCTTCCGCACCATAAAGCGAAGAAGCCGGGCCGCGGATGATCTCTATCTGCTGTGCCGCTGTGGCATTCATTTCCAGCAGGGCATTGTGATTGTAGACGCCGGTTGTACGAATAGGAATACCATCTTCGAGGTAAAGAAAAACGCTGGCCGTGCTCATCGGCTGACGGATACTCATTTCATGCTGTTCGTTACCGAGGTCGACCATAAAGACCCCGCTGACCTTATTGAGCAGCTGATCCAGCTGGTTCGCCTTTGTATCGGCGATGGTCCGTGAACTGATAGTGCTGATCGCAATGGGAGCCTCCGTACGCTTCTGCGCGGTGCGGCTGGCTGTGACGACCATGAGGTCGAGTTGGTTGAAATGCGGACTGTCCACTCGCGGAGTATCCACCGGAAGCGTCTTCTGCGCAAACAGGGAACCGGAACATAACAGCAGCATAGCCATAAGGCTTTGCTTATATAAAGGATTCATGATTGTTGGTTGAAGTGAAAAAAAACTACCGGAGCGCTTAGCAAACCAACAACCACGCAGGAGGATGGAATATAACAGCAGGCTGGTCGACAGGGCCGTCGCCTGTGACCACGGGATAGGTACGTCTTATCCGGGGCTGAAAAAGAAAGAAAGAGGTGAGATAAAACGACTTCGAGGACAGGACTTCAAACCGGCTGTCGGTCCTATGCTCCGTATCCCCATTGTTTTTATTTTCGGCAAGGATACGCTTATCCAGCTGGCATCGGCCACCACAGTGGACGGCCGTCCGAAGCCGGTTGATACAAAGATTTTTGGCGATATAATCCCGGTTGGCGTAAAAGTCTGCGATAACGATCATCTTGCTAAAACACTGCAGCATCAGCGTAAAAAGAAGGAGGACGACCATTATTCGTTGACCGGTACGCCACCCGTCTGGAACAGATGTATTCACAAAAGGAGTTGTGTTATTTCAAATAATAACAGGCGCGGGTCAAACTCAAATAAGAGAAATCGTTCGGGGAGGAGTAAAGAACCGGGAGGGCCAGTCCTGGGAGTCACTTTCCCGATAAGGGGTTGAATGATGGATCACGGTCACAAAAAAAACCGGCTCGGGCAGAAGATTACCCGGCTTATGCACCTGCAGCAAAGTCTCATCTCTCTGCGAGCCCTTACCGGGGACCTGCTGCTGTGATTCATCAGCAGCCATCTTCTTATTGAGATAACACTTGCCCTTACAACAGGAATAAGGCGTAAGACGATTGACACAAAGATTTTTGGCGATGAAGTCCCTGTTGATCCGAAATTCGGCGATCAGGCACCATTTGCTGAAGGTTTGCAGCGCGATCAGCAGGAGAAGTAGTATGGTTACTGGATATTTTACCACTGCACGGCAAAAGTAGGGCGCTGAAGCTCACCCACCAAATAGTATTTAGGTCCCGCCTGCATAAAATATCGTTTGAATACTCTGTGCAACCGGTATGCCCCAACCGGACAACCGCTGTATCGAAATCGTACAGGACCAAGTGAAAATAACACAGCAACCAATTGATCCACAAATAATTAGAGATATGGTATCCTATTGGCTGTCTTCCCTCAATCAAACGTCTCTTATGCTCCTCCTCAACTATCTCAAAGTAGCCTGGCGCCGCCTGAACAGGAACAGAGCCTTCTCGCTGATCAATATCCTCGGCCTCTCGGTAGGGCTCAGCTCCTGTATGCTCATCGCGTTGTATATCTGGCATGAGAACAGCTATGACACCTATCATCCGCATATCGACAGGCTCTACCAGGTAGGCACAGAAGAGTCTGCACACGGCGGCAAGAGCATCCGCTTCCACGGTTGCCCGGCTCGTATGGCAGGACTGGTAAAATCCGTCTTCCCCCAGGTCGAGGCAACAGCCCGGATCTGTCGTATGCTCGGAGATGATCAGAATCTTATTCAATACCACAACCCAAATGGAAATACCCGTTCCTTCTACGAAGACAATGGAATGATGGCCGACTCTGGTTTCTTTCATCTGTTTCACTATGATTTTGTACAGGGCAACGCCAACACAGCTATCAGCGGTCCCTATTCCGTCGTGCTGGCCAGTGACATTGCCGAAAAGCTCTTCGAAGGAAAGCCGGCAATAGGTAAGACCGTACACATCGACAGTCACCAGAACGGCGATCATGATTATGTCGTTACCGGGGTCTTTCGCCCGGTCGACAAACCCTCTCATATCAACGGGCGCTTCTTCGTGTCCATGTATGGAGGAAATATCGGCGACTTTATCCGGCGCACCGATGCCAACATGGCATCCAATTATTTCTTTGATACTTATGTACTGCTAAGACCCGGCGCCAATGCCTCACAAATGGAAAGAGGTTTCCCCGCCTTCGTGGATACCTATGAAGGAAAAGACCTTCGGCAGGTAGATGTCTCCCGCAAACAATTCCTGCTAAAGGTCCGCGACATCCACTTACACGCCAACATGCCCTATGGCGACGTCACCCCTTCCGGCAGCCTCACCTATCTCTACATACTGGCTTCGATAGCGGTCTTTATCCTGCTGATCGCCTGCATCAACTTCATGAACCTCTCCACCGCCCGTTCGACAAAACAATCGCTGGAAGTAGGCGTTCGTAAGACCCTCGGCGCCGGTCGTGCTGCGCTGATCCGTCAATTCCTCGGCGAATCCCTGCTGATGGCCTTCATCGCATTTGCCCTGGCGTTGATATTAACGATTGCCCTATTCCCCTTCTTTGAGCAGCTGGCCGACAGGACCATCCATTTCCCTTTGCCGGTGCTGCTGGTCATTGGCGCAGGTTTCCTGGTGCTGACCATCCTTACAGGAGTAGTAGCAGGCAGCTACCCGGCGTTTTATCTGTCCTCTTTCAAGCCGGTAAAAGTCTTAAAAGGCCGAACGACCAATTCCCTGGCCGTGGTATCCTTACGAAAAGGGCTTGTCATCTTCCAGTTCTGCATTTCTATCGTACTCATCGTAGCCGCAGTGATCATCGGCAAGCAAATGCACTTCCTGCGTACCACCGACATGGGTTTTACCAAAGACCAGCAGCTGATTCTTTCCCTTCGCGGCGACATGCGAAATAAATATACAACGGTAAAAAAAGAAATAGATAGGATCCCCGGTATCGTTGCAAGCGCGGGGTCAACACAATTTCCCGGTATCTATGCCCCCGGAGACGATCTTTTGTATGCCGAAGGCCGGTCAGCCACCGACAACCACCACGTGGCCATTAATTTTGTCGACTTCGATTACATGAAAATGATGGGAATAAAAATGATCTCGGGCCATGCTTTCTCATCTGAGTTTCCTCACGACAGCGTAGACGGTATTATCCTCAACGAAACCGTTGTCCGGCAGTTGGGCTATGACCCGGCCACCTGTGTTGGTAAAAAAGTGTATTCAGGGGTGTCCTGGTCGTTAGGCGCAGCCTACCGGATCGTCGGTGTGATGAAGGACTTTCATTTCGAAGACCTGCATCAGCCCATTAACGGAATAGGTTTTGAAATATTCAGCAACCCTACTTATAATTATATAACGGCACACGTCAATAAGGCCAACCTTGGCGCCACCATCTCCGCTCTGCAGCACGTCTGGCACCAGCTGTTCCCGGACACTCCTTTTGAATACAGCTTCCTCGACGAACGGTTCCAAAAGAATTATGAAGCCGACAACAGGGTTGCCGGCCTTGTAGCCTATGCCACAGGCTTCGCCATTTTTATTTCCTGCCTGGGACTCTTCGGACTGGCTGCTTTCAGCGCCGAACAACGCACGAAGGAAATAGGCATCCGGAAGGTTCTTGGAGCCAGCGAAGGCAGCATTGTTACGCTGTTGTCGAAAGACTTCCTGAAGCTGGTCGCCATAGCCGTACTGATCGGCTCCCCTCTTGGCTGGTATGTGATGCAGAAATGGCTGCAGGGCTTCGCCTACCGGACCAGCATCGGCTGGACCGTCTTTGCGCTGACGACAGGCTCCGCCTTATTTATTGCTCTGGTGACGATCAGCTCGCAAGCCATCCGGGCTGCTCTCGCCAATCCTGTAAAGAGCCTCAGGTCGGAGTAAAAAGCTTCACTGGGGTTCCTTATCTTCTTCTTTACTATTTTTATCTTTTAGCCGCAAGGCCTCTTTAAGTGCATTATGCAGGACCCATTCAATTTGTCCGTTGACACTGCGAAATTCATCGGCCGCCCATTTCTCAATGGCCTTCATCATTACAGCATCTATTCGCAATGCAAAAGATTTCTTGTCCGCCATTCATCAATGATTTAATGTTCCGGTATTCACGACGGGCTGGGATTCCCTGTCTCCGCAAAGCACAACCATCAGGTTGCTGACCATCGCAGCTTTCTTGTCTTCATCCAGGTCGATGATCTGTTTGGATGACAAAAGATTTAATGCGCTCTCCACCATCCCTACCGCACCTTCGACGATCTTGTGCCGGGCCGCAACAACGGCCGAAGCCTGCTGACGTTTCAACATCGAATGCGCGATCTCCGGCGCATAAGCCAGGTGGGTGATCCTTGCTTCCACTACTTCGATCCCTGCAATACCCAGCCGTTCATCGATCTCTCTTTCCAGCGTATTGTTGACTTCATCAAAATCGGTGCTCAGCGTGATAGTTGCTTTCTCGTCTTCAAAGTGATCATAGGCATAGGTGGCAGCAAGCTTACGTACAGCCGAATCCGTCTGGATCCGGATAAAGTTGGCATAGTCGTCCACTGCAAAACAAGCTTTATACGTATCCTTTACCTTCCAGACAAGGATGACGCTGATCATAACAGGGTTGCCCAGCTTATCATTGACTTTTTCCTTTTCACTCTCGAAATTACGGGCGCGCAGGGAGACATTTATCCGCTTATAGAAGGGATTGACCCAGAACAAACCGCTTTCCCGGATGCTGCCGCGATAGGCCCCGAATAAAAGTAACAGGTTCCCTGCATTAGGATTGATGACCACCAATCCTTTACCCAGTATGATCAGCGCAAACCCTCCGATACCAAGCATGACCGAGGTCCCCGTGCTTACAGATATAGCGAAACAGATCAGCGCAATTATACCCATGAATAAGATGATCGGGTAACCGCTGACGGGCTTACAGATCTTCTCCGATGTATAGGCGTTCATATAAAAGCAGTTTATTTATTGTGATATTAAAATGATATCATAAAGATACTAATCACTCCGCAAACCTCCAAGTTCTTTTGGATGAGCGGCGCCGGATAGACCGGGATGGTAAGACAAGCTGGTTTCCTTATTTTTATCGAAACTTGCCATCTTGAAGATCATATCCTGTCTCAGCACGATCCTGCTGCTCTGCGGCGCCACAATAAGCACAATAGCTCAGCAACGGCCTCCCAATATCATTTTTATCCTCGCCGACGACCTCGGCTATGGCGACGTCGGCTTCCAGGGCCAGACAAAGATCCAAACCCCTAACATCGACCATATGGCCCGGCAGGGCCTTAGTTTCACACAGTTCTATGCCGGCACGACCGTATGCGCCCCTTCAAGAGCCAGCCTGCTGACAGGCCTGCACACCGGCCACACCGCCGTCCGCGGCAACAGGGGATTCAAACCCGAAAGACAATTTCCCCTCCCTGACTCAAGTCTTACCATCGCCACCGTACTTCAGCAACGTGGCTATACCACCGGCATCTTTGGCAAATGGGGACTTGGTTATCCCGGCTCCTCGGGCACCCCGTTAAAAAAAGGGTTTACCGATTTCTTCGGCTACAACTGCCAGAGCCTTGCGCATAATTATTATCCCGACCATCTCTGGAGCAATGATGAGAAGGTGAATCTGCCTGGCAACCATCCGGGCAACAGCGGCTCAGCAACGTCTACCAGTGCTGCAGCGACCGGCCTGGCCGATTCCACCTATTCCGCCGACCTGATCCACCGGCACGCACTCCAATTCCTTCGTCAGCAAAAGACAAAACCCTTCTTCTTATTCTTAGCCTATACCCTGCCCCACGCGCAGCTCGAGGGTCCTCACGACAGCATCTATCAACATTACCTGGCCCAATTCCCGGAAACCGGCGCCCACCCCCATGCAAGCTACGCCGCCATGGTCACCCGCCTGGATCATTATGTAGGAGAGATCATACAGCAGGTCAGGGAGCAAGGGCTTTCCGACAATACCCTCATCTTCTTCACCAGTGACAATGGGCCGCATCGGGAAGGTGGCGGCGACCCCGACTTCTTTAACAGCAGTGGCGGTCTGCGCGGTATCAAACGCGACCTCTATGAAGGAGGCATCCGCGTCCCCTTTATCGCAGTATGGAAAGGTAAGATCAAAGCCGGCTCGTCTACCAGCTACCCGGCTGCTTTCTGGGACCTGTTCCCAACCTTTGAAGTGCTTACTGGTCAGCCCGTCACAAAAGGCATCGACGGACTGTCGGTCGTTCGGGTCCTGCTGGGCAAAGGAAAACCGGCTCGTCAGCACGATTATTTATATTGGGAATTCCACGAAGGAGGAGGTAGCCAGGCCGTTCGCTGGGGTAAGTGGAAAGGAGTACGGCTAAATGTAAATACGGTTGCCGATCCGCCCCTGGAATTATACGACCTGGAGCAGGATCCAAAGGAAATATCAAACATCGCTGCACAACATCCCGACATCGTCAAACAAATAGAGACCGATATGCGATCGTCCCATCAATATAACAAGGATTGGCCGCTGTTAAAGGAAGAGATCCATTAATAATGACCGGCTGCGCCGGGCTGTCTGGACAACTCACGCCATCGTCGAGTTCCTTACTTCCAGCTTTGCCGGCAGCATTACCTGGTCATCCGGCACGACGATATACTTTTTTTCCAGCCGTCGGAACAATATCGTCGCAGCCTCTTTCCCCATGTCATAGGCAGGCTGTGCTATCGTCGTCAGCGAAGGGTTCAGCAGGGAAGCCGTCACAAGATTCGAAAAGCTGATGACCTTCACATCCTCTGGTATCCGCAGGCCCAGCTCCCGGCATACATGATAGACTTGCACCGCCAGTTTCTCCACCGAAGCAAAAACGCCATCCGGTCTTTTATCGGACAGGAACAGATCCCGGATCTGCTGGTAGCTTTCCTCTTCACTAAGGCCACAGTGTACGATCATCGCAGGATCGCAGGGCAGGTCCCAACGACGCAGACTGTTGATATATCCTTCCTGGCGCTTGTGCGAGATGCTCAGGCTCATCGATATCGTCAGATGGGCAATGTTACGGCAGCCGGCCTTGATGAGGTGTTCCGTGGCGACAAAACCGCTTTCATAATCGTTGGTCATCACCTTTGGAGCAGTAACATTATCACAAACCCTGTCGAAGAAAACAAGCGGGATATTCCGCTGTTGTAATTCCAGCAGGTGACGGATATCCTGTGTGGCGCCGCAAAGCGAAAGGATCACTCCATCCACACGGCCGCTTTGCAGGCTGGAAGTAATAGCCATCTCCTCAGCAACCTCTTCATTCGACAGGTAGATAAGAACATGATAGCCCTTTTCCCGGGCAACCGTTTCAATTCCCTTAATGGCCAGGGCAAAAAAATTATTGGCTACTTCCGGAATGACGACGGCAATAGTCCGGCTCCGGTGTTTGCGAAGACTGCTGGCGTAAGGATTGGGTTGAAAATTCATTTTCCTGGCGAGATCGAAAACCCGCTGTTTGGTGGGAGTGCTGATCTCCCAGCTGTCGCGTAATGCCCGGGATACAGTAGAGACAGACAAGTTAAGCTCCTGGGCCAGTTGTTTGAGGTTGACCGTATTCATATGGCAAAGCAGTTATTTTTTGCGGACCTGATGTCCACCCTGCTACAAATTACAGAATCCGATCACGTCTTCTTATTTTATTTACGAAAACGTTGTAGTAACCCCAAAAGGCATCCATCGCCTCTTCATGCAACCGTTTCCGTAAATAAATAATAAGATCACTACCTGTTATGCAGACAATTTTCTTCAATTTGACATTGCTGTATTGTAAAAACTCCTTAATAAAAAACGAACCATCATGAGACCTCAACTGCTTAAAGTTTCCAGGGAACCCGGACATTCTTTTAGCGTAAGACGGGATCTCGTACCATACATCAATGACCGCTGGCATTTTCATATGGAAGTGGAATTGATCCATTTTGAACAAGGAAGAGGCACCCAGTTCGTGGGTGACAATATGAAGCGGTTCAATGCCGGGGATGTTGTACTGGTGGGTGCCAACCTGCCTCATTACTGGCGTTTTGACGATCCAAATTTTGAAGAGCATCACGAACAGTGCGCCGACGTCCGGGTGGCGCATTTTTGTGAAAATTTCTGGGGCGGCAACTTCCTCGATCTCCCCGAAAATATTTCACTAAAGTCTTTGTTGGAAAAAGCAAAAAGAGGTTTACAGATAGAAGGCGAGGCAAAAAAGAAAGTAGCCCTCCTGCTGCAACAGCTGCTGGAAGCCGAAGGCACACCCAGGCTGCTCCTGCTGATGGAGGCGCTGTATGTAATGGCCATGTCCGATGAGACCGGGCTGCAGCCCCTGGCATCTATCGGGTTTAAGCACCGCCTTCCCGAAGCCGAACACGAAAGAGTGAATCTTATCTATGAATACAGCCTTCAGCATTTCAAGCGGGCCATTCAGTTGGAAGAGATAGCGGGCGTAGCCAGCATCAGCCCTAATTCCTTCTGCCGTTTCTTCAAGTCCAGGACCCGAAAGACCTACTCCCGTTTCCTCCTCGAGCTTCGGGTCGGACACGCCTGCAAACTGCTGATCGAAAAAAACCTTAGCATCAAACAGGTTTGTTATGAAAGCGGATTTAATAATTTTACCAGTTTCTACAAATACTTTAAATTGATCACCGGAAAAAGCCCCCTGGGTTATCAAAGGGAGTTCATCGGCATAAAACACAAATATGAAACAACTTATTCTAATGATCTCTTTCTGCACGCCGCTGCTGCTGCGTGCCCAGTCGCCCGCACATTCCCTTGAAAAACTCTGGGAGACCGATACCATCGTCCCCATGCCGGAGTCCGTTCACCCCGATCCGTCCAAACCGCTGCTTTATCTGTCGCTGATAGACGGAGGCGGCTGGGATGCCGACGGGAAAGGCGGTGTAGCCTTGTTAAACCCCGATGGAACCCACTTTGTCGGCAACTGGATCACCGGCCTCAATGCCCCAAAAGGAATGGGTATTTATGGCGATCGCCTCTATGTAGCCGACATCAATGATGTAGTCGTCATCGACCGTAAAAAAGGAGTCATACTGAAAAAGATCGCCATCGCGGACTTTCAGGGTCTTAATGACATCAGCGTCGACCCCTCGAACGGCGCAGTATACGTATCCGATTCAAAAACCGGGAAACTTTACCGGATAGAAAATGACGTCCCGACCTTGTATATGGACAACCTCCCCGGTATCAACGGGCTGAAAGTTTCAAAGAAAGGGCTCTATATCCTCGCAAAAAAACAGGTTTTGCTGGCGGATGCAGCCAAAAACCTCCAAAAGATAACCGACCTGCCAAATGGCGGCGATGGCGTGGAAGAAGTAGGCAATGGAGACCTCCTCGTCAGTGAATGGATCGGCAACGTTTTTTATGTATACGCCAACGGCGAAAAGGAACAATTGCTGGACAGGAAAGCGGAACACAAGAATACCGCCGACATCTGGTATGTTCCCTCCACCAATACTCTTTATGTCCCTGGTTTCAACGGCAAGACCGTGGCAGCCTACCGCCTGAAGACCGAAAAAAAAAGTAACCGCTAAGTCGCCGATGGCAACTGGGTATAAATGGTTGACTCGAATTTATTTTATCCGAGTCAGCCATTTTTTTTGTAACTTCTATGAAACTACCTTTTTTATGAAAAAAAATCTACTCTGCTTTTCCGTGGGCTTATCTCTGTGCCTCTTATTCTACAGCCCTGATTCCAAAGCGCAAATAAAAGGCGATCCGGCATTCTCCGGTGTAATGCAACAACAGACCCCGCCCAAAACGCCTTCCGTCCTTAGTCCCGACCTGAAAAAGCTTTCCACCACCTACCAGACCCAAAAGACAAAGGCGCCCCAGGCTTTTGCAAAACCAATACCCGGTACAGGTACGGACTATTTTAATAAATACATGCAGATCAAAGGAGACAAAGTAGTCGTTGACATCACGGCCAAAGAAGACATCTCCACCGCAAAAGCCGAACTCCAAAAAATGGGCGCTACCATCACCGCAACCTATGGCCGGGTGATCTCCGCGATCATCCCCATCGCGTCCCTTCCCCAGCTCGAAACGGCCACTTCGATACGCTTTGCGCGACCGGCTTACCGGCCACTGCACGTGAAACAGCACGCCCTGAACGGGAATACCTTCAACGGAGCCGTGCATGCACCCGATTTTTTCGCACCAAAGAAGACCACACCCGTCATCAGCCAGGGCGACACCGCCCAACTTTCGTACCTGGCCCGCAAACAATATAAAGTGGATGGAAAGGGAGTTAAAGTCGGTGTCCTCTCCGACAGCTACAACAACCTGGGCACCGCCAGTACAGGAGTCGCCCACGGCGAACTTCCCGGCTCCACCAATCCTTTCAATTATAAAAAACCCGTCCAGGTGCTCGAAGACCTCGACTCAGGCGGTACCGACGAAGGACGCGCTATGTTAGAGATCATTCACGACGTTGCGCCAGGCTCCGAGCTGGCCTTCCATACGGCGGACAACGGGCAGGCAGATTTTGCAAATGGCATCCTCCAATTAGCGCACCAGGGATGCAGTGTCATCGCTGACGACGTATTCTATTATGCTGAACCCTTCTTCCAGGATGGCATCATCGCCCAGGCCGTAGACCAGGCAAAAAAAGAAGGTGTGACCTATTTTTCTTCGGCGGGTAATTCAAGCATCCGCAGCTATGAAGGCCCCTATCGGCCAACAACAGTGAGACCCCTGGACAGCATCGCCGGAACAGCACATAATTTCAGCGGTCCTTCTGATCCCCCGCGCTATTTCCAGCCGATATACATCCCACCCGGCGGAACGATGATCAACTCCTTCCAGTGGGACCAGTCCTCCTTTTCCGCCAGCGGCGTCGGCGCCACAACTGATTTCGATATCTACCTGCTTGACTCCGATGGAAATATCGTGGCAGTCGGCGGGTCTGACAACATCGCCAGCGGCGACCCCATCGAAGTATTCGGTTATTTTAACAATACCGCCAATGTCACCTTCTACCTGCTGATCCTGAAATATACCGGACCCGATCCCACCCGGCTAAAATATAATCTTTACGGAGATGCCCTGTTCTATCTGACCAATCCGACCATACCGGGTATCCTCTCCCCCAGCCTCGTAGGACATACAAAGGCAGAAGGCGCGATCTCAACCGGAGCGGCTTTTTATCTGCAAACCCCACCCTATGGCGCCGACACACCCGTTGTTGAAAGTTTCTCGTCCATAGGCGGCGTAGCCAACTATTACGATATAGAAGGCAACCGTATTCCGCCACTCATCCGCAAAAAACCGGACATCGTAGCACCCGACGGTGGCAACACCTCTTTCTTCGATCCCTTCGGCGACGGCGATATAGCCGAGGATACCGACACCTTTCCCAATTTCTTCGGGACCTCCGCCGCAGCGCCGCACGCAGCAGGTGTGGCAGCACTGATGATAGAAGCCCAGAAACTCAAAACCATCACCCCTTCCCAGATAAAAGGCATTATGTCCACTCACACCTGGGATATGGACAATCCCAATACTACAGGTTTTGATAAAGGATTTGATTTCGCCACCGGTTATGGCCTGATCAAAGCGACAGGAGCAGTGGGAGAAGTCAGGTTCCCCAACTCCTATATAAAGAACCTGGAATTGACAGCCCTTTGTTCCCCTGATCCCAAAGTCGCGCGGAACTGGAAGATCTCCAATCCCAATCCGTTCGACGTCCCCGTAACCTGGCTGGTAAGCGGAACGAATCAACACGGTAGCCTGGTCGTCCCACCCGGCGACACGACCTTTACCACAAAACCACTGTACTACTATACCTTCCCGTTACCGGAAATAGCCATCATCGACTGGGATGACAATTTCCTGTTCCCGCATATTGACCTGGCATACAGCACCTCCGCTGTTTGCGGCAAAGACAGGGTATCCGCGGCCAACAGCGATCAGTCCCTAACGGGCACAGCAAAAACGCTGCAAAATGGAAAGCCATCCTTAACGGAAGTCTATCCCAATCCTTCCGACGGACTGTTCAAACTCTATCTCTCTTCGGAACAGCAGGATGTAACACTGAGTTTGTACAGTGCTGATGGAAGACAACTAATGACCAGGAGAGCTCCGGGGGCCATCGGGGTCATCGACATCGATGCCACCAGCTACCGGCCGGGAGTGTATTTCCTGAAGGTGATACAGGGTAATGATGTGAAGACGATAAAACTGATCCGAAAATAAAAAAGCTATTTTATCTCGACCTTGATTACAGTGGCAATGGCATCGGGTGCGGCGGCAGGAACATGGATCTCGAGTCCTCCTGCCGTCGTTTCCGTATCCAGCTTTTTACCGCCTGCCAAAAGGCTCGTTTTACGAACCTTTCCCTGTATGCCGGGCACAGTCAGTTTTCCATCGGCAGGCCAGTCAAAGACGGACAGGTAAAGCACGGTATGCCCCTCTTCGATCTTTTTAGTACAGCGACCCCATGCCAGCGGCGGCAGGGGACTGGCTTTTGTGCCATATATGGCTTCCCCATTTGCCTTCATCCAGATCCCGACGATCTTCAGCGCGTCTATACTTGGCTGTGGAAATTCACCCTCTGCAGTAGGTCCGACGTTCAACAGGTAATTGCCGCCTTTCGAGCTTATGTCGATCAGGTTGTGGATCAACGTCGCTGGTGTCTTCCAGTTGTGATCGGCTGTTTTGAACCCCCAGGTATCGTTCATCGTCATACAGGTCTCCCAGTCTTTCCCATCCAGCTCGCTGAGATTGGGGATCTTCTGTTCTGGTGTCTTGTAGTCACCGGGATAGTTGGGACGCTTTAACCGGTCGTTCGTTATGATATTCGGCTGCAACGCTAATACAGCCTTTAACTTTTCGGCATATTCATCCGTCATGCCGGTAGGTGTATCCCACCAGAGGACGGCTACGTCACCATAGTTGGTCAATAATTCCTTTACCTGCGGAACGGCAACCTTGTCGATATAGCTGCTCATCGGCTCCGAGGTTTGAACCGGGTCCCAATGCCCTTCATGGGACTGCGTATAGGCATCGATCGTTGCGGAATCAGGATTAGCCCAGCCCTGGCCGGCAAGCCTGCGGATGGCTGCACCGCCGGGATTGTTCCAGTCCTGCGCCTGCGAATAATAGAAGCCGAGCTTTATACCATTCTTACGACAGGCCTCCGCCAGCGGACGCAAAAGATCGCGGCCATAAGGTGTGGCATCCACGACATTCCAGCGACTGGCCTTACTACCAAACAAGGCAAACCCATCGTGGTGTTTGGCGGTGATGACGATGTATTTCATCCCTGCTTCTTTTGCGAGACGAACCCATGCTTCGGGGTCATATTTTACCGGGTTGAACTGATTGGCAAGCTGGTGATATTCGGCGACGGGGATCTTACCCCAGTTCATGATCCATTCTCCCGCTTTGTTGACGGCATGACCGTCGTACACGCCCGCCGGAACGGCATAGACGCCCCAATGGATAAAAAGGCCAAAACGCGCTTCCCGCCACCAGGCCATCCGTTCGTCGGTACCAGCATCTCGTTTCATCAACGGCTGAGCACTCGAAATGACCGGCAATGCTATCACGATCCAAAGAACAAAAGATAATTTTTTCATATACAAGGACGATTAGTATTTAAATATACTCTGTTTCTGCGACCGCAGCAGTGCCTCCAGGTAATAATAGTCGGCATAATTTATCGGAACATCTACTTCGCTGTTGGTGGGCTTCTGCCCGGTACTATGCAGCAGGATAAATCCCTTATTGCTCCCGGCGGGAGCCCGATAGCGATCCGTCAGATTGACCAGGATAATGTCGGCAGCGGCACGATATTCGCCGGCATTGCGGCTGTATGCGCTAAGCTCATAAAGACCCGAGGCCATTATAGCGGCAGCCGAAGCGTCGCGCGGTTCATTACCGGCCAGGTTGGCCCCCGTGCCTGTGATCCCGGAAGCATTGAAGTCCCAATAAGGAATCTTATCGGCCGGCAGATGCGGATTATGCAGGATAAAGGCCGCTATATGTTCGGCCTGCGCGAGATAGACCGGGTTTTTTGTATAACGATAGCACATCGTATAGGCATAAAGTCCCCATGCCTGCCCGCGAGCCCAGGCGGAGGAATCATTAGCTCCCTGCCAGGTCATCTTACGCTTCACCTGTCCGGTCACCGTATCATAGTCCACTACATGAAAGCTGCTATGATCTGGCCGGTAATGATTCTTCATCGTTGTATTGGCATGCGTCACTGCGATCCGGTAAAAGGAAGAGTCCCCTGTAAGCCGTGTAGCTTCGAACAACAATTCGAGGTTCATCAGGTTATCGATGATCACAGGATAGTCCCAGAGGTCACGATGATGGTCCCAGCTCCGGATACAGCCGATCTTTGGATTGAACCGGGTCGACAGCGTACGCGCCGACGAGATGATCACGTTGCGATAGAAGCTGTCATTAACAAGCCGGTAAGCGGGATCACGCGCCAGCCGGTAACCGCTGCCAAAGCTGCAATAGATCTTAAAGCCCACATCATGACTGGTAGCATTGGTTTTTTCTTTTTCCATCAGCGCCGTATACTGCTCAGCCAACATCTTCCACTCCTCATTCTTCGTAAAACCGTAGAACATCCAAAGTTCGCCGGGGAAAAACCCACTGGTCCAGTCCCGCGATGTCACCAGCTTCAGCCGCCCATTCTCTATAGTCTTCGGCGAAAAGGCGCCGCCGGCAATGCCCTGCAATTTCAGGCTGTCCAGTAAGATCCTTGTCTGCGCTGCGGCTTCTGCCATGGTCTTCTGCACATTTACAGGCGACAGTTCACGGGCGACCTTCGTAGCCTCCGCGTCGAACCAGATCAGCGGATGCCGTACCGGCAAATTACGGATCACCTCTTCACCGGCAGGATTGTGATCCAATCGCTTCCAGATCTTAAACCAATCCCTTCGATCAAAAGCCACAGCCCCAAAGGCCAGCGCAGGCTGCGCCACCGGCCACTCGTCCCAGTGCATAACATCATGTTTATAAGGCCACTTGTTCTTATCCGCAATATATTTGTACATCCATTCTATGCCGAGTTCAATACTCCGCCCGTCCTGAGTCCGGTAATGCCATAAGTCATTGTAAGGCGTAGACAACAACTGACAGATCGTAGCCATTGCATCCAGATTGAACAGTGAATAGCCATATGGCTTGGTACGTTTCAATTCCAGCGGAAAACTTCCATCCGTCGCCATCTGCCCCGGCAGCAGCACGGATTTATACCGCTGGCTGCAAAGATCCATTAACGCACCGTTCCCGGTAAATCGCGCAAAGGCGGCCACCTGCATGACCCAGCAGGTCCCATGGTTGTTGGCGGCGTTCATCTCATCGCGTCCATACCGGTGTGTGGTCAGCCACAATAAGTATTTCGAGAACCAGGCCTTCACGCGCGCTACCACCCGGACATCCGGCACATTGGCCCCTTCCATGGCCTCAAGTCCCTCCACTACTTCCATAAGCTGAATAGTATCGATGATGCCGATCCCCCTCCCTGTCGCCCGTCCCTTTATAGCCTGGGCAAACTGCAGGTCAGGGTTCATCATCGTGGCCGTGTCGACAAACCAGGCCCGCACATGCGCCAAAGCCTGCAATACATACTTCTTATCCCCGGTCAGCTTATATGCCGAAGCCAACGCTCCTACGATCCTGCTCAACCGGATCATTGCCTCCCGGTGCGACGTAAAGTTCGCCGGATTCGTCTGGCCATCTCTTTGAATATAGGGACTGTCCGCAGACACCGGGTTCGGCCACCAATAATCCCCTTCGGAATAAAAATCATGAAGCCCGCCGGCACTGCGGGGACAATGACTTGCAGTAACAGTAACGGGCGCTTGTTTCATGGCCCAGTCTGCTTCGGTCATCACCGGTTTTTTTAACGTAGCTGCCAATAATAAGACGGTTATCGGATCCATACCAGAGATTTATAAATACAGTAGATGATCACAAAACAAATCTAACTTCCTTTGGCAATTTTCTCAATTATTATACAAAAGCCTCGTTAGCCAATTAGTAAGCAATTTTGGCATTCCGGGAAAAACGGTCCTCTTTCTACTCTGCACAGTCGTGTCAAGACAAGTGGTGCTGCGCTGGTCCGACCTGGGCATTACCGGGAAATACATCGTCCGTGACCTGCGGCGTCAGAAGGACCTGGGTGTTTTTGAGAATGAGTTTGCTGCGGATGTAAGAAAGCAGGAGGTGGTGCTGGTGAGTTTGAGGAAAATATAAAAGGTCGAAGAATATTGGCAAAACCCCTGCAACAGTCTCCTATGAATTGGAAAAAGAATACGAAGCTTGGGATTGGTACGATGACAGATGGCGTGGATTGGGAGATAGATTCATGCGAGAGGTCGAAAAAAAATTGGATCAGATCGAGAAAGCGCCTGAGCGTTATGCGGAACGCAGAAAGCGTTTTCGCGAAGATCGTTGCAATTAATTCCATTTTCCACACTAGCAGAAATCGCAGGAAAAAATATACAGAAGGCAAGTAAAAGCGAGCAAGTGTTCATTGGCCATTCCAAAGAAACAGAGAAGATGCAGGCGACCCAACACTGACTACGGCCGTATCGCCTGCACCTGCACCGAAGCCATCTGTAATCCGGCGGCTGTTGCGGAAAAAGTGATTTCGCCGTTGCCGTGATCGGTGTCAGACTGAACAATAACCTGGCACTTCCCGCTAAAAAAATGCCGTTGCCAGCCGGCACCCGTAA
This sequence comes from Puia sp., assembly GCA_036499285.1. Lineage (GTDB taxonomy): Bacteria > Bacteroidota > Bacteroidia > Chitinophagales > Chitinophagaceae > Puia. Next base: position 128,094 of record DASYEB010000041.1, on the reverse strand, counting down.
ACTTATCCGGTTCATGACTGCTTGGGTCTCCATTCGCCACACCAATGATCTTCGCATCGCCGCTTACGGCAAAATGCACCAGGTCATTCGCATCAGGGACTTCCCTACCCTGCTTGTCAACAACAGTAATATTAAAAACATTGGCATCCCGGCCATCCAAAACCAGCGTAGCCTTCGCCGGCGTCACTACCAGCTTGTAGGCCTCTCCCGTCGTCTCCACAACGGTCGTCAGCTTCTTCCCTTTTTTATACGCTATCGCCTCCAGCCGGCCCGGTGCATAGCTGACCATCCATTCGAGATGGCCATTACGGGGCATGACCTTTTTGCCAAGACTTTTTCCATTGAGGAATAATTCCACGTTGTCCGCATTGGTATTCACCCATACAGGAATGGACTTCCCCTCTTTCCCTTTCCAATTCCAGTGTGGTGCGATATGCAGCACATCCTTATCCGTCCACCAGGACTGATAGTAATAATAAACCGTCTTGGGGAAACCACACATATCCATGATCCCAAAATGCGAGTTGATATCCGGCCACCGGTAAGGGGTCGGCTCCCCGCGATAGTCAAAGCCTGTCCAGGCAAATCCCCCCATAAACCATTCCCTGTTGGCCGCTATCGTCCACCAGGCTTCGGCCGTGCTGGCCCAGGGTGGCGCAACGCTGTCATAATCCGGCACATAGGCATTGACGGTATCCCGCTCATAGATGCCACGCGTCGACACCGTACTGGCGACCTCCGTCCCCATGATGGGCTGGTCGGGGTGTTCCTTTCGATAGGGATCAAGTCCTTTCAGATTATAGTTGAACCCCCTCACCGGGATGACCTCGTTCACACCATGAAAGACATTCCCCACATTGGCGGCATAGGTGCAGGTACGAGTGGGATCAAGCTCCTGCTGACGCTGCACCTGGTGCTGCGCGATCAGCTTGCCCGTAGTAGACGTCTGGATGATCCATTCCTCATTGCCGATGCTCCACATAAATACGCTGGGATGATTGCGGTCGCGTAGTATCAGCTGTTCGAAGTCCGTACCATATTCAGCCCCGCTGTTGAGAAGACGCGTCTCGTCCAGCACCAGCATACCCAGGCTGTCACAGGCATCCAGCAGTTCGGGCGTTGGCGGATTATGACTGGTCCGATAGGCATTGACACCCATTTCCTTTAATAAATGGATGCGATAGTATTGCAGATAATCGGGTAAGGCGCTGCCCACACCGGCATGATCCTGGTGACAGCAGACCCCCTGTATCTTGATGGGTTTTCCATTCAGGAAAAGGCCCTTGTCCTTGTCGATGGTGACGGTACGGATGCCAAAACGGACCGTCTGCTGGTCTACGATCTGGCCTCTTGACCTTACGATCACTACCGCCCTGTACAGGTAAGGATTCTCCAGCGACCAGAGGATTGGATGATCGATGGTCTGCGACGGGCGCTGCTCGTCTGTCACTCTTTTGCCATCCCGGTCAGTAATATATCGCTCGACACTGATGTCCGCTTCCTTCTGATCGTACTGATCTACTTTCGCTTCGATCGTCACCTTCGCCTCGTCGCCCTTTACTTCCGAATGCACAAAGACCCCGCCCTGTAAGGCCAGATGGGTCTTGTTTACGACGTTCAGCCACGCATGCCGGTAGATGCCCGCGCCTTCATAAAACCAGCCCTCATACTGGCTGGCGTCAGCCCGCACCACCACCGTGTTCTTCCCATGCATCCGCAAAAAGTCGGTGATATCATAGGACGATCCGCTATATCCGCTGAAATGGCCTCCCAGGTAGCAGTTGTTGATCCAGACCTTGCTGTCTCTGAAGATCCCGTCAAACTGCAGGATCCACCGCTTGCCGGAATCTTTGCTATCGACCTGGAACGTCTTTCGGTACCACCCAACCGAACTTTCAGGGAACAAGGCTCCGACCGTATGATAGCCATGCGAATCGACATCCTTATTGGCTACCTGCTCAAAAGGAAGACCAACCGCCCAGTCATGCGGCAATTGCACCGGCGTCCAGGCCCGGTCGTCAAAGTCCATTTTGATACAGGTATTGTCGGCATCCCCCGTCTTGGCCAGGATATTCCCAATGCCATAGTTGAAATCGCGGTGCGGATCAGCCGCATGACCGAGGTGAAACTTCCAGCCATCGTCAAAATTCAGCCGTTCGCGGAGAGGCTGAGCAGAAGCAGCTATCAAACAAAAACAAGCCGGAAACAAAAAAGAGAGCTTTTTCATGCGCGATTTTATTTATCTGAGACACCATGTATTTTAATAACATAAGCATAGGGACTGATCTTCCACGAAGGATTGTACGCAGGCAAGCCGATCACAACATCCTTTCCGCTTTGCTGCAAAGACGGCAGCTGGTCCGCACCCAATAGCTGCGCACTGTAACCCATCGGAAGGCTAAGATTATGGATGGTCAGGGTTTTTGTCCACTTCGGGAGAAATATATAAAGGTCCTTCCATTGCCGGTTATACGTAAAGAAACATTCCTTTACGGCAAACCCCGGGTCGGGATCGACAGTCAGTTTTAACAAAAGGTCACCGCCGCCATCCTTTGGCTTATAGTCCTGACGGCCCGGCCCCCATTGTGCCGCGGTTTTCCACCGGCTGGCCCCATAAATGGCCTCGCTGTTGATCTTCATCCAGTCTCCTATCTGCAATAATCTTTCCTCCATGATCGGCGGGATCTTGCCGTGTTCGTCCGGACCGATGTCCAGCAGGAAATTACCACCCCGGCTAACCTTGTCTATCAGCTGCAGCACCAGCGACTGGGGAGAATTATAATCCCAGGAGTCTTCCGCGCGGTTATATCCATAGGAATAACCCATCCCCCGGCTTTCTTCCCAATAATGATCCTTTACATCGAGGTCGGGCTGGTATTCGGGCGTATAGACGCCGCCATGATGAAAACGAATGCCCTTCCCCCAGCGGTCATAGGTCACCACCTTATCCTTTACCGGGCTTTCATTGTATAGCCAGGCCAGGAACTCCGTTGACCGGAACAGCGTATCACTGGCTTCCCAGTCGCCATCCGTCCAGAAAACATCCGGTTTATAGGTCATGATCAGGTCCTTCATCTGTGGCAGCATATAGTCGTTGACATAACGCGGCCTGTCTTTCAGCCAGATCGGGTTAAACCATTCATAGAGCGAATAATACATACCCGCATGTACAGTCGTCTTGCGTAATGCAGTAAAAAGATCTCCCAGCAGATCCCTGTGCGGGCCCGTAACAGCCGCATTCCACGGCATCGACCAGGCCTTTGCCGTTTCCTTGCTTGGCCAGTTGGCAAAACCATCATGGTGTTTGGACGTCAGTACCACGTAACGGGCGCCCGACTTTTCAATGATGCTTGCCCATTCGTCCGGGTTGTATAGCTCAGCCTTGAACTGATCGGCCAGCTGGTAATAGGTAAGCTTGCCGAATTTGGCTTTGTGATAATTTATCCGTGCCGTGTCCCCATGATTGAGCCCTTCCTGGTACCACTCGGCATATTGCCCCTTCTTGCTAAACCCCGGCACCGAATAGACACCCCAGTGAATAAAGATGCCGAATTTGGCGTCGGTATACCACGCCGGAACCGGCCGGCGATCAAGCGATTCCCAATTTGCCTGCCAGGGCTGAGCCTGCAGACAGGAATAGGAATAGAAGACGGTAATAAGTAAAAATAGTTTTCTCATTTTAGCTTAATTTCATCAACGACAACTCTAATGTATGAAACCTTTGCGATCCATCAGCGTAGCTCATGAACCGCAAAAGCCGTCGACGCAGGAGAGATCATCGTCCCCTGCCGCAAAGGCGGATACTTTTGCCTGGCAAAAATTAACTTTTAAAACTTGTCAATTAAAATTTAATGGTCGCAGGCAGATACTTCGCGACTAAACCTTCATAATAAGGTTTTAATTCCTTCCAATCAGGAGGGGTGGGATTCTTTGAATAAAGATCATAAGGATTGAAAAGTTTCACCCATTTGAACATCTCGCGGTCATGATCATCCATCAGGTGTTCATAAGCCTCTTCGCGATGCTGCGCATAAAAAGAGTGATACCGGAGCATATATAAGGCAGGTTCGGGCAGATAGTCCTTCATCATGTGATAGACATATTCATCATGCCCCCAGGACATATCGACATTACGAAGTCCGCAACCGGGTGAATACACACCAAACTTACTCTGGTAGCGTTCGTCACTGTAGTCGGGATTATTGGCAAAATATTCAGGATAGACAATTTTATCGGAATAGGCGCAGCCTACGGGGAAAGTATCCCCTACAACGGCCCACTGCGGTTCCCCAAAAAGACAAAGCACTTTACCCATGTCATGGAAAAGACCGACCATCACCATCCAGTCAGGATGACCATCTCTGCGAATCGCCTCGGAAGTCTGCAACAAATGCTGAAACTGGTCCAGATCTGTATCGGGATCGGAATCATCCACCAGCTCATTGAGAAAGTTAAAGGCGTCCCATACGGACATTTCCTTTTTATCGAACTTCAGGAATTCAGTCCTTTTCTGCTGCACAAACTCATAGGTCTGATACGTATGGTTGAGACGATAAAACTCCCGGACGGTATCTCTGCCCGGAGTTTCGTAGTTACGATATTCTTCGGTAGTTTTTTCCGTTGCAATAGTCTCAGGATCCGGATAACGCTCCAACAGATCATCCTCCCATACATCAAGAGAAGACAACGGATTAATTTCAGCGGAAGACAGCGGTTGAGAAGGATTTGATTGCATCGTTGGCGTATTTAGCAATTAAATTACAAAAATTAGACGAGCTAAAAAAATGGGGAACTTTAGCTCTTCAACTCTCCGCCCCATAGCTTTCAAGCAGGTCCCCTATCGAAGCCTTCTTCCCGGCAGGCAGATTCTGTCTGTCCAGCCATTCCAGCGTTCCGGGTCCGATCTTCGCTCCGGCATCGAGCAGGATCTCGATTACCATTATATCGTCCGTAAAACCGGGCCATCTATATACCCCCTCCTGGTTGACCGTCGCCCAAAAGGCTGCCCCCAGCGCCGTTCCGCCATAAGCATTGACAGACTCGAGCGGGACATGCCGGTCGATCAGCAGTTTGATCGTATCCAGGTGGCCTCCTATGACAGCCCAATGCAAACCATTCATCCCGTTGACCCGTTGATTCGGGTCGGCGCCTTTGTCCAGCAGGAAGTCGACCACGGCCGTCTGCCCATATTCACAGGCCCATGCAAATCCACGATCCAGCTGAGTCCTCGTTGCCGGTGCTTTCAGACTGCCATCGGCATTGAAACGGCTTCTCACCACATCCAGTCTGCCCACACCCGCAGCACCTTCCAGGTCCAATATGGCGCCCCGGCGTGCCAGAAAATCAGCTGCTTCCGGCCGTCCGTTCGCGAGACAGCCATTCACCGCATAATGCCCGTTGCCCGCTGCTCCCGGATGATCTATAGCAGCGCCGGCATCCAGCAAGGTTTCCAGCAAAGAGTTCATGACACCCGCCTTTGTAGGATGTATACTTGTAGCCACAAGCCCAAGCGTCGTCGCCCTTCCCCCATACATATCCGCTTCTGCGTTGACATCGGCGCCGGCAGCCAGCAATAATTTTAAGATCTCGATGGCATTCAAAGGATACTGACCGCGATAATATTCTACTCCATTAGCCCCTACATAATGTAAAAGCGTAGCATGATGCCGGCGCATCGAACGCACCCTGACCAGCGTCGGATCTTCCCGAAGCAGAGCCTCCAGTCTAGCCACGTCACCGGTAAATATCGCCTCGACAGCTGACTCGAAAAAAAAGACAGAAGAATCTCTTTCTGTTACCTCAGCCTCCCATTCCACCAGGTGCATCCAGCTTTCAAAATAATACCAGTCAGCCATCGCCAGCTGGATGTCAGCCGGCGTGACCGTTGCATATGGACATTGCTCCTGTGCCCATTTACGGAGCCGCGGATGATGATCCCTGATAAACTCGACGATACCGGGATCTCCAAGTAAATAAGCTTCATAAAATCGGGCCGCCTGCCGCCTGTATAGTTCAATTCCGGCGCTGACGGGTAAAAGACTTATCTCCATATTGGGAAGTTACGAAATGTACAGCGTATACAGTAAATACAAAAAGCAGGATGACGGGTAGTACCTGATAACGCAATACCGTAGGTGAAGCAAAAATGCAGAAGGCCGCGTTGGCCAGCAGGTAGGCACAGATCAGACGGAGACAAACCGTATACTCCGGGTGACGCTGACGAAGTTCCCGGACGCACAAAAAAAGCAGTGCCGTTACGATAAAAATGACATTGAGCACGATATACAACGCAGGGATCCATCCCAGCAGCTTCCCCTGGATGGTAGAGGAACGCACCCGAAGACGCGTGCTTTTATAGTTGAACCAGCCTTTCGCCACTGCATCCACGTCTTTATGTCCTTCATTATAAACGGTATAAACGTCCAGCGGAGTATAGAAATAGCTCTTCGCACTCTCCCATAGATAATACCGGCCAAAGGCCAGCGGATGTTCCCGGACGAGATGATAGCCATATTCGGTCAGCACAACGGCTACTCTGTTCCAGGCGATAAAATAGGAAAGGGAATGTTGTTTCTGATAAGCATACATATACCGGTGGAGAGGCGAGCTACGCTCCCACATATAGCCGGTAGTAGCCGACGGCCCCTTTTTTATTTCTTCCGGACCAGCCCGGTCGAAATAGTCCTTTACATAACCGGCCAGGACCTTACTTTCTGCAGAAGGCAGCCCCTGCGTGTCGACAGGTATATACGGATAGATGTGTAAGGCGTTGTTGGCGATCTGCCAGCCGCTGAAAGCAGAAAAGATGGGTGCACCGGTCTGTCGCCGTGTGATCGACTTGATCAGGAATATACCGGTCAGCACCACGGCAATACTGGTCGTGATGCCCGCCATTTTAAAAAGCAGATCTTTCCGCACCAGGAAAAAAGCAATCGCCGCCACGGCAGGATAATACAGCGCTACGTACCGGATATAAAAGATCAGGGCCAGCAGCACCAACTGCAGGCACAGCCTTCCCCATGACGGCCGCAGGATGATACCGATCAGCAGATTCAGCCATAAGAGGCTCAGCGCGATAAACAAGGCGTCGCTCGAAACATAATTACAGGTATAAGGTATGACCGGGTTGAGTACAAGAAAGAGCAATATAGCCCGTAGTACCCACCGTGCAGGCTGACACAATCGTTGCAGCCGGACATACAGCACGAGACTTGCCGTCTGCACCATCAGATACTGCAGCGTGACCAGGAAAGTATCCGAAGCCGATACTCCATGTACAAGCCGGAGGAAAATAGAATACCCGATAGGCCGGTAATCGATGCTATCCTTGCCGGCGGCCGCCTGGATATAGCTGTACGAATCGGTAAAATAGTCGGCATAAGGATAAAAGCATTTGAAAACGATCCAAACAGCGACCATCGCAGAACCGGTGATCAGTATGTCGCGCTTCATGAACGGGCCTGAGCTCATCCGTCAAAAATAGCAGGAAAAAGACTACGCCGATCTACTTAAAATCAAAATCACCTACGTATACCGCTCCTTTTGCCCCCTTTTCCATCTGCAGTGTGATGACATTGCGCTTCTGTTGCCCTGTACCATAATTGGTATATACTTCGACCATGATCGACGTCTCTCCGGCCAGTTTCACCTGGGTATCCCCATAGTAGTTGACCTGCACTTTGTAACGGCCCTTCACGGCTTTCTTCAGGAGAAACTGCTCCGGACCCAGGCCGCGCGTAAAATCATGCGAGATCCTTCCGCCCATCGCCGTACTGCGGTTGCCATAATAACATTTTTCATTGTCGGGGTCCGTTACCCAGAGATCGATATCCGTGCTGGGCCTGTTCCAGTTGAGAACGACACGAATGTCCACCGGCAAGGATGCGATCAGGTTTTTAGGGATCCGGCTCGTATCGATCTTTCCTCTTTGACGGGTTATAAGATTATTGATCTCCGGCAGCAGGGTCTCTTCTATTCCGGGATACAAAGCTTCCACATTGGCATCATAATTCTTTGTCAGCGCATAGTACAGGGTATCTAGCGCCTGCTGATAGCTGCCGGCATCCTCCAGCGCCAGCCCATAGTCCCGATAGCTCTGCGGTTCAAAAGGACGCCAGTCGAGTACCTGCTTAAAAGCAGCCAGCTCCGCTTCTGTCTCTCCCAGTTCTTTCAGCTTATAGGCCATCAGCTTGCCAAGCTCATAGTTCTCGGCTTCCAGCTCGGCAATATTGGAAAGTATCTTCAGACCGGTTGCTTTTTCTCCGGCGGCCAAAAAGAAGCTGGCCGTATGAAAATAGAACAAGGGGGTAGCTATATTGTCTTTTCGCAGCTGAAGATATAAAGCATAACGTTCGGCAGGTCTGGCGGCTTTCAGCTTGTCCAGGTAGTTGGTGTTGACTTCGGCCTTCAGCGCCGTAAAGCTGCCGGGCTGTTCATTACGCTTCTCGCCCGATCCTGCATTCTCGCCCGATCCTGCATTCTCACCCGATCCTGCATTCTCACCCTCTCCTCCATTTCCGGTTGTATACCCCCTCACCGTGCTCACGCTTGCGGTGACATCTTTTTTTCGTTTTGTTCCATAACCGACGACAACCACGTCGGCGAGATCAGCCGTCGACGACTGCGGTGCCGGCGAACTTCTGCTGACCGCCACTCCGGCGACCCGACCCTCAAGCCTCTCTTCTATTGCACGGGACTCATAATTCACCGTGTCCTTCCGCACCTTCATGGTTCGGACAACCGGCGCCGCGCCCCACCAGGTCAGCAGCTCATTAAAATAGGTTTCCGCATTATCCGTTACCTGCCGGCGGCTCGCCCAGGTCTCCGGCTGACGCCCCTTCATGACGCGGTCATATTCGTCCCGCAGCTCGGCCGGCGGTTCTATCTGGTAGGTAATGTAGTCGTTCACGTTTTCCAGTACGACCAGCGAAGTATTTCTTGTCACGATGCCATAACGCCTCCCCAGATGCTGGATCTCCGGCTTATTGTCTTCATAACGGGTATCCAGCTCCGCTATTTTCTTTTGCGCCCAGATAGGCCCAAGGTCGGGCTCGCTTGTCTTTTGACGATCATACCGGAGATGGATGGTTTGTTCCTTGACAACCCTGCCGCCATAGCCAAACTGTAAAACAACGCTCGCCGCCGGCTGATAGGAGATCCCCGCGATAGTCAGGCTTCCCGCGACTGCTGTCGGCAGCGATGGATAGCTTTCTTCCAACCCTTCCGCGGCCTTCACACCCATAAAATGAAGGGATTGGTAAAAGAGGCGGTCCCGTCCCACAAAAACGGACATGTTTTCGAGATTGATCAGCTCCCCACCCGAGCGGCCGGCTATAGATTCCAGGTAAGGATAATCTGCCCCGGCTGATGAAGTGATGGTATAGACCGGGCGATTGGTGAGCTTGATATTATTGCTGCCGAAATTGGAATGCCCGTCACTGAACAGCAGGAATTCATCACCCGGGTATTTGTCCAGGTTCAGGGCCCCCAGTTGTGTACCCCCGTCAAAGATCGTGTTTTGCAGTTTTTTGTTCAGCTCGGGCCAGTGCCCGTCGCTTACCGTAAATTCCTTTGGTCCTGTCACCGTATTGCTAAACTCCACCAGCGTCACTCCCACATTTTTTAAGCGGGAAAAATAGGCATCCAGCAGAGCCAGCTCTTTCTTACGATCGCGTTGCAGTCCGCTGAGCGAAGCATCCCAAAGTACCGTTATATGATGAGGCGCCGGCTTCTCTATTTTCTTTTGCTCCGGAAACACGCTCGCGACATAAAAATAATGGTTTCCCGACTGCTGCATAAGAATGGCCCCCGCACCCGGCGCTTGCGGAATACTAATGTCGATGGACTTATCCGCCTGGAAATGATCCCATTGATGTGACAGCGTCCACGAGTCTTTCCATTCGCCAAACTGTAATTGTTGATCCGTCTCCCAGTTGAAACCCGGATGAGTGTCCACACCGATCACCTTGATGTTGATGCTGAACGATTCTATCGGGTTTGTAAAAGCCAGGGGCAGGTGATAGCGAAGGTCGGCCTGGTGTTCCCAGACCAGTTCCTGCTCATAACCGATCCGGACCGTACGGGTACCGTTGGGATTTATCGGGTAGATCCGGGTGCGAAAGGTATTCCCATCCACTTTTTCCAGGAGCCCGGGGTCGATGCGGCGACGTTCGGTATTTTCAAATGCCAGGGTCGCCTTTTCTTTTTCCACCGGTACGGCCTCCCGCATCTTACCATTGATATCCAATGCGTAGTGTGACGCACTGGTACCCTGGGGCAGAGGGAAACTAAGCTCTCCCTCCAAAAGACGCCGGGAGCTATTCTTAAAGGTCATCGTCCAGGTAGTCGTCGCGATGGCTCCAGTGATCTTTACGTCTACGTCCAGCTTTTGTAAATAGACCGCTTCAGAGGATTCGCCATTGGTTTTGATCGAAGGCATCTGGGCCAGCGCAGGCAGGGTAAAAAGCAGGGCAAGCAGGCCGGTAACGGTTAGTCGCATGGCAATTATTTATCAGCAGGATGCAGCGACGAGAAAAATTACATAAGCCGGCCCTCCACCAGCGATTCCTTTAACTTTATTTTGGCAATTCATTTATATTATCCGGGGCCGTGCCCACGTTTTACTTCCATTCACCTCCCCAATCTCCCATGAATAGCCTTCTACCCGTTTGCATTGTCGGTCTCAATTAAAAAAAATTATATGGAACTCCCCCCTGCCGGACGGAGAGGGTCTTTTCTTCTCGTAGCCCTGCTGTTGCTGATCTCTATTTTATTGGAGCAATTTTGCCTTGTCCGCCTCTTCCCCTGGTTGAGTGACTTCGGGGGCGTTCAGCCGATGATCGTCTTCCTGGATATCCCGCTTCGCCTGCCTGTGATCGATTGGATCCCGGTTGGCGTTCTATTCCTGTTCTTCTACCTGGTGGTGGTCAGTCCCGAACTATCTCGCCAGCGTCAGTACTGGCAGCAACATCCTGCCCTTCACTCCTCCCCTTCCCCAGCTTCACTAGGACAAAAAGGCTGGACCGTTTTTACTGGCTGGTGGCTCATGCTTTTATTTCTTGCAGCAGGCGGCGGTCTATATTATTTAGTGGAGGATGACTTACCCAGACAGGTACGCAATGGCATCGACTCTTTTGGCATCCGTGCTGACCTGTCCGTCCCCTGGCCCGGTGAAGGCGCCATCCATCTACACGGAGGAATGATCATGCTTATTACCTTTTTGATCGGCGGTCGTTTCTTCCTCAGAAGCACCCGTCTGCCACAGCCCGTTTTTATCCGCGCATCCGGTTCCGCCGAGACAACATCAGCTGCACCGAAACCAGCTGCACCGAAATCAGCTGCACCAAAGTCCGCTGCACCAAAGTCCGCTGCATCAAAATCAGCCACACCAAAGCCAGCGGCATCCGAGCCAGCCGAAGCGGACACCATGCCTTCTCGTATAGTGATGCGCCCTGCGCGTCCAAAACCTCAGCCATATGTCCAAATGCCTTCTTCCAAACCCACACCCGCAATGGTGCGGCCCTGCGTAGTCACCGGAGTGCTGGAGCCGAGTTAATTCCCGTCCGCATCCTCTATCTCCACAACTTCATAAGCCGCCTGTCCATTCTCATCCTGGATCGGCTGATAATAATCCCCATTATATTGCAGATACGTCACTCCATCTGCATTGATACTCGTAGCCCCATCAGGCAGATTATATACGATGGCGCCCGGCGGAGCCTTGACAAGCTGGTAACCATTGTTCACCTGTACATAAAACACTCCTCCATAGTAATAGAAGGTGTCATCCCCTACCTGCAGCGAGACGGCATCCTGTGGTAAAGCCGGTACGACAGCACCCGCAGGCGGCGCCACGACTTTGTACCCTCCATCCTGAGGCTCATAAAATACCCCCGCATCATAACGATAGTCGATATCATTCAACGCAATGATGGTGGCGCTTGCCGCGACGGCGCCAAGGAAGAAGCCAAGCGGATGCCAGGCCGGACCATATACATACGGCCTGTAAGGATGAGAATAGTACCTGTGATAAGTATAGTATCTACGCCCGTTCCAGGAATGCGGAGGACGGGTATAAGGTGGCCTGTGCTGACCCCAGCCCGGGGGACGATGACCACCGGGAGGGCGATTTCCACCAGGGGGACGATGACCACTTGGCGGGCGACCGTTGCCGGGAGGACGGGTATTACCCGGAGGGCGCGTCACCGGCGGACGGGTATTAGCCGGCGGCTTCGTCACCGGCGGACGACCGGGCTGAAAAGGCCGCCCCGGCTGGGAAGGCCGCGTAGTCTGTGGTGGCCGCTGCTGCGGCGGGCGCTGCTGTGGGGGCCTTGCAACAGGACGTTGCGGGTGCGCTGCCGGACGTTGAGGCTGCGCTGCCGGACGTTGCGGCTGCACTGCAGGACGCTGAACCTGGGGAGCGGGACGCTGGACATGCGGCGCCGGACGTGGTGGCGGAGCAGGCCGGGGCGGCGGCGGTGGCTGCCGCTCCTGTGCCGTAGCAATAAGCCCTAAACATCCTGCTAACAAGACAAATATCAGTTTGCGCATAAAAGTTTTTTTACTATGAACAGCCATAACAGGCTTAAGGGTGGGTAGCGAAAGTTACGGCTTTTTTCCAATTTTTATATACATTTGACCCCGTCCCCTTCAAAACATCTCCGGCTAAATTCCAAAAAGTCTATTCACTGTCAACCTCAAAATCTTTTTGGAATGAAACATCTGTACGCACTTATTTTATTTGCTATTGGACTGCTCCCTGCAACCAGTTGGGGTCAGGGTGGACAAGGCTCATACGGTCTCACATTTGAATTGGATTTTCAACAAAACCCGGCTGTAACTCCAACGGGAAACGAACCTTATGTGCTCGGAAGCAGCAGTACTCCGGCCTTGGGCCTGAGCACCCTCAACAGGGGCAGCGGAATGACCACAGGCGACACGCTTTCCAACAGCTTTATCGGAAGCGGCTGGCTCGATGGCTCCCTCAGCGCGGCCGAGTCGAACGCCCGATTCTTTACCTTTGACGTCCCTCCTGATCAGGAAACTATTATAAACATCCAGTCACTCGCTTTTTATTTATACCGGTCGTCCACAGGGCCCGTCTGGTATCAATGGGAGTACAGCAAAAACCAGTTTTCTACTCCCGGCATACGCATCGGCGATAGTATTAATTTTACGACAGCGGGAGCCAGCATACTACAGCCCCGGTTGGATCTCACTCAAATCCCCGATCTGCAGTACCTACCCGATAATACTCTCGTAAGCCTTCGTCTTTATGCCTGGGGAGCCGTCGATTCTGCGGGTGTCTTTGGCTTCGGCGCAAATCCCGGGGCTTCCAGTATCGGTGTCTCAGGCAGATACATCGCCTTACAGGGACCTATAGATATCGCCCCGAACAGCGACTTTAGCATATCAGGATTCACAACTGTGGCTGGTACACCTTCCGCTTCGCAGCAGACATTCGTCGGAGCCGATGGCATCTTCGATTCTGTCACCATCATGGCTCCCGCAGGATACGAAGTCTCCCTGGACAATACCAATTTCTTTCCCTACCTGGCACTATACCCGGTAAATGGCCTTGGTCAGGTTGAGACACCGCCCAGTTCCCCGGTATCCTATTACTTCCGTATCAGCAGCCTCGCGCCTCCTGGTCCGCTCAATGCTGTTGCCACCATCAGTACCCGCGCGCTGCCCACCGTAAATATCACATTGAATGGAATGGTCAACGCCCCGCCGCAGCATCTGATCACGGCCGACAATAACAATCTCGAATTCGGTTATGCCACCGCAGGCAATACTGTCGACAAAAAACTGGCACTGACCAGCAGCAACCTTACAGCCGACCTTACCGTCTCCTCAGCAGGGAAATACCGGGTATCTACCGATAGCGTCCACTTCGGCCCCAGCGCCACTATCCGCCGGGACACCGCAGACAACAAGACCGAACCGCTCTACATCCGTTTCACACCCGATGCCAGCAACCTGCAGTTCAACGATTCACTCCGGATCAACGTTGCAACCGACACTACGCTGATCGTCCGGGTCAAAGGCAATAGCCTGCTTCCTTTATCTACGATTAATATGACCACCTGGAATCTCAACTATTTCGGAACCTCTCAGCACGGTTACGGTCCATTGGATAAAACCCAACAGATCAACAACGTAAAAACAATTCTGCCCCGACTGCATTCCGACGTATATGCCCTCCAGGAAGTCGTAAGCGATTCGATACTTGGGGCCGTCGTGTCCTCAATGCCAGGTTATGCTTACGTGCTTAGTGATTTTGGTTCGCTCTCGAATCCATACGATCCCAGTCACGCCGATCCGGCTACCATACCAAGGCTGGCATTCGTATACAATACGTCCAAAGTCCACAACGTCCGGACAGAGGCGCTGCTGAGCAACGGCGTCAATACTTCCGCAGATGTAGGAAGCCCCAATTATTACAATTGGACTTACGGACGTTATCCCTTTATGCTGACAGCCGATGTGGACCTGGATGATGGGAACGGTGGCAGCATCACCAAAACGATCCGTTTTATCAACATCCACGCACTGGACAATTCGTCGAACCCTGCAGCCGCCTACGACAATCGCGTCAGCGCAGCCAATGAGCTCGATACCCTTATAAAGAATAATTACAGCGGGGACAATGTCATCATCCTTGGAGAGTACAATGACGACCTGAACCACAGCATCGTCGCAGGGCACGATACAAGTTCTTTTATCGCCTTTCTCAGGGACAGCGCTTTATACCAATTCCCTACAAAGACCCTAAGCCTGCAACAGCAGCAGTCCAATGCCAACTTTGCCGGGGTCACCGATAATATGATCATCAATAATACGATGTCGGCCTGGTATCTGCCTTCATCCGCCATTGTGCTTTCACAGGTTTCCGGCGCAGTCCCTCTTTATACTGCAACGACCGGAGGGTATTATCCCGTATCCTCGAATTTCAGCTTTTCTCCTCCAATACCGTTGCCGGTACAGCTGCTAAGCTTCACCGGTATACGCCAGGACGCTACGGCCAAACTTTCCTGGACCACCAGCGAAGAAGTTAATACTGCCGTATTCGACATCCAGCGCAGTGGTGACAATTTAAACTTTTCTTCTATCGGCACAGTAGCAGCGCAGGGAAACAGCATGACTACGACGGATTATACCTTTATCGACAACAACCCGTTAAAAGGGAACAATTTCTACCGGCTAAACCAGGTAGACAGGGATGACAAGTCGACATATTCAAAGACTGTTGTCCTCAACTTCGACAATTCCCTGGATGTACGCATCAGCCCCAACCCGGCACATGGCACAGCAAATGTCTTCATCGAAAATACCAGCGAGCCTGTCGTTATCAGGATCATCGACCTCAATGGACAAACCCTGCTGTCCTACCAGGTGACTCCCGGCACAGCGAATATTCGGATAGACATCAGCAGACTGGCCCAAGGGATCTATACGGTGAAAGTGACGAGCGCGTCCGCGACGGCAACGCAGAAAGTGCTGGTGCAATAAGAAAAAAAATCGCGAAAACTTCTAAAGGCGATCCCCCGGGACCGCCTTTATTATTAAATATACTAAATTTGCCCAACTCATGTCACTCTACATCGCCTCTTTAAATTCCGGGAGCAACGGCAACTGTTATTACATCGGCAATGACTGCGAAGCAGTTCTGATCGATGCAGGACTCTCCTGCCGTGAGACCGAACGGCGTATGCGCCGCCTGGGATTATCCATGGACCTGGTCAGAGGCGTTTTTATCTCCCATGAGCACGACGATCACATCCGCGGGCTGGAAGTCCTCTCCAAACGGTATCAATTACCCGTATATATCACCGAAAACACCCTTTCACAGGGACATCTGTCACTGGAAGGCCACCTGGTCCGGTCTTTTGCCGCATCAGCGCCGGTCTCCATCGGTAGCCTCAGCATACTGGCTTTTTCCAAGACCCATGACGCCATAGATCCGCACAGCTTCGTCGTCTCTGCCCAAAAAGAAGACGGAGCCTCTATTCATATCGGTGTCTTTACCGACATCGGGCATGTCTGTGACAATCTCACCCGGCATTTTAAGTTATGCCATGCCGCCTTTCTCGAAGCCAACTACGACGAACAGCTGCTGGAAGAAGGCCGTTATCCCTGGCCCCTAAAAAACCGCATCCGCGGTGGAAAAGGACATCTATCCAATCACCAGGCGCTGGAGTTATTCGTCCGGCACCGCCCGGCTTTTATGAGCCATCTGCTCCTGGCACATCTTTCGCAGGATAATAACAAGCCCGAGCTGGCACAGAACTTATTTGAGGAGGCGGCAGAAGGGACACATGTGGTGGTGGCGTCGCGGTATGGAGAATCAGAGGTCTATGCGATAGACGGGATATTTTGCGGACAACCAGGAATTGGCGCGGAAGCAGCCTGGGAAGGCAAGCACAAGCCCGCTCCCGCAAAAGACGCCGCAACACGCAGCAACCCGGCAATAACCCAACCCGCCCCAACCCACGCCGACACCACCGAAAGACCCATCGGCCATTCCATGATCCGGCGCCGTAAAAAAGCACTAACTACCCCGTCCGGCCAATCAACAGTCGTTCAAATTTCCTTATTTTAAGAAAAGCACCTTATGCTAACCGCCAAACTAGTTACTGAAGACTCAGAATTGGAGCAGATCGCACAATTGTCAGCCGCCAACCTGTCCACAAATATATCCGCCGAAACAAAAGCAAAAGAAGGTTTTGTCACCTGGGTCTATCCGCAGGACGTTTTATACGCCCTGCACGTGCTCATCCCTTCCGTTATCGTCATGGACGGCGATAAGCTGGCAGGTTATGCGATCACGCTGACAAGAGAATGTGTCACGATCTATCCCCCGCTGGCAGGTACAGTCGACTATGTTTCGACGGTCGACTACAAAGGCAGACCGCTGATCGAATACCCCATCTATTTCATGGGGCAGATCTGCGTCGATAAGGACTATCGCGGCCAGGGGGTAGTAGAGATGTTGTATGAATACCACCGCAAACAGTTCTCACCAAAGTATTCCATACTGATCACGGAGATCTCCACGAAGAACCCGCGTTCATCAAAAGCCCATGCAAAAGTAGGATTCAAGGTCATCGATACGCACCACGAGAACGAAGAGGAATGGGACCTCGTGGTATGGGACTGGGCCTAACCAGCAACCGGCGCCGACACAGGCGCCACACTCCCCGGCGTCACCGGAACAGTAGCCGTCGGCTGCACCGCCTCCGTCTGGGGATTCAGTACCTTCCTCAATATAGTCTGCGGGATCACCAACCTCCGGGGATCTGTCTTCAGATAACTATTAAAGAGCGTAATAGCCTTCTGCACAAGGTAATATTGCAGCATCGTTTCGAAGTCTTCCCGCAACGCCGGAATGATCGGCGAGCCCTGCATCTTTTCTTTATAGGCCCGGATAAAAAAACCACTGTTGTAATAAGCCCAGAGCGCTGCCATCGGTAACAAACGCCTCACGTCCTCCTCGTGCAGCTGCGTATCATGCCAGAAGCCATCGAACGCTACTTCATAGAAAGAAACGACCATCGAAGCAATGTCCACAAAAGGCGAACGGCGAAGCCTGCGTTCGCTGTAGCTCAGCGACGGATCGCCGCTAAAGTCACTGATGGCAAGATCCTTCCCCGTCAACAGTATCTGCCCGAGATTATAATTCCCATGGATCCGGATCTTCTGTGCATCGAGCTTTTTTATATAGATCTTTTTTAGCGTGGAAAGCAGCTCAGGACGATAGGCCGTGATCCGTTGGATCCGTTCCTGCATATCGGCAGGCAGCGCCTTCTTATTTCGTTCCAGGTTCTGATAGGTCTCGCGCACCAACGACTGCATCGAGGAGAACAGCGACCGCTGATAGTGAAGCGAGAAAGCTTCGGGCTTAAAGTCCTTCAGCCCCGTACCCGAAGCCAGCGCCTGGTGCATTTCCGCCGTACGGGTCCCGATCAGCCGCGCCTGCTCACCTCCACGTGCGCCAAGCAATGTCTGCAGATCGTCAGGCAGTTCATCAAAAGCCAGTGGAAAAGCCAGCGTCCCGAGCTGTTCCTGTACAACAGGCCCGTTTTTCTCGCTGGCGAGGATCCTTTCGACATAGTTGGCTATCCTTTCCAAAAAATAACCATAGCCGTCCCCGTGATTCTCGATCATCTCCTGCATCAGCCCCAGCACAAGACAACCCCTTTTGTCTTTCCATTCGATCGAACCGATAAAGGCAGGCAGATAAGGAAAGTTGCCTTGCCTCGACAGAAAGCGCGTAGTCTCCTGGTCAGGATGCATACTCCTTTCGACCTTTCGGTACATTTTCAGGAAAAAGGCGGCATCATAGGTGACCGAGGTATTATACAGGTCGGACGTATGTATCTTTGGAGGAATTTCCTTCCCTTCCGCCAGGTATTTCTTCAGCCGCTCATTGCCGTCGAATTCAATAGGCATCCCGGCCGAATGCCCCTGACGGTGAGCCGCCATTTTCTGCAGCAAGGCATTTTGCCATTCCGTCGTAAAAAAAGCATCGACAAGGACCCCATCACCTTCTTCCGACCGGATGCTGGCGATGACAGCTTCCGGATATAATTCGGCAAGCCGGCGGGCAGCGTCCTGGTTGATCAGCCACAGCGGCAGCTGGTAAAGACCCGGTATGCCATCGTCACCGGCTATTTCGAGCAGCAGCCAGTATACATCCCGGTCAACGTCAACACCCGTCGACTTTGCCGCTGCCGCCAACGGCACTTTTATAAAATCGGTTATCGTCACCTGGTATACATTCCTCTCTCTGGAGATAAACCACTTCGCCTTTTGCAAATAACGCGGCAGTATGCTATTCTCCAGCTGCTTGCGCGCCGATCCCTCCATCAGTCCATCCCACTGCCTTATCAGCAGCAACGGCAACGGCTTGTCTTCATCCATTTCAGGATGCGCCTTTTCCAGTATGAACCATTGATAGGAATACGGAGCCAGCGTAAAGAAATACTGCCCGTCATCCCGGATCACCGGAAAACGGTTTTTGCTGAATACATCCACCGGCACATATCCTTTGTATGCCAGCAGGTCTACTTCAGCGGCCTGCGAGAATTTCGAGAGATTGACAACAACAAGCAGCGTCTCCTCTTCATAGGTCCTTGTAAAAGCCAGCACCTTGTGGTTTTCTACACTCAGGAATTTCAGATTACCACGCCCAAAGATCTTGAACTTCTTCCGGACGGAAATGATCCTTTTCATATACCAGAACAAAGAAGAGGTATTGCTGCGCTGCGTTTCTACGTTGACAGACTCATAATGATATTCGGGATCGAGTATCAGCGGAAGATAAAGGCGCTGGGGATTGGCAGCAGAAAAGCCGGCATTGCGATCGGGAGACCACTGCATCGGGGTCCGTACACCGTCCCGGTCACCCAAGTAGAAGTTGTCCCCCATGCCGATCTCGTCACCATAATAGATCACGGGCGTCCCCGGCAACGCAAACAATAATGAATTGAGCAGCTCTATCTTCGGACGGCTGTTGTCCAGCAGGGGCGCCAGCCGGTGCCGGATCCCGAGATTGATCCGCGCCTTGGGGTCCCGCGCATATACCTTATACATATAATCCCGCTCTTCATCCGTCACCATCTCCAGCGTCAGCTCATCGTGATTGCGCAGGAAGATAGCCCATTGACAGGTAGGCGGGATCTCCGGTGTCTGTTCGAAGATATCCGTAATAGGGTAATGATCTTCCATCTGCAACGCCATAAACATCCTTGGCATCACAGGAAAATGGTAGTTCATCTGACATTCGTCGCCATTGCCAAAATAAGAGGCAGAGTCTTCCGGCCACATATTGGCCTCGGCCAGAAGAACGGTTCCCGGGTAATTGGCATCGATATGGCTGCGTAATTTCTTTAGAAAAGCATGCGTTTCCGGCAGGTTTTCGCCATTGGTGCCCTCGCGTTCGTACAGATATGGAACGGCATCCAGCCTAAACCCATCCACGCCCATTTTACACCAGTAATCGATGATCTTAAAAACTTCATCCTGTACCAGTGGGTTGTCATAGTTGAGATCGGGCTGATGATGAAAGAAACGATGCCAATAATATTGCTCTGCTACAGGGTCCCAGGTCCAGTTGGAAGCTTCAAAATCCTGAAAGATGATGCGGACATCCTTGTATTGATCAGGATTATCCGTCCAGACATAATAGTTTCGCTCTTTTGATCCTTTGGGCGCCAGCCGCGCGCGCTGAAACCAGGCGTGCTGGTCAGAAGTATGATTGATGACCAGCTCGGTTATTACCTTCAGATTTCGCCGGTGTGCTTCCTTTAAAAAATGTTTGAACCTGGGGATGTCTCCATACGAAGGGTTAATGTTATAGTAGTCGGCAATATCATAGCCGTCATCCTTCAGCGGCGAAGGATAAAAGGGCAGCAGCCAGATAGCCGTGACACCCAGGTCCTGGAGATAATCCAGCTTTTGCATCAGGCCCTGAAAATCCCCTATGCCATCTGCATCGCCATCAGAGAAGGCCTTGATATGCAGTTCATAAATGATCGCATCTTTATACCAGTGAAGTTCGTCGTCCAAAACGGGAGTCGTCATATCAGACCTAATTGCAATTCCCATGCCCTGCAGTCCAACCCATGCCCGGGCCGCCGCAGCTCAAGCCCAGTCGCTGCAACCCGCGCTAGCGCAAACTCCACTGTACCCCCGCATAATAAACCGCCCTATCCACCTGTCGCATCACCGTGATCCGGTCCGCCCGCTGCTGCCCCGGCAAAAGCTTCGTGGCAAAATCAGGATTAGCCTTCATCAGGTCCACCGTAGTCGTTGTATTAAAAAGATTATTGATCTTCGCAAACACCCGCAGTCGTCGCCCGATCCTATGCTCCACCGACGCATCCAATACCGTATAACCCCGTTGCCAGTAATCCAGGTCATACCACCCCGAGACGGAAAAGATCCTGCGTCCAGTATAAATCGCCGATACCCGCGCATTCCAGCCCTTTCGGCTATCCTGGTACAAAAGGCTCAGACTCCCAAGATGCGGAGACTGCCCCTGTAGTGGCCTGGACTCGGTACGTGAAACGGTAATTAAGTCACTCGATGGATCAGCGGGGTCCTGACGAGTCTTAAACTTTGCCGGCTGCCTGATACGCGAATAGGTATAGGTATAATTCGCCTGTACTCCAAAAGAACCAAAATATTTTGTAGCAGCTAATTCCAACCCATAGTCATTTGCCGCTGCAGCATTCCGCATCTGCGCCGTAAGTTCGCCGGCCGGTGTATAGGACAAGCCCTGGCTGGGAATGGGATAAAGCTCGTCATTGGCATTCAGCAGCGTGCGTTCATAGGGATCGTTGATATGCTTATAAAAGATCCCGCCCTGTAAGAGATCAAGCCCACCCGGATAATATTCATAACGCAGATCGATATTGTCCGCATGCGACCTGCGCAAAAAAGGATTACCCGCTTCCCGGTAGTCCTCATATTCGATCGAATAAAAAGTCACGTCATATAAGGCCGGCCGCGAAATGCTGCGATACCAGGAGGCCCTCAACAGCTCCTTGCCAGGCTCATCAAGACGATATTTCATCTGGACCGAAGGCAGATAATCATGATAACGTATAGAACCTTCCTTTCCATAGCTGACCGTGGGGTCTACCGAAGAAATAAAGGACTGACGGGTATCCTCATATCGTACCCCAGCCACATAGTCAGCCCTTTTTCCTTTCCATTGCAGCGAAACATACCCCGCGCCGATGTATTCATGCGCGGTATACGTATTGGGATTGGCCACCGCGCCAAGCGGATTCTGCGGACCATCGTTGTTGGTCCATTCCGCATGGTAGATATCCGTGAACGGCTGGCCCTGCGTGGTGGTGATGGCAGGTTGGAAAATATAGTTGTTGTAGAAATTATCCCGTTTTTTATCTCTGTATAATCCACCAAGATCAACCGACAGCTGATGATCCCCCACATTCTTGTGATAGTCCAGGTAGACATAAGTGGAGAAGTCCCGCTCCCGGTTGCGGAGCCAGGTACGTGTCATCCCATCCAGCAACAAAGGGGTTTGCGTTATACTGCCATTGCTGCCTTCCAGGCGGGCCGTCCCGGCAGACAGTTCGGACCAGTCAGGATAAAGCCCCGTCGCAACAGACCAGGCCGATGTCCACCGGATACTAAAATGAGAGCTCAGGATATGATTACCGCGAAGGCTGCTGCTATAGATATGCTGAAGATGGGTCCGCGAACGATCCGAGAAGGTGATCCTGCCCGTACCCGGCCCGGTGCGCCCCAGGCTGAGACTGGTGTCGACCCTGTAACGGCTTTCAATGTCCTGCTGGCTGGTATAGAACTGGTAAAGACCGATGCTGTTCCGCGGATTAAAAACATAATCCATTTTCGCATGCACACCCTGCCGGATCAGCGTAGTCGAATAATTGTTACTGTAAAAATCCGTTAGCCCCGGTGTATTATTCAGACCGGGTTCATTGTTCTGAGGGATAAAGTAGTTGGGCGAGCCCCTTTTGATGTCCTGGTAGTCTGCCGCCACCAGCAACCCAAACTTCTGATGATCGAAACGACGCCCCCAGGTAACACTACCCAGCAGATCGGGCATCGGCTGTTTATGGTTGAAGGAGAGGTTGTCCTTTGTAAAATCCGCGCCGGTCGCCTGGTAGCCCGGCCCATGCCGCTCATAAGGGCTTTTCCGCTCCACCACATGACTATTGAACGCCAGATAGGATTGATCAAAAAAAGTCTGGTTGTAACCGCTCATCAGCCTTATCTTAAAAAAAGGGCTCTCCGGCGCATCCCGTAGCACCATATTAACCACGCCCCCAATGGCATCCCCTTCCATGTCAGGTGTCAGGCTTTTATATACTTCCACCCGTTGTACCATGTCGGCGGGGAACAGCGACAGCGGGATATAACGGCTTCGGTCACCCGGGCTGGGGATCTTGATCCCATCCACCAGGGTATAATTGTATTTGGGGTCCATGCCCCGGATAATAGTATTGCTGGACTGACCGGCATTATCCGTCGTAACGGACAGCCCGTTGACCCGGCGGGTGACATCCGCAACCGTAAGATCGGTGCTGCGCTGGATAGCCTCCTCCGGGATGATATCGATGATCAGACCCGAAGCTTTCTGAAGCCGGACGGCACTGCGCAAAGTGCCCCCATCCCGGAATCCCCTGATGGTCACCTCCGGCAGCGTATCATGAACCACCTTTTGCGCCAATACACCTACAACAGGAAGTAAAAAAAACACACATAAATATAAGATGCGCCAATTCATTAATGCTGATTACCTGTACCGTCAGTTTGAAAAGCACCCATATCCTTCCCGGGAGCCGTGATCTCCGTAATGCCAAATATGGGATCCTTCTTGACAACCGCCGCCGCCGCAAAAGAAACGTTGCCCTTTCCGATGGCAGGTGAGCCGGTCGCCAGATGGAAGTTGAAGCTTCCCACATAGTCAGCAGCGCTAAAATTTGTTCCAGCCGCCGCGGGCAATGGATAGTTCACAAATTTCGGATTATTTGCACCCGGTGTCGTTGCATTCCCGCCGTTGATATCCGAAGCCTGCTGCGACGTGATAAACCCTACCGGCAGGAACTGGGTCGTAAAGTCTGTGTTATCGCCATAGTTGTACGTATATCCATACCGGATATTTGCCGTATCAGCGATCGGTACAGAACCGCCGCCGCCTCTTATCCCCAGGCCATAAGCGCAGTTGACGAGGATGTTATTATATGCCAGCCCTCTCCCGGCCTGCTCAAAGTCGATGGAGCCGCCTTCCCCGGCCTTAGCCTGGCGATAACCCGTTGTAATCACCGTATTATTATAACAGATCATGCTGGCCTGTGGAGAAAGACCACCCGCATTCGCCGCTTTAAACGCATTTCCCGTACCGCCGACGACAAGATTATAACCAATGTCACCGATACTGCCACTCTTGACATTGACGCACTCACCCGCAGTGAGACCGATCTTTTCAAACGTATTCCGGAAGATCTCATATTTTCCGCCCGCAGGACGAACCACATCGTTTGCGCATCCATAAAGCCAGCTGTCTTCCAGCACAAAGCTGGCATTGGGATTTTGCGTGATCAGACCATAGCGGGCTGTACCCGGCTTGGGTCCGCTAAGAGGAGCCAGGCCTCCTGTATATTCAATATGCGTCCATTTGATAATAATGTCACCGCTACCGCTGCCACACTGAAATCCACCCCAATAGCCTTTAAATGCGGGATCCGATTTGGGGTCCTGCGGGTCCTTTGAAGCATCGGATTTCAGCGAAGCGTCCGCTACTGTAAACCAGTTCGGTTTGTCTTTTGTACCCAAACAAAGAAAAGTGCCGTTGATGACAAGACCGGGAGCGTGGTCCTGTGTACCGATAGCGCCGGCTCCTGACGTAGGACCGACGACCAATACTTTGACGTCATTCTGTACCACCAGCGTATCCCCGTTGTTGATCGTTGCATCTGCATAAAGACTGCATAAATAATAGGTCTGACCCGATTTTAGAGTGCCCTTGACAGACCGGCCATTACTGCCATTCCTGGAATTTAGCGTGTCCCCATTTTGTATATAGCTCCCCGCGGTAAATTGCTGGTCCGAGATAGTGACCTGATCGTGGGATTTGGAACAGCCGGCCAGAAAAAGAATGCCACAGCCCAAAGAAATACTGCTAATAATTGCCTTCATACAAGTTTTTTTTAAGAGGCCGTAAATTAGTCAATACGCAAACGGCAAATATTATCTCTCCATTAATAGCACATTAAAACCCCATTAAAGGAAACTTATCCACAGCACAAATTAAAGAATTATATATTTATTTAATGTTTTAATAATTGAACAGAAACCTCTAATAGCGTCTTTTTTACCCAGACCCCAGGGTCTAAATTCGTAATTTTACGTATTTCTACCCTTTTGAGCGCTGTATTTTGTTGTATTTTAGACGTGATGTCGCGCGTTTTTCTTAAACCCCTCTGCTTAGTACTACTGGCATGTTTGTTTTCTGGCATATGTAATGCTGACACCTTGCCACCCCCTACGCCCCTTCTCACTGGTCAGCAGGTGATGCTTCAACCGCATTTCTCTGTTCTTGAAGACCGGAATGGGTCACTGTCCGCCGACGCCATCCTGCAGCGTTCGGCTACGATGATACCGCTGAATTCTTTACGCAATGGAATTTCCACCAGCTATTATTGGCTAAAGACCCAACTGCACACGGATAGTACTGCTGTCGATCCGGACCGCGTCCTTTCCTTTCGCAACCTCACCTATGTTGATGTCTACCTTTACGAGGGCGATTCCCTGATTACCCATAAACAGGCCGGGGCTTTTCGCAACCGCAGCGAGATCATGGAATCGGATGGCCGGTTGTATACGATCCTTCCACTCCTGCCGGGAAAAGCCTATACCCTGCTTCTGCGGGTTCATCATACCAAACATTATCAGCCAGTCTTTGACTTTGCCCTGCAAACCAAACGGGAATATTTTCAAAAGCTACGGTTCAAAGAGTCAATGGGTTCGGCATTACAGGGAGCCATCTGCATCTTCTTCCTGTATACTCTTTTGTCCTTCATCGTCACCCGGTATAAACTTTATCTGTGGCTGCTTATGTTCATTGGAGGAGTCGGCCTGTATGTGGTCAGCTCTGCCGGATATTTCATAGAATGGTTCTTTCCTGACGATCCACCCACGGCCTGGTTATTCAATGTCCATTTTCTTGACCTTGGGCTGATGGGTGCCTTCCTCCTGCTGCGGGATTTCTGGCGGATAAAACAAAACTATCCCCATTATTACCGCTGGGTGAGATGGATCCCGGCCCTGTTAATAACGTCATCACTGACCTATTTTATCATAGATTATACGACCGGCAATTACAATCTTACCAACAATATCAATCTCTGGGAACATCCGATCTTCCTGACCGTTGTCATCAGCGCCATTTGGACCTGTTGGCGGGACCTCAATTCCGCACAGCGTTACCTGGCTTATGGTCTCCTGATCATCGGCCTTGCCGGATCGTCCATTACGATCAATTCCATCTTCAATCACGAACGTTCCCTGGCCGTCGCTCCTTTGATTGGCGGCATCGGGATCCTCGGTGTATTCCTGCTCTTCTCTACGGGATTAAAAGAAGAGATGCGGCAGCATGAAGTGGACAAGCAGGCAGCACTGCAGGAGCTGACCCGGATGCAACAACATCAAAAGGTCATCCTGGAAAAAAAGGTAGAGGAAAGGACCGAAGAGCTAAAGATCTCCAACAAACGGCTGTTAAAACAAAAACATCAGCTGGCAGAAAGAAATACCAAGATCGAGATCCTCATAAACGAGCTGAACCACCGCGTAAAGAATAACCTTCAGCTCCTGTACAGCCTCCTCAGCCTGCAGCTTCCCCTTGTCAAAGATGGCGTCTCCCGGGATATCCTGAAGGGCAATATCGGGAAGATCAGGGCCATGATGCTGGTGAATCAAAAATTATTCAACTTTGAAAAAGGAGGCAGCATCGGCCTCTGCGGATTTGTCGGTGAACTGGCGACCCATCTTCAGAAGATCTATGACACAAAAGAAAAAACCCGCATCGTACAAAATATTCCTGCCGATATCCAATTGAGCGATAAACATACCTTATCTTTTGGCCTGATCCTGTCCGAGCTGTTCACCAATACGTTCAAACACGCCTTCGATGATCATTCCGACCCTTGCATCTGCGTGAAAGCCGTATCGCTGAGTGACCATCTGCTGCAATTTGTCTATTCTGACAATGGCAACGGAGGAAAGGAAAAGGAGAACGCGGATAAGTTTACCATGGGTGTGCCGCTCATCAAGGACCTTACCCGGCAGCTGAACGGACAAATATCGATCAGCAGAGACAATGGACTGAGTTATTCCTTCACAATTCCCGTCTGACGACATGACAAGAATATTGATCATAGAAGATGAGATCATCATTGCCCGTTTCATCGAGCGACAACTTCAAACAAGTTTTTCCTGTGAGACAAGGATCGCTGTCAGCGCAGCTGAAGTGCGAACGGCGATGCCGGAGATGCTGCCGCATTTATTACTTTGCGACATCCACCTCGAAGAGGAACTCACCGGCATCCACCTGGTGAATGAGCTCCGCCGTCGTTATGCCTTCGAGGTCATCTTTATCACTTCCTACCAGACGCGGAATATCATCGAGCAGGCGGCCGCCGCCCATCCTGCAAATTATATCATCAAGCCCATCGACGAGATGCAGCTGTTTGCCGGAGTCCAGCTGGTCATCAGTCGCATCGCAGATACCAATCACACTGGTAAGGCTTTTCTTCAGCACAACACCTTGTTTAGCGAGACGGAATTACGCATCCTGCAGCTGATCCGGGACAAGAAGACGACCCTGGAAATAGCAGGATCACTCCATCTTAGCCGTTTTACTATCAAGAATCACCGGCATGCGATCTGTCGTAAGCTCGATCTTCAGGATGAAAACAATGCCCTCCTGAAATGGGTCGCAGAGAACGGCAGCTTTTTCAAATAGATCTCATAAAATTCATTGCGTGTTAATTTGTTTAAATTTACATAAAACACAGAATTTTCATGAAAGGATGTCTACCGGTTCTGTTTTACGACATTCTGATTTTCCAATATCTCTACAAAAATTACTCCGGTTTGCATTCTTAAAAGATCGGCTATGTCTTCCAGCTTATCGGGTGAGTTGTCTTCCAGGTAATAGGAAGCCTTGATCTCCGCACAGGTGGCCTCCTTCGTTTCCGTAACATCCCGGGCTTTTGCCTGCCGCAGCATCTGCAGCACCATTTGCCGGGTACCCGGGTTGTCATTACATTCCACACGAATATTGACACTTTCTTCCATCGATCTCAAAGGAGCCACCGACCCGCAGGCCGGCAACAAAAAAAGAGCTACCAAAAAGAATAAAATTACATTTTTCATATCGCAGAGTTTTGCTAAACATGCCTATAAGGCATGCCAGAAAATCTGCATTTGAATATCAAGACTTTATATTATAAGGATCTTAAAGGCTGTCCGGTTTTAATACGAAAATGTTCGTATACGTACACTACGGCAGCGCAAACGCCACATAAGAATCGCCCGATCGCTTATGCAGTTTCCCACCCCCACAGGCAATGACCACATATTGTCTGCCATCCACTTCATACACGGAAGGCGTCGCAAAGCCCGCTGCCGGCAGATCGGCCTCCCAAAGCAGCTGCCCCGTCCTTTTATTGTAAGCCCTGATCCTGGCATCGCTGGTGGCCGCAATAAAAAGCAGCCCGCCAGCCGTAACCACAGGCCCGCCATAGTTTTCCGTCCCCGTATGTATGCCCTTTGCCTTGAATTCCGGGTAGTCGCCTAATGTGTCCCGCCAGGCGATGACACCCCGGTTAAGATCGATGGCCGTCAGCGTCCCCCAGGGCGGAGCGACAGCCGGGTATCCTTCTTTGGTCAGGAATTTATTGTACCCCGTAGCGCTGTAGGGTAACCGGTAGTAAGGGTCTTCCGGCGCCTTTGGCGTGTTCATAAACGGCTTTTTTTGCTGTGCACGCAGTTCAAGGATATAGGCGGCCAGTGCCTCTTTTTCGCCCTGGCTCAGCTGTTTGAAAGCCGGCATCATCCGCCGGCCGGAAGAAATGAGTGTGACAAACTGATCCGTCGTATATTTTTTACCCACTCCCACCAGCGAAGGGAAATTCCCCCCACCCATCCGGCCCGGACCGTGACAGACCATACAATTGGCGGTATACAAGGTTTTCCCGGCCTCCCCGATTGTAACAGAGCTATTTGCCTTCGGCGGAGCCACCGCATCGATCATCGTCAATATCCAGGGCATCTCATTCGCATTGACATATAGTAGACCCGTCGCCGGATCAAAGGCCGGCCCACCCCATTCGGCAGCACCATCAAAACCAGGGAAGATCACGGTCCCCTCTTTCGAAGGAGGGGTGAACAAGCTTCCGGTCCGGTAGCCCGCCAGCCGGCGCCTGATGTCGGCATAAGAACTGTCCGGCACCAGCCTGTTAAGACCGGCCTCCGAAATGGATTGTCTCGCAAAAACCGGCAAACCCGTGGAATAAGGCTGCGTATGCGACAATTGCTCACCCGGCAATCCACCGGTGTCGGGTACCTGTTTTTCGGTTACCGGGTATAGTGGTTTGCCGGTCTTCCGGTCCAGCAGGAAGATAAACCCCGTTTTCGTCGTTTGCACCACGGCAGCTATCCGTTTACCATCCTTTTCAATCGTCACCGGGATGGGCGCCGTCGGCGGATCGCGATCCCAGACATCATGATGTACCGTTTGAAAATGCCATATTTGTTTGCCTGTAGCCGCATCCAATGCCAGCACGCAATTGGCAAAAAGGCCATCCCCCAGCCGTTTGCCCCCGTAGAAATCATAGCTGGCCGATCCCACCGGCGCCAGCAGGATCCCATTCTCTTCATCCAGGCTGAACCCTGACCAGCTATTCGCGCCACCGATATGTTTATACGCTTCCTTATCCTTCCAGGTATCATAACCCTCTTCTCCGGGATAAGGTATGGTATGAAAGATCCACCGCAGGTTGCCCGTGTGTACATCATAGGCCCGGATATGACCCGGCGCCGCAGCCGCCTCTTCCGCCACCCGAACACCCACGATGAGCATATCCTTATAGATAATGCCCGGAGTAGTACCGGCAACATAAAGGTCCTTTACTTCACGACCAAGGTCATTGTGCAGATCTATCTTCCCCCCTTCGCCAAAACCAGCCACGGGATTACCCGTCATCGCATCGATACAATACAGAAAGCCACTGGCAGAGTAGAATAACCGCTGATCCGAAGCTCCCCCATCATAATAAGTCAATCCCCGACAGGCGTTGATCGCTATCTTTGGCGTGTCCCCATTCACCGGCCGTGCCGGATCAAAGACCCATTTTTGCAGACCCGTAGCGGCATTCAACGCAAATACCTTCAGCTTTGGCGTTACCCCATACAGGATGCTATCGATGATGATACTATTGACCTGGATCTGGGAGATACTGTCGCCGTCCCGCGTATGATACTCCCAAACTGCTTTCAACTGGCTGACATTGCTCGTATCTATCCGGGTCAATGCCGAGTAATGGATATTATCGGTACTGCCGCCATAGACGGCCCACGATTTGTATTTTGCCGATTTGGTATCACCGGTATGGCAGCCAGACAGCAGGATCAGAAGAAGAGAATAATAGTAACGGGGATTCATATATACAATAATACTACATTCCCGGTGGTATGAACATATGAAAATTGATCTCCAATGATCTAATAAAAGACAATTTTGTCTTTTATTTAAATTACCCCTACCTTTGCATCATGTCACAACATTCAGACATCACAGGACTCGAAGACATCAAAAAGCTGGTCAACCAGTTCTACAACAAGGTCCGGCAGGATGACCTCCTGAGCCCCATTTTCGCCTCCCGCATCACCGACTGGCAGCCCCATCTTGATACCATGTATAACTTCTGGAACATGGCCCTCTTCGGAGAAAAAGAATATAAGGGAAACCCATTCTCCAAGCACATAGACCTTCCCGTGGAATCAGCACATTTCAACCGATGGTTATACCTTTTTATGGAGACGTTAAATGAATCTTTTGAAGGCCCCGTCGCCGCAGAAGCCCTGCAAAAAGCGAGTACCGTCGCCAGCATCTTCCTGAGCCGCATCACCCAAATCCGGGAAAACAACCGCTGATCTCTCCAAAAACGGGAACGACTCAAAACCACCCTCCACCACAAACTATTGCTGCTCAAAAATTTACATTTTTGGCAAAGCTCTTGTATCTACAATACTGTTCTTACGCCATATCCCGAAAAACTTGCATCCTAAACCCTAACAGAAAGCAAGTAACATGAACTCTTTTTACGCCCTTTTAACCCTGATCTCCGTATTTACCCACGAACCTGGTGACAAAGCTCCTGAATGGAAAAAACAACAGGATCACGTCAACGGCCGCATCTCGCGCAGCACGCTGGATAAGATGAAAAGCACCACCGAAACCCTCGCCGGTTTCCTCCAGGACTCCAGTTTTTCAATGGGAGAGCTCACCCCCGCCTGGCACGGAGAATACTTCCCTGAAAGATCAGGAACATCTTCACTGACACGCTTTGCATTATCCTGCAGCTTCTATGACAACGAAGCGACCCGCAGCACGGCCGACCTGCTGATCATGGCCAACGACATCAGCCCGATGGTACTGCCGGTACGGTTGAACGGCCACGACTTCCTGAGTCTCAAACCCGCCACATCTGCAACAACCAATTGCCCATATTTTGAATTTACACCGGCCGATGCCAACGCAGCGGTCAACATTCGTCTGAAGTTTTGGCTTGTCAGCACCGATAATACCCGTCTTCCGTATACTCCCGTCACCCGGAAGGAATACTTACAGGAAGCCGGGGCCGAACTTGCCGCTGCAAAGATCCGTTTGATGAACCGGATAAAGGAACAAAGCCCCGTCCGGAGCACAGCCATTCAGGAAGCGGAAAAAAACAACGCTATCAACGAGATCAACAATACCTGGTCCGGAGCCGAACGCGAACTGAGAATACGTCTCTTCCTGAAGAATTACCTGAGCGATGAGGACTATCTTAAAGCCAGCATCGAAAAACATACGGGCGGTCTCGATAGCACCATCCATCTCATCGACAGCCTGCTGCACAAACCCGCCGCAGACCTGGGCAAGGCAGCCTTCGTAACCGGCGAAGCCGCCGACTTCCGGGGTTTTGACGACGGCGCTTCCAATGCAAGTATGCTGGTACGGTTGAATTCAACCTTTGCCAACCCCAATCTCAGCAGCGAGAAACCACAATTCTTCCTCGTATGCTGGAGATATAACCCCGATGATACTAAGGCCGTAGAACTCGATGGCCAGTTCACACAGCAATTTGAAGCCGGGCGTTTAAGGGATTTCCTCCAAAAATAGAATACCACTTACAGGGGATTGCACATATACGGAATTACATTTATATTTATGTAATCCCAATGTAATATGCAACATCCCCCCATTTTGAGCCGCTTGCGGAGCTGGCTACCGCTGGCCGCAAGCCTGCTTTTACTCAGCAGCTGTTATAGCTATCGAATCAACACCCATGCGCAGCCCGGCACCGAATTCAACTCGGTCACTGCGCATTCCTTTTTCTGGGGGCTGGTGCAGAACCCAAAAGAGATCGCCACACCCATCTGCGACAGCCTCAATGCCAACGGGGTCGCCCTCGTCCAGGTAAAGAACAATTTCGGTTACTCCCTCATCACAGTACTTACGCTGGGCATCTGGTGCCCGATGAAGATCGAATGGAAGTGTAGCAAACCCTGCCAGGTAACAGGTCATCTCTAACGATAAATCGCCGATCATGAAAATAATCAAAACCGGTTTCAACACCTGGCAAAACAGGCATGAGACCTTTACACAGCAGATAAAAGACCTTTACGAGCTGGGTAATGACCCACAGCTCAGCCCGCTGGACGCATATGTCGATACCACCAAAGGATTTCAAAATATCATCGGGGAAGCCATCGCAGCCGGAGTTCCGCTGCGGGCCCTCGGCTCCGGCTGGTCCTGGACAAAGATCGCCACCGCCGACGCAGGTATTATGCTGGACACAAAACCACTCAACATGCTATTTGAGATCTCCCAGCAAAGTCTCAATCCCGCCTACACCGGTGACGCGAAGAAGATTTTTCTGGCCCAATGCGGCAATGGCGTCTGGGAACTCAGCAGGTTCCTGCAGATCCGCAACCTGTCCCTGAAGACCTCCGGCGCCAGCAATGGGCAGACAATCGCAGGGTTGACCGCCACCGGGGCACATGGCTCGGCGTTTGACGTCGGAGCCGCACAGGATTTTGTCGTAGGGCTCCACATCATCGTCAGCCCGACCCGGCATATCTGGCTGGAAAAGGCATCCAATCCGGTAGTGTCCGCCGCCTTTATAAAGAACCTGCAGACCGAACTGGTCCAAAACGACGACCTCTTTAATGCCGCACTCGTCAGTTTTGGCAGTTTTGGCATCATCCATAGCGTGATGATCGAAACAGAAGACATCTTCCTGCTGGAAGCCTATATGTTGCGTATGCCCTACGACGATAGCCTCAAACAGCTGATGACGACGCTGGACTTCAGTACCGCCAAACAGCTGCCCTGCGGCAACGAACGACCCTATCATTTTGCCGTTCAGATCAACCCCTATGACCTCGACAACGGAGCTTACGTGATCACCATGTATAAAAGACCCTACCGCGCCGGGTATAAACCACCCGTTCACAATGCCGCCGGCCTCGGGCCTGGTGACGATGCGCCCTGTTTCATCGGCCGGCTGACCCAGGGCGTCCCGGCGCTGGTTCCCATGCTCGTAAACAAGCTGCTCGCCGACGCGCTCGTTCCTTATTCCAAACAATTCGGGATCCTCAGCGAGATCTTTGACAATACAACGCTGCACGGCAAATTACTCAGCGCAGCCATCGGCGTTCCCATTGAACAGATCACCAAAGTGACCGACATCCTGCTGGCGCTAAACAAAACCAACGGCCCCTTTGCCGGATTATTCGCCTATCGGTTTATAAAGAAATCCAACGCCACCCTGGCCTTTACCCGCTTTCCTTTTACCTGTGTCCTCGAGCTGGATGCCGCCTTTTCGGACGAGACCAGGGCCTTCTACACAGCCGTCTGGAAAAAGCTGGAAGACGAAGGCATTCCCTTTACTTTCCATTGGGGAAAAATGAACGAACTCGACTTCAACCGCATAAAAAACATGTACGGCGCCAATGCAGATGCCTGGATCAGCGCGCGAAACAAGCTGCTCGACAATGACACCCGAAAGGTTTTCACCAACGCCATCTTACAGCAATGGGGGCTGGATAAGGTTTTATGAGGATTACGGCTATACTCCTGCTCATCGCAGGCCACACGCTGGCTCAATCCCCCGACACCCTTATTCTTCAATTAAAAACCATCGCTGCCGCGACAAAGGCATCCCCTAATGGCCTGCCCATATCCAACAGGGCGATGAACATCTTTCTCTCCAATAAGATCGGCTACTACCTGTCCTCACCCGACGACCTTACCCTCTACAAGAACTCCGTGCTGTTCAATGCCGCCACCGGCACGTTCACCGTCAATCACAGCCTCTGCCAGCCTCACGGCCTGGACCAGCGCGTCCGCGCCTTCACCACCATCGGCGCACAGGCCAATGTCGCCGATGCATTCGCAGCAACCTATTCAAACAGACCATTCAACAACCGCTTTGGCTTCTTCGCCAAACGAACCTGGATCACAAAAGGACTGGCGCACAGCACCCCTGGTCAAAAGCGGGCTATGGACGCTATAAGAGCCGGTATCCTGCACCATCTCGAACGTGACACCGCCTATCAACAATTCGATGTCGACCTGCGCGACGAATATTATTATGCCTTTGCCCTTCAGCAATCGGAGATGCTGATCAAAACATCAAATTATAAAGACGTGACGCTAAGCTGGACCGGTGTCAGTATTTATCTTCCCCTGATCACAGAAAATATCCCGGTGGCTGCTGCCCTCGCCGAAAACGTCACAACCAGGCATGCATGGCCCCTCCAGCTCAACATTACCCACACAAAGATTTGGGAGAGCGTCAGGGCAGGACGTTTTTATGCCACGATCGCCGGCGACCTGCTATTCAACAATGCAAGGGATGGCTACCAGTTGGAAACCGTCACCTCTCCCAAATGGGTCTATATCGGAGCCTATAACAATTTTCTTACGCCCACGGTAAAAGCCCGGTTCGTTTATCTTCCCCCCACCTCTCATTTTGGGATCAGCGCCTATCTCGAACAGAATTTCGGTCCTTATCATGCGCTCAACGGCATCCTCGGTGTGCCAATAGTGCTGATCAGTAAAAAGGCCGAGCCGGTCTGTAATTTTGAATTCCAGGTGCGGCTCTTCGACCTCAGCAACACGGTGCAGGCTGAACGCGGAATACCCGGGAGGACATCCATCGGGTTGACGATTGGGGTACCCTTCAGCAAGATTGCTTTTTGAAAAAAAATGTGTAGGTTGAGCTATCAAAGCTAACACATGAAAAGACCCATCCTTTTCCTATTATTCCTGCTGACGGTTTCAGCATCCTATGCCCAATCCGGAAAAGAGCCCGTCAAAGTCACAGACCTGCTAAAGATAAAGTCCATCGGCGACATAAAGCTAAACAAAGAAGGCACCCAGGCCGCCTGCGTCGTCACCAGTATCGAACCGGATACCGACCTCAAAGCTTCCAAATGGGATTATAAATACATTACACGGATCTATCTTACGCCAACCGATGGATCACTGCCCCCCCGGCAGCTGACCACAAAAGAGAATGCGTCTCAGCCCGCCTGGAGCCCGGATGGAAAACAGCTGGCCTTTGTCCGCCCGGT
Organism: Puia sp.; assembly: GCA_036499285.1. Taxonomy (GTDB): domain Bacteria; phylum Bacteroidota; class Bacteroidia; order Chitinophagales; family Chitinophagaceae; genus Puia. The sequence goes on along the minus strand of DASYEB010000041.1, from coordinate 92,685 downwards.
AGACGGCAGGTCACAGATATTCCTGCTTTCCTTTGATGGAGGCGAGCCCATACAGTTCACCCATTTCCGGTATGGCGCCTTCTCACCAAAATGGTCACCCGATGGCAAGGAAATTTTATTTGCTTCCCGCATAAGCCTGAAGGAGCTGATCAAAGATTCTCTTCTGAACCCGCACCATACCCTGCCCGCGTGGCCCTTTGAAAAACCCGGCACAGACAACAATACTGCTCTGCATCCCACTACCGTCACAGCCGACCCTGACGGCAACCCTGATGAGATAAGAGCCTGGCTCGACAACAACGTTGCGGACCGGAAGGCAAAGGTCCTGACAAAGCTCAGCTTCCAGGATGAGATGGAAGTCAGTGCAGACCTGTCTTTCGGGCAATGGTTCATTCAATCGGTACAAACAGGGGGAACTCCGGTCCCCGTCACCTCCGGTTTTTATTCCTATAACAATGTCGACTATACGCCGGATGGCAGTCACCTGCTTATTACCGCCGAGATCGATTCCAGCGAACATCCGGACCGGGTACTCGAAAGCCGGATCTATATAGCCGATCACGATGGAAAGCATCTGCATCTGTTGCTGGGAGAGAAAGGAAAGGTGTACAACAATGCAAAACTGTCACCCTCGGGGAAATTCATCGCCTTTCAGGTCGCACCGGCCTCATTCGTAACAGTATCCCAACTCGCCATCGCGGACTTTGCCGCACTCAGCCATGATGGCGGATCGCAGACAGCCAGAACCATCGTACCCATCGACCGCAGCACCGGCAACTATGTCTGGAGCGCCGACGAACAATACCTTTATTTCACCGCACAGTCAAACGGCGGCATACCTATCTATCGCGTGGCAGCCGGCGATGCCAAAGCCTCCGGCAAGCCCCAACAATTATCCGACTTCAACAGCGGTACCGGCGGCTTCGATCTGAAGAACGATTACCTTGTCTTCTCCCGGACAGAAGTAGCCGACCCCTCCGAACTCTATAGCGCCAATGCCGGTTTGCAGGGCGTAAAAAAGATCAGCAGCCTCAACAGTGACTGGATATCCCTCAAAAAGCTCAGCCTGCCGGAGAAACACGAGTTCAAAAACGATATCGGAGAAACGATAGAATACTGGGTAATGAAACCGGCCAATTATACTCCCGGGCGGAAATACCCGCTCCTGCTCGACATCCATGGCGGTCCCTCTGCGATGTGGGGACCGGGTGAGGCCTCGATGTGGCACGAATTTCAGTTCTTTTGCAGCAAGGGCTATGGAGTGGTCTACTGTAATCCACGCGGCTCAGGGGGCTACGGCCGGGATTTCTTGCGCGCCAATGTCGGCAATTGGGGCACAGGCCCGACCGGCGATGTCCTGACCGCACTGGACAAAACAGTGGCCGAAGGCTGGGCAGATACTTCCCGGCTGGTCGTCAGCGGCGGATCATATGCCGGATACCTCGTGGCCTGGATCGTCGGACACGACCACCGGTTCAAAGCCGCCTGTGCCCAGCGTGGCGTATATGACCTGGCGACTTTCTTCGGCGAAGGCAATGCATGGCGGCTGGTACCTGAATACTTCGGCGGCTACCCCTGGGAATCTGCTACACAGCAGCTGCTGCAGCACGAGTCACCGATTACCTATGTCGCGAATATCACCACCCCGCTGATCATCTTTCACGGAGAAAATGACAGACGAACCGGCTTTGTCCAGGGCGAGATGTTATACCGCAGCCTCAAAGTATTGGGACGGCCCGTGGAATATATACGCCATCCGGGAGCTACACACGAGCTGACCCGAAGCGGGGACAACCGCCAGCGCATGGACCAGATGCTCCGGACATATGAATTTTTTCAGCGGTGGATAGTCTCCAAATAATCAATTATCTATCAATAACTTATAAAATATAATGCAGCCGGGCCGCGTAGCGTTTTCGGGTATAAATCAATGGTATACAATTCAATGGCCGCTTATTACGTTAAAATAGGTATAAACCATTAAAAACAGACCGTTTAAAAATTTTATCCAACCCGGTTACATTCCCTTTTTCAGAACCTACTAATATATGAAAGTCGCGGAAAAATATACCGATGCCGAGCTGATCTCGGCCATCAGTAGCGGAAAGGACCTGAATCCAGCTATTCTCTTCCTTTATCAACGTTATTCCGAGGCTACCCGTTCTTTTATTATGAGTTATGGCGGCAACGAGCAGGACGCAGATGACGTCTTCCAGGAAACGGTAGTGGCCTTTATCGATAGCGTCAAAAAAGGCAAATACCGGCAGGAAGCAAGTGTCAAAACCTTCCTTGGCTCTGTAGCCAAACACATCTGGTTCAATGAGCTGAAAAAAAAAGAACGTGCCGGTTTCCGGGAGAAACAATTCGAATCCACCCGGGACCAGCAGGAACAGGATATCAGCCACCAGATCGGTGATCTCGAACAAAAGCAGCAGCTGCGCGACCTCTTATTACAATTGGGGGAGCCCTGCCAGAAGCTACTGCTCCTGTTCTACTATGAGAACTTGTCCATGAAAGAGATAACGGCTCACCTGCCCTATGAAAATGAGCAGGTGGTCAGAAACAAAAAATACAAATGCCTGCAACAGTTGACCGGTATGATCAAAGCTAACCCGGTGATTGCCGGGCAACTCAACCAACTTATTAAATAAACAGTCCATGCCACTTCAAAACACCAACACGCTGATCGATCACCTGGATGAAAGCTTCACCGCTACTCCGGACTCCGTTTCGCCCGAAGCTTCTGCCGCAATGCAGCGCCTCATCGCCGAAGACGAAGATACCGCCAGGGAATGGCTTTATCTGCAGCTGGCAGTGGATAGCGTGCAGGACGCAGGTTTGCGCGAACAGGTGGCGATCATAAGAAAGCAGTGGGAGGAGGCAGGTGAAGAAAAGATCACCGCAGAAAATACCGGAGGCGTGGTCCGCAGTCTCTATCGCAACATGATGCGCGTAGCCGCATGCGCCGTGCTGGTCGCCGGTGGTGCGTGTATCTTTAAATACGTCCGGCTCAGCTCATCGAGCCTTTATAGCGAATATTATACATCTTACGAGCTTAACACCAGCCGTGGCGGCACGTCCCGGGATGCCATCGAAAAGGCCTATACGGCAAAGAACTGGTCCGGGGTCCTTGCGCTGTTCTCTTCCGGAAAAGATCGTAGCAATAAGACCGACTTCCTGGCTGGTTTGGCTGACCTTGAATTGAAAAAATTTGATGATGCAATTGCCCATTTCGAGCAGATTATCGCCTCAAATTCCCACTCAGGTGGAGATTATTTTGAGGATGAAGCAGAGTACTATCTGGCTATCAGCTGGTTAGCTAAGGACAAGGTAAATGAGGCTATGCCCATCCTGGAAAAGATCAAGGCCGATAAAGACCATCTTTACCATGATAAGGTCGAAAAAATGTCCTTTACAGACCTGAGACTGGTCCAATACAAGGAAAATAAGTAGCCAAAAAAACAACTTCAACGGTTACGTTTCACCTCGCTTCCTGTACTAATATATATAAGCATCCAATATATCTGAAGAACAAGAATCTGTAAAGCTTGCCCCGTTGAAAAATCCGAATCCTGTCCCACGAAAACAACCTGTCCATTCCAATGAAGACCCACGATCCACTCCCCTGAAAAAACCACCCAAATCCAGGAAGACCCAATCCAAACCATGAAGATCCTGACCAATCCATGAAGACCCTTTCCAAACCTATGACGATCCAATCCCATCCGATACATGAAATACCCGATCCAATCCTTAAGAACCGAGCCTGCAAAAAGTCGGCGTACCCTGATAAAAACTAGTTCGAAAAAAATTTCCAAGGCTTAAAAATCGCCGACTTTTTTCTTCCCGCTTTTTATTCTCCTTCCCACAGCAACTCCAACAACAGCTCCCAGAACGATCATCACCACACTCCACTTCCACCAGCCCGTCGACGCATATAAAGCCGATTCATCCCCCATCAGCACCAGGTGCGCCCAATAAGCAGGACTTTTATTGATAGCATCCCCCGAGAGATAATCCAGTTTCGCCTGACGCAACGCCTTTGCCTTACTCTCTCCTTTTTGCAGATAGACATAGAATCGTTTGAGGATATACGCAGTAGCTTTATCGTCGGCCTTCCAGAGACTATTGATAGTGCTTGCACAACCGGCATAGGCAAAAGCGCGCGAAAGACTGATCACCCCTTCTTTCCCTGCAAGCTCTCCCTGACCGGTCTCGCAGGCGCTGATGATGACCAATCGGGTAGCGCTGAGATTCAGACCATACAGCTCCTCCAGGTACAGATTGTTTTCATCCGGTCGCCGGCTCGCAGGATAAAACGATATAAAAGAACCAGCCGCATTGGTCAGAGAGGACATCGCATGTGTGGCCAGGTGGATCACAGGATAGTGATTGGCGGCTTTTAAAAAATTACTCTTGGTGGCGCTGCTGTCGATATACTGCCGCCCCTTCAAAGCCGCTATTTCATCCCCCGAGGCAGCAAGCCTCGGCAGATCGGCAGATGCCCGGGAAGCAAACGGTGCAAAAGACAAAACATCTGCACCCGTCGTCGTCTCCGCTCCAACGTCCAGTAACCGGCTGGACAACCTATAGCTGATGGTCAGGCTCCGCAGTAAAAAGTCCTCCCCATCTCCGCCGGGCAACGACTCAAAGGGAAGATAGTACAGGAACCCATCCGGTATGACGATCCATTCTTTTTTTGACGGCGCGGCTTCCTGTATAGGTTTTATCAGTTCCCGGTAAAGCCTGTCGCCTACCAGCCCTGCTTTAAATCTTCTTCCGTTGTCCGTTACCTTTAGCATGCTCACCCAGCTTTCCACATCCTTTTGCAACGCAGCTATGGAATCATTCCGGTGATAGGCGATGGATTCCCGTGTCAGCACAAACGTATGCAGTGTGCCTGCGGCAGTATAATAGCTAACCAATGCCTCGTCTCCGCTAAGCCTTTGCTGGATCTCTTTCAGGCCTGGCCCGTCATCATCATATTTTAGTTTATAATAGGCGCTGTTCTGCTCCAGCTGTTTTTGCAGTTTTGCCAGCGCGATCTCATAGTCCGCTCTTTTCTGCATCATCGCCTGCATCGTTTCGGGACTATTGGACTGCTCCGATTGTATATTAAGCCGGGCTATATTGTACTTGATATTGCGCATTTCCTTCAGGGCATGCCCGTCCGTTCCTGTAAGCCCGTTTGCAAAGGCGTTCTCCTGCAGATTGGCGAAGATAATAGTGGCCTTGCTTTTCTCGCTGATCATAAAAGCCTGCCCGAGGTAAGCGCTGTCCGGATGCAGCTGGTGAAGCCGCAAACATACGGCAAGAGCCCCATCATATACTCCTGCGCTTTTCTTCTTCAGGAACAGCTTGGCATCGTCCGTGTCATAACTTTTCTCGATGTATCGCAGCAGCGACAGTGCCGCCGTATAGGCTTTCCGTGATGCCAGCAACCAGCTTTCGGAAGGATAGTCCTTATACAAAAGCGCCAGCACCTGCGCCTTCTTGAACAAGGCATCGAAAAGCCGGAAATAGCCTGACGAAACCGTCAGCAGATTTATAGATTCCTGCAAAGAGGCGATAGCATCCTTATATCGATGCTGCTCCGTCAGCAGATCGGCCCGGTACAGCTGGTTAATGCCGATATCCAGCCGGTTGACCGAACCAGCTTTGGCTTGCTCCTGCCCAAGCAACCTATCGAGGAACCAGGCACAGGAATCGGGCCGGTGCAGCTGCAGCTGTGTATACGCCATTTCATTCAGCACGGCAGGCACCTTGGCCTTATCCACCAGCCTGAAGGCCGCCATCGCTTGGGGATATTGTTCCAGGGCCGTATAGGTTCGCCCCATGTTGATATAGATAAAGTTGGTGGATAAATGCCCGATCAATGCTTTCTTATATAGGGCCAACGCCTCCTGGTAAAGCCCCAGCTTGTAAAAAGAGGTGGCGATATTCGTTTGAAGATTGATGGCAGAGATCTTATCCAAAGGCTTTTTGCCCTCTACCAGCCTCAGCGCCTGGTTAAAATAATTTATGCCTTGCCGGTAGTTGCCGTTGTCATAGTACATTACCCCCAGCGTATTGTACAACCGGATCTCGGCATCCCAGTTGCGATATTCCGGAGCCATCCCGTCTGCTTTTTGCAGGAAATAGTCCGCGGAATCAAAATCATTCAGGTTGTAATAGGCGGCTCCTGCATAAACCTTTGCCACAAAACTGAGGGAGTCGTCCTTTAGATGGATGTCCAGCATCCTTCGATAGGCGTCGATGGCCCGGGGATAATTGGCGGATGCATCCAGCAGAATGCCCTTTTTCAGCCAGGAGAAGGCATAGACCGTATCTTTCTCTTTAAAGTCCGGCAGCGATGGCATCCGCCGGATGACGTCTTCAAAACCGGCAAGAGCCGCGCTATCCGTAGCAGGGGTATTGTTGACCAGCCGGTAAAGATGATCAGCCTGATGATAAAGGGCCATGACCTTATCCACCGGCGGGTCGGGATGACCAAATTCCGGAGAGCCGCAGACTAATAAGACCAATAATAAGAATACGATTTTAGGCAGCTTCATTACTACCTAAAGATAATGCAAAAAGGCAGCGGAAGAATCCGCCGCCTGACAATGCCGAAATGTTACATATATCAATTTAACCGTCGAACAATTACGATTAGAGGTGGCCTCGGATTGGCCGTCGTGCTGATCAGGTGACCCGCAAGCAGGTTATTCACTGCATTCGTTATGCCTGACAGTAAACCCGGACTCGAATTTCCAATATCCGCTTTTGTGTTAAAATAGACCAGCTGTACGTCGATATGCTGCAGGGCGTTGTTGCTGGCGTCGGTCAGCTTATAATAGATAGTCGTTGTGACACTGGATCCATTCTGTGGAAGCAACCCAAAGGCGCCGCCTAAACTTAAAAGAGATCCGTTCAGCGTCTTTTGGACATCGATCACACCGGTCGATTTATTGACGATGACCTTACTGCTCGCAGCCGTTCCGTTGACGTCAAAAGAACATCCGTTACCGGTGGCGCAGGTGGTAAGCAGGTATGGATCGGCTTCGAAATAAGGGACAGCGGCAGTTGCCCCGCTGGCAATGACGTATACACTATCCATATAGGATGCCCCGCCAATGACCAGGGTACTCAGACAGGTATCGGTAGTTCCGCTGCGGACAAAACCAATGGCATATTTCAACCCCGTCTCGGACTTCGTCACATTGATAGCCCCGGTATTGGCATCCAGCACCATGCCCACAGGCCAGGAAAAATATTTCCCCGATCCGGGATTGTTTACCGGATTGACAATATAGTCCGCCCCGCCAGTAGGCTGAGGGTAAATGATCGTATCGCCGTAAATAGGAGATATAGGACAGCTGGGTGCAGGAGGAGCAGTCGCGACGGTCTCCGGGAAAGGGACCACCGGAGCGGGAGGCTGAGTCTTTATAGTGTCCTTCTTTACCGTATCTGTTGCCTGGGTCCTGGTCGTATCATGAACAGGAGGCTTGGTAGTAGGGTTTGACGAACCACCCGCCGCAACTTCAGACAGGTTCTTACTACAGGCACAGACAAAGAGTATCAGGATCAATCCTAGCAGGTAATGCTTTTTCATGGATTGGGATTAAGTGTTATTGCTTACAAAATACCATTTCTTTTTATGATTTTCAAACGGGCGGCCCCATGGCACGACACCTTACTTGGTAAATGCCGGAGGTCGAAATGTAACCGTTTTACGAAATAATTTTCAATTAATTGAAAATCAACAATTTATAATTTATTACGCCCGTTGATTACATTTTGTATCTAAGCGTTTACTACTATCAGACCCCTAAACCCAAAACCGAAATTTATGCCCATCACAGAAGCTATCCAGGAAATGGAGGGAAAGATCTCCCTGCTGGACAATAAGAAGTTTCTCTACAGCGCCAGCCTCGTCGGCGTTTATTATCTTGCTTTCATCGGCTTTCTGATCCACGTTATCGTCCATACCCACTAGCCCGGGCTATCGCCTTCGCAATCCTTTTTGCATCCGAGCCGATCTCCCGGATCTGTCCCGTAGGGCTGATCCGGTAACCACAGAAATACAGACCGTCCCCTTCCGTTTCAGCCAATCCAATAGTATTCCGGTCATATCCTATACACGCGACGATAGTTTGAAAGGCTTCTTTCCTGCCATCGTTGAAATAGACGACATCCTCTTCGATATGATCGATGTCGCCATAGATCCTGATATGTCCATCACGGATATGCTGCAGGGTTCCGATATCCAGCACAGGCGCCTTTCCTTCCCTGCTGATCTGTTCCAGCGCCCCAAACGGTTTCTTTCTGAGGCCCAGCTTCGTGATATCCCCGATCATCCATCTTATCAATGGAGCGCTGATCGCATCGGCTATACGCGGCGAAAAATGACTTAGCAATATACTTAGCTCCAGCACGGGCACACCCAAAAGGTCGCGCGGGATCACGTTGACAGCAGAGCGAACCGCCATCACCGGCCCGGCGCCGTGTTCATACAGATCGATGGCGATCTCACAAGCCGAATTCCCAAAACCTACTACCAATACCGTTTCATCCCGGAAGGCCGATCCCGACTTGTAGGCACAGCTATGCAATACCTTCCCCGGAAATGTCTCGAGCCCTTTAAAACGCACCGGTCTCGGTTTGCCATAAGCCCCTGTGGCCATGATCAGCTGTTTCGATTCGAAGATGCCGTTTGTTGTCTCCGTGATCCAATGCGGCCCTTCTTTCCGGATGGCGATGGCCTCCGTATTAAAAACCGGCTGGATCTTAAATTCTTTTTGATAATCGTCTATGTAATCGATAACCTGCTGTCTGTCCGGATATCGCGGTATCTTCTGTCCAAACTTTTTAAAAGGCAGATTTGACCTTCGCTTATTTGTATGCAAATGCAAACGCTCGTAATGATTACGCCAGGGCATAGCTGTCTCCGCCTCTTTCTCGATGATGATGTACCCGGTATCTTGTTTTTGCAAAGCAGCAGCACAAGCCAAACCAGCTATGCTGGCTCCGATGATCAGGGTGTTGGAGGTCTTTCTGGACCTCATGTCATCCGGCTCCATAAAAATATAATTGTCAATTACTTAAATCTATCTACATCGCGGTCCCGAGAGCAGATGTGCTTCATGAGTCCAGCCTCCTTCACTCCGGTAGGCGCCGTTTAATCGTTGTAATTTGCTACAATTTATTACTTTTACTTAAACCGTCCGTCCATGAGACCTTTTATCCTTATCGCGCTGATCCCTCTACTCTTCGGCTCAGTATCTTCCTCCGCTCAGCAAAAGCTGGACAGTATTCTCCCCGTAAGAGGTTTTTGTATCGATGCACCCCGGCCGGCAGGTCTTGATTCGTTTGTACGTTTTATCAACGAAGAGCTGGCGCCCCGGAAGGTCAATACCTTGTTCCTGCTGGTCGACTATCATTATCAGTTCAGGACACATCCCGAGTTGACGGACAGCTTTGCCCTGTCCAATGCAGATGTAAAAAAGATAGTAAAGGCCTGTGCACAACATAAGATCAGGATCATCCCCCAGATAAATCTCCTGGGCCATCAGGGCTGGCAGGAACGTACCGGGAAATTGTTGCAGGCCTATCCCGAGTTCGACGAGACGCCCTGGGTAAAGAACCCCGATAAATATGTCTGGCCAAATGCGGACAACCTCTATTGCAGGAGTTACTGTCCTCTTCATCCCAAAGTTCACGAAGTTCTTTTTGCCGTCATCGACGAGCTCTGCGATGCATTTGAATGCACGGCCTTTCACGGCGGCATGGATGAGGTCTTTTACCTGGGTGAAAGCAAATGTCCCCGCTGCGGGGGCGTCGATCCTGCTGTATTATTTGCCGGTGAGGTCCGGACTATCCACGACCATCTGGCGCAAAAAGGCCGGGAGCTATGGATCTGGGGCGATCGCCTTATCGATGGTAAGACCACCGGCATCGGCAAGTGGGAGGCCAGCTATAACAATTCTTACAGGGCAGTCGATCTGATCCCGAAAGATGTCGTCATCTGCGACTGGCATTACGAGCGGCCCGACAAGACAGCCGTTTATTTCGCGATGAAAGGACTGCGGGTGGTGTCCTGTCCCTGGCGGGTTTCGTCCTATGGTATCGTGCAGGTGGATGACATGGTCCGGTTCAGAGCAGAATCAACTCCTGAAATGAAAGATCGTTTCCTCGGTGTCGTAGAGACGACCTGGTCCCCGACCCAATACTTCCTGAATGGTTACTATGGGATAGGCCAGAAGGGCCCCGTCCGCGAACATACCGCCTGGAACTGTTTTAAGGATGTATATCAAAAGATAGATTCACTGGGAAATTAAACGGGAGTCGAATACTTCTAAACGGTGACAGATACTTCGGTTAAGCGCGGATCAAGTTCATCCACACCCACGTCGGTCTGCTTGCCGTCGCGATCAATCCTTTTCCGGATACACATATCACCCTTCATCAGGTAATACTCGATATACAAATTGCTGTAGCGATCGATCTTTATGATAAAACGCAAATCAGCGCCGCCATGCGCCGATTGATATACCTTGTCTGTCGATAAAGGCTCCACCGGCAATGGATAATCTTTATCATTGATCGCAGCCCTTACCTGCTCCCGGACAATATCACTATCCTCCAGCATAGCATGCATGTTTCCCCTTACAAGCCGGTTATTGACATATTGACGAACGACACCCAGATGATATTCCGGGTTATTAAGGCCGGAGGAAGCCCCAAAACTATTCAACTGCAATTGCCAGGCAAACAGGTGGTCTCCCCTGTCTTCGAACGAGACGATAAACAGGCAGCGACCAAGAAATTCATGAATATATAAACAATTGTCTTCCAGATAAGAAAAACGCTTGTCACCAAATTCCCAGGGGATATCGCCCATCCCTATACGCCCAAACTCATCCGGAGTGTATTTCCAATCGATAGGGATCGTTTCATGTTTGTCGGGCATCGGCTGAAGGTCCTTGTGACGCTCTTTTGTAGCTTTTATGGCGTAATTCATCGTTGAGGACAAACGCTTTTGCAACTAAAAAATTGCCCCTTCCTATTTAGTCTTCTTTCGCACAGTCGCGCGCAACTGTTTTTTCTCTTTGCGTGGCTTCTCACGGGGAGCAATAGTTATCAGCGTAACCCCCAGCGCCTTCTCCAATTTGTCGATGGTCTCAAACGTGAAATTTTCTTCTCCTTTTACAATTTTTGTCACTTGCTGACGGCTAACACCCATTTTTTCTGCAAGTTCCGTTTGAGTCATTCCTTTTTCATCTAAAATAGTTAATACTCTCACTGCCACTTTCCATGAATTTATCCTTGCCCCGATATTAGCCTGTTCTTTTATTGCATCCTGCAACCAGTTAGATTTATTCGGAGAAGTAATTTTGTCTAATTTTTCTTTTAAGGTCATAGTAAATTTGTTAGATCTTCAGAATAGTAAATACCTTGTTCCTTCAACCAGTCTCTCACAGTCCGTAGTCTTTGAAGCTGTTCAAACGTATGTGGCCGATCCTGCATCCGATTTGTAAGCTTAATAGCTCCGCCGGTTACAACATAAGTATTTCTGTCTATGCGAACTGCGTATATTCTTAATTTAGGGATTCGCGCCATTCTGCCTATAAAACTCGCTTTTGATAATTGCAGCTCTGTGATATCAGATTGAGTATTATCAAGGGGCTTAAATACATATTGCAAGTTAGCTCCAACCAATCCTTGAGTGGCTAATTTGATCAGATACTGTACCAAATTTATTGCTTCGTACTTTAATTCAATAACAGCATCATCCAGATCAATCTCATAACCGAACTTTTCCCGAAGATCATTCAAATGCTTCCTGCAAAATTCATGCATATATATAGCATCGTTCCATAAATTCAACAACTTATCAAATTCATTCGTTATTTCCCCTTCATATTCCACGGCCCATAAACCCTCTCCTATTTCAGCACCACGCTCCGGTGCAAAGATATGAACTATTTTCATACACGCAACTTATAGGTTTACATGTATGCTCACCGGGAAAATAATCAGGACCCAAAGCATCTGGGATCGCCAGGGCTCATCCTCCACCCACCCATCATCCCACCAATAAAATATCTCCACCAAAAAAAGAATATACAGGAGCTCATACTCCACCTGCTCATCAAGCCACTCAAAATAGGAAGGTCTCATTTGTTTGTGTTTTAGACAACCAAATTAGAACGACCCCTTTTAAATAAAAATGATAAATATCAAGAATTACTCCTCAGCCGCGACAGCGTTTCCGCACTCACATTTAAATAGGAAGCCAGATATTTCAACGGCACCGCATTAAAAAGCGCAGCCTCATCACTATTCATCATCAGATCAAACCTCTTCTGGGCATCATGCCTCCTGAGATTACACAGTTGCGAGAACCAGAATATCAGATACTCCGCTGTCAGCCTTACCGCGACAAAACAAAATACGGGAAATTCCAGATAAAGAGCCGTCAGCTCATCATGCGATATATAAAAGACCTCCGTTTCCTCCAACGCATGAATATATTCAAAGCCCGGATTTTGAGTATAGAAGCTCTGTACACCCACTACTGTCTTTTTCTCACCAAAGACCCAGCCAGTCACTTCCTCGTCGTTCTCATTGTAATAATAACACCGCAATAACCCTCGTTTAATAAAATAAATGTGCCGGCAGGTCTCCCCGCCAGACAATAAATGCTCTTTCTTTTTAATGGTTTTTACTTTTACGATCTTCCGCAGACGTTCCTTGAGGTCATCAGGTAATGAGAATGGATGAAGCGAGCACAAATAAGTGATCAGATCTTCAAGAGATAAGATTTGCTGTTCCATAGATAAGGTTTTTTTGATTCAACTAACGTACACGCGTGTACTATTGCGAATTAAATAAATTAAATTGAATATTTAAAATTTTTTCGATAAATTTAATAGCTACCGCATCAATCATTAACCAAATTCGTTCTGCAATGAGAAACACCACTCCCTTGCCAGGCCGTGCTTTATTGTGCGTCCTGCTTTTCTTCTCTGTCACTCCCTTATATAGTCAGGTCACCACCGCCACACTCAGCGGCTTTATCAAAAACTCCAAAGGAGAGGCCCTCGCAGGAGCCAGCGTAACCGTCAGCTACCCGGAAGCGGGAATAAAACAGGTAGTGGCAGCAAGAGCAGACGGACACTTCACCGTTCCAAACCTTCGCGTCGGAGGCCCCTACCAGGTCACAGCTTCCTATGTCAACCTGGAAAGCGCCCGACAGGACAACGTATTTCTCGAGCTTGGCAACAATTTTGTCGAGCTCGCACTGACCGGCGAGGCAAAAGAGCTGGCCGGCGTCACCGTCACCGCTTCCAGGACCTCGGACAACAAAAAAACAGGCGCCTCCACCAACATCAGCAGCCGGCTGATCCGCGACCTTCCGACTATCGCCCGCTCCGCCGACGACTATCTGCGGCTGACCCCCTCCGCCTCTCCTACTTATAATGGATTGTCTTTTGCCGGAAGGAACGGACAGTACAACAACTTCTCGCTGGACGGAGCCGTCTTTAGTAATCCTTTCGGCCTCGACGCCCCCACTCCCGGCGGCCAGACAAATGCGCAGCCCATCTCGCTGGACGCTATCGATCAGATCCAGGTTAACATAGCACCTTATGATGTCACACAGGCCGGATTCACAGGCGCCGGCGTCAATACGGTCACCAAGTCGGGAACAAACCATTTCTATGGAACCATCTTCGGCTTTTACCGGAACGATGCGCTCACCGGCAAAAGCGTCTCACACAATAAGCTGGTCGTACCTTCGCTCAACCATCTGCAGACAGGTTTTTCCATCGGCGGTCCGATCATAAAAAACAAGCTTTTCTACTTTGTCAATTTCGAGACCGAACAGCGTAAAGACGAAGCAACCAGCTATGTCGCCCGCAACGCTACCAACGCAGGAAACTCCAATACCTCCCGCGTCCTCGAATCCGATCTCATAGCCGTCAGCGATATCCTGAAACAACGTTTTAATTACGAAACAGGACCCTACCAGGGTTTCACCTTCAATCAAAAGAACTACAAATGGCTGGCAAAGCTCGACTGGAATATCAACCAGGTACATAAACTGACCTTTATTTACAATGGCCTGGATGCAAGCCTCGACAAACCCGCCCACCCCAGCGCCATCGGTCGCCGCGGCCCCGATTACTATACCTTGCAATTCCGCAACGCCGGCTACAAAATGGTGAACAAGCTGCAATCCTTCAACCTGGAATTCAAATCCAATTTCAACAGCAAGTTCGCCAACAAACTCCGCCTGGTATATACTACCTTCCGCGATCACCGCGAGCCCTTCTCCGCGCCTTTCCCGGTCGTCAATATCGATAAGAACCAGGAACGTTATATCATAGCAGGCCATGAGCCGTTCTCGATCAACAACATCCTGAACCAGGACGCCTTCCAGGCTACCGATAATTTCAACGTATTCCTGAATAAGCATACATTGACGATCGGCGCGTCATTCGAGTCGTTCAAATTCGGGAATTCTTTCAACCTGACGGGTTATGGACCGGCAATCTTTTCCGACGCAGACATCCAAACCTTCAAAGACAGCGTGCCCGTAGGCGGCGCCTATGTCTTCGGCGCCTACCCCCTGGACGTAGACGTCAATTACGCACGGAATCATGCGGCTTCCGGACAGTTCACCTGGTATTATCTCACCGTTGGACAGATCGGAACTTATATCCAGGACGAATGGCAGTTGTCCAACAGATTCCGGCTTACCTATGGAGTGCGCATGGATATCCCTCAATATTATAGCTCCAGCTTTAAGGACCCTAAGCTCAACGCCGACGGGACCTTCGCGGGCGGTTACACCACCGGAAGCCCTACGCTTCCCAATACCGATAATTTAAAACTTTTTGATGCCAGCGGCAATCCCGTTACCAACGGCCCGGGCAAAGACTTAGACAACACCCGCTTTCCAAAGGCAACACCCCTGTTCTCGCCACGGATTGGCTTCAATTACGACATAAAAGGTGACAAGACGATCGTCCTCCGCGGCGGGTCAGGACTGTTCACCGGTCGTTTCCCCTTTGTCTGGGTAGGCAACCAGATCGGTAACCCCTATTCAAGCTTTTACTGCGTCACGGCGCGGGATTTCAAATGGCCACAGGTCTGGCGGAGTAATTTAGGCACGGACATCAAAGCGCCCTGGGGTACCCTTTTTACCGTAGACCTTGCTTATACAAAAGATGTTCATGCGATGATGGTCCGCAATTACGGACTGGGTACTCCCACCGGCATACTCAATTCGGGGACAGGGGACAAAAGAAACGTTTATTTGCCCGGAGACCTTGGAACATCGGCTACCTATGTCTTTACCAATACCAATCTCGGCCATCAATTCAATGCAAGCCTCCAGGCCCAACACACTTTTCCAAAAGGGTTCTTCGCGATGTTCGGCTATAACTACCTGATCTCAAAAGAAGCCAGCTCCGTATCGGCCGAGATCTCCAGCGATGCCTTCGAACGCAACCAGGTCGTAGGCAATGCAAACAAGGCCGTCGTATCAAACTCTTTATACGGCAACACCCATCGCTTCCTCGTAGCGGGTACCAAACGATTCAGCTACGGACCGGAAAAGATCTGGGGAACAACTATTTCCTTCTTTAGCTCATGGACATCCGGCAACCGGTTCTCGTATACCTATAATGGTGATATCAATAATGACGGCTCTTTACTGAACGACCTGTTATACGTTCCGACAGACGCAGAGATCAATAATATGACCTTCAATACGCTTACGGACGCCAACGGCATAGTACAAAGCCCCGCTACCCAGCAGGCCGCTTTCAAAGCCTTTATTGCCCAGGACAAATACCTCAGCAGCCGCCGCGGACAATATACAGAGAAGAACGGCGGGCAGACTCCCTGGTTCAGCCAGGTGGACATGCGGATCTTACAGGACCTGAAGGTCAAAGTAGGCAAGGACAGATGGCAAACGATCCAGCTGAGCTTTGACGTCGTAAACCTCGGTAACCTGATCAACAGCAATTGGGGCGTACGCAAGTATGCTTCCACAGCCAGCTATTATCAGCCGATAACGGTAAACTACACCAACAATAACCCAACCTATACCTTCGATCCCTCGGTAAAAAGCACTTTTATCAGCAGCCCCGAGCTGCCCAGCCGCTGGCAGATGCAGTTTGGTCTGAGGTATATCTTCTAACGAAAATGCCCCCTCAGAGGGCTGCATTAGTAAAACAGGGCCGCAGTATCAACCGCGGCCCTGTTCTTTATAGCGTATGTTCGTAGTAAATTAATGTGCGCGTAACCGACGATTTTGTTCAACAGACTTGATCCCTTTGATCTTGATCTGCGCCAACGGCAACGAACGGCTGGAACCGGAGATGGTTCCCGTGATCCGCATGATCCGTTTGATCTCGATGCCCATCTTCTCAAGAGATTTTGCAATCTCCTGAATATTAGATTTTTGGCTTTCCTCTATTTTGGCTATAAAATCCATCTCCACAAAGATACAAAAATCAGGGCATATAGACCAGCCCCGCCCCTACATCCGCCACAGATCCCGCCAAGGGCTGCGCCTGCCCGATCAGCTTATCCCAGATCTCCCTGGCGCTGGCCCCGGGATACTGTTGCCACAGCAAGGCAGCTACACCCGCTACAAATGGCGTAGCCATCGATGTCCCTGATTCGACGGCATAACCACCCCCAATATGAGCGCTCAGGATATTGTCACCCGGAGCAGCAATATTCACGGGCCCCATCTTCCGCCTAGTACCACCCTTGCCCCCGCAGGAATAATTCGCCACCTTCAGCCCCTCTGTCAGCGCCGCCACCGCCATCACCGAAGGACAATTCGCCGGATGATTGACGGGTGCTATCATCCCTTCTTCCCGATCGCTCTCATTCCCCGTGGCTGCTATCAACAAACAATTATTGGCCATCGCCGTCTTCGCCACATCCTCGAAGATCTCCGAATAGGGGCTGCCCGATTCTACCGCTGCTCCAAAAGACATGGAAATAACCTGGCATCCTTTCTCCAACGCCCATTCGATGCCGGCCAAAGCCGATCCATCCGACCCTTCGCCTGCATCATCCAGGATCTTTCCCACATACAGCCGTGCCCCGGAAGCCACGCCATAGCGCGCACCAGACTTTCCCTTCCTGTCCCCACCTGCAACACCCACACAAAAGGTCCCATGCCCCTCCCTGTCTTTGGCCTGCCTCCCGACAAAAGACTTCCGGTGGATCACCCTACCCGCAAAATCCGGATGGGTAAAGTCAAAACCCGTATCAAGAACTGCTATTCTGACATCTTTCCCCGTAGCCTTACTGCTTCGGACGTTTATTGCCTGTATGCCCCAGGTGGCGGCGGCTGTATTCTTAAAGACCGGCCGTTTCGCCCCGGCAGCTTTATAAAGACAATGCTCAGGCTCACTGGATAGAAAGGGACTATCCCGTAATGCCAGCAGCCGTTTGATCTTACCGGCCGCGCTTGGATTGACCAGGGCTATCTTAAGCCGCTCGAACAGGATCCCATCAGCATTCTCAAGGCCCTTTGACAAACCTGCCGGCAGATCCCGCAAGCTGACCAGCCGAAGCGATCTGGCGTTTGCTTTCTTTTCGATCGATTCCAGACTTGCAGCGGGATTGAGACGGACCAGCAGCCTGCCGGTAGTACGCCGGCGTATAGCGGGTATAGAAGGGTTCGGGATGACTTTTGCCGGGGGCGCCACCGTTATCACCCGATCCTGGGAATTGTTCTTTTTCAATGCCATCCGGCAAATGTAATATCTTTTCGTATTGGCAACGCCAGGCGCCTGTTTTCAGCGATATCCTGTTAATTTTTGTTAACAAACCCAGCAATTGGAAGAAAAAATGTTGTTCAATCTGTACCTTCAGGATTATGAAATTTTCACCCGGTCAGCAGGTCATCGTATTGGACACTACCCATAAACCGGCAGGCTCTGCTACCATAGTCCTTTATCACCCGGAAACTCACCAGTATACCGTCTCTTACCAATACCCCGGCAGTCCTGCTCCGGAAAACATCCCGCTCCCGGAATACAGGCTGGTCATGATGCCGCTGGAGCCCGCACAATGATGCAAGAGAAATTCTTACCTTTAATAAATCAGGATAAAAATACAAATATGAAAATCAGTCTTGCAGTTCTGTTGCTGCTTGTTACATCATCAACATTTGCACAATTGACGGTGAATGAAAAGTTCCAAAAGATCACTACAACCGAACAGGCACAACAATACATCGAAGCCAATCCGACACTCAAACCCGCCATGTTCAATCTCTCTTCGGGAAAAGACACCTCACTTATCAACAAACGACTTTTAAGACAACATAAAGGCGATGTCTTCTCCGTCGGTTATGTCACCTACAAGATCCTCCAGGAAACGGAAACGCTCGCCTATCGCGCCAGCTATATCTTCCTTGACGGTTCATCACTATCCCAGACCGAGGTCGACAGCCTGAAAAAGCTTATCCAGCAAAAGGCCGCCGCAGGTACTCCCTTCGAACAGCTCTCCGATAAGTATACGATGGACGGCAATACCACCCACGGCGACACCGGATGGTTCTTTGGCGAAGAAATGATGCCAAAAGAATTCCAGGATGCTGTCAAGAATCACAAGACCGGCGAGATCTTCTTCGTGGACGTTGCAGACAAGCAATGGCATTACATCGTCAAAAAGACCTACGACGACTCGGATAAAAAAGAAGTGACTGTCCTGCGATCAAACGGCAGGTAGATGTTTGTAATTTGATCTCACTTTCTGCAGCACTTCTTCGAACTTTCCGCCCAACATCATTTTGGTCATGGAATTCATGCATGCTATGATAAGCAATACAGACCTTGCTGCTTTTATCGATCAGAGAAGCCAGCTGCTGAAGTTCGGATAGCTCCGGACAGATAGTAGCACGGATGCACCGGATCGCTGCGCATCAAGCTGATCGGCTACTTTTTTTGACATATCTAAAGTTACCTAATCCTGACAATTCTTTTTTATCTTTACAAAAGATAGATAGTAAAATATGACATACGAAGAATTAGTAAAAGATCATGCAGGCTCCCTTGTTGAAAAGCTGGTTACAGAAGTTATCAATAAAGACTATGTCGAGGTTCACTTTGAAGAGGATGACAAGGAAGGTTGGGCCGTAATAAAAATGCATATCTACGAAGAGGATAAGGAAATCGCCGTATGCCTGCTTCCCAATGACCAGTGGTTCCTGCATTTTGGCTATTATGATGACGACGACGAATTTTTCGAGCTCATTCAGCCGCTGACACAGGCCGAAAAAGACCTGATCCCAAAAGGCCTTCAAAAGGTTATGCTAAAAGTACTGGTCAGTGAAAAAGGCATGCGCCTGCCAGGCAATTTCTTATCCAAATCATGATGAATTACAGGCCGTTAGGTCTCCTAATGTGAAAGCTTTTTAACCGTGTCATTATTTAAGAGCGATCTCATCTGTTGAATAGCAGCATTATTAAGTTGCTGCAACCTCTTAGTTTGCTCCATATTATTCTGTATTAAGAGTGCATTGATACTTTCTAAATTAGTTAAAATGACCAACTGTTCTAAAGTAGCCTCGTCGCGAATATTTCCTTGTTTACCTGGGTTTTGATCTCGCCACTGTCTTGCCGTTTTCCCAAATATTGCTACGTTTAGCAGATCGGCTTCGCTAGCATATACAGTTGCAGCCTGTTCTTTTGTTATTACAGGAGGAATCAACGCTTCTTTAATCGCGTCGGTGTGAATTCTGTAATTTATTTTGGAAAGTGTTCGTTGCAAACTCCACTCTTGTTTCTTTAGGCTATTTTCTTCATCTTTAAGGCGCTGAAACTCCTTCCTGCCTCACGACTAAAGGCGTCGAATTCGACCCCTTTGAATCTCGGATTATGTAATTTCTCCCACAAACCCAGAAACTCAATAGTCGTTTTAGACCGCATCCAGTTTTTAACGACGTCTTTCGGCTCATTGGGGTTTTTATATCGGGCTATATTCGTCAATGAAATATAGTCCGATTGTTTTATTTGTATGATAGTTATTGCAGTCCCCTTCACTTCAATTATTTGTTTTTCCTTTGTCATACACTGATGTTTTGTTTTCTTCTTTATCGCCGTTTTTCAAAATTATAAAAATAATATTCATGAATTTTTAAAATCCATGCTCCTCATTAAAAATGGTATCTTAGTAATTTAAACCACTATCACAATAAATGAGAATTCATTTTTATCTCCTGCTACTGGCCTTTCTGCTGGGCAATGGTCCCATCAAAGCGCAAACAAAAACAAAGGACGGGTGGATCTCCCTGTTTGATGGATCGACACTCAATGGCTGGCGACAAGCCCAGAAAGATACGCTCCCGGATGCTGGCTGGAGCGCACAGAACGGAGAGCTGTCTTTTGATCCGGCAAAAGACCATGGGACCGATATCATCACTACCCGGGCATTTACCAGTTTTGAGCTTTCTGTGGATTTTAAAGTTTCCGTAGGCGGGAACAGCGGAATAAAATATTTCCTGATCCCCAACACATCGCTGGGATGCGAATTCCAGCTGATCGACGATAGCAAGCATCCGGATGCGAAACTGGGGATCAACGGCAACCGCAAGACAGGCGCCTTATATGATATTCTCCCCGCAAGCGCCAACAAACCCTATAAAGGCGCCGGAGTTTGGAATACAGCACGGATCATCGTAAAAGGCAATCACGTCGAGCATTGGCTCAACGGCGTAAAAATATTGGAATACGAACGGGGAAGCGATGCGTTTAAACAGGCCATTGCGCAAAGCAAATTCAAAACCACCACGGGTTTTGCAAAAGCGACTTCATCCTCTATACTATTGCAGGCACACGGTGACAAGGTCAGCTTCCGGAATATAAAGATCAGGGCACATTCAATTTAACGGCACAGCCTTTATAGAATTGCCCCTTGTACCACACGTTTATTCTGTATTCATACAAATGATCGCCGACGCCATCATTGCAAAACATCGGAGCTACAGAGATCTTCAATGGATTGCCAGCCTCAGTAACAATGGAATAGACCAGGCTGTCTTTTGCAACCGAAGGTTTCTCGATAGGGACGATCGCCGGCTTCCCGGCGCCAGCTACTTTGAATAAGATCATTTTTTCATTGCTCTTCCATTTTGAAACGCTCATCTGCTGTGAACAGGATCGTACGTTGAAGCCCTTCGCAATTTAATTATTGGCTCGAAATTGCACTGGAAACAATGGGAGTATACGCATTTAGCTTTACCTGATCCTCCGCTATCTTAGCCTTGAGATCCGCAATTTTCCCGTTCAGGTCTTTCAGCCTGTCCGAGGCCTTCCTGGCCTTTTTAGAATCGCTCCTCGCATCGCTTGCTGCATTGTCGGCTTTACGGGCTTGCATCTTATCCGTCGGATTATCGGTTAGTCTGTCCGCAGCCGTTTTGTTTTTATCGGCAGACTGCTGAGCCGAAGTAGCATAATCCTGCTTATCCCTGGTTTTCTCATCGACAGTATTCTGCAGCTTAGCCAGTTTTAGCTGACTCGCGCTGATCCTGGATATCAGAGAAAGGGAATCTGTATTTATCTTCTGAGCAGACACAGATCCACAGGCGATCACAACCGCCATAGCGGTCATCACAAACATTTTTTGCATAACGAATATTTAAAGGTGAGAGATCTTTAAGGAATAATACTGAAATCTGAAACGTAACTTAGCGCATCCTGGATGCTTTTAGAAGTAAATAGAGGGGACTAGTGAGACAACAGACATTATTCAAGGAAATCTTATCATAAAGATAAGCTATATCATCGGGATCAACTAATATAGTTATTATACAAATGCGATACGGAATAATCACATCGGGATCACGGGGCGACGTTCAACCTTTCATCGCGCTGGCACTGGCCTTAAAGGAGAGAGGACATGAGGTCACCCTTGTCGCACCTGAGAATTTCCGGGAATTCACAGAAGGGTTTGGCGTACGATACATACCGGCAGCAGGCAACACCGAACACCTGATCAATTCCCCCGAGGCCCTCAAACTCCTGGAAGGCGGAAGTATATTCAAATTCTTCTACCACCTGCAAAAAGTTGCAGCCCAAACTGCCGACCAGTCCAACTGCGACATCCTGGAAGCCTGCAGGAATTTCGATAACATCATCGTAAGCGTTCTGCCCCTTCCCATCGTATATTCCATCGCGGAAAAATTCAAAAAAAAATGCGCAGTGGTTTTTCTGAGCGTGCCACCGATACCAACCCGTGAATTCCCTTACCAGGTATTGGGCACAAAAGGCCATCCCTGGTTCAACAGGCTGTCTTACCGCCTGATGGGGTTGGGTTATCTTATGATCCGCAAACAGGTCAACCAGTTCAGAAAAGAGATCGGTTTGCCGATAATAAACGTGATGAAAGCCTGTCTTCGGTCGGACATGCTGGCCATTACTGCCGTCAGTCAACAATTGATCCGGCAGCCCCATGACTGGCCGCCAAATGCACACATCACCGGCTTCTTCTATCTTCCGCCATCGGCAAGAGAAAAACCTTCCATAAATGAGATCCCCGAAGGGCTTGAAGACTGGCTCGCAAAGGGAGACAAGCCTGTTTATATGGGATTTGGAAGCATCCCGATCCCTGACAAGGAAAAGCTTTTGCACACTCTGCGGGGCATACTGACAGAAAGAAGAGTGGTATTTGCCGCCGGATGGTCGATCCTGAACGGCGCCGGCACCAGCTTACCCACACACCCGAATTTGTTTGTAACAAAATATGTAAATCACGACTGGCTGCTGCCCCGCTGTAGTGCTGCCATCATACATGGGGGTATCGGCACCGTCAGCTCAGCCTTGCGGAGCGGCACTCCGATCATAGTCGTGTCGATCCTTGCCGATCAGCCTGTCAATGGAAAAATGGTCGAAGAAAAAAAGCTTGGTTATCATATTCCTTTCAAACAACTGTCACCCGAAAGGCTGCTCCGGACCATCACTGCAATAGAAGACCGTTTGATAAAAGAAACGTGCAGCGCTACGGCCACAGCCATCAGGAGTGAAAATGGCCTGGGAAACGCAGTCAGTCTCCTTGAAAAATACTTTGCGTAAACGCCCCATTCGCAGCCACATCCCAGACTTCAAGTCTCACCCATTTCCGGCCGTGAAGATTTACCGGTACGCGCCATTCCCTTGATCCAAAAGATTCCGTATCGTCAAGATCGATCCTTTGATGATATACATTCATCTCATCCCCCGAGACGATCTCCGCGAAATGCAGCGGAAACGTCCATTGCAAGCTAAACCTGACATAGGAGGAATTCCACCCTACCACAAACGATGGGATCAATACCTCTCCTGTCGTCGAAAAGAACTTTCCCTTCCTCAACGTATCCAGCACCGCACCCCAGCCCGCATCAAAAACGGGCAATCGCCCCATACGCAGATAGTTGATGTTCATATGCGCATACATTTCATTTTCCGGTTCAATGCTAAAGATATCCGCCTCCGCAGACAATTGTTTATGCAGTCCCCAGTTGTTCATATCGTCGAGCAGGTCCAGCGCCCTTCGCCCCAGTGAAGGTTGCGAAAGGTCGGCCGGCAGAGCCTTCCAGGCCGCACCCAGCCAGTGGTCACTCCGAAAAAAGCCGGCATCCTTATACTTGTCGGGGTACCCCGTAGACCCCTTGGTGCGGGGATGCGCTGTCCAGGCCAATCCGTCCTCCTTTTCCAATAGTTGAAGCATCTCCGCAGTGTCGCCAATATGATATACATCCCCATATACCGGATCCTTCGTCTCAAATTCCTGGCCCGGCTTATGCGACATGACCCAATAGACCGGCTTAGGAAACAAGGCCAGCCAGTGCCCGCCAAAAAATTCATTGGGCTCTTCACCGGGCATCAATAAGAAACCGGTATCCGACAATCGCCGGCATTGTGTAAACAAAGCATGCAGTTCATGCAGCCGCAATGAATCCGGTCCGCGTGGATGCCCTGGTCCGTGAAATTCCGCCAGGTGCACCATGTCCACCCCCATTCGCCGAAACACCTGCTTAAAGGAAGGATCTGCCGGTACCGGCTTGCCCGCCAACACGACCTTCGAAATAAATTCGTTGTGAAAATGACTCGCATAGGTCCGGTAACCGGGTAGCCGCACATAGGCATCATCGTGAGTATACCTGCGAACGGCATCGAGGACGTCTGCCCCGCCACCCATCAAACAGAAAAACCCGCATCGCTGTAAAGTCCCCGGCGGCGCATTGAACCACGGAACATAACGATGATCGCCTTCCGGATCCTGTCTGATCCCTATTCCATTCCTGGAATACCAGACAAACTTCAAATTGAAAGCCTCATCCAGAGGATAAAAATATTGGTGTGGCGCCGGGAAAACTGCCAGCGCGCCCTTCTTCCCGACAGCCGCAACCGCCCGATACTTTACGGCCTGCGGCACCGTATTATTCGGCAAACCGACCGAATGCCTTACCTCGTCCGTCGTATAGTAACTTACCGAATCCCAGCCGGGAGACCTGCTCACCAGTCCCGCATCATACAGGATGGCAGTCGAATCTCTCAGGGTATGTAATACGGCCGCCACATTGAACAATGGCGCTCCATGATACAGCGTGATCTCCAGCCAGCCCCGGAAAACCGCCGTATCGGCAGTCTCCATCACCCCAATCCTCACCACCGTTCGGGCCCGATGCCGCGTCACCTTCACTCCTCCCTTTTCCAGTTTCACCTTGTAAGTCTTATATGGCTTCAAAGGCACTTTATCAAAGAATATGTTCCACCCGTTTTGTGACACCAGGTCCCGCGTACCCACCCTCAACAGAAATGTCGCGTCGGCATCCCGCAAACAGGTCCTGACCTCCCCTTTCTTCAACATTTCGACAGACCGGAATAAAGGATCCCCCGGCTTTGTGCCCAGGACAAGCCGCCCGATCGTCCCCTTCCCCGCCGGCCAGTCCACCGTCGTCTGCGCAGCCGCAGACAAATAGAAAAATCCGGCGACCGTAATAGCCGCCAGATAAATAACTATCTTTTTCATCAGACAAATTTAACACTCGATTCCCGGCAAATCAACTGCGGCGTCAAAACCAGCTTCCTCGGCTTCATATCCACCTGCAGATCGCCTCTCAGATATTCGAACATCAGTTTCGCCGCCTCCTCGCCCATCATTACCGTCTGCTGGTTCACCGTAGATAACGTAGGAGTAAGATATTCACCAAACGCCTCATTTGCAAATCCAATTATCGCGATGTCCTCCGGTATCCGCAGTCCCGCCGTCTTGATCGCCTGTATCGCCCCCAGCGCCGTGAAGTCTTCCACTGCAAAAACGCCATCCGGCATTACCGCCCCATCCAGCAGCTTCTTCATACATTCCTTGCCCGACTCCACGCTGACTTTTCCAAAACTGATCAGGTCGTCATCCAGCACGATCCCATGCACATTCAATGCCTCGATATACCCCTTCAGCCTTAAGTTGAAGATATTCACGTGCTGCTGACCCGCGATATGCGCAATCCTACGGCATCCGTTTTCGATCAGGTGTTTGGTCGCCTGGAAAGCCCCTTCAAAATCGTCCACTTCCACCGTTGAGACCCCTAGCTTGTCGTTGGTCCGGTCAAAAAGGATCAGCGGTATACCCCGGTTTCGGATCTCGCTATAGTGATCCAGGTTGATCGTCTCCTTGCTGATCGACGCCAATACGCCATCTACCTGCGATTGCAGAAATGTCTGGATCCCCTTCTTCTCATATTCGTACAGCTCATTGGATTGGTATATCAGCACATTGTAGTTGTTCTCATTCGCCACTTTTTCGATCCCATGCACTACCGACCCGAAAAAATTGGTCTCCGCGCTGGGGATGATCACTCCGATGATATTTGACTTGCCAAGCCGCAGCGACGAGGCGACTTTATTGTGCCGGTAGTTCAGCCTGGCCGCCGTCGCCTTCACCGTCTGCCTGGTTGTATCCCGGATCCCCGGTTGATCGTTCAAAGCCCGGGACACCGTTGCTGCCGTAATATTCAGCTCGCGGGCGATATCCAGGATGGTTACTTTGGAGATCTTCTGGCTCATGGGTTACTGAACCCCGTTTAACTTCCTGATCAATTGAACTTCATCATCCCGGTATGGCTTCCCGTCCTTATGGAAGATGTCATGGAACCACTCCACCGGCTGACTGCCATCAGGCAGCGGCGTATCCCAGGCATAGATCGTATTGGTCTTGCCATCCACAAAACCCCAGTTGATAGCCCCGACCTGCTCGTGCTTCAGCATCGGTAGTATCGTCGCAAAACGGCTGTTCCTCGTCCGCGCCATGTATTCCGTACAGATCAATGGCTTGCCGGTGGCCTTCAGCAGCTGCACGACACGAAGGTGCTTTTCCAGGTCGTCATAACAATGATAGGTAAGGATATCCGAATTGGCGACCTGGAAGGCGTTGAGCTTCTCATAACTCCAATCCCAAAGACCCGCGCTGATAGGCTGATCCGGATTGACGGCTCTTGCCCATTCGAAGACTTTTGTCAGCAAAGGCAGCGTGGAATCCTTCTTCCCGCTGTTGCCCGGCTCGTTATAAAGGTCCCACAAGAGTATTCTTTTATCATGGGCAAACGTTGTCAGCACATCTTTCACATACTTTTCCAGTCCGGGAAAATTGCTGCTATCCGACGACGCCGGCTGACCGGGGTCCTGTACCCAGCCGCTATTGTGCACACCGGGTTTTGGCGCCGGCTGCAGCCCGGCCTTTGGCACCTTCATCCAGCAGTCGTCAAAGAATACGAACAACGGCTGGATATGATGCGTTTCTGCGATCTGCAGGAACTTATCCATACGACCCTTAAACCCTTCCGGATCCTCTTTCCAGGCGACAGAATGCAGGAAGACCCGCAGGGTATTGAAACCGATAGACTGCGCCCAACCCAATTCCTTATCGATGGTAGACGGATCAAACGTATCCGCCTGCCACATCTCCAGCTGATTGATAGCCGTCTGCGGGATATAATTGGCGCCTGTCAGCCAACGATGCTCTGCATACCAGGCATTAGCCTTCTCCGCCGTCCACACTTTGCCCACCGGCACCGGCGCCGGTGTCATCGCCTTTTTACTTTTCTGCGCATCCACGCCCGTTCCACAAACCATCAAAAAAAACAAACCCCAGAAAACTCTCGTTCTTCTATTCATTATATTAATTTTTTTAATTACTACCCGATGGCACCGGTATGGCTACTCCCGCCCGCACCGGCTGGCCAAAATCCGGTGTCCCATCCGTTTTCCAGGTAAAGGGCTGCGCGCTCGAAGACCGTTTCCTCCCGCATCCCTCATTCGGATTGGAATTGGCATGATATAAGATCCAGTTCTCTTTCCCGTCAGGCGACAGGAAAAAGGAATTATGCCCCGTCGCGTATACTCCGTTGGCAGGCGACTGCTGAAAGACAGGCTGATCGCTTTTTGTCCAGGCAGCAGGATCCATCGGGTCGCCGCCCTTCTTTAACCGCAACAGACCCAGCGCATAGGTATCCGTCCAGCACGCACTGGCGGAGTACACGATGAACAGGTCATTGCCATGCTGCAGGAACTGCGGGCCCTCATTGACATCGATATGCGCAGGCTCACCCGGGGCATGTATGTCGCCATATTTTTCCCACGGATAGGTCGGCCGGCTTATTCGTACCCTTGGCCCCTCCACTGTCCAGGGATTCGACAGACGCGCAATATAGATATCCTGCTCCCTGTTGACATCCGTCTCCCAACCCGACCAAACCATATAAAGTTTCCCCTCGTATTTATATACATCGCCGTCTATGGCCCATTTGTCCGAGGAATCTGTGATCTTACCCTTCATCACCCACTCTCCTTCAAAAGGGTCCACACTCGAATTCTCAAGCACCCATAGCCGATGCCCATGATTATCTTTGGCGTCCGCCGCAAAATAAGCATACCATTTCCCCTCCAGGAACATCACTTCTGGCGCCCAAACGTCCCTCGAATAGCTCGTCCCCGGCTGCGGCTTAAAGATCGTCTTATGCGGCGCCGTCGCCAGGTCCGCAAAATTCTTTGTCTTCCATAATTCGATATGGTCCCCCATCGTATGCGTATAATAATAATACCCGTCTTTATAAAAGCTGTACGGATCAGGCCCCGAAGGTAGTAAAGGATTGACAAGCATGCCTGCACCCGGCGCCGCCGAACCATCCACCGGCGCAGCTGAAGCCCCAACCGGCGCCGCAGCGCCAATCACCGGGAACGCGGAGATCCTCAACCGCGCCCCACCCATGGGCACCAATGTCAACTCCTCCTCCGGCTCATTGCTAACCACCGGGCTCATCGGCAACACCCCGCACAACCCATACTGATCCACCTTCCACGACGGGATCCTTCTCCCCTTCGCATGCAACACAACCGGCGCAGCCGAATTTACAAAAGGATTATCATCGACCGGCCACCCACGCCGCTCAAGCACAAACCCCGCCGCTGTATCCAATCCATAATTCCACGGAGTGGTCGGATATATCTCATAACTGGGCCACTTCGACGCATCAGCGCTGTCCTGCCAACCCGAGTCTCCAATGGCCGTCTCCTTTGTTCCCTTCTTCTCATATTTTTCTCCGATGAGCAGCGAAAAGGTCAGCGGGCCATAATCGACACTGACGCTGTTCTTATTCCTGTCCCAGTGTCGCACATCCAGCTTCATCGGCAACATAAGCACAAGCTTGTCCCCATCGGCCCAATTCCGCGAAACGATAATATACCCATCCTTAACCGAAGAAGACGTCGCAACACCGTTTACGGAAACAACCGGCGCAGTACACCAGGCCGGCACCCGCAGATACATAGGCCAGGCCGTAGCCCCCCGCGATGCCGAATGCGCTGCCCCCTGCGATGTCGTCTTCACCGTCATCTCGACCTGCTCTTCAAAAGGATAATGCGTCCTTTCTTCCACATTCACCCATTGCCCGTCACCAACCCGGGCACGAACAGTTCCCTCACTATACAATTGCGCAGCCAGCCCATTATCAGGCGCCGCCATCCACGTATTCTCCGCATAATAAGCCCAGCCCGCACCATGATTGTGCTGACAGCAACGGCTGCTAAACGGATTCATCATCAGGAACGGCCCTTCATTGCTGATCCCCGGCGCATGGTTCTTGCCGTCACTGACCACCATGTTGGGTGCAGTCAGATAACGCAGGCTCCTGTAGTCCGGCATAAACGCCGCCGGCAGTGTATTGAAAGCGACATCCTCACAGTTGTCTGCCCATTTTATATCCCCCGTCTCAGCCAAAAGAAAATTGTCCGAAGTAATCTGCTCCACCATACCACAAGTCTCCACGGCCTGCCGGGGATCGTCATAGCCCCGCCGCGCATTCTCATCGGCGCCAAACATCCCCCCCGGCACCTGGCCATAAAACTCGCGCACCAGCGAAAAATCATTATATGTCGCATTCAGATCGGAAGCCGCATGACTTTGCAGATACCAGGTCGCCGGCTCGCGGAAAGATTGTGCGATATTCACATTATGCCAGTTGGGCAGATTACGCGCCTGCCGCCAGTTGGCGGTATTGCGATGGATCTTGGCCGCCAGGTCCATCAAAAAAGCATCCCCCGTACGATTATACAACCAGTATACACTATACATATCATCTCCGCCACGACTGTTCTCCCAATAGTCTTTCAGAAATTGTTCATCCGGTATACTTAGCTGATACGTAAAGTAACGGCGTAAAAAAACCAATACCCTTTTATCCCCGCTGTATTCATAATAACTTTGAAGACACCACACCATCGGCATATTCGTCCACAGATCCCGGTTGCCCTTATTGACCCTGTCCGGACCAAAATCACCGTTGGCCCGCTGGTTGTTCAGGACCGCGTCGATCCAGAACTTCGTCTCCCTGATCATCTTTTCATCCCTCAGCAGATAGGCCGTACTCGAATATCCCTTTAGCCAATAAGGCAGCTCCTCCCATCCTATCTTGCCGGTACCGGCCTTGTTCAACCAGGCATTGTCCGTTTTTCGCAGCCAGATGCTGATACTGCCCAGGTTCCCCATCAGCCCGTCCCGCTGCAATTCCAGCTGTCTGCGAAGCCAGCCGCCGGGAGTGAACGCCGTCGCCGGCAGCTTTATAAAACGGCTGGGCAGCAAAGGCGCCCTGTTGCCGACGTACCATTTATTAACCGGTCCCTCGCCCGCCGATCCGGTATACCAAAGCAAAAAACTGCTAAAAAAAACCAGGATACTCTTCTTCATACCGCAATTTAGAAACTTACTTTCATCAATGGAGAAAAGATCATATCCTCCACATTAGCAATTTTAAGACCGACACGGGCATATACATAGTTCTGCGTCGGCGTGATGCCTGGAATAGTTACCTGGAGACTGATATTGGCCGGATCTGTTATCGCTGCACCTGCCATGTCCATAGCGGCAATATTGTCCGTACCGACGAATTGACCGCTGTTGATATAAAGACTGACCCGTTCAATATCTTTTGCATTGGCATCCTGTATGATCTTGTCGGCCTTAAAAGTCGCCGTCACCTTTCCACCCGCAGCGCTGATCTGTGTATTCCGGATCATATAATAGGGCATCACCTCGATATTCAGGGTCTGTTTGCCATTCATCGTGACAGCCATACTGTCCGGCACACCAGGTGCAAGCTCTTTCCATAGAAAGGGCCCCTGTCCGGAAGGGATCAGGAATTTATAGCTTCCGTTAAAAAGAAGGGCGCCATAGGTTCCATCCTGTGCAAAAGACCCGTTGATAGCCCCTACCTTTCCAAATCCGTATTGGTATAGCTGGAAGGGTACCTGGTTCCGCTCGACATTGATCACCTCGCCCTTGTATTGGAGCTGGCCTGACAATTGTGCGGAAGGTTCTTTATAGTTGTCCTTCTTGCAGGCTGCAATCGCCACGAGCAGCAGGAAAGATGTTATTCGAAAAAGATTGATTTTCATGACAAAGAGTTTTGGAGATCTTACTGATTAGGTTGTTTGACAAGCTTGGGATTCGCAGCCAGGATATTATCGTTGATGGCAGAGTAATAGTTCCCTTGCCTGAACCAGTCGAAGCCCGTGACAGCCGCCGGCAATATTTCCTTAAAGATCCACTTGCCATTATTCGGACTGGCCGCATCATAGATCTTATAAGGCCACAGTCCCCACGGCTGGGTATTTCTTTTTTTAGCGGTTCCGATATTGCTAAGCAGATCGGCCTTTGTCATCGGCTTTCCATCCCAGACATCCGTAGCTATCCGCCACCGTTTCATATCAAAAAGGATATGTCCTTCAAAAGCAAGCTCCACTCTTCTCTCATGAACGATCCGGTCGAACGTGATGTCCCCTGCTACCAGCGGTATCGCCAGCCCTGCCCGCGCCCGTACCTGGTTCATATATCCCGCAGCCACGTCCTGCTGACCAAGCTCGAACGCTGCTTCTGCCGCATTCAACAGCACCTCCCCCATCCGATACCGGATAAAAGGTACATCACTGCCCCTCCCCCTTCTTCCGCTGCCGACTGTTGGATCCAACCATTTGCGAACATAAAACCCCGACTGGGTCCTCAATTCCAATCCGTTGACCGGACCGTCCTTCCCCACTACCTGCACCGGAGCAGTCGTACCGGGCAGAGGTTTCAGATTCCCGGCTTCGTCACTGGTCAGTATGCTGCCATCGGCCAGCTGATACCCGGCCCAGATATCGACATGCGTACCTTTGAAGAGGCCATTCGGCAACAGCACCGTACCCGCCAGCCGCGCGTCCCTACCTGCAAATATATCCTGCTGGTTAGTATAATATATCGGGTTCCCGCCGCCGTCCGTGGTCGGTATAGGAGCATAGGTATTATCCAGCTTCTCGAATGACTCCACCAGGTTCAGGGAAGGGTCCAGTCTGCCCGCATCTCCTCCTTCGTCCGAGAACGAATATGGCTGATCGTTGGTCGTAAAAGCATGCGTCTTACCCGCATTCGCCTTGAAGTCCTCGACAAATATACTCTCCTGGTTTACGCTGCTCTTATCCGTAAAGATGGCCGCGAAATTGTCCGAAAGGTCGGGCAACACTTTGTACAGGGCATAGGGGCCTGCACTGCCGTTGATGATCTCACCCGCAGCCCTCAATGCGACGGTATAGTAATCATTTGCCCTGGCCGCAGAGATGCCTACTTCTCCGCCCGGAAGAGATACCTGTGGCGTGCCCGCTCCATATTTGGCGATAGAGCCTGCATACAATGCCGCCCTTGCTTCCATGGCCAGCGCGGCTGCCTTGGTGGCTCTTGACTTTTCATTGACATCGGAAGGCAGCAGGTTCTTTATCGCCTCCGCCTCGCTGATCACGAAGTCATAGATATCCGATTCTTTGGCCCTGGGATATTGCAGGGAGCTGACATTACCCTTATAGTCGTACTCCAGCGGCTGAAGTATCAGCGGCACACCACCCATCCGTTTTACCATATCGAAATAATAGTTGGCCCGGAGAAACCGGCCCTCGGCCAGAAAACGTGACTTGTCCGAGGTCGACAGCTCAGTCGAAGCGCTGTCCCGCTGGATAAAAAGATTCAGATCGCGGATATAGGAATAGTCCCAGGTCCACCAGGAGTTATAGGGCCAGCTGGTGTTGCGGACGATGTTGTAGCTGCCCGCCTCCGATGGAAAACTTTCCCCAAAGTCCGCAAAACTCTTCCAGCCGGGGATGCCCGAGTTGGGATCGTTCGGGTCCAGCAGATAGCCGTCCAGTGAGGAAAAATCCAGCTGCCGGTTGTAGAGATCCCCCAGTATCGACAGGACCAGCGCCGGATCGGAGAAGGCCACATCGGATGGGATCACCTGCGTCGGCGCTACATTTAAGAAATTGCTGTCCTTTTTGCAGCCCGCTAAGCCCATCAGAACAGGAAGTATCGTTAGTATGACAAACTTTTTCATTGAAATATTTTGTGCGTTCGACAATTTTAGAAAGTAAGGTTTACCCCCGCATTGACAACCCTGTTCTGCGGGAATTGCAGACCATTGTCATCCACTGTTTCCGGATCGACACCGTACTGCCTGAGATTATCGATGGTGAACAAATTATAGGCATTAAGATACAGTCTCGCACGCTGCACTTTCACCTTCGTCAGCAGGTGAACCGGGATCGTATACCCCAGCTCGATAGTTCTCGCCCGGATATATCGTACGTTATGCAGCCAGAAGGTGGAGTTATGCGAATAGTCGCTATGCCCGTTGCCTACATTGTACCGGTTGGCGGGGTACTTGCCCGCGATCCATTCGCTGTTGAGGTCAAATGGATCTTTCCGATGCCATCTGTCCTTGAAGATCGCGTTCATGTTCCCATTGTTCTGGAAAGCCCAGCGCTGTTCCCAGTTCTGATACCAGGTATAACCACCCGCACCGGAGAAGTCGGCATGGAAGTCAAAACCCTTATAGGCTGCGCCGATCGTAAACCCAAAGTTGACATTGGGTTGTGTGCCATATCCAAATCCAAGCGGGCGATCATCATTCCCGTCGATCTTTCCATCCCCATTAAAGTCCTTATAGATCAGATCGCCCGGCAAAAGCGTCCTGTTGCCCTGTCCATCGATATCCACCTTATATCCCTGGATCTCCGCCATCGACTTGAACTGGCCGATCACGGTGTAACCCCAGTCGAGGTTCTGATACCTGCCTTCACGGCTGTTCCGGTACTGGTCAAGCGAGTTGTTGAATACGGGGTTATAGGACTGAAGGAATTTACTTCTCGTAAAGGAGATATTACCTCCTACATTGAAGCTGAACGCGCCGATCCTTCCGTTGTAGTTCAGCGAAAGCTCTTCTCCATATTGCGCATCGGAGTTGGTATTCTCCTGCGGCAACGTATATCCAAGCTCTACCGGCACGACGACATCATTCTTCGGACCTACAAGACCGGTACGTTTCCGGTAGAAATAATCGACGGTACCCGTCAGCTTGCCATTGAGCAGGCTGAAGTCCATCCCCACGTCCGTTATCTTACTCTTGGACCAGCTGACACGGTCTGTAGGTATACCCTTGTCTCTGGATACGATCACCGCGTTTCCGTCAATGATAGCAGTACCCTGGTTGTAGTTGTATCCGGGGAGATAGGCATAGGGCGCTACGATGGGAGCCCTCACACCGAACAGGGTAAGGTCTGTTGTAATGGTACGGTCATCCCCCAGCTGTCCATAGCTGGCCCTGATCTTCAGATCGCTCAGCACATTCTGGTTCTTGACCAGGTCACGAAACCACGGCTCCTCTGTGATTCTCCATCCCGCCGACGCACCGGGGAAATAACCCACCCGTTTGTCCGGCGCAAAAAGATAGCTCGCATCCCGTCTTGCGCTGGCCTCGAAGAAATAACGGTTCGCATAGCTATAGGTGACCCGGCCGATATACCCGATACGCGCTTCCTTCTCCTCCGCATCCTGGTACTGATCCATAATGGGAAAATAGAGTAAAGGCAGATTGTTCGATATCGGTGAACCATGCAGCCAGTTCCGCAGGTTGTCCACCTGGATCCGTTCGGATACAAGCGTGGCGCCTATCGCATGCTGCCCGAAATTATTGCTGTAGTTCAGCTGCAGCTGCTGCGTAATATTGATGTTCTTGATCTGTTCCCGGTCACGCCAGGGATTCGTGCTACCCCCGGTGACAGCATATTCCTTTGTATCGGGATGATAGGTATAAGCCTTGTAGGTATATTCCTGGTTGTTCTCCAGGTAGTCCGCAAAATAATACGAGTAGACACCCCTTACACTAAGACCGGGAACGCCCGGGATCTGGTATTCCGCGTTCATGTTCGCCTGTACGACTCTTTTGTCGCTGCGATATCTGCCCGAGAGATTTTCGTTGAGAAAGGCATAGTTGGATTCCAGGTGCGGCCCGAGATCGTTGAGATAGGCCGGGTTGTCATTGGCATAAGGCCGCTCCGTCGGTGTATTCCGAAGGATTGCCAGCCTGGCCAGAAAATAATCATCCCCGCCCGGCACGCCGGGGTTTTCATGGAATTCACTACGCCCGTTGATATCCACACCCACCTTTAATCCATTGGCTATCTTGGCCGTCACATTGGCCTGTATATTGGTTCGCCCAAACTTATACTCTTTACCCAATACCGAGTTCTGGAAGAAGTTGGTACCGGAAACATAATAGGTTACCTTATCCGATCCACCGTTGATATTTACATTCACCTGCCGCTGCGGGGCCTTGTTGTTCATCACATAGCTCCGCCAGTCAAACGACCGGTATTCAGGTCCGGCCGATTCTCCCTGTTTGAATTTAGCCAGTATCTCCGGCGTGATATTCGTCGAGCCAAAGCTGTTCATCTCCGCGTCTGCCCGATAGGACTCATAGTCGTATGAGTTCGTCAGAACTTTTGGAAATCTTGTCCAGCTCTGGATCCCTGTATAGGCATCGACGTTTACGTTGTTTCGTCCTACCAGCCCTTTCTTCGTCGTCACTACCACCACTCCATTGGCCGCGCGTACACCATAGATAGCTGCCGAAGCGTCCTTTAATACCGAGATACTTTCGATATCGTTGGGCGCCAGGTTATTGAATTGTGTTTCATCCTGCTGGATCCCATCGATGACATACAAAGGCGTACCCATATTCCTTATCTGTATGTTAGCCGAGGCGCCCGGACGACCGTCGGGCATCCGGAAGGTGACACCCGGCAATTTACCTGCCAGCTCGGAGCTTACCGTCGATCCGGCATGTACCCGGCCGATGTCTTTGGAGGTCACGGTAGCAATAGATCCGGTTATCGACTCCTTTTTCCTGCTTCCATAACCTACTACTACTATCTCATTCATCTCCTTGTTGGCACGATCCATGACCGCGGAGAAATCCCGTTTACCGCCAACCCGCATTTCGACAGGCGTAAAGCCTACGGATGTAAAGACAAGAACCGACCTTTCGCCGGTTACAAATAGTGAGAATTTTCCATCCGCGCCCGTCGTCGAGCCGTTGGACGTACCTTTTTCTGTCACTGTCACCTGGCCCATGGGCGCACCCGAGCTGTCCGCGACTGTGCCGGAAACCCTGATCCTCACTTTTGTCTGTGAGAAGCCCGCCATGTAAAGGAAGAGAAAGAATACGGGTAGTACCATCTTCTTAAAAAGAAAATACCCTTTGGTGAGTGTCATACAGCAATTAATTGTTGGTTTACTAATGGAATGCAAACGTTTACCAAAATGAATAATCTGGGACTAATTCCCTACTTTTATTCATTGATCGAAAGTAAAAGTTATGTACGAGTCACCTGATTCACCCCGTATCATAATTTGATCAAAATGTTACATTCAAAGCTAACCGCCATATCGACCCTGTTCGCCATCGCACTATTTTGCGCCCTTACCGGCAGTGCGCAGCCTTATTACTTCAGGCACTACCAGGTAGAGAACGGCCTCACCAACAGCACGGTTTTTTGCAGCACGCAGGATAAGAAAGGCTTCCTTTGGTTTGGCACCCGCGAAGGGCTCAATCGCTTCGATGGATATCACTTTAAGGTGTTCACCCGTTTTGGGGACAACAATTCCACGCAGAGTTACGACCTGATCCACTGTCTCTCCACTGACCAGGATGGCAATGTCTGGATAGGCGGCCAGTATGGCCTCTTCCGTTTTGATGAAAAGACGGAAAGCATGGTGCACCTGATCGATTCCCTTGTAGAGATCAATTATATCCAGCGTGACAACGGAGACAATCTCTGGTTCCTTTCGTTCAATATGGTATACCGCTACAATCTCCGTACGCGACAGCTGTCGCACTTCTCCGGCGCCGATAAATTTACCGCCACCTCCATCTGTAAATCCGGGGACGGCAGCATGTGGTTTACGACCAGCGACGGCTACATCAAAAAATTCGATACCGTCACGCAAACGTTTACCAGCTTCGACATTTTCAACCACTCCCCCGCCGCCTCCTCGCATTGGGTCGAACGTATCCGCTATGCGGGCGATCACCGGTTCCTCATCGGTACGACCAACCAGGGATTGAAGAGCTTCGACGAGACGACCGGCCAGTACAAGGACATTCTTATTTACAATCCCGACAAGACAACCATTTATGTCCGGGATATCCTTCAATACGGCCCGGAAGAGTTTTGGCTGGGTACGGAATCCGGGATCTTTATTTATAATACCAGGCTCGGGACCTTTACCAATCTTCGCAAAAAATTCCAGGACCCTTATTCGCTCAACGACAACGCCGTGTATACGCTTTGTAAAGATTCAGAAGGCGGCGTCTGGGTAGGCACTTTTTTTGGCGGTCTCAATTATTATTCCCGCCAGTATTCCTCTTTCCAGAAATATTTCCCCGACAATTCCAACCGCTCCATCAGCGGCAGTGCCGTTCGCGAGATCTGCCAGGATAAAAACCAAAATATCTGGATCGGCACCGAGGACGCAGGCCTTAACAAGCTCGATCCCCGCACCGGTCTCATCACTCAATTCCATCCTAATGGCCACCCGGGCGATATCTCCTATTCCAATATCCATGGCCTGCTGGCAGACGGCAACAACCTCTGGATCGGGACCTTTGAACACGGCCTCAACAGGATGAACCTTCGCACAAATAAGGTTTACAAAAATTACCTGGCCGGTCCGGCTGATAATCAGCTAAAAAGTAACTTCGTTCTCAGCATCACCCATACTTCAGACGGCCAGCTCGTCATGGGCACTTCCAACGGTGTCTATTATTATCGCGAAAAGACAGATGATTTTATTCGCCTGCCTTATACCCCCACCGGGATCTTCGTTGCCTATGTGATGGAAGACCACGAAGGGACCATTTGGGCAGGGACACACGGCAGCGGCGTTTTCACTTACAATCCTCATACAGGCGCACACAGAGTCTGGTCAGGCACAGCTTCCGATAGCAGCGGCGCCCGTCTTGGATTTGTCAATACCATCACCGAAGACAGCCAGAACAACCTGTGGTTCGCAACCGAAGGGGATGGTCTTTGGAAACTCTCCGCCGATCGCAAGACCGCCGGGTCTTTTACTACTACCGCAGGTCTGCCGTCGAACTTCATCTTCAAAGTGATCGAAGACAACAATAAAGACGTTTGGGCCAGCAGCTCCAAAGGACTGGCCTGTCTGCATCACGGCAACGTCCCCATCACCGTCTATACCCGCGCCAACGGCCTGTTAAACGACCAGTTCAATTATAGTTCGGGGTTTAAAGACGAAGACGGCAAGCTCTACTTCGGCAGCGTAAAAGGAATGATCACCTTTCAGCCCGATGATTTTGTTCCCAGCGCCTATACCCCTTCGGTCTATATCACCGGCTTCCAGGTCGACAACCGGGAGCTCACCATCAGCAAGGACAGCTCCATCCTGCGGCAATCGATCCTGTTTACCGACAAGCTCAGACTACCTTATGACCAATCCTCCTTCAGCCTGGATTTTACGGCACTGAGCTTCACCGCACCTGAACGAACGGAATACAGTTATAAGATGGAAGGCCTGGACAGAACATGGACCTATCTGAAAAGCAATCGTAAAGTCTATTTCACCAACCTCTCTCCCGGAACCTATACGTTCCGCGTCAAAGCAGCCACCGGTGGGAAATGGGGCATCTACGAGAAACATCTGACCATTGAAGTGCTGCCGCCGTTCTGGATGACCACAGCCGCCTACGTTCTTTATGTCCTGGTCTTTTCTTTCCTGGTGGGGTATGTCGTCCGCAGCTATCATCGCCGGACACAGATAAAAAAGGAAAAGGAGATCTACGAAGCCAAGATCGATTTCTTCACCAATATCGCACACGAGATCCGAACGCCGCTGACGCTGATCAAGGGTCCCGTAGAAAATTTGCATGAGATGGCGGATGACATACCCGATATTAAGGAAGATGTCAGCATGATGGAGCGCAACACGAATCGGCTCATCTCTTTGGTTAATCAAATCCTCGACTTCCGGCAGACGGAGACAAAGGGCTTCCGGCTGGATTTCACCCGTATCAATATCACGGCGCTGTTACAGGAGAACTATGCCAACTTCGCCGCCCTCGCCAAAAAGAAGGGACTGGACTATCGCTTCGATCATCCCGGTAATGATATCTATGCGATGGCCGACGAGGAGGCGCTGAATAAGATCTTCAGCAACCTGTTCAGCAACGCCATCAAATACGGGGAGCACATCGTCATCGTGACCCTCGGCACGGCAGCGGCGCGGGAACTGATCATCCGCTTCTCAAACGATGGCCCGCTGATCCCCGAGGAAAAAAGACAACGGATCTTCGAACCCTTCTACCGCCTGAAAGGCAGCGCAAAGGAAAAGGGTACCGGTATCGGCCTCGCGCTTGCCCGTTCGCTTGCCGAACTGCATGAGGGAACCATTTATGTAGACCCCATCGCGGATGGGTACAATAATTTTGTCTTCACATTGCCGCTTCAGGGCCGCGGCACGCAAAAACATCCGACGATCTTCCGATATTTACATTCGCTAACCAAAAACACGTGATATGCTGCCATTACTCCTGCTTGTTGACGACGAAGAAGAAATCCTCGAATTCCTCGAAAGGATCCTGAAAAACCGTTACGCGATCTTTAAGGCAACGAACGGAAAAGACGCCCTTTCCATTCTCAATGAAGAAGCCGTTCAACTCGTGATCAGCGACGTTATGATGCCCGAAATGGATGGTTTCGAACTCTGCCGTATCATAAAGTCTACCGTGGACCATTCCCATATCCCCGTTGTGCTGCTGACCGCAAAAAATACTATCCAGGCCAAATGTGAGGGTCTCGAACTTGGCGCGGACGCCTATATTGAAAAGCCATTTTCGAAGGAGTACCTGCTGGCACAGATCAACAGTCTCATCGTCAACAGGAACAGGACGCGGGAGTTTTTTGCCAACTCTCCGCTGGTCCATATCAAGACCATGGCTCACACCAAGTCGGATGAACGTTTCCTGGAAACGCTCCAGGAGACAATTCTGCGCAATATTGAAGACGTAGATCTCGACGTGGAAAAGCTGGCCCGGATCATGACGATGAGCCGTATCACCCTCTATCGGAAGATAAAAGCGCTATCCGATATGACGCCCATCGAGCTGATCAACATCGCCCGGCTGAAAAAGGCGGCAGAATTGTTGGCCGAAGGGGAATACCGCATCTATGAAGTATCCGATCGCGTAGGTTTCAGTTCCCAGAGCAACTTCGCCCGCAACTTCCTCCGGCAGTTCAATATGACGCCGAGCGAATATATGCACGGTAAACAGGGGATGCCACCGGGTACGCCGGCGGCAAGCCGTTAGCGCGCCACCGCGGCTTCGCTCCTCGTCTGCATCCTTTCGATCCCAAGATCCCCTATCTTATACCCCTCCTCCAAACCGTAATAGATAGCAGGTTTAAAGTGAATACCACCATAAAACCTGCTGATCGCCGCTTCGTCGGCAGCCGCTCTAAACCCTGCAAAAGACCGCGGTGGTATCCCAAACTCCATTTCCGTACTGTCGGTAAAGGCAAACGGCTCGCCGAACAGTCCCTTCAGCACCGTTGCCGCAGAAGCCGACACGATACTATGCCCGCTGGTATACTCGGGAAAGGGCGGTGTCTGTAACAAAGGCATCCACTCCGGACTGATATACTGGTTGACATAAGTCTCTGGTCTTATCGCTTTGCTCCGGTACTTCTCGTCCCAGCAGCTGATAAAGGCATCGGCGATCACAAGGGCGACTCTCGCATAGGCCTCCGCAGACCGGACAAGGTCCGCATTCGCCCGGCGACAGGCCACAGCCGTAATGTTCATCCAGTGCCCGCCCGGAGAGATCTTCTTCGAGGCATATATCACGTGCCCATTCTGATTCACTTTGTAAGGATTACAATCCCAGAAATTCGCGATCTCCTTCTGCTCCTCGCTCAGCGTCCGCCCTGCTTCATAGACTTCCATCGCATCCCGGTAGAAAGCACTACCCTTTTCTATGGAAAAAGGTGTCGGCGGATGCGGAACGAACTGTCTCGCGGAATCGATAAAAAATGTTCTCATCTCACTCCAGTGTGGCTCGATAGCCCGCATATAGACCGGCGGCGTAGGCTTCCAGCTTGAAATGGCATCATCGACGTCGTATTTGGGATAAGAACGCGTCTCTTTATAATGATCTTTGCCGGCCCAGGCTAAGACCTCCAGGGCCACAGTCTTCCCGTATTCCAGGGAGTTCTGATACACGTCCGGCGCCATGCCGGAGCGCCGGATACTGTCCAGCAGAACGGCACGAAACTCCCCGATGGCACCCTCCGATATCACCATTGCCTTGCCCGTCAGCAGTACGGCTTCAATGGCCGCCAGCGAAAAGTTGTATTGCTTGCCAGCCTGAGGAACGGCAATGCTCTGCAGGCCATGCAGTTGCCCCGCAAAACTTCTGTAACGCGGGTTTCCCGGACGTGCGGCCTCATAAGCAGCCACACTGATATACGCATAGATCCGGCTGGCCACCGGCGGGGAGAAAATATCATGCACCATCACATCTGTCACCTCTTTTATACTGCGATGTAGTGTCCCGGCATCCTGTGCCGAAACGCCATGGTTGAGACCCATGGCCAGCAATGCAATCGTTATCCATCTTTTCATCACTGGCAACTTAATCCAAAATCCGGCGGAATACTTATCCATTTCTGATCATTTTCTATTCGATTGGTTTCACTGCCCGGCAAGACCTGCTTGCCCGGGATCCAAAATATTATATTGCAGGACCAAAACGATAGCCATATGACCATCCGCATCCTGCTGCTGCTGGCACTGATAGTAAACGTTTACAATGGATCCGGCCAGAGTACGCTTTTCCGCCTGTTACCCCCTTCCCGTACCGGCATCAGCTTCAAGAATCAACTATCCGAAAACGATAGTCTGAATATCCTCAATTACGCCAATATCTACAACGGCGGCGGAGTGGGCATCGGCGACTTCAATAATGACGGTCTCCCCGACATCTTCCTTTCCGGCAATATGGTCTCCAGCAAACTTTATCTCAACCGGGGCAATCTCCGGTTCGAAGACATCACCGATCGCGCAGGAGTAGGCGGTTCCGGTCACTGGTGCACCGGCGCCACCGTCGTCGATATCAACGGCGACGGGCTTCCCGATCTTTATGTAGCCGCCTCCTTTCGGAATGACCCAAATTTCCGGACAAATTTACTCTATATCAACAAAGGCCCCGACCACAACGGCATACCCATCTTCGAAGAGTCAGCCAAACAATACGGCATCGCCGACACCGGCTATAGTACCATCGGCGTCTTTTTTGATTATGACCACGACGGAGACCTCGACCTCTATATCGTGACCAATCAGCTGAACGACCCAAAGACATCCATCCGTTTCCGCCCAAAGATCACCGACGGCAGCGCACTCAACAATGACCGGCTTTACCGCAACAACGGCAACGGCACCTTTACCAATGTCACAAAGGAGGCGGGTATCCTTATAGAAGGCTGGGGGCATGCCGCCTGTATCTCCGACTTCAACCAGGATGGCTGGCCCGATATCTACGTGAGCAATGACTTTGTCTCAAATGACCTGTTATATATTAACAACAGGGATGGCACTTTTACGAATCGTTTGTCCGAATATTTTGCACACACGGGATGGAATGCCATGGGCACGGATATCATCGACATCAACAACGACGGCCTCCCCGACCTTTTTTCCCTCGAAATGCT
Source organism: Puia sp. (assembly GCA_036499285.1). Lineage (GTDB taxonomy): Bacteria > Bacteroidota > Bacteroidia > Chitinophagales > Chitinophagaceae > Puia. The sequence continues at coordinate 50,047 of DASYEB010000041.1, read as the reverse complement.
GCCCGAGAGCAATTTGCGCAAAAAGAGAATGCTCAGCGGAAATGAATATTACAATTATTTCAACAGCCAGCGTTTTGGCTATACGCATCAGTACGTCCGCAATACCCTCCAGCTCAACAGGGGCATGGCTCCCGAAGGACATCCCGTCTTCAGCGAGATCGGCTTTATGGCCGGCGTTTATGAGACCGACTGGAGCTGGTGCCCGTTGGTTGCCGACTTCGATAACGACGGCTACCGGGATCTCGTCATCACCAATGGACTGCCGCGCGACGTCACCGACCTTGACTATGTAGCGTACAACAACGGGCAGGGCGGGGGAACGGCAAAGCTCACGCTAAAAATGGCCGACTCCCTGCCCGTCGTTCGTCTTCCCGGATACAGTTTTAAGAACGTCGACGGCTATCACTTCACCAATACCAGCCGGGACTGGGGTTTTACGCACCCTTCCTTTTCAAACGGCGGCGCCTATGCGGATCTCGACAACGACGGCGACCTCGATCTCGTCATCAACAACATCGACGACAATGCCTTTGTCTACGAGAATACACTACAGCATTCCAACTTTCTTTCCGTTATCCTAAAGGGCTCCGGCGCAAACCCGGAAAGTATCGGCAGCACCCTCCGCATCTACTATGACGGTCAGCAACAGTTCTACGAACATCAGCCGACACGCGGTTATATGTCAACCGACGACTATCGCGCCCATTTCGGTCTTGGAAATATCAAAAAGATCGATTCGCTGCGCGTAAGATGGCCCGATGGCAAAACCCAGCTCATCACAAATTTAAATACCAACCAGCTTCTCACCGTTCGGTACGCCGATGCAGCCGGCTACAATTCTCCATCCCCAATAGTTCCACAAAAACCCTTGTTCCAAAACGTTACAAAAGACTATAACATTCATTTCAAACACGAAGAAAAAGACGTCATCGATTACAATATCCAGCCTGCCATCCCGCACAAGCTCAGTCAATATGGACCGGGCATTGCCGTTGGAGACGTCGACAACAACGGCTTCGAAGACTTTTATATCGGCGGTTCCGTTGGTCACAAGGGAGTCTTTTTCCTGCAGGATGAGAAAGGTCGTTTTACCCTCGACTCATCCCGTATATTGGTAGATGATGGACACCCCGGTGAAGACATGGGGTCGCTTTTCTTCGATGCCGACGGCGATGGCGACCTCGACCTTTATGTCGTCAGCGGTAGTTATGAGTTGCAGCCCAATCAGCCTTCCGGTCAGGATATCCTTTATTTCAACGACGGTCAGGGTCATTTCACTCCACGGTACGGCAACCTGCCAAAGATGTTTTCCAACGGCAGCTGCGTCCGTGCCGCGGATTTCGATGGCGACGGCGACCTCGATCTCTTCGTCGGCGGCCGCGTCGTTTCAGGCGCCTACCCTACCCCGCCGCAAAGCTATCTGCTCGAAAACCACTCCGGCAGCTTTTTCGACGTCACCCGCAAATGGTGCCCCGAACTACAGTCGATCGGCATGGTGACAGACGCGTTATGGTCTGACTTCGATGGCGACGGCAAACCCGACCTCGTTCTTGCCGGGGAATGGATGGCTCCAACTTTTTTACGCAACACCGGCTCTGCCCTGCAAAACGTGACGGCAGCCACCGGCATCGGTGAAAATCATATTGGCTGGTGGAATAGCCTGGTCGCAGGTGATTTCGACAACGATGGCGATATCGACTATATCGCGGGCAACCTCGGTCTGAACTCGGGCTATAAGGCCACCCCGCAGGAGCCAATGTACTGCTATGCAAAAGACCTTGACGACAACGGCCTGCTCGATGCAATGGTATTTTGTTATATCCGCGCGGAAGATGGGTCCCGCAAACCGTTTCCCATGACGGCAAAAGACGACATGGTCAATCAGATGATCAGCATCCGAAAAAAGTATCCCAGCTACAAGGCCTATGGCCTCGCTACGATGGATGACCTCTATGGCCCAAAAGAAAAAGAGAACGCGCTCAGCTTCCGCGCGACCGACATGGCCAGCAGCTATATCGAGAACCTCGGCGGTGGCAGGTTCGCCATCCACCCGCTTCCTTCCCCCGCGCAGATCGCGCCGGTGTATGGCATGGCCGCCGACGACATAGACGGCGACGGCAAACCCGATCTCCTCTTAACCGGCAATGATTATGGTATGGACCCCTATAGCGGGCGCCATGACGCCTCGATGGGCTTATATCTCAAAGGCGACGGCCACGGCTCGTTTACGCCTTTTTCCATCGCCGCCAGTGGATTCTATCTTCGGGGAGATGCCAAGGGCCTCGCCCGTCTCCATACTGCGCGCAAAGAAGATATATACATCGCTACCCGTAATCAGGACAGCCTTGCAGTCTTCGCTACAACGCCCCCGGCGAGCTCATCGGACCACGAGTCCGGCCACTGGCTCCCCCTCCAATCAACCGACTTCTCCGCCGACCTTCAATTTGCAGACGGGCACCACCAACATGTCGAATTCTATTATGGCTCTACCTATTTGTCGCAATCATCCAGGCAATTTCGCATTCCTCATGGCGCAAGCGCAATCACGATCTCGGACTTCGCCGGTCATCAACGGAAGATCACTTTACAAACTCCCTGATCTTCTGCGCTATCTCCGGCGTGGCTTCATCAAGGGCAAAATGCCCCGCATCCAATAATTCCAGCTCGCAGGTCGGAAAATCTCTTTTATAGGCGAGCGCCCCTGCCACAGTAAAAGAAAGATCATATTTACCCCAGACCACCAGCATCCGCGGCCGGTGCTTCTGTAGCCAGTACTGCCAGGAGGGATAAGCCGCTACATTGGTTTGATAATCATAGAAGAGATCGGCCTGGATCTCCGGCTGCCCCGGGCGCGTAAGAAAGGCATACTCGTCCGTCCAGGTATCGGGGTCTATCAATTCCGGATGGGGCGTCGCCCCGATATGCCGCTGACGCGTCGCTTCAAGGGAACTGAAATTCTTCTTCAGGTTCTCCTCATTTGCGGCCCGGTCCTTCCAGAACGCGCGGCGCGTCTCCCAAAGCGGGGAAAGACCTTCCTCATGCATGACAGCATTCTGGATAATGACCGAGCTGGCCTCTATTCGTCCGCTGGTGATCAGCCGCATCCCGATCGGACCGCCATAATCCTGCATATAGACGGCGCAGGCAGGAAGCGAGATGGCCTTTGCGAAACCGGCCATGACATCCGCCAGATGATCAAACGTATATTTGAATGCCGATGCGGGCGGTGCATCGCTATGCCCAAAACCAGGATAGTCAGGCGCGATCAGATGATAATGACCGGCCAGCAGAGGAAACAGCCCCTGGAACATCCTCGACGAGGAAGGGAAGCCATGCAGGAAGAGGATGGTAGGGGAATCGGGGGAGCCCGCTTCCCGGTAAAAGATGTCCAACCCATCGACCTTTACCGTCTTGTAAAGGGTCTCCTGCCCGTTGACAAGACTCCCCGTGATTAGTAATGCCATAAGTAAAAACTTTCTTTTTTTCATAATACAAAAATATATTTTCTTATATTGGTAATAACAATCACCTTTTGGCTCTGAATACATCAAATATCGACAGTCATTTACTCCAACGACTCTCTGAAGGCGACCAGTCTGCCTTTGACCAACTCTTCCATGCCAATTACGACATGGTCTTTTCGGCCGCATTGGTCATGCTCAAATCGCGGGAAATAGCCGGGGATATAACACAGGATGTCTTTCTGTCGCTCTGGGAGAACCGGCAGAATGCCGTCGTTATTGAAAACATCAAAGGATTCCTCTACAATAATGTAAAATTCCTCGTACACAAACGATTGCGTAGAATGAAAGTGGAAGACGCTTACACCCGATACCTTAAATATAAGGAAGCAACCATCGCTCCCCGGGAATCGGAGAACCTGCTATCGGCCAGCCAGCTGCAAGCTTCCATCCAGCAGGGCATTGCACAGCTGCCCCCCCAGCAGCAGCGCGCTTTCCGGCTAAGCAGGGAACAGGGCCTCAGCCATGATCAGATCAGCCAGATCATCGGTGTCAGCCGAAAAACGGTAAAGGATTACATCGTCCGCTCGCTTGCCTTCCTCCGGCAGCACCTGGCTCAACACCTAAGACTGCTGTTCCTGTTTTTTTTATAATTTTTTTTCTTTTCTCCACTTCCTTTTTGCCGGCTCAGGGTACATACAAGCGTAGGTATCCAAATCAACCGTTCGTTATGCAACCATCCGAACTGCAGCGCTTGCTTGAAAAATATAAGAATAATACCATCACTGCCGAAGAATTCCGGCAGTTGTGGGCCACATTGGGCGAAGAACGGTTCGATAGCTATTGGCATGAGCTGGCAGAGCGGACACTTAACGATCAGAGTGTACACAACTTATCGGATCAGGAACAAATGGCCGGACAGCTTGCACAGATCAGGGCTATTATCCGTCCTAAACCCCGGATTTATCGTATAGCCCGGTATGCCGCAGCAGCAGTCATCCTGCTGGCATTCGGCGCCTATATTATAACCCGCAATACCAACAACCAACCCCGCGTGGCCGCCGTCACACCCAAGTCTGCGGACAAGATCAAACCCGGCACACAAAAAGCCATGCTGACACTCGCCGATGGCACCGTCGTCACGCTCGACAGCATGACCAACGGCAAAATCGCACAGCAGGGAGCCACCCAGGTACTAAAGCTCGCCAGTGGCCAGATCCGGTACCAGGCCGCCGATGCAAAAGACCAACAGGGAAACATCGCTTACAACGTGATGTCTACCCCAATGGGAGGCCAATACCAGCTGACCCTTCCGGATGGTTCCAACGTCTGGCTGAATGCCGGATCATCTATTACCTATCCCACCGCTTTCCCGGGAAATAAAAGAGAAGTAAAGATCACCGGCGAAGTATATTTCGAAGTGGCAAAAGATAAGAACAAGACCTTCCGGGTGACAGCCGGTGACCAGGTCATCGAAGTGCTGGGAACCCATTTTAATATCAATGCCTATCCAGACGAAGATCATATCAAAACCAGCTTGCTGGAAGGCGCTGTAAAGGTGAATAAAGTACTCCTTCAACCGGGACAAGCATTTACAAAAGGTAAGATAGAGCCCACCAATGTGGACCAGGATATCGCCTGGAAGAATGGGGAGTTTAATTTTAATAATCAAACCCTGGCGCAGGTGATGAGACAGCTGGCCCGCTGGTATGATCTGGAAATAGTATATCCCCAGGGGATCCCGCAAAAAGAATATGGAGGAGAAATAGGCCGTAATCTGACGCTTGATCAGGTATTGAAAGGTCTGGAAAATTCCGGCATTCATTTCCAGCTGAATGGAAGACGCTTAATGGTCAAATCATAAGAGACAACAAAGACTGCTTCTTGTTTATATAAAACCAAAACTCTACAAAGCTATGGGACACACTCCTGTTCGCTACCGGTTCGCCCGTGCGTGGCTCCTTTTACTGGCCATCAGTCTGCACGTAGCCGCAAAGGCCATATCACAGACCGTCTCCCTCTCGGGCAAAGATCTATCTGTATTGCAGATCTTTGATGCAGTAAAAAAACAAACCCATTATTCCATTTTTTATGACAAGGACCTGCTCTCCGGAGCAAAACGAGTGTCCATCAACGCCAGGGATATGCCGGTAAACGAATTCCTCAACGCAGCACTGAAAGATCAGTCCTTCGAATTCTACATCGAGCACCAAACCATTTTCCTCCGACGAAAATTAGTACAGGAAACAACCATCATCAGCCCTACTCAAAAAGCTATGGCGGCGCCGCCCATCACCGGCGTCGTGACAGGACCGGACGGAAAACCGCTGGTGGGCGCTAATATCATGGTGAAGGGAACAAAAAAGGGAACTACCACCGACAACGACGGTAAATTTTCCATAGAAGCCTCCTCGGGCCAAACCCTCGTGATCAGCTCAGTCGGCTATGCCGGCCAGGAGATCTCCGTCGGCGCCAGAAGTACATTCGATATCAGGTTAGCCTTTGAAGACAAATCCCTCAATACGGTCATGATCACCGCGCTGGGTATTACCCGATCGGTAAAGTCCCTGACCTATTCCGCGCAGGAAGTAAAAGGCGATAACATAAGCAAGGTAAAGGAGACCAACGTTATCACCGCGCTACAGGGAAAAGTTGCAGGTCTCACCATTACCCAGAACGCAACCGGTCCGGGAAGCGATGCAAAAGTCCTCATCAGGGGCAACCGGTCTATCACCAACAGCAACGAGCCATTATACGTCATCGATGGTGTTCCGCTCACCGGGAATGTCGGTATGCTCAGCTCCGATGATATCGAGAGCATGACCGTGCTGAAAGGTGCTTCCGCCGCTGCATTGTATGGCAGCCAGGGCCAGAACGGCGCCATCATTATTTCTACCAAAAAAGGAAAAGCAGGCCAGAACATCGTGACCTATACAGGCGGGGCAACGGTCAGCCAGGCCTATGTCCTGCCTCAGCTGCAATTCGAATACGGACAGGGTGATGCAGGAATTTACAACGAAAGCTCAGAACATAGCTGGGGGCCAAAGATCACCGGGCAGGAAGTTGATTTATGGAACGGACATACCGTAAAAATGGCAGGGCAGCCAAACCGGTTCAAAGATTTTTTCAGAAAGGGACTGACGCTGAACAACACGGTCAGTCTTCAGAACGGCAACGATAAAGTGCAAACCTATCTGTCCTATTCCAATGCCTTCGCCCAGGGGATCATGCCAAACAACGACCTGAAAAGAAGTAATATAGACGCCAAGATCACAAACAACATCACCTCAAAGCTTTCCCTCTTCGCCAAGCTCACCTATATCTATGAGACGGTAGACAACCGCGTCGAGCCGGGAGACGCAGGCACCTATGCGCTTCCATCTATTTTCCGGACACCGGTAACCATCCCTACCGATGAGATGAAGCAGTACTCCTATCTCGACGCCACAGGAGCAGAGAAACAAAGCTATTGGAACCCCGGCTCTTCCGTTCAGCTTAATCCTTACTGGGCACTGAACAGGGTGCTTAACTTCCAGAAGAGGGAACGTATCCTGGGTCTTGTGTCCATGAAATATACCTTCAACAGCTGGCTCAACTTCCAGGTTCGCGGCAGCCTTGATAAAACCGACCAGCGCATCGAGCATCGGGTATATGACGACAGCTATTTCAGCCAGGTCGGCTCTACCTTCGATATGGGCGAGACCAAACGGAACGGCATCAACATCGATGGTCTTTTATCCTTTAATCACGCTCTCACAAAAGACTTTACTCTTACAGGAAATATAGGCGCCTCCCTACAGGAGACCTGGTACGAAAGCAATTCCCAGGATGCCAACGGCCTGAACAAGACCAACTTCTTTTATATGGTGAACGCGAAAAACCCTGTCGTGCTCAACGCGAATGGAAGGACACCACAGGTACAGTCCCTGTACGCCAGCACCACTCTGGGTTATAAGAATTATCTCTTTTTGGATGTCACCGCCCGCAATGACTGGTCATCCGCGCTCCCGAAAGCCAGTCAGTCCTACTTTTACCCGTCCTTCGGTTTGTCCGGCATCTTGTCTGACATGATCAGCATGCCTTCATGGGTTACCTATGGAAAAGCCAGGATCACCTATGCCAGCTCAGGGTTCGGCGGAACAGAATACCTCGACCGGAATTATTTTTCTGTAGGCTCAGGCGGAGCGATCCTTACTCCTGCCATCCAGTCATTAGGCAACTATCGTCCGGAACTGACGCACTCCTTCGAAACAGGCCTTGACTGGCGCCTGTTCAACAACAGGTTTGGTTTCAATCTTACGTATTATGATACCAGGACCAAGGATCAGCTATTGCTCATCGGTACACCCAGTGCCACCCTGTACAGTCAGAAATATATCAACGCGGGTCTGATACAGAACAAAGGCATCGAATTGACGGCCGATGTCACCCCGATAAAATTCAACGGTTTTTCCTGGAATCTCGGCCTCAACTATTCAAAGAATATAAATAAAGTAAAAAAACTGACCGACGAAATGTCGTCCGTGATCATCGGAGCAGGCGATGCCGTATACCTGATCAGAGTGGATGAAGGACGCAGCTACGGCGATCTGTATGTAAGGGGATGGTCAAGAGACGACAAAGGAAGGAGATTGATAGACGCCGAAGGCCTGCCTTCCCTGACAGACGGAACAAATGTATTTGTAGGTAATGTAAATCCTGACTATATGCTGGGTATCTCCAGCACCTTCACCTACAAGGACCTTTCTTTAAGTGTACTCGTCGACCACCGTCAGGGCGGCGTAGTGCTGGCAGGTACACAGGCGCTGATAGATGCCGACGGCCATTCCAAACAGTCACTCCGCGGCCGGGAGGGTGGAATAATACTGGATGGCGTTATGGAAGACGGCAGTAAGAACGTCATCCCCGTCGAGTCCCAGAAATACTTTGGCCTGATAGGTGGCCGCTACCCTATCGGTGAGTTTTATAGCTATTCGGGAACCAATACCCGCCTCAGAGAAGCAGCACTGACCTACAACATATCCCACTCCCTGTTCAGCAAAACAAAACTGATCAAAAAAGCAGAGATCTCCCTGGTGGGAAGAAATCTCTTCTTCTTTCAGCGAACCGCCCCTATCGACCCCGAGATCACCCGGGGCGTGGATGGAGGAGGATTGGAATACGCGGCTCTTCCCTCCACCCGATCCTATGGCCTGAATCTCAATGTATCATTTTAATAAAATTATTACAATGAACTACCCCAAATTATCAACTATACGACTATCCTGCCTTGTTATCTCTTCCCTCGTTCTCATCCTCCCGGGATGCACAAAAAACTACGGAGAGATCAATACCGACCCTACAAGGTTGACACATCTTGTTACCGAGGACATAAAAGGCCTCTTTACCAATGCAGAGTATATGGCCATGTATTCCGGCGACGGCTCTGCCGAATACCAATACGCACAGGGCTTTTTTGCTGACCTGTACGCACAGTATTCTGCTATCAGCGCAACGTTTGATCCCACGGACAGGTACAATATCACCCAGGAATGGGTCCAGGAACAATGGATCGGCACGTTCAGAGCCATGGCCCCTCTCGTTAATATCATAAAGGCGACAAGCGACCCCGATAAAAAGGCGCTGAATGCCATCGCAAGGATCTGGAAAGTATGGACCATCCATCGCGCAACGGATTATTACGGACCTTTCCCTTACACCTATATCGGGTATGACAGTACAGTAACCCCATACGATAAACAAAAAGACATCTACTTCGACCTTTTTAAAGAATTGAAGGAAGCCACCGCCGATCTCACCCAAAACGTCGACCAGGAATCCTACGGCAGCGCTGACGTCATTTATGCCGGCGACAATTACAAGTGGCTAAAATTTGCCAATACGCTTCGCCTTCGGCTTGCCATAAGGATCTCGGGCGTAGAACCGGCCAAAGCAAAAGAAGAGGCCGAAGCTGCCGTCGCCGGCGGGGTTATGACGGGTCTGGCCGACGACGCCTATCTGCTGAGTTCCGGTGTCAACTACAACGGTTTTCTCCGGCAGTCTGGCTGGAACGAGTTCCGCATGAGCGAGACGATGGAAAGTTATCTCGTAGGCTATGATGACCCCCGATTATCTAAATTCTGGCAGCCCGCAGTAAACACAGGCAAATACAAGGGCATCAGAAACGGCATGAACGTCGCCGAGATTGTCGCCCCTGAAAATGAGCCGGACAACACCTCCCAGCCCAGCGATTATCTTCTTCCTGAAAATGAGTTCTCTACTCCGTCCACCGTCATGTACGCTGCCGAAGCCTACTTCCTCCGCGCAGAAGGAGTACTCAACGGTTGGAACATGGATGGGACCGCTGATGACTTTTACGCAAAAGGGATCGAAATGTCCCTCCGGACCTGGCATATTACCGATGACGCAGTCATCAACGCATATATAAACAGCAACAACGTTCCATCCGCTCCGGCTGGATATTTCAATTCGCCTGCGGTAGCGAATACACCCATCAAATTCTCGACCGATCCTGCCGTACAGCGCGAACAGATCGGTATTCAGAAATGGATCGCCCTCTTTCCCGAAGGACATGAGGCCTGGGCTTCCTTTCGGCAGTCCGGTTATCCAAAATTGTATCCCCTGATCCATTCCGATAACCCTGACGCGCCGGTCGGCACTTTCATAAAACGTATCCCCTTCCTCAACTACGACCGCGACAGGAATGCACCGGCAGTAAAAGCAGCAGAAGGTTTATTGGGCGGCCCGGATAAAATATCAACGCCACTTTGGTGGGATGTCAAGTAAAGCAGCACATCATGAACAAATTATTTTATACCCCTCTGTTGTTGCTGTCCATCATGGTCCATGGACAAAAGTATGATCTGCTGATCCGGAACGGACATGTCATAGATCCAAAAAATAAGATCGACACAAAAATGGACGTTGCCATCAAAGATGGTAAAATAGCAAAGGTGGCCGTTGGTCTTTCGCCGGAACAGGCTGTCAAAGTGATCGACGCGGAAGGGCTTATCGTATCTCCCGGCCTGATCGATATCCATACGCATGTATTTGTAGGAGGCAAACCCGAAACCTTTGCAGATGGCTTTCTAAGCGTCTCGCCGGATGACTTCACGTTAAAAGCAGGCGTCACGACGGTAGTGGATGCCGGCACCTCCGGCTGGCGAAATTTCCCCGTCTTTAAAGAGCATGTGATCGACAAGTCAAAAACACGTGTCCTCGCATTCCTGAATATTGCAGGCAATGGCATGAGTGGCAGCCCCACCGAAGAGGATGTTTCCGACATGGATGCGTATATGACGTCGCTGGTCATAAAAAAGTATCCCGATATTATCGTAGGGGTAAAAATAGGCCACTATGAAGGCGCCGATTGGGCCCCATTTGACCGGGCCATAGATGCAGCAGCCCGATCGAATACCCCCCTTTTTGTAGAATGCCACCTGCCGCAATATTCGCTGGAAGACCAGCTGAAAAAAATGCGACCCGGCGATATCATCACCCATTCGTTTGAAAAAATAGACGAAAGAATGCCGGTTGTCGACGAGAACGGGAAACTCCGGTCATTTGTAAAAGATGCGCAGAAAAGAGGCGTGCTCTTCGACCTCGGACATGGCGGGGCAGGATTCTGGTTCAGCGTCGCTCAGCCAGCCATGAAAGACGGACTGGCGCCAAATACCTTTGGCAGCGACCTGCATCGCTTCAGCATGAACGCCGGTATGAAGGATATGCTCAACATCATGTCGAAGTACATGGCCATGGGTTTGTCCCTCGAAGAGGTGATCCAACGCGCCAGCTGGAACGCGGCAAGCTCGATCCACAAAGACAATCTCGGCAATCTCTCCGAAGGCAATGTAGCCGACATCGCCGTACTCCGCGTGCGGGACGGTCATTTCGGTTTTATCGATGCCGGCGGAAATGTAATAACAGGATCCAAAAAACTCGAAGCAGAGCTTACCCTCAGGAATGGGAAGGTCGTCTGGGACCTCAACGGAATTTCCGCGACCCCAAAATAATCAATAATGAAAGCAAATCAATTTATAGCCACCGCTCTTTTCCTCGCCTCCTGTAACAGCAAAACAGAACTTCCAAAAGCCGACCCACACAACGGCGGGCTTTTTCTACCTGACAAATTCGAAGCCATGGTAGTAAGAGACAGCATCGGCAGCGCCAGGCATATCGCCGTAAATGACAATGGCGACATTTATGTAAAATTGACGTACAACGAGAAGATGAATGGCCGCGGTGGTACCGTTGGGCTCCGTGACACCGATGGTGATGGAAAGGCGGATTCTGTCGTATACTTCGGGGACTACAAGGACGTCGGCGAATCGGCCGTAGGCATGACCATACATAACGGATATCTTTATACCAGTACGGTGACGCAGGTACTCTGCACAAAGCTCACGCCCGGAGCGCTGGTGCCCCTGAATAAAACCGACACGATACTGACCGATGTCGACTCCAACGTAGCCCATAACTGGCATACCACCAAGCCCGTCGCTTTTGATAAAAAAGGAAATATGTATATCCCCTTTGGTACGCCTACAGACGCCGGCCAGGATATGGCAAAATATGGTCCCGTCGGCCTGCCGGGCGGATCCGGACTGGACCCCGTCCCCGATCTCGAAAATCATGGCGGTATCTGGCGCTTCGATGCATCAAAGACCAATCAATTCCAGAAAGACGGTATTCGCATTTCCAGCGGCCTCCGCAGCATTGTCGGTATGCAATGGAACAACCAGGACGACCACCTTTATGCGGTGGTCAACGGCATCGATAACTTTCATACGATCTATCCAAAACTATTCAGCTCCTGGCAGGCTGCTGTGCTGCCCGCGGAATTGTTGGTCCGGGCGGATGAAGGCACCAACTTCGGCTGGCCATATGCCTACTACGATCAGATCCGCAGGAAGAACATGCTGCAGCCGGGTTATGGCGGCGACGGAAATACAATTGGCAAAGCCAGCCAGTTTACAGAACCAATCATCGGTTTCCCCGGCCACTGGGCTCCGATGGATGTTCTCTTCTACGAAGGCGATCAATTTCCTGAACGTTATAAGAATGGCGCTTTCGTAGCCTTTCATGGTTCCACCGACCGCTCCCCCTATCCGCAGGCCGGCTTCACCGTTTGCTTTATCCCTTTTAACAACGGAAAGGCGACAGGCGAGATCGAAGTCTTTGCCGACGGCTTCACCGGTATCGATACCGTTGTAAATACCAACGATGCCGTATACCGTCCGATGGGTTTAGCCACCGGACCCGATGGATCGCTTTATATCGTAGAGTCCAACCAGGGAAAGATCTGGCGGGTGATGTACAAAGGCGATAAAAAGACATTTGGCGCCGCAGACCTGGCAGCCATGGAAAATCGAAAAAAGACCCGGACTTATATCAAAACTCCCGACGAGAAACTGGACAATCTCCAGACCGGAGATGCGCTGGAAGGCAGCATCCTTTACAATACCTATTGCGCCCGTTGTCATAGCCGGAATGGCATGGGAGACAAAAGCCGTTTCCCGCCGCTGGCCGGCTCTCCATTCGTAGCAGGTGACAAAAGCTTGCTCATCAGTATTATTCTCAATGGCATGCAGGGACCCATCAAGATAGGCGACAAGACCTTCAACAGCATCATGCCTCCTCATAAAGAGATGCTCGATGATCATGCAATAGCATCCATAACCACCTATATCCGGCGTCGGTTCGGAAAGCATGCAAGCGCCGCCAAGGCTACTGAGGTGACGGAGGTCAGAAACCTCAACGCCAAAAAGAGCGACGCAAAAAAATCCGTCGCAAAAACACAGCCCCATGGTTAGCGCTTTCATAGGCACGCTGCAGCTGCTGCTGCTTTTCACGCCGCCAACGGCTGCAGCAGCCCTCCCTTCCGCAGAGGACACCGCGATCATCCGCCAAACTGCCGACTTCGCCATCACCGGTAAGGGCGACGATGCAGCCTGGGCCACCACCACCTGGCAGACGTTTACCAAAATCGACTCCGGCGGCACCAACTATAACAGTAAAAGCAAAATGCTCTATTCGGCAAAAGGGATTTATCTTTTGTTCTCCGGCGAAGACAACCGCATCACCACAAAGGACTATAAAGATGACGAGGACATCTATGAAGGCGATGTCTTCGAATTCTTTCTGCATACCGATGCCAGCAAACCGCCGTACTTCGAATATGAGATCAACCAGCTGGGAAAACAGCTGATCCTGACGCTGGCCCGCTTCCCGCATAAGAACCTGGCCTGGTCACCCTGGAAGATCGAATACGAAAAGGATCCGCTGATCCAACGGAAAATATCCATCAACGGTGGAAAAAACCAGGTGGGCGCGGCGATCACCGGCTGGACCGCCGAATTGTTCTTCCCTTACGAGCTGCTCGGACTATTGCCCGGTGTGCCGCCAAAGAGCGGAACGATTTGGCGGGCCAACTTTTGCCGGATCGACTACGACAGCGGGAAAATGATCCAATGGACCTGGTCCAGGAAAATTAAACGCTCATTTCACGAATTGGAGAACTTCGGGACGATAATATTTGAATAAACATACCTATATTTCTAAAAAACTGTTTATGAAACGCAGAGACATTATAAAAGGTCTATCGTTGCTGCCGCTCTCAGGAGCCGTCGGGACCACCCTCGCCAACAGCGGATCAAAAGCGCTGGCCAACAGCGGATCGACCGGACTGGCAGCTTCCGTTGCCACAAGTTTCCCCGGGTTGCCGGCCGATCAGAATATATTTCGCTCCATTGGCGTCGAGCCGCTGATCAATTGCCGGGGTACCTTTACCATCATCGGCGGCTCACTCGAGCGGGCTTCCGTACGCGCAGCGATGGACGCCGCATCCCGCAACTTCGTGCAATACGATGAGCTGGCGGATGGCATCGGCAAACGATTGGCCGAGCTGACAGGTGCAGCCTGGGGAATGGTGTCGGCTGGTTGCGCTGCCGGTTTGAAACATGTTACCGCTGCTTGTGTGGCCGGTGGAAATCCGGAGAGATTGATCCGCATCCCCGACCTTACAGGAATGGAAAAAACAGAGGTCATTATTCCTGCCGGTTCGCGTAACGTGTACGATCACGCCATCCGGAACATCGGCGTAACGGTCATCACGGTCGAAACCCTCGAACAGCTGGAACATTCGCTCAGCTCAAAGACAGCCATGATCTATACCACCTCCGAAGACGAAGGCCCTATCACCCTGGAAGCCATCGCCAAGCTGGTAAAAGGCAGGGATATTCCAATACTGGTGGACGCTGCGGCGGAAAATCTCACGCTGCCAAACATCCACCTGGCTCGTGGCGCGACCGTAGTAGCTTATAGCGGCGGAAAGGCGCTTTGCGGCCCGCAGTGTGCAGGACTGCTGCTCGGCGATAAAGATCTCCTGATGTCCGCATGGCAGGCCAGCTCGCCACATCATGGTCCCGGCAGAGATAACAAGGTCGGCCGCGAAGAGATGATCGGCATGTTGGCTGCCGTACAGGCCTGGATCTCGATGGATCATGACGCCCAATGGAAAAAATGGTTATCCTGGCTGGATAGTATCAGCAAAAAGCTGACAACCGTGGATGGCATAAAGACCTCCGTTACCGAACCAAAAGAATTGTCCAATCACAGCCCCGTTCTTGTGGTAAGCTGGGATCCCGCAAAACTGAACCTGACAGGCGAAGAGCTCGCAGAAGAGCTGGGACGGACTACCCCCCGGATTGCGGTCGGCAGTGGCGGCAGGAACCGGAAAGAACCGGGTGCCGTGACCAGCATCGATATCACGACCGGCCAGATGCAGCCCGGTGAAGAAGGGATCGTTGCAGACCGCATCTATGCCCTGCTGACAAAAAAACGCCCTGTACAGGATACTACCCTCAAACCGGCTTCGGGAAACATCACGGGACGCTGGGACCTCAACATCAAATTCTTCAACAGCACAAGTAAACACAAGCTCTATCTCGAACAGGATGGCAACTGGATCCAGGGCACCCACCAGGCGGATTTCACTGTCCAGGACATGACGGGTACCATCGAAGGCAACGCGGTCAAATTAAGAAGCAGCGCGCGACGTCCGGGAGATCATATCACCTACCTCTTTTCCGGGGCACTTGAGGGAGACGAAATAAAGGGTGAAATATTCCTGGGTGAATACCGGACCGCAAATTTTACCGCTACCCGAAATAAAACCAAAGGAGCCCGGGAACCGATCAATATCCCAAGCGGCCCGCCATTAGCGACCTGATTAAATTCTATAGTATGATGCACACAGTGGTTACCAAAGCTCTGATCTTTTTTTTAGTGATCGGCAGCTATACAAAGCCCGGTGAAAAAGGGCTTTCGGTATATACCTTCGATACCCAGACCGGAACGCTACAGTTCCGGTCCGCGACAGGAGACATCGCCAATCCTTCCTACCTTACCATTGGCAGGAACGGGAAATGGGTCTATGCCATCAGCGAGAGGAACAATGGAAGCGTCTACGCCTATCAGTTTGACCAAACGTCCGGAACGCTGAACCTGGTCAACCAGGCCCCATCAGGAGGAAAAGGTCCTTGTTATATCTCCATCGACGATGCCGGGACCCATCTGTTCACGGCCAATTACGGCAGCGGCAGCCTGGGTGTGATCGGGCTGCAGCAAGATGGCTCGCTGGACAGCACGGCCCTTCAATCCATACAGCACACCGGCAGTAGCATCAATAAAACAGACCAGACCCGGCCTCATGCGCATTCTGCTGTACTCTCGCCTGACAATCGTTATGTACTCAGCGCAAACCTGGGCAATGACCATGTTTATATTTATCGCTTCGATCCCGGGGCGGCCGAACCGTTGAGCCCTGCCAACCCGGCCTATGTCACCGTCACACCCGGCAGTGGACCACGGCATATCTGCTTCCATCCGAATGGCAGATCTGTGTATGTATTAAACGAGATCAGCGGTTCTATAGACGGCTATGATTATAAGGACGGAGTACTGGCCCATAAACAAACCATTACGCTTTTACCGGATGGTTTTAATGGGAAGGTTGAGGCAGCTGACATACATATATCCCCGGATGGCAAATTTCTCTATGCCTCCAACCGGGAAGATCGTGACGAGCTGGTTATTTATTCGATAGCCGCCAATGGCACCTTGCGCTTCGCAGGTCGTCAGCCGGTGATGGGTGTCGCGCCGCGTGGTTTTGCCATTGACCCAACGGGTAAGTTCCTTCTGGTGGCAAATCTAAAGACCAATGAGGTACTTGTCTTTCGTCGCAATGCGCGAACCGGGTTGCTGACGTTTACAGGAAATAAGATCAGCGTTCCCGGGCCTGCCTGTCTGAAGTTCACGGGGCCTTTATAATTTATCGATCTCACCCGCAACACGCCGGGCGCTGCGAAGACAGGATTCCATGCCACGGCTCATATTGTCGGCATAGGTACCCGCAAAATAGATACGCCCTTCGGGCTGGAGTATCTGCGGCCAGAATTTATGCATTTCGCCGATGGGGAACGGTTCCATCTCACAGACCGGGGCATATTTGTCTTTTGACCAATCCAGCGTCAGCGCTTGCTCAATGGTATCCTTCTTACCGGGATACACTTCGCGGAATGCCGCCAGTATCTGCTGCGGCGGGAACCCGCTGGGGCCATAGGCTTTCAGGATGACACGCTGCGTGTCGACATCATTCGATTCAACCCAGATGGATTCGATCAGCGGATGCCGGAATTCCATATTGATACTGGGGATGCCCTCCTCGAGCCAGAATTTCGATGCCGCTTCAAATACATAAAAAGGATGGGAGGAATATTTAAGGTGATCCACGACATATTGCTTAGCCGGTGAAAGCACAGGCGTAATCGGAATACTCTGAAAAACAGGCAAACTGATACAATTGACCAGCACATCGGCCGAAAGCTTCATATCCTGCTTTCCCCCAAAAGGTCTGCAGCTGACACTTACACCAGTGGAGCTATGCGTAATCGCAGTTATGGGATGATTCAGCCTGACCCGGTTACCCAGTCGTTTGGCAAACGCGATCGGCAGCTGTTCGTTACCGTCCTTCAGATGAAAGGTCTCCCCTTCTGACAACGGGATGCCGCGCGAATACATGATCGAAAGCCGCCAGAGAGAATAAAGGGCGCTCGTATGCTTTCCACCAAGAAACCGCAGCGCCGCTGCCGAAGCGCCTTCTTTTTTATAGATCTCTGCGATTGGTATGTTATCATAGTCGTCATAACCAACTCCAAACGGCTGCCAGGGATCGGTAAACTTGTCGAGGTATTTCTTTGCAAAAAAAGAGGGCAGCTCATACATCGGATGCTGCGACAGGAATTCGACTTCCCGCTCATTAAACCCAAATCCCTTCAGCACCGCCGGGTCCTTCATTTGCTCTGCCCTATAGAACTTCCCGTCGATGACCTTCAATTTATCTTTGTCATAGTGATGCTCGGAGTCTTCCGCATTCGGATAGGGAATCGCCGTCAGCTTAAACTCCTCGATGTACTCAAAAAAATGCTCATATCCGGGTTTGGTGATATGATCGGCGCCATAGTCTGCATACAGCCCATCGGATAGCCCATCACGGCCGGTGAATACATGTCCTCCATACCGGCCCGAAGCCTCGAGCACCGTGACCTCGTGCCCGGCTTTCATCAACTCGTAGGCACAGCATAACCCGGTGATGCCCGCACCCGCGACTATCACCTTTTTCGGCGATCCCGTTTCAATATAAGGAGACATCACCAGGCCGGCGCCGGCAGTCAGGGTGTTTTGCAGAAATTTGCGTCGTTTCATCCTACAATTTAAGGTTTTCTGACCATGCTGTCTATTGCCCTAAGCAGCGAATTGTCCCCCGGCGCATCCTGCAACAATTGCCAGATCATCACACCTCCGGTCTTCTGTAAGGCAAGAGCCGTCTTCGCCTTAATAGTCGCCGCCCCATTATAATATACGATGCCGCCGCCGGCAACCGTCAATTGATCGCTGTCCCGTGCAGCAGGATACTGCTGCAAAATATCTCCATAAGAAAGACTTTCCGGCGCATTGGTGCCAAAACCATATCCATAAAAAGGCAGCCCCAACGTAATCCTGGATACAGCCAACCCCCTGACACCCGTCCAGTACGCCAAATCATCCGTCGCCATCGAATACGGCGCATGCGGTCCCGGATCAGCCTTGTCCCACGGACCCGTTTTGTCATAAGACATGATATTGACAAAATCGAATTGCGCCAGCGCCGCATTGGTATAATGACTGGCGTAGGTAGTGGCTATCGCAGCCGTCATCAGTTTCTTCTTTGCCCGCAGAGCGACAGCCAGGTTCCGGACAAAACTCTCGTAATTGCCGTCTATAAAGTCGCCTTCCAGATCGACATCGATCCCTTCACAGCCATACTGGTCCGTCAGCGCAGCCAGCGCCTTTACAAAAGCCGCCTGATGCCGTTTTCCAACCAGCTTTTTCAAATAGCGGGGAGGCTCTCCCCCACCGATCGACAACAACACGGCCGCCCCTTTCGCGTGCGCCGCTGCCGTCAGCATATGGACCTCCGGCTCATCCGCAAATACACCCGCCGGATCCGGGGTCAGAAAGGCGATATTCAAATGCGTGATCTTCCCAAGGTCCGGCATTCCCGTTCTCGAAAGGTCGATACGCAGCGGCAGATACCCCACAACCCGGAAACCTTCCCTCGCCGTGTCCGTCAGCCGGCCGGCCTTTGCATCGTTCCGGCTGAAACCGCCTATAAGCGACAGACAAAGCAAAAACGATTTAAAAGGGATTTTTAAAAAATTCATATCCTAATGTAACTCGCTTTTCCAGGATTAGCAAATTAACTAAAAACCAGGGCTACTTCTCCGGCACTACCCCGCATTTCGCATCAAATTTGTATCTTAGATACCAAATAGAACGATGAAAGCCGTTGAATACCGCTTGCCTCAGGAGCTCGATAAATCATTTATTGTATTTGAAGAAAAGGGAGCCTATTTCCCGTACCCATGGCACTACCATCCGGAATATGAGCTGGTATTGGTCATAAAAAGTACAGGCCGGAGAATGGTGGGCGATCATATCGGGTATTTCCAGGAGGGCGACCTGGTCTTTATGGGCCCGCAATTACCCCATGTCTGGGTGAACGATGAAAAATATATACAGAGTAAGTCGAAGTCTTCCGCCAGGGCCATCGTCATCCAGTTTGTAGAGAAATTCCTCGGGGAATATTTTTTTAATATCCCCGAGATAGAAGTACTCAAAAAAAGATTAAAGCTGTCCAAACGGGGCATCGCCATCAATGGAGAAGCGCGTGAAAAAATAAGGGCGCTGATGGAGGGAATGCTGCATCAGAATGGATTACAGCGGCTCGCCGCGCTTTTCACCATTTTTGATATCCTCTCCAGCTGCACCGATTTTGAATTATTAGCCAGCCCCAACTATGAGAAGGTCGTTCAGGCCGGCAACTCCTCCGACCGGTTCAGCATCATCACCGAATATATCATGAACAATTTCACAAAAGACATAACCCTTCCTGAAATAGCGGGAACCGTAAATATGGGAGTGACCGCATTCTGCAATTTCTTTAAACAGCATCACAAAGTGACCTTCGTAGAATACCTGAATGCGGTCAAGATCGGATATGCCTGCAAGCTCCTGGGGGAAAAAGATGCCAGTATCGTCGACATCGCCTATCATAGCGGTTATAATACCCTGGCGAATTTTAACCGGCAATTCAGAAAGCTAAAGAATATGACCCCAAGCGAATATCGGAAAACGCTGAATCTTGATCAATCCCTTAATTTTTTATCGCCGTCAACAGCTTAAGCGCGGTTTCAACCAACATCTCACCATCACCGGATCTTACTATCGCATTCGTCACTTCATAGCTGCCTTCCCTGAATGCTTTTTTCGTTGGTATATAGCTCGTCTTGTCATTACAGACCGTCATGACGATAGTGTGTTTAAAAGGAGACCTCTTTTTTATCGCAAGACCCAGCTCGACAAATATTTCACCCGGCAATCCCACAATAGCCGTCTCTGCATCGATCCGAAACACCTGGACTTCCACCCCCACCGTTTTCCTGCGGTCCTCCAAAGCAAGATATTTGCTCATTTCGACACGCCGCAAAAAATCACCCGATTCGCCGCCGGCATTCGCGATGTATTTCCCCGTTGCCTTGACCTCATACAGGTTATTGATAAGTATCCTGGCAGAATCAATCTGCTCTTTTGTCGGCACCTGTAAGGGCAGTTGAACCTTCTCAGACAGCATCTCCAAAGTCGGCCGGTCGACCACCTTCAATTCCGGAACCGTATTTATCACCGTCCAGCCAAGCGTCTTCCCGATCTTCTCCGTATTGGACGCGCTGTAGATCGGCTGATCTTTTTTTATATCGACATCATTGATATCGCCGGCAGGACCAAGAGAAAATGCCGAAATAAATTCCCTGCCAAATCTTTCTTTCAGCGTCTGCTCCAAAAAATAAGGATAATCCGCACTCATCTCCGTTCCGCCGATACAGTCGGCATGCATGGCAAAGGTCGTTAAGCCCCCTTCATATTTCCGGGACCGGCCATCCCGAAGCATCAGGATTCCTACCTCCGGGTCTGTCGGTCCCGCCGGCCCGGCAATATCCGGATTCAATGGCCCCGGATTAAACAGCACAGGCCCATTTTTCATGTAGTAACGCCGGTTAAAGGAAAGCCCTCTCTGTTCACCGATGCCCGCCGACAGCTGGATGGGATGGACTCCCGAGTTTGCTATTACTATTGCCGTTACGATCCGGTCGGCAAGAAACTTTCCGTAATCGATCTTTTCATGAGGGTCCTGCCCATTGTTGCCGGCCAGAGCCCTTTTATGAAAATAATTATGTTGAAACCCATAGAACAGGGGACCGGTATGGCTATGCGCGGCAGCGATCAGGATATTCTTTACCGGGATCCCCGTTTTTGCGCTGGCCTGCGCCCGGGCACTCGCCGAAACGGCCGTGTTCAACCCGATCAGATCGCAAAAGACAAAGGCAAACTTCTCTTCGCCCTGCTGAAGGATCATGGCCTTTGCCCATAACGAGTCATGTACCCCCGTGGAAAAGATCTCATAAAAGTGCCCCGCAAGACGGCTGCCTACCGGGGGTGTGATATTCACCTGCGCCATATTCCCCTTTAGCGCAACCGCGGGACCCTGCGCAAAAACAATAGGATTCATTCCCCATAAAAGCAGGAATAGTAGAAGTAATTTTTTGTTTCGTTTCATTTTTGTCCTATTTAAAATCAAGGATAACCGGCTTTTTCCTTAACCCCTGTGTCTTTATGATCAAATAGACCACCCCGATAAAAAACCAGATCCCTCCAATGACTTTTGCAGGAATGGGAAGGCTGATCCAGATAAAAAAACAGACCAGAAAACCAAGAATGGGTAAGACAGCATCCGAAAAGACCCTTCGTTTTTCACCCGCCGGACGAAGAAAAAAGAATTGCCGGAAGGTCGCGATATTTACTCCCATAAAAGCGATAAAAGCGCCAAAATTCAATAGTTCAGCAGCTCCCTGATAACTCAGAAGCAGGGAGCCCGCAATCGTCAATACGCCCATGATGATGATATTATAGGTCGGCGTAGCTCTTTTGGCATCAAGATGTGAGAAGATCTTTCCGGGTATTACCCCATCTCTTCCCATTCCAAACAACAAGCGGGCAGCACCTACCTGTCCCGCCAGACCGCTTCCTAAACAGGCTATAAATAAGATTGCCGCTATCGCATTGAATAAATATTTCCCTCCGACCAATGCCGCGACATCAAAGAAGGCCGTTTCCGGATTTGAAAAGGTGGTATAATCCGGCCAGATCCGCTGAGCCAGGTATATCTGGAGACCGCTGAATAGTCCCGTAAACAAACACACCAGTATAGGAGCCAGAAGCATATTCCTTTTCGGGTTCCTGACATCCTCAGCCAGCGTGGTCACGCCGTCAAATCCGATATAGGTAAGGGCTGCAAACGAAGTAGCGGTCATTATTGCTCCCGGGTCAAACGTCTCCCGGTTGTAGAACGGCTTGTAGGATAGCAGCCCGCTCCAACCCTGCGCATGAAAGACATACCGGACACCAAGCCATATAAAAATGCCGATGACCAGGCACATGATAAAAAGCAAGATCTCATTGGACCGGGCCATCGTACGGATCCCCCTCAGGTTTACAAAGGTGATGACAAAAACAAACAAGATGACCCAGGCAAAGAATGGGACCGAAGGCATCAGCCGCTGTAGCGTCAGTGCCGCATAGACAGTATTGATAATGGGTACGATCAGGTAATCAAGAAACATCGCCCAGCCAGCCATAAAACCAATATAGGTATTCAGCCCTTTCCCGACATAGGTATAGGCCGACCCTGCTGAAGGATACAACGAAGCCATACGGCCATAACTTACCGCGGTCAGCATCATCCCAAACATGGCAATAAATAAGGTGGTGACCATATGGCCCCGGGATACCTTCGAAGCGATCCCGAACAACCCAATGGCAGCTATCGGCTGTATCAGCACTATCCCATAAAAGATCAGGTCCCACAATCCCAGTACACGCCGCAGTTTCTGCGGTTCCTGTATTTCCGTTAATTTCTCACTCATGCCAATGATTTTATACCGTTCTCAATACTTCCGCAGCCGTGGATACCGCATGATCTATCTCTTCTTCTGTATGCGCAGCACTGATATACCATAACCCGCGCCCGATGATCCGCACCCCGCGATCATGCATCCCCGCTATAAATTTCCCGAGTTTAACCTTGTCATAGGCAAAGGACTCCCGGTAATCTGTCACCTTCTTCAATTGCGTAAATCCCATATGGAACATAGGCCCCGGCCCCTGCACCAGCAGATTTTGTTTCGATTCGGCAGCCGCCTGCCGCAGTCCGTCCATCAATCGCTGCCCATAGCGAAACATCCGCTGATAAGGTAGCGCTGCTTCCAGCACGCCTATGGTCGCCAACGCCGCCGCAACGGTAGGATTACCCGCGTTCATAGTGCCCGCATGGATCACCGTTGCCTTTTCGATCAGGGTCATCCACTCCCTTTTACCCACCACCGCACTTATCGGATAACCACTTCCCATAGCTTTTGCAAAGACGGAAAGGTCGGGGGTAATATTAAAATACTGTTGCGCTCCACCGAGGGAAACGCGAAATCCCGTGATCACCTCGTCAAATATAAGCGCAATATCATATTGATCGCAAATTGCCCGAAGCCCTTCGAGGAAACCCGCTTCCGGAAGGATACAACTGTTATTGCACATGATCGGCTCCGTAATGATGGCCGCAATTTCTTTATGTCGTTCGGCGACAACTTTTTTAACCAGGTCGAGATCATTCCAGGGCAGAATGATAAATTCATCCTTGGCCTGCTCCGGTAATCCGCCCGTCCAGGGAAAGACATTGGGATGTTCCCTGCTACCCATCGCTTCGGCAGAAGGAGCCGATATCCCCCAGCTGACATTGTCCAGCCAGCCATGATAATGCCCTTCAAAACGGAGGAATTTTTGTTTCCCGGTCTTAGCCCTCGCTACCCGGAAAGCCGTTTGGACAGCAGTGGACCCATCGAGACAGAACCGTATCAGTTCAGCCGACTTCACAATTTGCTGAAGCTTTTCAGCTAATTCTATCTCCTTAATATGCTGACCGGCAAAAAGCTGCCCTTTTTCTGAATAATCTGCAACGTCTTTCAATACCTTCGGATGAGAATGCCCCAGGATCAAAGGCCCCTGACTAAGTGTGAAGTCAAGATATTTATTCCCGTCTGCGTCATAAATATAACTTCCCTCCCCATGGGTATAAAATATGGCATGAGGGTGATTATACTTCCTGAATTCCGAAGATACTCCGCCTGCCAGCGCCTTCTTTGCTCTTTCCAGCAGAGCCCCGGATTCCAAATAGCTAAAATTCTCCATATGCAAGTTGATTTTTATGTTTTTAAGGTCTCACGCTGTAACAGAAGAAGGATACAGTGCAGCCAACTGAAAAATATCCACATTGAACAAGGCAAAGGCTTCATTCCACTTCTCTGCCTCTTCTGCAGTGTATTCATAAAGCCCCGATAAGCTTTGCACGCCCCTGGCATTTTTATCGACCATTTTTTGCATCAGCGCAGGCACATACTCATCGTTACACAGATCAGGGAGGATCCGCCGGAACATTTCAAGATGATCCTTTATCCCCAGGTAATCCATTCGCCTGAAAACCCCCATTAATGTCATCCACGAACCCGCATCATACCGGAAAGCCTTGTCTACATCTTCCAATGTCGCCTCTCCCTTCGAGACGATGCTCAAGCCCTCCCGGTAAGCCGCATACATGAGACGGTTGGTAATAAACCCTCTCACGTCTTTACGCAAAAGCGTAGGTTCCTTTCCCCAATAATGCGCCAGCTCATAAACCCATTCCGAATAGTGAAGAGCCGTACGCTCCCCATTCGTTATTTCAAGGAACCGGGTAAAATAGGAAGGCTCTGCCCAATGGATCCCCAAAAAGCGGCCGGGGTTGACAAGACCTTTCTGTAGCTCACTGATAGGAATGGCCGATGTATTGCTGGCAATGACAGTATCCCTGCCAACCACGCGCTCTGTCTTTTCATAAATGGATCTTTTTATTTCGGCTTTTTCTATCACACATTCCACTACCAGCTGACAGGTCTTTAGCTCACTGTAATCTTCCGTGATCACGAGCTGCCGCAGATACGAATCGACTGGCTTTTGCAATAGGCCGGCCTTTTCACAGGCTATTAAATGACATTTTATACGATCCGGCGCCGCTTCCATATCATCCGGTACCGGAGCCACCGCCTTGACCTCGTGACCGGCAGCAAGCAATGAAGCAATAAAACTCGTTCCCATCAATCCAAGCCCGACGACGCCCACCGTGATCTCATCCGTTTGAATATTTCCCATTTGTGTTTTACGATAGATTAAGCAATAAATTCCCAGCTTTACGAGACGATCTTCACAGCTTTACAATACAATCGATCTCGACCCTGATCCCTTCGGCAAGAACCGATTGAACAGTCGTCCTCGCCGGTCTTATATCGGAGAAATAGGTGGCATAGACCACGTTGTAACGATCAAATTCATCAATATCCCGCAGGTGTACCGTACATTTTACCACCTGCTCCATGGTGGCTCCGGCTGCCTCGACGATCGACCTGATATTTTGCATGGTCCGGTGCGTTTCCTCTTCTATAGAGCCCAGGATAAATTTCGAGGTCTTAAAGTCGACAGCCGCCTGGCCGCTGACAAAAAGAAACCCATCCACGACAACACCGTCAGAATACGCGCCCGTATTGAACGAGGGGTCGCGGTCCGGGTGACTGATTTTCATTTTTCTCATAAACTATTTTTTTAAAGTGTGTCCCTCCGCATCAGGTAAGAAGGAAATGCTGCCGCAGGCGACCCATATTCATTCCGCAGATTTGACTGCTCTCCTCTGTCCGGGTTCAGCGGGATATACATTCCTTTCGATTCCTCGAGCTGTTCGAATAGCTGGCGATTCATCTTTTTTACTATCTCCTGGCAGGTCTTATCCCTGATCAGGTTCCTCGTCTCCAATGGATCATTCTGCAGATCGTAGAGCTCATCCGTATCCCAGATGCCTGTGTAGTGAATATACTTATAGCGATCTCCCCTGATAGCATGCATAGTTGGCGTCTGGGGGTAGTTTCGCTCCCAGTAATACTCATACAACAACCCATCCCGCCAGGCTTCCTTTTTACCTTCCAGCAAGGGCAGAAAGCTTTTTCCATCCATATAATCCGGTGCCCGTAAACCCGCCGCTTCGAGGATCGTGGGTGCGATGTCGATATTGGCCACCACTTCTTTAACGACTGTTCCCGGTCTGATCAATCCGGGACAATAAGCCAGCATAGGCACCCGCATGGAAGCCTCATAGGCCGTTCGCTTGTCGATGATGCCATGTTCTCCAAACTGAAACCCGTTGTCACCCATATATATGATCAGGGTCGACTCCAGTAAACCCTGCTCTTTTAAATAATCCAGGATCCGCCCTACCGATTCATCGACCCCATAGAGCGTCTCCGCATATCGCCGGTAATATTCCCCGATATCCAGGCTGCTATGATAAGGGTATTCCACCCCATGCCAGGAATTACGCTGATTCTGAAGCCACATAGGTGCGCCCTTCTGTACTCCTATCTGCATGGTCAATGGAGGGTTGAAAGGATAGCCTTTAAACATTCCCCGGTTGCGATCGGCAGGAATAAAATCCGCGTGGACGGCCTTATGCGACAGATAGAGCATAAACGGCTTTTTCTTATCCCTGTTCTTCAAAAAGTCCAGCGCATAGTCCGTCAGTTCATCGGTGATATAGCCCTTCTGCGCCACATGTTTTCCGTTTACATTCAACCCATTCTTTTCCGGCAGGTATGATCCCTGGCCCTTAAAGGAAACCCAATAATCAAATCCCCGCTGGGGATCGTCAAAATCTCCCCCCATATGCCACTTGCCGATCAACGCCGTCTGATAGCCTGTTTGCTGCAAATACTGCGGGAAGAAGACCAGGTCCCTGGGGACCGGGTTATTATTATCGACTACCTTATGTTTATGCGCATAAAGGCCGGTAAGAATGGAAGCCCGCGACGGCGAACACAGGGATGTGGTCACAAAAGCATTTTGCAGATACGCCCCCTCTTTTGCCAGCCGGTCCAGGTTGGGTGTCCGGATAAAGGACTGCGCTTTAAGAAACCCCAGCGCATCATAACGATGGTCGTCCGTCAGAATAAAAATAACATTCCGGGGCCGCTCATTGGAAGCGGTTAAAAGCTTTAGAGAGTTGTCCGGTTGATGCACCACGGCGCCCTGCCCGGAAACCAGCTGGGGCCCGGCGAGCTGCATGATCAAGATTGCCGGGGCGATGATCCCATATCTTAAACGATTTTTCATAATATCTTAATTGTATAATTTCCCGAACCCAGTATGATTTTTCCTGCAGGCGCCTTCTTACCATCGATCCACACTTTCTTATCGGTTGGCAGGATCACCTCACCTGTAGTATTGGCCGGAATAGCTATCTTGTAATAAACAAAACGGCCTTCCCGGTTCCATGCCGCAGCAATTTCCCCATACATGCTTTTATGGCTCGCCTTCACCCAGCTTAAGTCCGGGGAAAAATAAGGCCGGAATAGGATCCGTTTGAAACCCGGCTGATCTTTATCCGGCGCTATCCCCGCCAGGCTTTCATAAAACCAGGCGCTGACATCTCCAAACATAATGTGATTCTGCGACTCCGTTCCATTCCATTGTTCCCAGAGCGTAGTAGCCCCCTGGTCGATCCAGTTGCCCCAGCTTGGAAAACTATGCTGATTCACGATCTTATAGGCAAGGTCCGCCCGGCCATTGTCGGACAACGCATGCAACAGGTATTTGGTCCCAAGGATCCCGCAATCGAGGTGATCATCATTTTTCTGTACAGCCGTCACCAGCGCATTGAGCGTTTCACGCCTGTGCTCACCGCTCAGTTCCTGGTACAACGCACAGGCCAGGCTAGTCTGGCTGCCCTGGTCATAGATGCCATTCCCCTTGTAATAATGCCGTTCAAACGCCTCCTTTATCCGCGTGGCCAGACCGGCATATTTTTTCTGGTCTTCATCAAAACCGAATAGACCGGCTATCTTCGACACGATCATCGCATCGACATAATAATAGGCAGTCGACGTGATCTCTTCCGGGGTTCTTGTCTTCGCTGGCGCCCAGTCGCCGAGACCGAATTTAACGATGTGATCCGTGGCCCTCGATCCAAGATAATCCACGTATTGCTTTATATGCGGGTACATCTGTTGCAGGATCCGCCGGTCACCATCGTATTGATACAGATACCAGGGGATCAGTACCATCGCATTATCCCAGGCAGGCCCATTGCCCCAGAAATAACCCCAGCCCGAAGAAGGTACGATAGCCGACAGCTCTCCTGTCGGACGCTGTTCATCGGCTATATCCCGCAGCCACTTGGTATATCCGTTCTGCGCCCTGAAATTATACAAACCCATTTCGGCGGCCAGGTGCGCATCCGCCGTCCAGCCATTCTTCTCCCGCTGCGGGCAATCCGTCGGGTAACCCATAAAGTTGCTCTGATAGGAAGATACGGCATTGCGCTGGATCTTATTGAAGAGATCATTTGAGCACTGGAAGTTTCCTGCGGGGTCAAACGCGGTATGGACCGTCATCCCCCTGATCGTCGCCCCATCCGGTTTTGCCGGCAGCCCGCGGATCTCGACATATTGAAATCCATAATAGGCAAACGAAGCATGCCAGATCTCGGTGCCCCCGCCCTTGCAGATATATTTGTCCGTTTGCACCACTGCGCCCCCGACATGCTGGGCGACATCCCGCTGATCCACCCTTCCATCCGCTAATAGTCGTTCGCTGTATTTCATCGTTATCTCCGTCCCCGCCGGCGCATTGACCCGTATCTCCGCGAACCCTGCAATGTTCCTGCCCAGGTCGGCTACATATACTCCCGGCCTTGGCTCCGAGATCGATTTTGGGACGAGGGTATCCGTTATCCGGACCGGCTGGATCATCTGTGCCCTTAGCTCACCGGCAGGACCGGCGACCACCACTGGCTGAAACCACTGTGCGTCATTAAACCCTGCCGCATTCCATCCCGGTGTTTCCTTTCTTGCATCATACCATTCCCCCTGGCGTATGCTGTTGAAAACAACAGGCCCCGGCGCCACCTTCCAGGTCTCATCGGTGTTGATCGTCTCCCGCGCGCCATCCTGGAAGATGATCTCCAGCTGCGCCTTTACCGCCGGAGCATTCCTCCAGGGTGCGTGGTCAAATCCCCATACAGCCTTCGTGATCATATTGTACCATCCATTGCCCAGGACAACCCCCAAAACATTCTCCCCGGGACGCAGGACATTGGTGACATCGTACGTCGAATAAAGAACGGTTTTATCATACCGGGTAAAAGCGGCGTCCAGTACATGATCGCCTATCTTTTGGCCGTTGATATAGGGAATATTGTACCCGACCCCCGAAATATAAAGTCTTGCCTGTGTTATTTCCTTTGAAAAAGAAAATGACTTTCTGAACTCAGGCGCAGGGTCGGTATCTTCTTCCTTTCCCGCTTTGATCGCCAGCTTTCGCGCTGTTATAAATTGCTTCCAGTCATATACTTTTGGTGCGCTAATCCATTTACCCTTCCAGTCCTTCCCCGACAATAAACCCATTTCCCAATAAGCCGGTTCGGCTGTAATGGCCGAATCCCCCTTTTGATCCCATACCCGGACCCTCCAATAATACCTTCTTCCCGACGACAAGGGTCTGCCGGCAAAATTCACAAGGACCGAGTTATCGGAAAGGACCTTACCCGAATTCCAAACATCGGCCGACGCCTCATTGGCTTTTTCGGGAGAAGAAGCGACAAAGATCTGGTAGGCTGCCTGGTGGATACCATGCCCGTTGCCTGTTATGACCCAGGATAACCGCGGCTCATGGGTATCGATGCCGATAGGATTGGACAGATATTCCACCGAGTTACTCCCTACACTGATCTGCGCCGTCGCCAACAGCCCGGTAAAGGTTGGAAAAAGAAGAAGGATGGATCGTATCGCTTTCATGTAGTCGATTATTTTTTTGCAGGCGTCACCCGCAGCAGCCTTGTGACACCGGTTGGAGTACCCTCGACAGCCATTATCGTAAACTTCGTCCTATCACCCTCCTTTGTAAACGCTACCGGTCTCCCCCACTCCACATCCATGATCTCACCCGGAGTAAAGCCCAGCCCCGACAAACTAACATCGGAAATAGCATTGGGGGATTCATGGTTGATGACAAATACAAAGGCTTCTTTATCGTTGGCGCGTACGCTCACTTCCATATCAGGATTGGAGGAATAGGCATGTGAACGCAGCTTTGTGTCGTTAAATATATTATGCATCAGGTCATACAGCTGCCTGCGGGAAGCCGTATCGCCGGTGGCCCATGTCTGGAAATAAGTGTCCTGGAGACAAAACCCAAGGAGATAGGTTTTACCCTTTCCGGAGGCTTTCTGTATCAGCATCGGCTGCCCCGATCCCATATTGAAGACGGTATTTCCATCCGAGGTCTTGCAGTTACGGGGGGTCACAACAGTAAAATCATACCCGTGACCAAACGCAGTACCCGCCGCTTTCGCGAATGTTTTTACCGGCACGGGAGGAGGGGTCTTCAGACCATGCGCCCATTGCGGAGGCAGCATCGAAAAGGGATTCCATTGTCCTTTCTGCAGGACCCGGTCGGTGGAGGCGCTGCTGACGCCGAATAGCTTGCTCATCGTTGAGAGCGGCTGCCCATATGCATCCAGCTGGGGGACACAATCCGAAATAACCACACCTCCATGCTGTACCCACTTATCGATATTTTTGGCCACCGCTGCCGGCAGCATTTTCACGTCAGCCAATACCAGGATGTCATATCCATTCATCTTCTCATCGGTGATCTGCTCTTCATGGATCACGTCCATTTCCCCAAAGGCCCTCAGACAAAGTTCGAAACTAAGACCGACGTTAAAGTATTCTTCATTCAGCTGTACATATTGGGTCCGGGGGAATAAAAAGCAGGCCCGGGACTTTGTTTTTGGCGCCGCCAGTATCTCCGCTCCGACCTTTTGAATGGCACGCATCCCCTTTCCAAAGTCATCCCAATGACGCGCATCCTGTGGAATATTGATCCCCGTGATGAGAAAGTCGGCGCCACCCGCAATGGCAGTATACGCCAGCTCGCGCTCTCCCCAATATTGCTTTTCCATTTCCGAATTCATGTAACGGCGGAACCAGCCTTCGTTATAGGTACCCAGCCAGAAGCCCAGCTTCTTGCCATAGGTCGTCGTAAGGTTACGCATCTGGGCAATGGTATAGTGCGTCTGGCTGATCCTTGGCTTTGGCAGCTTGCCATATTCTCCATAACGATAGTCAAACATCGTGTAGGGATAGATATCATAGAGGAACATGTCCGCAAAATCCCCGCCCCAATGGAAAATGTCGTCAATGGCAAATTTTGAATCCGACTCGACACCCCCGCCCATGGTATTGTGGCTGTCATGCGTCATGACGATCTGCGGACGCGGATCATAGGCCTTTACTTCTTTATAGATCTGCTTCCAGGCCGTAACAAAGGTATTCGCCTGGAAATTGACAAAATCAAGATGCTTCCGCGGATCGCTCATCGCCGCAGCATAGCTGGCAGGCATGGTATAACCATATTCCTTTTTAAACTCGCCGGCCGTAGGCAGGCTATAATCAAAGGCCGTTGTGTCGGCATGGAAGGGTTCATCCATAAAAGGAAAGATGGTATTCGGATGTTCCAGTTTTTTAATCCCCCCCAGTACGGGCACAATGTGCTTTTTCACTTCTGCGATATATTCAGGCGAGTAGACGCTATGCACCGGCGGATCGTTCCTCTTAAAGAGTTGAACGCCATTCGAAGTCCAGTCGATCTTCATCCCCAGCTTCTGTGCGTACTCCAGCACCTTCTCGTTCGCTCCCCCATTGGAGAATGCACCGGTAGCCAGATGAGTACATCCATGTAAAAGGATATTGTGGATCGTTTCCTCCATGACGGCGTCCGTCAGCGGCGGCACTTCATCATGCCAGCCCTTGCCGGAAGGGACCGGCGTGAATTGAACGGATACCGGGAAGGAGCCGGGTTTGACATGGGGTGTCGTCGCCGGTAATGCATCGGATGTCTGCGAAAAACCAGGCAAGCCGGCCACTAAGAGGCCGATAGAAAGAAATCCGGAAAGTTTTTTCACTGTTTTCAATTTTGATTCAACCGATGTGTTAAGGGATATCGCTGATATCCACCGATAAGCTTGTTACGGCAACGGCGCTCTGCGCGGGAAGGCTTACCCGGAGCACTCCTTTATCGTCTGTGACGACATCCGCCAGTTTCCCAAGCTTCCCCTGCTGGTCGTTGTTCCAGGCCAGCACATGAAAAGTCGTTGTAGCCGGCAAACCACCGATGACAAAAGGATAAAGACCATTGGATTTATTCACGGCATATACCGTCCTGTTTTGTCCCGTCTTGTCCTGCAGGACGGCTACCGCCTCGCTTGCATTATTTCCCTGGGTGGTCTTGACGATACTCCATCCCGGCTGGCAGCTGCGTGTAAAAAGACAGGTCATGTAGTATAGGGGATAAGTGGGGAAACCATCCGTGCCGCTTCCTATGCAGGAGTAATATTGCGCGCCTCCGTCATATTTCGCTTTATAACAGTCCCATCTTGAAAAGCCCGCGAACCCGAGGTTCAGCCCATCGACCTGGAATAATGCATTTTCCAGCGCGGAAGTTACGGTTTGGGAAATAGGGGTCGTAGTTCCGGTGAGATAACCGGGGTCGGGGGCGCCTGCTGTGGTTCCACCCCTTACTCCATATTCGGTTAGATACACAGGTTTTACAGAGGAGCCCAGGCCGTTCACGATAGATGTGATGCCAGTCAGCCGGGTGACAGGCTTCGCCGCATCGTTGTCATTCCAATAGATATGGGACGAGTAACCCGAAAGCAGGTCGCTCATATTGGCAGCCATATAGGAAAACCAGCTCTGCTGATTGGTTTCCACCAGGTCGCCGCCGACAAATTTTATATTATTCCGGATCCCCAGTGTCTTCAACGCCTGGTCCAGGCTTGTATAACAGGCCTTGTAATCATCCATGGTCATGGCCGTGCTGTTCACTTCATTCTGAATAGTCACCTGGTTGACAGCCGTCAGACCGTGATTGACGATCAGGTCGTTCAGCACGCCGGCAAAAGCAGGCATCAGCGAGGCATTGGCCGTATGCCAGTACGTGATGTTGATACTGGTGGCGCCCGCATCCTGCGCAAGCTTTACGGTACTCACGAACGAGCTCATAAAATCAGCCGTCGTCGCCGAATAGTTGGGATCGGCAGGCCAGGCCTTGGAGTCAAAAAAGATACGGACATACTGCGAATGCAGCGCCTTTACTTTTGTTTCCAGCTGGCCGATATTGGCGGGGGTTATCCCATCCGTAGCGCTGAAGGTGGAATAAACATTCTGGTTATACTGTGTACCGAACCCCGCAAAATTTGCCGACACGACGGTATTGAGATCCGCCAGAAATTCGACGGGACTGTTAGACGGTTTCGCAGGGCCGCTGCTCTTTTTGCCGCAAGCGAAGCAGCAGGAGCAGACGCCGAATATCACTATCGATACGAATACGCGGTTGATCTTCGTGTTTCTTTTCATTGTTATCAGGATTATTTTGCCCACCTGGCATAAAGGATCGCATCCAGGTAGATAGGTTTCACAGTAATATCATAGGCCGGAAATAAGGGAGCAGCTGTATTTTTTGTCGGGTTAGGATTGGCATCGGCTGAATTTGTATACCAGCCCTTGAAGTTAAACCCCGTTCTCGCCGGCACAGGCGCATTCTGGATCAGCTCACCGGCTGTCCCTTTTACAAAAACCGTATCACCCGCCGCATTGGTTTCATTGAGGATAAAAGCAACGGTACAGGTTTTGTCAGGCGCCGCCTTACTCTTCTTGCAGGAGCTTGTTACACCCGCAACACCAGCGGCTGCAAGGATCAACAGGAAAAACTTTATCATTGACGTCTTCATGATCATAAATTTGAAAGTTAGTAATTACCAGCCCGGGTTCTGTGTCAATACATGACCGTTTCTTTTGTAAAAGTCGATCTGGTAGGTCGGAATGCTCTGCAGGTAATTCCGGTCGAGGACAAACCCATTCGTCGCATTTCTTACGGTCTGGGATACCTTCAGATAACCGCTGCCTGTGGTGACATTGCCCGCAGAGGTGACAGTACCGTTGATGTCTGCAAGTATCAGCGCCTTTGTCACCGAGCTCTTGGTTATCCACGCGCCCAGGTTCTTTACCGGATAAAGCTGGGTGTTCTCATAGTTTATTTTCCTCCATCGCAGGAGATCATGGAACCGGAAGCCCTCATAAACCAGCTCCGCCCTTCTCTCCCGCCGGACCTCCCAGATAAAGGAAGGCACAGACGGGTCCCTGTTCGCGTCTTCATAGACTGTCGCACCTATCGCAGGAAGACCGCCGATGATCGTCATATCGGGAAGCCTCGTCCCTGCCGCATCGCCGGCCCTTTTCCTGAGGGCGTTGATCGTCTGGTCAAGATCGCTCTGGACCACCGTATAAAGACCCATATCGGCCAGCTCGGCAGCGGCTTCGATATAATTCATCATCACCTCGCCCAGCCGGATGATAGGTGCATCCGTAATATTAAAACTTTGCACCGCATAAGCCTGGTTCTCGGTCGGCACATCCAGGAATTTCCAGCATTTAAACCCCGTGACGGAATAGCCGGTTTCAAGAAATTGAGGATGGAACTGGTCCGTGAGAAAGGTATTTCCAAGCCGGGGGTCCCTGTTTGCAAATTGATTGGCAGGCGTTTGATCGCCGAGGTATTGTGGATTTACACCTGTAGTCGTATTGATAGGCAATCCATTCTTACACAGATAGTCGTCAATAACGTCTTTTGACGCGGCATTCGCCTGTACCGTATTGACATTGTTCCCGGAAGCGATCGCATGCGTTACCTGGCCGGTATTATAGGCACGGTACAGGATCATTTCCTTTAGAACAGCAGGCGTCGAGGCGATATCGATCGTACTGCAAAGTTTTTGGTAGTTGTCTGCCACCGAATAGCGGCCCGAACTGATAACCCTCCCGGCCGCGTCTTTGGCAGCCTGCAGATAGACCCCGGCCCTCGCCTTGTCATTGGCGGAAGCATTCGGGTCATACTTTATTTTTGTCCCGATATACAGCAGCTGTCTCGACATAAATGCATCGATGACATCCTTTGTTATAACCAGCCCGTTGGGGCCTGTCAGCGGGTCCGTCAGCTTGACGTTCTGGGAAGCATATTGAAGATCAGCCAGCACATTGTCCATCACAAAACTGACGGGATCACGCGGTCTGAACAGATCCGAGTCATTGTCGGATAATGGTCTGCTGTAGTAAGGGACATCTCCAAAGTCAAATACAAAGTTGGAATAATCCAATGCCCTGAAGAAGCGGGCGATGCCGGTCCAATGCCTGGCTGTGGCGGAATCCGTAAACCCCTTCATTGAAGTGACCCGGTCGACAAAAATATTATCCTTCCGTATTAAGGCGAAATAATTGTCCCACGCGCCGCCATTATTCGTTACCAGGCTGGCGAAGCCGGGCAGGGCAGCGCTGGTGAAGTCATCATTCAGCGTTTCATGCGTAGAGAAAGACCCGCCCACGTCGTTGTTCCCGAATCCGGGAAACCGGTCTGCATAATATCCCATGGCAAAGGCCCGGACACTGGATTCGGATGTCCAGAAATCATCGTCCGTAAAGGAGGCCAATGGCTCCTGGACAAGAAATTTTTTGCATCCGGTGATTAAAAAAAGAGAGCAGCAAAAGAGCAATATTTTATTTTTCATAACCGTCTGAATTAGTTGTTTATAAATCTACCTGCATACCACATGACCATGTTTTGAAGTAGGGATAGGTCCTTCCGAAGCTTTTAGCGTCGTTAATCCCTTCAATGGAGTTCAGCTGAACTTCCGGATCGATGGACATATTCAGGTGATCGGCTGTGAACAGGTTCTCACCGCTGGCAAAGATCCGCACCTTGTTGATCCGCACCCTTTGCAGCCAGCGCTTGGGAAGCGTATACCCGACCGTTATGTTTTTTACCCTCAGATAGGCCATGTTCAGCATATAGCGGGTTTGCGGCTGCCAGTTGGCGTTGTGATTATTTGCTCCCGGATTCGACGGAGCAGGAAAGTATGCATTGGGGTTCTGTGGAGTCCAATAGTTCATCTGGTTCTGATAAACGGCCTCACCAGCTGTGTATCCGGGGATGAACAGGGACCCCGTCGCCCAGTATTCTCTCCTCCCTACGCCCTGTAAAAAGGAGCTGAGATCAAACCCCTTATAATTTAACCCAAGACGGAATCCGTAAAGGTACCGGGGAGTGGTGTTGCCAATTACATGCATATCTCCGTGATGCAGGTTCGTGCCTGTTCCAAAGTCGACGACGCCACTGCCATCCCTGTCCTTGTACTTGACGTCCCCGGGACCAAAATGAAAAGCGGAACTCGTATTCAGTGCATCCTGGTTGGCGGCCTTGCCATAGATCCAGGTAGGGTTCGCAGCGCCGTTGTTACCGGAAAAGTCGCCGGAATTAAAAAGCCTGTCCGATGAATATCCCCAAATCTCTCCAACCGTCTTACCCTGGTAATTCGGAACATCATTACCACCGGGCATGATACTCACTTCCGTGTTGGCAAATTTTGTGATCTTCCCGGTCGCATCCGAGAGATTAGCCGATATGCTGAAACCGAGACCGTTGGACAATTGCTTATCATACGTTACGGACAGTTCCCATCCCTTTGTGACCAGTTCCCCATAGTTGCGCGCGGAAGGAGAAGCTCCCAGTGTAGTAGGCTCCTCGATACCGGTGGTGACCATTCCCTTTGTAGCACGGCTGTAAACATCCAGGTCGACATCCAGCGCATTATTAAAGAATTTTGCATTAAGCCCAAGGTCCGTTGTCTGGATAGTCTCCCAGGTCAATGACGAGGCGATATTCCCAAACACACCCACCTGCGTTGGGTTTAGCCCGTTGATCCACCAGTTGGATGGCGAGGCGCTCATGATCCGCAGATAGGAATTGCTTCCAATATTGTTGTTACCGATCGATCCCCAGGATCCCCGGATCTTCAGGAAGGAAATAGGCGTTTTGTCCATGATCCCTTCCATGAATTTTTCATTGGAAATAATATAGCCCGCAGAGAACGAGGGAAACGTCCCCCATTTCTGGTTGGTTGGGAAATTGGAGGAACCATCCCTTCTCAGATTGGCTTCAAGCAGATACCTGTCTTTATAGGCATAATTGAACCGTCCGAAGAATCCGAGCGTAGACCAATGGCTGGGATACCCGTTTGCAAATTCCGCACCCGAGGTCAGGTTCAGCGTTGGCCTGGAGGCAAGCAGCAATCCCATCGCCTTTGAATACTGGAAATCGGAGTAATAATATTCGATGTCACCACCGCCCATCAGTTTGAAGCTGTGACCGCCTATTTCCTTATTGTATGTCGTATAGGCCTTCCCCACATTTCTTTTGACCCAGGCAGAGTTTTCTATCACATAGTCTTCCGCAGGGAAATAATTCGGCAGCACGCTGGTTAAGGTAGGGTCGACCCAGCTATTTATACCGGTGATAGGCGAAGTAGCGACATTCGAATGCGAATTGTCTACCGCATACGTATAGTCAAAGTCTGCCGTCCATCCCTTCATAAAGGTCGCGGTGGCGCCCACCGAGAGGCGCGATTGATCGTCCTCGTTGGTATTCATATGCGCCTGTTGCAGCTCCGTAAGAATGTTTTTCATCGGCAGGCCATTAAACGTGCCGTACGGATAGGTTTGCGGGTAACGATAGATATTGAACCAGTATTCGTCCGGAGCATTCCCATTCGCCAGTCTGAAGTTGGGATATTGCTTTTTTGAGATAAATTCCATCAATGACCCGCGGGCGGTAAACCAGTTATTGATCTTTGTTTCTACCCTGACCGTCCCATTGTAACGGGTATATTTGTCCGCCTCCGGGGCTACCTTGACCAAGCCTTTCTGATCCATCACGCCAAAACTGGCGAAATAGGTGGTTTTGTCATCACCGCCCGTGATCGATAGATTGTGTTTCATCTGCGGAGAAGCGGGGTTCAGGAACAGCTTGTTGATATCCCATGACCTGTAGTAGTATGTCTGACCCGCACGACGTTCGAAATCCCGGCCCTCGACCATCTCCGGTCCAAGGTTCTTGCCGCCATAAAGCTGCTCCCACTGCTTCATCCGCTCGATGCTCAGGTCATCATAATAAGCGCCCAGTATATTGAAGCTGGCTGTGGTCGGCGCCGTCCTTCTGTATTGCTGAAGCATGTATTCTGCGCCCTCCGCGCCGTCTGCGATCTGGGGAGTATGCATAGGCGAGGACCAGGCGAAACTGTTGTCATAGGAGACATGTATCTGGCCTTTTTTGCCCTTCTTGGATGTCAGCAATATGACGCCCCACGAGGCCCTTGCTCCGTAGATAGAAGCGGAAGCCGCATCCTTCAGGACAGAGATGGACTCAATGTCCGCAGGGTTGACCATATTCATATCCGGTATGGGGACGTTGTCCAGGAGTATCAGCGGTGTGGCATCTGCATTGACCGAACCGGTTATACCCCGGAGATGGATCTCGGGAGCCTGTCCAAGATCACCGCTGGAAGTCGTGATCAAAAGACCGGGTGATGATCCCTGGAGACCACGCGCCAAATCGGTTATCGGGCGTGAGCCTATCGTTTTCTGTACATCGATAGTAGCCACCGCACCTGTAAGATCGGCCTTCCGCTGACTGCCATATCCTACCACGACGACCTGGTCCAATGCCGCCGTATTCCTTCTTAAGTAAAAATTAAGCTGGGATGAATTTCCGACGATCCGCTCCTCGGTCATATTACCCTTAAAGCTGACTACCAGTGTCTGGCCCTTGTTGACCTTTATGGTGTAGTCGCCATTATTGTCGGTACTGGTACCGGTATTCGTTCCTCTGATCTGTATCGAGGCTCCGGCCAAAGGATGACCGTCTTCATCCGTTACCTTGCCCGCAACCGTTTTTTGTGCCAGGGCTTGTACCGTTCCAATAAACAGGAACAGGCATAGCATGAGCATTCTACTTTTCATATAGCAGCGTTATTTTGGTTGATTGATTGTTTAATATTTTACTTTTTCATCGGGCAGGTCTTCCGAAGACTTACCACTGCATTTTATCAGGACGCCTTGTCCGGCTACCAGCCAGATCCCTTTTTTATGACTGACCCTTTCAGGATGATGATCTTCTTCGCCGGTAGTGATGACATATAGTTCCTCATTGGGGATTTTCGTCTGGAGATCGAATTTTGCCGACTTTGCAAGGCTTAGGTTTACCACCATTACATAATTGGTTCCGTCAGCACTTTTAAATTCTCCCACCATCATCGGGACATCGCTGACTACCTTTTCCGCCCAGCCGCCTGGCAATACCGGAAGGGATGCATCCGGGGCCGGTGTAGTGAAATAGACCCCGGTCGAAGCCATTTTGCTCAGGAGAGGCCCCAGGATGCCGACCTGCCTGTTGACTTCCTCGAGATAACGCCAGGTTTGTGTTTTATCTTCATTCTTGTCCAATGGCGCATAGCCATATCCGCCATAATGATAGGTATACCATTTTACGCCTCTTGCACCGGCGGCCAGTGTGGTGTACGCCTGGAAAGCCAGGTTAGCCGGCGATGGGATCGTCGTCTGCGGCCTTATCTGGTTGGCAGAAACAATATTGTAAAAAGGCAGATGATACTTTACGGCGACACTGCGAACTTCTAAAAGATTGGTATAATATTTTGCCGCCTGTTCGGTCTTTTCAAGGTCCATAGAGAACTGAACCATATAATTATCATAGCTGATCAGCTGCGGCTTGACCTCATCCACGAATTTTTCGAGGTATTCCATATACGTTTTGGTCCCCAGCTGTGATTTCACCTTGTCCATCGTCCAAAGCGTGGCATAGCTTGGATAGAGATTGATATACGCAAATTTCCCGGGTGCATATTTTTTTACGGCGGCTACCGCCTTTGCCAGCGCAGGGAAAGCCACAGAGGACGGCTCATCACAGATATGATAGCCGATAATAGATCTACTGTTACCCCCTTTCCTGACAAGGTCCTGTATATAACGATCGATCTCTTCATCGGACATCTTCATCCAGTCTTTTCCCTCCAGGTGCGGAGCCTGGGAAACGACCACCGCAAGCCCAAGCTTTTCACAAAGTGAATAATCCTGCGGGTCGGCGCAGTTGGCTACCGTGAAGTGGCAGTCCGCCATGCCCCTCAACCCTTTTTGCTGGTTGACGATCTTATTATGATGAAAATCCTGGAGTATCTGAAAGGATTCCGGGTCAAAGTCTGACCTTACTTTTTGCTGAGCAAAGGAGATCAGTGTCGCCAGAAGAGAAAAAGACAAGCAAGCAAATCGTTTTTTTACCATAGTCACTTTATTTATTTTACCTGAATCGTTTTTATTACCTTGATCTGGTCCGAAGCCGTTCCAACCCGCAATTCAAATTCTCCCGGTTCGACCACCTTCTTCATATCGGCGTTGTACAAAGCAAGCTCGCTCATCGGCAGATCGAATGAGACCTTGACCAAGCCCCCCGCCTTGATAAATACTTTTTCAAACCGCTTTAATTGCTCAACGGGCGTGGCGACCGAGCTTACCTTATCCCTCACATATAACTGGACGACCTCTTTCCCATCTGTAGCACCGCTATTCCCGACAGTGACTTCAATATGGCATGTTTCACCGGCAGTAAAGACGTCTTTTGATACCTTGATCGCCTTGTATTCGAATGTGGTGTAGCTTAATCCGGAACCAAACGCCCACAGAGGATCGGGGCTCGAAAAGACATAGTCCCTGCCCGGGCTGTCGATGGACCCTCTTTTATTGTAATAGCCGTTATCGCTGGGATAGTGATTATAGAATACAGGCAAATGACCCACACTTTGGGGAAAAGAAACATTCAGCTTCCCCGATGGATTGACCTTGCCAAAAAGGACCTCGGCAATGGCATTGCCACCCTGCTCCCCGGGATAGAACTGTGTAAGGATCGCCGGCACATTTTTTTTGACCCACGGAATGGCAAACGGCTTCCCCGAAACCAATACAACTACAATCGGTTTGCCGGTTTCTTTCAACGCCCTGATCAGATCTTCCTGGACGCCGGGCAATACAAGATCGGAAAGATCATAGCCTTCGCCGCTGGTCGCATTCGGATGAGGATAACCCGGCGAGGCGCTGGAAGAGCCGACAAATACGACGACCGCGTCACTCTTCGAAGCCGCCGCCACTGCTTCCGCAAACCCCTCCTTATTTTGAGAATAAGTGTCGCAACCTTTTGCAAAATTTAATTGCACCCTGTCCGCCACCAGCGTCCGCATTCCCTGTAATGGCGTCACCCCATATTTATTGTCGTTCGTCCAGGTGTAATCTCCAAACTGGACCTTATCGGCATTCGGCCCTACTACCGCTATCGACTTTATATTGTCCCCGAATGGCAGAAGCCTGTTTTCATTCTTTAATAATACAACCGACTCCCGCGCTAGATCCAACGCCAATTGTACGGATTCCGGCGTATGCATCTTTGTTTTCAGATCAGCCACGTCGGCATACGGGTTTTCAAACAACCCGATAGCAAACTTCGCTCTCAAGATCCTTGAAACAGCCGAGTCGATATACCGGATAGGTAAAGCTCCGCTGGTTACCAGGCTATCCAGTTTCGCAAAACAATCACTCCAGATCTCCATGTCGACACCCGCCTTTACCGCCTGGAAGGCCGCATCCGCCGGGTCTTTTGCCGTGTGCTGATAATTATAAAGCATTTCGACAGAGCTCCAGTCGGAATAGACATACCCTTTGAAACCCCACTCTTTCCGAAGGATATCCGTCAGCACATGATGTGATGCCGCCATCGGGATCCCATCATAGGAGCTATACGCGTTCATGATACTCAGCGGATGCGCCTCTTTGATCACCGCTTCGAAGGGCGGCAGATAAATGGACCGTAATTCCCTTTCGCCGCCCGCAACGGAAGAAAGATTTAACCCCGCCCTTGGACTTCCATGCGCGGCAAAATGTTTCGGGGTGCAGATAATATTGTTCCCGGAAAATCCTTTTACAAAAGCGACTCCCATCCGGCCGACCAGGTAAGGGTCTTCTCCATAGGTTTCCTCTACCCTGCCCCATCTTAGTTCCCGGGCAAGATCGAGGTCGGGCGAAAGGACCTGGCCGATCCCCTGAACCTTTAATTCTTTTGTGATGGCCCTGGTCATCGCATTGACCAGTGAGGGGTTGAACGTGCTGCCAAGCGCGATGGCCTGCGGGTATACCGTTGCACCACCATGTGCACATCCATGCAGCGCCTCGGATGTTGCCAGCATAGGGATCCCAAGGCGGGTCTTTTCTTTCAGGTATTTCTGCACACGGTTGATAGCAACCGCATATTGTTCGGCCGTCAGACCCATGCCTTCCATACAACCCCGGCTCACTCCACGCAGGTCGTTTTTCATTTTCACCGCATCGAGGCTATCCGCGGTGTAGATGTCACTAAAGGAAAGGTCCTGCATCTGGGCGATCTTCTCGTTGAGGGTCATACGACTTAAAAGATCTTTTACCCTGGACTCCACTGGCTCGGAAGCGTTCTTATAGACCGGCAGCGGTTTGCTTTGGGCAATAGCAAGGAAGGGCAGCAAACACAATAGAAATGCTACTTTAATTTTCATCTCGTTTATTTAGACTATCAGAAACCTTTAACGTTCCGAAATTAAGGGAACTTAGATCATAGGGATAATACTATTTGGTGCAATTTTGATATTTTCATTCAGAGAGATCAGCTCTATATCATCCAGGTGATCAGCTCCATGCTTTTCGAAGGAACCTGATCCAGTTCTTATGGAATATGTTTTCGATATCGGCTTGTGTATATCCTCTTCGTAAAAGGATCTCCTGGTATTTTTGAAGGTCGGCAATACTGTTCATGTCCCATGGCGCCTGTTCTGTTCCGAATATTCCATCCAGATCACTCCCAAAAGCTATATTATGGCTGTTCCCGGCAATTTGACAGATATGGTCCCAATGATCGACCAGGTTTTCCAGCCGGATATCCAGTTGCCAGGGATCTGAGACCGTATCGATAAATCGCAGGTCCATTGCCCAGCAATCCAGCATACCGCCGATGACGGCGCCCCGTTCGATCAGCACTTTTATTTGTCCGTCCGTCAGCTGTCGCTGATTGGGCACGATCTTTCTTACATTATGATGACTGGCCCAGATGGGCCCCTGGTACAGATCTACTGCCTGGTAAAATCCTTCATCGGTAAGATGGGTTACATCCAGGATCAGGTTTAGCGCATTCATTTCCTTTAATAGTTCTACCCCTTTGGATGTTAGAGGCCCCTGCATTTTTGTACCGGGAGCGTACCTCCCCGGACCAAAATGTGACAAGCCGATAGCACGTAAGCCATACCCGTACGCGGTATGCAGGTAATCGATGTCTACAAGAGAGTCTGCCCCTTCAAGACTAAGGATAAACCCAATAGGCTTTTTGCTGTCTTCAATAGCGTCGTCCTCCCACATTGCCAGGTGACGATCCAATTGTTCGGCATTGGTGATGGGAACCATTTCTCCCATCTTTTCCATCTCGCGATACCAGCACAGTTGCGCCTGGGTCATGGCCCATGCCTGTTGCGGGGAGTTCCAGCCGGCAACAGCGCTGCCCGGAGGGGTGTACCGCGCCAGTTGAGTGGCAACGACCAGTCCAACCCTACCCTTCCTGAGCTCGGGCAAACACACCGTGCCCCTACCCCTGTCAGGCTTATCCTTCATATGCATCTCTCTTTGCCTGATTTCGGCTAAAGGACAGGTAAGGTCCCTGTTCCACTCGATGGCATTCATCGCAAGATCAAGATGCCCGTCAAAGATCAATGGTCGCTTCATAAATTATTTTCTCAGACCCTGTAATTAACAGCCGCTTTTTGTATCTCATTAAAAGGGTTCTTTTCTATTATATCCTGTATCTGGTAACTAAACGTGCTGAAGATTCTGTTCCATCGCTCCGCATCGCCTTCCTTATAGGTATAAAAGCCTTTATTGTTTTCCATTCCCAGTCCCCCCTGTTTGATTATTTCTTCCAGGAAAGGCGGGATCCCGGTGTCTTTTGATAGCTCGCGATTCAGGTCTTTCATAACCAACCCATAGGCATAGGTGCCCATCAGGTCCATATACCTGAAATTTCCCGCAAACGGGAGATAATATCCCGCGTCGTTCCTGCAAGCCCTGTCTATATCTTCTATCGAAGCATATCCATTTTGAACCAGGTAGAA
This sequence comes from Puia sp., assembly GCA_036499285.1. Lineage (GTDB taxonomy): Bacteria > Bacteroidota > Bacteroidia > Chitinophagales > Chitinophagaceae > Puia. The sequence goes on along the minus strand of DASYEB010000041.1, from coordinate 5,674 downwards.
TGCTTCCCTGATCATTCCGCTTAACATCCTTGCGCGAATGCTCACATTATTGAAAATAAGATAGGGGTCCTTGCTCCAATGGCTTTTGGCAAGGTCATAAATATTATCGGCGAGCTTTCTGTTCGTGTTGGCGTTGATAATTAGTTCGAGAAAAAAAGTAGTATGCGCAGGTTCCACCCAGTTAAGCCCGACCAGCCTGTTGGGGCGATGGCAGGTCTCCTGTAATAGACTAAGGGGAATGCTCTCCGTATTTATAGCGATCGCCGATCCGGGAAAAAGGATCTTTTCCAGCTGTTGGATCATGGCCCGTTTCTCCGCAAGATCTTCGCTCGTTATGGCGATCCCTATTTTATGTTCGGTGGCCTTACCATTAGGAAAGCCTTCGATCTCAAGCAGGTCCGGCGTAATGATCCTCTCATTAAACCCGGACAGATCGATAAAGTGGTTATTTATCCTGTCCACCGCATCCTCCTTATCATCCGTCATCAACGTAACCGCATGCCCCCCTAATAATAGACAAACCGTGACGCTGCTTGCCAGTTTTCCGTTGCCGATTACCAATATGGGTGCTCCCTTATATTTACTCTCCATATGAAAATATGATTCGGATCAAAGCTAATTCTTCCCCATCCGGTCATATTCCACTTTTATTTGCATTTCTGGTATTATATTTCACAACCCCGTGTTTCCCTTCTTTTCAAAATGTCGACAAAGCTGATAGTGCCCCGGCGTACCAAAGCGGTCCATTTTTTTATGCAATTTTTCCATAATATGTGTATATTTAGTTTAATCATTCCTTATAGCTTATGAGCACTTCCCCCGATTCGTTGGAACCACTTCAGTACAGGGCTGCCTTTTCTTATGATAAAAAGACGCCCACCCTGGTTTGCAGCTCCACGGGGGGCTCCGATGAAATTGTACGATGGGTACTGGACAGGCAGGATCTTCTATATCGCCATCAAATGCATCCGCCTCCGTTCTGCGACAGCATAGCTAACCGCTTCAGCGGTAGTACGGGGCCGGATAATCATCCCGTCCTGGTCCGCACCGATGCGTTACTGTATGGTGCGGACAGCATCGTTGAATACATCGAAAGGCAAAGCCTGCCATCGAACAAGCTGATCCCCGAAGAACCGGCGAAAAGAAGCGAAGTGATTACGCTTTATAATCTTTTCCGGCATGAGCTGGAGCGAAAGGTCACCCGTTATGTATATACACAGTTACTACCGGAACCCGCACTTGCCCGTGGCCTCTTTACCCAGGGCGTTTCATTCGCCAGCAAATTGCGGTATCGGCTGGACTTTAACGCTATCCGGAAGACCTTGTATAAAGACATAGGCGGGACGGACAACGCAGAAGATTTGCATGGCATCGATACGGGCGATCTGCAAGGCATCAACAAGATCCTTGATCGGGTAGATTTGCTCCTGGAAGATGGCCGTAAATACCTGACCGGCGCCGTCTTCACTTTGGCCGACATCGCTTTTGCCGCCATTGCTGCGCCTTTGGTGCTGCCCGAAGAATTTGGAGGCGCCATCTGCCGGATCAACCAGGTCCCCGCGGCCTGGAGAAAGGATGTGATAGGCTGGCGTGCCCGGCCTTCGGGCCAGTTTATTTTGCGGCTATACCAGGAAGACCGCCCGGTCATGCGATTGCAAAAACAGCTCCCAAAAGAACCCGGCCCCCTCGGCCGGCTGGCCGAAAGCATAGGGCTGCTGGCAGGCCGCCGCCAGACCAGCCTGTTCTGCTTTCTGCAAAAACACTACCCGGTGCTGAAGGTCCTACCGACCTCGCTGGTAACGGTTAACCAGAACGACCTGCTGGTCGAAATGCTGCAACGGGACGAAGACTTTACCATCGAAGAGATCAACGGCCGGAAGATGGCGCGGCAAAAAGGCGCTTTTTTCCTCGGCATGGACAAGATGAATCCCCAATTCGACCGCGAACGCAACTTCGTCCGGCGGTCGGCGAAAAAGGAAGACCTCGAACGGATCAGGACTTTTATACGCAGCTCCTCGGAAGCCATACTGGAACAATCACAGCCTTTCAAGCGATTAGACGTTGCCGATAGTCTTTGCCGGGTCGTACTGACGCGTTTTATCGACGACTATTTCGGGGTGCCGGGACCGACGGAGACCGTTATGAAAAACTGGCTTCGGGCGCTGTTTTATGATCTGTTCCTGAATTTCACCAATAACGCCGCCAAACATCAGGCTGCTGTAGACGCTGCGGACGAGCGGAAAGCCTGGCTGTTCCAGTTGATCAAAGACAGAAAGCAGGCGCAGCGCGACGGACAGACCCTTGACGACAACGTGATGAACCGGCTGATCCTCCTGCAGCAGGAGGAAGACGGCGCCTGGTTCAATGACGACATCCTGCAACGGAATATGGGCGGTCTGATCACCGGGATCCTGGAGACCACCAACAAGGCGGTGATACTGGTATTGGATGAATTGTTCAACCGGCCGGAGATCCTGGCAGGCGCCATCGCCTGCGCCCGGGAGAAAGATATGCAAAAGATGTATGGTTATGTCTGCGAAGCCCTGCGTTTCAATCCTGCCCAGCCCGGTGTGATCCGGTACAACGAAAAAAAGCAGACCCTCAGCGGCAAAGGCGATAAGACCTATACCATCGCCGCCGGCAGCACCATATTCGCACTGACGGCGGCCGCGATGATGGACCCGGCCGCATTTCCGGAACCCCGGCGTTTCGATCCCGCGAGGACCGCTGTCTATATGAATTATGGCTATGCCCTGCATGAATGTTATGGCAAATACATCAATGCCGTGACGATCTCCGAATTCGTCGCCGCAGTGCTTCGTCTTCCCGGAGTGCGTCGGGCGCCGGGAAGAGCCGGTAGAGGAAGCGGAATGCACGAAGGACCGTTCCCGAACAATTTTGTAGTGGCTTTTGACTAAACTAACGAATATGACACGCCAAAATCCAATGACTCTCGTAACACCCGTAATGAGCGGGGCGCATTCACAGCTCGACGATTATCTTAAAAGTATCCGGCTGGGCCTGGAACAAGGGATCCAGCAGCCCTTCGAGAGCGCCGGCAATATCCACTATGCCCGGTGGATCTTACTGGAGCCCGAGAATACCGGCAGCAAGGCAGGCAAAAATATCGGCCCGAGATTAGTCTTTTCCTCCGACTTTGACGGCAGCGAAGACCAGCACCTCACAGGACTGGTCACCGGTTGCGCCGATCTCATCGACAAAATGTACAGCTGTTGCGAATCGTACCCCGCTCCCGACGCCCGAACGACGGAGAGCCGGAAGACCTACTTACTGCAGTGGCGGGTGAAAATGTCGGCCTCCTTTGTCGGCGCGCCAGGACGAACGCTCGGTGAGATCAAACAGGAGAACGAATTACGGAATTATATCTGGCAGTTTATTCACAGCGGAAACTGGTCCCATCTCAGCGCTGCCGCGATACAGCAGAACATCAGGAAAGACGTCCTGACACGACCGGAATTCCAGTGGGCGAAGGAGCCGATCCCCCTGCCCCGCGTCAACTGGTTCGGCATGGTCTTGCTCGGTCTCATCCTTTTGGTCTTGTCGCCATTGATCCTGATCTGGATCGTGGTGATCCATTTCCTGTACGAGAACAGCGATAAACCGCTTGGCCTTACCCCCAGCCAGATCGATGAGACCCATGTCCGGCGGCTGGAGGAGTATGAAGACCTGGCGAACCAGAACCAGTTCACCCAGGTGCTGGTCATGAAACCGGTCTGGATGCGCTTGATCACCCTACAGGGATTGATGCTCTTTGCCGGCGCCCTTATTAAGAACCTCTTCGTAAATGGGAAGCTGATGGGGATCCCTACCATCCATTTCGCCCGATGGGTGATGATCGACAACAACCAGCGCATGTTGTTCTTCAGTAATTTCGACGGAAGCTGGCAGCAGTATCTTGGCGACTTTATCGATAAGTCGGGCTGGGGTCTGACGGGCATCTGGAGCAATACACAAAATTTTCCGCGCACCAAATTCCTGTTCACCGGCGGCGCGTATGACGAAGAACATTTTCTTGCCTGGAGTCGATATTACCAGGTGCCTACAGCCGTCTGGTATTGTGCCTATCCGCATCTCTCCATCAAGAACGTCATGAACAACAGCTATATCCGGAATGAGCTTATGCAAAACCTTTCCGAAGAAAAAGCCAAACAATTCTTACAAAGATTCTAAAAACATCGATATGGAAACACTGGAACTTGCCGATATACAGGGTTATATCGTTCGCGGATACAAGTATATGCAGTATTCCCGCTACGTGCTGCTCACGGTGACGGACCCTGTCGCCGCTAGGAAATTCATCGGGACAAACGAAGAGGCCATCACCACCTCGAAGCACCACGAAAAGACGCGTTGTCTGAATATCGCGTTTACGGCGGCCGGTCTCCGTGCACTGGGCCTCAGCGAGAGCAACCTTCAGAATTTCACGAGGGAGTTCCGGGAGGGAATGACGACTCCGCACCGACGGCGGCTTCTGGGTGATTTTGACAGCAGCGCACCGGAGCTGTGGCGATGGGGCGGCCCGAATAACGAGGAGGTGCATATCCTGCTGATGGTGTTCGGCGTGGACAAACAGTCGGCGCTGATGTATTATCAGCAATTGCTCCCGACCCCGGAGTTTTCCGGGCTAAAAGAGATTTCCCAGTTGGACGGACAGACCCTGCCGCAGAACAAAGAACATTTCGGATTCCGGGATGGTATCTCCCAACCCATTATCAAAGGCAGCGGAAGGACCGGTCCCGCCAATGATTATGTGAATGCCGGCGAGTTTGTGATGGGATACAGGAACGAATACGAGGTCTTTCCCGATACGCCCCTGCTGGCCGAAGAACAGGGCAATGCGGCCATCCTGCCCCTTGATCCTTCGGATACGGGAAAGCGGGACCTTGGACGCAACGGAACATATATGGTGCTGCGTCAGATCGAACAGGATGTAAAAGGATACTGGACCTTCCTGAACGAACAAACGAAAAATCCCGATGGCTCCGTGAATGTAGACGAGAGCATCAAACTGGCCGCGAAGATGATGGGCCGCTGGCCCAGTGGCGCGCCGGTGGTAAAATACCCGGACAAAGATCCCGGCGGTCTCAGCAATGACGATGACTTCGGATATTCAGATACCGATACAGCCGGTCTGAAATGTCCCTTCGGCTCGCATCTGCGCCGCACAAATCCCCGGGATAGTTTCGAAGACAATGGCCCGTCGGAATCACTAAAGCTAACCCGCCGGCACCGGATCATCCGCCGGGCCAGATTGTACGGAGATCCTTATGAAGGATCCCCGACACGATTCACCCCGGACGGGGAAGTAGGGCTCCTCTTTTCCTGCTTCAATGCGGATATTTCCCGTCAATACGAATTCATTCAATATACTTGGGCCAATTACCCAAAATTCAAACAACTGTACAATGACCCTGATCCCATTATCGGCGTGCGGGAAAATCCCGCACCGGGGACGGAACAAAATTTCACACTACCCGGCCAGCCGGTGAACAAGTATGTTACGGGGCTGCAGCGATTCGTCACCTGCAAAGGCGGGGCTTATTTCTTTTTCCCTTCGCTGACAGCTATCCATTACCTTACCACGCTCTAATTACCTGACCACGCTCTAATCTCTTTTATATGACACCTGATACACTCTTCCTGCTTTCCTCCG